>NZ_JACHIW010000001.1:0-1447500 GCF_014203395.1 Saccharopolyspora phatthalungensis
GCACCGCCTCACCACGACCAACCTCGTTGACCTTCGCCGCAACCAGGGTCACCACATCATCCAGCGACACATCCGCGTCCTCCCGCGCCAACGCCACCACATCATGTGTGCCCTGGACAACCCGTACCGCCACATCGCGCGGCCCACCCACCAACCGAGCCCACTCAACCTCCATGCACAAATGCGATTCCGTCCAGCCCGCCACACCTTTCGACTCAACACCCGATTGCGACACACCCGAATGTGACCGCCCAGTGAGATCCACCGGCGAGACACTCTGCGCCGGCACACTTCCCTCAGAAACCTTGGCCGCACTGGGATCCAGATAACCCCCGCTAGCCGCCAGATCCGGAACACCGCCACCCGGCACCCCAGCATGACCCGAGGACCACGGCTCGACCCCCGGCAAGCCACCAACGGCCGCGCCGTCGCCCCAAACCCCCGGCAGATTTGCGAAATCCTGCGGACCCGAGGGCCTACGCCCCACACTCTCATCGACCGAATCCATCCCCCCGAAGCCGAGATCAACCGCGTTCATATCGAAGTCCGCATCGAAAGCAAACAGCCCCGCGTCATCCGCCCCGAACACATCGGGCCACGACCAATCCTCAACCGCCGGGCCCAACTCAGCATCAACGGCCGGATCAAACCCCCACAACACCAGATCATCCGCCGGGTCGGCGGCCGTACCACCGACCTGACCGTTGCTCGCGGGAGCCTCGATCAGCGGAACAGCCGACCGCGAATCCGTTTCCTGCGTTGGCGAAGACAACCGAGTCGCATCACCTTCGTCCCTCATTTCCGCAAGCAGACGCGAGCCCCACGATGTGCTCTTCCCGAACTTCTTTCCCAACGTCGCACCGCTGTAGGGCTCACCCGCGTCACGAGCGCGACGCACCTCCACCCGCGCCGCCGCCCGCTCCCTCTCCCACTCGCGTCTCCGAGAAACCCGCTGCCCCGCACCACTCTTGGCCCTAGTTTCCGCACTGATTTCGACAAGCCGATGCGCACCCCATGCATCGCTCTTCCCGAACTTCGCCCCCAGCGTCGCAGCGGAATACGGCTCACCCGCGTCACGAGCACGACGCGCCTCCACCCGCGCCGCCTCCTGCGCCAGCGCCCAGTCGGCCCGCCGTGTCGCACCACCCGCATCGTTGATCTCCGCAAGCCGCGCCCGCCCCCACGCACCGCTCTTCCCGAACTTCTTTCCCAACGTCGCACCGGTGCAGGGCTCGCCCGCGTCACGAGCGCGACGCGCCTCCACTCGCGCCTCCTCTCGTTCTCGCTCGTGCTTTTGGCCCTGTGCCGCCAAAACCCGCCCGATCAATTCCACCTCATCACTTATCTCCGCAAGACGGTGCTGTCCCCACGACGCGCTCATTCCGAACTTCTTCCCCAACGTCGCACCGGTGTAGGGCTCGCCCGTGGCACTAGCACGACGCGCCTCCGCCCGCGCCTCCTCGCGCAACCGCTCCGCTTCCTGCGCCTGCATAACGGACCTAGTGACACCACCCTCACCCTTGATTTCTTCAAGCCGCGCCCAACCCCACCGCCTGCTCATGCCGAACTTCTCCGCCAACGAATCACCCGTGTAAGGCTCACCCGCGTCACGAGCACGACGCGCCTCCGCCAGCACCTCTTCTCGCGACCACTCCTGTTCCTGCCTACGCATCTCGTGTTCTGTCAGACCACTCTCATCCCTGATTTCCAAAAGCCGCGCATACCCCCACTGCCGGCTCTTCCCGAACTTCCTCCCCAACGCAGGGCCGCTGTAGGGCTCACCCGCGTCACGAGCACGACGCGCCTCCTGCCGCGCCGCCTCATTCACCGACGCCGCATTCACCGACTCCCACTCCCCATTCGGCGCCCCGGCCGCGTCCGCCTCAACCGGAGCGGGGTCCACCCTCACGTCATTGGGCCCCACCGACAAGCCCGAATCGGACGCACCCTGCCGTTCTGTCAGACCACCGTCGTCTCTGATTTCCGTAAGCCGCGTGTACCCCCACTGCCGGCTCTTCCCGAACTTCCTCCCCAGCGCAGGGCCGCTGTAGGGCTTACCCGCATCCCGAGCACGACGCGCCTCTTGTCGCCCCGCTTCGTTCACCGACTCCCCATACTCCCCGTACGCCGCCCCGGCCGCGTCCACCGCAACCGGCGCCGAATCCACCCTCGCGCCCCCAGGCCCTAGCGACAACCCCGAATCGGACGCATTGGTAACGCTAAACTCCGGCGTAATCGTGAAATCCCGCGGACCCAGGGGCCTGCGCGCCGCACCGTCATCGACCGAACCATCGTCACGTCCCCGCTTGCGGCCTCTGCTCTCACTCAGCGAGCCGGCACCGGCACGAACGCCCAACCCCGACCCCCGGGTACCAAGCCTGTCCGCCAACTCCCGGGAAAACCGCACCGCCCCATCACGACCCATCTCACCAGCCCGCGCCGCCACCAGGGCCACCACATCATCCAGCGACACACCCGCATCACCCCGCGCCAGCGCCACCACATCATGCGTACCCTGCACAATCCCCACCGCGACCGCACGCGGCCCACCCACCGACCGAGCCCACTCAACCTGCCTACGCAAGTCCTCTTCCGACGACCCAGCCACAAAAGCCGAAGCCGGTCGTTCTTCGGCATGGCTCTGCATACCCGCCGACGACGTCGCCGCGCTACTCGCTTCGGCCGAACCCGCAACCACCGTTTCCCGTTCAGGGACAGCAGTCGACGAACTCGCCAAACCGCCCAGCCCGGCACGCGCACTGGTCTGCTGTGGACCCTGAAGCTGCCCCAGCGCGCCGAACGGACGCGGACGAGACCCATCGGCCGCGAACCGCATCCACTCCGGACCACGCCGGCCACGCTCCGGCATCAAGGCGACAACATCACGCTCCAACCCCCGCGCCACCTCCGAAGCCTGACGCGAGGACACCACACCAGGACCCGCACCCTCCCCAGGCACCAACACCACCGGACCCGTACCGGCATCGCCCACCTGACCGCGCACGAACTCCGCAATCCCGGCACCCGAGGCCACCCCCGCCGGAACCGACACCCGCACCGCACCCGCAGGCAACCCCACCGGACCAGGCACCACGCCACCGGAAGACACCGCGCCCGACGACTCCGGCAGCACCGACGTGTCAGGAAGCACCGGCGACTGCGGCGCACCATCTCCCATCCGAACACTGTCCACTTGGGACAGTTCGGCAGAGTGGTCGTCGTATGCCGACGAATCGGGACGGGAATCCACGAGCGCGGCGCTTCGGTCAGCCGGGTCTCCCGGGCTAGGCGAACCCGGCGCCGGCTCCGAAGCCGAACGCGCCTCCGAGCCGTCGGCAGCAGAAGGCAGAACACTCGCGTGGTCACCGCCGGCGACCGAGTTATGCACCGGCGGTGCACCGGCACGTGGGCTCCCCGCCGGGCCCGCTCCATCAGAAGGCGACCGATCGCCCCGGTACTCCGCTATACCAGCCGTTCCGAGGCCGTCACGCTGCGGCGAATCGGCACGAGAAGCTCCGGCTGTGACACCACCGTCAGCGGCCAGCGGGCCGTTGCGGTACCCCGCAGCATTGTCCACACCAGACGGTGCGACATCGGCGCGGCCATCTCCGGTATCCGGACTGTAGGCAGGCGGCGGCATGCCAGCACGGGAGTCACCCACCCCTGCCGTACCGTCGGAACCCCGGGAATCGCCGCGAGAAAGGCTGGCGCCCTGCGGCAGGCTGTACGGCGGCGGCGGCGTGCCCGGTCTGTCGTGACCCCGTAGCGCACCAGATACCGTTGATTCGTCCCCATCCCGCGACACCGCCGCGATGTCCTGCTCGGGAACGGCGGTCTTGGCGTCCTGCCCCGCTGCGGCACCGGCATGCACATCACGGGGCACGCTGGGTGTGGCCGGAATGTCATTGTTCACATCGGACGTTTCGGTCAGGTAGCCGGGCTTTTCGCGGTAGGCCTCCGGAAGACCGTTGATCTCCGCTAACCCGGGTTTCTCGCCCGTCTGCGAACCGGAATCCGCCCTCGACTCCTCGAACGTCTCCGCCTCGGTCTGCTTCTCGGCGCTGCCGGAATCCTTCTCCCAGGCGTCCCGGGCCCTCCCAGCCGGAAGCAATTCGCCACGCAGCGCCAGACCCGCGATGTTTCCGACACCCGAACCGATCGCCTCCGACACCCCAGCGGTAAACGAGAACGGATTCCACTGCGCACCCTGACCACTGATCGCCCCATACCCAGCCTCGCCCAGCATCTCGGTCAGGCCCTCTTCAAACGCCTCCCCCAACCCATGACCAAACCGCACCGCCCACATCGCCCGCACCGACATCCCCGTGAAATCATCAATATCCTTCGACACCACATCAGCAAACCTCGCCACCGAAGACACCGGATACCGCTCCGCATGCTCCTCCGCCGCATGCTTGGCCGCCGCCGCCAACACCTCAACATCGATCTTGTCACCCAAACCCCGCACCAACACCTTGCTGATCGCATTACCCACCACATTGCCCAACGCCGACAGCGGCACCGCCAGCAACCCACTAAAGGAACCGACCCCCACCGCCATCTCCGACATCGCCGCATCCCACTTCTCCCGCGTCCCCAACGCAAACTGCAACCCCTGCGCCCCGGCATCCATCACCACCTGCAACCCCACCCCCACCACCTGGCTCATCGCCAAACGCATGAACAACTGACCCCACCACCGAGTCAGCAACAACCGCATCACCGCGAACCGCGCCGCCAACCACGCCATACTCGCCCCACCAGTAGGCCCCGCCATCGCCACCGCCCACGCGATCTCCGCCACCAACAGCAGCAAACCCCCCACCGTCACAAACTTCAAATACTGCACCTGCACCGCCAAATTCCGCACAAACCCCGCCAACTCCCGCAAACCCACACCACCCGACTCCAACACCGGACCAAACGCCCCCAACCGCTCCGCGAACCGATCCGCCGCCTTCCCCGAAAACCCACCCCGCACCCGCCCCACCACCTCCCCCACCACCGGACCCAACACCTCCACCGCCACCGCACCCGACTCCAACCGCTCCGCCACCGCGAACAACGCATCCTCATCCGCATCCGTCATATCCTCACCGGTCAAAACCTGAAAAAGCCGCCTCACCCCCTCCGGCACCATCAAGGACACACAAACCACCCAATCAGATCACGCTCGACCCAAGTCACACGACCGCCGCGCCGGTAGTATGAACCAGCCCTCCCGCCCTTAACCCATTTGCCCCCATATGCGCAGGGGTTTTGCGCGTTCTGATAGCAAAACCACGCAAAAAAGGGCACGCGCGACCCGGAACCACGCGCACCCGATACCGACCGGATATCGCCGATCGGCGCCAGGGCGGATCCGATCAATCCCGCCCTGACGCCGATCCCGGTCAGCAATGCTGCTATCGACTTTTAGCGCAGCCGCGTGACCGTGGCGCAGCGCCGAGACGGTCACAAACGGCAACGGGACTACGTCCGCTTCGAAGCCGAGTTCGTCGCATCGGAGTTCATGTCGTCGTAGACCTTGCTGAGGTCGCCCAGATCCTGTTCCGATCCGCGCAGCACCTCACCGAACGATTCGAGAGCATGCAAGACCCCGTCGAGCACCGCCAACTGCTTCTCCACCGGATTCGCGATGGCCGGCGTCGTCCCCGCGGCTTCCTTGAGCTGCTCGCGGGTCACGCGGAGGCTGTGGAGCTTGGCCGTTACGGACCCCGCCAGATCCCCGACAGTGCCGGCGCCGGTCCGCATCCCCTGTATGTCGGCCCAGAAGGCCGAGTCGTCACTTGCTGCCATTGGTATCCGCCTCCTCGTTGTTGCCGCTCGGCTTCTTGTTATCCGGGAACAGCGGTGTTTCCGCGGTCTTGACGGCCTCTTCGAACATCTGCTTCAGGTCGAAGTCACCATTGAAGATCTCCCCGATCGGGAGACCGACGCCGGTCGGTGCCAGCTGGTTGAACACGTCCATGGACTTCTTCGCGGCCTCGTCCTGCGCCGTCTGCACCGCCTCGACGATGCGGCTGGCCAGCTCCGCGGGCGCCAGGCTGCGATAGCGCGAACCCGACAGCTTCAGCCCGGTCAGCCGCTGCCGGTGATCGACGGTGGCCGTGATCATGCGGTCCTTGGTACGGAAGGACGTGGTTTCCTTTTCGACCTGCTCCTGAGCCTCGCGAATGCGCTTCTGCTGACTCTGAAGCTCCTGGAGCGCCGTCTCCATCTCATTGAACATGGGCGATGACATGGCACTTGTCCTTTCCTCGCTCGGGATTGGTGACTGTCGCGCTACGCGCTTCCGGTCGCGGTCTCCTCCTCGCGCTGGCCCTCGGTGGGCTGCTGCGCCGGCTGACGCGCACCGCGAACCGGCCCGGCGGCCACGATCTCCTCGTCCAGTTCGTAGCCTTCTTCATCGGGCCGACCGATCACGCTCAGCCCGCTGGCCTCATTGGCGCCCCACACCTCGTCGTCCTCCGACAACCAGGTTTCGCGCTCGCGTTCCTTCTGATCGCTGCCCTGGCCGCCCATGCCGCCCATGCCTGGCGGCATCATCGGGGGCATCATGCCGGGCGAACCCATGCCACCGGGCGAACCACCGGACATCTGCGCGGGCGGCATCTGCATCGCGCCTGCGCCGCCGCCGAGCCCGGAGCCGCTGCCCGGACCGCCCAGGCCCGAACCGGCACCGGTGCTCAGGCCAGAGGAAGCGCCGCTGCCGAGTCCGGAGCCGGCACCGAGTCCGGAGCCGCCGCCGAGCCCGCCGCCAGGACTTGGCACCCCTGCGCCTGCACCCGCGCCTGCGCCGGACCCGAGGCCGCCCCCTGCAGGGTCGAAGCCGGGGAGCGGGTTGCCGTTGGAGTCGAAGCCAGGCAGCGGGTTGCCGTTCTGATCGAAGCCGGGCAGCGGGTTGCCGTTGGCATCCAGCCCAGGCGTAAAGCCGCCGCCAAGGCCACCATCGGCCGGGCTGCTTCCGGGCAGCGGGTTGCCGTTCTGGTCGAATCCAGGCAGCGGGTGGCCGCTGGAGTCGAACCCGGGCAACGGGTGGCCGTTCTGATCGAAGCCGGGCAGCGGGTTGCCGTTGGCATCCAGCCCAGGCGTAAAGCCGCCACCGAGACCGCCATCGGCCGGATTCTGTCCGGGCAGCGGGTTGCCGTTGGAATCGTGCCCAGGCAATGGATGACCGTTCTGGTCGAAACCGGGCAGCGGGTTGCCGTTGGCGTCCAAGCCAGGCGTAAAGCCGCCACCAAGACCGGCATCAGCCGGATCCATGCCGGGCAACGGCTGGCCGTTGGAGTCGTGCCCAGGCAACGGGTTGCCGTTTTGGTCGAAGCCGGGCAGCGGGTGGCCGTTGGCGTCCAAGCCAGGCACGAAGCCGCCACCAAGACCACCATCGGCCGGATTCCCCCCAGGCAACGGGTTGCCGTTCTGGTCGAAACCGGGCAGCGGCTTGCCGTTCTGGTCGAATCCAGGCAGCGGCTTACCGTTCTCATCGTGCCCAGGCAACGGGTTGCCGTTCTGATCGAACCCGGGCAGCGGGTTGCCATTCGCATCCAACCCAGTGGATCCACCGCCGTTCGGATCCGGCACGTTCCGCCTGCTGCCCAAACCACCACCAGCGCCAGGGCCACCGCCGAGAATGGGCGGCGGAACGACGCCACCAGCCGCAGGGTCGCCGCCCAAGCCGCCACCAGCGCCAGGGCCACCACCCAAGCCACCGCCAGCTCCAGGGCCGCCCAAACCATCGCCAGGCGCAGGCACGTCGCCACCCAAACCGCCACCAGGCGCAGGCACGTCGCCACCCAAGCCACCGCCAGGCGCAGGCACGTCGCCACCCAAGCCACCGCCAGGCGCAGGCACGTCACCACCCAAGCCACCGCCAGGGCCACCGCCCAAACCGCCACCGGCGCCAGGGCCACCACCCAAGCCGCCGCCAGGCGCAGGCACGCCGCCACCCAAACCGCCACCAGGCGGCGGAACAGTCGCCCCACCGCCGGCTCCAGGGCCACCACCCAAACCGCCACCGGCGCCAGGGCCACCACCCAAATCACCGCCAGGCGCAGGCACGTCACCACCCAAACCGCCACCGGCGCCAGGGCCACCACCCAAGCCACCGCCGGCGCCAGGGCCACCACCCAAATCACCGCCAGGCGCAGGCACGTCACCACCCAAACCGCCACCGGCGCCAGGGCCACCACCCAAGCCACCGCCGGCGCCAGGGCCACCACCCAAATCACCGCCGGGCGGCGGGACATTCGAGCCAAGGTCACCACCGGGCGGCGGAACGGTCAAATCACCACCGGGCGGCAAGCCACCGTCAAGCGGCGGAAGGCTCGTATCGCCACCAGGCGGAACCTCCGAACCGGGGCCACCGCCCGAGTTGCTGGTCGACGGCTCCGTGAGCGCGGTCAGGGCAGTGGTCGCGGTGAGCATGGCCGGGTGCAGGTCCCGCATGGCGTCTCGCGCGGCGTTGTCCAGCTCGTCCATCATTTGCGAGATCCGGTTGTTGATCTCGTCGTTCATCTTGGTCCAGGTCTCGGCATTCGCGAGACTCCCCAGCCGGAACGTGTTCACCACTTCGGTAATGCGATTCTGCGCGCCCTTGCGCCCGTCCAGGGCGACCAGGATGTCCAACGAGTAGTTGGGCTGGCCGTGCACGATCGTGCCGTCGATGAGGTGTTGCACTACCTCTCGCGCGTGGTTCGCGGCCCCCGTTTCCGGCATCGAGCCGATACCCTCGCTGCTGATCCGAAACCACGTTTGCGCGAGCTTTTCCGCGGCCAACCGCAGCTGGGTCTCCATCTCGTACAATGCATCGGAGACCTTGACACCGTTATTGTTTGTGACCTGCTCGTGCAGGTCTTGGAGCGAATCGGCGTTGGTTTCCATCCGCTGCTGGATCACGTTCGCCGCTTGGCCCTTGACGTTCGAGTCCGGCGCCTCAAGGTTCTTGGCCCAGGCGCGGTAATCGTCAGAGGCTTGCTTCAGCCACTGCTCGTACTCCTCGACCTTCCGCCGCGCGTCCCGAACACTCGGGAGATCCAGCGAACCACGCCGAAGGGAATACAGATCCTGTGCGATCGTGTCCATCCTGCTGGACAGGTCTCGCCATGCCCGGTAGGCGTCGTAGTTGTAATTGGCGCCGAAGTACTGCTTGTCCCAGGCGTGGTAGCCGATCTGATCGGCCATGCCCGAGCCTTTGTCGTACTCTTTCCCTGCCGTGTCGGCGGTGTACTTGAGCCACTGCTTGTCCGCAGCTCCAAAGTCGACTTTGTCACCGGTGAGAGCGAGGAGTACCTGCCCGAAGTTCCACTCTGTCCAGTGGGTGTTGCCGGGAACGTTCAGATTGCCTGATTCCTCTTCAGACATTGATTCTCCTCGATCACAACGATGGCCCGTTCGGCTAGCTGGTTAAGAGTACTGCTTCACCGGAAAACGACGGCCCGCGCCGTGGGGCTCGAATACCGGCGCATCCGTGGTCGCCCGGGGACATCACGATGTGCCCGAGCACATCATTCCGGATCGGCCGCGGGGTCTTCGTGCCCCACAGACGGACTTGATCAGGCACCGGCCGGGCCGCCGCCACCGCCGCCGGCACCGGTATCACCGCCGCCGTAAGTGCTGCTGCCACCGCCGCCGGCACCACCGCCGTAGCTGCTGTACCCGCCGGCGCCCGCCGAGCCCGCGATGTCCGGGTACTCGTTCACGAACTTGTCGGCACTGAAATTCGCGAGGTCGTTGGTCTCTTCGAAGACGTCCTTGGCCTTGTTGAGCGCATCGATGAAACCCCGCCAGTCGTTGCTGTACTGGCGGTTGACCTTGTCGACCGACGAGCCGAACTCCTTGGCGGAGTTGATGAAGTCCGTCACCGCCGACCATGCCTGGTCGCCGACGTGCATCCGGCTGCCCAACGTGCCGTCGAGCCGGATGTCCACGCCGGGCTTCAGGAATTGCTGGGACAGCGAATGGTCGACGGAATCGATGGCTTTGATGAGCTTTTCGTACTGCCCCCGGTCGAACGCGGTAATCGGGGCACCTGGGACATTGGGATCCGGCATGGCTTTACTCCTTCGTTGCGCCGATGGTGGGTGGGTCAGGGCCTAGCCCGGGGCCTGCTGCGCCGCAGGCCCCGGACCAAGCCCCTGCATTCACAAAGGGGAATGCATCAGCCGAAGATGGCCGCCCCGCGACGGTCGCCATCCTGGAAAATCTGCTGAGCTTCGTTCGACGCCTTGTGACCCGTGTTCAGGCGGTGGTGCATGTCGGTGTAGGTCTTGTTCCACTGCACCTGCTGTTCCTGCCACAGGGGCGCGGCCTGACCTTGGGTCGCCTCGCCCATGCCCTTGAGGAACGTGTTCAGCTCCTCAAGGACGCTGCCCATGAAGCCGACGGCCTGGGCGAGAACCTGGTTGACGTCGCTGTACTGGCTGTGCCTAACGAAGAAATCAGACAAGGTATTTCCCTCTCAACGTAGGGGGTTCGGAAAGATTTCAGTCGACCTTGCTGGCGATGCCCATGGCGTCGCCGGTGCTGGCGAGCTGGATGTTCAGCAGCGCCTTCGCCTTCTCGTTCAGGTTCTGCAGGTTGCCCGAAATCTGGGAGAAGTCCTGGGCCCAGATGTTGAACTTGTCCTGGAAGATGCGACCGGAGTCCGACTGGTTCGCCGAGGCCAGGGCGGCGCCCTGAGTCGTGACGTTGTTGTTCAGCTGGCGCATCTTGCCCAGCGCGTCCTCGGTGGCCCGGATGATCTTCGTCATCTGCTCGGCATTAAGGCCGTAGGCGTCTTGCATTCCTCTTGCTCCTTTTAACTGGGAATTGAAGAACCGGTGGGTCTGCGTCGCCCGACACCGGGCTGTTCAGTGTTCATCCTGATGTAGCGGCGTCACCCCCCACCCGTTCCGGAGAGCACTGGACCGGTGGGAAGCAGGTCCAGGAGGCTCGCGGGCACCCCGATGGCGGACGAGGCCGAGTAGCCGAGTGCTTCGGCCGATTTCTCGTCCGCCACGGGAAATTTCGCTCCGGGTTCGGCGATCAGGTACAGACCCGCGCCGTCCGTCCCGGGAGCGGGCATGGTGCGCACCAGCATGCCGCTACCCGGCTGCACCGCGATTCGGTCCGCGGTCAGCGCGGTGCGGGCGAGGCCGGGGCCGTCCACCGGTGCGGCATGCCACGACTTCGGCATCGCCACCAGGCTCTGGGAAATGTCATGCCCGCTGGTGACGGCGCGAACGCACGGCTTGCGGTCGGTCATCAGGTCCGGCGGAGCGGGCGGCCACTCTGCCATCGTGTCGCCCGCGGGCAACACCGTGGCAGACGCCAGCGCCGCCGAGGTCAGCTTCTTCGCCGTCACCTTGCCACCACCGTAGGCGGCGGCGGTGGCCGGGTTGCCCAGCGCCATAGCCGCTCCGGTCTTGGTCACCGGGAGCAGCCCGTCCCGGGTCAGGACGAAATACCGGTCCTGCACACCGACACCGTCAACCACGAAGACCTGGCCGACCGACGACGGATCGCCGTCCAGCACGGGTCCGGGTTGGCCCTGGCCCGGCACTTGGAGCGCACCGAGGTCCGGTCCGGCGGGCAGTGCGTTGACCCAGGCATCGCGAACGCGGATGGCCGCGTTGTCGCTGTAGCCGAGCGCCCGGCCCACCCAGGGGGCGGTCACTTTCAGGCGCCGACCGTGCCACGCCAGGTAATCCGTGCCGTCCGCAACGCGCACCAGGACCGCTCGGTCGTCCGGGATGGGCGGCGCGTCCGCCGGGGAACCGATGCCCAGGGACAGCACCGGCCGGGTCGAACCGGATTGGTCCATTGTGGATCCCGCGCAGACCAGCCAGCTACCGCCGGCGGACTGGGGGTCCGGCAGCGAGTCCGGTGCTCCGATGATGCCGATCGGCGTCCCACGCGGCACACCGGCCAGCGAAGCCTGCGGCGTACTGGCGACGGTCATCTTCGCGCCAAGCAGCAGCCGGGCGGAAGCGAGGTTGTACACCGGGTGCAGCACGCCGTTGGCCAGCACGTACCTCGTGCCGGTTTCCTTCTCCACGACCAGCGTTCCCGGCTGCGTCCACTGGGTCGCGCCGCCGGGCCAGATCATCGAGACCACGGCGAACCCGGCCACGATCAGCACGGCCAGCATGAACCCGATCACCATGCCCACCGGGGTCCGGCGCAGCGGCGGGGTGGCCATGTCCGGTTCCGCGCGCACCAGCGCGGCAACCAGTCGCGCGGTCATGAACGAGTGCGCTTGGACTTGATCACTGCGCGAATGCATGGCACACCTCCTTCACCGATTCGGGACACCTCGATGTCTGGACCATCCGGGTCACGACCATCCGGCCCTCACCCGGGAGTAGAGATCCATCGCCGCCAGCGCGAGGGGGATGATCGAGATAGCCAGGACGGTGTGGCTCCAGTCGGCGGCGCGGCCCCAGTGCGGCAGCATCTTGCGTCCGGGCATCCGACGGGCAATCGCATACAGCAGCGCGGCGACCGCGATCAGCGCCCCGATCACGGCGAGTCGCAGCACCAGGGTCCCCGACACGCAGAGCGCGGTCAGCACCATCGCGAGGCCGAGAACTCCGGGGATCAGCACGGCGAGACGTTGCCGGGCACTGAGCAGTTCACGGCAGTGCAACATCAGCAGTACCGATGCCACCGATGCCAGCGTCAGCGGCGCCCAGCCGGGACTCGACGCCAACACGGCGAGACAGCCGACGCCGACGACTCCGAGGCCGATGTAGAGGGCCGTGACGAAATCATCGGCGCGGGCCGTGCGTGCCAGCAGTTCCCGGCTCGGTTCGGGGTCGATGTCCTGCTGGAATTCCTCGGCCGTGTCGGGCAGCGGCGGTACTACCAAGCCCGCCATGCGGGCCGCGAGAACCGGGACGCGCATGCCGAGCGCCAGCGTCAAGGTGAGCACGATCGCCGCGGCACCCTTCGCCCCGACCACGTCCCACAGCGAGAGCCCGCCGGCGGTCGCCGCCAGCGCAGCGCACACCCCGGCGGAGAGGAACCCGGGGTCCGAACCGGGGCCCACCACAAGTCTTCCGAGCACGGCGACCACCGCCATGCAGCAACCGGCGGAAAGAATCGCAGGTGCGGTCAGCACGCCTGGACCGTCGAACAACGACCGTCCGACCGCGGGCAATGCCAGTCCCGCCACGAGAGCGAAGCCGATAGCACCGGCCGACAGCAAGACGCTCCCGGTCTTGTCCCCCATCGCGCGGGAGGCACCCGCGGCGCCGAGCACCAGCACGAGCGCGATGACGCCGGCCGCGATAGCGACACCGCCACCGATCGCGATGACCGGCAACAGCAGCGCGGCAAAGCCGAGGACCGCGCCGAGTAGTCCGAGGAACAACCGCCGGGTCAGCTCCGGCCGCCAGGCGTCCTTGCGCTCGGAGATACCGGTCGCGATCCCGTCGGCTAGGTCGTCGAAGTCCGCCGGCGGCAACTGGTCGTTGCGGGGTCGCAGGTGAAGGGTGTCACCGTCGTAGAGGCCGAGCGCAGCGGTGCCGAGGTCCTCGTCCAGCGGCGGCTCGCCCAGCTTCTGGAGCACCCAGCCGCCGTGCTCCAGACCGGCGTTGCCCAACTCGTGGCCGAGGTGGCCGAGAAAGGTCGGCAGCAGGTCGGCCACCGGCACGTGCGCAGGTACCGCCAGCTCGATGCGCGATTTCGGGCCGTAGACCGTCAGCCGGCACACCTCGCCGGCGCCGACTGTGGGCTGCGTCGTTCCCGTCATGCCCAAAACACGAAGGCCGCTCGGCGCTAAGTTCACCCCAACGGCGCACGTAGTTGAAGACGGGTAGAAACGGGCAGATCCGCAGAGACCTCTATATCCGTGTCTCAAGTAACGGGTAACGAATACCGACTACCTGTCGCCGTTCTCCGCGGAGGTCCGCGAGCCCGCCGGCGGCGGAGAGAAAGGACCGATCGCGGTGAGCGTGACGCTGTTCCGCCGACCAGCTCGGCAGCGACCGCCGGACATGCCAAGCGGAGAACTCTCCCTGCAAGAACCCCCGACGCTTTCCGAATCGGCGGGCGGGGGCATCGGCGGCCTTCTCATGTATCTGCCGATGGCAATCGGCTCCGGCGCCATGATGCTGATGTTCATGGGCAACCGCGGCGGCATCGCGCTGGTCGCGGTGGCCCTGATGTCGGTCGGCATGCTGGCCATGGGATTCGGGCAGATGGGCCGATCCGCGGGAGAACGCAAGCGGCGAATGCGCGGCGAGCGCCGCGATTACCTGCGTTACCTCGGACAAGTCCGCAAGCAGGTGCGCGACGCCGCCGCCGAGCAGCGCACCGCGATGGTGTGGCGGCACCCCGACCCGGCCGGCCTGTGGTCGGTGGCGATGAGCGGCCGGTTGTGGGAGCGCCGCATGTCGCACGCCGACTTCGCCGAGATCCGGATCGGCCTGATCCCCCAGAAGCTGGCCATGACCATCACGCCGCCGCAGAGCAAGCCAGTGGAGGACCTCGAACCGCTCTCGGCCAAGGGGCTGCGCCGCTTCATCCGCGCGTACGGCACCGTCAACGACCTGCCGACCGCGGTCTTCCTGCGCGGGTTCGCGCAGGTGCAGCTGCGCGGGGACGCCGAGGCCGGCCGGAAGCTGATGCGCGCGATCCTGGCCCAGCTCGTCACCTTCCACTCCCCCGATGACCTGAAGGTCGCGGTCTGCACGAGCGACGACCAAGCCGAAAACTGGGACTGGGTGAAGTGGCTGCCGCACTCGCAGCACAGCACCGAACAGGACGGGGCGGGCAACGTGCGGCTCACCGCCCATTCGGCCGCGGACCTGGAGGCGCTGCTCGCCAGCGAACTGGGCGAGCGCGGGCGATTCGAGGCGGGAGCCGCGCCGTCCCGGGACGAGGCTTATGTCGTGGTGGTCGTCGACGGCGTGGACCTACCCACCGAGTCGAGGCTGATGGGCGCCGGATACCGCAACGCCATCGTGATCAACCTGGTCGAGCGCTGGCCGACCGCCGCCAACCGGACCACGCTGCGGTTGGAGGTCAGCCCGGATTTGCTGGAGATGATCCGCAACGACCGATCCGGTGCCGAGGTCCGCACCAAGCTGGCCACACCCGACACGCTCAGCGTGCGCAAGGCGGAGGCCCTGGCGCGCCACATCTCGCCTTTCCGGTTGGGGGCGACCGCCGACATCGTCGAGCCGATGGTCACCGACTTCGACCTCGGCGCGCTGCTCGGTGTCGGCGAGATGGACCAGTTGGACCCGGCCAGGGTCTGGCCGCGGACCAACGGCCCGGACCGGCTGCGAGTGCCCATCGGCATCGCGGAGAACGGCTCCAAGATCGAGCTGGACATCAAGGAGTCCGCCCAGGGCGGAATGGGGCCGCACGGGCTGCTGATCGGTGCCACCGGCTCCGGTAAGAGCGAGTTGCTGCGCACGCTGGTGATGGCGATGGCGGTCACGCACTCCTCGGAGATCCTCAACTTCGTCCTGGTGGACTTCAAGGGTGGGGCGACGTTCCTCGGCCTGGACGAGCTGCCGCACACCTCCGCGGTGATCACGAACCTGGCCGACGAAGCGCCCCTGGTCACGCGTATGCAGGACGCCTTGCAGGGCGAGATGGTGCGGCGGCAGGAACTGCTGCGCAGCGCGGGCAATTACAGCTCCCTGCTGGAGTACGAGAAGGCCCGCGCCGCAGGTACGCCGCTGGCGCCGATGCCCAGCCTGTTCCTGGTGGTCGACGAGTTCAGCGAGCTGCTGGCCTCGCACCCGGACTTCTCCGAGCTGTTCGTCATGATCGGCCGGCTGGGCCGCTCGCTCGGCGTGCACCTGCTGCTGGCCAGTCAGCGCATCGACGACAGCCGCATGCACAAGCTGGAAAGCCACCTGTCCTACCGGATCGGGCTTCGCACGTTCTCCGCGATGGAGAGCCGGTCGGTGATCGGTGTCCCGGACGCCTACCAGCTGCCCAGCGCGCCGGGCAACGGCTACCTGCGGTCGGACGTCGCCACGCTGATCCGGTTCAAGGCGGCATACGTCTCCGCGCCGTTCAAGCGGCGCACGGTCGAACAGCGGCAGGAGGAGGTGCGCCGGCAGGTCGTGCCGTTCGGCGCGACCCGGCTGCCCGACCGGGAGGCCGCGCCGGAACCGGTCGAGGTGGAACCCGAGGCTTCCGGTGCCGAGGAGTCGTCGGAGACGCTTCTGCAGGTCGCGGTCGGCCGGCTGCGCGGCCAAGGCCCGCCGGCGCACCAGGTTTGGTTGCCGCCGCTGGACGAACCGCCGACGATGGACCAGCTGCTCCCGCCGTTGGCGCCCGACCCGGTGCTGGGGCAATGCGCGGTCGGCTGGCCGGGACGCGGCCGGCTGTCGGTGCCCGTGGGCGTGGTGGACAAGCCGTTCGAGCAGGCTCGCGACCTGTACCTGGTGGACCTTTCCGGGTCCGGCGGGCACGTGGGCATCGCCGGCGGTACCCAGTCGGGCAAGAGCACGCTCCTGCGAGCGATGATCACCGGGCTCGCGCTCACCCACACCCCGGTGGAAGTGCAGTTCTACTGCCTCGATTTCGGCGGCGGGACGCTGCAAACACTCAGCGAGCTGCCCCACGTCGGGGGCGTGGCCGGCCGCATGGACACCGAGCGGGTCAGCCGCACGGTGGCCGAGGTGCAGGGCGTTCTGGCGACGCGGGAGAAGCTGTTCGCCGAGCACCGCGTGGAAAACATGGCCGAGTACCGCGCGATGCGCCGCGACGGCCGGATCACCGAGGACCCGTTCGGCGACGTGTTCCTCATCGTCGACGGCTGGTCGACGGTGCGCTCCGACTTCGACGAGCACGACGAGACCATCCGGCAGATAGCCGCGCGAGGCCTGACCTACGGGATCCACGTGGTGCTGACCACTGCCCGCTGGTCGGACATCCACAGCGCGCTTCGCGACCAACTCGGCACCCGGCTGGAGCTGCGGTTGGGCGACGCGATCGACTCGGTGATCGACATGCGCGCGGCGGCCGGGGTGCCCAAGCAGCCCGGTCGCGGCCTCACCCCCGACAAGCTGCACTTCTTGGCCGCGGTGCCGCGCATCGACGGCCGGCAGCGCACCGACGATCTGGCCGAGGCCGCCCGCTCGCTGAGCGAGACGGTCGCCGACAGCTGGGGCGGACCGCTCGCGCCGCCGGTGCGGATGTTGCCCGCCGTGCTTCCGGCGGTGGAAATGCCCGCGCCGGATGGCCAGTTGCGGGTGCCGCTGGGCCTGGGCGAATCCGACCTGCAGCCGGTGTGGCACGACTTCTCCAGCCAGCCGCACCTGACGGTGCTCGGCGACACCGCCAGCGGCAAGAGCGCCGTGCTGCGGCTGATCGCGCACGCGGTCACGCAGAATTACGCGCCCGGCGAGGCGCAGATGATCCTCATCGACTCCCGCCGGGCCCTGCTCGACGCCGTGCCGGACGAATACCGCCGCGGCTTCGCGTTCTCCGGCGCCGCGGCGTCCGAACTCGTCGGCCCGGTCGCGGCCGAACTGCGGGAGCGGCTGCCCGGTCCGGACGTCACACCGCAGCAGCTGAAACGCCGTGACTGGTGGTCGGGGCCGGAGGTCTACATCTTCGTCGATGACTACGACCTGCTCGCCAGTTCGATGGGCGGCCCGCTCGACTCCCTGCTGGACCTGCTGCCGCAGGCCGCCGACATCGGCCTGCACGTCATCCTGGCCCGCAGCGCCGCCGGTTCCGGCCGGTTGTCGATGGATTCGGTGGTGCGGCGCATGCAGGAGTCCAACACCCCGGATCTGGCGCTGTCCTGCCCGCCCACGGAAATGCCGCTGCTCAACGGGATGCGTCCGCGCACTCTTCCCGCGGGACGCGCGTACATGGTCACGCGGCGCAGTGCGACATTGCTGCAGACGGCCTGGCTGGAGCCGGCCGGAGCGGCGGACCGGAGCGCATCATGAGGCGGCCGGGTCTAGTGGCGACCGCGCTGCTGATCCTCGCCGGGCTCGTCGCCGTGCCGTTTCCGGCCTCCGCACAGACCGGCTCTTGCGCCGCGCCGGCGAACAACGTCGTCCGCGAGTTGCCGTGGTCGCAAAAGCGGCTCGGGCCGCAACGGGCGTGGAACCTCAGCCGGGGCGGCTCGATCCTGGTAGCGGTCGTGGACACCGGAGTGAGCGCGACGGCGCCGACGCTGGCCGGCCGGGTGCAGTCGGGGGCGGACCTGCTCGGTTCCGGCCCGGCGAACAACGACTGCGCGGGCCGTGGCACGTTCATCGCGGGCCTGATCGCGGCCGCTCCGACCCCCGGTGTCGGTTTCGCCGGTATCGCGCCGGGATCCACCATTCTGCCGATCCGGGTCGCCCAGAGTCCCAGCGAGGTCGATCCGTCGAAGCTGGCCGACGGAATCCGGCGCGGCGTGGATGGCGGCGCCAAAGTGATCGCGGTGTCAATGGGTACGCCCAGTCCGGCGCCGGCGCTGCGCTCGGCCGTGGATTATGCGGCCGCGCGTGACGTGCTCGTGATCGCCGCGGCCGACCTGGACATGGATGAAGGGCAAACCCCCTACCCGGCCGCTTTTCCCTCCGTGCTGGCGGTTTCCGGCATCGACGAGACCGGGGCGCCGCGGCACAGCGGCTCGAACACCGCACCCGCCATGACGCCCGGCTTGGCGGCGCCCGGGAACAACGTGGTGAGCATCGGCCCGAGCGGTCCCGGGCACATCACCGGCTCCGGCGGCGGGGTCGGCGTCGGATTCGTCGCGGGTGCGGCGGCGCTGGTCCGCAGCTACCACCCGCGGCTGACCGCCGACCAGGTCCGGCACCGGATGGAGGCCACCGCCGACCACCCTGGCTCCGCCCTGCCGGACCCCGCGCTCGGTTTCGGCGTTGTCGACCCGTATGCGGCGGTGGCGCGGGTGCTGCCAGAGGAGTCCGGGGAAAAGCCGCTGGGCGAGCCGGCTCCGCCGGTCCGGGTGCCTCCGGTGCCGATCGTCGACCACACCCCGGAGTACATCGCGGTGGCGCTCGCCATCGTGGTGGTCACCGCAATGGTGCTCGGCGCTTCGACGGCCGCGGTCATCCGACGTGGCCGCAAACGGGGTTGGCGCTCTGCCTGGGCGGCCAGCAAGCCGGAGACCCCGGCCACCGACTAGACGGACCGCAGGAACGACCGGTATTCACAGCGACTATTCACAGCGACCCTCGATAAGCGGCGGTGATTCCCGAAACGATCAGTGATCGTGCCCGTTGGGGCAGAGTGCGTGTACTAGATCCCGCCTGAGCTTGACTCCGCCGTGCCCGCGGCAGAATCTTGCGATGCAAAGTCATGGCCGGGACCTCAAAGCAGTGCCGCTGGGACCGGGCGTGTTTCGGGCTGCCTTCGTGGCCGGAAGACGCGCGGATTCAACGCCAGCGGGAACGACAGCGCCCGGCACGCGAAGCGATCGCCGACCTGGGTGGGTCTCGCCGCGCAGGCACTGGTCCTCTCACCCAGGTCGGAGCGAGGAGCGGGTCGTGGAGTCCTTCGCTGACGACAGCGTCCTAATCGGCCGCGACGACGAAGTCCGGTCTCTCCAGGACGCCGTCCGGCAGGTCTCGCAAGGGCGCGGTGGATCGGTATGGATCGACGGCGAGCCCGGCATCGGCAAGTCGGCGCTGCTGGCGGCCGGTCTGGCCGACGCCGAGGAACTCGGCTGCCAGGTGTTCCGGGGCACCGCCGATGAGTTCGCGCAGCGGTATCCGCTGCGCGTCATGCTGGACTGCCTCGGTGTCGCGGCGAATTCGCCGGATCCCGACCGGCGGGCCATCAGCGAGATGCTGTCCGGTGCCTGCCCCGATCCGTCGGCGGTCGTCAGCGAACGATTGCTGGCACTGGTCGACCGCATGTGCACCACGTCACCCGTGATTCTGATGATCGACGACATCCAGTGGGCCGACGAGGCGGACCTGCAGGTCTGGCACCGCCTGGGCCGGATGATCGGGCACCTGCCGCTGCTGCTGATCGCCGCCGCCGGTCCGGCTCCCCGCCGCCCGGAACTGGCCTGCCTTCGGCGCGGGCAGATCGCCACGCACGCATCGGTCATCGTGCTGGATCCGCTCAGCGCCGCCGCGACGGCGGAGCTCGCCGGGCACCTGCTCGACACCGCGGCGGTAGGACCGGCCCTGCGGCAATTCCTGGAACGCGCGGCCGGAAACCCCAGGTATGTCCGCGAAATCGTCGACGCGCTCAACCGCGACGGCCACCTCACCCGGTCGGCGGACGACGTCGAGCTGACCTCCGAGTGGTCGACGCTGCCCGAACCGGTGGCGGCGCTGATCGCCGCCCGACTGCGCCTCCTCGGTGAAACCACGTGGGAAGTGCTGCGGGTGGCGGCACTGCTCGGCCCGGCGTTCTCGGTCACCGATCTGAGCACGGTGTCCGGCCGTCCCGTGGTGGAATTGGTCGGCGTCGTCGAGGAGGCCCTGGCCTGCGGCATCCTGCTCGAATCCGGTGCCCGGCTGGAGTTCCGCCACGGTGTGGTCCGGCAAGCCCTGTATGAAGGGATTCCGCACGCGCTTCGGCTCGCGCTGCACAACCAAGCCGCCCGAGCGCTGGACGCGACCGGCGCCCGGATCGAGTACATCGCGGAGCACTTGCTCGCCGCCCTGCCCGGCGAGGCTGCCCTCAGCATCGACGACCGGATCGTCGACTGGCTGGTGCGCAATGCGCGCAAGCTGGCCGACCGTGCCCCCGAAATCGCCGTCGACCTCCTTACTTCGTGCTCTGCCGCGCTGGATCCCGACGACGCTCGCCTGGAACCGTTGCGACTCACGCTGGCCTCCGTGCTTCTCCTGCTCGGGCGCCCGGAGCAAGCCCAGGAACTGACCGAGCGGCTGCTGGCCGAAACCCAGGACCCCGCGACCGCCGCCGAGACGAGCTGGCACCTCGCGTGGTCGCTGACCACGCGGAACCGGCACGACCAGGCCCGGACCGTGCTCGAAAACGCCATCGGCGCGCCCGAACTGGGTAGTCGCTGGACCGCCCGCCTGCAAGGCTTGCTCGCCACCATCAGGTTTCGCCTCGGTCATGTCGAACCCGCGGCGGCGACGGCAGGCCAGGCGCTGGAGGCGGGGCGGCCGGGCGGCGATCGATTGGCGATCGGCTTGGCGCTGCACGTGCGGGGCATGGTCTCGGCGGGGCGGTACGACCTGGCGGAGGCGGCTGCCGACTTCGATCGCGCCCTGACCGAATTGGGCAATGAGCCCGAATACGGCGGCCTGCGGTTGCAGATCCTCGCCGATCAGCGGCCCGTTCTCCTCGAACTCGGCAAGGTCGACGAGGCCGAGCAGGCCGTCCGGGAAATGCTGGTCGTCGCGGAGCGAAGCGCCGCCGCGCCCAGGCTCGGCGCGGCGCGGCTCGCAGTAGCCGAGCACTTCCACGCCACCGGGCGGTGGAACGATGCGGTCGCCGAACTGGAAGCGGCGATGCAGGTCTACGACCGGATGGCCACCACGCACCAGGCACGGTTGCGCGAGCTGATCGCGATCATCGCGAATCACCGCGGCGATCGCGCCGCTCCCGGGGCACAGCTGTCGCCCGGGAACCTCGCCGACGGGACCGATTTCGCGCTGTTGGCGCAAGCGATGCAGTCCGAGCGCAACGGCCACCCGGAGGATGCCGTGGCGTGTCTGCGCACGGCGTTGGCGTCCGGGGCGCACCCGGGTACGCGGCACACCTGGCTGCCACGTCTGGTACGGCTCGCGTTGGCGGCCGACGACCGCGACACCGCGGTCCGCGCCACCGATGCCTGCGAAGCCGATGCCGCCCGGGGCTCGGCTCCGGGAGTCGAAGCGGCGGCCCAGCATTGCCGAGGACTGCTCAAGGGCGACCCCCTCCTGATCGAAACGGCCTACCGGCGGGTGGATCAGCCGCCCAGGCATGCCCAGGCGCTGGAAGACGCCGCCGTCCTGTTCGCCCGGCGCGGCGATCTCGGCGCCGCCCGCGCGGCATACGTCGAAGCGACCAGGATCTACACCGACCTGGGCGCCAACTGGGACCTGCTTCGCGCCGACGCCCGGCTGCGACCGCACGGCATGCGCCGGCTGCGCGCCCGGAGCCGCACCACGGCCACCGGCTGGGACGCCCTCACTCCCACCGAACTTGAGGTCGCCCGGCTCGTCGCGGACGGCCACGCCAACGCGGACATCGCGGCCATGCTGTTCTCGTCCAAACGGACCATCGAGGTGCACGTCTCGCGCATCCTGGCCAAGCTCGGGGTGCGTTCCCGGGTCGAGATCGCCATCGAGGCCACCCGGCACCCCCGTTCCGGGCAATCCGGACCGCTGCCGCAGAAGGACCGATATTGCGGTTGATTCGAAGCCGACCTCGTCCTGAACCGTTGACCGCTGCACGTTCCCGGAGGCGCTGCGCGTGACTGCCACCCTTGCCCAGGTCAGGGTGGCTGCGACGCGCAGCGCCTCCGTGCGGTGCTGCGGCCGGGGAGGAGGGCCGGTTAGGTGACCTCCGCACGCCAGGACCATCACATTCGGTATCACGGCGCGCACCCCGGCCAGGGTTCACGTTGCCCTTATCTACCCGATTTCGCGGTGTACGTGAGTCCACGGATTCCCCGGCGCACTACAAGAGGAAACCTGGTCATCAAGCAGACGGTGATCGAGCGCGATCGGTCTCGCGGACAACTGCCACTGATCGGACCAGGGACGGTGAACACGGTGAATTCCCTCGCCCAGTACGGGAAGAGCGCGAACAAGAAGGGATGCGTCATCAGCGTGAGTGCGCCGAAGGAGCCTGCGTCCGACCCGCAGGCCGTGCTCCGCAAGCTCTACGCCGACTACTCACCGGCCCTGCACGCCTACCTCTGCCGGTGGCTCTCCGATCCGCACCAGGCCGAAGACGTCGTCCAGGAGACGATGCTGCGCGCCTGGCGGCATGCCGACGCGTTGAGCCGTCCCGAACTCGGCTCGGCGTGGGGCTGGCTGACGAAGGTGGCGCGCAACATCGCCATCGACAAGGTTCGCGCCCGCCGCGCGCGCCCCGCCGAGGTGGAGGAGTCCGCCGGCCTCGGAGTCGGCACGCTGGAAGACCACTCGAACGATGTGATCACCTCGATGTCGGTGGCCGATTTGCTGCAAACGCTGCTCCCCGAACACCGCAGCGTGCTCTACGAGGTCTATTTCGCCGACCGAACCGCCGCCGGTGCCGCCGACTCGCTCGGAATTCCGGTCGGTACGGTCAAATCCCGCGTGCACCACGCACTCCGCAAGTTGCGCACGGCGATGGAGCCGAGCGAACTCGCGAGTTGAGCCGTTCACCAAGCCGTGCGGCACAATGCCGATATTTCCGACAGCCCGAACGGCGGCAGCGACGAACCCCCTCAGCGGCGAACGGCTAATGCAGCGAACGGCCGCAGTGCCGAACGGCTAATGGGCGGATCGTCCACAAGAGATATTTAGCCCGCCTTGAACATTTTCTGGCGCGTCTGAAGCCTGGAGCTTTGCGCGACGCCACCGCTACGCACCGGCGTGGACTACACCACGCCAGGCGTCGCGCACCTGAGCAACCCCCTGACAGGTCGGCACCTCCGCCGACGCAGCGCCCCGCCGACCCGAAGCCGGACTCCCGTGCGATCATCGCGGGAGGACGCCAGGTCGCCTTTGTCGCAATTAATCGTTTCAACGACGCTTGGTTCGGAAACGAAATTGAGAGCTTGGTCGCCCAACACGTGTACAGATGGGCAACTAACCGGACAATCAGCGAGCACGGGCCCAAAACGGTACCGGCGCTTGCACTACCCTGATAAGAGCGGGATTTCCTTGACTCTGGGAGAGAGGTGGCGATGCCTGCGAGCGTGAGCGGCCCGCTTCAGGTCGAGTTGTTGGGACCGGCGCGCGCTTGGCTCGGGCAGGACGAGATCGCTCTCGGTCCGCCACGCCAACGAGCTTTGTTCGCCGTCCTGGCGTTGCACGCCAACCACGTTGTGTCCCGGCACGAACTCATCGATGCCCTGTGGGGCGAGTCGCCGCCGGCCAGCGCCGAAGGCAGTGTCTATACCTATGTTTCGGGCCTGCGCCGCTGTCTGGAGCCGGAGCGGTCGCCCCGGTCGAACGACGGTGTCCTGATTTCGGAATCCACCGGTTACACCCTTCGGCTGCAGCCCCCGGAAGCCCTGGACGTCAGCGTCTTCAACCGGCTGCGTGAGCAGGGGCGCCAGCAGCTCGCCGCCGGCGACCACCAGGGCGCGGTGGAATCCCTGGACGCGGCATTGGGCTTGTGGCGCGGCGAAGCGCTATCCGGGATTCCCGGCCCCTTCGCCCAGCTCCACCGGGAACGGCTCGCGGAGCTGCGCCTGGCCACCATGGAACACCGGGCTTCAGCGGTGCTCGGGATGGGCGGCCACGTGGAACTGGTGGCCGAACTTTCCGGGCTCGTGGCGGAATTCCCGCTGCGCGAGTCCCTGCGCGCGGCGCTGATGATCGCCCTCTACCGCAGCGGCAGACCCGCGGAGGCGCTGGAGACGTTCCGGGACGCCCGCCGGGTGCTGGTCGAAGACCTCGGCATCGAACCCGGGCCCGAGCTGCGCGGCGTGCACGAGCAGATCCTGGCCAATGATCCCGCGTTGGACCCGACGCCGGCGAAGCCGCCGAAGTCCTCCGCGGGCACGGCACCGCTGTCGATCGTTCCGGCGCACATCGCCCGTGCGCTGCACCGAAGCGACGAGGACCGGTTCGTCGGACGCGCGTCGGAGGCCGCGCGACTGCGGGAACTGGTCTCGGAGGTGCTCTCCGGCCGCGGCCGACCGGTGTGGATCGAGGGCGAAGCCGGCATCGGCAAGTCGGAACTGCTCGCGACCACCCTCGCCGACGCCGGCCGCCGCGGTTGCCAACTCGCGTGGGCGGTCGCCGACGAGTTGAGCCAGCGATTTCCGCTGCAGGTCATGACGGAATGCCTTGGCGTCGAGACGAAAGCCCCGGACACGCGGCGGGCACAGCTGGCCGCCGCCCTGCACGGGGAGCGTTCCACGGAATCGGTCAACCTACTGCTGGAACTCGTCGACGAGTTGTGTGCGATCTCGCCGCTGATCCTGGTCATCGATGACCTGCAGTGGGCCGACGAAGCCAGCGTGCTGGTGTGGCATCGGCTTTGCGCGGCAACGCGCCAGTTGCCGCTGTTGCTGGTGGCGGCGACCCGCCCGGCACCGGACCGGGTCGAGGTGGGGCAGCTGCGTCGCGCCGTCGAATCGCGGGACGGCGAAGTGTTCCACCTCGGGCCGCTGACCGACCACGAGACCGAAGAGCTGCTCGGCGAGATGGTCGGGGCCAAACCGGGTCCGGTGTTGCGGGAGATAGCCGGGCGTGCGGCGGGCAACCCGCTGTACGTGCAGGAAATGACCGATGCCTTGATCCGCGCCGATGCCGTGGAGATCGCGGACGGCACCGCCGACGTCCCCGCGTCGTCGGTTTCCGACGCCCCCCGGTCACTCCTGGCCGCGGTCGGCAGGAGACTCGACCTGCTGTCCGCTTCGACGCGGGAAGTCATCCGCTGGGGCGCGCTGCTTGGTCTGGAATTCTCCGTCGCCGATGTCGCCGCCGCCACGGGCCGGCAAGCGTTCGAACTGCTGGAGGCATTCGAAGAGGCCGTCGTCGCCAACGTCCTCGTGGATGCCGAGTCCGAACTGGCGTTCCGCCACCCGCTGCTTCGGCAGGCCCTCTACGACGGAATCCCGAAGGCGGTGCGGGGCGCGCTGCACCGGCAGGTTGCCGAGGCACTAGCCCGTGGTGGCGCGCCGGTCAAGCAGGTCGCCGAACAGCTCCTGGCCGCGCCGAACGCCGACGACCGCTGGGTGCTGGAGTGGCTGGCGGAAAACAACGCCGCGGTGTCCAACCGCGCGCCGCTGATCGCCATCGACCTGTTCGAACGGGCGCTGGAAAGCTGCCCGATAGGCGACCCCAACCGGGAGTTGCTGCTCGTCGCGCTGGTGAAGGTGCTGTTCCGGGCGGGACGCGATCCGCTACAGCAGGCGCGGCAGGCTCTCGTCCTCGCGACCGACCCGCACCGGTCGGCGGAGATGCGCCAACTGCTGGCCGCGATGCTGCATCGAAGAGGGGAAACACCCGCGGCCATCGACACTCTCGGGGATGCGGCCGACAATCCCACGGTGCCGGAGATCTGGCGTGCCCGGCACAGATCCCTGCTGGCGAACTTCCGGCGCGGCAACCTCAGCGATCTGGAGGCAACCGAGAAAAGCGCCGATGAGGCATACGAGGAGGCGGTGGCAACCGGCGACCGCTACCCCATCGCCCACGCGGTTCAGACCATGTGGCTGGTGGACACGGTGCGCCGGGACCATGCGCGAGCGCTCAAGCACATCGACAAGGCGCTCGACGTGGTCGGTGCTGACGCCGATCTCTCCGAGTTCCGCTTCGACCTGCTCGACAACCGCGCGTTCACGTTGCAGAACCTGGACCGCCTCACCGAGGCCGAAGAGACCATGCATACGGCGCGCGAAGTCGCGGCACAGCATCTTTCGTCCAGCGGCCTTCAGGTGACCGAAGCGGTGCACTACTACTGGGTGGGCCGCTGGGACGAAGCCGTGCTCGAATTGCAGACCTCGACCGAGGACGGTCCGGCGATTTCCTTCTACGGGTTGCGTGAGCCCGGTCCGGCCACACTGCTTTCGCACGGCGTCAGCGCGTTGATCGCCGGGCGTCGGGATGACGGGAAGACGGCCGCGCGTCATCTCGACGCGGCCGAGGAATACTCGCCGTCCACCGGCGCCGAGCGGGAAAGCTGCGACTTCCTTTTGGTCGCGCAGGCGCTGGCGGCCGAGCAACGCGGCGAGCCGGACAAGTCGCTGTCCATTCTGGACCCGGTGCTCAATCCTGGCTTCGCGCCGTTGATGCTGCGCCACCAGTGGTTGCCGGATCTGGTGCGGTTGGCGGTTGAAATCGGTGACCTCGACCGGGCGAACCAGGCGCTGGAGGTGTGCCAGGAGGAAGCGGCCAAGGAAAGCCGGCCGGGCCGGGCCTTCACCGCGGTCGCGCGCTGCCAGGGGCTCATCTCGGGCGATCCGGAACCGATCATGGTCGCGGTGGAACACTACCGGGAAGTAGGCCGCGTGGTCGAACTCGCGGCAGCGTTGGAAGACGCCGCTTTGCTGCTGGCACAGCGGAATCTGCGCGAGGACGCGCAGTGCGCGCTGGACGAGGCGGTTCTGCACTTCGCCGAACTGTCGGCCCACTGGGACATCCGCCGGGCCGAGTCCCGGCTGCGCTCGTTCGACATTCGCCCGAGTGCGCAAACCTCGCTCGTCCGTCCCGCCGAGGGATGGGAGGCGTTGTCCCCGGAGGAAGTCCGGATCGCGACCCTGGTCGCCGAAGGCCGCTCCAACCCGGATATCGCGGCCGAACTGGCCGTGCCGAGACGCATCGTGCAAGGCCACGTCGCCCGCGTGCTGGCCAAGCTCAACGCGCACTCCCGGGTCGCCATCGTCGACGAAGTCCGCAGCCACGTCGCGGTCGGCTCGTAGCCCGACGCCACTGATGGTGGCTCGGTTCGATGCCCGGCAGCAGGTCGCGCGTAACCGTGCGACCTGCCGAGGAGTACTGGACCGCTTCGGTGTGCTCCGCGGCGGTCCAGCGATCGCCCGCGTGAACGCGGGCGCCAGTTTCCGGTCGCGGCCGTGCTGACGTTCGTGCACGCGCCGGGAATCTGGAAGCGAGGCGACGTCCAGGGTCGCTGGTAGGCCGCCTGCACACAACGTGGTCAACGGAATGCGATCAGATCGCGCCGGCACGCATCGCGTATGCCACCGCGTGGGGCCGGTTGCGCAGGTTGAGGCGGCTGGTCACGCCGTAGATGACGTTCTTGACGGTCCGTTCGGAGTAGCACAGCTTCTGCGCGATCTCCGCGGTGTCCATGCCATCGGCCATCAACCGCAGCACGTCGACTTCCCGGTTGGTCAGCCCGGAAGCGCTCAAACCGCGCGGCGTCAGCACTTCCCGCTGCAAGTGGTCGATCTGCTTGAGTAACTCGCCCAGCAGATCCGGGGGCATCACACCGCCGCCCTCGGCGGCGGCGACCACGCTGTTGATCAGGCGCGTCCCGGTCGCGGCCGTTCGCGGCAGCACCGCCACCACGCGGGATTCCACCGCGGCCAGCACGTCGGCGGGGTTGAGTTCATTGGTCACCAGCACCCGGGGCACTGACACCTGTTGTGCCGACTGGCGCAGTTCGGCCAGGACCTTGGCGTTGACGCGATCCACGGCGTACACGATCACGTCTGCGTCTGCCTCCGCGTTGCTCGGCAGCAAATACAGCTCCGATCGCGTGTTGAGGTAGCTCGTCAGACCGGCCAGGGTGATCGGATCTGCGGCTTGGACGGCCACTCGCACTCGGTCCATCAGGGTCTCCCACATGTTCCGTGATGTTGTGATCTCAGTGTGCGAAGACCGTCTTCATGGAATCTCTACGTCGCCTATACGCGCGTTTGCCCTGATCAGGCCCCTCTGTCGGGCAGCGAGCAACGTTTCCACTCATCGAGCAGGAGGTCGATCCAGACGACGTGGAGCTGAGCCGCCTCATCGTTGCCCGAGGCACGGCACCATCGGACGTACTCGCGAGCGTCCGCCATCTCCGACTCCAACCGCCGCAGCGCGGGCCCGATTTCCTCGGACAGATCGGTCGTGACCAACAGGTACCTCCCTCTCCGATACTGTCGATTAACCATGCCTGATAGTCAGGAGCGAGAGAAGGTCCGGTGCCGAGCATTGACCTTTCGAGTAACCCATCTTGCCTCGTCGCGCGCGTGTGGACGCAGCGCGGAGATGCCGATCAGGCCTGTGGTCGCGCGGCCCGGCATGCCACGGGGATAGCCTGCCGAGCCGCGCACGGCGTGGGTCAGAAATCGAAGACCACGCCGAGTTCGGACTGCTTGATGCAGTCGTTGCCGAAGGTGTGCGAGTAGTTGACCGGCTTGCCGGCCCACCGGCCGGTGGCGGTCACATCCACCGGATGCCAGATCATCGGGCAAATGGCGTCCGGCGACTGCTTGGGGATGTCGTTGAACTCCCCGGAAACCTCAGCGAGAACCGCGCAGGCGTCAGCCGGATTCGGGTGCGAGCCACCAGCGGGGTCGCAGGTGAGCGTGACGACGGATGGCTTGCTCTGCCCCTCTTCGTGCGAGGACAGGATGATCCGGCTCGCCGGGCCAGGGGCCGCCGAAGCGGGAAGCTGACTGCCCCCGGATAACAACACACCTGCCACCAACAAGCGACCTATGAACTGTAACGCGGCCATCTGAGCGTTTCCTCCTTGTGGGTAAACAGATCCGCGGCGGAATTACCGCGGATCCGCACGGCAAGCGACATCGATTCCCGGCAACCGGGCACCGCTGGTCAGCCGGTGATGCGTTGGGTGGTGTTGGGGTCGAAGGTGTGGATTTCGGTGGTGTTGCGGATGGTGACGCGGATTTTCTGGTTGATTTGGGGTGGGGTGCGGCCGTCGACGCGGACGACGATTTTGTGGTCGGTGTCGCCGATGAGGCCGTGTAGGTAGGCGTCGGAGCCGAGTTCTTCGACCAGGCGGATGGTGAGGTCGAAGCCGTTTTCGGTGTCGGTGGCCGGTCGCAGGGATTCGGGGCGGATGCCGAAGGTGACCTCGGCGAGTTGGTGGGTGGTGGCGTGGGTGAGCACGGTGCGGGGCAGGGGGATGCTCAGTCCGCCGATCTGCACGCCGGTGGCGTCGAGGGGCAGGGTGAGCAGGTTCATGGCGGGTGAGCCGATGAAGCCGGCGACGAAGGAGTTGGCGGGGTGGTCGTAGAGTTCGCGGGGGCTGGCGCATTGCTGGAGCACGCCGTCGGCGAGCACGGCGACGCGGTCGCCCATGGTCATGGCTTCGACCTGGTCGTGGGTGACGTAGAGGGTGGTGGTGCCCAGGCGTTGCTGGAGTGCGGCGATGTTGGCGCGGGTTTCCACGCGGAGTTTGGCGTCGAGGTTGGACAGGGGTTCGTCCATGAGGAACACGCTGGGTTCGCGCACGATGGCCCGGCCCATGGCCACTCGTTGGCGTTGGCCGCCGGAGAGGGCTTTGGGTTTGCGGTCGAGGTATTTGGTCAGATCCAGCATCGCGGCGGCTTCGGCGACTTTGTCTTTGATCTGGGCGGCGGGCATGCGGCGGAGTTTGAGGGCGAAGCCCATGTTCTCCCCGACACTCATGTGGGGGTAGAGGGCGTAGGACTGGAAGACCATCGCGATGTCGCGGTCTTTGGGTGCCAGGGTGCTCACCGCCCGGTGGCCGATGCGGATCTCTCCTTCGTCGACGGCTTCCAGCCCGGCCAGCATGCGCAGGGCGGTGGATTTACCCGATCCTGAGGGGCCGACCAGGACCAGGAACTCGCCGTCGTCGATGGAGAGGTTGAGGCGGTCGACCGCGCGCACGGCGTGGGTGCCGCTGTAGATGCGGGAAGCCTCCGCGTAGGCGACTTCTGCCATGATGTGCTGCCTCCAAGTCTGTGCCCGGGACGTTCGGCTGTCCCCTGGGCGTCCGGGAAAAGGTGTGGGGTGTGTGGGGGGGTTATTTGACCGCGCCCATGGACAAGCCGCGCACGAGGTGGTTCTGGGCGATCCAGCCCACGATCATCACCGGCAGCGACGCCAGCAGCGCCGCCGCCGACAGTTGCGCCCAGTACAGGCCCTCGCTGGTGATGAACCCGACCAGAAACACCGGCACCGTGCCGGCCTGGGCGGCGGTGAGGTTGACCGAGTAGAAAAACTCGGTCCAGGAAAAGATCACACAGATCAACGCGGTCGCGGCGATACCGGGCGCGACCACCGGCAGGATCACCCGGTAGAGCATCACCGCCAGACCGGCCCCGTCGACCCGGGCGGCCTCGATGACTTCCCTGGGCATCTCCAGGAAAAACGACCGCATCATCCACACCGCCAGCGGCAGGTTCATCGCCGTGTAGAGAATGACCAGGATCCACACATTGTCCAGCAACGCCAGATTCTGCGAGATCACATACAACGGGATGATCGCGGCCACCACCGGCAGCATCTTGGTGGACAGGAAAAACCCCAGCACGTTCGGGGTGCCCGGCACCGCCGCGATCGACAGCGCATACGCCGCCGGCACCGCCAGCAGCAGCACGAACACCGTCGAGACCACCGTGGTGAACGCCGAGTTGGCCAGATACGGCACGAACCCCCGCTCCAGCACCCCCGCCAACTGCGTCAACGTCGGGGAGAAGATCACCCGCGGCGGATCGGTGTAGGCATCGGCCTCCTGCTTGAACGCCGTGATCACCATCCACAGCAACGGGAACACGAACAGCACCGCCACCAGCCAGGTCACCCCGGTCACCAACCCCCGCCCACCCCGACCCCGGGCTCGGGCGATTGTTTGCGCGCTCATCGCTATTTCCCCCCGTCACTGATATCAAAGGCCCTAAACATCAACCGCAACGCGAACGTCGCCACCACCAGCGTGATCGCGACCACGATCACACCCATCGCCGAGGACTGCCCGACATCGAAACCCTCGAACGCCCGCTGATAGATGTAATACGGCAGATTCGTACTCGCGATCCCCGGCCCGCCCTGGGTCATCAAAAAGATCGCATCAAAACTGTTGACGATGTAAATCGCCCCCAACAACACCGCCAACTGCAGATACCGGGACAACTGCGGCAACGTGATCGAGACGAACGTCCGCCACCGCCCCGCACCATCGACCTGCGCGGCCTCCAGCACCTCCCGGGACTGACTCTGCAACCCGGCCAGCACCAGCAGCATCATAAACGGCGTCCACTGCCAGATCACCTGCGCCATCACCGAGGCCAGCGGGAACTCCGACAACCAGTCCACCTCACCGGCCCCGAACGGCTCCAGCACGAAATTGAGCAACCCGAACGTCGGATCGAACATCGTGGTCTTCCACAACAGGGCCCCCGCCGCCGGCAGAATCAGAAACGGAGTGATCAACAACGTGCGCACCACACCCCGCCCGGGAAACGACCGGTCCAGCAACAACGCCAGACCCAACCCCAGCAGCAAGGCCACCAGCACACACACCACCGTCAACACCACCGTGTTGAGCATCGCGGTCCGGAACTGGGAATCGGCGAACACATCCAGATAGTTCCGCAACCACACGAAATGCCGCGAACCCGGCCGCACCAGATTCCACGACTGGAACGAATAGAACACCGTCACCACGAACGGGACCTGCGTGACCGCGATCGTGAACACCAACGCCGGCAACAACGGAAGCCTGCGCCGCCACACCGACCCGCCACCACCACGCGAACCCGCCGGGCGGCCCACCACCTGCGCAGCCCCCGCCGAGGGGCCCGACAACGTCGAAGTCATCGCGTCTCCTGATACGACTTACCAACCGTCTGGGCATACTCCTGGGACCGTTCCAGCGCCTCATCCACCGAAATCTGCCCCGCGATCGCAGCCGAAAGCTGCTGAGAAACCCGGGTCCCCAAATCCTGGAACTCCGGAATCCCCACGAACTGAATCCCCGGATACGGCACCGGCCCGGTCATCGTCGCCCGCTGATTCGCCGAATCGATCCCCTCCAGCGTCGCCCGGGCATAACCACCCGCGGCCGCCTGATACTCCGGAATCCGATACGTCGACACCCGGGAACCCGGCGGAACCTGACTCCACCCCAAAGACCGGCCCACCGTGCGGACATACTCCTTATCCGTCATCCAGCGCATAAAACGCCACGCCGCCTGCTTATCCGGCGCCACCCTCGGCATCGCCAACGCCCACGTATACAACCAGCCACTGGCCGGAGTCGATTCCACCGGCGCCGGGACATAACCAGACTTACCCACCACCGCACTATCCGACGGTTTCTCATTCGTGCTGGTCATCACCGTCGAGTCATACCACATCGCCGCCTGACCCTGCGCATACCGAGTGCCGCACTCCGAAAAACCCGCACTCGAAGCACCCACCTCACCATGCGCCCGAACCAGATCAACATAAAAACGCGCGGCAGCCCGAAACTCCGGCGAGGTCAACCGCGCATTCCAATCCCGGTCGAACCACCGCCCACCAAACGTGTTCACCACCGTATCGAACACCGCCAGGCTCTCCCCCCACCCCGGCTTACCACGCAAACAAATCCCGGCAACCCCGGCCGCCGGATCATCCAACCGAGCCGCCAACTCGGCAACCTGCCGCCACGTCGGCCGCTCCGGCATCGTCACCCCCGCCTTAGCGAACAAATCCTTCCGATACGCCAAAAACGACGACTCCCCATAAAACGGCACCGCATACATCGAACCCCGATACGACAACGAATCACGAATAGACGGAATAAAATCACCCGCATCATAACCCGGACTCGCATCCATAAACGGCCGCAAATTCTCCAACCAACCATTCGCAGCCCACTGCGGAGCCTCAAAATTACTGATCATCACCACATCAAACTCACCCCCCTCCGTCGCCGTCGACGCCGTAATCTTCGCCCGCGCCTGATTCTCCGGCAACTGCACGAACTTCAACCGAATCCCCGGATTATCCCGCTCAAACCCCCGCGACAACGCAATAGCATCCTTCATCTGCGGATTCGCCACAATCCCAACCACCAACACCCGATCACCCCCACCCAAAGCACCAGCACCCGCACACCCACTCAACCCAACCAACACCACCAACAACAACGACACCACACGCACACCACGCCTAAACATGCGCCTAAACATGCGACCACCCCACAACACCGGAGCGCACCGGCCCGAGCACCTCGAAGTCCGGCAGCACCTGGACCTTCGCCCCAGCCCCGCTACTGGTTAACATCAACGCCTCCCCAACACGTGCTAACGGAAAAGCATGGGACAGCAACGAATCAGTTCTCACCGAACCCGATGCGATCAGACCGGTGGCAACACCGAAGTCGTCAAGCACCGCCATCGAACCGTTCAACCTGACTTCCTCCTCATAAAAGGGAAACCGCGACAACTGACATCGCGCATCCGCATGCGGCGTGCCGAACATCAACAACCGGCCATCGGCCCGCACGGCTTCGAACGCCACCTCGATCACGTCCGGATCGCCGGTGCAGTCGATCGCCGCATCGAACTTCTCGCCGGTGACGTCGGCCAGTTCCGCGGATACGTGATGGGCGCCGAGGTACTTCGCGTGGTCGAGCCGAGCCGCGTCACGATCAACGATCGTCACCGTGATTCCGCTGAGTAGCAGCAATTGCTGCAACAGCAGCCCGGTCGTGCTCGCCCCCACCACGAGTGCACGCTGGCCTGCCGCGATGCCTAACCGGCGTACGGCGGTGAGCGCGCGAGAGGTGGGTTCGACCATGGCACCCTGCTCCCAGGTCATCCGGTCCGGCAACTGGTAGCAGTTGGCAGCGGGCACCGCGACGTATTCCGCGAACGCGCCGTTCACGGAATCGCCGATGGCACCCCGCTTCTCGCACTCCGTCGCGCAACCCGAACAGCACTTCGGACACTGCCCGCAGGACAGGATCGGATCGACCGCCACGCGGTCCCCGAGTTGCCACTGTCCCGGCACATCCGGGCCCAGCTCGACGATCTCGCCGCTGAACTCATGGCCCGGCACGATGGGGTATCGAACCGGAAGGAACTCCCCGTCGGCGAGGTGCGCATCGATTCCGCAGACCCCGCAGGCGCGGACTCGGACGACGACCTGCCCTGAACTCGGTTCCGGATCGGGGAGTTCTCTGACGCTGATCGATTGCGGCTGGCTGACGATCGCAGCCCGCATACGAAACGCACCTTCCTCAACACCGTTGTCGGTCCGGCACCATCCGGAATCGCGCTCACCTGAGCACCGGCGCACAACGTCGCCAACATGATTGCCGGGCCATTCAAGGCCCAGGCGAGTGCCGACGACAGTTCCGAGCGAGGTTTCAGGGACTGGGGCCCGGTTTCTTTGCCCATTCGCGCAAGGAACGTGCGAAGCAATGATGCGAATGCGGATTTCGTTGATACGAACGCAGATTTCGTTAATGCGAATGCAGGGACCGTTCTAGTCACAGGGAATACGCGCTTCGGCCCAAGACGGATTGGTCGTCCCGGATTCAAGAGCCCGGAGATCGCCCGGGCGAAGCGGGCGCGGTTCGACCGCGAATCACTCGACCGGCCACGGGATACCCGTCTAGGCGACCACACTGCCGCCTAGCGGCCCCGACCGGGCCAGCAACGCCGCATACCCGGTCGGAGCGCACTGCGCCCCGACCGGGTATGCGGATCTACTTCAGCGCGATCAGCCGTGCTGATCAGCTCGAATGCGCCTTGACGGCCGTTGTCAGGCTTCCACCCAGCCGTGGCGCTGCGCGAACGTGACGAGTTGCTTGCGTACCTGGAGGATCTGACTGCCCGTCATGCTGGGCGCCGCCTCGATCAGTACATCCGTAATCTTCTGCGCGAACTCGGTCTCCCGAAGAACGTCGCACAGCTCATCGTCTTCGCGCCTCACGGGCCTTTCCGGACTCGGAGCCTGGACAGCCGTCGGAGCCGGCGAAGTCGCACCGAGCAGTTGCACGGCCAGGGCCTTGGTGCCTTGGCCACTGGGGGCCGACGCATACCCGACTCGCATGCCGCCCCGGAGCACCTGCTTCACCGCATCGTCCAGAATGGACGCGTGCAGGAAGACGTCCTCGCCACCGCTGTCCGGCTCGATGAACCCGTAACCCTTGATTCCATCAAAGCGAACTATCGTACCCGTTTCCACCGCTTCAGCCCCTCAAACCCGCTGTGCCGCAACACCAATAATGACCCTGAAAGTATAGCACCCACCACTCAGCAGCCAAATAGGCACCCGCTCGGACCGGGGCCCGGTGGCCCGCACGCGGCCCCTGATCACCGCAAATGAGAACGCGATCACGAGTGGCAACGAGCCGATCGTGATCGCGTTCCGTGCCGGTATTCTTCTGGGCGCGGTGAAGAATGCCGACGATCTGGATGAATCCGGCTAGAAACGCTCGCCGGCTTCCTCCAGAGCCTTCGCCGTATCTACTCGCTTGCGGACGCCGAACCAGCCGATCACCAGAGCGGCCGCGATCAACGGGATGCAATACAGGGTGACGCGGCCGGCCGGGACGTCGAACCACATCAGGACCACGACGCCCAGCAGGAACGCGATCGTCACGATCTGGGTGACCGGCGATCCGGGAAGCCGGTAGGTCGGCCGCGACACCGCGCCCGTCTTCGACTTACGCACGAACAGCAGGTGGCACAGCATGATCATGCCCCAGGTCGAGATGATCGCGACCGCCGCGAAGTTCAGCACGATCTCGAACGCCCCGGCGGGCACCACGTAGTTCAGCCCCACCCCGAGCACGCAGACCGCGCCGGTCAACAGGATTCCGCCGTAGGGAACCTGGTTGCGGTTCATCAGGCCGGTGAACTTCGGCGCCGAACCGGCTGCCGCCATCGACCGCAGAATGCGACCTGTGGAGTACAGGCCCGAGTTCAGGCTGGACATCGCGGCGGTGAGCACGACCAGGTTCATCACGTCGCCGGCGGCGGGGATGCCGAGCTGGGACAGGACCGTGACGAACGGACTCTCGCCCTTCTGGTAGGCGTTCCACGGCAGCAGCATCGACAGCAGGATCACGGAACCGACGTAGAAGATGCCGATTCGCCACATGATCGAGTTGATGGCCTTGGGCATGACCTTCGCCGGGTTCTCCGTCTCCCCCGCGGCGACACCGACCAGTTCGACGGCGGCGTAGGCGAAGACGATTCCCTGAATCACCAGGATCAAGGGCACCAGGCCGTTGGGCAGCACCCCGCCGTGGTCGAAGATCAGCTGCGGTCCGGGAACGGTGCCGCCGATCGGATGCGACATGACCAGCAGGCCGATGCCGATCACCATGAAGACCACCAGTGCGCCGACCTTGATGATCGCGAACCAGAACTCCATCTCGCCGAACAGCTTCACCGAGACCAGGTTCAGCGCGAGCACCGCCACCAGGGCCACCAGCGCCAGCACCCACTGCGGAATCGGGCTGAAAAGGCTCCAGTAGTGCGCGTACAGCGAGATCGCGGTGATGTCGGCGATTCCGGTGGTCGCCCAGTTCAGGAAGTACATCCACCCGGCGACGAAAGCGCCCTTCTCGCCCATGAACTCCCGTGCGTAGGACACGAAGGCGCCGGACGAGGGCCGGTGCAGGATCAGCTCACCCAGCGCGCGCACCACGAAGAAGGCGAACAGGCCGCAGACGCCGTATGCGATCGCCAGCGCCGGACCAGCCTGCGCCAACCGCCCACCCGCTCCGAGGAAAAGCCCGGTGCCGATCGCACCGCCGATCGCGATCATGTTGATGTGCCGGGCTTTCAGGGACTTGCTGTATCCGATGTCGCCGACGTCGACATGTTCCCGCTGTTCTGATTGGGGTTCGCCCTGCACAGTTCGGTCAGTCACTGAAGTCCACTCGTTTCTGGTGTTATTTCCTCACGCACGAATGTGACGCACGGCGGATCGCCAGGATCATTTTCGCTCATGGCGGATGGAAAGCAATGCTGAGACTCACGTCGCACTCCGTCAAGAACCCCGCGCAAGGGCAGGACTTCCGGGCAATCCTACTAGCACGCGAAGGCACCGGAATGGGCAAACCCGGCATGCGTCCCCGCGCGGTTGCCCGGAAGAACATCGACAGTTGCCCTTGATTTACCTGTGCGCCGACGCCGCCCTAATCCCGGACGCCGACAAGCCCCTGATATATGCGCCTGACGTGGTCGCCTTGCCCTAGATCTCCTGGGGCGGTCGGGTTTTTCGAGCAAACTCGCGGAGGTGATCTACGCCACGTCAGAGTACCCCATTTTTAACAAACCCGGAAACCACCGCCGCGGCGGCACCACAACCGGGTCATCTTGCGCGGTGTGAAAGTGCACATATGCTCCCAGCCGTCGCGAATCGTGCACCTGCTGCGTAGCGTCTGGCCCACGACCCTGTTTGCGCAAGGGTATCGGGAAAAAACTGGACAGACCTGAACCCCGCAACGGTGGCGTGTCGGCTCGTCTGGTACGGCCGGAAGACGTTGGCAGCGAAACATTGACATGTGGAGGCGATCAGCGTGAGTGATGTTCGGTGGCTGCCGGTGAATGGCGCGAGACATGCCATGCGCAAGGAGCAACACCAAAACGAGCTCGGTACCAGGGTAGTCGCACTCTGCGGCGAGGCGATCGTGCTGGTTCGGCCGGACGAGACCGACTGGTTCTGGGACAGCTGCCCGGAATGCTGGTCGGCAGCCAAGATCATCAACAATGCCCCGAGCCTGGCCCGTACACTGCACCGCCGGTGAACCCGGCGATCGCTCACAGGTCGTGCGGCAATAGCCGAACCAGCGCCTCGTCAACACTCATCCACTGGTGTTCGGCACCTGGCGCGACGAGTTCGTAGGTCTCGTTCACGAACTTCATCAGCCGCTCGGCGTCGGCTTCGAAGGTGGCCTGCCCGCTCGGCGACCGAAGCGAGATGTTGACCAGCGCGGGAGCATCCAAGCGAGGACCGATGCGCACATCGCCTTCACCGCTGTTGACCACCAAGCCGTCGGTCAGCAGGTCCCGGCCGAACACCCAGTCCACCCGGCCGCTCTTACCAGCGTTGAAGCTCAGGCACACCTCGTACGGGTTGCGGCTGTCATACCGCAGTTGCACGGCAACCGGCGCGACTGCCCCCTCCGCCGCCACCAGGCTGAACACCATGTCGGTACGGACGGTCCTGTGGTCGTGGGCAATCATGTCGCACGCTCCTCGGGCTTCGGCTCCTTGCCGAGCTCAAGCATGCCCACCTCGCATATATACCGCCTTCACGGCGTCTTCAGCCCGCCGACGCCCCATCCCGACGAAGGCGCGCCGCCACCCTCGGCCCTCGACCACAGCCCACCCCACCAGCAATAACAGCCCGCCGCAGCGCTCAGCACAGCGGGGCGGTCACAGCGGGATGTTGCCGTGTCGCAATTCGCCAACAGCGTCTCTCTTCATCGGGTGCGGGGCGCGTTCGTCGTATCCGGGTTAAGACCACGCGCCGGGCTGCCACTGCACGCACGTCGGCCGTGCACTGGTGCGGCAGTACTCGGCGACCGCTTCGCGCACCTTCTCCAGCGGCAGGGACGCCGAGGCCGGGAACCACAGGTCGCCCACCGGATCGAACAACAGGGCCGGGGTGTGCTCGGTGGCGTCGGGATTGAGCGAGTCGACCAGGGCGCCGTACGGGGCTCCGGGATGCATGTAATTGAGCGCGCCCCACCCGGTGGTTCGGTTGGTCGTGATGCGCAGGCGACCTCGCGGGAACTCGTGCACGCTGCCGTCATCGGACTGACGGCAGGGACGATCCCACACATATACCTGCGAGTACCGCACGGGCGCCTCGGTGACGATCGCCTCGACCAGGTCCCGCACTTCCTCGGCAGCCTGCGCGTAGCGGAACTCGTAGCCAAGGATGCCCGTCACCACAGGCAGCACCTGGGTTTTCATGGTCTCGCCTTTCCATGGATTTCGATCGGTCGATCACGGCCCGGCGTCCACACCACGAGAACCGAACCGCACGGCAGGATCGCGCGCACCGCCGCTTCGCAGCCCTGGTCACCAGGGCACATGCGATTGTTGACGACCACGACACCGTACGTCTGCCCCGATTCCTTCATCATTTGGGCGTATTTCGTTTCTACGTGGGTGAACACGGCGGGCGGGCCACGATCGTCGGTCGGCGGGAACACGTCGGAGTTATGCAGTGTCAACCGCACCCGCTCGGAGATGTCCTCCCGCCCACTGGCGATGCGGAACTCGGTGCCTTCCCGGTCATAGCCGAACCCGACGGTCTGACCGCCTTCCCACCGGGGTAGCCGTTGGCGCAGCTGCTCTACCCACCACCGGTCGTGGGCGGCGTCGGTGGGGATCCGGCCCGCGGTTGAGGGATGTGCGGCGCTGGGCGGGGTGGTGTCGATGGCGTGCTGTACTTCCAGACATCGGCGGTAGGTCACGATCAGCTCAATCACGTGGTGTGCCGCCTGGTAGGCGTGGATCAACTCATCGCTGGTTGGCTCCACCGCGGCGAGGACTTCCAGCGCTTCCGGGTCGGCGGTGCCGTCCAGTGCGAACCCCAGGACTTCACCGGCTTCATCGCACGCGTCCTGTGCGGTGACCAGAAGGCCGAGGACGGCAGTGATCCGATCAACCACCTGCGCCAATGCCTGATCGAGATCACCGACCGCCGACATGTCGCCCCCTCTTGCAATTCGCCGCGCCGGATAGCGTGGCAGCTGCCCCGGTGCGGTGGGGCCGGTTGCGGCGAATGCCGCTCGTCGACCCCGTGCCGCGCCGGAGATCGGGGGGATGACCGGACCGTGACCAGGTGATGGGAGCGGTCCGGTCATCCCGTACCCCCGCGCGCCGCTGGGGTCGGCGCCGCAAGGGCACATAGTGGTGAGAGCACGCGCCAGGAGTGAGCGAGTCGGCAGCGGTGCTCCCACCGGGTCTATTCCTCGGTCGGCAATCCCTTCAGCACACCGATCACCAGCTCGTCCGCCTTAACCTCATGCCGCAAAAGTCGCAGTCCGACGCGGCTTCCCACATCAAGGTGTGCCAGCAGGACATGACCTGCCACGGTGTTCGCGCCCGGTTCATCGCACATCACCGCCGCTACCTCCTGGCGGGCCCACTCATAGATCCGATGCAACTGCTCGGCGTGCTCAAGCACGCCCCTTAACGCCGCGTTCACTGCCATGAGCCTTTCCCGCGCATCGCTCATCAATCCACCTCAATACGGTCGAGCCCGACCAGCATTCGCCGCAACAGCCCCGGATGCCTGGCCAGCGCGGCATAGTCCTCAACCGGCAGACCGGACTCGGCCAGCGGCAAGATCCGGGTGGTCTCGTTCGCCAGCGCCTCGCCGAGATCACCGCGCAGCTGAAGCGTGCGCGGCTCGCGTTCACGGAGCCGGTGCCGGCCGCCGCCGGCTTCTGCCTCCGCCCGCTCGATCAGGTAGGAGACCGTCAACGCGCCTTCGCCGCTTCCGGAGTGACGGCGCGGGGCGTAGTAGAACCCCGCCCACACCCCGAGCGCACCGACAGCCAGTAGGCCGAGGGAGACGAGCGCGGCCGTCACCGCTCGCCCCGTTTCGAGTCGACCACACGCGGCGGCACATAGCTCTTGCACTGGTCCCTCAGCGTGTCGACCAACTCGGACAACAGCCGTTCGGTGTCCAGATAAGCGTCATCCGTCGCTCGTCCCATGAGGACGGACGTGGCCAAGCTGTTCAGCTCGACGGCCGCCTTAGTCAACAGCGTGGCGAGAGCAACCGCCCGGTCGGCATCCTCCGCACTCATCGCGCACTCGCCGCAGGCGGCGTCGAGGCCTTAGCAAGCGCGTGGGCCTTGTCGTCGCAGGTCCGGCACGTCTCCCACAACCACGCCGGATCGGTGTTTTCCGCTGCCAACTGGTGACCGCACAGGGTGCCCACCACGCAACCTGTCGGGTAGCCCATGCGGGGTTTGGGGTCGGTGCTGGCGTGCCGCTTCCCGTCTGCACGCACCCAGTGGAACGGATGGGGTTGGTACATCACGCCACCGTCCCGGTGGTACCAGCGCGCTGTGATGGGAACGAAGGAGCCGCGTCGCGTCAGAGCGAGGGCAGTCGCGCCAGGACGGCTAACCAACCACCACGGCAGCAGCCCAGTGCCATGCATGGCGGCCCACAGAAGTACAGCGGCGAGGATCAACAGCCATTGCGACATGCCCTCAACGTCGTCACCGGATCACTGCCAGTGGAGGGGTTGCGGGCTATGCGCATAGGTGTGCATGGGCCGCGTGCTCGCTACGTCGTGCGCCGCGCGAGCGCGGTCAACATGCCTTCCAGCGTGGAGGGGGCGCCGCTGCGGTAAGCGGTGTCGGCTGCGGTACGGATACGGTGCATAGCGCGGGCTGATGACACTTCGCTGGCGAGGGTGTAGACCTCGGCGGCGATTCGCTCCGCTTCGGGCCAGTCGGCCACCTCGACCAACGCGTTGATCAGGTTCGCGCCAGTGATAAACCGCCCCCACCTGTACCTAGGCGCTATGGATTCCAGGGCAGCGCTGTAGCAGTCCACCGCCTGGGAACGTTCACCGATCGCACGCCACACTCCGCCCTCGTGACTTTGGACCTCGGTGGCATTGATCCACCATGCCCAACTCGGTTCGGTACGGTGCACGCTGCTGGATAGGTCGGATTGTGCGCGATGCAGCACCTCAAACGCGCGTTCGTCGCCTAGGTCAGCGGCAGCGCGGGCGCGGCGTATCCCGGTCATGATTCGCATTCGCGGCGACAGATTGAATGTCTCCATCAGTTGCACTGTGCGCAGCGTTTCTCGCGGTCGTCCGGTTTCCTGCGCCTGCATGGCCATGTTCCCGAGCAGGAACAGTTCCATGTCACGGTCTCCGGCGAGGCGGGCCAGGTGCAGCGACTCCAAGTTCAGGCTCCTGGCCTGCTCGTGCTGTAGGGCATCGAACGCCAGCCACCCCGCCACTTCGCCAAGCTCGGCAACCACTGCGGCGAAGTCGCGTTCGATTGCCTGGCTGTATTCGCCGGATGCCAAGCGGCCGGACGCGGTTCGGAACAGCCGTGCCGCCATCGGCGCGAGTTCGGCGCCGCCGTGCTGGCCATCGAGCGTAACCAAGTGGGTGATGCTGTGCCGCAACCAGTCGATGTAATCCGCAGTGACGGGCTCTGCGGTATCCGGCGGCGGATCGAGCACGGTTAGCGCGGCTGGTGCGCCGAAGCTGGCCAGTTGGCCGCGTGCGTTCAATAGCTGATCGAGTCGCTCCATGCTCGCCGAGTCGGGGATGATGCGCCCGTTTTCCCACCGAGACAGGGTGGATTGGTCTACAGGAACCTGCCGGGCCAGTCCGGGTTGGGACAAGCCGACCGACTTGCGCAACCTGCGCAGCGCCTGGCCGAACGTTTCCATGAGCCACCTACTTCGCCGTGTGGTTCCCTTCGCCGCGCCCCCTGCGAGCTGCCTCAGGGGCTTCGGCCTCGGCGAAGAGAAGCGTATCGGCAACATGATCGAGTGGCGACCGTCGCGGTCAAGAGCCCTGAGTTGGCTGGCCCCGTTCGGTCACCGCGGAGAAACGGTAAACCCCCTCGCGCGAGAGCACTGCCTGGTCGGCGTCTGGTGGGCTACACGATGAGCCCCAGGCGGGTCGCGAGACTGCGTGCGTCGCGCTCCACCAAGCGGCCACCTCTAGCGACCAGTTCGCCCGCGATACCCCTGCTCAGCGGGTGACAGCGCATGGATTCCTCGCTGATATCGGTGGCGCGCTGAAGGGTCTGCAATGCGGCCAAGCTGTCCTTTTTCTGATGGTAGGAGCGGGACATTTCCAGCCACAAGCGCGCACGTCTGTCCATTGAGGGCACCGAGTCAAGCCATCTGAGGCTCGTGCACGACGCGCACGCGGGGCAACATCCCCGCTACGGCACGGCTGATGGTCTCCTTGATGGCCGTTTCGGCGATCGGGTCGAGAATTCCGGCCATGCTGGGTAGGCCGAAGTCGAAGTCGGCCTCGAAAGCCACGGAAACGTCGTCGCCCACCTGGGACAAGGTCCACGCCCCGGAGAACTCGGCGAAGTCACCGTCGGTCAGCGTGAACCGGATCCTCGACTCCGGCCGCACGGAACTGATCTCCTCGTTCCACCGCAGCGTTCCGGTGCGGAATTCGAGCCATCGTGGCCGGACTCCCGAAGTGATCTGCGGCGGCGGTGGCGATGCCGCGGAGCTCCACTCCCAGCTCGATCCGCCGTCCGGGTTGGGCGGCTCCCGGCGCAGAATCGCATCGAAGACGTCGCTGAGCTGCTCCCGCTCGAAGATTATCTGGAGTTCGACGTGCCTCATCTCGCTCCTGCCTCGCTCTCCTGGATCAACCGGGGTGAATGCGGTCGGCCGAGCGGATTCTCCTCAGCCGGGTGGAACCGCTGCCGTACGAAGATCTCGTGCCTCGGGCTGACATCGGCGGCGATGCGGACGCCTTGCAAGTGCGAGGTTTTGAGAATCGGGTAGTACGCGCGCACCGGTGAGACCGTCCAGCGCACGACCGTGGGCTGGACGAAGACAGGTGTTCCGTCCAGTTCGGTGCGCTCGCCGCCGCACACCAACCCACCCAAGCGATCCAGCGCCTGCTGCGGCAGCGCGACCCCGACCACGTACGGGTGCTCCGCCGCCGCTGATTCGTCGTCGCGCTCCAGCGCTTCGCGCAATTTTCCGCCCGCCTGGGGCGGAATTTCGTCGGAGGTGCGCAGCCCGGGTGGAAGATCCTGACCCGTCAATCGCCACCCTTCTGGAACTTCAAGGCACCGGTGCGCAGCACGAAAGAAGTGAAGCAGATGGGTTTTTCGCAAATACCATCGAATTGTTTCAAGATAATTTGAATCCGCTCGCGGGTTCATTCTGAGCTGTCCGCGGAACGACATGAAGGCCCCGCCGAGGAGCCTTGCCCAGAAGTACACGGCTCATTGCCCGCGTTTTCTCGTTAGTTTCGCGGTATTGCCACACCGGCCCCTTCGAGGAGGCCCTGCGGCAGAGTTGTCACCCGTCCCGTCGGTACAGCTCGGTCAGCAGCGCGACGACGTCGGGAATGGCCGGGTGGGGGTCATCACGCCACCAGATGAGCCGCACCGGTACCGGCGCCGCATCGCGCACTGGCCGGAAGACGATGCCGGCGCGTCGATACTGGTTCACGGTGCTCTCGGTGGTGACACCGACACTGCGGCCGGTCGCGATGACCGCCAGCCAATCATCGATCTCGTGGGTGTACTCCACGGCGGGTCTGCTGCCCGGCGGCCACAGCTCCGTGGTGGTCGTGCCGCTGCGCCGATCGATGACCAGGGTGCGGTCACTGATCTCGGCCAACCGCACGGACCGCCGACGAGCCCACGAGTCGTCCGCGGCCATCGCGCAGAAGCGGCGTTCCAGTCCGATGATGGCATTGTCGAAGCGTCGCTCGTCGGCAGGAGTGCGCACGACGGCGACGTCACAAGCGCCTTCGGCGAGCCCACCGGTCGCCGAATTCGTCCGCACCAACTGCAACTCGACGTCGGGATGCAGGTCGGGCCAACGGCGTTGGAACGTCAAGGTATGACGCCCCAGCGCGGACCAGGCGTAACCGAGGCGCAGCCGGGCGTGGCCCGTGGTGGCCTCTCGCACCAGATCATCGGCCTCGGCGAGCAGTCTTCGGGCGCGGCCGAGGATCTGCACACCGACTGCGGTGGGAACGACCTCCCTGCTGGTGCGGCGCAGCAGCCGCACGCCGAGGGCGGTTTCCAGGGAAGCCAGTGTGCGCGAGACTGCCGCCTGCGAAATGCCCAGCTCGATGGCGGCGTCAGTGAAGGTGCCCGCATCGACGATCGCGACCAAGCAGCGCAGTTGCCGCAGTTCCACGCTCATGCTGCCAGCCTATATTTATGCTGCGCAGGCTGCTCATGCCCGGCAGGGTTGGCGTTTTCGCGCGAAAACGGCGGTCCTGGTGCGGAGCTGGCGCGATTTCGCGCGAAAACGGCGTTCCCAGGGGCGACCCGGACAGTGCGGTGGGTTGCCGCCCGAGGTGATCGATACCCCAACCAAGGTTCCTAACCGATGCACTAAAGGCGGTTGCGGCCGGCACCGCGAACCGACCATCGCGGTCCCGCAGAGGATCATCACCGCCAGCGCGCAGATCGCTCGCCCTGCCGCGATGTTGTGCCCCAGCGCACGGGCCACGTCATCTCCCATCGAGAGTCCATTGAGTCCATTGAGGATTCTCGCGCACGCGAAGGCCAGACCGAAACCGGCCACGAGGAAGGGCAAAGCCTGCCAGACGATGCTCGCCTCCCGCCCCCAGAGCGAACCCACCTACCAGAACCGGAACTGCTCGAAGGTCGCATTGTCGGCGACGAGGATTGCGGTGGTCAGCGAACCGACCACGGCCGGCAGGCCCACCAATGTCCGGGGGATGCGCACTTGTCAGATGATCAGATCGTCCGGATTGCAAGTGCGTCCGTGGAACGACGCGTCCAATACGGCTGCCGGTGGGAGCGCCTTGGCCCCCACCGAGACGCTCGCCACGGCCGCCAGCACCAGAACCACCACGATCAGTCCCAGGAGGAGGTCCAGGCGAGTTAGCCGCCGCTCCGCAGTTCGGCTCTCCGCAGCGGTCAAGCCAGGCTTTGCGCGATCAGCGGGACGACCTTGTCCACCGCGTAGGACATGCCCAGCGGAGTGCCGCTGGAAAAGGCCCGTGCGATCTCCGGGTCGGACAGCACGACCGCGTGTCCGGCCTGGACCGCGGGCACCGACCGGAACAGCGGATCATCGCTGATCTCGTTGGGGCTCACGCCGATCGGGGACATCAGCACGAAATCCGCGTTGAACAGATCCATCCGCTCCCGCGAGATGGTGACCGAGAAACTGTTCCCGGCCAGGGACTCCACCTGCGGCGACGGCGAGAAACCGAGGCGCTTCATGAAATCGATGCGGGAGCCGCCGTTGACGTAGGCCCCGTAGGAACCGGGCATCTTGGAGCCGACGACCACCGTCTTGCCCGCGAACTCCGGGTGCGCGGCCGCCGCTTCGCGGAATGACGTCTCCACGTCGGCCCGGACCTGCTCGGCCTCGGCCGACTTGCCTAGCGCTTTGCCGATCATGGCCAGCTGGTCTTCCCAGCTCGTCCGGTACGCCTGCCCGTCGCGCGGAATGCTCACCACCGGCACGCCCAGCCTGGCCAGCAGGTCGTAGCGATCCCGCTCGCCACTGGCGCGGGTGTCCAGGATCAGATCGGGGTCGAGGGCGGCCACCGCCTCCATATCGACTTCCATCGTGCCGAGAATCTTGGGCGGGGTCGTGTACTTCTTGTCCCCCGGCACCCACGCGGGAACACCATCACCGCCCACCGGGAGCCAGTCCGCCGCACCCACCGGCTGCACACCGAGCGTCAGCGCGACCTCCGCGTCTCCCCAACCAAGGGCGACCACTCGCTGTGGTCGCTTGGGCACGGTGACATCACCGAACGCGGTGGAAATGGTCACCGGGAACTGGCCGCCGGCGTCGGCGGCGCCCGCGTCCCGGTGCTCTGGTTCGGGTCCCCCGCAGCCGGCAAGCGCCAGCACCGCCCCCAACAAAGCCGACATGATCAACACTGGCACTCGCCGCCCGGAGAAACGCATCCAACACCCCATCGGAGAAGTTAAGTACGCCTAACCTAACTAAACCGTGCGGTCGAGTCCAGCACCATCCCGGCGGGTGCGGGCGGGGGTTGATGGCCGCGTCAGGCGCTCGGGCCGAGCGGGCCCGAGCTCGCCACCCTGCCGATCGCCGGCCCGGGCATCAGCAGCAGCGCGCCAAACGCCAGGACGCAGCACCCGACGATGTACCAGCTGATGCTGGTGCTGGAACCGGTGCTGGTCAGCAACGCCGCGGCGATCAGGGGCGCCGGGCCACCGGCGATGACCGACGCGAGTTGGTAGCCGAGGCCCGCTCCGCTGTAGCGCACATTGGTTCCGAAGGCTTCGGCGATCAACGCCGCCTGCGGTCCGTACTGGATGTCGTGCACGATCAGCGAAACCACGATCCCGAGCAGCACCAGCGCGGGAATCCTGGTGTCCAGCAGCGCGAAGTACGGGAACGCGAATAGGGCCGTCAGCACGATGCCCGCGCCGTAAACCCACTTGCGCCCGAGCCAGTCGGACAGGTGCCCGAAAAACGGGATGCTGATCAACCCGATGGCCGCGGCGATCAGCGTGTAGTTCAGGATCTGGCCGCGCGGCATCTGCAGTTCCACGGTCCCGTAGGTGAGCACGAAGGTCACGAACAGGTAGAACGGAGCCTGCTCGGACAGACGCACGAAAGCGGCCGTGAACACCTCCAACGGATGATCGCGGAGCGCGCGCCACACCGGCATTTTCACCACCGCGCGAGCCTGCTTGACCTCGCGGAAATCGGGACTTTCCAGTACCCGCAACCGCACGTAGAGGCCGATCAGGATGAGCACGAAGCTCGCCAGGAACGGGATGCGCCAACCCCAGGTCTCGAAGGCGCCACCGGTCGTGGCGCTAAACAACTGCACCGCGCCGGTCGACAGCACCAGGCCGATGGGCACGCCCATCTGCGGCCAGCTGGCCATCAGGCCCCGGCGCTTCTTCGCGCCCCATTCCATGGCCAGCAGCACCGATCCGCCCCACTCACCGCCCACGCCGATTCCTTGCAGGACCCGGAGCACGACGAGCAACACTGGGGCGGCCAGCCCGATGGTCGCGTAGCCCGGGACGGCGCCGATGAGCATGGTCGCCACGCCCATGAGGACCAGCGTGCTGATCAACGTGGCCTTGCGGCCGATGCGGTCGCCGAAGTGCCCGAACACCGCGGCGCCGACCGGCCGCGCGGCGAACCCCACGAACAGGGTGGCAAAGGATTCCAGGATCGCGGTGTTCTGATCGGAGTGCGGGAAAAACACCCTCGGGAAGATCAGGGCCGCGGTCGTCCCGTAGAGAAAGAAGTCATACCACTCGATGGTCGTGCCGACGACGCTGGCGACCACCGCCCGGCGTCGCTGGGTACGCGTGGTCTGATCAACAGTGGACGCAGTCTCCATGAGATGCCTCCGTGGCTCGGCCAGTAGGGCCTGCCGAATTTTTGGCTCCGCGCAGTTGTCCTGTCAACTTGTCCTGTCAACTGCCAGGAACCGTCCTGTCCGCAGGGTCATGCACCCTCGCGAACACCTCGGGCCTCCTCATCGACGCCGAGCATCCTGACCAGGGAAAACGGCAGTCCACAAGTGAAGGGCTGGAGACAACGTGGCGTATGTGACGCGCGCGGTGCTGCTGGTGGTCGCCTAGCTAGCTCGGTTCATTGCCCCTGGATCGGTCGTTTTGGAACCTGCCCTGCTGCTCTGCTTCCTGCTGCTCTGGTGCCTGGCTGCCCGTGCTGGCGGGGTCGGTGGTACTGCTCGCTGGCGCCCGTTGGCGGACAAAAATTTTCGGACGGCCACAACGATTCCCCTGGGTGGTCGGCGACAGTGGGCGACGAGAACCGGCGGCATGTGTGACCCATGCCGGGCCGGTTCCCGCCGCGTGCCGACGCTGCGCCGGTACTGGGAGGGACGGGCGCGAGAAGCGGCGTCGGCGAGCCGCGCCGGTGTTCACCGATCCGAGAACCGTGACGCCACTGCCGCCGAGAACCAACACGGCAGGCGAACCATCGAGGGCCAGTGACCATTACGGCATGCCTTAAGCGTCCGCAATACCTCAGTTCTGACACCGTTATGACGATGGCAGGTGATCGGGCGCCATGCGTTACCCGTGGTCCGGTTTAGCTGCGAAACCGGTTGGTGTGCTCGATGGGCTGGGTCTTATTCGGTGCGCGGCAGCGGCGGCAGCGGCAACGGCAACCCCGGCAGGCCGTCGATGCTGGTCGCGACGTGCTCCTTCTTCTGGAAGTACACGTCGAGCGACTCGTCGGTCTCGCGCCCGAAGCGCGACGCGTGCAGCGGGCGGTCCTCGTCATAGGTCATGAACGGGACCGCGTACCCGCACGTGTCGCGGATCTTGTCTGCGGTCACGACGATCACCGCGCGCAGGCCGTGCAGGGTCGGGTCGATGTCGGGGAAATACCCCATCAGCTCCGCCCAACGCGGATCGTCCCGGAAGACCGGTTCTCCGCGGCCGTGCACACGCACGATGTTGGGCGGACCATCGAAGGCGCACCACATAAGCGTGATGCGGCCGTTCTCACGCAAATGGGCGATTGTCTCGGCGTTGCTGCCAGCGAAATCGAGGTAAGCCACGGTGAGTTCGTCAAGCACGGCGAACGAGCCGTTCAAGCCTTTCGGCGAAAGGTTGACGGTGCCGTCGCCGTCCAGCGGCGCCGTCGCGGTGAAGAAGATGTGCTGCGCCTCGATGAAGGCACGCAGCCTGCCGTCTAACCGCTCGTAGCTTTTTCCCATAGGCCGATTATGAGGGGACGATGACCGCGCTCACGAGGCACAGGCACGGATTGCTCCTGCCGACAAGGGTCGTCAGAGCTGGCTAAGGCGGGCCTTGAGCAGGCAGAACTCGTTGCCTTCCGCAATACCCCAGCTGTGACATCTTTTCTTCCACTGGACCCCGTGGTCGAAAACCACTGTGCGGCAAGGGTTTCGCAGCGTTAAACACGATCATAACGAACGGGCCACGATGCTCAGTGGCTGAGCATCTACGTCGAGAGGGGCAAGCACAGCGGGGCTGGCGAAGGCGCGCTGACGGTGCGCCACCTGCTGGACAGGCAGCTGCCGAGTCAGCGCGCAGACCCCGGCATCTACTTCGCGAACCGGTCACGCTTCGCGGCGACTTGGCTGACGACCTCGCCGTTGTGGATACGAGGTTCCTGCCGCTGGTCGAAACCGGTCTGCCGCTGGGCGAAGCCGACTGCGCGCGCCATCCGGGCATGCTGCGCCGAGTCCTCACCGTCCTGGAGCAGATCTAAAGACCCAGAACGACGAAAGGCGGTGTGCATGCCCGAAGACGAAGCCGAGGCCGAGTCCACGGCGGACGAGAAGCAGGACTTCGACCCCAGAGGGTGGCCCTACTACCAGGCGTAGCCGCGAGGGTGCCCAACAAGATCAGAGGGCATGGCATGTGGAGGTGCCAACACCTGCACATGTGGCCATAGCCTGATCAACTCGATGCTGGGAAAGGAGGTGTGAACGAATGGCGGACACGTGCCCGAACTGCGGCGGCAGCGGCCAGCAGGGCGACGACGACTGCAACACCTGCGGCGGCACTGGCGAGATCTAACCGCCCGCCCACAGGCTCGGTGTAGCCGGGGAGCAACACGAGCCCGACGCTCCCCGGCTACACCGAGTAGGCCGACTAGAGTCGCGGGAACCGGCTACCCATCCCGCTCCCTATCTGATGCTTCCGGAGATGACGGCGTGTCTGATCGGTTCGTTCACCTGCACGTGCACACTGAGTTCTCGATGCTCGACGGTGCTGCCAAGCACGACGCGTTGTTCACCGAGGTCGCCCGGCTCGAACAACCCGCTGTGGCCATGACCGACCACGGCAACATGTTCGGCGCGCACAGCTTCTACTCGCACGCCAAGAAGGCCGGTGTCAAGCCGATCATCGGCATTGAGGCGTACCTCGCTCCGGAGAGCCGGTTCCACAAGAAGCCGGTGTTCTGGGGTGAGCGAGCTCGGACCGGGAAGCGGGAGGTAGACGAGTACGGCGAGAGCGGCGACGTCTCTGGCGCGGGTGCCTACACCCACATGACCATGCTCGCCCAAAACTCGACCGGGCTGCGCAACCTGTTCAAGCTGTCTTCGCTGGCGTCCATGCAGGGCTTTTTCCGCAAGCCGCGCATGGACAAGGAACTGCTCGCCGAGCACTCCGAGGGGATCATCGCGACGAGCGGGTGCTTGGCCGGTGAGATCCTGACTCGGCTTCGGCTCGGCCAGAAGCAAGAGGCGTTGCAGGCCGCCTCGGACTACAAAGACATCTTCGGCGCCGACCGCTTCTTCATCGAGGTCATGGACCACGGCATCCAGATGGAGCGCAACATCCGCGGCGAGCTGCTGGACCTGGCCACGCAGCTCGAACTGCGCACGGTGGCGACCAACGACAGCCACTACGTCACCGCGGATCAGGCCGGGCATCATGACGCGCTGCTGTGCCTTCAGACCCGGTCGATGCTGGCCGACACCGAGCGGTTCAAATTCAACGGTGACGGCTATCACATCAAGTCGTCGGCTGAGATGCGCGAATACTGGGACACCGAGGTGCCCGGCGCGGCGGACAGCACGCTGCTGATCACCGAGATGGTTGAGGGCTACGAAGACGCGTTCGCGGCGACCAATCGCATGCCCCAGGCCAAGATCAAGCCCGGTCGTACCGACGTCGAGGTGCTACGCGACGAGGTCGAGGAGTTCATCCCGACCCGGTTCCCCGGCGACAGCTTCACACAGGAGTACCGCGACCAGCTGGAGTGGGAACTCAAGGTCATCACCGAGAAGGGTTACAGCTCGTACTTCCTGGTCGTCGGCGACATGATCCGGTGGGCCAAGAACAACGGCATCCGCGTCGGCCCGGGTCGTGGCTCGGCGGCCGGTGCGCTGCTGTCGTACGTGCTGCACATCACCGACATCGATCCGCTCCAGCACGGGCTGCTGTTCGAGCGGTTCCTCAACCCCGAACGTGACTCGCCGCCGGACATCGACATCGACTTCGACGAGCGTCTGCGCGAACGAGTCATCCAGTACGCGAAGGAAAAGTACGGCACCGAGTACTTCGCCAAGGTCATCACCTACGGCACGATTAAGACCAAGGCGGCATTCAAGGACGCTGCCCGCGTGCACCTCGGCCAGCCCGGCTTCCAGCTCGCCGACCAGTTCAGCAAGGCCCTACCGGCACCGATCGCGGCGAAGGACATCCCGTTGTCCGGGATCGTCGACCCGCAACACGAGCGCTACTCAGAGGCCGCCGAGGTCCGCAGCCTGATCGAGAACGACCCGCAGATCGGCAAGATCTTCGACACCGCTCGCGGCCTTGAAGGACTGATCCGCAACGCCGGTGTACACGCATGCGCGCACATCATCTCTCGCGAGCCGCTGCTAGACGTGCTGCCGTTGTGGAAGCGGGACGACGGCGAGATCATCACCGGGTGGGACGGTCCGCAGTGTGAGGCGGTTGGCCTGCTCAAGATCGATATTCTTGGGCTGGTCAACATGACCACCATCGACGACACCGTGCGAATGGTGAAGGCCAATCACGGCGTCGAGGTCAAACCGCTCGATATCCCCCTGGACGATCTCAAGACGTACGAGATGTTGGGCCGCGGCGATAGCTTGGGCGTGTTCCAGCTTGAAGGCGGCGGAATGCAGAGCTTGCTGAAACGCTTGCAGCCCACCGAGTTCCCGGACGTCGTGGCCGCAAACGCGCTGTACCGGCCGGGCCCGATGGACGTCAACGCGCACCTCGACTATGCCGACCGCAAGAACGGCAGGAAGCCGGTCGAGCCGATCCACCCCGAACTCGACGAACCTCTGAATGACATTCTCGGCGAGACCTACGGCCTGATCGTCTACCAAGAGCAGATCATGGCCATCGCGCAGAAAGTCGCCGGATACACCCTCGGACAAGCCGACCTGCTGCGGCGCGCGATGGGTAAGAAGAAGAAAGAGGTGATGGACGAGCAGTTCGCCCGGTTCGAGGCCGGCATGAGCGAGCGCGGCTACTCGAAGGCAGCAGTCGATCAGCTGTGGGCGACGGTGCTGCCCTTCGCCGGATACGCGTTCAACAAGTCCCACGCCGCCGCCTATGGCCTGGTGACGTACTGGACCGCCTACCTCAAGGCGCACTACCCGGCCGAGTACATGGCCGCGCTGCTCACCGCCAACGCGAACAACAAGGACAAGACCGCTGTATACCTGTCCGAGTGCCGCCGGATGAACATCCGAGTGTTGCCGCCGGATGTGAACGAATCCGTTGTCGAGCACACTGCGGTCGACGGCCGGATCCGGTTCGGGATGGGTGCGATCCGCAACGTCGGTTCGAACGTGGTCGAGTCGATCGTCAAGACCCGTGAGGACAAGGGACGCTACAGCTCGTTCACCGATTTCCTCGATAAGGCTGAGATCACCGCATGCAACAAGCGGGTCCTCGAATCCCTGGTCAAGGCGGGTGCGTTCGACTCGCTCGGGCACACTCGGATGGCGCTGGTCCAGCATCACGAGGCCGCGGTTGACGCTGTGATCGGTCTCAAGCGGCACGAGGCGATGGGCCAGTTCGACTTGTTCGGCGGTGCCGACGACACCGCGCCAAGCGAGGACACCTCACCGCTCGCGCATCTGCAATTCACTGACGAGGAATGGCCGCGTAAGCAGCTACTCGCCTATGAGCGGGAAATGCTCGGCCTGTATGTCTCGGCTCACCCGTTGGACGGGGCCGAGCGGCTGTTGGCGCCGTATCAGGACACCAGCATTGCCGCGCTCGTTGGCGGGGAACGTGAGCCCGGCGGCGACGGCAAGGAACAGACCAAGATCGCGGGGATGATCTCGGGGATTCAGCGGCGCCTCAACAAGAACGGGAAGCCGTGGGCGATCGTCACGCTTGAGGACTTCGACGCCAGCGTGGAGGTCTTGTTTTTCCCGCAGTCCTATGAGATGTTCTCCGACTGCCTGATCGAGGACAACGCGTTGGCTGTCAAGGGTCGGGTTAACGAGCGTGAGGGCGAGATCAGTGTGTTCGCTTCGGACGCTGTGCTGGTGGACATCGCCGCGGCCGAGCACGCGCCTGGGTCCGAGCCGCCGTTGGTGCTGCGCGCCGACGCCAAGAAACTCAGCAAGGACACGATCGCCGAGCTACGCAACACGCTGGGTGCCTATCGCGGCGCGACCCCGGTGCACGTCCACTTGGGAACAACACGACTCGAACTACCCGCGTGGCGGGTCAAGGTCTGCACCGAGCTCGTGTCCGAGCTCAAGTCCGTGCGGGGCATCGCGATCGAACGCGTGGGAGCAGCATGACGAACGAGCCGAAGGTCGAGCGGACACACCGCAGCAACGGTGTGTGCGCTGCGGGTCGCCGATCCTGGCTGCCGTCACCGTGCCCGTGCGCGACACCGAGCACACCGCGCCGCACCGCGTCACGGCAACGGTGTGCCCGAACTGCGACCGTCACCACCCCGCGCCCGAGGTACAGGGCGTGAGCGCGTATTTCACGCTCAACGAGCGCATCACCGATGACGAGATCGAGGGCGCAGCGCAGGTGCTGTCGGACTGGGCGCGGTACGTGGCGGCCCACCCGCCGACCTACACCACGGATGATCTCGACGACGAGATCAAGGCGTGGGAACGCGGCGAGATGTAATCAGCAAGCGGGCTGATCACCCCTGCACGCGACGAACCCCCGGCGCGGCCCATGCGCCGGGGGTTCGTCTTGCCTGGTCTAGCTCGGCGTCACCGCTGGTAGAAGCGGTAATCGTCGTGGAAGTCCGGGTGGTCCTCGTACTCGGCGGCGAAGCCGAACACCACCCAGCGCAGATCCCAGAACCTCTGGTAGCCCGGCATGCCCTCGCACGGGTCGGCCTCGATCAGCTTGTCGATCGCGTCGAGCACGCGCCGCTTGCTCTCCAGCGCCCGACGGTGCGCGCCGGCGTTCACTAACCCCGTGTCGACATCCTCCACCGACATCCGTACGCCCCGATCCTGTCGCCGTTGCAACCCAGCCATGCCTGTCCTTGTGAGATCAGGATGTTGTCCGGCATCCAGTCCGTGTGGGTATTGGTCGGGCTCGCCGTCGGCGCCGGGTGGATCACCGCCGGGCAGGCCAACACGTACACCGTCGGCGCGACCGTGCTCGGGCTCGTCGTGTCGGTCAGCCTGACGTGGTGGACCCGTACTCCGGCCGCCCGCCCACGCGACGCGGACGGGACGCCGCTCGTTCCGGCGCCGCCGCCTACCAGACTCGCCGAGTGAGGGACGCTCGGCGCCCGCCCGGTATGGCTGCACCGGGCACGAGAACACCCCCACCTGCACCCGTGTTGTTGCTCGCTTCGCGGGGTGCGGGTGGGGGCGTTTCTGCGCGGCCGGGCGGCCGGTTACCGACCGGCGTCGGGCTCACCGAGCAACGCTTGCAGCGCCTCCGGCGTCATGGTCGTTTCCGTGACGGGCATCGCCTCGTGGTAGCTCGTCCAATCGACGCCCGTCGGCCGAGCCCCGGTCACCGCGAACTCCTCCGCCGCATTTATCACGGTCGCCGCGTCGATCTCCGAGCCCGGCGGGAACGGGATCTCGTTCCCGCCGTAGATGATCGTTTCGGCATTCGTTCCGCCGGTCGTGACCATGCCGTCGTCGCTCTCCCAGAGGCACACGCCCCGGTCGCCACGGAAGCCGACGACGAGTTCCGCTTCGTTGTCGTGGACGAGGTAGACGACCGCCCGGTCTCGCGTCGACTGGGAAATCAGCGTTTCCCGCACGTCGGCCGCGTCGAGCGACGTCCCGTCGTCGAGTTCGAGTCTTGTCGTCATCGCTTCGCCTTCCCCTGATAGGTCCGCCGGTACGGCCGCCCCTTGTTGTCCGTGCCCATCACGGTCACCTGTGAGCCTTCCGGAAGGAATGGCTCTAGGTGGCTGGTGTCGAACGGGGTTTTGAGGTGTTTGCTCTGGTCTTAGCGTGGCGGGCGGTGGGTGTGATTGCCGATCGTTTTCGAGTGTGGTCGGTGGGTTTGTGTGTCGCGTGTGCCGGTTATCGGTGGGGAGGACGTGTGGTGTTGGTGATGGGCTGGGCGTTGGTCTGGTCAGGCGGTCGTCACGGCCCATCCGCCTGCCTTGCGGGTTATCCCGAGCACGCCCAGTCGAGCGAGGTTGACCGCGGCGGCCAGCAGCGAGAAATCAGCGGCCACTTTCCGCAGTCCTCGGACACGGGCCCGTCGTCCGCCGTGGCGGTGGCGCATCAGGTGGCCGATCTTGCGTTCGACTTTGGGCCTGGTGGCGCGGTAGTCAGCCTTCCAGGCGGGGTCGGTCTGGCGGGCACGACCGGCGGCCAGTGCGGCTTCGTGGGGGCTGATGGTGATGGTGCGGCCGGTCTTGGCGGTGGTGCACTGTGCGGCCAGCGGGCAGGTGGCGCACACGACGCCGAAGTTGGCCGCCCCAGCGTGACGCTCACGGGCGCGAATGGGTGCGGTATGCCCGGCCGGGCAGGTCACGGTCTGCTGCTCAAGGTCGATATCGAAACGGTCCTTGGGAAAATGGCCTTTCACCGCAGCCGGCGGTTGCACCTTGAGCCCATTGTGGATCCCATTCTCGTCCAGCCTTTCCAGCAATTCCCCCGCCCCATAGGCCGCATCCCCATATACCGCGGCCTGACCCTCATCCCCGGCTTCGGCTTCGGCTTCGGCTTCGGCTTCGGCTTCGGCTTCGGCTTCGGCTTCGGCTTCGGCTTCGGCTTCGGCTTCGGCTTCGGCTTCGGCTTCGGCTTCGGCTTCGGCTTCGGCTTCGGAGGGCAGGATGTCGGACAGGAGGGTCTCGGCGGTCTCGGCGTCGCCGCTGTTGCCGGGGGTGACTTCGGTGGCGGTGACGATCTCACTGTCGGGGTCGATGGCGAGATGTCCTTTGTAGCCGTCGAAACCGCGGGCCTGCGTTTTGTGGCCATGGCGGGTTTCGGGATCGACGGTGGAGATGACCCGGTCCGGGGCGACCCGGCGGGCGATCCGGAACACCCCGTCGCTGTCTTCGGTCAGGTCCTGGCCCAGCACCGTGGCCAGCAGGCGCGCGGCCTCATCCACGCACTTGGTCCACTTCTGGCCTTCCATCAGGGTCAGCATCGCGAACCCGTCCCGGGCCCGGGAGTCGATCAACGCCTCCCGGGCGGCCTGGTCGTCCCAGTCGATCAGGGGTTTGCCCGCTCCGGCGTAGTCATCTCCGGAGGTGAGCACCGCCCGCAACCGGGCGGCCAGTCCGGCCTCAGCGGTGGCCAGCAGACCACGGATCGCCGAGCGGATCAGGGTGATGGTGTCCATCGTCGCGACCGCGTCATACAACGGGGTCGAGTCCAGCACCCTCCTGCACCCGACCAGACCCGCCTGACGCGCGACATCCAGCACCGTCTCGAAGATCCGGTCCGGCCGAGCCGAGCGGGCCAACCGGGCCCGCATGTCCACCAGCACGGTGTGCACGAACCCCGGATAGTCGAAATCCAGGCCACCGGCGGCGTACTTCCAGCGCGTGTCAAATGCGAACCGCTCCACCGCCTCCCGATCCGACAGGCCCTCGACACGCTGCAACACCATCACCACCGCCACGATCATCGGCGGCACCGACCGGCGACCCACATCGGTGAACAGATCCGCGAACATCTCATCCGGGAACAGACTGAAGCACTCCCGATGCAACACCCCATAAATCGAACCCGCCGCGACCCGGCCCTCACAGTAATCCACCGTCGATCGCAGCAGATCACCCTGCCGCGGCGCGCGTCCCAACGTCACCCCCGACATCCTGCCAAACGATCACCCCGACGGAACACCGACACACCCCGATCCTTAGCAACCCAAAACACCAGCCACCTAGCGTCTGGTGACACCCTGGCGGGCGCGTCTGGTAGCCGCACGGCACATTGTTGATCACTACTTCGGCGGAGGTCACGTCGCTACGAACCATCATCGCAGCGGCGCGCATTTCGACGTGGTACGGCACGTACCGCGCCGTTCGGATGCCAAGATCGTTGATCCGTTGCCGCGCCTCGTCGGACCAGACGTCGCCTTGACCGGACTGGAACGAGCCGGGGAGCGGCTGATCGCCAATCTTGATCTTCGCGACCGTCCGATCTCCGCCCTGCTGAACCCTTGGCGGGAGTTCCGGCACCGCCCAAGCGGCTTCGGGCGGGTACCGCGACCCGTCGACGCCGACGGCGTCGGGCGGGCGCGCCGACGGCTTCGGGCGTTCTGGCTCTGGCGGCGAGCTCACGGCGGCTGAACTCGTCCCCGCGCCGATGCTCCGGCGGTACTGCTCGATCCGCTCCCGGATCGCCTTCACCTTCGCCCGCGTCTCGTCGAGCTGGTCGGCTGCCGTCTCCTGCAAGCCGAGTGCTTCGAGTGCTTCCGGATCGGTCGCACCCGTCAACGCGTACCCGAGAGCATCCTGGCCCTCCGAGCACAAGAGCGCCGCCGTCGTGATCTTCTCGGCGGCCTCGTCGAGCTTGCCGACGGCCGTCGCTAGCTTCCGGTCGACATCCTCCACCGACATCCGTGCGCCCCGATCCTGTCGCTGTCACGGTCGGACGGTCGATCATGCCGGGGATCACCGACACCCGATTTCATGATCGGCCCCGCGGTTGCCGCCGGCATTAGGTCGCAACGGCTCTGAGCTGCGCATATCGACCGGGCACACGAAAAGCCCCCAGATTTCCCGTGTGCTTCGCGGGGAGATCCGGGGGCGTTTCGACGTGGTGCTGCTGCTACGCCCTATGGTGCTCAGCCCAGGCACGGGCGGTCGCCGCCATCGTCGTTGCCCACGGACTGGGGTGATCCCGATCAATCTCGTTCCACATGTTCATGTTCGCGTGGGCGAACACGGCAACATGCTCAGGATCAGCGACGGCATAGGCGGGAAGTCGTGCCGCGATCGCTTCGGCCTGCGCAATGCTGTGTCCACGGGCCATGAGTCGCAGCAGCCAGAATGCCGGGTCGGTCCAGGATTGCGCCGGGGTCGCCCATGCCCAGTCGATCAGCCACGCCTGTCCTTGTGAGATCAGGATGTTGTCCGGCACCCAGTCCGTGTGGGTAAGTGCCGACCCGGCAAAAATCTTCGCGTCGGCAGGATCATCGACGTAGGTCCGCATGCGCGTTTCTATGGGCTTCCACGGACCAGGACCAGCCGGGATCTCAATGGCGCTCAAAACGCCCATGAGATCAACCACCAGATCAATGTCAGGTGAGCCCGGCTGGTAGTGCGCCGACCGGCCGTCAATATGCTCGAAACCGTTGACTTTCCAACCGTTTTCGTCGAACCAAAACAGCAGTTCCGGGGAAATCCCCTTGACCAGCGGCGCGGCGGCGGCCTCACGAGCCTGAGTGATGACCATCCGGTGATCAGACGGCAAGCCCTTCGCGAATACCCGGCCGTTGCGGGTCTCCAGCACGGCGGCTAGCGGCGAGTTCTGCCCGTCAGTCACGGCGCGTCCCGCAATGATCGGCCCCGTCCGGGCACTGATCGACTCGATGAGAGAGCCGGGAAGGTCGGCCCACTGGATACGTTTTGCCAACGGTGGTCCCTGCTGAATAGGACGGGCGGCCCGGCATGATCACCGGGTCGCCAGCAGCGGTTGGTCACTCGATCACTGGTAGGGGGCGTCGCTGGATGAGCTGCACGCGCACATCGTCATGAGACCATCGGTTTCCCCGGTGAGTTCCACGGCGTCCGGGTCCAGCATGTCGGACTCCGGCGGAGCCGGGAGCAGTTCGACGGCAACAGCGGTCATGATTCACCTCCTAATCAGTTCTGGGAGTGAGCCATCCGGCAAACTCCTGGTGGTAGCCGGCCGGCAGGTGAGCACTCTTGCCTCCTGGACTTCGAGTCCTGACGAAAGACAGTGCCCCTGCCGGTAGGCCGGGAGAGTTGATCGCTGCTGGGATGTCGTGCCCACCCGCTGGTGGTGTGAGCACTGCTTGATTAGGTCGCTGAGAGTTCTCCCGCTGGCTGCACGTAGGTGATCGACAGGGTGACCGGGTTCGAGAGCGGGAGGACCGTTGCGACTGTTCGTGGGTGATGACTGGGCCGAGGACCATCACGACATCGAGCTGATGGACACCTCGGGGCGGCGGCTGGCCAAAGCGCGGCCGCCCGAGGGCGTGGTCGGCATGGCCCGGCTGCACGCGATGATCGGCAACCAGGTCGGCGAGGAACCCGACGAGGACGTGGAGGTGGTGATCGGGATCGAGACCGACCGGGGCCCCTGGGTCGCGGCGCTGGTCGCGGCCGGCTACACGGTGATGGCGGTCAATCCGTTGCAGGCAGCGGAATTCCGGCGCCGGCTGGGGGTCTCCGGGGCCAAAAGCGACGCCGGTGACGCACACGTGCCGGCCGACATGGTCCGCACCCACTCCCACGAGCTGCGCCCCGTCGCGGGCGACTCCGCCGAGGCCGAGGCGATCAAGGTCGTGGCCCGCACCCACAAAACCCTGATCTGGGAACGCACCCGGCACACCCAGCGGCTGCGCCACGCCCTGCGGGACTACTTCCCGGCCGCGTTGGTCGCGTTCGAGGACCTCGACGCCGCCGACACCCTGGAGCTGCTGGCCAAAGCCCCGATCCCGGCGAAGGCCGCCCGGTTGACGCTTCCGCAGATCAACGCCGCGCTCAAGCGCGCTCGCCGCCGCGACATCGCGGAGAAGGCGACCGCGATCCAGGCCGCGCTGCGCGCCGAGCATCTGGGCCAGCCCGAGGTCGTGGCCGACGCCTACGCCGCCTCCATCCAGGCGCTGATCGCCGTGTTGACCGTGCTCAACACCCAGATCACGGCCCTGCAAGGGCAGGTGCAGGTCCATTTTGGGCAGCACCCGGCCGCTCCAGATCATCCTCTCCCAGCCCGGACCGGGCGAGGTGTGCGGTGCCCGGGTGCTCGCCGAGTTCGGGGACGACCCCCACCGCTACGCCTGCGCCAAATCCCGCAAGAACTACGCGGGCACGTCCCCGATCACCCGCGCGTCGGGCAAGAAGAAAGTCGCCCTGGCCCGGTTCATCCACAACGACCGGCTCATCGACGCACTGATGACCCAGGCGTTCGCCGCGCTGAAAGCCTCGCCCGGAGCCCGGGCCTACTACGACCGACGAGCCCGCGGCTCCAGCCACAACGCCGCCCTGCGTCAACTCGCCAACCGACTCGTCGGCATCCTCCACGGATGCCTCAAGACCGGCACCCTCTACGACGAGACGACTGCCTGGTCGCATCACGCCGAGAACGTTGCGGCTTGACATTTCAGCTCCTGGGATGTCTTTCGCGCTCAGCGGGCCACTACTGCCGTGCTGGCAGTAGGTCTCTAGGGGTGCCTGTGCCTGCCGGTAGAGATTCGCCAGCGGCATACACGTCCCGCAAGATTTTTGAACGGTGCAGCCCGAGCACCCGCCGTGACGGGTGGTGAGCCGGTCGCCGATCACGGCGAGCTTTCGGAGACCTTCGACACCCTCTTCGTTGTCCTGTCAACCTGTCCTGTCAACTGCCACGAACGGTCCTGTCCGCAGGGTCGCGCTTGTGCCTGCTGGCTGCGGTGGCCGCTGTGCGGGTGGCGGCTCGTCAGCCTGGTTCGTCGTTGCGTTGGCTGCGTCGGTGGTGTCGCATTCGGCATATGTTGCTGGCGAATTTCTGGCGTGTCCCGATGTTTGGCGATCAGCCGGCTCCGGTATGGTCCCGATATGGACTTCCGCAAACTGGGAAACGGTCTAACCGTTCAGCGCCCCTCGTTTGATCCCGATTATTTGAGCAACGCAACGTTCACCTTTCACGGAGAATTCGATGGCGACGAAATCCGTGTCGAGTCCGGCGAATTCACCGACCTCAGGGGCAAGGGGTCTCTCGCGCATAGCTTTGTGCGGTCCGTCGACTTGTCGGGTGCCCAGTTGTCGCCGTTGGAATTGTCGGACGTGCGGTTTGAAGATGTCGAACTTTCTAGCGCCTCTTGGCAGTCGGTGAAGGCTCGCCGAATCGAGATCATCCGTAGCCGTGCGATGGGGTTCCGGTTGTCGTTTGAGTCGGCGAGTGACGTCTACATTGATGGTTGCCGACTGGACTACGCGAGCATTCATGTCGAGGCGGTCAAGGGTGCGCTTGCGTTCAATGAGTGCCTGTTCCGCGAGGCCACGATCAGCGGAGATCTGTCCAATGTGGTGTTTCAAGATTGCTCCCTCGACGGGGTCGAGTTCGAGTCGACCAAGGCTATGGGTTGCGACTTGACCACTTCGCAGATCACCGGTGCCCGTGGATTGATCGGCCTGCGGGGCGCACGGGTTACCGCAGAGCAAGCGACCTCGGTAGCAATTCAGCTTGCCGCCGAGGCCGGTCTCACGGTAAGCGATTAGCGCTTGTTCCAGTTGTCCCAGCCGGGGCGATTATCGAAACCGCCCCCACCCGTCTTGTTGTCCCACGAATCGCGGTTGTCCCAGTTGTAAACCGGGCTCGGGTGCGGGCGACGGCGAATCAGCCCCCGCAGCCCGGCTTCAGCTTCCCGCACTTTGCTAGCGAGTTCGACCGTTTCGCCCTGCAACATCGAGGACCCCTTCGACTAACGCGATTTTCCCGTTTCGACAATAGTTGGTTTCGGCGCCGTCAAGTCGACCGTGCTCGAAATATTTGTTTGCCGGGTGACCACCTCCACAGAACTCGAAATAACGGCATATCGCGCGGCACCGATTGAGGCCACGCCGGTATTCCGTGACCCATGCGGAATTCAGGCCACGTTCGATCAGTGAATCGAGATCATGCGCAAGTACGTTGCCGCACTCGAAAGCCCCAAGCCTTTCCGAATGGAACCCCGCGAGTTCCGGTGAAATCAACGTCACGGCACCGTTCCATGCGACCGTCGGCAACGGGTCAATGAGCGGTGATCGACTGTCCACGGTCGGGGCGTCTAGAACGGAAACGGCGTAGCCGAGCACACGGTCCACATCACGCAACCCCACTCGCCCGTCCTGCGACCACGCTTCTAGCAACGCTGACCAGAACGCACGGACGTGCGGTAAGTGGTGCGCATTACTGCGCTTGTTAACCCCCTCGCATTCTTCGATGTTCACACCGAGCCACCGTGCACCGAGGTCCGCAACGGTCGAGTACAGGCGTCGTGCTCGCTCCGGGGTCGGGTCGGACACGACAGCGATCACCGAGACCGAATGCCCGTCAGCAACCAGCCGACGAATGCCGCGTTCAATGCGCGGAAATGCGGGCCGGCGAGCGAGATCGACGCGGCCGGTGTTGTCGTGCTCTGCACCGTCCACGCTCACACCGACCCGTACTCTACGTTCCGCGAAGAACGCCGACCATGCCGCGTCGATCAGCACGGCGTTGGTCTGCACGCTGTGGAAGACCTCGACCTCTTCGAACTGACCGAGCAGAGCGGCGAACCTTTCTCGCCCGGCGGCTAGCGGTTCGCCTCCGTGCCACACAATGTCTACTGCCCTGTCCTTCGTCCACGGCCGGACGGACTTGGCGACCGCCCGCGCGACAGCAGGTGTCATTTGCCGATTCTGTTTGCGGTGCGGCAGGTAGCAGTAGCGGCAATCAAGGTTGCACAACGTCGTAGGCTGCATGATGACGCTGTTGGGCTGGGCGACGGGAACGGTGTTGGTAACTCGTCCTTGTCCTGGCACGACGATGTCCTTCCCTTGCAGTTGCCAGGTTGGATACGGCTGGGCTGGTGCGTCGAAGGGCCACGCACCAGACCAGCCGTGCGACCCGGTGCCGAAGGTCGGGGCATCGACACCGAACACCGGGTCTACTAGCGCCGCACGCCGGCGAGAACGCTCTGCAACACCAGCGGATTTCGTGCCATCTGTTCCGGCTCGGTCGGGCGGCACCAGTAACCCGAGCGGCACAGCGCGGCGGGTCCAATGCTCAATCCCGTTGGCGGACACAAGTTTTGGACGGCCACGACGATTCCCTGGGTGGTCGCGACAGTGGGCGACGAGAACCGGCGGCATGTGTGATCCATGCCGGACCGGTTCCCGCCGCGTGCCGACGCTGCGCCTGCACTGGGAGGGACGGGCGGAGAAGCGGCATCGGCGAGCCGCGCCGGTGTTCACCGATCCGCGCAAGGTGACGCCACTGCCGTCGAGAACCAGCACGGCAGGCGAGCCATCGAGGGTGACCAGTGACCATTGCGGCATGCCTTAACCGTCGTCACCCGATCACTGCGCGTGTAGGAGGTACGCCATGCGCATGGGCATACGCATGAGGAGTGGGTGGTCGGTCAGTGGTTCACCAATGGTGATGGCGTCGATACGCTCGGTGCTGACCCTGCCCCAAGCCTCACGCGCCCCAGCTGATCACCGGGGCACCGGGGCACCGGGGCAGACTAGACGCCGACCAACCGGGGGCAGCGGACCATGAGCACCGAATTTGGCACTGAGCTGCGCCGCTTCCGGCGTGCTGCGGGGTTGAGCCAGGGGGAGCTGGCCCGCCTCGTGCCGATCAGCCAGGCCACGATTTCGCGGTATGAATCCGGTCTCCAGACCGTCGATCCAGCAACTGCCGGACGCCTCGATGAACTTGTCGGTGCGGACGGGGCACTCGCCCGCACACTCCAGAGACCCCGCACACTCCAGAGACAGAGCGCTTCAGCGCAGCACAGCGCTTTGGAATCCCACGGTGATACCGAACTGGGCGCCCTTGAACTCGCCCGCCGCGCCGCGTCCAGCAACGTCGGTAGCACCACGCTGGCGCACCTGGAGGCCACCGTTGATGAGCTCGCAAGCGCCTACCCGGCGACCCCACCCGGTGAACTCGAGTCCCGTCTGCGCACCCACATCGACTATGTGACCAACCTGCTCGATGCCCGGGCATCTTTGTCCGAACACACACGGCTGCTCAACGTCGGCGCGTGGCTGTCCCTGCTGGCTGCCACCGTCTATGTCGACCTTGACCAGCAACCGGCGGCGACGGCGTACCTGCGGACGGCCGCGAGCCTCGCCAGCGACACCGGCCACGCTGAGATCATCGCATGGTGCTACGAGACCGCTGCATGGCGCGTGTTGACCAACGGTGATTACCGGCAAGCGGTCGCACTGTCACAGTCTGCCCGACACCATGCGCCCACGGGATCCTCAGCGATGATTCAGGCGACGGCCCAGGAAGGCCGCTCGTGGGCTCGGTTGGGCAATGCTCAGGAAACCCGCCGCGTCCTGGGCGAGGTCCACCGCATGGCCGAGTGCCTACCCCAGCCGGAGCGACCAGACCACCACTACATTTACGACCCCACCAAGGCCATCGCGTACACCGCCACCACCCTGGCTTGGATCGCCGACCCCGCTGCCGAGGGCTACGCTCGCACGGTCATTGATCGACTCGGCGCGGAAAATGACCACCACCGATGGCCCCGCCGCGTCGCCTCGGCGCATATCGACCTGGGGTTGTCGCTGCTGGGCAGCGATCGTCTCGACGAAGCCGCCGAGGTTACGCGAAAGGCTCTGGAGTCCGGTCGAGTTGCGCCCTCGAACTACTGGAGGGCCGACGAGGTCGTGCGTGCTATCGAGACGCGTGGCCTGCACGTGGCGGGCGAATTGCGGGAGACATACCGGGCACTGTGCCAGTAGCAACCATTTTCGTCGAACCAAAACAGCAGTTCCGGGGAAATCCCCTTGACCAGCGGCGCGGCGCAAGGGCATGGCGTTCCACATCTTCCAGTACGCCCCGACCCCGTGGACGGCGCACGGCCGCTACTACTGGCGCTGGTAAGCCACGAACGACAGCGCCCCTGGCACTCGGCCGGGGGTGCTGTTGTTTAAGACCGTTCGATCAGGGCGCGTCCGGCAGACTCCGCGGCGAGAAGCGCGCAGGGCGAACCGCACGTACAGCAGTGCCCCGCATGATGATACGGACGTCCCTAAGCAATGTGACATCCCCCTGAACTGCGGCTATGTCAACACATCGAGCCGGCGGGTCAGCTGATCTAGGGTCCGCTGCGTCTGTACAGAGTTAACGGTGGTCATCGCCCGCCGGGCCGCTTCTGCCTGCTCTCGTGCATCCTCGACCCGGCCCTGCGCTAGACGGACCAGGCCGAGACGGACCATGACCGTGACCCTCCCCCGGCCCCTCTCTGGGCCGAAGCCCCTGAGGGCTTGCTGGCAGTACGAGGCAGCCTTTTCGTACTCCCCTATCGCTTTGTACGAGTGGCCCAGTATCGCGCACAGGTGCGGTTCCGACAGGAATCCTGCCCACGAAGGCAACTCGTCTGGGTAATCCTTGCCGATCAGGTCTTCAGCTAGCCCCAGCAGATTCTTGGCTTCTCGAATCTCCCCCGCGTTGCCAAGGTGGAGGGCACTTCCAGCAGCCACGTTGGCACGCTCCAACGGATGCACCCCGCTCTCTTGGGGAATCCCCGTAAGCATCGCAGCCGCGTCTCGCGGCATCGTCTCCATGAACGCGGCAACGTTCAGCCGAATATGCGCGGTAAGGGTTGGATCGTTCCCCTCGTTGCTGGTACGGATCGCCAACTCAGACAGACGCCGAGTCTGGTACTTAAGTCCGGAATCGTGGAAAGACCACGCAAGACGGTCTGAGAGGGATGCTACGGCGCTCGAAAGGGCTTTGCGGGTACCGGATGTCATCGGCCGGCCTAGGAGGCTTACGGCCCACCTTAGAGAATCCCCGCCAACACTGGCTGCGACTTTGCCGCCGTACTGGAGATCCATCGCTGAGTGGTGCTGGACAGATTCCCTAACTGCCTCGACCTCGATCCTACCGACTTGACCGGTTTCCCCGGGGGAGACTAGCCCGTCCAGAAGCCGCGCAAGCGGTTCGCTCGCCGCAGCTGTGGCAAGCGCCGTGAGGAGTGCTCTCCTGTCCATGTCGTCTGCTAGTCCTTTCACACCTAGGGCCCGCTCGTACGCCTTTATGTGCTTGTGGAGTACCGGTCGCTTGCCGGTCTCAAGCAGAGACAAATATGAAGAAACCATGTGAACTCGCTGCGACATCTCGCGGAGACTGACTCCAGCGCCTTCGCGCGCCGCCCTGAGTGTGGCACCCATATGGGCCAAGGCTCCCCCTCTGCAAACCCCTGTCAACACTTGTCCACTTCCCAGGATAACGGCAGCTGATCATTGTGTAAGCCTGAGCGGACCCGGTTCGCACAAAACCGGGGAGCTGCGTCAACGGAGACAGCAGCGAACCGGCGCCTTCCCCCCGGCCGGACCGGGTCCGCTCACCCAAATAGACGACACTAGGCAGGTGTTGCTTTGGCCAATGCAGTCCTGGATCAAATCTCCTGGGATCTCATCCGAGTTGCTTACCGGATCATCGATGATCCGGCCCCATCTCAGGATGACCGGAGCACGCTAGCTAACACTCTGACCGAGATAGCCGATAGGCTCCGAAACCTAGAGCTGTGATGAGACCCGCCGTGAGCGAATGGCTCTCTGTGTCCGGGGACTTGTACGGCGGCCCCTGGTATCCCGGTGTATTCCAGGCGCTCAAACACCGGCTTGGCCCCGACTCCTACGAAGTGAATTTAGACGGCCGGGTCTCCCTCTTCTCGCTATGCGGCTCACCAGTTGTGAAAACGGAACCCTTGCCGCATATCAAGATGTGCTCGAAGTGTAAGCGACACCTTGAGGCGGGGAAAGGAGAGACGTGAAAGACCGGGCTAAAAAGGCCCCTGACAGCTCTTACCTGCCAGGGACCGTCAAGGACTCTACCGCACGCGCCACAAGTCGATGATGAGGGGCTTCATGCTTGAGCAAGCTGAAACGATCGATACCGATGAACCCATAGTGTGGGAGTGCCCTGCAAGTGGCTGCCCGTTTTCGCACCAAGACCCGGATGTGATGGGGCCGCACGAATACCAGGTGCACGGCCAAGCCTTCATGTCGAAAACATCTACCGTAATTATATCTAGGGGAAGCGACCATTAGACGCGGTGCGAGCAGCACCGGACGTCCGTCATTCCTCCGCCCGGTGTGCGCACCGCTGTGCCCTAGCAGCGCGCGAAGCGCCCGCAGCGCGCGGGGCACGGGATGACCGGATCGGATCAGCAACGGTCCGGTCATCCCCCGATCTCCGGCACGGCACGGGGTCGACGCGCGGCATTCGCCGCAACCGGCCCCACCGCGCCGGACGCTGGTCGGCGTGCGCCCCTCGCACGCCGACCAGCACGTCAAGAGAACCCGGTCGGTGAACACGACACCACTGGCCGTATCAAGAACTCTGGCCGCATTCCGGTCAGATGTGAATGGAGGTTGTATGACGAGCATGTTGACGCGATTCGGGGATGACCCGATCGCACCCGAGAGCGCCCAGTTCCCCTTGCGGACCGACGAGACGGCCACCGCCGAGGTGGTGCCATCAGAGACCGGTGTACGTCCGTGGGGCCTACGCCGCATGACGACGGTGACTCCGCCGGAGTGCGCCCCGGGCCCGCAGGGCACCTACAACCCGGTCCGCCAGATCCGAGTCGACGGTGATGGTCGTCCGGTCATCGTGGCGGGGCCGCCGACGGCGCCCACGACCGGAAGCCAGGACGGTTCCGAGGGTGACCCGTCCGAGGATTACCACAACGACTGATGTCCATTCTCATTTTGGCTGGTGAACACGATCCCAGCGCCGACGCGATGGTCCTGGCGCTCCAGGAGCGCGAGACCGAGGTGCACAGGGTCGACACAGCCTGGTTTCCCGCGCAGCTGAGCATCTCCGCTCGGCTGCGCGGGGGCCGCTGGGTCGGCAATCTCCGCACCGAGCACCATGTCATTGATCTGCAGGCCATCACGGCGGTGTGGTATCGCGCCCCTCGCTCCTACCAGTTCCATGCGCTCAACGCCGTCGAAGAACGGCACGCCCGCACCGAGGCCAAATACGGACTTGGCGGGGTGTTGGCGTCGTTGCTGGTGCTGTGGGTCAACCATCCAATGAGGACCGCAGCCGCGGCCTACAAGCCGTTGCAGCTGGTGATCGGCGCTATTCACGGGCTGCGGGTGCCGGAAACCCTGATCACCAACGAAGCGGACGACGTGCGCGAATTCGCCGCCGAGCCGACGGTAACCAAGATGCTCGGCGCAGTCTCCATCGTGGAAGACGGGCGGCGGAAGTTCGCCCACACCGCAGTTCTCACCGATGCTGATCTCGCTGACCTGCACGGCGTCGAGCACACCACCCACCAGTTCCAGCGGTGGGTCGACAAAGCCCACGAAGCACGGGTCGTCGTCATCGGCAACCGCATCAACGCCTTCACCATCCACGCGGGCAGCGACGCCGGATATGTCGACTGGCGCACCGACTACGACACCAACAGCTACGCCGTCGCCGAACCGCCGGCCGACGTCGCGACCGGAGTCCGTGGCATGCTGCGTGAACTCGGCCTGGTCTATGGCGCGTTCGACTTCGTCATCGGCGCGGACGGCGAGTGGACGCTGCTGGAACTGAATCCCGCCGGCCAATACGGATGGCTGGAGCACCACACCGGAGTAGATCTGACCGGCCAACTGGCCGATCTCCTGATGAAGGGACAGCCGTGACCACGACGATAGACCTCAAATGGCCGGCGCACGCGCGGCGCCTGGCAGATCAGTTGCAGCAGGCGGGCGACATCCGGTCCGCCGCTTGGCATTCGGCAGTCGCAGCCACGCCACGGCACGTCCTCGTGCCCCGCGCCTACGACCAGGACCACACCGGCGCGTGGATCGGCTGGGACACCGCCGATCACCTGGACCGCGTGTACGCGGCGCAAACGCTGGTGACCGCACTCGAATCCCGCGGGGACTACGAGGCATCGATCTCCAGCAGCACCACTCCGGGCCTGATGCTGCGCATGCTCGACCAGCTCGACGTCCACGACGGCCACAAGATGCTGGAGATCGGCACCGGCAGTGGGTACAACGCCGCGCTGCTCTCGCACCGGCTCGGTGACGACCTGGTGCACTCAGTCGACGTCGATGCCGAGCTCGTCGGCCTGGCGCGGGAACGCCTCGCCACCATTGGACTGCACCCAACGCTCGCCGCCCAGGACGGCGCGGACGGTCTGCCCGACCACGCTCCCTACGACCGAATAATCGCGACCTGCGCGGTCCCCACCGTTCCGTGGGCCTGGGCGGAGCAGCTTCGTCACGGCGGCCTGGCACTCATCGATATCAAGCGGAACTTCAACGCGGGCAACCTCGCCCTGCTGCACAGACACCAGGACTGCCTGCAGGGGCGCTTCACGGCCCGGTGGGCGTCGTTCATGGCCATGCGGCACAACCAGGCCGACGACGTGCAGGCACCAGCGACGCACCAGCCGGGCGGCGAGCCGCGGTCGCGGGCCACGGACGTTTCACCGCGTCCCTGGGAAGACAACCGGGTGGTGTGGTTCCTCGCCGACCTGATCGGCATGCCGTCGGTGACCATCGGCTACGTGCTGGATCCCGCCAATAGGCAGCCCACGGCCGCCACCCTCACCGCAGCGGACGGATCCACGGTCGAGATCTCGCTCACCGACACCAGCATTGGATCCTGGCCACTGGTTGAGCACGGGCCAACGCCGCTGTGGCCAATCGTCGAGCGGGCCCATGAGCTCTGGCGCGATCTCGGCAGCCCCGGTTGGTCGCGGCTGGGTCTCACCGTCACTGCTGATACCCAATGGGTGTGGATCGACGAACCACACGGCAAGCACCAATGGAGCCTGACCAACTGACCGCCTCCAGAAACGACGAACGCGCCCCGCACCCGACCGGCGAACCGGAAGGATGCGGGGCGCGTCGGTTCATGCGGCGGTGTGCCGCCCGTTGCTGGTGTCGTCGGTCGGGTAGCTCGGCGGGGTGTTGGAGCCGAGCAGAACGCGAGTCAGGCGGCATGTGCGGCTCCAACTTGCGAAGACTTGCGTAGACCATTGCAAGGACCAGCGGCACCACGATCACGTCCTGGGCTTCGCCGAGCGGACTGGTAAGCCACTCGGGGGCGCCGACCGCGATCAGCCAAGCGATCAGGGCGGACCATGCGGCAGGCACGACGGTGCGTAGCCACGAGCGCAGTTGGTCAGACATCGGCGCGACCGTTCCCGCGTTGCACGTTCACGTCGACCTGCACGGTCGCGTCGGCGATGGTGCGGCGTCCGCGAGCTCGTCGCACAACTTCAGAACGCGATAACTGGAAAGGGAAACAGTGGCCAGCATTGAAGACCGGTGGTGGAAAGAGGTCAAAGACGAAGACGGCAAAGTCGTCGTCAAGGTCAAAACCGACCGGTGCGGGAAGGGCATGCGCTGGCGCGTCCGGTGTTACGGCCCGGACCGCAAACCCGACAACCTGTCGTTTGAGAAATGGACCGACGCCAACAACAAGCGCAAGGAGATCGAAGCTGACCTTTTGCGCGGCAAATACGTCGATCCGAAGGCCGGGGAAATAACCTTCGATGCGTTCGCGGCGAAATGGGTCGGCGACCGAACCTCGGACCCGCTCACCATTCAGAACACCGAAGCCCGACTCCGCCGATACGTAACGGGGACGCGACTCGGCAAATGACCGATTGGCAAGATCCGGCCGAGCACGGTGCAGGCATGGCTAGAGGGGCTGAAGGGTGCGGACTCCAAGCCGCTCGCCGACTCGACGAAGCGTGTCGTTTTCGATCACGTCTCGTCGATCCTCGCCGCCGCCGTCGACGACGAGATCATCGGGCGCAACCCGTGCAAGTCGAAGGCGGTCAAGCCGCCGAAGCGGACCCGCGAGCCGATCGTCCCTTGGACACACGCTCAGGTCGCCGCGATGCGCGCCAACATCGCGGAGCGGACCGGCCGCTGATCACGCTCGGCGCCGGGCTCGGACTGCGAGCGGGCGAGGTGTATGGGCTGTCGCCCAATGACGTCGACTGGCTTCGCGGCACGGTGACGATCCGCCGACTGTGAAGATCGTCCGCAACCGGCGCGTGTTCGCGCTCCCGAAGGGCGAGAAGATCCGCACCGTGCCTCTCAGCGGCTCTGTGCGCGACGATCTCGCCGCCTACCTAGCCAGCCACCACAGCCCCAATCATTCACATCCACCACGATACACGGCAATCACCGCAGCAGTCCCCCTAATTCGTGCTGCGGGACGCCGCATAGCCGATAGAAATTTCGATACCTACACTCCGAACCTACATTCCGAATCCATCCGGAAGAGCCGCCCACCCGGCGGCGGGCCGATTGAGGTTTCGGCATGCGCATATACAGAACGATCCGTCGCGCCGCACTCGCGGGGCTCACAGGCGCGCTGGCGCTGACGATGAGCGCCTGCGCTCAGCCCGCTGAATTCACCGACCTCAAGGGTGCGGGGTCTCTCGCATATAGCTTTGTGCGGTCCGTCGACTTGTCGGGTGCCCAGTTGTCGCCGTTCGAATTTTGATCGGCCTGCGGGGCGCACGGGTCACCGCAGAGCAAGCGATCTCGGTAGCTGGTTGCTGCCAAAACCACTCAAGGCTGGTCGGTGACATTCAGCGAGGCGAGCGTGTTCTCGCGGTCGCGAATGTATGCGAGATTGGCGACCGTGGCCGGGCGGAACCAGTTCAGCAGAGCAGCTAGTGCATCCCGCTCCGCAGGATTCACTGGGATCTGTCGGGTGACTAGACTCGCCGACAACAAGTGGAGCAACATCCCCCATTCACCAACGTCGCTCAGCGTGCGGTACTCCTCCAACCGGTTAGGTGGCAGCCGATCGGCAAACCGCTCCAAAAGGGCACGTGAATCCGCACTGAGTTTGCGCATGTCGTCATGGGTAACGACCCGTGGTCGATCGGCGACGTGGATCGCGGCGAGCGTCCGGTCACGGTGGTTGATGTAGTCGTAGTCGCCGGCGTCGGCGGGGACCACGTCAAGCAGCCGCGTCAGCGTCTCCTTCTCCGCGGGCGTCACTTCGGTGTGACGATTGACCAGGATCTTGCAGATTTCGTTGAGCAACGACGCCGACTCGCCAGCTTCGCCCAGAGCGCGGTACGGGGCCAACCGACGCTGCGGGAGCCGATCGGCGAGTTGCTCCAGCAACTCGCGTGCCGCCTCGTTCAGCCTGGCAGCATCCATTGTCGTTCTGTCTCCGTTCACTCGTTTCAGGGTACGGGGTGCGGATTGCCGAACTCATCGTTCCGAAGAACGCCCTCGCCACGCACCGGGTAGCCAGTTTGGACCTGTCCATCCGGGGTTACATAACCCTCGATCTCCACGCCGTCCCTGGTTCCGCTGAACTTGTAGTTCCCGCTCTCATCCGACATGACTGGCGGGCGGTCCGGATTCTTGGCCACGTCCTCGACAGTATTGATGATCTTGTCGTCGTCCCAGGATTCGGGGAATTCTGTCTTGTTCGGGTTTCCTGTTCCTGCGACGTGGCCACCACTTCCGTCGCCCTCACCGTCGAGGATGTGGATTTGTTTGAGGTCCGGGGTATGGATGTCTGCCGGATTCGGCGTGTCGCCGATGACATGGTCCCACGCAGTGGCCTCGACCGACTGGCTCGGCAGGTCGTCGCTGTCGTCGGTGTCGATCAGCTCAACCGCGTCATCACCGGTCGCGTGGTAGGCGATGTTGCCCATGCCCGCACCGGCGATTCCCACGCCCGTGACGATCCCGGCAGTCGAGACCGCGCCCAGCGGGACGCCGACGACCGCGCCTGCCCCGGTCGCGTCCAATGCGACCCCGACGACCTCACCCGTGGAGCTCAGGGCAGTCAGCCCGATGCCCGCCGCCATCGCGGCGACCGACTCGGGGTTCTGGATTGCGGCGTTGCCTAGTGATGCGAGGGCGTTAAGCGCATGCGCTCCGGCGCTGCCGACCGCGCTCGCCGCTTGCTCCAGCCAACCGGGTTCCTCCGGCGCTTGGTCGCGGGCCTTGCCCACAGCGTCGGCCGCGACTTCGCCCGCAGTGGCTAGTTGGGTCCGGGCGCGGTCGAGGGTCTCGCGTGCGGCTTGTCGTTTGGCTTCGCCAGGATCGGTGAACGGAACCGCTGGGAGGCCGGGTGGCACTTGCTGCACGGCCTTGTCGTGCTCGGCGGCGGCTTGGCGAGTGGTGACTTGCCCCTCGTCCCACAACCGGATCGCCTCGACCGCCTGGCCCTGAGCCCACGTCAGCGTGAAGGTGTAGGCATCCAGTGCCTTGCTAGCCGCGTGAAAGCAGTCCCCGGCCTCCAGCCACTTGGTCGGCTCGCCGTCGAAGGCCGACCGGAACTGGTCGGCGGCTTCCCCTAATGGTGGAGTCGGTTATTGGAACGGTCCGAATACCTGCCTGATTCGAGCCCTCGGTGCCGCGTGGTGGTGGCTCGGCCGTTGCCGCCTCAAAGTTGACACGTGGGCGTGTCTGAGAAATCGGGTGCTTTGTGAGGGGCGGCCCGTCAGTATGAGGATCATGAGTGGCGGGACGCGCGTGGGGAGTCAGCAGGACGTGGAGAAGGCGGGGCGTCCGCTCGCCTTGGTCACGGGGGCGGGACGTTCGGCCGGGATCGCGGCGTCCGTAGTACTGAATCTGGCGCAGGCTGGCTGGGACGTGGCCTTCACGTACTGGACGCCTTATGACGCGCGGATGCAGTGGGGCATGGAGCCGGGCGCACCTGGAGAGTTGCAGAGGAAGGTGGCTTCCCTCGGAGCGAGAACAGTTGCGGTTGAGGCGGATCTGAGCGACTCGGATGCGCCGGCTCGGCTCTTCGACAGTGTTGAGCGCGAGTTGGGAAACGTCAACGCGTTGGTGCTCTGCCACTGCGAGTCGGTCGACTCTGGTCTGTTGGATACCACGGTGGAGAGCTTCGATCTGCACTTTGCAGTCAATGCACGGGCAACGTGGCTGCTGATCCGGGAGTACGGGTTGCGATTCCGCGGGCAGTACGGAAGCGGGCGTATCGTCAGTCTGACCAGCGACCACACCGCAGGCAACTTGCCCTATGGGGCGAGTAAGGGGGCGATGGACCGGATCACGCTGGCCTCTGCCCGTGAGCTCGCTCATCTGGGAGTGACCTGTAATGCGATCAATCCCGGGCCGACCGATACCGGGTGGATGACCGAAGAGCAAAAGGCAGACATGACTCGCTCCACACCCCTGGGACGTCTCGGTGTGCCGCAGGACTGCGCGAATCTGGTCACGTTCCTTTGCTCGGCGGAGGGCGGATGGATCAACGGCCAGCTTCTCCAGAGCAATGGCGGTCTCGGGTCAAATGCATGAGGCGAGGCTCACGGGTGCTTGCGGCTGGCGACGTCGGCGGCGTAGTTGGTCCAGTCTCCGCTGGAGGCGCGTTGCCATGCGACGGCGACTTTGACGCTGATTCCGAGCATACGGGCCAGCATCGCGGCCGGGAGTTCGCCGGCGAGGGTGAACAGCGCGGTGGAGCGGTCTTGTTGAGGATTGAGGCCGATGTCCTGCAGACGTTGGCCGAGCCGTTCGTCGCTGATCGGCCGGCCAGGGTGCCCGCCGGGGAACAGCCACGGGGCGTGATCGGGGGCGCCGGTCATGGCATGGCCGCGGCGGGTGCTGACCAGCCTGCGCACCATTGCTCCCAGTGGTTCCGGGAGGTGGATCGGGGAGGTGCCCAGCGTGATCTCGACCCGGTCTTCGTGAAAGCGGACGTGGTCGATGGTGAGGTGGGTGATGGTGGCGATGCGTTGGGCGTAAAGAAGAAGTAAGAGCCCGGCGACGCGGTCGGAGGTGGCGAGGGTGTCGTCGTGGAGCAGTCGGCGAGCGTCGGTCCAGCGTTTCTCGGTGTCCGGGGTCCCTTGGGGTGCTGTCCAATAGGGAGTGGTGTAGGTCAGTCCGTGGGCGTGCCGGTATTTGACGGCCCAGCGGAGGAAATGGCTGGTTTCGTCCCGGTGGCTGGAGGTGGACGCGGTGATCCAGCGGTCGAGGTCGGCCTGGGTGCAGGTGTCGAGTGTCAGTGCGTTGTCGCCGAGCCAGTTGAGAAAGTTCGTCGCGGCGGTGACATGGCAGCGCACGTTCAGGTCCTGGAGGCGGGTGGTGTGGTTTTCGCCGAGGCGTTGCCGCAGTCGGCGTAGGTGGTGCCAGACGGCGTAGTTGTGCAGGATCCGGCGCTCGGCAGGGTCGGTGCGGTTTTGGACGGTCGTGGTGATCCAGCGTTCCAGCGCGGTGAGGCGTTCGTCGCGTGGGGGCAGGACGTTGGTTGCGACCAGGATGCTGCGGAGGTGCGCGAGTGTCTTGCCGTCGGGTAGTTGGTCAAGGATCTCGTGAGTGAGCGGGCCGGTGTTCCCGGCGATCTGCGCGAGGAGTTCGCGGACTTTCGATCGGGAGAGCCAGGTCAGGGTGCTGTCGGGGCGTGTAACGCCGGTCAATTGCCTTGTGCAGTGATGTCAGCTCGGAACGGATCGTGCCGGTTTCGTTGCTGAGCAAATGGCGTAGGCGCTGGTCGAGGATGCATCGTTGGCAGGGTTGCTGGCTGAGCTGCCATGTGGTGCGGCAGACCGGGCAGCGGTCCCAGAACTCGGGGTCGGGGTTGGTGCATTGGGCGCACAACGGCTGCTGCATGGTGCCTCCGCGCACCGGCGCGGTGTTGCCGCAGCCGGTGCAGGTCGCCCAGCGTTGTTTGCAGCGCAGGCACCATGGTTGCCCGGTGGCCCGGGAGATGTCACATGGTGCTGTGCGCCCGCAGAGCGCGCACGTGGTTGCGGACCTGGGCCGGCAGACACTGCAACGCGGGCCGTCGGGTTGGCGGACGGAGACGGGCTTGTGGCGTCCGCACTCGACGCAATTTTCCCAGGTGGTACGGTCTTTGACCCAGCAGGTGTGACACAGGGGTGCGTTTTGATCGTCGCGGGCGGCAGGCGTTCGCACGGCGCCGCAGCGGGCGCAGGGCAGTGCTGTGGTTCGGGCGAAGCAGCTGCGACAGAGCCGCTGGCCGTTGCGCACCTTGACGAGTGGCTTGATCTGCTGGCATTGCGGACAGGCTGGCTTGATCACGTTCGTAGCGCCTGCTTGAACGAGCTCGTCGACGAACCGCAGTACCCCTGGAGTGGGCGCGTTGTGACCGGCCCCGGTCAGCAGGGTCGGCTGGGCGAGCACGGCCCAGACCACTCGTCGTTGCTCGGCTGGGCGCTTCGCGGCGGCGCTGAGCGCCGCGCGAACGATGTCCGCCTCGAGTGCTGGATCCAGTTCGGTGACAAGTTCGGTGAGATCTGCCAGCGAGTCCTCTGCAGTGTCAGGGCAGCGGGAGCAGCGAGGCCTGCCGTGACGATCCCGGCCGGCGACGGGGCGTCGCTGGCCGCAACCTGCGCAGGTGGTGCGTGTGTCCGAACAGGACGAACATCTCCATTGCCGACCGCTGACTCGACGACGAGTCTGTCCGCATACACCGCAGTGAGGAAGGGAAATCTCCTGGGCGCCAGCGTCGTGCAGTGCTACCAGCATCCTGGCCACGCAGTAGGGCGCCGGTGGCCGGCCTGTGCGCAACACCGATGGATCGTCACGGAGAGCCCGGGCCAGGCGTCGTTGACTCGTTCGCTCGCGAACAACGGAGCACACAGCTTGCCGGATAGCCGCCGCATCCATGCGGGGTTCGATGGTGTTGATCAGCTCGACGATCAGCCCGATGGGGTCGGGCAGCACCTCGTGGTCGGTGTTGGTCACTGGTCCACCGCAGTGATCCGGGCCCTCTTCGGCCTCAACAAGCCGACACCTTCACCAGCCGAGGTGCCGCCTGCAGCGGCCTTTCTAGGTTTCCTTGCGGTTTCGCCCGTGGCGGCGGGCTCGATGAGGTCCTCCATTGAGCAGTCCAGGATGTCCAGCAAGGCCATCAGAACTTTCAGGCTCAGGCGTTCGGGCCGTTCGGTGACCAACCGGTAGACCTGGCTCGACGACAGGGTGATCCCGCATTCGGCCAGCAGCGGGATCAGATCGGTGGTGGAAAACATGCCTCGATCTGCCATGACCCGGCGCAGGTGCCATCGGTAGTCCAATTTCTGCTCCATCAACGCCCCTTCCCATACGGTGCGGTTGGCTCCAGCGCTGGCGCGATAGCGTTACGCAGTGCGGTGTTCATGAAGTCATCGCTGACGTGTGTGTAGATCGCCGTCGAGCTGTCACACTCGTGTCCTACTTGGACTTGGATGAACCTGCGGTCCACCCCCTCCTCGGTCAGATGCGTTACATACGAGTGGCGAAGACTATGGGGTGTAAGGATTTTCGGCAGTTTCAACGCGTCCCGATAAGATTCGAATCGTGCGTTGATCTCCGCTGGCTTGATCCGCCCACCGCGCTCTGTCACCCACAGCGCCGGGTGATCGGCGCAGCCGAAGCGGGGCCGGATGTTCTCCACATAGTCGGCCACCGCCTCCACCGCCCAACTCATCACTGAGGCCACGTTGCGCCGCCGCGGCGGCTGACCGCGCTTGGCCTTGCCATAGCGGACATGCAGCATCCCGAACCGGCCGAACTCCGGCGCTGCCGGATTGCGACCCCAGTCCACCACATCCAGTTTCGACGCCTCCGTCCGCCGCAGGCCCCAGGCGTAAATGACCTTGAACAGCGTGGCGTCCCGGTACGCCACCAGCGCGCCCTTGCGTCTCGCGCGAACAGCCCGATCGACCTGGTCGTCGGCGTAATCCAGAAACCTCTGCAACTCCTCCCGCGTAAACGGACGCGCCTCCGGGTTGCCTTCGTAGCCGTTAAGGTGTGCGATCGAGTTCCACTCGTGCACGATCGGCATCGGATGCACCCCCGGCCCGAACGCCTTCTCGCACGCATCGCCCCAGCCATACCGTGCGTTGTCGGTGATGAACTCGGTGAACAAGCGCAGGTCACATTGGTAGCCGCGGATCGTAGAGGGAGCCAGATGGTGTTCGCTGGTCAGCGTTGACGACCATTCATCCACATGAGATGGCGTCCAACGCCACGGGAACTCATTGGTATAGATCAGAAAACGGCGAACCAGCCACTCACGAGCAGCGATCGTCTCTTCCCGCAGCCCGCGAGAGGCCTGCTGGGCCCGAAACCCGCGCAGCATCGCCTCGACCATCGCATCCTCCGGTCGCAAGTGCACCACGCCGGAAACCAGCTCCAAATGCGCAGCACCCGCGAGATTCGACGGCCCCAAAACCAAGCCTCCGATCCGCCCACTTAATGAGCGGATCATGCATCAAACGGGATCGTCGAGGCAAACTGGCAGGTCACAGCACTCTCGCCCAGCGAGATGCGGTAGCCTCAGGTCAGCACGCTCACCAGGCGACCAGTGATTTGTCGCCCATCTGATGCAATTTCCGAGGGTTGCTCCAGCCCTCGGTGGTGTCGATGCGCTGGAGTCCCACTCCGGCCTCGTGCAGCAGGTCGCCGTACACGGTCATCGACCAGGCTGTCTTGTGGATGCTCTCCGCGTTCCCCGGCACGAGGGCCTTGGGATCGCTGGTCTCGCCGAGTTCCGCCATCACCGCGCCGCCGGATCGGGGCCGCCGCCTTGGAGGATCTGGTCTAAGCGGTCTTGCGCCCCTTGATCCACTTCCTCGTACGACTTGACGCACTCGGTGAGCCGCCCGGAGATCTCCTTTGCGTCTTTGGCGAGGTTGTCGACCCCCAAAGACCAGCGACTGCAGAAATCCTCGACCGTGTCGGCGAGCCGACTGTGGCCCATCGCCGCCTTGTCACAGTCGATATCGCTGACCCTGCGGCGGCTCACCTGCTCCAGCGTTCCGGACACCCCATCCGCTGCATCTTTCAGTGCCGCTAGATCGACGCGGAATCCATCCGCCACAGGTTCCGATCTCCCTACGCTTGTGCAATCTGATCGCCCTAAAAGCTAAAGACAGCCCGCCAGCCCCAGGCCGGTTTCTGCACACATCGCCCAATTGGATCAAGACACGCGCAACGGGTAGGCACACCACCAAGATCGCACCAGGGCCCATGCTCATGGCCAAACCGAGCTCAAACCGGTCCCATGACCGTGGCAGACGACGGCAAAGCGACCAATTTTTCGCGGGTCACAATCAGTTCGACCACTACGAAACCGCCGCCCCGAGCTCGAGTCGGACAGGCGGACATCGCGAAGGGAAGGCAACCCGACTGACCTGGGATGTGTTATGTCGAAGGGGATGCATAGGCATCACCCCGGATTCACAAGCGGGAGGCACGATGCTCGACCTTGAGGACCGGGTCAACCGGGTGTTCAACCCGGATGTGCGGCCGCTGGTGCAGGAGGCGTACCGCTGCTACGTCTCCGGCTCGGCCCGTGGGGCCATTGTCTTGACCTGGACAGCGATCTGCGCCGACCTCATCGCAAAGGCACAGATCCTCCATGAAGAAGGTGAGGGCGAGGCTGCGGACTTGGTGTCCCAGGTTGAGAAGGCGCAGAGTAGCGAGGAAAGCGAAGCGATCCCGATCATGCTGAACCTCGAAAAGACTCTGCTCGCCATTACGGAGAAGCTGGAGCTGATCGACTTCACCCAGCGCAAGCAGCTGGAGAGGATCCGCGACGACCGGCATCTGTGCGCACATCCGTCCATCCGGCCGCTCGGTGAACTCTACGAGCCGACGATGGAATACGCCCGAGCCCACCTGGTCGCTGCGCTGGAAGCGGTGCTGGTCCACCCGCCGAGCCAGGGCCGAAAGATCGTTCAAAGCTTTCTTACTCACGTAGTCGATCCCGGGTTCATCTTCGATACCGAGTACCTGACGTACACGTTCTTCGACCGCGTACGACCATCGAGCCGCTTCAAGGTTGTCGAAGCTGCGGCCAAATTCGCTGTCCTGGCGATCGACGATGATGCGATCACGATCTCACCAGAGGAGTTCGCCAACCGGATGGCAAAGTGCCTTCGCAGCTTCGCTCGCCGCGATGCCTACCTCGCCACGCAGGCCGTCGCCAAGCAGATGGGCCGCTTCGAGAAGGCAGAACCGACTGAATGCGAAGATCGAAAAGATCGGAAAGGCTCAGGAGACCTGGGGCGTAACACTCATTACAGATGAGGCCAAAGCTGTTGCGCTCGTCGCTCACCCCGAGCTTCGTGAAACGCTGCCAGCGCTCATCGAAGCTTTCGACCGCCTTCCGGCCAGCAAGCAAGCTCAGGTCATCGAGCAGCACCCCTGTCGCTACTTCACGTCGTACCTCCCCGGCCTCCTCAAGGCCGCAACAAGCTACGACTGTGGTGAGGCCATCGCCAGGGAGGCGGTTCTTCCCTGCGCCGAGTACCTGAACAAATCCGAGCTGGAGCAGGTCCTGAAGGAGTGGAACGACAACAGCCAGTGTTGGGGCCGCGCCATGCCGGGCTACCTGATCGAACTTTACGGCCTTACCGCCCACCTAGGGCCCACACGGAAGGCTCTCTGGAATCCGATCCTAAATGACCTTCGTCTCGATGATGCCTCCTGGGGCCTCTCCGAGACGATCTCATGCGGTATTGAAGCCTTCGACGGCGCACAGGGATCATGAGCAGAGCAGCTGTGCTAAGTCTATGAGTTCGTCGATAAGCACCAGTTCCCGTGCCCTTTGCGGCCCACGCGTCCCGTGCTCCGAGAGCGATAGCGATGAAAGCCGGAAGCGCGAGCCAGCACGGACGCGGCAAAGGACGCTTCAATCCCCAAGCGCAGCACCTGGTAAACGAGGTAGCGGTGATCATCCGGCGTCCAGGAGAGGCCAAACCCGAACCGGCCTTCTACTGTCGCTGAGGTTTCCCCGGGGACTCGGAGGGTTGGTTACCTGGTTCCGATCGGGGACATTGCGATCGTGTCGGCGGCGGGTGAAAAATTCAGACGCCGTTGACAGATCGTAGCTGCCTCGGACTGGGCTGCCTGGCGGGTGTGCAGGCGGCCTCGTATTCGTCTGGAGATACTATAGCTATAGCGCTTGTTCCAATTGCCGCACGAATCGCGGTTGTCCCGGTTGCAAACTGGGCTCAGGTGCGAGCGACGTCGAATCAGCGCCCGCAGCCCGGTTTCAGCTCCCCGCACTTTGCTAGTGAGTTCGACTGTTTCGCCCCGCAACATCGAGGACCCCTTCGACCAGCACATTTTCCGGTTTCGGCAATAGTTGGTTTCGGTGCCGTCAAGTCGGCCGTGCTCGAAATATTTGTTTGCCGGGCGACCACCTCCGCAGAACTCGAAAATAGCGGCATGTTGCGCGGCATTGCGGCCGCGCCGGCATTCCGCGACCCACGCGGAATTCATGCCACGTTCGATCAGGTGCCGCGAGCAAACCACGTAGCGGCAGCCACCGCAGCCCCAGCATTAACACCCACCACGACACACCACGGCCGTCGCAGCGGTCCCCCTAACCTGTGCTGTGGGACGCCGCATAGTCGATAGGAATTGCGATACCTACACTCCGAACCGATCCGGAAGAGCCGCCCACCCGGCGGCGGGCCGATTGAGGTTTCGGCATGCGCATATACAGAACGATCCATCGCGGCGCACTCGCGGGGCTCACAGGCGTGCTGGCGCTGACGATGACCGCCTGCGCTCAGCCCGCGTCTCCCCCGGCTCCGCCCGCCATCGACTTCCACCAGTGGCGCTCCGCGCAGGATTTCCAGGCGGGCACTGCCGAGGGCATTGGCCAGGACGGGGCCGGCATCCACATCGACGGGCCCGTCGGCACCGTCGCCCACCCCGCCCCTGATGGCGGAACGCCACGCGACTACGAGTACGCGCGCTGGACGTCCCCGCCGCGTCGCACCGACTTCAAGGCGACCCAGCTGGTCGCCTCGTGGAACGCGTCGACGCCTCCCGGCACCTGGTTGCAGGTCGAGATGCGGGGACATACCGACACCGGCGCGGAGACCGGCTGGTACACGCTGGGCCAGTGGGCGTCGGGCGATACCGACATCCACCGCACCAGCATCGACGGCCAGTCCGACGCACACGGAAGCGTCAACGTGGACACCTTCACCGCGACCCCGGGCACGACGCTTTCCGGCTACCAGCTCCGCGCCACGCTCTACCGCGCCGTCGGCACGCCCGCCTCACCCGCCTTGTCGATGGTCGGCGCGATGAGCTCGCGGATCCCGGACCGCTTCGAGGTGCCGACCTCGGGGCCCGGCGGCGCTTGGGGCATCGAACTCCCGGTGCCGCGCTACTCCCAGAACATCCACAAAGGACACTTCCCGCAGTACGGTGGCGGCGGCGAGGCGTGGTGCAGCCCCACGTCGACGGAAATGGTCGTCGAGTACTGGGGAAGGCGGCCATCCGAGCAGGACATGACCTGGATCGAACCGCAGCACCCCGACCCCGTTGTCGACCAGGCCGCACGCCAGACCTACGACGACGCCTACGACGGAACCGGGAACTGGTCGTTTAACGCCGCCTATGCCGCCAGCTACGGGCTCGATGCGCACATCACCCGCCTGCATTCGCTGGCGGACGCGGAACGATACATCCGCAGCGGCATCCCCGTGATCACCTCGCAGTCGTTCCGCGCCGGCGAGCTCACCGGCGCCGACTATGACACCGACGGCCACATCATGGTCATCGTCGGGTTCACGCCGAACGGGGACGTCATCGCCAACGACCCGGCATCCTCCGACGACGCGGCGGTGCGCAACATTTATCCCCGCAACCAGTTCGAGAACGTCTGGCAACGCACCAAGCGCCACGACCCCACCGGCAATGTGGCCGATGACTCCGGCGGCATCGCCTACATCATCACGCCGCCCCAGTACCCCCTGCCACCCGCCCACTGACACGCCCACATCGCGCGCGGCATGCTCGCGGGAATCACCGGACCTTGGGGTCGGCAACGGTTCCAGGCACGGGTTGAGGACTCAGTTCGGTGGGCGGATCAACCGGCCGAGGCCGGGTTCCATCCGCCCGGTACAGCATCCACTTCGGTCCCCGGCCAAGGTCGACCCGCGCCAACACATCCGCCCCGATATCGCGCGCCTCGGCAACGGCGTCACCGGAAACGACCGTCTCCTCGTGCCCGAGCACCAGCAGCGGCCGAGCGCCCTGCGGGGCGGCGGCGGCATGATGCGGCGATAGCGTCCACCCGACGTATTCGGCACGTTGCCTCGCCCCCGGCACCGACAGGCTCACCGGGCCCGGCACCGCAGCCTCGCTGTCCGCCCACCTGATCACCGTTTCGGGGCGTGCTTGCTCGGCATACTGCGGCTGTGACGCCCCGGCCAGGGCGGCCCGCAGCTCCGGACCACCCGAGGACACCTCCTGCCCGTCGGGGCCAAGCAGCGACCAATGACCCGTTCCCCGGCCCCCGACGAACACCGGCAGCATCCGCCCATCACCAGACACCACCGACTCCGTGGCATGCACCGCACCATCACGGGTCTGCCACACATCGCTCGCACCCGCTGCCCACACATACGCCCCCAACCCCACCGCGAACCGCTGCGCAAACGACGCCTCACCCGCCCCAGGACGCCGTCCCGCACCACACCCGAACAACGCCACCGGCAACCCCGCCACAAAACGCCTATCCCGCCACACCCGCTCCGCCGACTCCTCCGGACCCAACTCCCCATCCGGCCACCGCGCACCCCCCTCGGGTGTCACATGCACACCCACCACCTGCACACCCGGCAAGTCCGAGGCCAGCGCCACCGCCTCAGCCGCCACCGCATCCTCATCCGGGCCGAAGGCCAGCAACGGCACCGGACTCGCCGAGCGCGCCACTTCCGCCGGCGGCTCCACCCGGAGCGGCACACCCCCGCCCACTCGGAACACCATCCACTGTGGACCGTCTTCGGTGTCCATCCGCGCCAGCACATCCGCGCCCGACCGCTGCGCCTCAGCCACCGATTCACCGGTCACGATCATGGAATCGCTGCCCTGTACCACCAACACCTGACCACGGTCCGGTGAGACTTGCGCGTATCCCGGCGATCTCGTCCATTCCGGGTAGACAACCGACTCGTCCGACCCCCGCACCGCCAGCACCACAGGCAAAGACGGAACACTCGCCGCCATCGCCGCGGCCTCCGCCCATGCTCCCGTCTCCGCCCCCTCGCCGGACAGCCGGAAGGCGACCCGCTGGGCCATCCGGTCCCACAAGTCCTGCACGGCCATCGCCGAGGGCGTATCACCCTGCCTCGGGCGCTCCCACATACTGCCCAGGACCGCCCTGGCCCGGGCCTGCAGATCCGCGACCCCATCAGCCGGCAGTGCGCTGAGCACCCGCTCGGCCTCCTCGAACTGCCCGCTCCAGTGCCGGTGCACGCTCGCGATCTCGGCTTCCGTGACCTCAGCGGGCAGGGCCGGGCGAGCGACACCGGCTACCTCACGTTGCCTGTCGACCGACGCGACCGCGGATGCCACCTCCCCGGCACTGTGATAATCCGGCGGCAAATCCCGCTCATAGGGTGGCACGATTTCCCGGGGTTCCTCCGGGTTACGGGCGTCGCCAGCCCGCCGCCAATGCAACTCCGGTGTCGCACTGCGCAGCCGGTCCAGCGCGGCGTCGGTGTCGGCGGCCTCGTGGCTGAAGCCGTCGTAGACGTACACGGCTCGCGGCGGCCCACCAACCCGGCGCAGGCCCTCGGCGAGTGCTCTGGTGTACCAGTTCGGAAGCGGCACGTTGTCTAAAGAGTCCGCTACGAGCACTACTGTTCGCCCGAGCTGACCGGCATCCGCAATTCTGGAGGCCGAGTTCTCCAGAACCTGGAAAGCCGAGGAACGCTGAATGAGCATGCCCAGCTCGACAGGATCCGGCGACTCACGGCGGAATCCACCTTCAGCCCTGGACCCGGAGTCGGACTCAGCCCCAGACTCGTCCGCTAGGTGGCGGATGACCTCGATTTGTTGGTCCACCACTTTCACGAAGACGAACAGCGGATCCGGATCGAACTCACCCACCGCACGCCGCAGCATGGGCCCGCACCCTTGGTAGTCCAACGAGCTCCAGCTTGCCCAGGCTCCCAACTCTTCCGGCTGCACCGGGAAACACACGCCGTTTGGCGTCGACACGCCGCCAACTTTGAGATACTCCGGCTTCAATTCGTCCCGCACGGCAGGAGGCCGCATCCGGTCGGGCGTCAACAGTCTCAGGCCCGGCAAACCGACCGTCCCGCCTTCCAGCATGGCCGGCGTAACGTTGTCTTCCGGGATGTAGACGGGTCGGTCGGCGTCAGGGCTACCCAGCAGGTGCGACGTGAAGGGGGTGAGATCCGCCATCCCAGCAAGGCGGACGTCGTCCCGCCGCGCCAATGAAATGATCACGACCGGTCGCCGCCAGTCCCCTCGCGTCGCCGCAAGGTATTCCGGGTCCGCCGCCAGTAAATCGCCAAAACGCGCAGGCGACAGCACCCCGCCACGGAAAAAACTACTTCCCCCCGCGCTTGCGAGGACGACAATCGGCTGTTGGGGATCGCGATACCCCAACTCCGACACCAACCGGGAAACCCCGAACGAACGAATCTGGTCAGCAACATCCGCTTCGGACGGGTCCAGATAGGAGATGAGCAGCGGCCGCTGCGCACCGGCGGCACCGGCCGGATGCCTTAGCATCACCGACTGCGCCGACGGCGCCTCAACCAAGGCATGCGACCGCCATCCGCTCTCACGCTCCGCGAACTCGCCCATCGACAGGAAAACGGGCCGCTGGACCCCGTCGCGGCGCAGCCCCTCCGCCAACGCCCGCGCGTCCCGTTCGGTCAAACCCGATGGCCACCGATCGAACACCACCACGACCGGCCGGTTCGGATCATCGCGGAAGAAATGCGGGAATCCCGCATTGCCGATCACACAGCTACCGAAGTCCGAAGGCGCGAGAACCCTTGTCTCGCCGGTCTGATCAAGCACGTGAAAACGTCCGCGCACCGACCGGGCCACCACAACGAATGACTTCCCGCGACCGGTCTCCGAAGCAACCCAGTCCATGTCGACGGAAAGCCGTGGCACCGGTCCCGGGCGGGACGGATACGTCACCACCGGCCCGAAGTCCTCGTCCCCGGCCCGGATCCGCGCAGCCATCGGCGACCAGTTCCGCGATGGCACGAACCGCGGAGGATCTTCGTCGAAGTGGAGAACGGCCGCACCGTTCGCATCGCGCCGCAACCGAAAATCCCGATCCGTGACCAGGACCGTCCGATCCGGGTCGTTGCTCCACACGCCACGGGCGAACTCACTCGCGGCGTCCGCACCGAGCCCACTCTCGGCTCCCACCGTCGCCAACAGGACGGGAACACCCGGGCGCAGAGCCGAGATCCCGTAATTCGAGCTGAGTACCAGCTGGCGGCCGAACTCGAAAGCCGACACGGTGCCCGATGGCGTGACGAACTCCTCGCCCCACAACCGGGCCAGCGCAACGGTCGTCGAACCCAGCCCGACCCATCGGGCAGCGGTCACCCGGAAGCCACCCGATGACCACCGGTACCACCAATCCACATCCGCCGAGGTCCCACCGGCTGCCAGCAAAACATGCGACGGGTTGGCGGAATTCAGCTCCGACACCGAAAGTTCCGCGACCCGCGGAAGTCCTCCGGCAAGAGCGATGTCCTTAACCGCAAGCCAAGTATCCTGGTTATCCTCGACGTTGGCGATGTAAAGCGGGCCGTCGTGACCATTTCGACGTATCCCGCTCGCGAGCCGCCAGCCCTCCTGCTCGCTCATGGCAGTCCCTACATCCTGCTGCACGGCAAGCACGACGACGGCCTTGCCCGGGTTCGAGGTCGTTATCTCGCCCAATGCTCCAGCCACTTCCCGGCCGAACGCCCCGGGGCTCAGCCAACCGGTCTGCCGGGTTGCGGGGTCGACGTAGACGAACATTCCGTCCGACTCCTGGCCCGCCAGCACGAAGACAGGTGCTCCATCATCACGCGCCTGGGCCGGCAGCCAGTCCAGGTCGGGCCCCGACTCCGCCCATCGCCGCCAAGTCGCCGCCTCGGCACTGTCCTTGGGATACGCGACCACATCGATCACGCCTGATTCCGCCGGTATCGCCAGCCACGATCGCGGCGACCACGGGTCCACGAGTTCGAAGGACTGATCCAGGACCGGTTCGCTCTCGGGACCCAGCCTGGGGCCGTTCGTCGCACTGTCCCAGGTGGCCACGTGCACCGGTCCGCGATGCCCCGCATCGCGCATGGCCTTAGCCAGCTCCTCCCGTGCCTGATTCGGCATTGGTACCCGATATGTGCTGGCATAAGTGAAGACAACGACGGCGCGGTCGTCGTAGCGGCTCGCGATCCCGTGGGAGCGCGCGTCCTCGATCATCTGACGAGCGAACTCGCGTGGGGTCAGATCCCGCATTTCCCCCGTATCCTCGTCGGCGACGATGAATACGCCCTGCGGTGTGGTCCATGCGAGCACGAAGATCGGCGAATCGGCCTCGACAGCCTGCCGCACCGAATCCATGCGAAGAGAATCCGAGCCAGCCAGCGCGCGGAAGTCGTCCCTGTTCTCGGCGTTAACGGGATAAGCGATCGTGTTCTCGTGAGCCGAGTCCATCCGCAACGCCAACACGCTCGCTCCCACACCCGAGGGCAGCATCAGCCCCGCGTCCTGCGCACGACCAGTCCCCGAGTCCACAGCGATCAACCCGAACCCGGAAGGATCCTGCGAGATATAGCCCTCCGCCAGCAGAACCTGCCGGCTGCCGTCCCCACCCGCGGTAAGCCCCTCGGCGAATCGCCGCGTGAGCTCGTCACGACTCAGATGCACCCCGAGCCCCGCGTTGCCACCCGTGACCACCAAGACGACCGGACCGTCCTGATTGCTTCCGGCAATCCGCTGGTACTGCTCGGTACCGGCCACCCACTGACCAAGCTCCCACGGCGTCTCCAGGTGCGCGGTCGTACCGCGAACCGCATCACCGATCAGGAACGACTTCTCCGCACCAGCCGTCCGCCGCCGCGCCTCCACCACGACGACGACCGGATCCCGGTCACCGGCGATCCCCATCTCCCGCCGCACCCGATCCAGATCCACCCGGCCACCGTGAAAATCCCGCCACCACCGCGACGACGCCATACTGACCGGATACGCCACGGTGTTCTCGGCATGCCCACCCATCCGCAAAGTCACAGCCCGCGTGGCCCCACGCCGCCACTGCGCCCGCAACTCGGCCACACTCGCCTGCCGTTCACGCCTTCCTTCCACGCCCTGATCACGGAGAACACCGGCCAGGTAGCGAGCCTCGTGGAAACGAACGTTCCTGGGATCGTCTGTCAACTCCTGCACGACGCCGTGCACATCCGCAGCCGTCACCATCGGCCCCTGCATCCGACCGGTATCCCGAATCCAGTCCGCCACCAACCGAACATCCCGCGCATCCGCGACGGTCGGTTGCCCGCCCAACTGCTCGGTCAACCGCAAAACATGAACAAGCCGAACCCGCAACCGCTCCCAACTACGCGTCCCCGGCCGCTGACCCACCCCACTCCGATAACGCAACTCCACCGCATCAGCCACCCGCCACACATCCTCATCAGCCAGCCCCCGCCCAGCGGCTAATTCACCATCCTCCTGCCCACGCGCGGCCCTCCACTCCCTCAACAACTCATCGATCGGCCGTCCTCCAGCGGCCGGCGCGGCATCGGCATCGTCTGCCCACCTGATCAGCGCCTCCTGGCTAGCTCCCTCCGCATAGCGCGGCGCGGCCGAGTCGGTCAGCGCGGCCCGCAACTCCGGACCGCGTGAGAACACCTCCTGCCCATCTGGACCCAGCAGTGACCACTGGCCGGTTCCCTGGCCGTCGACGAACACCGGCAGCATCCGCCCATCACCGGAGACCACCGACTCCGTGGCGTGTACCGCACCATCCCTGGTCTGCCAGACATCGCTGGCATCCGCCGTCCACACCTGCGCCCGCAGCCTTGCCGCGAACCGCTGCGCGAACGACGGCTCACCCGACCCCGAACGCCGCCCCGCACCACACCCGAACAACGCCACCGGTAACCCGGCGACGAAGCGCTGGTCGCGCCACACCCGCTCGGCCGACTCCTCCGGACTCAACTCCCCATCCGGCCACCGAGCACCCCCTTCGGGTGTCACATGCAGACCCACCACCTGCACACCCGGCACATCCGCAGCCAACGCCGCCGCCTCAACGGCCACCCCGCCCTCATCATCGGCAAAGAACATCAACGGCGCCGGACTCGGCAACCGCCCCACCTCCGCCGAGGGCTCCACCCGGAACGGCGTACCCCCATCCGCGCGCAACAAAATCCACTGTGGACCACCTTCGGTGTCGGTCCGCGCCAGCACATCCACACCCGACCGCCGTGCCTCAGCCACCGACTCACCAGGCACCACCACGCGGTCACTACCCAACACCAACAGCCGCCCCTGCTCCGGCGAAACCGCCGCGTACCCCGGCGATCTAGTCCATTCCGGGTAGACAACCGACTCGTCCGACCCCCGCACCGCCAGCACCACAGGCAAAGACGGAACGCTCGCCGCCATCGCCGCGGCCTCCGCCCATGCTCTCGTCTCCGACGCGTCGCCGGAGAGCCGGAACGCGATCCGTTGAGCCATCCGGTCCCACAACGCCTGCATCGCCATCGCCGAGGATGTGTCGCCCTGCCTCGGGCGTTCCCACAGGCTTTCGAGGATTGTCCCGGCCCGGGCCTGCAGATCCGCCACCCCATCAGCCGGCAGCGCGCTCAGCACCCGCTCGGCCTCCCGGAACTCCCCGCTCCACCGCTGGTGCAAGGTTGCGATCTCGGTTTCCGTCACCTCAGCGGGTCGAGCGGGGGCACCCGGCACGGCCGCCGCGCGTCGCCTGTCGACCGCCGCGACCGCCGAAGCCACCTCCCCGGCACTGGCATAACTCGGCGGGGAATCCCGCTCATAACGCGGCACGAGCTCACGATGCTCCTCCAGATCACGGACTTCCCCAGCCCGCCGCCAATGCAACTCCGGCGTCACATTCCGCAACCGATCCAGCACGTCATCGATGCCGAAAGCCTCATGGCGGTAGCCGTCGTAGACGTACACGGGTCGCGGCGGCCCACCAACCCGGCGCAGACCTTCGGCGAGAGCCCTTTCGTACCAGTCCGGAAGTGACTCACCATACGACATCGGCACGATTACCACCGTCCGCCCGAGCTGCCCGGCATCCACCGGGTCGGAAAACGGGTACTCAAGGTCCTGGAAATACGGAGAATGCTGGATGAGCATGCCCACCTCCACAGGATCCGGCGACTCGCGCCTACGCCCGGCCTCAGGGGCATACGCAGCCTCGAATTCCGGCTCCGGCTCCGAGTCAGAATCGTGAGCCATTACTACGATTCGTTCGCCCGACACCTTCACAAAGACGAACAGCGGATCCGGATCGAACTCGCTTACTGCGCGCCGCAGCATGGGCCCGTACCCGGCGAAATTCAATGAGCCCCATTGTTCCCAGTGGCCCGCGTCTTCCGGTTCCACCGGGAAACCCACGGCGTTGAGCGCCGACTCCTCGGCAACGCCAACACGCAAGGGCTGGGACTCCAATTCCTCCCGCATCCGGGGAAGCTGCATTCGGTCGGGCGTCAGCAGTCTCAGACCGGGCAACGCAACGACCCCGTCTTCCAGCATGGCGAGACCGTCCGCCGGAATGTTGTCGTGTGAAATGTAGACAGGCCGGTCGGCGTCGGGGGTGCCCAGCAGGCGTGCGGTGAATGGAGTGAGATCCTCCACCGAAACGGAGTCGAACCGTCCCCCTAATGGGACGATCACGACCGGTCGCCGCCAGTCACCTCGGGTCGCCTCAAGGTATTTCGGTTCTGCCGCCAGGAATTCGCCAAAGTTCGCAGGTGATAGCCCTGATGCTGAGGCGAGGAAAGAACCGGAAATCGTGCTCGTGAGGATGACAATCGGCTGTTGGGGACCCCGATACCCCAGTTCCGACAGCAACCGGGAAACCCCGAACGAGCGAACCTGGTCGGCAACACCCGCATCGGAATCATCCACATAGGAGAGCAGCAGCGGCCGCTGCGCATCGACAGCACTGGCCGGATGTGTCAGCAGGGCGGACTGCGCTGACGGCGCCTCAACCAAGGCGTACGGCCGCCGCCCGGACTCGTGTACCCGGAACTGGCCCATCGACAGGAAAACGGGCCGCCGGATCCCGTCGCCGCGCAACCCCTCCGCCAAGGCCCGCGCTTCCCCCTCGGTCAAACCCGACGGCCACCAGTCGAACACCACCACCACCGGACGGGCCGGGTCATCGCTGACAGACTGCTGGAACTCCTCGTTCCTGAGCACACTCGTACCGAAGTCCGAAGGCCCGAGAACCCTCGTCTCGTCAGTCGACGGATCAACCACATGGAAGCGTCCGCGCACCGACCGGGCCACCACGACCACCGGCCGCCGGTGGCCGGCCTCCGAGACAAACCAGTCCATATCCACGGCAAGCGGTGGCGCCCATCCTGGGCGGTACGGGTACACCAGCACCGGCCCGAAGTCGTCGTCCGCGGGCCGGCTCAACCTAGCCACCGGAGACCAGTTCCGTGACGGCACGAACCTCGGTGGATCTGTATCGAGGGGTATGACGGCTACGTCGTCCGCATCGCGCCGCACCCGGAAATCCCGATCCGTCACCCAAACCTCACGATCCGGGTCATTGCTCCACACACCACGGGCGAACTCACGCGCGGCGTGCTCGCCGAGCCCGGTCTCGGCTCCGAACGTCGCCAACAAGACAGGGGCTATATCGACGATATAGTCGTTGTAATTCGCGTTGAGCGCCAGCCGGCGGCCGAATTCGAAGGCCGACACGGTGCCCGACGGCGTGACGAACTCATCACCCCACAACCGCGCGAGCACAACGTTCGTCTCTTGCAACCCGAACCGTTGCCGAACATTCACCTGGAAATCGCCGGAGTTCCACTGGGACCACCAGTTCACATCCGCCGAGGTTCCGCCTGCCGCCAACACGATATGCTCCGACCGGGAGTGTTGACCCACAAGCCGCACTTGGAGTTCGGCGGCGTGCGGATGCCCTCCGGCGAGAGTGATGCCCCACGGTACAAACCGAATATTCTCGCCCACATGGCGTTCTACAACGGAAGCAACATAAACCGGCCCTTCGTGGCCGTATCGGTGTATCCCGCTCGCGAGTTGCCGACGCTCTTGCTCGCGCAGGGCACCCCCGGAATCCGGACGCACGGCGAACACGACGACGGTCTTGCTGGGATTCGAGGCCGCTATCTCGCCCACTGCTCCAGCCACGATCCGGCCGAACGCCCCGGCGCTCAGGCGGCTGGTCTCGCGGGTTTCGGGATCGACGTAGGCGAAAGTGTCACGATCCGCCCGGCACGCCAGCACGAGGATCGGTGGTTCATAACCCATCTGTGCCAGCAGCCAATCCAGGCCAGGCCCCGCCGACTGCGCCCACCGCCGCCAAGCGGCTTCCTCAGCACTGTCGCGCGGGTACGCGACCGCGTCGATCACGTCTACACCATTCCGGATTGTCAGCCGCAATTGCGGCGACCACGGAACCACAAGATCGGCCTCGGGGCCGTGTGTCGCTCTGTCTAGTGAGGTCACGTGAATCGGCCCGTGATATCCCGCCTCACGGAAGCCCTCGGCCAACTCATGCCAGATCCGCTCATGCTGCCGGAACAGCTCACGCCGCGCCGCCGCTGGCAGCGTTTGCACACGCTCTCTGAGGAAAGTGCGGACGACGACCGGGCGGTCGTCGTCGTGCCCGACGATCCCGTGGGATCGCGCGTCTTCGACCACCCAACGAGCGAACTCCCGTGGGGTTACCTCCTGCGTTTCCCACGTGTGCCGGTCAGCGACGATGAACCCGCCCCAAGGTGCGATCCACGTCAGCACCGAGATGGGCGAACCAGCGTCAATAGCCTGCCTTCCCGAACCCTCGCGGGCCGCTGAAAGCAGTCGACCCTCGGTCGTAGCATCGGCGGGATAGGCGATCGTGTGCCCCGGCGCGGAACGCAGCCGCAGCGCGAGCACGTTCGGCCGCACACCCGAGGGCAGCACCACTCCCGGATCCTGGCGGGCACCGGTCGGTGGCCCCACGGCGGCCAACCCGAACCCGGCAGGATCATGCGAAATGTAGCCCTCCGCCAAAAGAACCTGCCGGACACCATCCCCGCCCGCACTGAGCCCCGCGGCGAATCTCCGAGCGAGTTCGTCACGACTCAAATGCACCCCAAGCCCGGCGTTGCCGCCCAACACCACCAAGACGACCGGACTGTCCGCGTTGTTCCCGGCGATCCGCTGGTACTGCTCGGTGCCGGCGACCCCCTGGCCAAGCTCCCACGGCGTCTCCAGATGCGCGGTCGAACCGCGAACCGCATCACCGATCAGGAACGATTTCTCCGCACCAGCCGTCCGCCGCCTCGCCTCCACCACGACGACCATCGGATCCCGATCACCGGGGATCCCCATCTCACGCCGCACCTGATCCATCTGCACCCGGCCACCGTGAAAATCTCGCCACCACCGCGACGAGGCCATACTGACCGGATACACCACGGTGTTCTCGGCCTGACCCCCCATCCGCAATGTCACGGCCCGCGTGGCCCCACGCCGCCATTGCTCCCGCACTTCGTCCACCGTCGCCCGCCGCTGCTCCAAACCCTCCTCGGCTCGCCGAACAACATCCGCCAAGAACCGCACTTCATGCAGGCGAGCGTTCGTGGTGGTCCCGGTCAGCTCCTGCAAAAGACCGTGCACATCCGCAGGGAACACCGTCGGCCCCCGCATCCGACCGACATCCCGAATCCAGTCCGCCACCAACCGGACATCCCGCGCCTGCGCGACGTCCGGTCGCCCACCCAACTCCTCGGTCAGCTGGAGAAGGTGAACAAGCCTGCCCCGCAACCGCTGCCCACTGCGCGTACCAGGCCCACCCACGCCATCCCGGTAACGCAACTCCACCTCATCAGCCAGCCTCCGCACATCCTCATCCGATAGCCTGCGCCTAACGAACGCCGCGGCATCCTCGCGATCGGTCGCGTCCCACCACCCGCTCAACAGCTCGTTGCCCCTCGTCCCACCCTCATCGGCATCAGTAAGCGCGACATCTTCGTCGTCTGCCCACCTGATCACCGGTTCGGGGCGGGTGTGGTCGGCATAGCGCGGCTGGGCCGCTCCGGTCAGTGCGGCGCGCAATTCCGGGCCATGGGTGCGCAGTTCTTGTCCGTCGGGACCGAGCAGCGACCACTGGCCGGTCCCCTGGCCGTCGACGAACACCGGCAGCATCCGCCCATCGGCGGTCACCGTTGTTTCGGTGGCGTGCACCGCGCCATCGTCGGTCTGCCAGACCCCACTGGCCTCCGTGGTCCATAGCTGCGCGCGCAGCCCGGTGGCGAACCGCTGCGCGAACGACGCCGCAACCGGCCTCGAACGCCGCCCCGCACCGCATCCGAACAACGCCACCGGCAACCCCGCCACGAAACGCCGGTCCCGCCGTATCCGGTTGGCGGATTCCTCCGGATCCACTACTCCGTCCGGCCACCGCGCACCCCCCTGCGGGGTCACGTGCATGCCCACCACCTGCACGCCCGGCATGTCCGAGGCCAGCGCCGCCGCTTCGGCCGCCACCGCGCCATCATCCGGTCCGAAGACCAACAACGGTTCCGGAGTCGCAAAGCGAGCTATCTCCGCCGGCGGCTCGACCGGCTGCGGCTCGCGCCCGTCCGCCCGGAACAACATCCATTGTGGACCGCCTGCGGTGCCGGTCCGGGCCAGCACATCCGCACCCGAGCGCCGTGCCTGAGCCACCGAGTCACCGGACACCGCCGCACGGTCACCGCCCAGCACCACTAGCAACCGCTCCCGGTCCGGTGCGGCTTCCGCGTATCCCGGTGATCTTGTCCATTCCGGGTAGGTCACCGACTCGTCCGACCCCCGCACCGCCAGCACGGCGGGCACCGAAGGCCGGGCCGTCGGTTCGTCCTGGGTGTGCCCTCGGGTTTCTTCCTTAGGGCCGGTCGCCGTGGCCTGGGCCTCCGCGACCGCCGGCACCGTCTCGGCACCACGCTCCTGTCCCGCCGGACGCGGTGCCACCTCCGCCGCACTTGCCGGGACAGTGGCCGAGGAACCCGTCAAGGCACTCAGTTCATCGCGGCCTCGGCCGGTCTGCTCCGGGGCCACAACCGGTCCCGGCCTGCCGACCGGGCGGGGGCGAGTCCCGTCCGACCCGAACCGCATCCACCGGGGACCACGCCTGCCACGCCCCGGCACCAGCGCCACGACATCACGCCCCAGACCCAGCGCCACCTCCGTTGCCTGACCCGGCGAGATCGCGACACCAGAGCCCGAACCCTCTCCCGGGGCCAACACGATAAGGTCCGCTTCCGCATCACCCACCTGGCCACGCACGAACTCCGCAACCCCACCGCCGGTCACCACCTCAGCGGGCACCGGCACCCGTACGGCGTCTGCCGGCAACCCCACCGGCGCCGCAACCGGCAGACGGCCACCTGGGGACACCGGCCCCGGCTGCACGGGCGACTGCGGCGATATCGACGACTGCGGCGACTGCGGCGACTGCGGCGATATCGGCGAGTGCGGCGTGCCACCGCGTGCCGGATCCGCAGAGCCCGCAACCAAACCCGCACCCGCCGACGCACCGGAAATACCGCCCCCGCCCCGGGTGGATTCCTGCCCGTCAGTGGCCGCAACCGACCCGGCGACCAGGGACGTCGTCTCCGGCACCACGCCGCCAGAAGACACACCGGGCACATCAGCGCCCGTTGCCGGTTTGTCCACCAGCGGGCCGTGCGCGCTCTCCGTGGGCTCGACCGCCCGCACACCAGCGCTAGGTCTGTCCACACTAGACAGTCCTGTGTCCGTGTGCTCGCTGCGCGGCGGTGAACCGGTACCCGACTCCCCGCGGGTCAGTTCACCGTCAGAGACCAGCGAACCGCCCGGACCGGACGATCCGGCCCCCGGAACCGGTGCCGGATGCTGCACCGACGCACCCGCGCTGCCCGCACCAGCCCCGCCAGCATCCGCGTGGCCGGACCCAGCAGCCGGGCCGTGCATCGGCGGTGCGCCGGCACGAAAGCCCCCCGCCGCTACCCCGCCATCAGCAGCCGGGGAACGGGCCCGGCCGTCACTGTCACTTTCACTGTCCACACCAGACGATCCAGTGTCCGTACGGAAATCCCCGGCCGCTGCCCCGCCGGCAGAGACCGGCGTACCTCCCTGGCTGACCGAACCCAACCCCGGCACCGACTCCGGCCCCGACGGCGAGGACGGCGAGGACGGAGCCGAGTGTCCCGCCGGGCCATCAACACCGTCCACATCAGACGGAGCGGGACCGGTGTCGCCGGTGGCCTGGCTGTAGGGCGGTGGAGACGTAGCAGCACGGGAAAACCCGGTCGGCTCGCCGGTATCCGGTGCCTCGCCGTGGACGTGATCTTGCCCTTGATGGGAGCTGTAGAGCGGCGGCGGGGTGCCCAGTCTGCCGGGGCCCGGCAAAGCACCCGGAGCTCCTGCCTCGCCCGGATATCGCGGCACCGGCGGGACGACCGTTGTCCCGGGCACACCGGTCTCGGAGTCCTCACCCGCCACGGCGCCCGCGCCCACCTGGCCCGGTCCGCCAGACGGGTCTGCGCCAGCGGGCGTGGCAATCCCGGCATCCGGTACCGACGTCTGATGCGCCGCGCCGGAGGAATCGCCCGGCGACGTTTTCCCGGGGGCCAAGCCGTCTGGCAGGACAGCCGAGGTGACCGCAACACCCGGCCCCACCGAACCCTTCTCCAGCTCAGTGGCCACCACCTTTTCGGAACCCGGCGCCGGAATCCCGGAATCCACATCGGACATTTCCTTTGCGGATCCGGGCTTCTCGCTGAAAGTCTCCGCAAAACCGGGCTTCTCGCCCGCCTGCGCCCCGGACTCGGCCTGCAACTCGCCGGCCGTGTCGGTGTCGGTGCTGGCGGAATCCTTCTCCCCGACCGTGTCCTCCCGGGCCCGGCCCGCCGGGATCAGCTCGCCCCGCACCGCCAAGCCCGCCAGATTCCCGATACCCGAACCGATCGCCTCCGACACCCCGGCGGTAAACGAGAACGGATTCCACTGCGCCCCCTGACCACTGATCGCGCCATACCCCGCCTCGCCCAGCATCTCGGTCAGGCCCTCTTCCAGGGACTCGCCCAGGCCGTGACCGAACCGGGCCACCCACATCGCCCGCACCGACATACCCGTGTAATCCTCTAGGTTCTTCGACACCACATCGGCGAATCTCGCCATCGAAGCCACCGGGTACTGCTCCGCATGCTCCTCGGCCACCTGCCGCGCCGCCGCCGCCAACACCTCAGCATCGATCTTGTCACCCAAACCCCGCACCAGGACTTTGGCGATCGCGTTGCCCACCACATTGCCCAACGCCGAGAGCGGCACCGCCAGCAACCCGCTGAACGAGCCGACCCCCACCGCCATCTCCGACATCGCCGCATCCCACTTCTTCCGCGTCCCCAACGCGAACTGCAATCCCTGCGCCCCGGCATCCATCACCACCTGCAACCCGATACCCACCACCTGGCTCATCGCCAGCCGCATGAACAACTGGCCCCACCACCGGGTCAGCAACAACCGCATCACCGCGAACCGCGCCGCCAGCCACGCCATACTCGCCCCACCAGTAGGCCCCGCCATCGCCACCGCCCAGGCGATCTCGGCCACCAGCAGCAGCAAACCCCCCACCGTGACGAACTTCAAATACTGCACCTGCAACGCCAGATTCCGCACGAACTCCGCCAACTGCCGCACACCCACTGCACCGGCCTCCAAAACCGGTCCGAAAGCCGCTAACCGCTGCGCGAACCGGTCCGCCGCCTTGCCCGAAAACCCACCCCGCACCCGCTCCACCACATTCCCCACCACCGGTGCCAAACTCTCCACCGTCGCCGCGTCCGACTCCAACCGCCCCGCCACCGCGAACAACGCATCCTCATCCGCATCCGTCATGTCCTCACCGGTCAATACCTGAAAAAGCCGCCTCACCTCCTCCGGCACCATCAAGGACACGCGAAAACACCCATTCAGCTACGCCGCACGCGGACAAGACCAACAGATCAATACGCCGATAGTATGAACCCGCCGTACACACCCGCAAACCAAGATCGCCACGCGTGCAACAACTATGCACGTTCAACCCCAAAAACAGAAAGAATGCTCTGCCGGTGCGCCCGCAGGCGTGCTACACGCGTCCGGACCGTTCGCTCATGGCGCCCACCGTCGACCGTCGTGCGCCGTGGCGTTTTCACGCGAGACCGACGATCCTGGTGCGGAGCTGGCGACGATTTCGCGCAAAAACGGCCCCCTGGCAACGAACACGGCCCCAGGCAACGAACACGGCCCCAGGGCAACCCGAACAGTGCAGTGGGTGCGCGCCCAAGGTGATCTATACCGCAATCAAGGTTCCTGGACGAGGAACTATAATTCGCTTTCGTTCGGTTGCCGAAGCCCTGAGCACGCCAGTATTCCGCCAGTCCGTACCTCGGTCGGCATACGCCCGCCGCGTTCAGGCCGCGTCCCATTCAATAGCAGGATTTGACGGAATACTCGAACCGAGCGGTGAGTGCGCTTTCGAGCGGAGTGGGGGCTGTGGGAGGTTCCGTGTTGACAGAGTTCGCGGTCGCGTTTTCGGGGGAATGGGCGCCTTTGGAGGGGGTGGGGGCTGTGGGAGGTTCCGTGTTGACAGGGTTCGCGGGCGCGTTTTCGGGGGAATGGACGCCTTTTGAGGAGGTTGGGGCTGGGGGAGGTTCCGTGTTGGCATGGTTCGCGGGCGCGTTTTCGGGGGAATGGGCGCCTTTGGAGGGGGTTGGGGCTGTGGGAGGTTCCGTGTTGGATCGGCCATCCCCGCGATCGGTGGAGTGTGGGGGCTGTGTTCCGGAGGTCAAGCCCGGCCTGGCGGCCGCCTCTTCGAGGTTTCAGGCTTGACATCCGGCCCACAGCCCCGGTTCGGCTTTATATCGCGGGGATGGCCCCGGACTGGGCTGGCGCAACCGGCAGGTTACGTTGCCGGGTTGGCGGATTCGGCCGTGGCTGGGACTGGTGCCGGTCGGCTTGGGGTTGTTCCGTAAGGCTTTGATCGGTCGTGCTGGCGGGCGCCTTCGGCGTGTCGTGGAGGGTTTTTGTTGCTGGGTGGGGGTTTTCGGGGTTTTGGTGGGGGTTTTCACCTGATCAAGCGATGCTGAAATGGGTGCGAATGGGTGTTCGAATCTGGGAGAATGGAGGCATGGCACCGTTGACGGACACCCAGGACGCGAACGTGGAGATGATGTCTTCACGGTCGTCTGTGGTGTCGTGCTCGGATGCCGAGCTCATCGCCCGCATTCAGCGCTGTGAGCAGGCCATGCGGATGGCGATGATGGAGCAGTTGCAGGTCATCGCCGAGGCGGACCGCCGAGGACTGCACGCCGAGCGTGGCGCGAGGTCGATGCAGGTGTGGTTGCGGGAACTGCTTAATATCGACCACTGGGACGCCACAACCCGGGTGACGGTCGCCCATAACGTTGAGGACCGGGCCTCGCTGTATGGCGAGACGATGCCCGCCGAGCTTCCCCAGACCGCCGCGGCCTTGTCGGAAGGGGCGATCAGTCTTGAGCATGCGCGGGTGATCGTGGCGGGCATTCACCGGCTGCCCGAGTACGCCCGTTGTCACCGGGTGGGGGAGGTCGAAGCGACCCTGGCCGGCTACGCCCGCCAGATGCCGCCGCGTGAACTGGAGACAATCGCCGAACGAATCAGGTATCTACTCGACCAGGACGGCGCCTACCAGGACGAAGCCGACCAGCACGACGCTCGGGAACTGCACTACGCGACCGCCCGGGACGGGATGACGGTCATCAAGGCCCGGCTGGACCGCGAGACCGGCGCGAAATTCGTTGCGCTCATCGAGCCGCTGGCCGCCCCGTGCCCGGAGGTCGACGGGGAGAAGGATCCTCGCAGTGTCGGGCAGCGCAATGCCGACGGCTTCGCCGCGTTGCTCGATCTTGCCACCGACTCCGACGGGGTGCCGCGTGCCGGTGGGCAGCGGCCGCACCTGACGATCGCCATCGACTTCGAAGATCTCAAGCGCGGGCTGGGTTTCCTCGATGAGCAGGGTATGCCCGGCACGCTGAACACCGGGCGTGCGATCACCGCCGAGAACGCGCGGCGCATCGCCTGCGACAGCGAAGTACTGCCCATGGTTCTCAACGGCGACGGACTGCCTCTGGAGGTCGGCCGGGCCAGGCGAACCGCACCCGCGCACCTGCGCGCCGCGCTGCTTCAGCGCGACGGTGTCTGTTCGTTTCCCGGCTGCGACCGGCCGCCGGGGACCCCCGACGCGCACCACCTCGTGAGCTGGATCGATGGTGGCCCCACCGAACTGGCCAACATGACAATGCTATGCGGCCACCACCACCGGACCGTGCACAGCCAGCGGTGGGAGATCCAGATGCGCGAGGGCAGACCCGTCTTCATCCCACCGTCCACCGTGGACATCGACCGAAGACCGCGACCAGGCGGCAAGGCGCTGCCTGCCCAGCACCGCGAACACCTCCGGGACCTCATCCCCACCCAGCGGGACCCGGCGGGCGAATCGTGCCGCTCGCGTCCCGAAGCGGCGGTCAGCTGACCGGCGCCCTGGGCTTTGCGGCTACCACGGCCGCAGCCAGCCGCCAGGAGGCATTCGTACCACTGCGGCGCAGTGCCCGGCGGGCGTTACCTCTACTTCGGCGGGGCTGCGTCCGCATCACCTGGCGCGCGTGGAGGCCCGGACGACCAGCTCGGGCTGGAAGACGATCTGTTGGCGCTCCGGGCGTTCGTCGCCGCCCGAGGTTTCGGCGATGAGGATCTCCGCCGCGGTGCGGCCCAGTCGGGTGGCCGGCTGGCGGACCGAACTGAGCGGGACCGCGGCGGCGCCGGCGAACTCGATGTCGTCGTAGCCGACGATCGCCATCTCCTCCGGGACCCGCACGCCCGCGCCGACCATCGTCTGAAGCACCCCCATGGCCAGCAGGTCGTTGGCGCAGAACACCGCCGTCGGCCGCGGGCTCATGCCGAGCAGCCGCGCCCCGGCGTCGCGTCCCGAGGGCACGTCGAGCGCGACCGACTCCAGCACGGAGAGTTCCACACCCGCCCCGTCGAGCACGGATCGCACCCCAGCCTCGCGGTCGCGACACTGGTCGAGGATCGCCGGCCCGTTGACAAAGGCGATCGTGGTGTGCCCGGTGTCCAGGAGATGCCGGGCCGCCAACGCGCCCCCGGCCACGTCGTCGACGGACACCGAACTGGCCTCGTCGGTCGGCACCTTGCGGTCGACGAAGACGTACGGGGTCCTGCTGCGGCGGAAGCTCTGCAGCGTGTCACCGGAGGTATCGACCGGGCTCAGCAGCACCCCGCGCACCCGCTGCTCGGCCAGCATCGCCAGGTGCGACTCCTCCCGTTGAGGTTGCTGACCACTTTCGCAGACGATGACGGCGAGGCCTTCGGCCTGCGCCGCCTCCTCCGCGCCGCGTGCGAGGTCGGCGAAGAACGGGTTTCCCAGGTCGAGCACCAGCAACGCCATGATCCGGCTGCGGCCGGCCCGCAGTTGGCGTGCGGATTCGTCGCGGACGTAGCCCAGTTCCTCGATCACCGCCAGCACCCGCATCCGGGTCGCGGCCGAGACCACGTGGGGCCGGTTGACCACATTGGACACCGTGCCGATGGAAACTCCGGCCCGACGGGCCACATCCTTGATGCCGACCATGTTCACCCTGCCCCGCGACTCTTCGAGAGCCTACCATTAATGAAACGATTCAAAACGGCCGCGCGCGCAATCACGTCCGCCATAAGCCATCGAGGCCGATGCCGTCACCGGACCGGCCGTGGAGGCGTCTCGGGCCGGACGCACCGATAGCGACCTCGGCGTTTTCACCGCACAACGGCTCGCGGCGACCTACCTTGCCCGGTAAAACGATTCACCAACTCCGGCGAGCGCAAGGGAATTATTTTTCTACTGTGCCGGTCCGGTGGTTGATACGTTTTACCCCGCCGGGTCAAACTTGTGTCGTGCAAGCGACTGCTGGTGCGCCGGGTGCGCCAAGGGCTCTGGTCGGCACGGGATGTCGGAGGCGTGCGCGAGAATGACCGTCATGGGTGTGGCCAGCAGTCGGTTCTTGCGGATGGTGGACAAGCTCGCCGAGGTCGAGTGTGCCGAGGCGAGGGACTACACGTCCTTCAGCGTGCGCGGCAAGCGGTTCGGCTACTACTGGCCGCGGACCAAGACAGTCGGGCTGAAGCAGACGCTGTCCGAGCAGATCGCCCTGGTCTCCGAGCGACCGGACGTGTTCGAGGTGCAGTTCACGGCCGGCGGCTTCGGCTGGGTCGTCGTGCACCTGCCAAAGATCGACGCCGACGAGCTCACCGAGCTGGTTTACGAAGCGTGGCGCTTGTCCGCCCCCGAAGCCCTCGTCGAGGAATACCCGACCCCCTAGGTGGCTGGTGTTTTGGGTTGCTAAGGATCGGGGTGTGTCGGTGTTCCGTCGGGGTGATCGTTTGGCAGGATGTCGGGGGTGACGTTGGGACGCGCGCCGCGGCAGGGTGATCTGCTGCGATCGACGGTGGATTACTGTGAGGGCCGGGTCGCGGCGGGTTCGATTTATGGGGTGTTGCATCGGGAGTGCTTCAGTCTGTTCCCGGATGAGATGTTCGCGGATCTGTTCACCGATGTGGGTCGCCGGTCGGTGCCGCCGATGATCGTGGCGGTGGTGATGGTGTTGCAGCGTGTCGAGGGCCTGTCGGATCGGGAGGCGGTGGAGCGGTTCGCATTTGACACGCGCTGGAAGTACGCCGCCGGTGGCCTGGATTTCGACTATCCGGGGTTCGTGCACACCGTGCTGGTGGACATGCGGGCCCGGTTGGCCCGCTCGGCTCGGCCGGACCGGATCTTCGAGACGGTGCTGGATGTCGCGCGTCAGGCGGGTCTGGTCGGGTGCAGGAGGGTGCTGGACTCGACCCCGTTGTATGACGCGGTCGCGACGATGGACACCATCACCCTGATCCGCTCGGCGATCCGTGGTCTGCTGGCCACCGCTGAGGCCGGACTGGCCGCCCGGTTGCGGGCGGTGCTCACCTCCGGAGATGACTACGCCGGAGCGGGCAAACCCCTGATCGACTGGGACGACCAGGCCGCCCGGGAGGCGTTGATCGACTCCCGGGCCCGGGACGGGTTCGCGATGCTGACCCTGATGGAAGGCCAGAAGTGGACCAAGTGCGTGGATGAGGCCGCGCGCCTGCTGGCCACGGTGCTGGGCCAGGACCTGACCGAAGACAGCGACGGGGTGTTCCGGATCGCCCGCCGGGTCGCCCCGGACCGGGTCATCTCCACCGTCGATCCCGAAACCCGCCATGGCCACAAAACGCAGGCCCGCGGTTTCGACGGCTACAAAGGACATCTCGCCATCGACCCCGACAGTGAGATCGTCACCGCCACCGAAGTCACCCCCGGCAACAGCGGCGACGCCGAGACCGCCGAGACCCTCCTGTCCGACATCCTGCCCTCCGAAGCCGAAGCCGAAGCCGAAGCCGAAGCCGAAGCCGAAGCCGAAGCCGAAGCCGAAGCCGAAGCCGAAGCCGAAGCCGAAGCCGAAGCCGAAGCCGAAGCCGAAGCCGAAGCCGAAGCCGAAGCCGAAGCCGGGGATGAGGGTCAGGCCGCGGTATATGGGGATGCGGCCTATGGGGCGGGGGAATTGCTGGAAAGGCTGGACGAGAATGGGATCCACAATGGGCTCAAGGTGCAACCGCCGGCTGCGGTGAAAGGCCATTTTCCCAAGGACCGTTTCGATATCGACCTTGAGCAGCAGACCGTGACCTGCCCGGCCGGGCATACCGCACCCATTCGCGCCCGTGAGCGTCACGCTGGGGCGGCCAACTTCGGCGTCGTGTGCGCCACCTGCCCGCTGGCCGCACAGTGCACCACCGCCAAGACCGGCCGCACCATCACCATCAGCCCCCACGAAGCCGCACTGGCCGCCGGTCGTGCCCGCCAGACCGACCCCGCCTGGAAGGCTGACTACCGCGCCACCAGGCCCAAAGTCGAACGCAAGATCGGCCACCTGATGCGCCACCGCCACGGCGGACGACGGGCCCGTGTCCGAGGACTGCGGAAAGTGGCCGCTGATTTCTCGCTGCTGGCCGCCGCGGTCAACCTCGCTCGACTGGGCGTGCTCGGGATAACCCGCAAGGCAGGCGGATGGGCCGTGACGACCGCCTGACCAGACCAACGCCCAGCCCATCACCAACACCACACGTCCTCCCCACCGATAACCGGCACACGCGACACACAAACCCACCGACCACACTCGAAAACGATCGGCAATCACACCCACCGCCCGCCACGCTAAGACCAGAGCAAACACCTCAAAACCCCGTTCGACACCAGCCACCTAGAGCGGGATTCGAAGTGGTTTGCGTCGCGCCTCGATCACGGCCGGCGCTAGAGCTTGCCGCGCGACTGGCGGAAACGGGCGTTTGCCTCGTCGACATCGACGATCGGTGCCGGATAGCCCCGGTCGGCGAGTTCGTCGGCGCTGATCCGGTGCGGCTCGTGCAGCGCCCGCACCGGCAGGCCGGACAGCTCGGGAACGTACTTGCGCACGTAGTCGCCGTTCGGGTCGTACCGGGCCGCTTGGCGCATCGGATTGAGCACCCGGTTCGGCCGGGTGTCGGTGCCGGTGCCGGCCACCCATTGCCAGTTCATGTTGTTGTTCGCGATGTCGCCGTCGACCAGCAGGTCCAGGAAGTGCTGCGCGCCGAGCCGCCAGTCGAGGTGGAGCGTCTTGGTCAGGAAGCTGGCGGTGATCAGCCTGGCGCGGTTGTGCATCCAGCCTTCCCACGCCAGTTGACGCATGCCGGCGTCGACGATCGGGATGCCGGTCCGGCCGTCCCGCCACGCCTGCAGGGCTTGCGGGTCGTGCCGCCACCGGTCCTGCCTGGGGCGGTAGTCGCGGTGGCTACAGGCTGGCCGGGCGGCCAGCACCTGGTGGTGGAACTCCCGCCAGGCGAGTTGGCGGACGAAGTCCCGTTCCGCTTCGCTCGGCCCGCATTGTTCGATCAGCTCCACCGGCGAGATGCAGCCGAAGTGCAGGTACGGCGATAACCGCGAGGTCGCGTCGCCGGCCAGGTCGTCGTGGCCTTCGGAGTACTCGCCGATCCCGGCGTCGAACCACTGCCGCACCCGGTCCCGGGCGCTGCGCTCGCCGCCCGAGGGCAGCCGGGGCGACACGTCGCCGGCGCAGAGCTTCGATCGCGCGGGGAGCCGGCTGGTGCGGATGCCGCTGGGCAACCGGATCGCGCGCGGGGGCGCCAAGACCGGCCGCAGCGGGAACTCGGCCCACCTGCGGAAGAAGGGGGTGAACACCGCGAAGTGGTCGTTGCCCACCGGAACGACCCGCCCCGGTGGCTGCGCAGTGATCACCGCGTCGTGCACGTGCAGGGAGCAGTCCCGCTCCGTCAAGGCGTGGTGCAGTTCTTGCTCCCTGGTGAGCGCACGGGTGCTCACATCGCGGGCGATGTGGACCTCGGTCGCGTGCTGGGAATCGACGAGCTCGGCCACCTCGGCGACGGGGTCGCCCCGTCGGATGACCAGCTTGCCGCCGAGGTCGCGCAACGACCGGTCGAGGTCGCGCAGGCAGTCCAGCAGGAAGGCCATCCGGTTGGGCCGGTTAAACCTGCTCGAAAGCACCTGCTCGTCGAAGACGAACAGCGGGACCACGCGGTCGGCCTCGGCGGCCTGCCGCAGGACGGGGCTGTCATGCACCCGGAGATCGCGGGTGAACAACGAGATCGCTGTGCGCACTGGACTTCCTCGACATCGTGACTGTTTGCACAGGTTGAGCACCGGTTCATCGCAACCCGGTTGAACGTCCTGGGCCGGGTCACCGCGCCGAGCGCGGTCCCAGTGTTGCACTCGGGCGCGGTTCGTGCTCCCGTGTGCCTGTTCGGTCCTATGTGGACGGTCTGTACGAAGATCCCGACTTCAGGCAAAATCGGCCGACGTCGGTGCGAAACCTGTGTTCGACTGATCCCGTTGGCGATCCGCGCGTTTGAGGAGTGAGTGCCCCGCCCCTATGGTTGTGGCGTGTCGTTGTGCTTGGTGACCGGCGCGACCGGCTACATCGGCGGGCGGCTGGTGCCTCGCCTGCTCACCGAAGGGCATCAGGTGCGCTGCCTGGTCCGCAACCCGGAGAAACTGCGCGACGTGCCGTGGCGAGACCAGGTCGAAGTGTTTCGCGCCGACCTCCTGGACGCCGAATCGGTCCGCGCCGCCTGCACGGGCGTCGACGTCTTCTACTACCTGGCGCATTCGTTGACGAGCCGGGATTTCGCCGCACGCGACCGGCGGTCCGCGCTGATCAGCGGGCAAGCCGCCCGGGAGGCGGGCGTGGCGCGCATCGTGTACCTGGGCGGCGTGCATCCCGCTTCCGGAAGGCTCTCCGAGCACCTCCGCTCGCGCGCCGAGGTCGGCGAGATCCTGCTGCGCAGCGGCGTGCCCACCGCGGTCCTGCAGGCGGCCGTGATCATCGGCTCGGGGTCGGCCAGCTTCGAGATGTTGCGCTATCTGACCGAACGGCTGCCGGTGATGGTCACGCCCCGCTGGGTGCGCAACCGCGTCCAACCGATAGCGGTGCGGGACGTGCTGCACTACCTGGCAGCAGCGCCGCAGCTGCCCGCCGAGGTCAACCGGAGCTTCGACATCGGCGGTCCCGACGTGCTGACCTACGCGGAGATGATGAACGGGTACGCGGCCGTGGCCGCTTTGCCGAGGCGGCGGATGCTCCCCGTTCGGGCCCTCTCACCAAAGCTCAGCTCACATTGGATCAACATCGTCACGCCGGTGCCCTTCAGCATCGGCGCACCGTTGATCGAGTCGTTGATCAACGAGGCGGTGTGCTCGGAGCGCGACATCGACGACTACCTCGCCAGGCCCGAGGGCGGGCTGACCGGCTACCGGCGGTCGGTGGACCTCGCCCTGCACAAGATCCGGCAGGGCGAGGTGGCGACGAGGTGGTCGGACGCGTCCCCGGGCGATGCTCCGGCCGATCCGTTGCCGTCGGACCCGCAGTGGTCCGGCGGGACCGCGTATCGGGACGTGCGCGAGCACTGGACGGACTCTCCGGTGGCGGACGTGTGGCCGGTGATCGAGGGGATCGGGGGCCGCCACGGCTGGTATTCGTTCCCGCTGGCGTGGGCCGTGCGGGGATGGGTCGACCGGTTGGCCGGCGGTGTCGGGCTGCGTCGCGGACGGCGCGACCCGCGCCGGCTGCGGACCGGGGACGCACTGGACTGGTGGCGCGTCGAGCGGCTCGACGAAGGCCGTTTTCTCCGGTTGCGCGCCGAAATGAAGGTGCCGGGACGGGCGTGGCTGGAGATGTCGGTGCGGCCCGGGGATCCACACGGGACCCGCTACCGGCAATGCGCGATCTTCACCCCGCACGGGCTCGCCGGGCACGCCTACTGGTGGGCGGTCGCACCGTTCCACGGCCTGGTCTTCGGTGGCATGGCACGCAACATCCTCACTACCGCCGAGAAAAAAGCGGCACAACGAAACCAAGGACCCGCATAACCCGTTTCAGCGTCCAGTTCGATCTGCTTGACGCTTTCCCGCGCGGACCCGCCAAATCCGCGGCGAACCCGCGTCGATGGCGAGGACTTTGGGACTTGACGTGACAGAATGCTTCAGGGTGTCCGCGCGCGAGTGGACGCACCCGGATAGGAGGGCTGCGCTGGTGCGCCAAGCTGATCCGCTTTCCCCCGAGGTCCTTGACGACCTGGAGGCGGGCATCGGGGCGCTGCTGGTCGTGTGGGGACGCAGCACCGAGCGCATCAAGCCGAAGGTTTCGGCGTCGCAGCTCCGAGCCTTGGTCGTGGTGGACCGGCATGACGCCATCACCCTCACGAGCCTCGCCGACGAGTTGGGCTCGATCCCGTCCGTGACGAGCCGGCTGTGCGACCGGCTCCAAGCCGCCGGCCTGCTCGTCCGCGCCGCCAGCGCCAGCGACCGACGCGAGGTCATGCTCCGGCTTTCCAAGGACGGCCGCCGACTCCTCCGCCAGTTCCGGCGGGAACGCCAGGCCGACATCAAGGAAGTGCTGGGCGCCATGAGCCCACGAAGCCGCGGTGCGCTGCTCACCGGTCTGGGCGCCTTCTACGCGGCCGCGACGGAGCTCGGCCTACCGGACGAAGAACCCGCCTGATCATCGCCACCGCGCCACGCTCCATGCGGCCGGCACGCTGCTCGACCGGCGCTCGGCCGACCGAGTGGCATGGCCCGGCATGCTCACCATGTCTCGCTTTCCTTGTCCTAACCCAACCCGCGACGAAATCCTGAGGCGACCACCGCGCCTGCTTCAAGATCACACACCTTGATTGAAGTCGATTACGCGGTGGTCGCTCCGGTTAGCACTGTCCGGCTCAGGACCACAGTGTGCGACTGACGAATTTGCCGCAACTAGGTACTGATCACATACCCGAGCAATTGGAATTTCGTACGGAACGGCGGTACCCGACATAGTCGGATCGAGCAGCCGTCCCGCTGTTGGCTACGCGCTATTCGCCGCTAGGGCGCAGGCCGGCTTCGCTCGCCCGGAATTATGTCCAGGTGGTCTTGGCTGGTGTGACGCTTCTGTCTTTGATCTTAGCGGTCGTGACCGCGTCGTTCTTGAGTTGCTTCTCCGATACGGCACCGTCGGCGATCTTACTCTCATCCACGGCCTTGTCGGCCAGCTTCTCGGTCGTCACCGAATTGATGGCGAGCTTGTCGCTCCCGACAGCGCCGTTGTTGATCTTTTCAGCGGTCACCGCGCTATTAGCGATATGCATGCTTTGAACCCCGCCGACGGCAATCTTTTGACCCGCGACAGCGCCGTCCGCAAGCTTGATCTCCGTCACCGCACCATCCGCAATCTTCAAGGTGGAGACAGAGTTGTCCGCGAGCTTGGCGCCCGTCACCGCATCATTCACGATCTTCGACGTGGAGACAGAGTTGTCCGCAAGCACGGCCTCCGTCACCGCCTTCTCCGCGATCTTCGAGGTGGAGACAGAGTTGTCCGCAAGCTGGTCCTTCGTCACCGCATCCTTCATGATGTGCGGGGTGGAGACAGAGTTGTCCGCAAGCTTGGCCTCCGTCACCGCATCATTCACGATCTTGGGGGTGGAGACAGAGTCGTCCGCAAGTTGGGCCTCGTCCACCGCCTTCTCCGCGATCTTCGAGTTGGTGACAGAATAGTTCGCAAGCTCGTCCTTCGTCACCGCCTGACCCGCGATCTTCGAGGTAAGGACAGAGTAGTCCGCAAGCTCGGCCTCCGTCACCGCACCCTTCACGATCTTCGAGGTGGAGACAGCGTTGTCCGCAAGCTTGAGGTTGGTCACCGCACCATCATAGATCTCCTTGGTGTTGACGGCCTTCTCCCCGATCTTGTCGTTAGTGACCGCATCATTGACAATCTTGGCGGTCGTCACCGAACCATCCTTGATCTCCTTGGAAGTGACAGCGTTTTCCGCAATCTTCTCGGTTGTCACCGAGTCAATGTCGAGGCTAGCCGCCTTGAGCGGGAATTTAGCTTCGAGGGCCCTTACCCTCGCCTCAAGATCATCCTCCGCACCTCGACTGAGTCGATCGACCTCGCCCCTGAGATTGTTAATCTCGGCGACAGCTTCATTCCAGTCGCTGGTCGTAACGGACTCGCCCTGACCCTTGGTGGACAACGGGTAGGTTCTGGTGTGGTTTGACATTTTTTCCCCTAATGTCTTGATGATGATGAATGACGTGAACGACTGCGGAGCAATATCGCTCGCACCCAATCGTCGCGGCGCCAGACAATGATCGCTCGCCGAGCCTTTGCAACTAACTCAATCGAAGGACATTCTTGATCGGCCGGACGGAATTATGCACCCCGAGTAATCGTAAACCGATATCAATCCGCCGACGTTCGAACAAGTGATGCGACCTTCCGAGAGTACACAATAAATCGTGATTATTTAACCTGGCCACCGGGTGGCGCATTTGATTAATGCGGGCGACATGGGACTTTAGTCACGCCAGCCCAAGACCAAACCTCGATCCACCGATGACATTGGGTAACGATTCGGACCCATTTCGACGAGTCCGGTCAGGGCCCGCGGCAATGGGTCCCGGTGCAGGACGCCGAGGCGTTGGGTGGCGCGGGTGAGGGCGACGTAGAGCTCGGCCGCGCCGCGCGGGCCGTCGGCGAGGATCCGTTCTGGTTCCACGACCAGGACGGCGTCGAACTCCAGGCCTTTCGTCTCCGACGCTGGCACGGTGCCCGGCACACCCGGTGGCCCGATCACGACGCTGGTGCCTTCGCGACCGGCTTCGTCTCGTACGAATTCCTCGATGGCAGCGGGCAGTTCGTCCCCGGTGACCCGCCTGGACCACGGCTGGACTCCGCACGCGCGGACCGACTCCGGTGGCTTGAGCGCGGGTGCGAACTCGGCGAGCAGCGCGGCGGCGACGGTCATGATCTCCGCCGGGGTGCGGTAGTTCACCGACAGCGACCGGTAAACCCAACGGCCGGGCACATAGGGCTCCAGCATCGTGTCCCACGATGTCGCTCCGGCAACCGACCGGCGTTGGGCGAGATCGCCGACCACCGTGAAGGATCGGCTCGGGCAGCGGCGCATCAGCACCCGCCAGTCCATTTCGGACAGTTCTTGGGCCTCGTCGACCACGACATGCCGGTAGGTCCAGTCCCGGTCCGCGGCGGCGCGTTCGACGAGTTCACGGGTGTCGCGCTCAAGGAAGCGATCCGCCAGGTCCTCGGCGTAAAGCAGGTCCTGGGCGAGCAGGTGGTCCTCGTCGTCCATCAGGTCCTTGCGGTCCATCTGGAGGATGTCCAGCACGCCGGCGGCGTACTCGGCCTCCGCCTGCCGTTCCTGCTCGGCGGCCTGGTCGGCCGACTTGTCGCGGCCCAGCAGATCGACCAGTTCGTCGAGCAGCGGCACGTCCGACACCGTCCAGGCGTCGCCATCGGCGCGCAACAACGCCAGGTCGGCGCCTGCCGCTCGCAGCCGTTCGGGAGACATGTACAGCGGCGCCAACAGTGTTTCCGGCGTCAGTACCGGCCAGAGTTCGTCGAGCGCGGCGGAGAACTTGTCGTTTTGCGCGAGCTCCTTGAGCAGGTCGGCCCGCAACTGCTCCCATGCTTCGCGGTCCGCCCGGGTCAGCCAGCCCCGGCCGATCCGGGCTATCGCCCGTTCGGTAAGCACATACGTGACAATCTCGGTGAAGACCGCGCGGGCCTCGTTGTGTGGCAGCCCGCTCGCGCGCGCCTCTTCCCTGGCCCACTCCGCGGTCTCGGCGTCGATCCGCACCGTGACGTCCGCCAGTTCGATCGGCAGCGGATGCTCCGGCAGCCGCTGCCGATCGGCGACCGCCGCCGCGAGCACGTCCAGGATCTTCAGCGAGCCCTTGAGCCGCGCGGCTTCCGGGGTGTCCTCGGCGGCGACGCGCAGACCGGGCACGAGGTCGCCGGTGGTCATGAACACCACGTCGGACTCGCCCAGCGACGGCAGAACGCGGCCGATGTGGTTCAGGAACGCCGAGTTGGGCCCGACCACCAGCACACCGTGGCGTTCCATCCGCTCCCGCTGGGTGTAGAGCAGGTACGCGACGCGGTGCAGCGCCACCACGGTCTTCCCGGTTCCCGGGCCACCCTCGATCACCAGCACCCCCGGGTGATCGAGCCGGATGATCTTGTCCTGCTCGGCCTGGATCGTCGCCACGATGTCGCGCATCCCGTCACCGCGCGGCGCGTTGACCGCCGCGAGCAGGGCCGCGTCCCCTCGCTCGCCACCGCCGGGGCGGCCGAGCACCTCGTCGGTGAAATCGACCACTTGACGCCCGCGGGTGTGAAACTGGCGGCGCCGACGCATGTTCTCCGGGGTCGCGGCGGTGGCGACGTAGAACGCGCGTGACGCCGGCGCCCGCCAATCGAGCAACACCGGTTCGTACTCGTTCTCCTCGTCGAAAAGGCCGATCCGGCCAATGTAGGAATGTTCGCCCGAAATGGCGTCCAGCCGACCGAAACACAGCCCGTTGTCCGCCACATCCAGCCGCTTCGCCGCTTTGGCCAGCGCGCGCACCTCGACATCCCGTTCCACGGGTGTCCCGCCATTTCCCCGCAACGCCGCGTTGTACTCACCCTTCACTCGCGCGCGTTCGGCGTCGAGCCGCGCGTAGAGCCCGGCCACGTAGCTCCGTTCGGACCGCAATTCGTCTTCGTATCCCAGATTTGACACATGCCCCTCACAGCGGCGAAATTGATGTTCGGTTCGGCGCCGAAATGTTCGTGCGGCCGTTGGATCTGACGAGGCCATCGTTTGGTCAAGGTCGCCTGGACCACGAGGGACTCTCTCCTATTGCGGGCTCGACGATCCCTGCGCGGTTCACGCGGACACTGGCGGCCTTTCTCGGCTTACCGCGTCGAGCAGCAGCGTCGCGGCCACCGTCGCTCCGTCGGTGCGGATCGTGCCGGCCACGGCGGTTGCTCGTGCCCGGGTCTCGGGAGTCAGGGCCGTCCTGAGCGCGGCCGACAGGGACTCGAAGGTCGGAGCCGGACCGTCATGTGCCGCGCCGATGCTCAGGTCGGCCACCCGGCCGGCCCAGTACGGCTGGTCCGTCCCCTGGGGTATGACGACCTGAGGCGCGCCGGCCCGGGTGGCCGTCGTCGTCGTGCCCGCGCCGCCGTGGTGCACGACGGCGGCCACCCGGCCGAACAGTGCCTGCTGGTTGACCTCGCCGACGACGAAACAGTCGTCCCGGTCGTCGATCGGGGCCAGGTCGGCCCAGCCGAGCCCGACGAGTGCGCGACGGCCCTGCGCTCGGATCGCCTCGATGGCCACCCGGGCGACGTCCGTCGATGCGTGCATGGGCATGCTGCCGAAGCCCACGTACACCGGTGGTGTACCAGCGTCCAGGAATGCCACCAACTCGGCCGGGAGTGGGCGAACGTCGGGCAGGATCCACGCGCCTGTCTGCACGACGTCGAGGTTCGGCGTCTCCTGCCACGGGTCCAGGATCGGGTCCGTCGCCAGCCACGGCTGGTCGCCGATGACGTAGTCGCGAACGTTGTCCACCGGTGGCAGGCCGATCGAAGCCCGGTTCGTGTTGAGCGCCGCACCGAACAGCGCATTGATGCTCTGGGCGTCCAGGTCCCACAGCACCCGGTTGTCGGTCACCTCCGGCGGGAACGGCCGGCCGGGATACGCCAGCGGTGGGTGGTGCGGCGACGGCAGGGTGAGCTGCTGGAAGGTCACGGACACGGAGCGGATGCCCAGTTTCTCGGCCACCGACCGCGCCCCGGCCGCGGCAGGCATCACGCCGGTCGCCACCAGCGCGTCACATCCCTCGGCCGCGGCGGTGACCGCGTCAAACTGGCTGGCGATCAACTCAGCCGCGCGCCGGGGCAGGGACGACGGCGGCGGCGCCGCAGTCGTCAGCGCGCGCGCCGACTGGCCGACCGGCACCAGCGGCACGCCGACACCGGCCAGCCGCTGCGCGAAGTCCTCGTCCGGCGGCGCGCACACCCGCACCTCCGCGCCGAGTTCCCGCAACCGCACAGCGAGTCCCGCCAACGGTTCGACGTCCCCGCGCGACCCATACGTCGACAACAACACACGCACTTCGCGCTCCCTTTCCCCCAAGTTCTGGCGTTTCCCCAAGTTCTGCGTTTCCCCAAGTCCCGGCTTCGGTCAGCGATTCTGCGGCACTACCCGGGTCTTGCCGCAAGCCCCCCAGTGCGCTATATGTTGAGAGTGGGAGGGAGTAGGTACTCTCTTTTCGCGTTATCGTCCACTCCGTTATCGCACACGCTGTTATCGCACACTGTGGATGGACAACCTCCTCGCGAACCAGCGGCGCGCCGCGTACGGCGATACGTCGGCCCAGGAGGGTCTTCCGTGGATGCACCCGGTCGAGGATGCAGTCCATCGCGGCGCGGATCCGCTCGCGCTCGTCTTCGCAAAGCCAATCCGCCGCTCGGGTGTCTGCTCGGTCATCGGCCCTTCCGGCTCGTACCGATTTCGGCGACTCTCAGTGTCCACTCCGTGACCCTGAATCGATGGCTCGGCTACCACCTGCTCCGATGCCTTCTGAAGCGGCAGTGACGCCCGGACCGACGGATGTCCACCTTGCCTTTTAAATCCCGTCTTCATGCCCTTTTGTCCCTGCTCTTACGCCAATCCCCGTATCGAACGCATAGGCTGCTCACCGCAATCAGGGTTACTGTCGATCGATCCGTACCTGCTCATCGGCAAGCGTTCAGTGAGGACCAGGCGCTCGGGGGTCTTCGGGCGTGGTCGGCACCGGCACCGTCATGAGCACAATCGTGCCGACGCAAGGGAGCACACCCATGACTTCTTGCCCTGTTCCTTCCGGATGGAACCTTCCTCGCTTCTTCGCTGCCCTTGGTGACCTTGAACGCGCGGCCGGCCATGTCGGTATCGCCACCAACGCCGGTGCGGTAAATCGGTCCTGCCACCGATCGCCGACGCGCCATCGCATCGGCATGGCGGGTTACGGCATGGGACAAAAGAATCTTCGGCGATAATTCTCTGCAGGACGAAGAAACCGACGAGCTCCTTCTCACCTTCACTCCGAGTGATCACACGCCGAAGCTCACACAATTCACTGCCATCTTCCGGTTCGGGAAGGCCTGACCGCCAGGGGCTTAGCGGGCTCGCCTTTCGGCGAGTATCGCAGGCGCTATTGCTATTTGTTCCAACGCGCGAGGAGAAACGTCTCGTGTTCCTACGGATAACCCGCCGGGTTTCTCCGTGGCTATGTGAAGAGCTCAGGTGACTGCCATGAAAGACATGCTCCCTGTCGTGTGGAACTTCTGGTGGCGATCGTGATGACCTGGTCGGCACCGCAGTCGTCCCAGCCGTGGCGGATACTGCCGCTCGTCCTGCTCGCCGTCGCCCTCGGGGCGGTTATGGCCTGGGCAATCCGGGGCCGCGCGGCCGATTTGGATGCCGGGGTGGGATCCCTGCTGCTGCAACCGATCGGTGCCGGGCACCACGACGGATCGGGTGGTGCCAGCCCGCCTCCGCCCATCCTCCGGGAGGGGGCCGCGAACTATTTCGGGATCACCCTGCTTGCCGCGCACCTGACGTTCGGCGGATTGCTGATCTCCGGCGCGATCGCACACCGGCAGACGCGGGCCGGCCGGATCGGTACCCCGCTGGCCTTCGCGGCGATCTCCGCGCTGCTGGCCGGGTTGGCCACCGTGCCGGTCGCGGCTCTTTCCGTGGGCAACGCGATCTCGTTCAGCAACACGCTGGCCGCGGCGGTCACGGTGCTGCAGTACTCCTTCGCGCTAAGCCTCATCGTCACGATCCTTGTCGACCTGCGCCTGCGGGTCCCTAACCCCGGAAGGTGATCCACTTGTTGAACCGCAGAGACGCGATCAAACTCGGTTCTGTCGCCGCTGTGGCAATGGCATTACCCGGCGGGCGACTGGCGGCCGCGCTCTCTGACGATCCGCCGGTGCCCGCGCCCTTCTCGGTCCCGCTGCGGATTCCGCCCGTGCTGGCGCCCACGCGCTCCACACCGGACACGGACTACTACAACATCCAGATCCGGGAAACCGAACAGAAAATCTTACCTGGCGTCCGCACCAAAACCCTCACCTACAACGGGAGCTTCCCGGGGCCGACCATCCGAGCCCGGCGCGGCCGCAACACGGTCGTCACGCAAACCAACGGCATGTCCACGCCCGCGACCGTGCACCTGCACGGCGCGAATGTGCCCGCCTCCAGCGACGGGTACCCGCTCGACTTGATCGAACCCGGCCAGTCGAGGGTGTACCACTACCCGAACAACCAGCCCGCCGCCACGCTCTGGTACCACGACCACGCCCACCACATGGAGGCCGAGCACGTCTACCGCGGGCTGGCCGGCGCGTACCTGCTGTCCGACCCGATTGACCAGGCCCTGCCGCTGCCACAGGGCAAGTTCGACGTGCCGCTGCTCATCCGGGACGCGAAATTCGACAAGGACGGCCAGTTCGTCTTCGTCCCCGATGACTTCCAGAACAGACCGACGATTCTGGTCAACGGCCTACCACAGCCATACCTCAAGGTCCAGCGGCGAGTGTATCGCCTGCGGCTGATCAACGCAGCCAACATACAGCCCTTCACGTTCCGGTTGAGCAACGGAATGCAGTTCCTGCAGATCGCCTCGGACGGCGGATTCCTGAGCATTCCCGCGGTGCGCCAGGAGATCGATCTGTGGCCGTCGGAGCGCGCCGAGGTGTTAGTGGACTTCCGCTCGGTCGCGCCGGGCACCAACGTCGTGCTGGAAGACACGTTCTCGTTCACGAACGTCGAGTCCAAGCGCTCGATCATGCAGTTCCAGGTGGGACACAACGCCGCGCAATTCGATGGCCCACACAGCAACACCCTCCCGGACCGGCTGGTCGACGAGGTGCCACTGGGTCACGCCACGAACACGCGCCGGTTCCTCATGCAGGCCGATCCGAACACCCTTGAGTTCCTCATCAACGGCAAGCCGTTCGACCCGAACCGGGTAGACGCAACGATCAAGCACGGCACCACCGAGATCTGGGAGATCGTCAACGGCGACACCGCCCTGCAGATCCCGCACGCGATGCACCTGCACCTGGTGCAGTTCCGGGTCCTGGACCGCAACGGAAATCCGGAGCCAGCCTACGATGCATACCCGAAGGACACCGTCCGCCTGCACCCCGGCGACTTCGTCCGGATCCTGGTGACGTTCAACTCCTACATCGGCCGGTACCCGTTCCACTGCCACTTCATCGACCACTCGTCGCACTCCATGATGGGCCAGTTCGAGGTCGTGGCCTGAGCCGACGGGATCACAACATTCTCCGAGAGCAACGGAAGTGTTTCCTCGCGGGCCAGCCCGCCCCTCGCCGCACGGCTCCTGCTGAGTGACTGCGGAGTCGGCGACTTCCTCGATCGGGCGCACCGTCTCAGCGGTGCGCCCGATCAACCATTCCGCTGAGCGGCCGCCACCACCTCGACGGGGCAACGTCCACATGCGACCGTCGACCAATAGTCGATGAGCGTCAGGGCATGTGGCCCAACTGGCCCATTCACGAGGGGCACTCGCGGAGGTCCGCACCCTCATCCGGGGCGCTGCCAGCCAGTTCCCACCACTGGTGGGGGGCTCGGTGGGGTCGAGTGCGTGAATGAGCAGCACGCGATCGGCGGGGGCAAGCAGCAAGACACGGGCGCGGCTCAGGTGCCAGAAATGGTCGACCCCGAGTAAGCCTCGGGTCTCCCACACATCCAGCCCAGCAGTAGATGATGCGGTCGTGGCAGTACGGCGACTTCTGCGTCGTGGGCTGCCGGTCACTCGCCGACCGCCCCATTGGTGACCTACCCCGTGTCCTCCGAGTTGCGACCGTCGAGATACAAAACGCGCTCCGACAGTTCGCTTCGACACTCAGCAAGTCAACAGGTCGGGATTAGGGTCCCGACCAGCGACCCGAACGCCGACACCGTCACCGCAGTCAGGAAGTCATGGCAGTACTGCAGCCGCCGGACACGCGACGTACGTCCCCAGGTGCATTTGAGCACTCTGCCTGACCAGTGAAGAAATCAGCCAGAGGGAGGAATCGATGCCCTTATACAAAGGGTACTGATGTCAATACACTCCGTGACGTGAAGGTGAGAGCTACTATCGCTACCCCGCAGGCTGGGTCGTTGGGCGAGGAAATGATCAGCAAGATTTGGCGGGTCCTGGCCCACTCGTTGGGCGTTGACCGCGACGGGGGCCGCCTTGTAAGCCGCTCCGCGGACGTGTGCTGCTTGCGGGTCTGGAACCGCGAGCAGTGCCAAGGCGTAGGCCCCGAGTTTGCAGTTTGGCCCAAGAACACTGCTGACGAGCAGCTGCCCACAGAACTCGTCGTCGAAAAACGGCACAGTCGCGTCACGATCTCCTGCCGTCAACGGGCACCGCCGCAGGCCAGGGTATTTGAGCACCCAACCGTAAGGAAACGTATCCGGAAAGGGCGCTGCGATGTATCCGATGGTCGCACCTGGCTTCGGCGATCCAAATGAAGCGCGGTGGCGGGGCGCCGATGCGGTACTGGGCGGCGTGGAAGGACATCACACGCATAGGACTTTCCGGCGGTAGAGACAAGTCGAGAGAAAGGAGTCGAATGTGGACACTGACACCGAGACTGTGGTGTACGAGCCGCCGCAGCTGGAAGAGCTTGGCGGTGTCGTCGACCTGATGCTTGGCAACGGAGAGCACGACACCGCCGACAAAGGCCAGTACTACTGGTGAACGGAGACGCCGTGTGGCTGCTGGACGGTGGGCAGGACACGGCCCCGCCAGGAACGGGCTGGGTGTGCTGGGCCGCAGGATGGCTGCGGGTCTGGCATACCCAGCCCGTGTCACGTGCGCGGGTGCCGGGCTGCCGGCTACTGGTGGACGGCCATGCCGTGATGGACATCAAGGCGGTGGCGAAGCGGCTAGCAGCCGGGGAGGACACGGCGTTGGGCTGGCTGGGTGGTAGTGCCACGGTGATCGCAGTCCGTGAGCACGACGTCCTCGTCGCTGGGGATCTGGCTGGGCAGCGCCTGGTGGCGGTGGCTCGTCATCCGCGGCTAGTGGTCGGCGACCAGGTCAGTGCGGTGGCCGGGCGCGTGGGCGCTGGGTTTGACCCGCAATGGTGGGCGTTGCGGCTGGGGGCACCACAGGCAGTGGATGTGTGGTGGTCAGGCAGCCCGTGGGCCGGTGTCGAGGTCGCGCGTCCAGGGTGGGCGCTGCACCTTGAACGCCGTTCGGGCACCTGCAGTTGGCGACAGATAACACACCTGCAGCCACCACAGGACGACCTGGTTGTCGCCGGGCACGAGCTCCGAGAGGCGCTGATCAACGCGGTCGGAACTCGGGCGGCGTCTGCGCGGCGGCTGACGGCGGACCTCAGCGGTGGTCTGGATTCGGCAACGATCACTGCGCTGGCTGCGACTGACTCCGATTCGGTGGAGGCGTTGACGATGCTCGTGCCGGGGGTGGAGGACGTGGTCGCCGCGCGCGCGGTCGCCGCACTCCTTCCGTCGGTGCGGCTGCACGAGCTCGCCGTCCCCGAGCAGGCTGCACCGTTCGCCGACCTGGATGCCAGCGGCCTGGACGAGCCGGGCATTGCCGCGAACATCGGCCGGGAGCGCTGGTGGGCGCAGCAGATCGACGAGTTCGGCGGCGGCCCGCATCTAACCGGTGAGGGCGGTGACGCGGCGTTGACTGCGCCGTTGTCTTATCTCAGCGGCCTGACCGGTCTGACGGCGTGGCGGCACGCTCGCGGCTGGGCTCGCCTGCGGCAGCACTCGCCCGCAGCACTGGTACGCGCGGCCTGGAGGCTGCGCCGAACCAGCTACGCCGACGCGCTTCGGCACGAAGCCCATCGGATTGTTCACAGTGGTTCGCCAGCGGCGGGGTTGCCCGCTCGGGTGTCGTGGTTCGGCTCCTCGACCGTGGAATGGCTGAGTCCGTGGGCCCGAGACACGGCCGCGCAGTTGCTGCGCGCCCACGCCAATGCCTACGAGCATCCCATCACACCGCTGAACAACGCCGCGGTGGAAGATGACGCAGCGTGGCTGGTACTGATCGCGTCGGGCCGCATGCAGCGGCTGTATGCGCAGGTGCATGCCGAGTACGGCGTACAACTGGAGTCCCCGTGGCTCGACGATGCGGTCGTGCGGGCCTGCTGGAGGGCATCGGCGGCTGCCCGTACTACCCCGTACCAGCTCAAACCCCTGCTGGTGCGCGCCATGGACGGTGTGGTGCCCGACGTGGCGCTGCACCGCAGCACGAAGGGCGACTACACGGCGAGCGCGTATGCGGGTCTGCGACGCCACGCCTTGCGGCTGCGTGCGCTGTTCACCGGTGGACGGCTCGCTGAGCTCGGCGTGATTGACGAGGCTGCGGTGCGCGCGACGCTGGCCCGCGCCGCCGAGGGCCTTCCGGTGCGTCTGGGCCGCCTCGATGCGGTGGTGGGAGCTGAGATATGGCTGCGCGGAAGGAATTCGGCATGCGGATCGTGATCGAACCGGCGGTGAGCTCGGTTGAGCATGGCGAGGGCCTGGTGCTCATCACCGAACGCACCGGCCGCTGCTACCGCTGCTCGCCCAGTGCCGCAGCACTGTGGCGGGCCTTAGCCGATCACGGCGACCCGGTCCAGGCCGCAGTAGAAGTTGCCGAGATCTACGGCATAGACCAAGAGAAGATAGGCGCAGACCTGGAGCGGCTCGTCAGAACTCTGGCCGCCGCCGGGCTTGTTCGCATCATCGAGGAGGGGATTCGCTCGTGAGCATGCCGATGGCCACCCCACCTGCTGGCCCGCACGTGTCGTGGTCAGCACGCTGTGCCGGTGCTGCCGCGGCCACGATCGCCTGGCTCGCCGTACGGTGTCTACGATTCGACCGAACCGTGTGGCTGGTGCAACACCTTGTCTCCGGCACCGGTCGGCGCCTCGCGACCGCGCGGGAAGCGGAGGCGATGCTGCGCGCGATAGATGAAGGCGCGGCCTGGTTACCGATGCGCGTCGCCTGCCTAGAGCGCTCTCTGGCCGCCGTCCTGCTAGCCGCCGGGTGGCGTCGGGCGATCACCTGGTGCTACGGCGTGCGCGCCCGACCGCCGCTCACCATGCACGCCTGGATTTCAACCCCCACCGGCCCCGTCGGCGAACGCGAGGAGCACATCGCAGCCCGCCGGATCGCACCGAGGAGAAAAACATGACAACCGCGACCCCCGACTACCAGGACTGGACAACCACCGACACCGGCGAGCAGATACTGCAGAGCAGCGCGCAGCACACCATCGAGACCATGGTCGATCTGCTGGGTCTCCAGCCCGGCCACCGAATCCTTGAAATCGGCACCGGAAGCGGCTATTCCACCGCGCTGCTGGCCTCCCACACCGGCCCGACCGGCAAAGTCACCTCGATCGATATCAACGCGGATCTCGTCGACCGCGCGAATCGTCGCCTGACCGCCGATGGCTATCGGTGGGCCGAGGCCCATGCCGCTAACGGACTGATGGGCTGGCCCGCCCGGGCGCCATACGACCGGATCATCGCCTGGACCACTCCACCGGAGGTGCCACAGGCATGGCTGGATCAGGCCGCGGATGACGCGGTGCTGGTCACCCCGGTACACCTCGCCCCGGTCGCACACGCCCACGCCGTCCTACGCGCCGAAGTCCACATCGGACAGATCCGCCGGGAATCGCTGCACCCGGGCAGCTTCATCGAAACCCATTCGGCTGCCACTAATGATCCTCGGGTGCCGACCCGCCACCTCGATGCGGTGCAATGGGACGCCAATGGGAGCCCGAGTTGGATCAGCGCAGCGCCACTGCATGAACAGCACCCTGCCGCGCAACGACTCCTGGCACAATTGCGCGCACTCGGAAAATTGGAGATGAGCTTCCCCAACCGGAAGCATTGGCAGGCTGCGATGGCACACGTGGTGACGCGCTGGCCCGAGCGGGCCTGCGCTGCTGCTGGCCCCTGGGGACTAGGGCTCGGCATAGCCAGCACCGGAGGCGTTGCCGTGATCACGACAACAGGGCTCCTCGTGCACGCTGGCGATGTAGATGTGCGGCTTGCGCTCGTGGCTGCGGTGGAAAACTGGGACCGGGCGGGGCGGCCGGGGTACGACGCGCTGCGTCGCGCCATCTAAAAACCCGATACCGGAAGGACAAACACAAGAAGGAACCAGGGATACCCTTGTCGTCACCAATCAGTGCCGCACTCTGAACCGGGGATGAATACCGAGGAAACCTGCCCGCCGACATCGAGCCCTGGATGCTCGACACCACCGCCTGGCCCGGCAGCGTCGATCTCTACGTCGACACCGTGGTCTGGCTGGGCAGCCGACTGCTCACCGACCCCAAGCATTTCTTCCGCTCGTTCACTGTCAAGGAACTAGGCCGACTCATTACCGCACGCCCCACCGAACCCGTCGTCCGCACCCACGAGATGGGCATCTACAAACGCTACTTCGACCTAATAGCCAGCGGACAAAAGACGACCGAGATCCGGGTCGACGACTCCAGCCGCAAAAAAAATCAAGGAAGGTTCGTTGATCCGGTTCCGCTGCCAGGGCGACCAGGTGCTCACCCGCGTCACGCGAGTGGCCCGCTACGCCACCTTTGACGAGATGTTCGACCACGAGTCCATCGCCTCGGTCAACCCTTTGGCCACCCGCGACGAACAACTCGCCAACATCCGCCAGATCTACCCGCCCGAACGCGAAGCCCTCGGCGTCGTCGCCATCGGCATCGAGCTCGTCGACCCACCCCGCAGAACCTGACCAGAATCCCCCGGAGTGCGCAGCGAAAACCGAGGCACACATGTGTCTCTACCCCAGCGGCAGCATTTGAACTCGGAGAGTGGTTATGTGACACGGGTTCTGCTGCGGGACTGCCAGATCGCCTACGCCATCAGGCGTAGCAGCGCGTTGTGGTAGATAGCTTGCACAGTGGGGGTGGTGTCCAGGCGGGCGCGTTCGTCGGTGCCCGGCGATTTCAATGGAAACCGGCAGGTCGATTTCCATTGACCTTTTTCCATCCTGATCTTCGCAGGTCAGGGGGCGTTGACGTGGGTGGTGAGGTGTGAGTGGGCTGGTCGGAGTCATGATCATCGGGATTGATCATCTGACACTGGCCCCACGGCCCACGGCAGGGTGATCATGATCACTGCCGGGGAAGACGAAAAAGATGGCCCTCGGCGGATTCGATTGGTTCGTGACTACACAAAAAAACCTCGCCGAGGGCGCAGCGCCCATTATCTACCAGGTCCAGCTTCCGGTCTCCACCCGCACGCTTCAGGTGGTCAGTGACCTGATTTCCGCTCGCCGCAAGAAGATCGGTTCCCGCTGGCGCAAGGCACTCCCGGGTAAGCAGGCGATCATCGCGCTGGCGGTGCTGCGTCACGACCAGCGGCTGCTGGATTTGGCCGGGGGCAACGGCGTCTCGGCCTCCACGATTCGCCGGTGGGTCCTGGAGGTCATCGACCTGCTGGCCGCCCGCGCCCCGCGCCTGGACCGGGTGCTGGCCACCACCGCCCGCACCGGGGGCGAGGTGGTCCTGCTGGATGGCACCCTGATCCCGACCCACCGGCGCAGCGGTCACGACAACCGGCGCTACTACAGCGGCAAACACAAACGCCACGGGCTGCTGTTTCTCGCTCTCACCGACGACGCGGGCAATCTGCTGTGGCTCTCGGCCGCGACCCCGGGCCGGGCCTCGGAGGTCACCACCGCCCGCCACGCCAAACTCACCACCAAACTCCGCGACGCCGGCCTGGGCGCGATGTGCGACCTGGGGTTCACCGGACTGGAAGACGACCCCACCCAGCCCGTGATCATCATCGGCCGCCGTGCCGCCCGCGCCCGGCCCCTCACCGACGCCGAGAAACAGGCCAACCAACTCCTCGCCCGCGAACGCGCCGCCGGTGAACATGGCTTCGCCGACCTGAAAAACTGGCGCATTCTCACCCGGCTACGCATGCACACCCGCCACGCCACCCGCCTGCTGCGTGCCCTGCTGGTGCTGACCAACCTGGAAATCACCCGCTGACACATGGCCACCGCAAACGATCATGGCCCTTCACCAGCCCACTCACATCCCACCCCCTCTGTCCACCCCCCATCACCAGCCCAAACAGGATGGAAAACGCTCATTGAAATCGCCATACCCAGGCTCTCCCACTCATCCAGCCCAGCAGAAGATGATGTGGTCGCGGCAGGGCGGCGACTTCTGCGTCGTGGGCTGCCGGTCACTCCCCGACCGCCGTGGCGACGATGCCGCGCAGGCGAAGCATCCGCAGAGAACTGGTCGTCCTGGCTGGCTGGGCACTGCGTGCGCTGTTCACCGGTGGGCGGCTCGCTGAGCTCGGCGTGATTGACGAGGCTGCGTTGCGCGCGACGCTGGCCCGCGCCGCCGACGGCCTACCGGTGCGTCTGGGTCGCCTCGATGCGGTGGTGGGAGCTGAGATATGGCCGCGCGGAAGGAATTCGGCATGCGGATCGTGATCGAACCGGCGGTGCCTCAGCCGAGGTCAGCGACGGAATTGGGACGACAGCGGCGGATTCGGAGACGCAGAAGATGACTCCGGCGTTCCGGGGTGCGCCCCCGACTCTCTTGGCAAGATCCTAGAATATTTGAGAGGACTGCATGACGCTCACACACGAGGAACCCGGCATCTACGGCCGCGAAGTACTCGATCTGACCCTCATCGACATCGATGATGCGATCGACCAGATCCGGATGACCGATCAGCGCCGCCGGAACCCGAACGCCGGGATCGCATGGTTCGTCCAGTTCGGCGCCGAAGCGTCCGAGGGGCTTGTGCTCGGCATCCGGGGCGAAGTCGGCGCGCTCCAGTGGTTCACCCCGACCGAACTACTCAAGCCCGCGAACGGCCGGAACCAAGACGATGTCGACTACTTCACCGGGCCCACTGGTGACCACTGCCCCATGTCCTCCGAGTTGCCGAGCGCCGAGGTGCTAGGCGTGCTCCGAGAATTCGCTTCGACACGCAGCAAGCCAACGGGCCTGGAGTGGGTTCCCGAGGCGTAACCCCGAACGACACCGTCACCGCAGCCAGGGAGCCCGCCGTGCTGCACCAAGTCGCCAGGATGACGCACTGGACTTACGTCTCGATGCGTGTGGCACCAGGCCTTGTCGACCTTCGCCAGCCCACCAGCCATCTAAAAGGTCCTCTTTGGACAATCGTAAACCCATGCGGCGACCCCGCCGAGAAATGCTTGGCGCTTCACGTCCGAACCCACCTCTGACTCACCTCTCCCGACGGTAGCGCTCTGACGTCACGGTGGATAGAAACCGGGCACGGCATCGTCAGCTGCTCCGAGAATGATTCGCAGTGCCTGACGGACTGCCTCGCATTGCCACATCCATCCCTCGCACCGTTGGGGGTTCGGCACACACGGTCAGCGAATATGTGTTGATGCCGGTATCCGACGCTGATACGAACGGCACACTTGCGGCGCTCTCCACACGCGGCGACTAGTTGCCTCCTGACGGGTGACACCGTCGACTACGTGGTTCCTTCGGTTGATCGCGTGCCGGTACGGTGGCTTGCGTTGGAAATTGCCGCGCGCTCGGAGGTGGACGCCGTGGACGAAGGGCACGAGATCGGCCGTCGGCTGCGGGAGATTCGGTCGTGGCGTCAAATGACGCTGAAGGCCACGGCCGAGCTGGCGGGATTGAGTTTCGGGTATCTGGGCAGGCTGGAGCGCGGGGACCAGCCGATCACCAAGCGTTCCACGCTGGAGGCCCTGGCGAACACGTTGCGCGTGAGTCCCACCGAGCTGACGGGCAAGCCGTGGGCCCCGACCGACCCAGTGGGGGCTGATGCGCACGCTGCGTTGGCAGCAATCGAAACCGCGCTGGAGGAATACGAGCTGGGAATCGATCCAGGCGTGGCTATCCGCCCGTGGCCCGAGTTGGCGGCCGACGTGGAGCGGCTGTGCGATTTGCAGCACGTGCACGCTGATTACGCGGCCCAGGGCCAGTTGGCCCCGGTGTTGCTGGGCGAGCTGCACGCCACCTACGTCCGCGATCCGCAGCATCGACGCGATGCTCTGCTTGGGCTGGTGCACTGCTACAGCTCCGCGTGCACCACCACCAAACGCCTCGGAGGCAGGGGATTGCCGCTGCTGGCGGTGAGGATGGCCCAGCAGTGCGCACAGGAACTGGACTCGCCGGAGTGGACCGGCTACACGATCTGGCTGCGCAGCGAGGCGGCCGGTGAGCTCAGCCGCACCCGGCAGTACGCCCGCAGCGTTGCCGCCGCCGAGGACTTGTCGCGCGCGCTGGATGATCCGAACGTGACCCAGACGTACGGGATGCTGCACCTGTCCGCAGCGCTGGCCGCCGCCGCTCAGGGCGACCGGGACACCGCCACCACACACCTCGACGAGGCTCAAACCATCGCCAATCGCATGGAAGTCGAGGTCGGCGGCTTCGCACGTTTGTGGTTCGGGCGGACCAACGTCGGTATCTGGCGCACCTCCTTGCTGACCGAGCTGGGAGAAGGTCCGAAGGTCGCGGAAGCGGCGCGGAGCGTGCACCCCGAATTGATTCCCAGCCCGTCGCGGCAGGCCGAGTTCTACATCGACCTAGGCCGGGCGATGCTCACTGAACCGGCGACCCGTGATCGGGGTTTGTCCGCGCTGCTGCACGCCGAAAAGCTCGCCACGCAGCGGGTCCGCAACGACGTTTTCGTCCGTGAGGCGGTGGGTGATCTGCTGCGCCGGGCACGCCGCGACGCCGGAAGTCGTGAGCTGCGCGGCCTGGCCTGGCGCATGGGAGTAGCACCAGCCGGGTGATCTTCGGTGGCCTTGCGCATCTAGCGCAAAGATCCATCAGCCAGGCGACCTCGCCGTGCTTCACGAAGTCGCCGGGAGGGGGAACGGGTGCGACGTCGCCCGCGCGTGTAGCGGCTGACTTCTACACCACCCGCAAGTGGATCGGGACGCCAGAGAACCGCGAGACCGCACAAGCGCGCCGAACGTGCCCGATCGATGCCAGGACATTATCCCGCTTTCTGTGGCTGTCGTGCCCAGGTTGGGATGGCGGTCGGGTTGCCGTTGCCGACGGCGTTCGTCGGGTGCTGTGATTTCCCAATTGTAGGCAAAATCGGAGACCCACAGCTTCTGCTGTCATAGCGCAAATCAGAACACTCGCTGAGCAAGGATTCACCTGGAAATCGGCGGGTTGATTTCCCTTGAAATCGCCGTGCCCAGGTCGATGGTGGGCCGCATCGAGCCGGCCAGCAGCCACGTCAATTCTTCGCGGATTTCGGCCTCGGTGTCGAACCCGACGTGCACGTCCGGTTCGCCCGGCCGGGAATAGACGAGTGTCCATCCCTCACCCCTGCGCATGATTTTCAGTTCGACCGCGACCCCCTCGTGCCCGTAGCTGATCACCATCTCCGCCACCTCGGACTCCTTCGCGTTCTCCCCACCAGTAATCGACGCTTCCGGAGATTATGCGAACAAACAAACGAACCGGACAGGGACTTTCGTCCCGCGTTCGTCCCCCTGCGTCGACGAGCGTTCGGCGTGAGACTGGGCCGATGGGGTCGATCCGGTATGAGGTGCGGGTCGAGGGCGTGGTGCAGGGGGTCGGATTTAGACCTTTTGTCCATTCTCTCGCGACGCGGCTGGGGCTTGCCGGGCACGTGCGCAACGACGTGCACGGTGTCTTCATCGAAATCGAAGGGGCAGCGGACGCGGCCGAACACTTTCTGTGTTCGCTTCGTTACGAAGCGCCACCACTTGCAGTCATCGAGAAGATCGCGGTCGAGTCCATTGAACCGGTCAGCGACGACGAGTTCCGCATCGTCGGCAGCACCTCGGCGGGTTCCCGTGCGACGCTGGTGTCCGCCGACAGCGCGACCTGCGCGGACTGTTTGCGCGAGATGTTCGACCCCGCCGACCGCCGGTTCGGCTACGCCTTCACCAACTGCACGAACTGCGGACCGCGCTTCACCGTCGTTCGTGACATCCCCTACGACCGCCCGCTGACGACCATGTCGGCGTTCGACATGTGCGCACGGTGCGCGGCGGAGTACCACGATCCGGGCGACCGGCGCTTCCACGCCCAGCCGGTGTGCTGCCCGGAATGCGGGCCGCGGCTCCGGTTGGTCGACGCCGCCGGTGCGACGCTGCCGGGGGACCCCATCGCCGAAGCGGCCGCCGCTCTCGGTCGCGGTGAAATCCTCTCGGTGAAGGGCCTCGGCGGTTACCACCTCGCAGTCGACGCGACCGACCAGGACGCGTCCTCGGCGCTGCGCAAGCGCAAGCATCGCGAAGACAAGCCCTTCGCGGTGATGGTGCGGGATCTGGCGCAGGCGCGTGAGTTGTGCGCGGTGAACGAGGTCGAGGCCGCGCTGCTGGCCTCCCGACGCCGCCCCATCGTGCTGCTCGACATGCTGCCGGGCTCGCGCATCGCACCGGCGGTGGCACCGGGCAACCGGCAGCTCGGCCTGATGCTCCCCTACACCCCGCTGCACCACCTGCTGCTTCGCGACGCTCCGGGCCCGCTCGTGCTCACCAGCGGAAACGTCTCGGACGAGCCGATCGCCTACCGCGACGACGAGGCGCTCCACCGGCTGGCCGGTATAGCGGACGGGTTCCTGACCCACGACCGGCCCATCCACATGCGCACCGACGATTCGGTGGTCCGCTCGTTCCGGGGCCGGGGCATGCTGGTCCGGCGGTCCCGGGGATATGCGCCCGAGCCGGTGGCGCTGCCAAGGGAGTTCCCGCGACCGGTGCTGGCCTGCGGCGCCGAGTTGAAGAACACCTTCAGCGTCGCCAAAAACCGGCACGTCTTCGTATCGCACCACATCGGCGATCTGGAGAACTACGAGACGCTGCGCTCATTCACCACCGGCATCGAGCACTTCACCCGGCTCTTCGACGTCGAGCCCGCCGTGGTCGCGCACGATCTGCATCCCGAGTACCTGTCCACCAAGTACGCGGTGGACCTCGACGACGTCGACCTCGTCGGCGTCCAGCACCACCACGCCCACATCGCCTCGTGCCTGGCCGACAACGGCGCGGACGGGCCGGTGCTCGGCGTGGCGTTCGACGGGCTCGGCTACGGCACGGACGGAACCATCTGGGGCGGCGAGTTCCTCCGAGCCGACCTGGTGGACTTCCAGCGGCTGGCCCACCTGGAGCCGGTCCCACTTCCCGGCGGAACCACGGCGATCAAGCAACCCTGGCGGACGGCGGTGGCATACCTGTCCGGCCGCTACGGCGACGACCTGCCGACCGGCCTCGACTTGTTGCGCCGCAACGAAACCTGGCCCGAGGTCGCCGCTGTGGCCCGACAGCGCGCCCACTCGCCGCTGACCTCCAGCGCGGGCCGGTTGTTCGACGCCGTTGCCGCGATCCTGGGCGTTCGGGACGCGATCAACTACGAAGGGCAAGCGGCCATCGAACTCGAACAGCTCGCCGATCGCGACGAACGCGGCGGCTACCCGGCGTCGGTTTCGACGGGAAATGTCCTGCGGGCCCAGGGTGCCGACCTGGTGGCGGCGGTCGTGGACGACCTGCGGTCGGGCACCCCGGGGCCGGTGATCGCGGCCCGGTTCCACACTGGAATCGCCGCGATGATCCACGACGTCTGCGTGCGGCTGCGAGAGCGCACCGGGCTGGCCGAAGTCGCGTTGTCCGGCGGCGTGTTCCAGAACATGCTTCTGTTGCACCGCGTTGTCGCACGGCTGGAGTCGAGCGGATTCCGCGTCCTGGTGCACTCCAGGGTGCCGCCCAACGACGGAGGCGTGAGCCTGGGACAAGCGGCCATCGCCGGGGCACGCGACCGAGGCGCTAGGCGGTGAGCACCTGCGTCAGGTTCGCCCGAAGCCACTCGTGCCAGCCCTCAAGACCAGTGTCCCGAGTCGCCGACACCGGGACGACATCGACCGACGGGTTCGCGATCCGGGCGTTGCCGCTGAACCCCGCGACGTCGTAGTCCAGATACGGCAGGAGGTCGATCTTGTTCAGTAGCACCAGATGGGCCGCTTGGAACATGTGCGGGTACTTCAGCGGCTTGTCCTCGCCCTCGGTGATGGAGGCGATCACCACCCGGCGGTGCTCACCCAGGTCGAACAGCGCCGGGCAGACCAGATTGCCCACGTTCTCCACGAACACCACCGAGCCGTCGGGGGGATCCAGCGACGTCAGCGCTTCACCCACCGCGCCGGCGTCGAGGTGGCAGCCGGCGCCGGTGTTGATCTGCACCGCCCGGCATCCGGCCGCTCGCAACCGGTTGGAGTCCAGCAGCGTCTCCTGATCGCCCTCGATGACCCCGATCGGGATGGTGGATCCGAGCTCGCGCAGCGTGTTCTCCAGCAACGTGGTCTTGCCGGCGCCCGGCGAGCTCATCAGGTTGATCGCGAGGATTCCCTTCTCCCGCAACCAGATCCTGTTCTTCGCCGCCAGCACGTCGTTCTTGGCCAGGACCTGCCGTTCGAGCGCGATCGTCCGCACCGGAACCGAACCGGCCGCCGGCTCGGGATTCAGCCGCACGCCGTCGGCATCCGAACATCCGCACGTTCCGCACATGGTTAACCCACATCCACTGCCGTGATCTTGAGTTCTCGACCGGACCGCACTTGCACGTCCGCGCTGCCGCAGGGGCAAAGCACGATCGGGTCGTCGAATTCGCATGTGTGTCCGCAACTGCGGCACGCGCCCCGGCCCGGCGGTTCGACGATGTCCAGGCGCGCACCGTCCAGCGCGGTGCCGGAGGCGACCAGGTCGAAACAGAACCGCACCGAGTCGGGAACGACCCCGGAGAGCTTGCCGATCTCCAGCTGGAGCCGGGTGATCCGCGGTTCCTCGATCGCATCGAGGACCGCGTCAACGATGCTCTGGGTGATGCCCAGCTCGTGCACCGCCGCGCCCTCAGCAGATCCTCGGGAGCGGATCGCCGACCAGCAGGTCGACGATGCGGGTGCCGCCGAACGTGGTGTTCAGCAGCACCAAGCCCGGCGGATCCGCTGCGACGCGCCCGATGATCGCCGCGTCCGCACCCAGCGGGTGCGCGCGCAGCGCCTCCAGCGCCGCATCGGCCTGCCGGCCGTCGACGACGACCACGATGCGTCCTTCGCTGGCCACGTAGAGCGGGTCGATGCCCAGCAGCTCCGACGCTCCGCGCACCTCCGTGCGAACCGGGACCTTCTCCTCGTCGACGACGACCGACACATCGGATGCCTTGGCGACCTCGTTGAGTATCGTCGCCACGCCCCCGCGCGTGGCGTCGCGCAGCGCGCGGACGCCCGACGCGGCCTTGAGCAGCTCGGCGACCAAGCCGTGCACGGGGGCGGTGTCGGAGACCAGGTCGGCGTCGATGTCGAGTTCGCCGCGGGCCAGCATCACCGTGACGCCGTGATCGCCGATGGGACCGGACACCAGCACGGCGTCTCCCGGGCGCGCCGTGTCGATGCCCAGCCGGTGCTCGGTTTCCAGCAGGCCGACGCCGGCCGTGTTGATGTAGCAGCCGTCGGCCTTGCCCTTCTGCACGACCTTGGTGTCCCCGGTGACCACCTGCACACCGGCGGCTTCGGCCGCCGCCGCCATTGACCCGACGATCCGAGTCAGGTCCGCCACCGGGAAGCCTTCCTCGATGATGAAACCCGCGGAGAGGAACAGCGGCGTGGCGCCGGAGACCGCGAGGTCGTTGACCGTCCCGTTGATGGCGAGGTCGCCGATGTCCCCGCCGGGGAAGAACAGCGGGGACACCACGTAGGAATCGGTGGTGAAGGCCAGCCGGCCGCCGGCCACCCCCAGCTCGGCGCCGTCCTCCAGCTTCGCCAGTTCCGGATTGCGGAAGCCCGTCAGGAAGACCGCCTCGATCAAGGTCTGGGTGGCCTTGCCGCCGGAGCCGTGCGCGAGGGTGATCCGTTCCTCCTTGACTTTCGGCTTGCGGCGCCGCGCCTTCTCGATCCGCTCCAGCACCTGCTGTTCGCGGTCGGCGTGCTCGCTGCCGGGCCGGGAGTCGCCGTGCTCGCGGTGCTCTGCCATCGCATCCTCGACCCAGCCCGCGGTGTGCGACTGGGTGTGCTCGGTGCTCACGGCCTACTCGCCTCCTTCACGCGTTCGCGGCTGAAGCGCCCGAAGTTGTAGTACGCGGCGCAGGCGCCCTCCGGCGACACCATGCAGGTGCCGATCGGTGTCTCCGGCGTGCACGCGGTGCCGAAAACCTTGCACTCCCACGGTTTCAGGACGCCCTTGAGGACTTCGCCGCACTGGCATGCCTTCGGGTCCGCCACCCGGATGCCCGGCAGGTCGAAGATTTTCTCGGCATCGAATCGCGCGTAGCGTTCGCGCAGGCGCAGCGCCGAGTGCGAAATGAAGCCCAGCCCGCGCCATTCGAAGTACGGCCGCAGCTCCATCGTCTCCCCGATCGCCTGCAATGCCGTGCGATTACCGTCCCAGGGCACCACGCGGGTGTACTGGTTCTCGACCTCCGAGCGCCCCTCGGCGAGCTGCACCAGCAGCAGGTAGATCGACTGCAGGATGTCCAGCGGTTCGAAACCCGCTACCACCAACGGCTTTCCGTAGTCGCGCGCGATGAACTCGTATGGCCGGCAGCCGATCACCGTGGACACGTGCCCGGGGCCGAGGAACCCGTCCAGCCGCAGGTCCGGGGAGTCCAGGATCGCCTTGATCGCCGGGATGATCGTCACGTGGTTGCAGAACACCGAGAAGTTCTCCAGGCCCTCCTGCTCGGCACGCAGCAGTGTCATCGCGGTCGACGGCGCGGTGGTCTCGAACCCGATCGCCATGAAGACCACGTGCTGATCGGGGTTCTGCCGGGCGATCTTCAGCGAGTCCAGCGGCGAGTACACCATCCGGATGTTGGTGCCCTCGGCGTTGGAGTCGAAGAACGAACCGTTGCTGCCCGGCACCCGCATCATGTCGCCGAAGGATGTCATCAGCACGTCGGGTTGGCGGGCGATGTGGATCGAGTCGTCGATGCGCCCCATCGGGATGACGCACACCGGGCAGCCCGGTCCGTGCACCAGGGTCACATTGTCGGGCAGGTAATCCTCCAGCCCGTGCTTGTAGATCGTGTGCGTGTGGCCGCCGCAGACCTCCATGAACTTGTACTGGCGGCCGGGCTCGCACAGCCCGGCGATCTTGGCTGCCAGCGCCCGCGCCTTGTCCGCGTCGCGGTACTCGTCGACGAAACGCATACGGTGCTCCTCCTACTCGATACGCGATTCGGTGAGTGCTGCGATCTCGTCGGAGTAGGCCTGGCCGATGCTCTCCAGGAACTCCAGCGCCGACCTCGCCTCGGCCTCATCGATCTTGGACAGCGCGAATCCGACGTGGATCAGCACCCATTCGCCCGGCGCCGGCCGGTCGTCGCCGAGCAGCCCGATGTTGATGTTGCGGCGGACTCCGCTGACGTCGACCTTCGCCAGGTCGGGACGGTCGGTGAGGATCTCGATGACCTCACCCGGTATTCCCAAGCACATGAGCCTCACATCCTGCTGATCTCGATGTAGCGCTTGACGTCCGGGGCGACCGTCCGGACCACGACGACCACGAGCCCGATGACCGCCGCCCACAGCAGCAGCCGACGCAACTCGGCCATCTCACACCTCCTGCCGTAGCGGCTGTTGTTCGAAACGACGCTTTTCGGCGTCCAGCAGGTCGATCACCTTGCGCACGGCCGGATCCACCGCGCGGCGCACGGGGTCGCTCAGCCCGATCCGGTGCCCGAGATCGGCCGGCTCGCACCCCACGATCAGCACGCGACCGGCATCACCGCCGAGCGTGTCCAGCAGCGCGAGCACCGCATCCGGCTGCATGCCGTGGCCGTCGAACGCCGCCCCGGTGGTGCCGATGCGGTCGCCGTCGCGGAGTTCGAGCACCGAGATCGTGCCCGGTTCCTCGCCGCGCGGCGTCGCGTCGACCAGGATCGTCGTGTCGTAGCCGCCCAGCAGGTCGAATGCCAGGTGCACGCCGCTGATTCCGTAGTCGGCGACCTGGGCCCACGGCGGCAGTTCGACGTCGGCCAGCCGCCGGGCGACCTCGACCCCGAACCCGTCGTCGCCGAGGAAAACGTTGCCGATGCCGGCGATCAGCACTCGTGCTCGCATGGTCCCCCCTCACCGGGCTCGATCTCATCAAGGAAGAAGTAGCGGAAGCGCCCGTGCTCGCTCTGCAGCTCGGCGGCCGGGTCCTCGTCGAGCGTCACGGCGAGGTACTGCTCGTCGTCGACGTCGACGAACACGCCCTGCACCGTGGCCGTCCGGCCGTGCAGGAACATGTCCTGGGCGTCGGTGCGCCGCCTGCCCGGCTTGAGCCGAACCCTGCTTCCCTTGGCGACGCGCGTCCCGGCGACCTGGACGCTGTCGGTATCCGGCGACACCGACTCGTCCGCGGCGGGGTCCCACCAGGGCACTCGCGGTTCGCGGACGGTGGACCGGACCGACCGCATCGTGCCGTGCAGCCGTTCCAGCCACTCGGCGGGCAGGCCGTCGATCCCGTCCAGGAGGGCTCGCGCGTGTGGGTCGGTGCTCCTCGCGGCGCGTTTTTCCGCCTCGGTCAGCGCCATCGTCCGCAGCGTCAGGATCTCGTCGATCTCGGTGCCGTCGAACAGCGGCTGCGGGCTTTCCGGCGCGATAGCGGGATTGTCGTAGAGGATGATCGGCGAGGACAGCATCGCGTCGCTGCGATCCGATGCGCCGAGCAACACCGGCCAGGTGCGCACGTTCTCGCATTCCTCGACCACGGGTCTGGCCCACTCCGGCGGGTCCACGAGCGACAGGAAGGCGCCCTCGGTGACGCCGAGCAGCAGATGCGTGGCCACCAGCGAATGGCGCAACGCGCATTCCCGGGAGGAGTCCAGTTCCGCCCGGGCCGTGGTGTTCGCAACCAGGACACGGATCCGGAATCCGCCGTATGGCCCGGAGATCGGGCTCGCACTGATCCGTAACACGCCGGTGAGGGGCTGGCGAACGCGCACGATCCGGCCGCGCATCCGGCCGTCGGCGTCACGGAGTTCCTCGACGTCTTCGGCGCCATCGACCACCACGGCCGCCACGTGGTCGCCGGACAGTAACCGGGCGAGCGGCACGACCACATCACGCTCGTATTCGACGGTTTCGTCCCAGGCGGGCACGTCTTCGCCGTTGACGACGAGGTGCGACACCACGTGGCGGTTCGGGTCCTGCACCAGCCGCTGCTGCACGTGCAGGAAGCGCAAGCGGACGTGCAAGGTGGCCGTGGCAGGCGCATCCAGCACGCATTCGGTCTGCGTTTCGCCGTGCTCCCCGCGTTCCGGCGCTGCGAACGACGGCGGCACCAGGACGCCGAACTGCCACCTCGCCTGGTTCTTCGCCGCCGATGCCCGGTACGGGTACAGCAGGTACCCCTCGTACAGGACTGCATCGGCCACTGCTCGGGCCTGCTCGAACGTCGACGTCACGATGCCTCCCCTGCCTTGGCGAGCAGCGTTTCCACGGCCGCATCCCAGGTGGGCACCGCGTGCGCGGCCTTGAAGCGCAGCAGGGCGTCCACGGTTTCCCGGTGCAGCCGGATCCAGGTGGCGTGTGGGAAGTACGCGTCCATCAGCTCCCGCCAGGTCTTGGCGGGCATCGCATGACTCGCCTCTTGGTGCCACGGCACCTGCTGGACCCAGAACCCGTTGTCCCCTTTGCCGAAAACGGTTCCGCTGAAGAGCAGTGCGAACGGCACGACGCCGTCGCGCAGGCTGTGAAAGTACTTCCCGGATGCCACTTCCATGTCGTAGGTGCAGGGCACGGCCAGCTCCACCTCGGTGCTGCCGGTGAACCCGGGGACGAGAACCGACGCGGTCGCGAAGTGCATCGCACGCAGCGTGTGCCGCCACCGGTCGCGCCCGCCGAACAGGTTTCCCAGCAGTTCCGTCTCGTGCTCGTCGTATTCGCGTCGCTGCGGCTCGATGCGGATCTGGCAGCGCAGCGCGATCGAATGGATCCGCTCGGCGCGGTGCTCCGCGATTCGAAGCCGGAACCGCAAAACCGGCCCGGCACCGTAGAGTTCGGGCCGGATGTCGAGGCATTCGAAGGAGAGCTCAGACATCCCGGGCCTCGATCCGCTCGCCGCGCCGCCGCAGCGACTCGAAGAACTCCTCGATCCGGTCCCGCGCCTCGGTGCCGCCGTCGAAGCCCTTCCAGTGCGTCCGCACGATCCCGACCAGCCGGTAGCAGGCGTCGATCGGCACGAGGAAGCCTTCGAAGCCGTCCTCGGACTGCTTGATCAGCAGCGCCTCCACGTCCGCCTGCAATTCCGTTAGCGCGGGGTTGTCCCGCAGTGCCCGCTCCCACTCCTGTACCGGCAGCAGCGATTCGGTCGCGCCCGCAGGGCTCGGGTAGAAGGCCACCGGCCCGGCGACCGAACTGTGGAACAGGAATGCCATGCCGACCGGAATCTCGGTTGCGTCCCAGATCCGCGCGCCCGTGCCGAAATCCGGGAGGTGCCGGTATCGCTCGGGCACCGCGCGATGCTTGCCGCCACCCGCGCCGGGATGGGTGAACAGCAGGTAGCAGGCGCGGCACGTGCACAGGATCCGGCGCGACTCGATGTTGACGACATGCCGGTGTTCGGTTCCCAGCGGTTCCGTGCACAGCTCGCAGCCTCGCTCCGCGCCGGCCGGCGACGCCGACTCCGGGCGAGGTGTGGTGAAGCGGCGCAGTCCCGTGCTCACGAAGCGACCTCCGCCGGAAGCGCGACGCGCACCGAGCCCGCGTCGGTCAGCAGCGGCAGCGGGGAAAGGCTCTGCGCGGCCCGCTGCTCGGCGCGGCCCGCGCGGCGAACGTCGTAACGCTCCCGGCAGCGCGGGCACTCCAGGAGGACACCGTCCAGGAGCGCACCGGTGAAGGGGTTCGAGCAGGACGGGCAGTTGTTCAGGTAGGCGTAGAGGTCACCGTCGGTCCGGCACATGACCAGGGAAAGGTGGTCGACCGTCACCACGGTCACCTCGCCGGGTGCCAGGTCGCCGGCCGCCGCGACGTCGACCCACGCCGTCCCGGGGCCACTGGGCACCACGGGCAGCAGCGGCCGGCCACCCGGACCGGTTTCCCGTTCGGGCTCGACGATGCCCTCCACCTCGATGTCGGTGACCTCCGGGACCGCCTCGCGGATCGCGTTCTCGATGGCCAGCTTGACCGTCACCGTCGACGACGGGCAGCTCTCGCAACTACCGGTCAGCCGCAGGCGGACCACGGATCGCTCGTCGATACCGAGCAACTCGACATCTCCGGAGTGCGAACCCAGGTAGGGCCGCACCTCCTCCAGCGCCGCCGCCACCCGTTCTTCCACAGTGGACGGATGCAGGTCGTGTAGCGCCAGGAGACCGCCCACCAGGGGATCAGCGGCCAGCTCCGCATGCAGCGCGCCGCCGTCGGTCTCGCGGAGGATCTGCACGATCCGCCCGAGCCCTTCGCCGTAGAGCGGGACAATGGCGCGCACAAGTTCCTCGGCGCGCTCGGCGGCGACGGCATCGCCGTCCCGGTCGAACTCCGCCAGGAGCTGATCGATCCGGGCGGCCACCGCACTCGCCTCGTCTTGGCCCACCATCGCGGGCTCACACGCTGCCGTCGAATGCGTGGGGAGTGTGCAACTTCTCCAGCACGTGGCCGTTGCCCAGGTACATGTGCACCCCGCAGGGCAGGCACGGGTCGAAGCTGCGGACCGTACGCATGATGTCGATCCCCTTGAAGTTCTCCGGCGAGTTCTCCTCGAAGATCGGCGTGTTCTGCACGGCGTCCTCGTACGGGCCCGGGGTTCCGAAGCTGTCGCGAACGCTGGCGTTCCAGGGTGTCGGCGGATACGGGTGGTAGTTGGCGATCTTGCCGTCCCGGATCACCATGTGGTGCGAAAGGACACCGCGCACGGCCTCGGTGAAGCCGCAGCCGACGCCGTCGGCGGGGACCTCGAACGGCTCCCACGTCTTGGACCGGCCCGCCCGGACCTCGGCCAGCGCCTTGTCGACGAAATGCAGTGCCGCGGCCGCGCAATACGCCTGGAAGTACGTTCGGGCGCGGTTGCGCTCGATCGCGTTGCTCCACTTAGGAATCTTCCACTCGAAGGTCGTCTCCGGCTTGGTGGCGCTCTTCGGCAGGTTGATCACCACGCTGCTGCCGGTGGAGCGCACGTAACCGCCGATGTCGACGAGGCCGGCCAGCGCGGTGCTCCACAACCGCGCGATCGGGCCGCCCCCGGTGTCCAGCGCCAGATGCTCGCTGCCGTTGAACCAGCGCGGCGACATCACCCACGAGTACTTCTCGTCGAAATCGCGCTTTTGCGGCTTCGGGATGGTGTGCTGGTTCCACGGGTGGCGGCGGTCGACCGGGTTGCCCAGCGGGTCCCGGTCGACGAACATCTCCCGGTCCTCCCAGTCCTCGTAGTAGGAACTGCCGAGCAGGATCCGGATGCCCAGGTTGATGTCGACCAGGTCGTTGGTCACCAGGTCGCCGTCGATCACGATGCCCGGGGTGACGAACATCTTGCGTCCCCAGTCGCTCATGTTCTCGTACCGGAAGTCGCAGAACTCCGGGTTGTTCAGGCTCCCCCAGCACCCCAGCATGACCCGGCGGCGGCCGACTTCCTCGTAGCCGGGCAGCGCCTCGTAGAAGAAGTCGAACAGGTCGTCGTGCATCGGCACGCAGCGCTTCATGAACTCCACGTACCGCATCAACCTGGTCAGGTAGTCGGTGAACAGCTGGACGGTGGCGACCGTGCCGACGCCGCCCGGATACAGCGTCGAAGGGTGCACGTGGCGGCCCTCCATGAGGCAGAACATCTCCCGCGTCAACCTGCTGACCTGCAGGGCCTCCCGGTAGAACTCGCCCTCCAGCGGGTTGAGCGAGCGCATGATGTCGGCGATGGTCCGGTAGCCGTGGTCCCCGGCGTGCGGGGCCTCGGTCCGCTCGGCCAGTTCCAGCACACCCGGGTTGGTCTCGCGCACCATTTTCTCGCAGTAGTCGACCCCGACCAGGTTCTCCTGGAAGATGTTGTGGTCGAACATGTACTCGGCGGCCTCGCCGAGGTTGATGATCCACTCCCCGAGGTGCGGCGGCCGCACCCCGTAGGCCATGTTCTGGTTGTACACCGAGCAAGTCGCGTGGTTGTCCCCGCAGATGCCGCAGATGCGGCTGGTGATGAAGTGCGCGTCCCGCGGATCCTTGCCCTTCATGAAGATGCTGTAGCCACGGAAGATCGACGAGGTGCTGTACGCCTCGACGACCCGCTTGGCCGACCAGTCGATCTTGGTGTACATCCCGAGGCTGCCGACGATCCTGGTGATCGGATCCCAGGACATCTCCAACAGGTCGTCCTTCGCGGTCTGAGTCATGTCACGGCCTTTCGTGCGTCACCAGGTCGGACTAAAGCCGGTGTGCAGCTCACGGCCCGTGACCCGCCAGGACGGCTCCTTGTCGGCTGTGTTGCGCGTGATGTCGCGCAGGCGACGGATCGCCACCCCGTAAACGCCGCTGGCGGTGCTCGACACGCGCGCCCCGGGCGGCTCGTCCATGAACGGCATGAACTTGTCCGGGAAACCCGGCATCGTGCAGGCGATGCAGATCCCGCCGACGTTCGGGCAGCCGCCGAGCCCGGACATCCACCCGCGCTTGGGGACGTTGCACTGCACGACCGGCCCCCAGCAACCGATCTTGACCAGGCATTCCGGATCGCCGTACCGCCGGGTGAACTGCCCCTGCTCGTAATAGCCACCGCGATCGCAGCCCTCGTGCACCGTGGCGCTGAACAGCCACGTCGGCCGTAGCTTGTCGTCGAGCGGAATCATCGGCGCCTGCCCGGCGACCTGGTAGAGCAGGTACAGCAGCGTCTCGGAGAGGTTGTCCGGCTGGATCGGGCAACCCGGCACGCACACGATCGGCAGGCCCGCCTTGGATTTCCAGTCCCAGCCGAGGTAATCCGGCACGCCCATTGCTCCGGTCGGGTTGCCGGCCATGGCGTGGATGCCGCCGTAGGTGGCGCACGTTCCCGCGGCCAGCACCGCCAACGCCTTGGGAGCCAGCCGATCCAGCCACTCGCTGGTCGTCATCGGCTGCCCGGTCTCCGGGTTGTTGCCGAAACCGCACCAGTAACCTTCGTCCTTGATCGCCTCATTGGGGATCGAGCCCTCGATGACCAGCACGAACGGTTCAAGCTCGCCGCGATCGGCCCGGTAGAACCATTCGATGAAGGTGTCCGCGCCCTGCTCGGGACCGCACTCGAAATCGATCAGCGGCCAATGCACCTGCACCTCGGGCAGCCCGGGCAACGCTCCCAGCACGATCTCCTCGATGCTCGGCTGGGACGCCGCCGTCAACGCCACCGAGTCCCCGTCGCAGCTCAACCCGGCGTTGATCCAGAGGATGTGCAGCGGCCCGGTCGCCTCTCCCCCAGATGCGGGTCCGCCGTCGTCTCGTGCCTTCGCCGAAGTCATCTCGGTCCCCCCTCGCATAACCGAAAAACAGGGCGTCAACCCGGCTCGTCCTCCAACGCGTGCAGCGTCAACTCCCACAGCGCGTGGTAAATCGTCGTCTGTGCTTCCTGGATCCGGTGGACCGACGGAGACGGCACCACGAACAGGTGGTCAATGGAGTCCGACTCGGCCATCTTCCCGCCCTCGTAGCCCGCGATACCCACGGTCAACAGGCCCTGGCGGCCGGCTGCGTCGAACGCGCGCAGCAAGTTCGCCGAGTTCCCGCTGGTGGACAAGCCGACCGCGATATCGCGCGGCGTGCCGAACGCGGCGATCTGCCGTGCGAACACCACGTCGAAACCGACATCGTTGGACAACGCGGTGACCACGGCGATGTCGCTGGTCAACCCGATGGCGGGCAGGGGGCGGGAACCGCGCCCCGGATGCAGGAACAGGCTGGCCATGTCCTGCGCGTCGGTCGAACTGCCGCCGTTGCCGAAGGCCAGCAGCCTGCCCCCGGCGGCGAACCGTTCGGCCATTTCCGTGGCACAGGCGATCAATTTCACGCGGTTGCGCTGCCGGACTTCGTCGCGCAGTGCGAGGATCTCCCGCGATTTGTCCTCAGTGGATATGCGCACGTCATTGAGCACGGCATCGACGTCCACCGGCGCTCCGGACAGGAACGGGTAAAGCGCGGAGCTCGCCCCGGCATCACCCTGAGTAGCATCCACGGCGTCCTCCTTCACGATCGCGATGGCCTCACCCGCGTGCACGAGGACGGTGTCGCCGACCTCGGCTGGAACCAGCGCGACGCTGACCTCCTCGTGACCCGCGGCGGTCGACACCACCGCGAGCCCGTCGTCCCGCAGTTCCATAACCTGCACCGCAACAGCTTCGTCGGAACACGTCACGCAAGCGTCACCGCGGCATCCGCTCGTGGGCAACGCGGCGGGATCCGGCGCCGACTGGGCGCTGCTCATGCGACCACATCCGGTTCCAACGTCCCCGGCTGGTCGAAGAACACATGCACCAACTCCCAAAGGATGTGGTACATCGTCACGTGCACTTCCTTGATCACGCGCGGATCGTCGGCCCGCGCGACGAGCACGTGGTCCACATCGGAGGCCGCCAGCACGCCGCCATCGCCGCCGACGAGCCCGATCGTGAGCAGCCCGCGCCGGCTGCTTTCCTCCAGCCCGAGCAGAACGTTCTCGTCGTTGCCGTGGGTGGAGATTCCCAACGCGATGTCCTCCGGATCGGCCAGGTAACGAACCTGGTGAGCGAACACCTCATCGACGCCCTCCCCGGTGGCCACTCCCGTCACTGTGGCCACATCCGAGGTCAACGAGATCGCCGGCAGCGCCCGCTTCCCCACGATCACCGGATGGACGAACTCCACCGCCACGTGCTGCGCATCGGTGCTCGGGCCGCCGTTGCCGAAGACGACCAGCTTGCCGCCCCGATGGAACCGCCGCGCCATCGCGTAGCAGGCCCTCGCCACTTTCTCCGCGTCCACCAACAGGTTGTTGATCGGATCGACGCGACTCTCGAAAAGCCGGTCGACCACAGCGAAATCCGGTGACCGCACCATCGTGGTCACATCCTTGAGCGCTGGGCGACATAGCGACTCCGACGCTAAGCCGGTGTGCAACGGCCCACAAATCGATGTTGGCACCGCCGACCCCCACGTCCCGGCCGCTATCAGTTCCCGTGTCGCACGGGCAGTGCCCCGGGCCCGGGTCGAGGCCGGAATGACGCGGAAACGTTCCCGCTGCCCTGGCTCGAACAAATGCGTCAGATCGCTGGCACACGCCGCCTTCTCGGGCCGGTTACTGGCCGTAGCAACGACGCGCGCACTTCACGTCTTGGCGGACCCGGTAGGTTCGCGACTACGCCGCCTGGATCAGTATGGCCGCCGACTGCCGATCCTCGACTTCACCTACCTTGCTGAAGAAAAACGTCAAACGCCCTGTTATCATCGACCCTGCGATCGAACAGGCTTCTCTCAGCGGATTATTGAGTCCACAACACCAGAGTCCGTTTACCAACCTGCGCTGCGTTCGGATACCATCATGCCACCCGCCGCGGGAGCTTGTAGCACTAAAGAACTAGTCCAGGAATGTTCTTTTGGCTCTTTCTTGGTGATTGGACGTGCAAGGCTGTTGCGCGCGCGGGGGATTTGGTTTACCGGGGTGGGTGGCTAGTTCATACTACTGGCGTAATAGTTGTGTTGGACTAGTCCGCGTGCGGCGTAGCTGAATGGGTGTTTTCGCGTGTCCTTGATGGTGCCGGAGGAGGTGAGGCGGCTTTTTCAGGTATTGACCGGTGAGGACATGACGGATGCGGATGAGGATGCGTTGTTCGCGGTAGCGGGGCGGTTGGAGTCGGACGCGGCGACGGTGGAGAGTTTGGCACCGGTGGTGGGGAATGTGGTGGAGCGGGTGCGGGGTGGGTTTTCGGGCAAGGCGGCGGACCGGTTCGCGCAGCGGTTAGCGGCTTTCGGACCGGTTTTGGAGGCCGGTGCAGTGGGTGTGCGGCAGTTGGCGGAGTTCGTGCGGAATCTGGCGTTGCAGGTGCAGTATCTGAAGTTCGTCACGGTGGGGGGTTTGCTGCTGCTGGTGGCCGAGATCGCCTGGGCGGTGGCGATGGCCGGTCCTACTGGTGGGGCGAGTATGGCGTGGCTGGCGGCGCGGTTCGCGGTGATGCGGTTGCTGCTGACCCGGTGGTGGGGTCAGTTGTTCATGCGGCTGGCGATGAGCCAGGTGGTGGGTATCGGGTTGCAGGTGGTGATGGATGCCGGGGCCCAAGGGTTGCAGTTCGCGTTGGGGACGCGGAAGAAGTGGGATGCGGCGATGTCGGAGATGGCGGTGGGGGTCGGCTCCTTCAGCGGGTTGCTGGCGGTGCCGCTGTCGGCGTTGGGCAATGTGGTGGGTAATGCGATCAGCAAGGTGTTGGTGCGGGGGTTGGGTGACAAGATCGATGCTGAGGTGTTGGCGGCGGCGGCGCGGCAGGTGGCCGAGGAGCATGCGGAGCAGTACCCGGTGGCTTCGATGGCGAGATTCGCCGATGTGGTGTCGAAGAACCTGGAGGATTACACGGGTATGTCGGTGCGGGCGATGTGGGTGGCCCGGTTCGGTCACGGCTTGGGCGAGTCTTTGGAAGAGGGCTTGACCGAGATGCTGGGCGAGGCGGGGTATGGCGCGATCAGTGGTCAGGGGGCGCAGTGGAATCCGTTCTCGTTCACCGCCGGGGTGTCGGAGGCGATCGGTTCGGGTATCGGGAATCTGGCGGGCTTGGCGGTGCGGGGCGAGCTGATCCCGGCGGGCCGGGCCCGCGACACCGGGGAAAAGAACTCCACCGACACCGATACCGACACGGCCCGCGAGTTGCAGGCCGAGTCCGGGGTGCAGGCGGACGAGAAGTCTGATTTTGCGGAGACTATCGCCGAGAAACCTGGCTTCCCGACGCATATGTCCGATGTGGATTCCGAAGTGCCAGTTACCGGTACGGCGGCCGTCGCTGACTCGGAAAAGGCTTTCGTGGGGACGGGTATTCCGGTCACCTCGACTGTCCTGCCCACCGGTTCCGCCCCCGGGAAAACGCCGCCAGGCGATTCCTCCGGTACGACGGGAGCCGGAAACGGCGTCGTGGCCGAGGAGGATGCGACGGGCCTGTCTTCGTCCCCGGGCACGGGGCCAGACAGCGCCGCTCATCAGACCTCGGTACGAGATAGCGGGATTGACCCGCCCACTGGCGCAGCCCCGTCGTCTGGCAGACCGGGCCACGTGGACACCGGTGCGGTGGTGGGTGCGGACTCCAAGAACAGTGCGTCCGAGACACCCGAAGTGCTCCCGCCGGTGCCGCGATATCCGGGCGAGACAGGAGCTCCGGGTACGTTGCCCGGCCCCGGCAGACTGGGCACCCCGCCGCCGCTCTACAGCTCCCCTCCGAGGCAGGATCACGTCCACAGCGAGGCACCGGATACCGGCGAGCCAACCGGGATTTCCCGTGCCGCTACGCCCCCACCGCCCTACAGCCCGGCCGCCAACGCCCTCCACACCAGCCCAGAATCCTCTGCTGTGGAGAGTCCCAGCGATCCGATGGAACATCCGGAGCTATCCCCGCCGCCGGAGCCGGAGTCGGTTCCGGCCTCGGCGAACCAGGACGGCCCACCGGTCTCCGATGCCGGGACGACGACCGGGGGAACCCGCGCGGAGGCGCCGCCGGGTAGCGACCACACCATTCCCGAACAGTCCTTTGTGGACATCACGAGAGTCGATCGGGACGGTCCGCCAGTTTCTGACGGCAGGGTGACCACGGCAGGATCCCGCGTCGGCGCGCCCCCGGTGCACGCCCCCGCCGGTGCCGCCCACGCGAATACCGGCACGTTTACGGTGAGCCCGGGCGTTCCGGTGGAACACACGGCCCCGCTTGCGGGGTCGAGTGCGCCTGGCCCGGGTGGCCCGGTGGCCTCTGAAGGTGTAGCGCCGCTCCCTGCCGCTTCACCACCACTCGACGACCACCCCACCGGTCTGGAAAGCCGCCCCGACACCAGTCTGTCTAGTGTGGACAGACCGGGCACTACGGTGGACGATCCGCGGGCGATCGAGTCCAGCTCCCCGGTGAACATGCCCTTGACGGGTGCCCCTGATACTCCCGATGTGTTATCCGGCGGTGTGGCGCCGGAAACGACGCCTTCCGCGGCCGGGGCGGGAGTGGCCACCGAGGTCGGGGTGGCGTTGCCCGGCCAGGTGCCCGCGCGGGGCGATGGCACCGTCACCGGTGCGGCCGTGGGAACGGGTCCGGTCGCGGGAAATACCGACGCCGCCCGCGGTGGCACACCGGACTCGCGGGTCTCACCACAATCCCCAGCCACGACGTCCCCGGGCACGGTGTCCCCGGGTGGCCGGGTGCCGGGTGCGGGGCCGGTGGGGTTGCCCGCCGATGCGGTGCGCGTGCCGGTGCCTGCGCAGGCGGTCTCCAGTGGCGGGATCACCGAGTTCCTACGAGCCCGGGTCGACGATGCCGGTACCGGCCCGGTGGTGCTGGCCTTGGGAGACGATGCGGGCTCTGGTGTGGTGCTCTCGCCGAATCAGGCCGCGGACGTGGCGCGCAGCCTGGGACGTGACATCGTCGCGCTGGTACCGGGACGCGGCCGGCGTGGCCCCCGGTGGATGCGGTTCGACTCGGACGGGGCACGCCCCCGCCCGGTCGGCGCGCCGGGACCGGTCCTGGCACCGCAGCAGACCGGCCCAGGACACCAAGAACTCGGTGCCGCGACCGACTCCGCCACCACCGTCCCGACCAGCCCGGCAGCGCAAGCGCGCCGCGCCAACGACGCCGAGCCCCACACCGCCTCCAGCTCGGCGAGAACGTTCGGACAGGACACCGCGTGGGGTCGCCAATCGCTTGCCGAGATCAGTACCGAGGCTGCTGTCGCGGCGACTTCGGCGGCGAGGGACCAGCGGCGTGATGCGACGGGAGCCGGGCACGGGACACAGCAGGGGCCGCGCCCGGCTGGCGAGGGTGCGCTACCCGCTGCGCCGGTGAGCCTTTCGGTGCAGGGAACGGGAGAACACGCCCACTACACCGCCTGGACCCGCTCGCCCCACCATGCCGCCACCGCCCCACAGCACGCCCGGCCACTGCTGGTGCTCGGACACAACGACATGGTGGTCTCCGGAGACGCCCGCGCCAGAGCACACGCCACCGGGGCCGATGTACTGGCACGAGCCGACCTCGGTACCGGGCCGAGATGGCTGCTCTACCGGGCCGACGGAAACCGGCCCCGCCCGGTCGATCCGCCCGCCGAGCTGACCCGCCGCCCCAGGCCCGAACCACTGCTGTTCCAGGGCCCCCGCGATTCCGGCGAGCTCATCGAACGCGCCGCACGGTTGGCGCCCCACCTGCTTGACACCCAGATCGTCGGCGTCCACGTGACCGGCGACGGGCGCGCGGTGCTGGCAGACGGCAGCCTGCTCGAACCCGAAGGCTTCGCCGCACACGTCCAGCAAGACCGGCGTTTCGTGCCGGGACCGGACATCGCCCTGCTGGGATGCGCCGCCTACCAACGCCCCCGCCCGGACACACCGTCCTTCGCCGAACGGTTCACCCGCGCCCTGGGCGAGCGGGCCTGGGTCACCGACACCGAGGTATTCCAGACCACCGACGGCGCGGTACACGCCACCGAGACCGTCATCACCGGCGATGGCCGGATGCTGCCGATGTTCCCCGACGGCCAGGGAACCGGCCACTGGTCCCTGCTCGACCCCGACGGGCACGAGGTCCTCTCACGTCGCGGCCCGGAACTACGCGCCGCACTGACCGGCGCGACCCCACCGCGCTACACCGACCAAACCCGCCCCGAACCCGTGATCAAATGGTCAGACGACGAGGTTGCCGAGAGCAGGCAGCCACTCGATGAGCTGCTGAGTGAGTGGTGGGCCGCGCATGAGGATGGTGTGCCGTCTGCTGGGCGGCAGTTGTCCGATGAGGATGTGCACAGGTTGGCCGATGCGGCGGAATTGCGGTACCGCGAGGGCATGGGTGGACAGGGCACGCGCAGTGGAGAGCGGTTGCGGGGCAGGCTTGTCCACGTTCTTGAGCTGACCCGGGAACTGGGCGGACAACCCACCACAGCCGACGTGCGGGATATCCGCCTGATAGCCGACTGGATCCGGGACACCGGCCGGATGCCGGGGCCCACCGTGACCGCCGCCGACGTCGACAACGCGGTGCAGGAACTGACCGAAGCCACCAACACCAGCACGCACGAACTGCGCTACCTGGCCGATGTCCTGCGGCGTGCGGGACAGGAAGACCAGCAGCTACGGGCGACCGTGCCCGAGCTGCGCGCGCAATGGCGGCATGGAGCCACGCAGGCCGTGACGCTGCGGATGGGCGCCCGCACCGACAACGCCGTGGTCTACGCGGTCGGCACGGCCTCATTGCCGTGGTGGCGACGATTCCACGGCGGCGGGGTGGACCTCGGTCAACTTCGGCGGGAAATGGGAATCCCCGCAGACCGCGAACCGGTCATCGTCGTGGTGGAGGCCCGAAGACGCACGGCCGCAGGGGTTTTCGTGATCGGTGATGAGGTTCGCGGGACAACCTCCTATCTGGACACCCCACGGGAGCTGGGTGAGCGCGTGGCCGGCACCGCGCAATACCAGCGGATCGCTGCAAACAACCAGGACGGCCCGGTCGTCCTGGTGGTCACGGCCGGCAGCACCGCCTTCGGCGGACAATTCAGCCTCCACGAACTCACCCACGGATTCGCCGAGGGACTCAGTGCGGGCGGAGGCGGCAACCGGCAGGTCCTAGTCGCCGAGGGCAACATCTCATTCAATCCCCCCGGATTCAGAGTGGTCCCCACAGGACTACAACCCGGTAACCGTCAGAACGCCGGGCTGGTACTGCCCTCAGGCATACCCGTCAGCGTATTGACGCTGCGGCGGGATTCCGCGCGCGAGAACACGATCGCCTACCCCATCGATAACGCGAACAGGGATGCGTTCCAACAACAACCGACCAGCTCGGACTATTCGGCACAGGACATCGGCCCGGATCCGGCACAGGGGGGTGATGCGCCGATTTTCGTGCTGGCACAGGCCACAGCGCAGGGCGAATTCATCGTCACTGACCTGAACACGGGGGAAACACAGCACCTCAGCCCGCGCGGGTTCGCCCACCGGGCAGTCCAGGACGCACGCTCCCACGGAATCACTCGCCCGAACACCCAGCACGCATACATTGTCCGCACATACGACCGGGAACGTGAGCACGCGATGCCGGAAGGGGCTCGGCAACAGCTGGCCGACGCCTTCCGGGACGCAGGACATCGCGGGCCGATTCGCGTCACGGCATGGGACACCGAGAGACACCGTTTCATTCCCACTGACGTGGCGACGGCGGAGGAGGCGCAAGCGGAGGCGCTGCGGGCCGATGAGGCCGGCGAGCCCTACACCCCAGAAGCGTTGGGGCAACGGTTCGGACGATCCCGAGAATGGGGTCAGGCGCGGCTTGCCGAGTTCAGTGCCGAGGCCGCTGCACCGCGGTCCGGTCCGCAGCCGCAGCAGGAGGCGGAGCGGGAGGCGGCACGAGCGGAGGCGCGGCGAGCCCTCGACGCGGGCGTGCCCTACACCGCTGCTGCTTTGGGGCAGAGGTTCGGACGGAGCACAAGGTGGGCCAGGGTGCGGCTTGCCGAGATCAGAAACGAAAACGCCGCGCCCCACCCCGACCCGCGAGGACGGCAGACGCAGCGGGCGCGGGACGAGGCGCGAGCGGAAACGGAGCGGGCGCGGGAGGCGGCGCGAGCGGAAACGGAGAGAATGTCGGGGGAAGCGCGAGCGGAGGCGCGGCGGGCCCGGGACGCGGGCGAGCCCTACACCTCTATGGAGTTGGGACGGCGGTTCGGACGGTCCCGCGCGTGGGGTCTGAGGGTGCTTGCCGGGCTCAGGGATGAGGATGCTGCGACCGGACCCGGTCCGCGGCAACAGGCTCAGCTGCGGCCAGCTCGGCGACGTTTGCCGGAGACAGGGGAACGGGAGCAGGCGCGGGAGGCGGTGCGCCAGGCTGCGCTAGATGGCCGACCATACACGGCTGCGACTTTGGGGCAGAGGTTCGGACGCAGCAGAGCTTGGGCCGTGAGGCTGCTTGCCGAGGTCAGGAATGAGGGTGCTGCGACCGGACCCGGCTCGCGGCAACAGGCTCAGCTGCGGCCGGATCGTGAAGCGGGTGAGGCCGGGCCGCGGCGGGTAACGCGAGCGTCGGTGGGCGCCGATGCCCGTGTGGGACAGTCTGCCGCCGGTGGGATGCGGCCGGTGGGTGAGATGTTGCGGGGATGGTGGGCCGCGAGTGCCGATCCTGCGGCGGCTGCCGGGCGGGTGTTGTCCGATGAGGATGTGCGCAGGCTGGCTGATGCGGTGGACCTGCGTTACCGGGATGGCGTAGGTGAGCCGGGGTCGCGTAGTGCGGATCGGTTGCGGGGCAGGCTTGTTCATGCGCTCATGCTGACCGAGAGGGTGGGCGGGCGGCCTGTCGTCGAGGATGTGCGGGATGTCCGGCTGGTAGCCGACTGGATCCGCGATACCGGTGCGATGCGGGGGCCGGCCGTGTTTGCCGCGGATGTGCATCGTGTGGTGCAGGAGCTGACGGGTGGCACCACGGACGCTCGTCGGCAGGACGTGCAGTTCTTGGCCGATGTGGTGCGGCGGGTGCAACAGCGGTTGGAACAAGCGGGTGAGCAGCGGCCGGCGACGGTGGAGGAGGTGCGGGCGCAGTGGCGGCGGCAGGCCACCCGGATAGTGACCGTGGCGATGGGGGGTTCGGTCGAGAACACCGTGGTGTATCCGGTTGATGAGATCTCGGCGCGATGGTGGCGAAGTTTCCGCGGTGACGGGGTGGATCCGGGTCAGGTGCGGGGTGAGCTAGGCATCGCCGGTGACCGGGAGCCGGTCATGGTCGTGGTGGAGGCCAGGCGGCTGACCAGAACCGGGGACAGATCGTTCCTGATCGGTGATGAGGTTCGCGGTACGAGCGTGCAGCTGGAGACGCCGGGCGAGCTGGGTCAGCGGGTGGCCGACACCGAGCAGTACCAGCGGGTCGCCGGAAACAACCCAGACAGTCCGGTCGTGCTGATCGTTCTGGGCGGCACCGCCGGACTCCACCTGAGTCACGACATCCTCGCTCAACGATTCGCCGAGGGACTGACCACGAGCGGGGAAAGTGTCCGGCAGGTTCTTCTTGCGGAGGGCTATATCTCGCACGCTCCCGCCGGGCTCGGGCTGATCGCCGCGGGGTCTCGGCGCGGTTCCCGTCAGGGCGCGCCTGGGCTGGTGCTGTCCTCGGAAGCAGACGGCCACGCGCGACCGGACCATCCGCGCTCGACTCAGTCCCCCGACAGGGTGATCACATGGCCGTCCCGCTTGCGGCTGGCGATTCCGGTGGGGCCCAATGTGATCCACGCGGTGACCTTCCCGCGCAACCGCAATGAAGAGGCGGTATGGCGGCGGTGGGCGGAGTCGGGGCCTGACCTGGCCGGGCTGCTGGCCGAGCTGCGCGATGAATCACCGATCCTCGTGCTGGCGAACCAGCGCGGACGTTTCCGCCTCGCCGACCCCGAAACCTGGGCCCCACTGAGCACGGACCCTGAAGACTTCGGTGCGGCCGTAGCTGAAGCATTGGCGGAGGAAACGGCCTCGAATCCCAGTAGGGCGGTCGTCGTGTTCGCTGTGCAGCCGCTGTCTCTCGGGAATGGCTTGACCGAGGAGGAGCGCCGTGCGCTCGCGAGTGGAATAAGCCGCAATGGCCACGACGGGCCGATTTATGTTGCTGAGGTTGAAGAAAGCAATGACGGTGACGACTTCCGGTTTGAGATTCAGAATATCGCCCTGGCCGGGGGACATCCGCGAAACCCTGAACTACCGGTGCGGGAACTGAATTCCTCCGATCCGGGACGTCCTGTGCTGGCAGCTGGTGGCACCGAGGCGGATGCGGACTGGTGGAACCGGTGGTCGGCGAATGGCGTCCAGGTCGGCGACTCGGAACGGCTCGGGCTGGATTCGACGACGGTGGTGCTCGCGCGGTTGCGGGGCGGCGAGTTCGTCACACCGTCGGGCACCCTGTCCGCGTTCGAATTCGGCCGCCAGGTAGCCGGCAGCGTGCCCTACCAGACCTCGATCACTCAGCGTCCAGACGCTCCGGTGCTGCTGGCCACGGTGGGAGCCGAGACCGGGCTCAGCGAGGACGCCGCGCATGAATTCGCCCGAGGCGTGCGCGGCAACGACCCGGATCGCACGGTCCTGGTCACCGACCGGGACTTCCGGTTGCGACGCGAAAACGACCTGGCCATACTCCCCCTCGAAGCCGACCTCCTGCGGTTCGTGCCACCACCGAACTGGTCCCCAGTAGCCGAGCCGAGTCGGCCCGCCGACGACACCGCAGCGGTGCTGGTGTATCCCTCGCCCACAGGACCGGAGCCAACGCCTACTGTGGACAGAGACTGGTTTGCCTCGGAAACCGGCCACCGCAGGCCACTGGTCGTGATGGCCCGATCGGTGCGCGGACGTTTCCACGTGCTGGAACCCTCGACGGATCAGACAAGGGTCCTCGGCCCATCGGACTTCGGCACAAGCGTGGCCAGGAGTACGGAATTCCAGCAGGCCCTCACCGACGATCCGGCCCGCCCGGTCGTCGTGGTGTTCAACCAATGGCCCTCCGGCCTGACCGAACTAGACGCGCGCGTACTGGCCGAAGGGCTGCGCGGCGACGGCATCCAGCGGCCCGTTTTTCTCTCGCTGGGCCCGATCCACCACCACCAGACGGGACCACGGCCCTACGCACTGATCGAGGCGCCATCAACACAATCCGCGCTGAGCACCCACCCGGCCAGCGCTGCCGATGCGCAGCGGCCCCTGCTCATCTCCTCGCTAGCCAGGTATGACACACGCCTCACCCGCCTCCGCTCCGTCGGGGTTACCCGGCTGTTGTCGCAGCTGGGGTATCCCGGCACCCAGCAACCGATTGTCGTCCTCACCAGCAGACAGGGCGACTTTTTCATCGCCCCGGGCGGGACAGGGAACGTGCCCCCGGCACGAATGGGCGCTGTGCTGGCCGAAAACCCGGACTATCTTGAGGCGATTCGCGGCGACTGGCGCCGACCGGTCGTGATCGTCCCAGTCGGAGGACCGAACGACCCCGACGCGAGGACCCGGGACTTCACCGACTTCACAACGGAACTACTGGGTAACCCCGATGCCGACCGGCCCGTCTACATCGCGGAAAACAACATCCGGGCAGACCGGCTCGCCAGCCCGGAAGACGAGCGTCTCGTGGAGCCCGGCCTGCGACTGCTGACACCCGACCGAATGCGGCCTCCCCCGCCCCGGGACGACATGGTGTCTCACGCCCTGCGCGTCGGCGTCGACCAGGAATCGGCCGTCAACGCCGTGGCTTTCCCGCCAGGACAAGACCTCCCACCACAATGGACCGGATGGGGCTCGCTGGAGCGCACCTGGTACGGGCCCGCTCTTCGGCGCGCGATGAGCGAATTCGACCCGGACCCGCTGTTCGTCTTCGTACCCGTACGGGACGGACAAATAGTAGTCCGCAATGCAACCGGCGCACTTGACTCACCGGATCCTGTTGCGCTGGGCCTTCGCATGCAGCGGTCTTCGCAGTTCCAGCACGCCAGCGGCCACATCGACCGCACCGTGGTGATCGTGGCGGACTCCTTCGGTCCACGAATTCCCGACTGGTACGCCAGAGCACTCGCCGAAGGACTACGCCGAACCGGTGGCCCACCCCGACCCGTCTACGTCTACGACGGCTACCACCACGAGGCTTTCGACACCGACGCGGTGCTGAACCGCCTGCGGAACGTGACACCCGAACTGAGCTGGCAGCGGCCTGGAGATGTCCGTGACCCAGACGATCCGCTGGAAATCGTCCCGCGCTATCGGCGGGATTTGCCACCGAGCTACGACAGCGCCGGAGAAGTCGCCTCCGCAGTCACGGCGGTCGACAGACAACGCCAAGCAGCCCTGTCCAGCGCCGCCCGCGCAACCCAGCCCGCCGAGGCCACCGAGGCCGAGATCGCCGCCGTACACCTGCGTTGGAACGAGCAGTTCCACGAAGCCGAACGCACGCTGAGCACGCTCCCGGCCAACTGGGTGGCCGACCTACAGGCACGGGCTAGGACAATCCTCGGAAACGTGTGGCCACGCCCCAGACAGGGCGACACCCTCTCGGCGATGGCCATGCAGGGCTTGTGGGACCGGATGACCCAACGGGTCGCGTTCCGCTTGTACCACGACGGCCGGTCGGAAACCGGCGCGTGGGCAGACGCCGCAGCAATGGCCGCCACCGTTCCATCCCTGCCGGTCGTACTGGCCGTCCGGGGATCGGACGAGCCGGTCACCTACCCGGCATGGACCAGATCACCGGGATACGCGCAACACACGCCGGACCGGGATCGGTTGCTGGTGGTGCTGGGCAGCGATCACGCGGTCGTGCCCGGTGAATTGATCGCCGAGGTACGGCGCTCGGGTGACGATGTGCTGGCGCGGACCGACACCACAGAAGGTCCACAATGGATACTCTTCCGGGCCGACGGGAGCGAACCGCTGCCGGTGGAAACACCAGCGGAGCTAACCCGGTTGGCCAGCCCGGCACCGTTGATGGTCTTCGGACCTGACGACGATGCCGTGGCGGCCCAGGCCGAGGCGCTGGCCTCGGGCCTGCCCGGCGTACAGGTCGTGGGCATCCACATCACCCCGGCCGGGAATGCGCAATGGCCAGACGGACAAGCCGGACCGGAAGAATCCGCCGCGCGCGTATGGCGCGACAGACGATTCGTCGCCGGACTGCCGGTAGTGCTGTTCGGATGTGGCGCCGGACAACAACCGCGACCAGGCGAGACTTCCTTCGCACAACGATTCGCCGCAAGCATGCGCTCCTACGTGTGGACAACGAACGCCGGCGCCGTATGGCAGACCAGCGATGGCGCGGTCCACGCCACCGAGACAACGGTCACCGCCGACGGGCGGATGCAGCCGGTGTTCACCAACGGCCAGGGAACCGGCCAGTGGTCGCTACTGGGCCCCGACGGACAGGAACTGCTCTCGCATCGTGGCCCGGAACTGCGGGCCGCGCTGACCGGCTCAACCCCACCGCGCTACCCCGAACAAGCCCGTCCCGAGCCGGTGATCAGGTGGTCGGAAAACGAGGGTGCCGAGTCCGCCGAGTTCGGCGCTCGTGTCGGTGAGCTCGGTGACCCGACGGCGGAGGCGGAGCTGGCGCGGGCGGAGGCGGAGCGGGCGCGGGCGGAGGCGCGGCGGGCCCATGAGGCGGGCGAGCCCTACACCGCGGAGGCGTTGGCGGCGAGGTTCGGACGGCCCGCCACATGGGGTATTGCGCGGCTCGCCGAGATGAGGGAGCAACTGGCCCAGGAGCAGGAGGCGCGAACGGAGGCACGGCGGGCCCGCGCGGAGGGCGTGCCCTACACCGCAGAGGCGTTGCGGGCGAGGTTTTTACAGGACAGCGAATGGGCCGGGGGGCGGCTTGAGGAGAGCAGGCAGCCGCTCCGTGAGCTGCTGAGCGGGTGGTGGGCCGCGCGTGAGGATAGCGGGTCGTCCGCCGGGCGGAGGTTGTCCGATGACGACGTGCGCAGGCTGGCCGATGCGGTGGATCTGCGCTACCGCGATGGCGTGGATCGGCGGCCGGGAAGCCGTGGTGGGGAACGGCTGCGGGGCAGGCTTGTTCACGTTCTTGAGCTGACCGAGGAACTGGGCGGACAACCCACCGTCGCCGACGTGCGGGACATTCGCCTGATAGCCGACTGGATCCGGGACACCGGCCGGATGCCCGGACCCACGGTCACCGCCACGGACTTGCACAACGTCATGCAGGAACTGACCGAGTTCACCACGAACCCTCGCCCGCACGAACTGCGCTACCTGGCCGATGTCCTGCGGCAAGTGGAACAGGAAGGCCAGCAGCGACGGGCGACCGTGCCCGAACTACGCGCGCAATGGCGGCATGGAGCCACCCAGGCCGTGACACTGCGGATGGGCGCCCACACCGACAACACCGTCGCCTACCCCGCCAGCACGGCCTCATCACGGTGGTGGCGACAATTCCACGGCGGCCGAGTGGACCTCGACCAGCTCCGGCGGGAAATGAGAATCCCCGCAGACCGCGAACCGGTCATCGTCGTGGTCGAGGCCCGAAGACGCACGGCCGGTGCCGAAAAGTCGTTCCTGATCAGCGACGAGGTCCGCGGTTCGACCGCGCGCCTGGACACCCCACGGGAGCTGGGTCAGCGCGTGGCCGGAACCGCGCAATACCAGCGGATCGCCACAACCAACCCGCAGGGCCCGGTCGTCCTGGTGGTCACGGGCGGCAACGCCGCACTCGGCCCACACCTCAGCAGCGACAGACTCGCCCAGGGATTCGCCGACGGACTCAACGCCGGCGGGGACAGCAGCCGGCAGGTCCTGCTTGCCGAGGGCTACATCTCACACGATCCCGCCGGGCTCGGACTGGTCGGCATCGGGACACCGGCAACCACCCGGCAGCACGCCGGGCTGGTGCTGCCCTCGGGCGTGCAGCCCAGCGTACTGGCGCTGCGGCAGGGTTCCACGCGAGAGAACACCATCGCCTACCCCATTGACGCCACGGACAGGGATACGCTCCAGCGGAGGTACGGCCCGGATTCGGCTAGAACCGTTGGCAGCTCGTCGATCTTCGTGCTGGCACGGATCACAGATCTGGGCGGATTCGTCGTCGCCGATCGGAACACATGGCGAACGCAGCAAGTGAGCCCACGTGAGTTCGCTCGCCGGGCGATCGAGGATGCCCGCTCCCACGGGATCACGCACCCAGACGACCGCCGCGCACTCGTCGTCGACACATACGACAGGGGGCGAGGCGCGCTGCCGGAACGGGCCCGGCAGGAGCTGGCCGAGGGTTTCCGCGAGGCAGGACATCGTGGGCCGGTTCACGTGATGAAATGGGACGCTGGGAGAAACCGGCTCATCCGCACTGCCGTGGTTCCGTGGTCGCCGCGAGTGCGGCTTACGATACCGGCGGGCCCCCGCGCGATCGACGCGATCGCGTATCCGCACAACAGTGATGAGGAAGCCGCCTGGAGACGCTGGGCGGAATCGGTGCCTAGCCTGGACTGGCTGTCGGCACAGGTACGTGACGAATCACCGATCCTCGTGCTAGCGAGCCGGGAGCCTGCATCTTTCGCCTACACCGACCCCGAAACCCGGGATACCAGGCAGGTAAGCGAGGGCGAATTCGGTCGCATCGTGGCCGGAGAATTGGGCGAGTTAGCGGCCTCGAATCCCGGCAAGACCGTCGTCGTGCTTGCCATGCAGCGGGATTTCGGGGTTGCGATGGGCGAGCAGGCGCGCCAGAACCTCGCGCGAGGAGTACACCGATACGGCCACGACGGGCCGGTTTATGTTGCTACCGCTGTGGTACGCAATGACGCCGGCCGCCTCCGTCTTAGGATTCAGGATGTCGCTCTGGCCGGCGGACGTCCACGCGAGACCGAACTGCCGGTGCGCAGCCTCACTTCTCCCGCCAATCCGCGGGGGCATTTGCTGGCGGCCGGTGGGACCTCGGCGGATGTGGACTGGTGGCGCCGGTGGTCGTCGCGCGGTTTCTGGATGGAAGACCCCGCATCCGTGCTGGGGTCACTGAAACCGACGGTTGTACTCTCGCGGTTGTCGGGCGAAGAATTCGTCACACCATCGGGCACCCTGTCAGCCTTCGAATTCGGTCGCCAGCTAGCGCACAGCGCGCCGTACCGAACCGAGATCAATGCGCTACCAGACGCCCCGGTCCTGTTGGCGACCGTGGGCGCCGAGACCGGACTCAGCGAACACGCCGCGCATGCGTTCGCCCGCGGCGTGCGCAGCACCGACCCAGATCGCACGATCTTCGTCACCGACCAAGACTTCCGGCTGCGGAACAACGGGCACGACAGGCTTGTTCTCCCCATTAGCATGCTGTCGCCCCCGCGGTTGGTGCCGCTGCCGAACTGGTCCCCGGTCGCCGGGCCGGTCCGACCCGCAGACGACGACTTCGGTCCAGTGGTGACGTATTCGCCCAACGGAGGACAGCGGCCGCTGCGTGACCTGGACACCGGCTGGATCGCCTCGGAGGTCGGCCACAGCCGGCCATTTGTCGTGGTGGCATCGCCGCAGCGCGGACGCTTCCTGGTGCTCGATCCGCAGGCCGGGAGGAGTATGGCGATCGGGCCTTCGGACTTCGGCACGATCGTGACCAGAAACGCGGAGTTCCAGCAGTCCGTCAGCGACGACCCGGCCCGCCCGGTCGTGGTCGTGCTGGAAAATTGGCCGTCCGGATTGACCGAGCAGGACGCGCGATCGCTGGCCGCGGGCTTGCGCAGCGACGGGATTCGACGCCCCGTCTTTCTTTCGATGGGTGAGTTCACCAACGGGCGGTCGCACGCCCTGATCGAGGCACCATCGGCGCAGTCGGCATCGCTCACCCACCCCGCCAGTGCCCTCCAGGCGCAGCGGCCGACGCTTATCTCTTCTTTGCACGAGAGCGACGCCAGGGTCCGTGCACAACTTCGTTCCTACGGGCTTTCCCGGCTGCTGACCGAATTGGGGTACCGCAGCCCCCACCAGCCGATCGTCCTGCTCGTAGGTAGGAAGTACTTTCAGTCCATCAACCCAGACGAAGACGAAGTCAATACCACGTTGGCCGCCGAGCTGCGGCGAAATCCGGACTACCTGGAGACGACCCGCGGCGACTGGCGGCGACCGATCGTGATCCTCCCGGTAGGAGGGCCAGACGCCCCCAACGCCAGCACGCGGGACCTCGCCGGCTTTACCTCCGAACTGCTGGGCGCCCCGAATGCTGACCGACCCGTCTACATCGCGGAACATAACGTCCGGGCAAACAGGCTCGCGGTCGCCATTCGGGCAGGCAGTGGTGCCGTGGGGCCCGGCCTGCGACTGCTGACGCAAGGCCAAACGGGGCCTCCCGCACGGCAGGTGGATTTCGAGTCCCACGCCTTGCGTGTCGGCGTCAGCCAACGATCGGCCTTCAACGCCGTGGCTTTCCCCGCGGGAAACGGCACCATGCAGCGCTGGCGAGAATGGGGCTCATTGGATTACGCCGGGTATGGGCCGATGCTGCGGCGCGCGATAGAGGAATTGGATCCGGACCCGCTGTTCGTTCTTGTGCAAGTGCGCGACGAACAAATAGTGGTGCGCAGAACCGAAGGAGGCTTGCAGCATGCGTCACCGGATCCTCTTGGAGTGGGCGTACTCATCCAGCGTTCCGCACAGTTCCTGCGCTCCGATGCTAAGCACGAGTCGCGAACGGTGGTGATCGTGCCTGACTCGGTGGGTACTTCGTCACTTCCGGATTGGTACGCCAGAGCACTAGTCGAAGGTCTGCGCCGAGTCGGTGGGCCACCGCGGCCCGTGTACGTCTACGACGGCTTCTACCACGAGGCCGACGATACCGATATGGTGCTGGACCGGCTGCGCAGCGTGACACCCGAGCTGCACTGGCGGCAGGCTGACCAGGCCCGCGACCCGGACGCGTCCCGGGAGATCCTGCCGCGCTACCAGCGCGATTCACCGCCGAGTTACGACAGCGCCGGAGAAGCCGCGTCCGCGGTAGCGGCGGTCGACCGGCAACGCGAGGCAGCCCTGTCCGGTGCCACCCGCCCAGCCCAGCCCGCTGAGGTCACGGAAACCGACATCGCGACCCTGCACCGGCGGTGGAGCGAGGAGTTCCGGGAAGCCGAACGCGCATTGAGCGCACTTTCCGCCGACTGGGTGGCCGACCTGCAGGCGCGAGCCAGGACGATCCTCGAAAGTTTGTGGCCACGTCCCAGGCAGGGCGACACCCACTCGGCAATGGCTATGCAGGACCTATGGGACCGAATGGCCCAACGGATCGCCTTCCGGCTCTCCGGCGACGAGTTGGAGACGGGCGCGTGGGCGCAAGCCGCCGCGATGGCTGCCAGCGTTGTGTCCCTGCCCGCCGTGCGCAGGGTGCCGTCCTCGGACGATTCGGCGCAGTCCTCGGACGAGTCCGCGGAATCCTCGGGACAAGGGGCCTCGCGTGCCGGCACGGCGGAGCTGGTTTCCGGCGGCGCCGGGGATTTGCCGGGGCCGGGTGTGCAACAGGCATCCGGGCCGTCGGAGGGGCCGCTGCCCACCGGTTCCGGACTACCGCGCGAAGTCGCCTCCGGCCCGTCCACTGCCGCCGGTTCCGCATCGGACGCCGTTGGTTCCGCATCGGACGCCGTTGGTTCCGCATCGGACGCCGTTGGTTCCGCATCGGACGCCGTCGGTTCCGCATTGGACATGGTCGCTGAGTTCGCCGAGCTAACCGGGCGGATGCAGCGGCATCTGGCGACGTTGCCGCCGGATTTCCGTCCGGAAGTGCGTCAGGTGGTCGACCGCACGAGGCGGCAGGTGGCGGCGCGGCAGAACTGGACTCCGGCCCAGTTGGAGAACGTCCGCAGCGGCTTGCCGCAGTCGCGGCAGGTGGAGCAGTCGGTGCGGAGCATTCGGCGCCGCATGGTGCGGCAAGCCTATGACCGGGCGCGGGAGTCGATGGCCCTGGGACGTGATCCCGTCATGTTCTTCCCCGGAGGCGTGCCGGGGGGTGTGAGTTCCCGGGCCGACGTGCGTTTCGGATTGGAGGTCGAATTCAGGCTTCCTGACAGGGAATTCTTCGACGGACGGCTGGAAAGTCTGGGCACGCGGCTGCGCGACCAGGGGCTGGTGGACTGGCTAGACGCGGTATCGAGCCTGCTCACCCCGGATGAGGCCAACGCCGCGGTAACCGGCGGGAAGTGGGCCTTGGTCGGGACGGCGGCCGATAACCAGGTGGCGGTGGTATCGCCGGTCCTGCGTGCCGGTGCCTGGACCGATGTGGCCCGGGTGTTGGAGGCGGCACGCGGGTTTGGCGGTGATGCACGGGAGTCCGCAGGGCGCGTGAATGTCAGTCTCGACTGGCCGTTGACGCCCGAGCACTACGTGCGTCTGGCGCAGTTGGTCAAGGCATTCGAGGCGCTGCTGTACCGGTTGGGCAACGTCGAGGGCAGCGGGGCCCACCGTAACCTCAAGGGGGTAGGACCTATGCCGCTTCCGGTGGCCCTCGGCACCTTGGGTCAGGGCGAGAAAACGCAGCATCCATACGACCCGGTGGCTTTCCTGAACTCGAACAAGCGCGACACGGTGAGGTTCCATCTTGACGAGCGGGATGGGCACGGCCGCACGGAGTTCCGGTTGTGGGCGGGGAGCCTGAAACCCGCGATGTGGCAGGCGCGTGCCGAGTTGAGCGCGGCTATGGAGCTGGCTGTCACCGATCCCACGATTTACCGGGCGCTGGAGCAGCGAATGATCGAGCCGGATCTGCTGGGCCGTGCGGATCCTGGACTGGGCGAGGACGCCAGACTGGAGCAGCTGCTGGATTTCCTAACGCTGTTGCCGCTGGGCCCGGCCGCGCAGACGCAGCTGGTGCAGCTTTTCGCCGCGACCCGGCCGTGGCAGGACACGGGCGACAACGATCCCGAATACAGCGCGCAAACGGTCGGCCTGCCCGACGACTCGATGCTGCTGCCCACCCCCGGGACCTCGAAGGCCAGCGCGGTCGCGGCCGCCTACTCCTACCAGCTCTACGAAAACGCGAACCTGATCCTGGCCAGTGCGACTCCGGATCACCAGGCGATCCAGCTCTGGGACGGCCGCACTCTCGGGCTCGACGGGTTCGCCCGGATGCTCGTTGAACGCCGCGTCGGGCTCTCCGGGGACAAATGGACAGTGCTGGCGATCCATGGCGGCGTTCCTCCGGAGCTTCCGGGCAAGGTGCTCGAATCTGGCCGCAGCCGGGTGCTGGTGCCGAGCGGGGATCTGCACCGGACCGGGGACGGGCGTTTGATGACCGGCCGCAGCTTCGTCGATGGCAATGGTGTCGTCACCTTCCAGCCCGGCACCGGGGGATGGATCGAGTTCCGGCATGGGTCCACCCACGGGCGACCCACCGGCAAGGCAGACCTGGGCGAGGCGTTGACCGAAGCCGCCGACATACACTGGCCCGACGCGGGACACCAGAGTCGGCCAGTGCCCAGGTCGTGATGGGTGAGGCGATCCCCGAACTGGGACTGGTCGCGAGGGAAGGAGAGCAGGGTGTCCGCTGATGAGTACTCGGTCCAGATGCACGAGGTGCTGCTCAGCCTGGCCGGCCGGGTGCCCGATGAGTTCGTCGCGCTGGCCCGGCAAGAGCTCGCCGACGGTGCGATAACCCAGGTTGCCGAGGCGGTGTGCCAGGAACTGGCGCGGCAGGCAGTGACACTGGGCATCCGGCAGGCGGATTTGCTGAGCCGGCTCGTGGACCACTCCGCCGCCGAGACGTTCGGCCGTATTCGGATCCGCGACGAGCAGTCGGTGCTGGCGTGGCGGTTCACCGGCGAGGCACCCAGCCCGACCGTCGAGCCCCGCCCTTCCGTCGAAGCCCGTCCTTTCGAGCACAGTGCCGCAGTGGATGCGTTGATCGCGGTGCTGTCCGATACCACCGGCGCTCGCGGGTTGTGGCGCGCGTGGCGCATCCCGATTCGCGGTCAGGGGCCGCCGTTGCCGGTCTACGTGGTGGAGGCCGACACCGCCGATCCCGCTGGGCTTACCGGCCGGCTGCAACGGGCGCTTACCACAGTGGATTCCGATGTGCCGCGGGTCGAAGTCGTCGCACCCGGTGCCGAGGTGCCGATGTATCAACGGGCGGCGCGTTCGTACGGGCCGCTGGTGTGGACGGCGACCGAACCTGCCCAGGTGCGGCTGGCACGCGCCTTCGACGGGGTCGATGACGCTGGAGAGCCGTTTTTCACCGAGGACCACCCGCGCCTGCTCGATGCGGCGGAGCGGGAACGGGTGCTGGACTATCTTCGAGCCGCCACAGTCGTCCTGCACACCGACGCGACAATGGAGGATGTCGTCGATCCCGCGCGAGGGGCCGTGGTGCCCACGGCCTTCCGTTCCGACGGAAGCTGGATCTGGCCGGACATCGTCAGCTACTTCCTGGATGAGCACGGGCTGGCACCCGACGAGCGGCTGCTGGCACATGTCCGCAATGCCGACGGGCCACCAGCGCCACTGGACGCGGTCACCACGCACCACGTGCTGGAACATCTGTTCAACGCGCAGGACTGAACAGTCAAAAGCTGATCCGGTCGAGGGCTACGCCGCGAGCAGCGCTCCGGGCCTGAAGGCGGCGCGATCAATCTCTACAGTGGGCGACAGCCTCGGCGTCATCGGGGCCACGTGCGGTCCGCTGCGCGACCTCCGCAACGAAAGGCGGCCGGCCATGGGATTGATCAAGGCTGTCGGCCTGGTGCTGCACCCGGCGCGACACCATCCCGACGTGATCGAGACGATCCTGGGCTGGGCGCGCCGAAGAGGCATCGAGGTGCTCGGCACGCCAGCGGAAATCGCCGCATACGACCGGCCGATCACGGCCCTTCAGCCCACGCAGCTGGCCCGGCGAGCCAACCTGCTGGTCAGCCTCGGCGGCGACGGCACGATGCTGCGAGCGCTCCGGCTCGCCTACCCGCACCAGACCCCGGTGCTCGGCGTGAACCTCGGGCGGTTGGGCTTCCTTGCCGAGATCGACATCCCCGATCTGGATGAGTCGCTGTGCGCCATCGACGACGATCGTTTCACCGTCGAGACGCGTTCCGGGCTGCGCATCACCACCGCGGACCGCTCGGTGATCGCGTTCAACGACATCGCGCTGTTGCGGGTGCCCGGACAGGGCATGGCCAGGGTCGAAGTACAGGTCGAAGGGCACCCCTTCGTCAGCTACACCGCGGATGCCGTCGTCGTCGCTACCCCCACCGGTTCCACCGCCTACAGCTTCTCCGCGGGCGGGCCGATCGTCTCGCCGAAGGTGGAGGGGCTCCTGGTCACCCCGGTGGCGCCGCACTCGGCGTTCAACCGAGCCCTCTTCCTGTCCCACGGGGAGAAGCTCGCGCTACGGATCCTGCCCGCGAGCAGCGAGCTGGGCGTGGAGGTCGACGGCCAACTCGTCGCGCACCGATCGGCGGGGACGGTCGTCGACATGACGGTCGAACCGGCCGCCGCCCGGGTCGTGCGGCTCGGCCGCACCACCTTCTACCAGCGCACCCAACGCAAGCTCCGGCTCACCGGATCGCCCGAGTCCACCTGAGCGAGCAGCGGGCCAGGACAGGACAATCCGAGCATGGCGCACTTCGCGTCGTTGACCTCGTCGTGTGCGGGACTGTCGCCGTCAACCGCCAGGGGGTGATCACGCTCGGTTCCCCAGCTTTGCCTAATAATTGGGAACATTCCAACCCACTGCGAATCCCCTGAATCGTAACCTGCCGACCAGCCACAGGCACCTAGGGCAACTACGGTGGAGCCGAGCGCCGGAGGGGGAGCAATGGTGAGCGACGAACCCCTGATTTCCAACGGTCTGTCCACAATGGGCTTCGCGCTGCCCGGCGCGCTCGCGGTGGCGCTGGCCAAACCGGACGTCAAGGTCCTGGCCGCGGTCGGCGACGGCTCGTTTCTCATGCACTCCCAGGAGATCGAAACCGCCGTCCGCGAAGGAATTCCGCTCACCGTGCTGATCTGGGAGGACAACGGCTACGGGCTCATCGAGTGGAAAATGGACCTCGAAGTCGGCGAGCACGCCGCCACCGCCTTCACCAACCCGGACATCGTCGGCTACGCGGAAAGCTTCGGCGCCAAAGGGATACCGGATCTCCCGCGCCGCAGACCTGCTGCCCACGCTGCGTACCGCGCTGGACGATCCGGGCGTCTCGGTCATCGCCTGCCCGGTTGACTACAGCGAAAACCTCAGGCTGACCCAACGCCTCGGCGACCTAGACGCCACCCTCTGACGTCGATTTCCCTGGAAATCGTCCTACCAGCCACCACGCCCACCTCGCTCATCCCGACAAATCGGCACGAAAGGCGAAATAACAACCGGCAAAATGACATGTTCCGGTGGCGACCGACCCCAACACGTGCCCCGGAACCAGGTGGGTGGATGATCGGTTCCGGCACCGTTGGCGAAACCCACTTGCAATGGCTACCCGCAACCAACCTCCGCGCAGCCCGACCTCGCCGCCGTGGAAATCGGAGCAGCAGCCGGTGCCGACCACTCGCACGGCCTGCAAATAACGAGAGGATCACTTTGTAGAGCAAGGAGTTTCACGCATGCCGGACCCCGACCATTGGCGAAGTCGAAACGTGCATTGGCACGCCTACGTCGAAATCTACGAGAGCAGCGCCGGCGACTACTCCACCCGAGCACAACGGCTAGCGGGAAAACCCGACATTGTGCTATTCGCACCCGAGGACGCGGCCAATTGGATAGCCACCATGATCCGCAGACACATCCACCGCCGCGCTATCCGCTTGATCGGCTCTGATGGACGCGTCGGTCATATCGGCGACGAGCAGCACATCGAGCAGGCCCTCATCAGCAATCTGGACGACTTGTGCCACGGAAACAGCGTCTACCAGGACATTCCCCGGCAGACCGACCGCCTGCACCTGTGGCTCGAAGCGGTCACGCCCGAGCAATGCCCAGAAGCCAAGCACCACAGGGAGAATCCGTGACCCCTTGGGCACGCCGATCGATGTGGTCGCGAAGCCGCGGGACTCAACTCTGGGGGCTGCGCGTCGGGCTCTGGGGGCTGCGCGTCGGCCGAGCTCCCCCGCGACTGTCATCAACCCAAGCCAGGCAGAACGAAGACCACCCACAACGCGGCCGGGACGGCGGCGACGATAGCTGCGCCGTAGCGGAGGAGTTGGCGGAAGAACTGGTCGCGGTCGACGCCTTTCGCGTTGGCGAGCACGATGGCGCCGTTGGTGGAGAACGGGCTGACATCGACCACCGTGGCGGCGACGGCAAGGGCGGTGATCATGCCGACCGCGCCGATGCTGCCCTCCAGCAGGAAGGGCACGGCGAGCGGGATGAGAGCGCCCATGAGGCCCACCGAGGATGCGAAGGCCGACACGACCGCGCCGATGTAGCACAGCAGGAGCGCGGCGAGCAGCGGGACGCCGATGCCCGCCACGGAGTGCCCGACGTAATCGATCGTGCCCATCTTCTCCAGCACCGCGACATAGGTGAGCACCCCGCAGATCAGCAGCACGGTGGGCCAAGCGACTTCGCCGGGCGCCTGCTTGCACACCTTGGGCGAGATCACGCTCAACACCACCGCGATGGTCATCGCGACGAGCCCGACGTCGAGGCCCAAGCCCAGCGTGGTGACCACGAGGACCACCAGGCCGACCAGGGTGAGCATCCGATCCCGGTTCAGCCGGAGGTTTTCGACCGGCTCGGGGTCCTCGGTTGCTCCGCCGGAGCCGGCGCCCACCGCGACGGGCTGGTTCGCCTGGACCGCGCGCTTGAGGCGCAGACCGCCGAGCACCACGAACACGATCCCCGCGATCACCGCGTTGACCACGAGACTGCCCAGAAACAGCGCAATCGGGCTGCCCGGCAGACCGCTCCTGGCCACCACTCCGTTGACGATGCTCCCGTAGATGCTGATCGGGGAGAAGCCCCCGGCCTGCGTCCCGTGCACGACCATCGCGCCCATGAGCAGCGGGTTGATCCGGTACTGCGCGGCGAGGTTCAGCGCGATCGGCGCGACGATGGCGACGGCGGCCGGGCTGACGGCGCCGATGGCGGTGAGCACCGCGCCGATGCCGAACATGACCCACGGAATGAGCGCGATCCGCCCGCCGACCAGCCGGACGGCCTGCCGGACCAGCCAGTCGGTGGTGCCGTTGGCGCGAGCTATGGCGAACAGGTAGGTGACGCCGACCAGTACGACGAACAGGTCGCCGGGGAAGCCGGCGAAGATGTCGTCCTCGGACAGTCCGCCGACCAGGGTGGCGACGAAGAATGCCGCGGCGAACGCCAGGACCCCCATGTTGACCGACAGCGTCGTGGCGATGACGAACGCGGCGGCCAGCACCAAGATCGATATCAACTCGGGCGGCACCATTGCCTCCTTGCCTGTGCGGGTCCGCCGGCACCTCGGAATGTGGTGCGCGGCACAGTGGCTGATTGGCTAGGCCACTTTCGGGGATAAATGGGACAAAGTCAATACCCAGGTGGACAACTGGATGAGCCACTTGTCCCACTCGCTCCCGGTTCCGCGATGGTCATCGTCCAATCGTTCGAGAGCGGCGAGACCCGAGTGCCGGTGTCCGCAAGCACGGCAACTCCTGGTACGTGTTGTTCATGAGCGCTCCAGTGCTGATGCTGGGCATCGACGTCGGGACGACGGCCGTCAAGGTCGCCGCCTTCACCCTGGACGGCAATCCGGTCGCCGCGCACACGACGGGGCACCCGATCGACCGGCCGCGGCCCGGTTGGGCCGAGCAGGACCCGCTGGACTGGTGGCGTGGTTGCGAAACCGGCATCCGCAGCGTCCTCACCGGACTACCGGCGAGCGCGGTGAAGTCCGTCGGGGTGGTCAGCCAGGTGAACACCCACGTCTTCGTCGACGAGCGACTGCGACCGCTGGCCCCGGCGATCATCTGGCAGGACCAGCGCTGCGCCGAGATCGCCCGAGAACTCGACGCGCGGTTCACCCCGCAGCACAAGACCCGGATCTGGGGCGGGCCGATCGTGCTCGACGCCTCGTTCGTCGGGGCGCGCGCGGAGTGGTTCGCCCGCTCCGAACCGGCGAAGTGGGCCCGCACGCGGTGGGTGCTGAGCCCGAAGGACTTCGTGGTCGCGAAGCTCACCGGCCGGCTGGCCACGGATCGGCTCTCCGGGGTGCGCGTCGCCGGATCGGCCGGCTACCTCCCGGAAGCCGTGAACCTGGTCGACGGGCTCCCCGGGAAACTGCCGGAAATCCTCGATCCCGAGACACCGGCGGGGCCTGCCACGCATCCCGCCCTCGGCTCCGCCGCGGTCGCGGTCGGCACGATGGACGCGTTCGGCGCGGTTTTCGGCACTCGAACGACCGAGACCGGTCGCGGCATGGTGTCGTGCGGAACGTCGCTCGTGGTCGCCGGAGCGTCGCGCGAGTCGATTCCGGTCGGGGAAGTAGTCACGTTCCCGCCGCGCAACGGGCTCTTCGTGCACGCGGGGCCGACGCAGGCCGCGGGCGACGCGCTGCGCTGGTGGGGGCAGGTGTCGGGGATGACCATCGAGGAAGCACTCGCCTCGGCCGCGACCGGGTCGCCTGGAGTGGTCTTCACACCGCACCTGATGGGCGAGCGGGCCCCGCTGTGGGACTCCGACGTGCGGGGCAGCTTCTTCGGGCTCAGCTCGGCAACCTCGACCGCCGACATGTCCCTCGCGGTCCTGCAAGGCGTGGCCATGTCCGGCCGGCACGTGCTGGGCGCGGTGGAGCGGGCGTGCGGGTTCTCGCTGCCCTCCCTGGCCTTTTCCGGTGGTGGGGCGCGAAGCGACTTGTGGACGCAGATCCACGCGGACGTGTTGCAGCGGCCCATGGAGCGGTTGCGCGTGCACGACAGTGCCGCGCTTGGCGCGGCACTGCTGGGCGCTGTCGGGGCCGGCGTCTATCCCGATGTCGAGACCGCAGCGGCGACGGCCGTCGCGGTGAACCGCGTCTTCACCCCCTCTCTCGATGCGGACCGCCTGACGCCGCTCTACGAGGCATATCGCAGCTCCCACACCGCGCTGCACGACCTCCACCGTCGACTCGCGGATTGGCGAGCGCGGAACACTCCTTCGCAGGCTTGAAAAACAGGACCTGTCACGACTAGGCGGGCCGCGCTTCCTCGCGTGCATTGTGGCGGGGGTCGCGGGTGAGCACACACCGCCACCAGCCCGACCGCTCCGGCGGGCCGTTTATCCACAATGGTCGCATCGAGCTAACGTTCGGTCGCCCGCGTTCGCCAGCGGCAGTGCCCCGACACATCCGTCGCCCAGAGTAGAGCCAGCATGACGTACCCCGCTTCGTGCTCCCCTACACCTGATCCTTGTTCGCGGCTGCAAACCCGGACGCCCGGTACGTTTGATGATCAGCGCTGCGGGCCAACCACCGAGCGTGGACGATTCCGGCGTCTCCGGCCGGGGAGCCGCGGGGTCGGTTCCCCGCGGCTTGGGCATCGCCGCCGCCGTGGGGTGGCGGCTCCTGGTGCTGGTCGCCGTGCTCTGGGTGTTGTGGCAGGGCTTCAACCTGCTCTACGGCGAAGTGATGTCGGTGGCGGTGGCGGCGCTGTTGGCGGCGCTGATGTCGCCTGCGGTGAATTGGCTGGTCCGCAAGGGACTGCACCGCACCCTCGCGACCGTCCTGGTACTCGTCGGCGGGCTGGCCGCGCTCGGTGCCGTGCTGGCCGTGGTGATCAATACGCTGGTGGCGGGGCTGGTCGGGCTGAGCGAGCAATTGGTGGCCAGCTTCGAACAAATCCACAACTGGCTGATCCGGGGCCCGCTGAGCCTCAGCCAGCAGCAGCTCAACCAGGTCTTCCAGCAACTGTCGGAAACACTTCGGATCGACCGGGGCGGTCTGCCGACAACCGCGCTGGCGACCACCGGAACCCTGCTGCGGTTCCTCGGCGGCGTGCTGCTCGGCCTGTTCACGTTGTTCTTCTTTCTCCGCGACGGTGCCAAGATCTGGTCCTTCATCGTGCGGGTCACGATGCCGGCGTCGGTTCGATTCCGGGTGCACGCCGCGGGTCAGCACGGGTTCAGCACGCTGGTCGCCTATGTTCGCGCGACCGCGGCGGTGGCGTTTCTCGATGCCGCCGGGATCGGCATCGGGGCAACCGTGCTGGGCGTGCCGCTGCCCTTCGTGCTCGCGGTGCTGATCTTCCTCGGCGCTTTCGTGCCCTACGTCGGCGCGGTCGTCACCGGCGGCCTGGCGGTGCTGGTCGCGTTGGCCGCCAACGGCGTGGTCACCGCGCTGATCCTGATGCTCATCGTCATTTGCGTGATGCAACTGGAAGGGCACGTGCTGCAGCCGATGCTGCTCGGACGCGCCGTGCGACTGCACCCGCTGGCGGTCGTGCTCAGCGTGACCGCCGGTTTCACTCTCGCCGGGGTCGGCGGCGCGGTGCTGGCGGTGCCGTTGGTCGCGACGGTGAACACCTTCATCCGGGCCCTGCACGCGGAGTCACACGCCGTCCCGGAACACGGCAGCAACGGCCACAAACAGCAGTAAAGGCGCAAGCATGACAGCCAAGCAGAACGGGTATTTCCAAGCCACGCGCGATGCCGCTGCGTGCACGCGGGAGCTGGTGCCCCAAGCCACGCGCGAAACCGGAACGCCGCCGCCCATGTTTTGCTTGGCCTGGCGGCGATTTCGCGCGAAATCGCCGCGTTTCGTTCAAGAATCCTGAAAATCGTTGCCGTTCATGCTCGACGTCGTTTGCGGTGCCTTCCGAATGAGCACTCTGGTGCTGGAACCGACTAAGGGGAGGCCAATCCGGTGCGTAACGTGCGGAGACGGCAGGTCAGGATCGGGCCGTTGAGCTGGCGGCGCGGGCCGTGGGGAACGACGACGTGGTCGTTGCGTCTCGGGCGGTGGTCGTGGACTGGTAGACGACGCTCCGCCCGGACACGCCGGAGCGTCGTTCGACAGGCGCGGCGCTGAGCTGAAACCCACCGATCGCCGGAAGTGCAACGGCCCCCGGGGAGGATACTCTGAGTGCACGGCCCGGCGGCCGAATTCGTCGAGAGGCCAACGGAATCGCCGTCCGCGGCCGACCCGATCGCGGCCGGGCTTCCGGGAGGAGGCCGGTCATGTTCGAGCACTTCACCGAACACGCACAACGGGCGATCGCGCTGGCCCAGGACGAGGCCCTCGAACTCGATCATCTCGCCGTGGACAGCGAACATCTCCTGCTGGGCCTGATCCGGGAGGGCTCCGGTCTGGCCGCCGCGATCTTGATTTCGTTCCGCATCAACCTCAAAGACGCCCGTCGTGGGGTCAAGGCCCTCGTCAAGCGCGTCTACCGGGAGCCCGCGAACGAACGTGCGCTTACCCAGCGGGCCAAGAAGGTCCTCCAGCTCGCGCTCCAGGAAGCCCGGCGACTCCGCCACGATTTCGTCGGTTCCGAACACCTGCTCCTGGCCCTGCTCCGCGCGGGTGATGCGAATCCGGTGCTGGCCAGGCTCGGTGCCGATCCGGAGCGCGTGCGCCGGCGGGTGCTCCAATCGTTGTCCGGCGTGGGCACCGAGCAGGAGCCCGCCGTATCCGACGTGCAATACCAAGCCGCGCCGCTATCGGCAATGCTGGACCAGTTCGGCCGCAGCCTGACGCAGAGCGCCCGGGAGGGCAAGCTCGACCCGGTGATCGGCCGGGAGAAGGAAATCGAGCGGATCATGCAGGTCCTCTCGCGGCGCACCAAGAACAACCCGGTGCTCATCGGTGAGGCCGGCGTCGGCAAGACGGCGGTCGTGGAGGGGCTTGCCCAGAAGGTGGTCAAGGGCGAGGTGCCCGAGACGCTCAAGGACAAGCAGCTCTACACCCTGGACCTGGGATCGCTGGTCGCCGGTTCCCGGTATCGCGGTGATTTCGAGGAGCGCCTGAAGAAGGTGCTCAAGGAGATCAAGACCCGCGGCGACATCATCCTGTTCATCGACGAGATCCACACCCTGGTCGGCGCGGGTGCCGCCGAGGGTGCGATCGACGCGGCGAGCATCCTCAAGCCGATGCTGGCCCGCGGCGAGCTGCAGACCATCGGAGCCACGACCGACGAGGAGTACCGGAAGCACCTGGCGAAGGATCCGGCCCTGGAGCGCCGCTTCCAGCCGGTCCAGGTCGAGGAACCGTCGGTGGCGCGGGCCGTGGAGATCCTCAAGGGCCTGCGCAGTCGCTACGAGGCGCACCACCGGGTGTCCATCACCGACGCCGCGCTGGTCGCCGCGGCGAGCCTGGCCGACCGCTACATCAACGACCGCTCCCTGCCGGACAAGGCGATCGACCTCATCGACGAGGCCGGCGCCCGCATCCGCATCCGCCGCACCACCGAACCCGACCTCGACGTGGTCGCCGAGGTCGATGACGAGCAGATCGCCGAGGTGCTGGCGAACTGGACCGGCATTCCGGTGTTCAAGCTCACCGAGGAGGAGACCACCCGGCTGCTGCGCATGGAAGACGAGCTGCACAAGCGGATCATCGGCCAGGACGACGCGGTCAAGGCCGTCTCGCAGGCCATCCGCCGCACCCGTGCCGGGCTCAAGGACCCCAAGCGCCCGTCCGGCTCGTTCATCTTCGCCGGCCCCTCGGGTGTCGGGAAGACCGAGCTGTCCAAGGCGCTGGCGGAGTTCCTCTTCGGCGACGACGACGCGCTCGTGCAGATCGACATGGGCGAGTTCCACGACCGCTACACCGCCTCGCGGCTCTTCGGCGCCCCGCCCGGCTACGTCGGCTACGAGGAGGGCGGTCAGCTCACCGAGAAGGTCCGCCGCAAGCCGTTCTCGGTGGTGCTCTTCGACGAGATCGAAAAGGCGCACCAGGAGATCTACAACACCCTGCTGCAGGTGCTGGAGGACGGCCGGCTCACCGACGGGCAGGGCCGCACGGTGGACTTCAAGAACACGGTGCTGATCTTCACCTCCAACCTGGGCACCCAGGACATCTCCAAGGCCGTCGGGCTGGGCTTCTCCAGTGGTCAGGGCGCCGAGTCCAACTACGAGCGGATGAAGAACAAGGTCAACGAGGAGATGAAGAAGCATTTCCGGCCGGAGTTCCTCAACCGCATCGACGATGTGATCGTGTTCCACCAGCTCACCGAGGCCGAGATCATCCAGATGGTCGACCTGCTCGGGGGCCGGGTGGAAAAGGCGCTCAAGGGCAAGGACATGGCCCTGGAGCTGACCGACACGGCCAAGAAGCTGCTGGCCAAGCGCGGGTTCGACCCGGTGCTGGGCGCCCGGCCGCTGCGCCGGACCATCCAGCGCGAGATCGAGGACAAGCTCTCCGAGAAGATCCTGTTCGGCGAGGTCCAGCCGGGTCAGATCGTGATCGTGGACGTCGAGGGCTGGGACGGCGAAGGCGCCGACGACAAGGCGCACTTCACCTTCCGCGGCGAACAAGCCGCGGCGCGGCAACCGGAAACAGAACCGGCCGATCCCGCACTCCTCCCCGACCCGGCGTGAGCCACAACGACCGCATCGACGAAACGTTGGGGGTGCGGGGAAAGCGCGATACGCGAGAGCCCCAGGTCAGGCCCGTACGATGACATCGGCGGAGACGATGCCGGTGGAGCCGAGCTGCCGCCTCGGGCGCCGGTTGCCCCACGGGCCGCGCACGGCGATCAGATCGCTCGGAACCGGACAAGCGCGACCGCCCTCGACCGGTTGATGAAGCGCGACGTCATTGCCGGACGTGGCGTGACTGGGCACAATCCTCACCCCGAGAATGGTGGTATCGGCTGAAGAACGCAGCGGTCGGACAAGCGCTGCTGGACCATTGTGCAACACGACGCCGGTGTGGTATCACCCGGCCCGGAAAACCTTGCGCTGTCGGGTGGTTTTGGGCGACTTCTCGCCATGGCTCAGAGGCTGAGCCACCGGTCATCCACCGGCAGGGTGACGGGTGGTGATCAGGGCGATTTCAAAGGAACCGGGACATCGATTTCCCTTGAAACCGCGTGCCCACGGTCGCCTCGATCACGGAACCGGCAACTTGTCCCGATAGGACGAACATTGTCCACTAACTCCGCGGCAACGACAGCTGAAAAACCGACCAACTCGGCCGGTCACACGATGTCGTCATCCTCAGCGGCCCGGGTGTAGAGGGTCCGTCCGCGCAGGACCGTGCGCAGGCAGCGCGGTTGCGGTGCGTCCGGGGAGAGGTCCGGCAGGCCCGGCACCCCCGCTCGCGGGTCGGTGGACCACCGCTGCACACGCGAATCCGGTGCTGCCACAACGAGTTCGCCCGTATCCCACACCGCGTAGGTCGCGGGAGCGCCGGGGACGAGGGTGCCCGTGACACCGTCGTCGACTCCGGCGGCTCGCCAGCCGCCCCGCGTGTGCGCCGTGAACGCGGCGCGCGGCGAGATGCCGAAGCCATCGGTGTGGTGGTGGACCGCGGCTTGCACCGCACGCCACGGTTCGAGCGGCGTGACCGGAGCATCCGAACCGAATGCCAGCAACACACCGTGCGCGGCGAGCTTCGAGAACGGGTTCATCCGGGTGCCGCGCTCGACGCCGAGGCGCACCGCGTACATGTTGTCGGCCCCGCCCCAGGCGGCGTCGAAAGACGGCTGGACGGACGCGACGACGCCGAACCTGCCGAGTTCGGCGGCTTGCTGCTCGTCGATCATTTCCAGGTGCTCCAGCCGGTGGCGCATGCTCGCCAACGCCGGTGCCCCCACGATCTCGGCCGCCTTGCGGAAACCATCGCAGACCTCCGCCACCCCGGCGTCGCCGATCACGTGGAATCCGGCCTGCAGCCCGGTGCGCGTGCACTCCACCAGGTGCTCGGCCACCGCGTGCGCGTCGAGGTAGAGCACCCCCGCGGTCGTCCGGTCGTCCGCATAGGGCTCGCGCAGCGCCGCGGTGCGCGAGCCGACCGCACCGTCGACGAACAGGTCCCCGGCCAGGCCGCGAACGCCGAGTTCGCGGGCCCGCTCCACGGCGCCGAGCTCACCCCAGTAGCCGACGACATCGGGCACCCCGCCCTGCGCCGAGAGAGCCAACAGGTCGGCCAGGTCGTCCGCGCCGGAGATGTCCGGCCCGCCGCACTCGTGCACGCACGCCACGCCCCGCGAGGCGGCGTGCCGCAGGAAGGCGAGCTGCGCTTCCTTTCGCTGCCCGGCACCGAGGGATTCTCGCGCGGCACGGCGCACGTGATGGTGCGCTACGCGCGTCAACGGGCCGTCCGCGCTCCACCCTTCGGCGTCGCGGCTCAGCGGTACCCGATCCACCAGGGCGGTGGACACCAGGGCGGAATGCACGTCGATCCGGGACAGGTACACCGGCGCACCGGCCGCGGCGCGGTCGATCTCGTCACGGGTCGGGGGCCGCCGTTCCGGCCACCACGTCTCGTCCCACCCGTGGCCCCACACCAGCGCCCCCGGGTACTCCGCGACGTGATCCCGCAGCGCGTGCAGGAATTCCGTCAGCGACGCGCAACCGGTCAGGTCGAGGCCGTTGAGCAGCAGGCCGGTCGAGGTCGCGTGCACGTGCGCATCGACGAAGGCAGGCGCCACGAACGCGCCTTCGAGGTCGACGACCTCGGCGTCGGGATGCAGCGCACGGCCGACCTCGTCGCCGCCGACCCACGCGATGGTGCCATCGGTCACGGCCATCGCGGTGGCGCCGGCGTCGGCGGGTGAGTGGATTCGCCCGCCGAGCAACAACGTGGTATCGGACATGTCCTTCGTGCTTCCCTGTTCCGGGTTTCCAAGTGCGCAGGCCGACGTCTGCCGGAGGGGCCGACGCACGACCTCCAAGATCGAACTCAGCCCCCCCGATCGAACCCGGCCGCGATCGTTCTGGCGAGCTTACCCGTCGCTTGTCGGGCCTCGACGCGACGCCGACCGGATCACCTGCGCGACTGCTCGTCCGGCCGTTCTGCCTGCGCAGATCGCTTCGGGGGAAGCAATTCCGGGCCACCGTCCGCGGTGGGCTCGTCGTCGGTGACCGAAACCACCTCGCCATCGATGACGTCGCTGCCCGGCGCCGTCGCGCCCCGCTGGCGCTGGGCCCGCTGCACGTGCAGCCACATCTGGTCCTGCATCGCCTTCGAACGCCGTTCCGCGGCGCGGATCATCCGGTTGCGCAGCAGCGCGCGGGTCGGCGGGAACAGACAGAGCAGCCCGAGGACGTCGCTGATGAAACCCGGCAGGATGATCAGGATGCCGGCGGCGGCGATGAGCACCCCGTCGGAGAGCTCCTTCTCCGGAGGTGTCCGCCGGCGGGCCGCTTCGCGGAACTCCTGCAGGGTCCGGCGGCCTGCCCGGCGCACCAGCCAGGATCCCAGCACCGCGCCGGCCAGCAACAGGCCGAGGGTGGGCAGCACGCCGATCGCCTGGCCGAGGGCGACCAGCACGGCGATTTCGGCCACACCGGCGACGAGGAGCAGAACGAGGATCGGCACGGCGCGCAAACCTCCTGTTGGTGGCAGTCACCCGATTCAACGAATCAGACCCGGGAAATGCTCCCGGGGGCCGCCGAGGTGATGAACGCCGTCGGCGGCGGGCACCATAGACTTTCCCGCGATGCGGGCGCACAAGTCGAAATCACTCATCCTCCTGCTGGTCGGCAGCGTGCTGGCGCTCGGGATGCTGATCAGCGACCAGTACCTGCCGGGGTTGCCGTTGCAGCCCAAGCAGCTCCCGGCCGCGGTGGTGACGGTCGGTGACAGCACGTTGTCGGGCGAAGGCGGCGGCAACTACGAGGCCGGGACCAACGGCGAGCGAGACAACTGGTGCCACCGCTCCCCCGCCGCGCCGGTCAACCAGCTTCAGCTGCCGGCCACGGTAACCCGCATCAACCTGGCCTGCTCCGGCGCGACGGCCGAGCTGGTCGGCGCCGATCCGGAACCCGACCACGCCGAGGGCTCCCAGGCGCAGCGGCTGGCCGAGCTGGCGCAGCGCTACCGCATCACCGACGTCATCGTGGAGGTCGGCGCGAACGACGATCCGGGCTTCACCGATGTCGTCAACCAGTGCGTGGAGGCGTGGGTGCGGCAGAGCATGGACGGATGCGCGGCGCAGCTGCGCACCGTGTGGCCGCAGCGGCTGGAGCGGATGAAGCCGAAGGTGCTCGACGCGCTGCACGACATCCGGGCGGCGATGGACGGCGCGGGCTACACCCCGAGCAGTTATTCGTTGATCGTGCAGTCTTACGCCTCACCGGTCGGCCCCGGGGTCAAACCCGAGTTGCAGGACCTGTCCGGCTGCCCATTCGTGACCGGCGACCTGGAATGGATCCGGAACACCGGTGTGCCGGAGTTATCGGACGCGCTACGAGACGTCGCGCGGCAGGCGAACGCGCGGTTCCTGGATCTGTCCCGGGCGGGCGAAGGGCACGAGGCGTGCACCGGGAACCCGCGGACCGCCGAGGGTGAGTGGTTCACCCGGCTGACCGTCGACTGGGCGAGCCTCAAGGACGAGCGGCGTGCCCCGCACGCGATGCAGGAGTCCTTCCACGCCAACGCCACCGGACACGCGCAACTCGGCCGCTGTCTCGGCGAGTTCATGGCCACCCAGGATGCGCAGGCGGTGTGCCTGCCGGACGAGCGCGGCAACCTGCGCGCGGTACCGGAACACATCGCGGCGCTGCGGGCACATCCCTGATCCACCGCGCCCCCTGTGAGTACTTCGGAGTGCTCTAGCACCCCGAAGTACTCACACACCTGATCGGCGGAAATGCTCAGATCGCCGGTGGGCGGCCCTCGAAGGGGGTGGAGAGCACCACGGTCGTGCGAGTGGAGACCTTCGCCGCCTCGCGGATCTGCCGGAGCAATTCCTCCAGGCCCAGCGGGGAAGCGACCCGCACCTGCAGGATGTAGGACTCCTCGCCGGCCACCGAGTAGCACGACTCGATCTGCGGCAGGTGTTCGAGCCGCTGCGGGTAGTCGTCCGGCGCGGCCGGATCGATCGGGGTCAGCGAGATGAACGCGGTCAGCGGCAACCCGATCTGGTCACCGTCCACTTTGGCCGTATAGCCCTGGAGGGCACCGCGCTGTTCCAGCCGTCGAACCCGCTGGTGCACCGCGGAGACGCTCAGCCCGACACGCTCGGCCAAGTCGGTGAAGCTGCACCGGCCATCCCGCGCCAGCTCGCGCAGAATGGCGCGGTCGGTGGCTTCCAGCGCGCCCGAATTTGCGGATCTGTCGCTCACGCCGGCAGCACCACCAACTCGTGCGGTTGGTTGTTGACGCTCTCGACGCCGTCCTCGGTGACGATGACGATGTCCTCGATCCGGGCACCCCAGCGCCCCGGCTGGTAGATGCCCGGCTCGACGCTGAAGGCCATCCCGGGTTCCAGCGCCAGCGCGTTTCCCTCGACGACGTAGGGCTCCTCGTGCACGTCGAGCCCGATGCCGTGCCCGGTACGGTGCACGAAGAATTCACCGAACCCGGCGGCGGCGATCGGCTCGCGGGCGGCGGCGTCGATCGACTCGGCGGTGGTGCCCGGCCGCACCGCCTCGACCGCGGCGCGCTGGGCGGCCTGCAGCACGGCATAGGTGTCGCGGACGTCCGGCTGGGCGGGCTCGCCGACCGCGTAGGTGCGGGTGCAGTCGGAGTTGTAGCCCTCCGCGATCGGGCCGCCGATGTCGATGACGACCACGTCGCCGCGTTCGATCACCCGGTCGGACAGGGCGTGGTGCGGGCTGGCGCCGTTCGGCCCGGACCCGACGATGACGAAGGCCGCCTCGGTGTGCCCCTCTTCGAGGATCGCGGCGGAGATGCCGGCACCGACTTCGGCCTCGGTCCGGCCCGGTTTGAGGAATTCGGCCATCCGGGCGTGCACCCGGTCGATGGCGGCCCCGGCCTTGCGCAGCGCCTCGATCTCGGCGGCGTCCTTGCGCATCCGCAATTCCCGCAGCACGGCTCCGGCCAGCACCTGCTCGGCCTCGGGCAGGGCGGCGCGCAGCGGGATGGTGTGCAGCGCGGGCATCACGTCGGCGACGGCCAACCGGGCCGGTGCGCCGCCCCGGCGGGCCAGGTCGGCCACGATCGCGTGCGGGTCCTGGCCGTCGACCCAGGTCACGACCTCGATGCCGAGCCCGGCCAGCGGGATGCCGGCGAAGCCGGGCTCCTCCACCTTCGGCACCACCAGCGCGGGCCGGCCGTCGGACGGCAACACCAGGCAGGTCAGCCGCTCATGCGACTCCCCGCCCGCGCCGAGGAGGTAACGCAGATCGGAGCCCGGCGAGATCAGCAGTGCGTCGAGTCTCGCCACGGCGGCGACTTCGGCGGCCCGGGTCAGGCGGGCGGCGAGCACGGATGGATCCTGCTTAATCGAGTCGGTGGCCATAGCCCCCCAGCCTAATCCCGGTTCGAGGCCCCGATGTCCGCCCGGTCGGTGGGGGATTTCGACGGAAATCCGCCTGCCGATATCCAGTGAAATCGCCGCCTTCCACCGCCCACCGCCCATCGCCCACCGCCCATCGCCCATCGCCCACCGAGAGTCGACATGACAAGCTGAGGCCGTGACTGGCCCCCTGATGCTCGTCGATTCCGCCGGGTTGTGGTTCCGCTCGTACTACGCCCTGCCGGACTCGCTGACCGCCCCGGACGGCACACCGGTGAACTCGGTGCGCGGATTCTGCGACATGCTCGCCAAGCTGATCACCGACCGACGCCCGTCCCGGCTGGTGGCCTGCCTGGACAACGACTGGCGCCCGCAGTTCCGGGTCGACGCGCTGCCGTCCTACAAGGCGCACCGCGTGGCCGCGGACGACCCCGCCGCCGAAGAGGTCCCGGACACGCTGTCCCCGCAGGTCCCGGTGATCCTCGAAGTGCTCGACGCGGCGGGGATCGCCACCGCGGAAGCGGCGGGCTACGAGGCCGACGACGTCATCGGCGTGCTGGCCGATCGCGAAGACCGGGACGCGGTGGAGGTCGTCACCGGGGACCGCGACCTGTTCCAGCTGGTGCGCGCGGAGCCGACCGCGGTCCGGGTGATCTACATCGGTGCGGGCCTGGCGAAGGCACAGAACTTCGGCCCCGCCGAACTCGCCGCGAAGTACGCCCTGTCGGTCGACCGCGCCGGCGACGATTACGCGGAAATGGCCGTCCTGCGCGGAGATCCTTCCGACGGACTGCCCGGTGTGGCGGGTATCGGGGAGAAAACGGCGGCGAAGCTGATCACCCAGTACGGCTCCCTCGACGCACTGCTCGCGGCGGCGGAAGGCGGGGATTCCGGCCTGACGCCGCGGGTGCGCGGCAAACTCGCCGAGGCCGCGGACTATCTGGCCGCGGCGCCGTCGGTGGTCCGGGTCGTCCGCGACGCCCCGGTGGTCCTGCACCGCCCGGATCCGATCCCGCAGTCCACTGTGGATACCGATCGCCTGCGCGCCCTGCAAAGCACCTGGGGCCTCGGAGCCAGCATCGACCGCCTGATCGCGGCCCTCACTCCCTGATCGCGAAACGGGCGAGGCACTTCATCCGCTTAACCGAGGGGGTCACCGTGATTGTCCATTGTGGAATACCTTGACCGGCACGGAATCCCGTGCTCAGAACGATCAGAAACCCGGCGGAACCCGAACCCTTCCCGCCCCCGCCGCACGCGTCGGCCGATGTTCACTTCGGGTGGCCGACCTCGTAGACACCCTTGCTGTTCTTGACCGTGACCGTGACGGCCTTGGCCTGCGAATCAATGGTGACCTTGCAGTCGAAGCGGTGCGCGACCTCCACCGGCTGCCCATCCGGGCAGCTGACCTCGCCGACCCCCTTGATCCCGTAGGAGCTCTTCAGGGTCTGCGAGACGCCCTTGGCAACGCTTGCCGAATCGAACACCGGCCGCACGAACCAGCCCGGCGCGACGAATCCCAGCACCAGCACCGCCCCGATCACGACCAGTGCGCCGAAGCCGCCGAGCACCCACGGCAGCGCCGACCGCTTCTTCTTCGGCGGCGGCGCGTACTGGCCGTAGCCGCCCGACGGTGCGAACTGGCCGCCGCCCGGCGGGTGCTGCTGGCCGCCGCCCGGCGGGTACTGCTGGCCGTGGCCGTAGGGCTGCTGCGGTGGCTGCGCTGGCCGCTGCGGCGCGAAGCCACCCGGCTGCGGATAGCCCGGCGCCGCCGGTTGCATCCCAGGACCCTGCGGTTGCTGACCCCACTGGGGGTAGCCCCCGAGCGGGCCGTAGTTCTGGTATGTACATAACTTTCTCTCGACCATCATGTGGAGATCAGATCACAGCCAACGCGATCGGACATACACGAACCCCCTCCCCCGGCAAGGGGAGGGGGCTTCACGTGATATCGGCACCCCTACCTTCCCTCTGGCTGTGAGACTCGGCGCTCTACCACGCCGAAGCTGGGGGATGACCGGACCCCCGAGGGGCTGAGCCGGTCCGGCCATCCCGTGCCCTGCTGTGTCTGGGGACCAACAGCAGGGCACATATCGGCGGGCGCGCTGGCTGAGGCAGCATGGCCGCGCAGCTCCACCGGAGCTCGATATGGATGGCAGCCGGAGGAATGACGTCACCCCCGGACCTTTCCTCCGGCTGCCGCGACTCATCGCCCGGATTACTGGGGGATCTCCGGCGATGAGCCGAGTCTCAAGGGTGCAGGCAGCACTTAGGGCACTTGTCTATCCGCTGGCTAGCCGGCCCTTTCAACACGGGCGACCCGCACAGCGAGAAGAAGAAAACCCGGCCGTCTAGCGTGATTTTGTAGGGTTCGGGACCGAGCCGGTGCCTGAGCGGCTGGAAAAAACCGGGGTACCACGGGCCGTCATACAGTTGCCCGGACACGGTGAACCATGCACTCACGGGGGAGCTCATGGCTGGCCGCCGGTCGCGTGGATTTTGTGTGCCTGATCAGTCCAGGTGCAGTCTCCCAGCATGTGTACCTCTCCCTGTGAGGCAATCTGGCTTGCGCCCGTGTGTCGAGCGAAGATTGGCCGTCCCCGCGCCGAAGATGGAGTAGAGAAGGCGCGGGGACGGCTGCCCGGTCCGGTGGGCGCGGTCCGTGATCCGCCCCGTTGCGGTCTCGGTACCACCAGTCCGGGCGGTCTTAGAAGTCCCAGGTTCGGCTTCTGGCACCGCGTTCTTTGACGGCTTCAGAGCAGCCGTCGCACCGGTCCGTAACGAGTTTGCTCTGCGGCTGACGGTCGTTCGGAGTGGGCCACGGTGCCTTGACCGTTTCCCCGCACAGCGCCTCGAAGCTGCTGCCGTGGATCAAGGCACCGGGGCGCTGCATGGTCGCGTGCCGATAGTTCGAGCGGGGCGGGCAGATCCAGTACGCAACCTCATCGCTCGCTGACTCATGCTTAACGATCTTGGGCCTTGGCGCGCTCATGGCTGCACTCGCACTCGTTGCCTCTCTCGGTCCCCGCGTTCGCGGGCTTTCACGCGGTGGTGCTGATAGGAGCTCCACGCCGACCCGGCACTGACCCTGATACAACGCCACATAAGATCACCCTCACACCAGGATTCTCTTCTGACAAAATCAGACGCTACCGTTGACAACATCAGACGATCAAGTCCGCTAGATGGGTGAACGTTGGCCCCGCGGGCGGCGCTAAGGTGCTCGACATGTCAACGGCGCGACAGCGACAACTCGGTTCGTGGCTGGAGAAACTGCGCAAGCAGTCAGGCCACGACGTCGAGCAGGCTGCGGAAGTACTGGGCTGCTCGGTGAGCAAGATTCGCCACATGGAAGCGGGCCGATCCAAGGCCAAGAAGAGCGAGCTGACCAAGCTATTGGACCTGTACGGGACGCCGGACAACGTCCGCGCTCAGTTGGAAGCGACGCGGGCCGAGTCCGAGAAACGTGGTTGGTGGGAGTCCTACCAGGTGCCGGAGTGGTTCGCGCCGTTCGTTGAGTTCGAGAGCTTCGCGAGCGAGGCTTACAACTTCGAGCTCGACCTGATCCCTGGACTGTTGCAGACCGAGCGCTACGCCTACGAAGTGCACCGCACCGGCCGATACACCACCAATCCACCGGACATCACTCGCCGCGTCGAGGCTCGAATGGCTCGGCAACGCCGGCTCGAAGAGACTCCGCCACTCCAGTTCCGAGCCGTGGTCGCCGAGTCGGCGTTCCACCGTCTCGTCGGTGGCCCCGAGGTTATGCGTGCGCAGATCGACGCTGTGATCGAACGGTGTCAGCTCCCGAACGTGATCCTTCAGGTACTACCGTTCGAAGCGGGCATGCACGCCAGCCCATCCGGGGCGTTTATCGTGTTGTCGTACTCGCGGCCAGACGAGGAGCCGCTCGGTTTCATGGACTCGCCGCTCGGTGGGCACACGGTTGACAAGGCGGAGGACGTAGTAGCGCTCCGATACGTCTTCGACGAGTTGCGATCCTTGGCGCTACCGGCTCCCGCAACACTCGATCGGCTGCGTACCATCAGAGACACCCTGGACGGAAAGTAGGAGGTTGGGGCGTGGATACATCACACGCGGCGTGGCGCAAGTCGTCGCGGTCTAACAGCGGCGGCAACTGTGTGGAGGTCGCCCAGAATCTACCGGGCGTGGCCCTGATCCGAGACTCCAAGCTCGGTGATGACAGCCCGGTCCTGGCCCTGGCCCCGTCCCAGTTCGCCGCGTTCACTCGACTCATCAAGGACGGCCGTCTCGACGGCTGACCCAGAAACACAAAATGCCCCCACCCGGATCTTCCCGGGTGAGGGCTTTTTGCTGTACTCAGCACTACATCGAGGCAAAGATAAAGGTCAGCACCAACCCAACGGCGGCAACGATGATCGTTGCCCGCGGCAGGCCGGCACCGGCTCTCCCCTGCCGCGCCCGATCCAGACCGAGCCCGCCGAGGATGAGCGCGGCGATGAGGACGAAGACCGACAGCGGAGCGGGGATGAACGGGCCAACGATGGCGAGGATGAGGCCGAAGGTGCCGTAGCCGGCGGTTTTGAACGGCTCCTCCGCAGGTGCGGGCGGCGTTTCGTGCTTCGCCGGCTGGTCGTGCCACCAGCGTTGTTCGGGCATGTGTTCCCCCTGTGGGCGTGGACACTGACGTATCGCTAGCTCGGTGGTGGTGTTACATCTGGTTTGTTCGCGGCGTTGATCTGACGGGCGAACTCCAGCGCCCGGATCTGCCAAGAGTCCCCGAGCAGACCAAGGACGTCGATCGGTCCGAGGCCGAACCAGTCACCGGGAGGATCGTCGTAGCGCCGCATCCCCTCCCTCTTCTCGTAGTCCGACGCGGCTAGATCCAGCCACGCGGCTAGAGGTTTCGCAACAGCGGGGGACATGGTGGCGATCCAGCGGGCGTCTCCGGGATCAGAACCGGCGACCCACTTCACCGCGTTTGGGCCAGCGAACACACCCTCTCGCGGGTAGCTACCGGATGGGAGTTCGGTCGTCCAAGGTCCAGGTGTCGCCTTACCCGCCAGCTCCCGCAGCGACGCTGCGGCCTGACGGAGTTCTTCGGCGGGCCGTAGGGGGACGACATCTACACCTCCGGACGATGGTCACTCGGCCGCCGGGACGAACCCGACGCCAGGTGATCCAACCACAACACACCGGCCGCCCGAATCGGCCGGGCGGCCGTCACAGCGCCCCGGCGGCGACCACGCCGCGCCGGATGGCGGTGACCGCCTTGGCCGCCGCCGAACCCACCGGATCGGTGACCCCGACGACCTCGCGGATCTGGTCGAGCAGGTCGATGACCTGGCGGCACCAGCGGACGAAGTCTCCGGCCGACAGCTCGTGCCCGCTGGACTCCGCGGCGGTGAGGACCTTCTCCAGCGACTCGCCGCGCGCCCAGCGGAACACCGGCCAGGCGAAACCGGCGTCGGGCTCGCGGGTGCGGTCCAGCTTGTGCCGCCGCTCGTCGTCCTCCAGTTCCGCCCACAGCCGCCAGGTGGCGGCCAGCGCGTCGCTGACCGAACCGGCCGGCACCTGCGGGGCCAGCCCTTCCCGCCGCGACTCATACACCAGCGAGGACACCACGGCCGCCAGTTCGGCCGGTCCCAGCCCGCGCCACGCCTCGACCCGCAGGCACTCGGCCGCCAGCAGATCGGACTCGCTGTAGAGCCGGGACAGCCGCCGCCCGTGCTGGGTGACCTGGCCCTCCGCCGAACCCGCCGCCGGGAGGTAGTCCCGCTCGGTGAGCAGCGCCACGATCCGGTCGAATGAGCGAGCCAGCGAGTGCGTGGTCGCCGCGACCTTGCGCCGCAGGTTCTCGTTCTCGCCGCGCAGACGCTCGTGACGCTCGGCCCACCGGGCGTGGTTCTCCCGCTCGTCGCAGCCGTGGCACGGGTGCGCCTTCAGCGCGCGCCGCAGCGTAGCCAACTCGGCGTCGTCGGCCGCGTCCGAGCGTCGCCGCGAGCGCCCGCCGGAGGCCGCCAGGCCGGTGTTGCGCAGCGTCGAGGCCAGGTCCCGGCGGGACTTCGGGGAGCGGGTGTCGACGTGCTTGGGCAGCTTGATCTTGCCCAGCGGCTCGACCGGCGAGGTGAAGTCGGCGACCGAGAGCCGCCCCGACCAGCGATCCTCGGTGACCACCAGCGGCCGCGGCTCGCCCATCGGCTCCAAGCCCGGATCGATGACCACCGCCAGCCCGGAGCGCCGCCCGGCGGGCACCGCGATCACGTCGCCCTTGCGCAGCTTCTCCAGCGACTTGGCCGCCTCCGCGCGGCGCGACTGGCGGTTCTGCCGGGCCAGCACCTTCTCCCGCTCGGAGATGCGGCGACGCAGCTCGAAGTACTCGTCGAAGTCGCCGAGGTGGCAGTGCATCGCTTCGCCGTAGCCGGTCAGCGCCTCGTTGTTGCGATCCACCCGCCGGGACAGCCCCACCACCGAGCGGTCGGCCTGGAACTGCGCGAACGACTGCTCCAGCAGTTCCCGCGCGGCGTCCTGGCCGACGCGCTGCACGAGGTTGACGGCCATGTTGTAGCCCGGCCGGAACGACGACCGCAGCGGGTAGGTGCGGGTGGAGGCCAGCCCGGCGACCTGCTTGGGGTCGATGCCCGGCTGCCAGACGACCACCGCGTGGCCCTCGATGTCGATGCCGCGCCGCCCCGCCCGCCCGGTGAGCTGGGTGTACTCGCCGGGGCTGAGGTCGACGTGCGATTCGCCGTTGAACTTCACCAACCGCTCCAGCACCACCGTGCGAGCGGGCATGTTGATGCCCAGCGCCAGTGTCTCGGTGGCGAACACGGCCTTGACCAGCCCGCGGACGAACAGCTCCTCGACGGTTTCCTTGAACGCCGGCAGCATCCCCGCGTGGTGCGCGGCCAGCCCGCGCTCCAACGCTTCCCGCCACTCCCAGAAGCCCAGCACCGCCAGATCGCTCTCCGGCAGGTTGGCGGTGTGCTCGTCGACCACCTCGCGGATCTCGTCCACTTCCGCCTCGGTGGTCAGCCGCAGGCCCGCCCGCATGCACTGGGCGACGGCCTGGTCGCAGCCGTTGCGGCTGAAGATGAACACGATCGCCGGCAGCAGCCCGGCCGCGTCCAGCCCGCTCAGCATCTCCAACCGCGACGGCGGGTAGAACCGGGGCGGGCGCGGGCCCTTGCGCTTGGTGTTCGGCCCACCGCGCCGACCTCCGTAGGGCAGGTGCACGCGGGCCAGCTGCTGGGTATGGCGAAGCAGGTTCGGGTTGATCCGCAGTTCCCGGTCCACGGTTTCGCCGCCGAAGAGGTCGAACATCCGGGGCCCGACGAGCATGTGCTGCCACAGCGGCACCGGCCGGTGCTCGTCGACCACGACCGTGGTGTCGCCGCGCACCTCCTGCAGCCACTCGCCGAACTCCTCGGCGTTACTCACGGTCGCCGACAGGCTCGCCACCTGCACGTACTCCGGCAGGTGCAGGATCACTTCCTCCCACACGGCACCCCGGAAGCGGTCGGCGAGGTAGTGCACCTCGTCCATCACCACGTAGCCGAGCTGGTCGAGGCTGCGGGAGCCCGCGTAGAGCATGTTGCGCAGCACCTCGGTGGTCATCACGACCACCTGCGCCTCGCCGTTGATCGAGGTGTCGCCGGTCAGCAGGCCGACCGCGGCACTACCGTGCCGCGCGCACAGGTCGGCGTATTTCTGGTTGGACAGCGCCTTGATCGGCGTGGTGTAGAAGCATTTCCGGCCCTCCGAGAGCGCGAGGTGCACGGCGAACTCGCCGACGACGGTCTTGCCGGCGCCGGTCGGCGCGCACACCAGCACCCCGCGCCCGGCCTCCAGGGCTTGGCAGGCGGTGCGCTGAAAGGGGTCCAGTTCGAAAGACAGCTCTCCCGCGAACTCGGCCAACTTGGGGTGCGCAGTGCGGCGACTGTGCGCCGCGAACGCGTCGGCCGGGGACAGCTTGGTGGGGTTGGAACGGCTGGCAGCCACGTCCCAAGGCTTTCACATGATGCCGACCGCCGTCGCAGGTCCTCGCTCGACGAGCGGTGCTCGCCTCGTCACAGTGCCGCTCAGGCCCGGCCCGCGCGGACCCGGGCCGCGCGGACCCGGGCCGCGCAAGCCGGGTTCGACAGACCTCAACCGAACCGACCACCGCGAGCGCCCCGGGCACGCACCGCATGCGATCAGGTGATGTCGTCGTGCTGCTTCGTGCTCGGCGACGGCGTGGTGTCCAGGTCGGATGGCCGGAAGTCGATCTCCGACGCCTCGTCCAGGCCCACACCCGCCAGGCCGTCGGCCGCGAGCTTCTTGGCCTTGCGCCGGTCGTTGGCCCGGCAGAGGAGCATCGCGATGCCGAACAGCACCACCAGCGCCCCCGCCAGCGCGAGCATCGAGAACGGGTCCTGTCCCGGCGTGGCGACCGCGGCGAACACGAACAGCGCGAACACCACGCCTCGCCACCAGCTCTTCAGCTTCGCGTAGCTGACGATCCCGGCCCGGTTGAGCATCACCAGGATCAGCGGGAGCTCGAAGCTCACGCCGAAGATCAGCAGCAGGAGCAGCATGAAGCTGATGTACTTGCCGCCGGTGAGCGCGGTGAAGAACGCATGCCCACCGAACCCGGACATGAAGATCAGCGCCTGTGGGAGCACGAAGTACGCCAGCACCGCACCGGCCGCGAACAGGATGGTCGCGAAGAACACGAACGTCCGGGCGAACTTGCGCTCCTTGGCGTAGAGGCCCGGCGTGATGAACGCCCACAGCTGGTACAGCCACACCGGGCTGAACAGCACCGCGCCGACCGAAATCCCGACCTTCAACGTCAGCATGAGGATCTCGAACGGCTCGGTCTGCAACAGCTGGCACGTCCCATTGGGGCTCAACCGCTGCTCGACGGGCAACGCGCAGTACGGCCCGAGCAGCACGTCGCTGAGCGTCGGCAGCCCGAAAACCGAATGCGAAAACCACCAGAAACCAAAGATGCCACCGACGACCACCGCCGCCATGGCTACGCCCAACCGGTACCGCAGCTCGTAGAGGTGATCGACGAGCGTCATGGTGCCGTCGGGATTGTGCCTGCGCCCCCACCGACGGCGGTCCTTGCGGAACGGATTCAGGCGGTGCAGTGCACCCACCGTGTTGCCCCGTCCTCAGTCAGTTCTTGGGATCGTTGCGCTGCTTCTCGTCGACCGGAGGCGAAACCGACGGTGGGCTGGCCTCGCCGGAGGTCAGCTCCGGTTTCGACTCCCGCTCGGCCTTCTCCTTCTTGGCCGCTTCCTCGTCCGACTTCATGCCACGGGCTTCCGCCTTGAATACTCGCGCGGACTGGCCGAGGGAGCGCGCCATTTGTGGGAGCTTGGTGGCGCCAAAGAGCAGCACCAAGACCAAGACGATGAGAATCAGCTCCCAGCCACCTGGCAAACCCATCCGTGTAAACCTTTCATCAGGTCCCTGCAGGCGCAATGGTACGCGGGGCAGGGGTCGACAAGTAGGGCCGTCGCACGTCACCGGTCGCGACGTTGCGCGAGCGCCACCTTCAAACCGGCCACGCGCGCCTTCACCAAGCCGCTGCGGTCACCGAGGTCGTGGGCGACCTGCCGCTGCACGGATTTGAACCTGCGCAACTCCCGGAACAGCCGCAACAGCAGCAGCGCGAGCAGGATCAGGCCCACGGCCAGCAGGGCAAGACTCCACATATACGGCACGAGATCACCGTAGCCCCCTCAGGTGGACGGAAGATGACGCGCCCGTGCCAACGCGCCTTCCGCGCGTTGACGCACGTCACACGCCAATTCCGAAGGGCTGAGCACCCGCACTTGGCCGCCTAGCCCCAGCAGCAGCCGCGTCATCCACGACCGGTCCGAGTACCGCATCCGCACCCGGGCCCGGCCCTGCGGCAGCTCGACCAGCTCATCGACCGGGTAGTACTCGGCCACCCAGCGCGCATCGGGCGCCAGCTCCAGCTCGGCGACGGACTGGTCCGGCGCCGGCCGGAACAGGCCCTCCGAGACGTCTGTTGGCTCGGCCTCCGACGGCGGCTGCGCGGACTCCGCCAGCACGTCCACATCGTCGATGCGGTCCAGCCGGAACATCCGCACCCCGGACGCGTTGCGGCACCAGGCCTCCAGGTAGCTGCGCCCGTCGATGAGCAGCAGCCGCATCGGATCCACGGTCCGCTCACTGATCTCGTCGCGGGAGGCGGTGTAGTAGCGCATCCGCAACGCCCGACGGCGCGTCGTCGCGTCCTGCACGGCCGACCGCACGCCCGGCCGCAGCGCGGCTTCCCGCCCCTCCAGGCCGACGACCACGCCTGCTGGGCGCGCCTGCCCGACGGCATTCTCCACTTTCGCCAAGGTGCGCTGCACCGCGTCGGTGTCGGTGATGCCCGGGGTGTCGGCCAGCGCACGCAGCGCCACCAGCAACGCGGTGGCCTCGGACGCGGTCAGCCGCAGGGGTCGCCGCATGCCCGCGTCGTAGGTGACGGTGATCGAGTCGCTTTCGAAGGACAGGTCGATCAGGTCGCCGGGCCCGTAGCCCGGCAGCCCGCACATCCACAGCAGTTCCAGGTCCTTGCGCAGCTGGTGCGCGCTGACCCCGAAGTCGGCCGCGGCGTCGGCGATCGGAATGCCGGGCCGGCTCAGCAGGTACGGCACCAGCGCCAGCAGCCTGGGCAGCCGCTCGGTCGCGCCCGTCATCGCCCCTCCCCCCGGTCAACGGCGCTGTCCCGGTCGACGACGTCCAGGTGGATCTCGTGCACCGTCTTGCGCAACGTGTCCGGCTCCAGCACCACGACGTCCGGCCCGTGCCCGGCGAGCCAGCTAGCCGCCGACTCCGGGTACCGCAGGTCGAGCTCCAGCACGTCCCCCGGATCACCGCCTAGTTCCACCTGCGGGTCCACGACGGTAGCCCGGCGCCGCAGCCCCTGCGCTCGACCGGCCGCGACCCACACCCGGGCCAGCGTGCTGGACGGGGGCTCGCGCTGGTCGCCGGCCACCAACCGAAGCAGGTCGGTGTCCGGCGGGCGCTGCACCTGCCCGGCCGGTCCCACCACTTTGGTCTGCCCCAGGATCCGGGACAGCCGGAAGCAGCGGGGCGCCTGCCGGTCGCGGTCGTGCCCGACCAGGTACCAGCGGCCCCGCCAGGACACCACGCCCCACGGTTCTACGGTGCGGCGGTGCGCCTCCGGGCTGCTCGGGCGCCGGTAGTCGAACTCCACCACGCGCCCGCTCTGCACCGCGCCCAAAAGCGGCGCGAACGCGGGCTCGCTGGTGCGCACCTTCGGCTCGACTGCCGCCGAGGAGTTCTCGTCGACGTCGACCCCGGCGGCACGCAGCTTCAGCAGCGCGCCGCGGGCCGCCGAGGTGAACTCCGGGGAGTCCCACAGCCGCACCGCGAGGCCGACCGCTGCCGCCTCATCGGGTTCCAGGTCGAGGTCGCCCAGCTCGTAGTCGCGGCGGGCGATGCGGTAGCCGTCGGCGGAGTCGAACGCGGAGTTGCGCCCGGTCTCCAGCGGGATCCCCAGGTCGCGCAGCTCGGCCTTGTCGCGTTCGAAGGTCCGGAAGAATGCCTCGTCGGTGGGCGCACCGGAATAACCCGGCACGATCGCCCGGATCCGCTCCGCGGTGAGGTACTGGCGGGTCGACAGCAGACACAACACCAGGTTCACCAAGCGCTCAGCACGCACAGTGGCCACGTCGAAACTCTAGCTCCGCAGTATTCGATCACGTGTTTGGGTCGATGCACATCATGCCTAGTGATGCGGGATGAGACCACTGCGGCACGCCGGTTTCGGGCGATTTCCCCGCGGACCGAGGTTCCATTTTCCGCCGCGATCGAACTTTTCTCGCCGTCTCGCATCCCGACACGCCGGAAATCAAAAATTTTGTGCCGGGCCGCGCGTTCCTAGGCTGGCGACATGTCCGACCCCGTCATGCTCATCACCGGCGCCTCGCGCGGCATCGGCGCGGCCACCGCCCGCGCCGCCGCGGCGGATGGTTATCGACTCGCCCTGCTCGCTCGCTCCGCCGAATCCTTGTCGCCTCTGGTTGACGAGCTGGGCGCGGATACCGCGCTCGCGCTGCCGTGCGACATCACCAGCTGGCCCGACCTGAGCGCCGCCGTGCAGCGCGTCGAAGACCGCTTCGGGCGCCTGGACGCGGCCTTCGCCAACGCCGGGATGAGCGTGCCGACCTCGTTCCTGGGCAACGGCGGCGCCGGCCCCGAGCAATGGCGCGAGATGATCCTGACCAACGTCTACGGCGCCGCCATCACGGCCCGCGCGGCGCTTCCGGCGCTGGTCCGCACCCAAGGCCACCTGCTGCTGACCGGTTCGAACGCCGGACGCGGCATCCGCCCCGGCAACCTCTACTCGGCCACCAAGTGGGCGGTGACCGCCCTGGCCCAGAACATCCGCGCGGAATGCGTCGGCACCGGCGTCCGGGTCACCCTCATCCAACCGGGCATGGTCGAAACCGATATGACCGCAGCCACCCGGGACGTCCCCAAGCTGCGCCCGGAGGACATCGCCAACGCCGTCCGCTACGCCCTCGGGCAGCCGCCCGGGGTCGACGTCAACGAACTGACCATCCGCCCCACCGGCCAGCACCCGGAGCGGTGAGACAGCCGAGGCGCGGGCGCCTTCGGGTGGAAGGCGCCCGCCACGCCTCGAAGGTGTGGATCCCGGTCACAGCGAGCTGATCAGTCGTTCCACCCGTTCGTCGACCGCGCGGAACGGGTCCTTGCACAGGACCGTGCGCTGGGCCTGGTCGTTGAGCTTGAGGTGCACCCAGTCCACCGTGAAATCCCGACCCGCGGCCTGCGCGGCGGCGATAAAGTCACCGCGCAGCTTGGCCCGCGTGCTCTGCGGCGGGGTGTCCTTGGCGGCCTCGATCTCGCCGTCCTCGGTGGCGCGGTCCACCAGGTCCTTGCGCTGCAGCATGTCGAACAGCCCGCGGCCCCGGCGGATGTCGTGGTAGGCCAGGTCGAGCTGGGCGATGCGCGGACTGGACAGTTCCAGCCCGTGCTTGTTCCGGTAGCGCTCCAGCAGCCGGTGCTTGATCGCCCAGTCAATCTCCCGGTCGATCAGGGAGAAGGACTGCTGCTCGATCGCGTCCAGCGCCCGGCCCCACAACTCCAGGATGCGTTCGGTCATCGGGTCCGAACCGCGCCGCGCGACGTGGTCGACCGCCCGGCCGTAGTACTCCCGCTGGATGTCCAGCGCGGAGGCCTCCCGGCCGCCGGCCAGCCGGACCGTGCGCCGCCCGGTGAGGTCGTGGCTGATCTCGCGGATCGCGCGGATCGGGTTGTCCAGGCTGAAGTCCCGGAACTGCACGCCCTGCTCGACCATCTCCAGCACCAGATTCGCCGAGCCGACCTTGAGCAGGGTGGTCACCTCGGACATGTTGGAGTCGCCGACGATGACGTGCAGCCGGCGGTACCGCTCGGCGTCGGCGTGCGGCTCGTCGCGCGTGTTGATGATCGGCCGCGACCGGGTCGTCGCGCTGGACACGCCCTCCCAGATGTGCTCGGCGCGCTGCGACAGGCAGTACACCGCGCCGCGCGGCGTCTGCAGCACCTTCCCGGCCCCGCAGATGAGCTGGCGGGTCACCAGGAACGGCAGCAGCACGTCGGCGATCCTGGAGAACTCCCCGGACCTGCCGACCAGGTAGTTCTCGTGGCAGCCGTAGGAGTTGCCCGCCGAGTCGGTGTTGTTCTTGAACAGGAAGATGTCCCCGCCGATGCCCTCGTCGGACAGTCGGCGTTCGGCGTCGATGAGCAGGTCCTCAAGGATCCGCTCGCCGGCTTTGTCGTGGGTGACGAGCTGGACGAGGTCGTCGCATTCGGCCGTGGCGTACTCGGGATGCGAGCCCACGTCGAGGTAGAGCCGGGCCCCGTTGCGCAGGAAGACGTTCGACGACCTTCCCCACGACACGACCCGCCGGAACAGGTACCTGGCCACCTCGTCCGGGGACAGTCGCCGCTGCCCGTGGAACGTGCAGGTGACCCCGAACTCGGTTTCGATGCCGAAGATCCGCCGCTGCATGGTTCCACACTAGGCGCAAATCGCGTTCCTCGGCGGTCCGCCGTTCGGGCAGCGGTGGCATGTTTCATGGGCTGGACCGTTGCGCCGCGTCATCAGCGGGGTCGGCAAGGCCGTGTGAGCTGGCACGACGCAGCGCTCGTTGCCGCGAACGCGGGCTGACATCGCACTAAAGGTACTCAGCAGCGCCGCCAACCACAGCATGTTGTGGCTGGCCCGCCGCGGCGATCCTCGTCCGGAAAAAAGAGGCGCCCTTGACCATCTTGGCCAAGGGCGCTCCCGATTTGCCGCCAATTAGGCTATTTGCCCTTTTTTGCCTCGTCCTTGGCTTCGCCACCACCGGAATCGCCCTTGGCGTCCCCGTCCTCGGCTTCCGGGGCGGGGAGCAGCGCCTTCAGCGCCGCGCCCTGGAAGCGGCGGAAGGTGCGGTGCGGGCGGGCGCGATCGAGGACCGCGACCTCAAGCTGGCCGATGCCCAGCTCCCGGGTGCTGTCCCCGCCGGAGGACAGCGCCTCCACGGCCAGCTTCGCCGCGTCGGCCAGCTCCAGCCCGTCGCTGAAAGACTCCTTGAGCGTGCTCGCGATCGCGTCGGCCTGGCCGCCCATCACCACGAACTGCGGCTCATCCACGATGGAGCCGTCGTAGGTCAACCGGTACAGCTGGTCGGTGTCGGCGGTGAAACCGACCTCGGCCACGCAGATCTCCACCTCGAACGGCTTGATCTGCTCGGTGAAGATCGCCCCGAGGTGCTGGGCGTAGGTGTTGGCCAGCGACCGGCCGGTGACGTCCCGTCGGTCGTAGGAATACCCGCGGACGTCGGCGATGCGCACGCCGGCCACCCGCAGCGCCTCGAACTCGCTGTAGCGGCCCACGGCCGCGAATCCGATGCGGTCGTAGATCTCGGAGACCTTGTGCAGCGTCGGCGACGGGTTCTCGGCGACGAAGAGCACGCCACCGGCGTACTTCAGCACCACCACGCTGCGGCCCCGCGCGATGCCCTTGCGGGCCAGCTCGGAACGCTCCCGCATCAACTGCTCGGGAGAGGTGTAGAACGGCATCGTCACGGCTGTGCACTCCTGGTTCGAATCTGCTCGCTCGGGCAGGCGTGTTCGGGCCCGGCCGGACCGGGCCTCGGATCAGCCGCCGGGGTTCTCCAACCGGCCGTTGACCACCGTGGTGGCGACCTCGGCCGTCTGGTCCTCGGGCATCCGCACGGCACCGTCCACACCGGTGATCGTGATGACCGACGGGTAGATGCGCCGGGACACGTCGGGACCGCCGGTGGCGGTGTCGTCGTCCGCGGCGTCGTAGAGGGCCTCGACCGCTGCGCGCACGGCGGTGTCGACATCGGCGTCGGGGTCGAAGCGCTTCTTCAGCGACGATTTCGCGAACAGCGAACCCGAACCGACCGCGTGGTAGCCGCCGGACTCGTAGTACCGGCCGCCGGCGACGTCGTAGGAGACGATCCGGCCGGCGCGCTCCGGGTCGTCGGCGTCGGTGTCGTACCCGGCGAACAGCGGCACCACCGCAAGGCCCTGCATCGCGGCCTGAAGGTTGCCGCGCAGCATGGTCGCCAGCTTGTTCGCCTTGCCGTCCAACGAGAGCGGGACGCCTTCGAGCTTCTCGTAGTGCTCCAGCTCCACCGCGTACAGCCGGACGAGTTCCTGCGCGACCCCGGCGGTGCCGGCGATGCCGACGGCCGAGTAGGCATCGGTGACGAACAGCTTCTCCATGTCCCGCTGGGCGATCAGGTTGCCCATGGTGGCGCGGCGGTCACCGGCCAGCAGCACGCCACCGCGGAAGGTCACCGCGACGATCGTGGTGCCATGCGGGGCCTGCACGGTGCCCTCCGGCGCTTTCCGGCCGCCCGGCAGCAGCTCGGGCGCGGTGGCGCGGAGGAAGTCGGTGAACGAGGAAGACCCCGGCGTGAGGTAAGCGGCCGGCAGGGCCTGACCCGGGAACTGGGCCGAGCTCGGTTCCATCAGCGACATCGTCTCCCGATCGAAGGGCTTTGCGACAAGGTGCACTTTAGTCATGATCCGGCGCGCAGCGAACAGCACCGGGCCGGAGGTCTCCGGCCCGATGCTGACGACGTCCGCGCGGCCAGCGTCAGATTCCGGGCCTGCGGGCTACTGGCCGCCCTTCTGCACGTAGGCGCGGACGAAGTCCTCGGCGTTCTCCTCCAGGACGTCGTCGATCTCGTCCAGGATGGCGTCGACGTCCTCGCCGAGCTTTTCGCGACGTTCCTGACCGGCGGCCTCTGGGCCCTGCTCTTCGTCTCCCTCGCCGCCGCCGTGTCGCTGAACCTTTTCCTGGGACATCTTGCCTCCCGGTGGTCGCCTTCTCGGGTGTTTCCCTCGCAGTGGGGAAGCCCTGCTGTGAACACTACCCATCGGAGACCCGTTCGCCCACAGCCAGCCGGGCAAGATTTCGATCTTTGCACCCGGCTGACGTGCACGAAACTGTTTCCCGGGCGGTCCCGCATCGGGATATCGCCGCGAAACGGCAACCACGGCGCCCAGGCAACCAGGGTCAGCCACCTTGCGCCGCGCGCTTCGTCATCCCTTCGTCAGCGAGTCGACCAGCTCTTCCGCACTGGCCGCCGCCTCCAGCAGCTCGCCCACGTGCGCTCGCGTGCCGCGCAGGGGTTCCAACGTCGGGATGCGCACCAGGGATTCCCGGCCCAGGTCGAAGATCACCGAGTCCCAGGACGCCGCGGCCACCTCGGCCGGGTAGCGCTCCAGGCACCGGCCCCGGAAGTAGGCGCGGGTGTCCTCCGGCGGTGTGGTGACCGCCTCCCGCACCTCGTCCTCGCTGACCAGGCGTTTCATCGAGCCGCGGGCGACCAGCCGGTTGTACAGGCCCTTGTCCAGCCGCACGTCGGAGTACTGCAGGTCGATCATGTGCAGCCGCGGCGACGCCCAGCCCAGACTGTCGCGGGTCCGGTAGCTTTCCAGCAGCCGCAGCTTGGCGGGCCAGTCGAGCCGGTCGGCGCAGTCCATCGGGTCACCGCCAAGCAGCTCCAGCACCTCGCCCCAGGCTTCCAGCACCTCGCGGGAGGCGCGCTCGGCGCCGTGCTCATCGAGGTGCCGGGCGGCGCGCTCGTGGTAGGCGCGCTGCAGGTCCAGGCCGGTGAACCGGCGCCCGTCGGTCAGCTCGACGGTCTGTTTGAGGGTCGGATCGTGGCTGATCAGGTGCACGGCCTGCACCGGGTCGGTCAGCTTCAGGTCGTCGAAGCGCTGCCCGGCCTCGATCATGTCCAGTACCAGCGCGGCGGTGCCGAGCTTGAGGTAGGTGGAGGTCTCCGCGAGGTTGGCGTCGCCGATGATGACGTGCAGCCGCCGGTACTTGTCGGCGTCGGCGTGCGGCTCGTCGCGGGTGTTGATGATGCCGCGCTTGAGGGTGGTCTCCAGGCCGACCTCGACCTCGATGTAGTCGGAGCGCTGGGACAGCTGGAAGCCGGGCTTCTCCCCCGCCTGCCCGATGCCGACCCGGCCCGAGCCGCAGATCACCTGGCGGGACGCGAAGAACGGGGTCAGACCGCCGATCACCGAGGTGAACGGCGTGCTGCGGGCCATCAGGTAGTTCTCGTGGGTGCCGTAGCTGGCGCCCTTGCCGTCGACGTTGTTCTTGTACAGCTGGATCGGCGCGGTGCCGGGCACGCTGGCCGCCCGGATCGCCGCCTCCTCCATCACGCGCTCCCCGGCCTTGTCCCAGATGACCGCGTCGCGCGGGTTGGTCACCTCGGGTGCCGAGTACTCCGGGTGCGCGTGGTCGACGTACAACCGCGCGCCGTTGGTGAGGATGACGTTGGCCGCCCCGAGGTCGTCACCGTCCGAGCCGTTGGTCTGCTGCGCCGCGGTGCTGAGGTCGAAGCCGCGGGCGTCGCGAAGCGGCGACTCGACCTCGTAATCCCAGCGCGCGCGCCGCGCCCGCGGGATGTCGGCCGCCGCCGCGTAGGCCAGCACGATGTGCGTGGAGGTCAGCACCGGGTTGGCGCTGGAGTCGCCCGGCACGACGATGCCGTACTCCACCTCGGTTCCCATGATCCGCCGCATACCTCGCAGCGTACGGGGTATCGCCGACCAAGCAGAATGCCGCGGGCCACACACATCCGGTGCGTTCGCAACTGTGACCCGGATCAGCGCGACGCATGTGCCTCGACGGGCAGGTGCGACGATCGGGGCATGAGTGCGGGCGACGAATCGGTGGCCATATACGACGCGGCCGGGCGTGTCGTGGGCAGTGCGACGCGGCGGCGGATGCGCGCGGAGGGGCTTTGGCACGCGGTCGGCGAGGTGCTCGTGCTCTCCCCGGACCGCAAGGAGGTCTACGTGCACCGCCGCACCGACAGCAAGGACATCTATCCCGGCATGCACGACTGCTGGGCCGGTGGGGTGATTGCCGCCGGGGAGGACCCGGAAGTCACCGCGCGGCGCGAACTGGCCGAGGAACTCGGGGTGCGCGGGGCGCCGGTCCGCTTCCTGTTCCAAACCGTCCACCAGTCGGGCAGCGTGCGGTTCCACGGGTTCCTCTACGAGACGCAGTGGGACGGCCCGATCGTCCACCAGGCCGAAGAAATCGCCGAGGGCTGGTGGATGCCCCTGGCGGAGCTCCGCGCGCGGCTGAGGGACCCGCAGTGGCCGTTCGTCCCGGACGGGCGTCAGTTCATCAAGGAGTGGTTCGCCCACGGATGACGGTCACCCGAGGCGGGGCCCGGGCGGGCGCGTGGCCCAGGCAGAGTGAATGGGAACCTTCAGCGCCAGGGCAGTTCGGCCCGCTCGCCCCAGTAGGTCGCGGCGTCGCGAGCCAGGGGCTTGAGCGCGTTGATGTCCTGGTCGGTCAGTTCCACCCGGCAGGCCGCCAGGTTCGACTCCAGCTGCGCCACGCTGGCGGCACCGACCAGCACCACGTCGGCCCAGGGCTGGCGCAGGACGTGCGCGAGGGCGATGGCATCGGATCCCACGCCGTGCCGTTCGGCGACCTTGCCGAGCCCCGGCGGCGCATCCACCGCGAGCCGCCCGTTGGCCAGGGTTTCCTTCACCAGCACCCGCCAGCCGCCGGTGTGCACCTCGGCCAGGGTCCGGCCCACGGACGGCTCCAGCGTGTTCCAAGTGGACTGCACGGCACCGAACAGCTGCCGCCCGCCCACCTCGATCTCCCAGGCGCGCTCGATGGTTTCGCCCTGGGCGGCGCCGCTGGTGGAAAAGCCCAGCTGCACGCCGGCGTCCCGGATCCGGGCCAGCTCGTACTGCAACGCCAGATCCTCGAACAGCGGGCTGCCGGTGGTCAGCGAATGCACCTGGTAGAGGTCGATCCGGTCGCCGAGCAGCGTTCGGGTTTCCGCCCACTGGGTACGCAGGCGTTCCACCGAGTGTTCCTTGACCTCGTGCACCTCGGTCTCGATGCGCCACTGCGCGACGTAGGCGTAACCCCACTTGCTGGACACCGCGACGTCCTGGTGGCCGCGTTCGCGCAGCCAATCCGCGAGGAACTGCTCGGCGCTGCCGTAGGAACGCGCCGTGTCCACCCAGCGGATCCCGTTGGCGTACGCGGCGTCGAGCACCGTCCGGGTGCGTTCCCGCATCGCCTGCGCGGTGCGCTGCACGGGCAGCACGTCGGTGCGACCGACGTTGATGTAGGCCGGTCTGCCGAGCGCGGCGAGCCCGAGTCCTATGCGCTGAACCGGTTGTTGCGCTGGGATCATGCCTGGAAACCTAACCGCTGTCGGGCCGCGGCACAGCTCGGGACCGCCACCCGGCGGGGATGGCGGTCCCGAGCTTGCCCGATAACGATTCTCGTCGGTTTACAGGTATTGGCCGGTGTTGGTGGCCGTGTCGATCGCCCGGCCGGATTCCTGGTTCTTCCCGCTGACCAGGGTGCGGATGTAGACGATCCGCTCCCCCTTCTTGCCGGAGATGCGGGCCCAGTCGTCCGGGTTGGTGGTGTTGGGCAGGTCCTCGTTCTCGGCGAACTCGTCGATGATGGCGTCCTGCAGGTGCTGCACCCGCAGGCCCGGCTGGCGGGTCTCCAGCACGGACTTGATCGCCGCCTTCTTCGCCCGGTCCACGATGTTCTGGATCATCGCGCCCGAGTTGAAGTCCTTGAAGTACAGGACCTCCTTGTCGCCGTTGGCGTAGGTGACCTCCAGGAACCGGTTCTCCTCGGTCTCGGCGTACATCCGCTCGACCGTGGTCTGGATCATCGCCTCCACGCAGGCCCGCTTGTCCCCGCCGAACTCCTTGAGGTCCTCCTCGTGGATCGGCAGTTCCTTGGTCAGGTACTTGGAGAAGATGTCCCTGGCCGATTCCGCGTCCGGACGCTCGATCTTGATCTTCACGTCCAGCCGGCCGGGCCGCAGGATCGCCGGGTCGATCATGTCCTCACGGTTGGAGGCGCCGATGACGATGACGTTCTCCAGCCCTTCGACACCGTCGATCTCGCTGAGCAGCTGCGGCACGATGGTGGTTTCCACGTCGGAGGACACGCCGCTGCCGCGGGTCCGGAAGATCGAGTCCATCTCGTCGAAGAACACGATCACCGGGGTGCCCTCGGAGGCCTTCTCCCGCGCCCGCTGGAAGATCAGCCGGATGTGCCGCTCGGTCTCGCCGACGAACTTGTTGAGCAGTTCGGGGCCCTTGATGTTCAGGAAGTAGGACTTGGCCTGACCATCGTCGTCCCCGCGGGCGGCGGCGACCTGCTTGGCCAGCGAGTTGGCGACGGCCTTCGCGATCAGCGTCTTGCCGCAGCCCGGCGGGCCGTACAGCAACACGCCCTTCGGCGGCCGCAGCTGGTACTCGACATACAGGTCGGAGTGCAGGAACGGCAGCTCCACCGCGTCCCGGATCTGCTCGATCTGGCCGGCCAGCCCGCCGATGTCCTGGTACCCGACATCGGGCACCTCCTCCAGCACGAGGTCTTCGACCTCGGCCTTCGGCACGACGTCGTAGGCATAGCCCGCCTTGCTGTCGACCAGCACCGAGTCGCCGGCCTTCAGCCCGGAGTCGGCCAGTGGTTCGGTCACCCACACCACGCGTTCCTCGTCGGTGTGGCCCAGCACCAGCGCACGCGGGCTCTCCCCGGCACGGCTGGACAGGAGCTCCCGGAAGGTGCAGACCTCACCGGTTTGCTCGAACGCACCAGCCTCCACCACCGTCAGGGCCTCGTTGAGGCGCACTGACTGGCCCAGTCTCAGTTCCTCCGTCTCGACGTTGGGCGATACCGCCACCCGCATCTTGCGACCAGACGTGAACACGTCGACCGTGCTGTCCTCGAAGCGCTGCAGGAACACCCCGTAGCCGCTGGGCGGCTGGGCGAGTCGGTCGACTTCTTCGCGCAGCGCCATCAGCTGGCTCCGCGCTTCCTTCAGGGTCTCGGTGAGTTTGGCGTTCCGTTCGGTGAGCTGACTCACTCTCTCGGATGCCTCGGCCAGCCGCTTTTCCAGCAACCGAACCTGTTGGGGAGACTCGTTAAGCCTGCGACGAAGCAGTGCCACCTCATCTTCCAGGAGACGAAGCTGGCTGCGGAGTTCTGCGGAGCCACCGCTGTACTGCTCGCCGCCCTCCTCAGGCTGGCTGCCGGGACGGTCGTGCTGCATGTCGGCACCCTCCTCCCGTGCTCGTACCACCACGGTACCGGCGATCACCGACGACGGCGGCGTCGTGAATGCCCGCCGGATCGCCCAGCGTGCCACAAAATTCCGCGAATACCCACGAAGTCGTCAAGGTTGGTACCAGCGGGTCGGTTTCCTGCCCTTCCGAGCGGACTACGTTGCGTTGACGATCATGGTCCGTTCGATACGTTGTGCCCCGGACCGCGCGGTGCCGGGGCGGCCCGGCGAGCACCGGTTTTCCGTTGTGCCCCACCGATAGCGGCGGCTCGGCGGACATCCGGGTTAACCGTTCCGGCAACCGGGTGGCGTTGCCGCGCCCGGCCCGCGGGCACCCCCGGCACTTCTCCCATCATTTGGAACAACGGCACGCGAAAACCACTCACGAACGGCGAACGGCCCGTGACGTTTCGGTGCCGAAAAGTCCACTCCGTGCACCTCGCGACGCGGGCTCTGATCTACTTACGGCCGCCGCGCACAAGGCGGCGGTAAGCCGCACATCACTTTCGGGGAGGAGTTCATGACCTATCCGCCACAGCAACCTGGACCGGGCGGGTGGGGCCAGCACCCCCAGCAACCCATGAACAGCACGGGCAGCGGATTCCAGCAGCAGGGCCCGTCGGGAACCCCGCAGCAGCAGCCCGCCTGGTACGGCAACCAGCACACGGGCTGGGGTCAGCCGGGGCAGGAACAGCCGCAGCAGGCGCCGATGGCCCCGCAGTGGGGCAGCGAGTTCGGCCCCGGTTCCTGGATCCAGGAACCCGACGGCTTCGCCGACATCGAGCCCGCGCAGCAGAAGAAGTCCAAGCTGCCGCTGATCCTCGGCCTGGTCGGGGCGCTGGTCGTCCTCGCCGGACTCGGTGCCGGGCTGTTCTTCTGGCTCAACAGCGGCCCCGGCGCGGCGCGACCGGTGGCCGAGGAGGTCGTCACGAAGGTCAACGACGGCGACTTCGACGGCGTGAGCGGCCTGTTCTGCCAGTCCAACAAGGCGAAGCTGGACAAGGCGCTCGATCAGCTCAAGCACTGGAAGTTCAACGTCCGGCTCGGCGCCGTCACCGAGCGTGGCGACCAGGCCACCGCGAAGTTGACCGGAACCTACGAGGCCAACGGATCATCCACGCCCATCGACCAGACCATGGGCCTGGTGGTCGAGAACGGCTCCTGGAAGGTCTGCCGGCTCAACCAGTGAGCGAACCCGAGCGGTAAGCCCGCGCGGAAGAAAACCATCGAGGGGGAGGACCCGTGACGTACCCACCGCAGCCGCCCGGCCAAGGTGGTTGGGGCCAGCAGCCGGGCGGGCAGTATCCGCCCAGCGGGCAGTATCCGCCCAGCGGCCCGCAGCCCGGCGGCGCCTACCCACCCAGCGGCGGCCAGCCCCAGCAGGGCTACGGCGGCCAGCCGCAGGGCTATGGCGGTCAGGGCTTCGGCGGCCAGCCGCAGCAAGGCTTCGGCGGCCAGCCCGGCGGTGCCTACCCGCAGAGCGGGCCGCAGCCGCAGCAGGGCTACGGCCAGCAGCCGCCGTACCCGCCGCAAGGCGACCCCTACGGCCAGCCGGGCTTCGGTGCCGAGCCGCCGAAGAAGTCCCCGCTGCCGTGGATCCTCGGCGGCGTCGGTGGTGTCGTCGCGATCGGCCTGGTCATCACCCTGGTCCTGATCTTCACCGGCGGCAGCTCCCCGCAATCGGTCGCCCAGGAATACGTCGACAAGCTCAATGCCAAGGACTTCGCCGGCCTCGAACCGCTGTTCTGCGAGAAGAACAAGGAGATGGCGAAGGCGATCGCCGACCCGGCCGCCGGCTTCGAACAGCGGGGGGCATCGGCGCAGGATGCGAAAGATGCCGTCGACTCCATGCGGATCAAGGTGACGCTCGGCCCGGTGGAACAGCAGGGCGAAGACAAGGCGACCGCACAGATCAAGGGCGAAATGACGTTGAGTGCCCGAGGCAAGTCGGCGACCATCCCGATGGACCAGAAACAGAAGCTGATCGTCGAGGACGGCGAATGGCGACTTTGCAGCGATGGCGGTCTCTGACACTCCATCCGCCTAAGCGAAAAGGCCCGCCCCGGCTCGGGGCGGGCCTTTTCGCGTCAGCCCTTGCTGGGGCGGCGTTGGACTCGGGGTGGGGTCACGCCGTCCGCTAGTCGGCGGGTGGTCAGCAGGAACGCGGTGTGGGCGACCATCCGGTGTTCCGGGCGGACCGCCATGCCCACGACGTGCCACGGGCGCAGCAGGGTCTCCCAGGCTTGGGGCTCGGTCCAGTTGTGCTGTTCGCGGATCGCTTCGGTGATCCGGGACAGCTGGGTCGTCGTCGCCACGTAGACCACCAGGACGCCGCCCGGGAGCAGCTTGCCGTGGACCTTGTCGAGCACGTCCCACGGGGCGAGCATGTCGAGCACCACCCGGTCGACCGGCTCGCCGTCGTACTCCTGAACATCCCCCAGGCGCAGCGTCCAGTTGTCCGGTTTCTCGCCGAAGAAGCGCTGCACGTTGCGCTCGGCGTGCTCCGCATGGTCCTCGCGCACCTCGAATGACGTGACGCTGCCCTCGGGGCCGACCGCGCGCAGCAGGGAGCAGCTGAGCGCGCCCGATCCGGCCCCCGCCTCCAGCACCCGCGCGCCGGGCCGGATGTCGCCCCACATCAGGATCTGCGCCGCGTCCTTGGGGTAGATGACCTGGGCGCCGCGCGGCATGGACAGCACGTAGTCGGCCAGCAGCGGGCGCAGCGCGAGGAACGACGTGCCACCGGCCGAGGTCACCACCGACCCCTCCGGCCTGCCGATCAGGTCGTCGTGCGCCAGCGCACCGCGGTGCGTGTGGTACTCCCCGCCGCGCTCCAGGACGACCGTGTACTTGCGCCCCTTGGGGTCGGTCAACTGGACCCGGTCGCCGGGCCGGAACTCACCGCTGACGGTGCTGCTCAACTGCTGCCTACCTTCTCCACGCTCGATACAGCGCACCATCGTCGCAGAAGGGACGCCGGGTCCGGCCACTCACCCACGGCGCGAGCGCAGCGCGCCGCGCAGGTCCTCCCGGCGCAGCACGCCACTCGGTCGGCCCTCGCCGTCGATCACCAGGAACTGCCAAGCCAGCACCGACTGCACCCGTTCCAGGATCGCGTCCGGGGTCTCGCTGTCGAGCAGGATGGTGTCCGGGTCGACCGGTTCCGCGGCCCGCTCGGCCGGTTCGTTCGGCGCACGGGTCGCCAGCCGCTCCGCGGCGGTCTGGTCCAACAGCCCCACCGCGATGCCGTCGGCGCGCACCAGCACTACACCTCGGCCCGCCGCGGCCAGCAGCGCATCGCCCACCGGGCTTTCCGCGGGAAGTTGCAGCACCGGGCGCACCAGGTCGTGCAGCGCCAGTCCGGCCGGCCAGCGCTTGCGCTGCTCGGCGGCGTGTTCCGCGCTCGCACCGGCCACCACGAACCACGCCATCAGCACGCACACGCCCAGCCGCAGCCACTGGTCCTGAGCATTGTTGAGCAGCCCGATCAGCGCCCAGGCGATCAGGCCGGCGGCGACGGCTCCCGCGCCGATCACGCCCGCCGTGGTGCCGGTCCCGCGTTTGCCGGTGATCCACCAGATCAGCGCCCGCAGCATCCGGCCGCCATCCAGCGGCAGCCCCGGCAGCAGGTTGAACACCGCCACGGCCAGGTTCGCCACGCAGGTCTGCGCGACCAGCAACCAGACCGCGCCGTCCGGCACCAGCACCAACCATCCGATGCCGGTGACCAGCGCGAGCACCATCGACACGGCCGGGCCGGCCGCCGCGATCAGGCCCTCCTGGGTGGGTCTCGGCGGGGTCCGGCCGATCTCCGAGAGCCCGCCGAGCAGGAACAGGCGCACACGCCGCACGGGCAGCCCCAGCCGCAGCGCGACAATGCAATGCCCGAGTTCGTGCAACAGCACCGAAACCGCCAGCAGCACGGTGAACACCGCCGCCAGGACCGCGCTTTCCCAGATGCCGGCGCCCGGCAGGATCCGGCCCACCAGCGGCGTGTAGAGCAGCACGATCAACGCGGCGCCGAGCCACCACGACGACGAAAGCAGCACCGGAACTCCGGCGACCCGGCACAGCAGCAGGCCGCCTTCGTTGAGCTTGGGCCGGGTAGGCGGAGACTCGGGCGGCGGCATGCACGCAGGGTAGTGCCCGGCCTGTGAGGCGGATGTGATCCGCATATGGGTGATCGCGTGTCGGGCGGCTCGATTAGGGTTTCGGGCCATGGCGGAACCGGCGCAGGCAGTAACAGGCGGGGCACTTCGGGACGACGGGATCAGGCGTCCCGCGCTGTCCCCCTCCCGCGCGAGCGACTTCAAGCAGTGCCCCCTGCTCTACCGGTTCCGCGCGGTGGACCGGCTGCCGGAGACGCCGAGCAAGGCGCAGGTGCGCGGCACGGTGGTGCACTCGGTGCTGGAACGGCTGTTCGGGCTGCCGATGGCCGAGCGTGATCCGGCGCGGGCCCGGGCGCTGCTCGCCCCGGCCTGGGAGGATCTGCTCGCCCGGCAGCCCGAGCTGGGCGAGCTGTTCGACGGGCCCAAGGACCCCGAGCTGACGGGCTGGCTGGAATCGGCGAACACGCTGCTGGACGCCTACTTCGAGCTGGAGGATCCGCGACGGCTGGAACCGGATGCCTGCGAACTCCGGGTGGAGACCGAGCTGGAGTCCGGGGTGCTGTTGCGCGGGTTCATCGACCGGGTCGACGTGGCCCCGACCGGCGAGATCCGGCTGGTCGACTACAAGACCGGTGCCGCGCCGCGGGAGATCGGCGAGGCCAAGGCGATGTTCCAGATGAAGTTCTACGCCCTGGTGCTGTGGCGCACCCGGGGTGAGATCCCCCGCCAGCTGCTGCTGATGTACCTGGCCAGCAAGCAATCACTGGCCTACACGCCGGACGAGACCGAGCTGCGCCGCTTCGAGCGCACCCTGGAGGCGATCTGGCAGGCGATCCTGAAAGCCGGCAAGACCGGGGACTTCCGCCCGAACCCCAGCCGCCTGTGCGACTACTGCGACCACAAGGAGCTCTGCCCCGCCTTCGGCGGCACACCGCCGCCCTACCCGGGTTGGCCGGAACCGGACCCCGGGCCCGAATCGGTCCTCGACCGCACCGACTGACCGCGATTGCGGCCTCAGTCCTCGTAGGGGTCGTAGTTGGCCGCCGTGCCGAAGTCGCCGGCCTGGGTGGGGTCGACGACCGCGAAACGGCCCCCGGTGGGGTCCCGCAAGACCGCGACCCGGCCGATGCTCGAGTCGTAGGGGTCCACGCGGACGCGGCCGCCCAGGGTGATCGCCCGGCGCACGAGTTCGTCGGTGCCGACCTCGGCGTCCACGCCGAGATACAGCAGCCAGTGCGGCAGCGTGGTCTCGGTGATGAAGTCGCGGATCATGCTGACCCGCGCCAGCACCGACTCGTCGCCGAGATACCAGACCGAATAGTCCGAGCGGTGTTCGGTGCCGAACTGCTCGGCGCTGTAGCCGAACAGTTCCTGGAAGAAGTTGTCCGCGGCCTGCGCCTTGATGATGACCAGCTCGGCCCACATCAGGGTGCCCGGCAGCCCGACGTCGAACTGCCAGGACTCCTCGGGCTCCAGCAGCCCGAACTCGGCGTCGGCCGGTCCCATGAGCACCACCTTGGTGCCCACCCGGGGCACGTGGTTGCTCGGCACGGTCACCGCTGCGCCAAGCGCCTCGGCCTGCCCGACGGAGGCCGCGCAGTCCGCTGTGGCCAGGTAGAGCCGCCAGCCCGACTGGTCACCGGAGGCGGCGCGCAGGCTCGCCACCGGGAATCCCTCGCGCAGCGCGATCACGTGCTCGCCGGAGACCGGGTCGCGATGGGGCTCGTACTCCCAGTCGAACAGCCCCGCGTAGAACTCGCAGGCCCGGTCCAGATCCGTGGTGATCAGCTCTATCCAGCAGGGCATCCCCGCGTACAGCTCCCACCGCGGCGGGGTGGTTCCCGGTACCACGACGGCCATGTCCTCACCCCCACCGGCTCGCTCAAGATCGTCCCCGCCGACCATTATGCGCAACGGGTGAAGCCAGTGCGCCAATCGGGTCACAATTCGATGGAGCATCCCGACTTTTCGGACAACCTTGGAAAGGGATGCGGCGTTCGCCCGAACATCGGGCGAGAACGCCGCGTCCATCCAGCCTCGCGCGCCGCAGATCGGGTGAACATGATGTTCACCCGATCAGACCAGCGCGAACGGTGAGTACATGCCCCGGGTCAGAGGCGGCAGGCACGGATGTCGGACGACAGGATCGCCTTGGCACCGACCGCGGCAAGCCGGTCCATGATCGCCGGGGCCTCCTTACGGGAGACCATCGCGCGCACCGCCACCCAGCGGTCGTCGGCCAGCGGCGACATGGTCGGCGACTCCAGGCCCGGGGTCATCTTGGTGGCGGCGTCGAGCAGGTCGCGCGGGCAGTTGTAGTCCAGCATCACGTACTGCTGGGCGAACACCACGCCCTGCAGCCGGGCGACGAGCTGGTTCTTGGCCTGCTCTTCGTCCGAACCGCGCCGCTCGATCACCACCGCCTCGGAGCTGCAGATCGAGTCGCCGAAGGCGACCAGCCCGTGCTGGCGCAGCGTGCGGCCGGAGCCGACCACGTCGGCGATGGCGTCGGCGACGCCGAGCTGGATGGAGATCTCCACCGCGCCATCGAGCCGGATGACATCGGCCGTCACGCCGTGCCGCGCGAGGTCGTCGGCGACCAGTTTCGGGTAGGACGTGGCGATCCGTTTGTCCTGCAGGTCGGCCACGGTCCAGTCATGCGGGCCGGCCGGCGCGGCGTAGCGGAACGTGGAGCCGCCGAAGCCGAGGGCGAGCCGCTCCTGCACCGGTGCGCCGGAGTCGCGGGCCAGGTCGCGACCGGTGAGCCCGAGGTCGAGCTCGCCGGAGCCGACGTAGATCGCGATGTCCTTCGGGCGCAGGAAGAAGAACTCGACCTCGTTGGCGGTGTCCAGGACGGTCAGGTCCCGCTGCTCATGGCGCTGCCGGTACCCGGCTTCCGCGAGCATCTCGGATGCGGGACCGGCCAGCGTGCCCTTGTTGGGCACAGCCACACGCAACATGGGACTCGATCTCCTCGGTTATTCCTGGGTTGGGTTCACAGGTAGCGGTAGACGTCCTCAAGGGACAGTCCGCGCCCCAGCATGATGACCTGCAGCCGGTACAGCAGCTGCGAGATCTCTTCGGCGAGCTGTTCGTCCGACTCGTGCTCGGCGGCGATCCACACTTCGCCGGCTTCTTCGAGGACCTTCTTGCCCTGGGCGTGCACCCCGGCATCGAGCGCGGCCACGGTCGACGAGCCCTCCGGGCGGGTACGGGCTCGTTCCTGCAGTTCGGCGAACAACTCGTCGAAGGTCTTCACAGTGCACGATCCTTGCATCTCGGGTCGCCGAACTCGACGGCGGACCCGTTCATTGCGGGGTGCGTCACGACGCATCACCGGCAAGCCACCTCACCGAAACCCGGTGGTCGCCTCCAGTACCGCGCCCAGCGTGTCCTTGATCATCGCCAGCGCGGCGCCCCGCGGGCTCGACCGGCCGCCGGAAACGGCGACCACACCGGCTTCGCCGCAGTCGTAGCGCACCGCCTTCTCCGGCCCGACCAGCGCCCCGAGCGGACTCGCCACCGGCTCGGCGCGCAGCTCCACGCGCACCAGGCCGGGCTCGTCGAGCGTCGCGCCGGCGACCTGCCGGAGCCGATGCCCGTCCGCGACGGGCGGCAACGGCTCGCGGATCGGCTCGGCCTCGACCGTGGTGTCCGCCACGTCCCAGCCCCACAGCAGGCCGGCGAGCAGCCGCAGTTTGGTGGCGGCGTCCTTGCCGGAGAGGTCGGCGGCGGGGTCGGCCTCGGCGATCCCGCGGCGCCGCGCTTCGGTGACCGCCGCGGCGAGGTCGTGCCCGGCGGCGAGCTGGTCGAGGACGAAGGTGGCGGTGCCGTTCAGGCAGCCCTGCACCGCGCGGACGTCGAAGCCGCGCAGCACCGATCGGGCCAGGTCACCGGCGGGCATCGCGGCACCGGTCGCGCCGGAGATCCGCACCGACCGCCGGGCCTGTCGAGCGGTCGCGTCGAGCTGCCGCCAGTGGGTGAGCAGGTGCGACTTGGTCGCGGTCACGACGTGCGCACCCTGCTGGAGGGCTTGCAGCGCGTCCAGCGCGGGTTGGTCGCCGCCGTCGGACGGGACGGCCTGCGCCAGCACGCGGGCTCCGGCGCGGGCCAGCAGTTCGGCGAGCTCTTCGGCGGGTGTCCACTGCTCGCGGGGCGGCACGACACCATCGATCTCGGCCTGGGTGCTCCGGCCACGGACCGCGACAACACGCAGGTCGGCGCCGTACTGGTCGCGCCACTGCGCGTGGTGCTGCCGCACGAGTTCGACGTACTGCTGCCCGACCGGGCCGTAGCCGACCAGCACGATCGGCACGTCGATCATCAGGCCGCCCGGGTGAACAGCTCGCCGAGCGCGGCGAAGTCCACGTCCTCCAACGAATCGCGCAGCACTCGATGCGGGCCGGGCTGCAACGGCACCTCGCACGGGATGGCGATCACCAAGCAGCCGGCTGCCTCGGCGGAGGCCACGCCGGTCGGCGAATCCTCGATCGCGACGCATTCCGCGGGGTCCACGCCGAGCAGCCGCGCGGCCTTCAGGTACGGCTCGGGGTGGGGTTTGTTGTTGCCGCCCACCTCGTCGCCGCAGACCGTCACGTCGAACGAGTCCCGGCCGAGGGTCTCCAGCGCTTTCTCGGTCAGCGAGCGGATCGTGGAGGTCACCAGCGCGGTGGGGATGCCCAGCGAGCGGGCCCCGCGCAGCGCTTCCGGCCCGCCCGGCCGCCACGGCAGGCCCAGCTCGAACAGCTCCACCATCCGCGCCGCGACCCACTGCGAGGCCGCGTCCACCTCGGCGTCGCTGTCCGGAATTCCGACGTCCGCCAACAACATCCGCATGCTGCGGGTCATGTTGGAGCCGACCATCGCTTCCCTGGTGGCTTCGGTGAGCGCGCCCCCGCGATGCTTCGCGTAGTCGTCCAGCGCGACGGACCACAGCTTCTCGGAGTCGACGAGCGTGCCGTCCATGTCGAACAGCACTGCGGCGGGCGAGTTCTGACCAGCGTCGCAGGTCACGCAGGAGTCTCCGTTCCGGACAGGTGTGGGCCAGGGCAACCCCCAGTACAGCACCCGGGGACCGATCGCTCCCAGCGAAAGTGTTCAATCCCTCGTCCGGAGCCCCGGTAAATGCCCACGATCGGAGCAACCGCGGTGCGGCACGGCACCTGTTTTTTCCGCGTGAAACGCGCCGTTCACCTACTTTTTCGCGGGTGCGGCTCGCCCAACTATCCGCCCAGGAAGCAGTGGGCCTCCGGCGGCCGAGCCGGACGAAATCCTCCACTGTGGACGACTTTTCGGCGCCACTGGGCGACAAAGCTCGCCGACACCTTGTCCACATAGGATCATTAGCGCGCGCCGCCGCGTTCAGTCCGAAGGAGACATTCGAAATTCCCAGCGTGGCGCGGATTTTCCTGGTGCGTGCGGCGGTGACTGGTCGCGATGCCAGCTCAACGACAACACGCAACCGGGTTCTGGCCCGTCCCTAGATCACGCCTCGGTGCTGTAGGTAGCGGAACACCGCGATGCCGGGCAGGACCGGGAGCCAGTAGGTCAGCAGGCGGGAGACCAGCACTGCCGTCACGGCCGCGGTCGCCGGCACGCCCATGGCGCCGAGGCCCGCCAGCAGCGCGGCCTCCACGGCGCCGAGTCCGCCGGGCGACGGCACGAGATGGCCCAAGGTGCTTCCGACGATGAACACGACCGTCACGGCCGTCCAGGAGAACTCCGTGTGGAACGCGGCCAGCGAGGCGGCCAGGCCGAGGCCCGACACGACGAGATAGCCGAACGCGCCGCCGAACAGCTGGACGGCGCGGACCGGGTGACGCAGCGTGTCGAGCAGTTCGCGGCCGACCTCGCCCGCCGGCCGGACGATCCGGCGCCGGCCCCACGGCGAGCCGACCACCACCGCACCCACGACGACCACCGCGATAGCGCCCACCACGACCGGCCAGCCGGTCGGGATCGACAGGGTGGTGAACGTTCCCGACATGCCCGCGCCGAATGCGCCGATCACGGCCACGACGAACGCCACCGCCCCGGTGCCCGCCTGGTTCAGCAGCGTCACCCCGACCGCCAGCGGCCGACGCAGCCCAAGGCGCTCCATGTACACCACGTTGATGCCGAAGAACCCGGCTCCGCCGGGCGTGGTGCGACCGGTGAACGCGGCGGCCAGCTGCACGAGGAACGTGCGCCAGAATGGCAACGGGATCCGGCTGGAGCCCTGCACGGAGATCGACGACAGCAGGATGGCCAAGAAGCCGGTAAACACGACGACCGCCAGCCAAACCCAGTTGGCGTGCTGCACCGCCGTCAGCACCTCGCCCATGCTGGACAGCTCCGGGAGCAGCAGGTACACCGCAGCACCGATGAGCAGCAGGCCGATCACGGTGATCGGGCGGACCGGCGAGCGGAAACCCGGAATCGGCAGGCCGAGACCGTCGGCCAGCGTCTCGCGCAGCTCGGCCAGCAGGTAGCGCCTGCGCTCGGCCTGATTCCGGATGCGGCGCGGCAGGGCCAGCGGGATCAGGTTGCGCAGCGCGGCCGCGAGTTGCTCGCGCGGCAACGCGCGGATGGCGGTGGACACTGTCCGCTCGGTGCCGACGACCGACGCCAGCGAAATCAGCGCCTCGGCCAGGTCCTGGGCGCAACGCGCCTCGTCGGCGCCCGCGTGGCTGAACGTGAAGCTCAGCAGCCAGGGGCGGTTCTCGTTATCCACCAGGATGTTCTTCGCGCGCAGGTCGTGGTGGGCGATGCGGGCCGCGGCCAGCGCCGCCAGCTGCGCCCAGATCGCGGCCAGCAACTCGTCGTCGATCTCGGCGCCCCGCAGCTCCGACAGCCGGCGCCCGGACACTTCGTACACCACCAGGAGCGCAGGCGCGTGCTTGACGTCGCAGGCCAGCACTACCTGCGGGGTGCGCACCCCGGCGCGTTCGGCGAGCAGGGTCACGTATGCCTCGTGCTCCACCTCGTGGTGCGGGGTCGACAGCTGCGGCTCGTCCTGCACGTCGAGCAGCGTGAGCAGCCGCTTGATCTTGTACCAGGACCCCGCCCGCCGGCTCATCCGGCGCACCACCTTGACCCGCAGCGTCCGCCCGTCCTCGGTGTCCACCCCGAACTCGCGCGGCGCCAGCGACCGGTGCCGCAACGCGACGATCGAGGCCGGCTTCAGCCCGGCCAGCTCCAGCTCCTCGTAGATCACCTGGTCGGACACCTTGCGCCCGGGTGCGCCCCAGACGACGTGGCAGAGCATTCCGACGCCCCATCCCAGCAGCGCGCCAGCGAGGACGCCCAACGGCAGGTGCCCGCCCAGGTGGACCGCGGCGATGCCGACCAGCGCGGTCAACCACCACCCGACATAGCGCGCCAGGCCGCCCAAGTAGGGCGAGGCGACCACGGTCAACGCCGCCACGACGGCCACTTCATCGGCGGGGAACGGAAACCCGCCCGCCGGTCCGATGTAGGGCTCGACCACCGGACGAAGCCCCAGCACGTGATGCATGACCTGCGCCAAGCCCCAGGACAACGCGCCCGACGCCGTGCACAGCAGCGCCACCCGGATCCAGCCGAAGTACAGCGCCACCACGGCCACTCCGGCGATCCCGGCCCAGGTCCCGAGCCAGGTCAGCACCACCCACAGCGGGTCGGAGATCGCCGGGATCCGCCCCAGCTGCTGGTAGATCGCCAGCTCGACGGGGTTGGGCGACACCAGCGCCAGCAACACGCTCAGCGTGAGCAGCCCACCGGCCAAGGCCAGCTGGAGGAGGTCCGCGGGCCGCCGCCCGATCGACAACCGCAGCCGGGACCTCGGGGATATCCCGGTCCCCTCGCTCGGTGACGGTTCAGTGCTGTCCACTTGCCGGATCGGGTTCCCTCGTCCGCTGACACCCACGGTGACTTGGGTAAAGGGTCTTGCCCGGGAAACGTCACGTCAAACCGGCGGCCGCGTTCGCCCGTGGCTGATCATGCACACTGCGGGATGTCGGAAGCTCGCGTCGGCGCGGCGTCGTAGGCTGACCCAGTGACCGATCGCGACGCACACACCACTGAACAACCTCGCGAGGAACTGCCCGAACTGACCGATCCGATCGTGGTCAGCGCATTCGAGGGCTGGAATGACGCCGGGGACGCCGCCAGCTCCGCGATCGAGCACCTGCAGCTCATCTGGGATGCGACGCCGTTGGGCGAGGTCGACCCGGACCCGTACTACGACTTCCAGGTCACCCGCCCCACGGTCAAGCTGGTGGACGGCATCACCCGCAAGGTCACCTGGCCGACCACTCGGTTGACGGTCTGCCGCCCGCCCGGCTGCGATCATGATGTGGTGCTGGTGCATGGAATCGAGCCGAACATGCGCTGGCGGGCGTTCTGCACCGAACTCGTCGAGCAGATCGAGCGGCTCGGGGCCCGTACCGTGGTCACGCTCGGTGCGCTGCTCGCGGACGCGCCGCATACCCGGCCGGTGCCGGTCAGCGGCGCGGCTTACGACACCGACTCCGCCGCCCGGTACGGCCTGGAGCGCTCCCGCTACGAGGGCCCGACCGGCATCGTCGGGGTGTTCCAGGACGCCTGTGTGCAGGCCGGGATTCCGGCGATCTCGTTCTGGGCGGCGGTGCCGCACTACGTGTCGCAGCCGCCGTCGCCGAAGGCGACGCTGGCGCTGCTGCACCGGGTCGAGGACGCGCTCGACGTCGAGGTACCGCTGGGCAACCTGCCCGAGCAGGCCGAGGAGTGGGAGCAGACCGTCAGCGAGATGGCGGAAGAGGACGAGGACGTCCGCAACTACGTTCGCGCCCTGGAGGAGCGCGGGGACGCGGAGGTGAAGCTGACCGAGGCCAGCGGCGACGCCATCGCGGCGGAGTTCGAGCGCTACTTGCGGCGCCGCGGCCCCGGTGGCAAGGGCCCGCTGGGCCCCGGCCCCGGCTGACCGGTGATTTCAATGGAAACCGGCGCGCCGGTTTCCATTGAAATCGCCCTGCTTCTAGAGCTCGACGCCGAGGAGCGCGTCGACGGCGGTGCGGATCAGCCGCGGCGCGTTCCGGTCGGAGCCACCGCCGGCAAGCGCTTCGTCGGCCCAGGCGTCGACCGCGCGTAACGCCTGCTGGGTGTCCAGGTCGTCGGCCAGCCGCTCGCGCAGCCGCGCGACCGTCGGTTCCGCCGCCGGAGCCGCCTCCAGCGCCACGGCCTCCCGCCACCGCGCCAGGCGCGCGGTGCCGCCGGTCAGTGCGTCCGCCGTCCACGACCGGTCGGTGCGGTAGTGGCCGTCCAGCAGGGCCAGCCGGATCGCCATCGGGTCCACCCGGTCGCCGCGCAGCCGGGACACGAACACCAGGTTGCCCTTGGACTTGGACATCTTCTCGCCGTCCAGCCCGATCATCCCGGCGTGCACGTAGTGCTTGGCGAACGGGAACTCGCCGGTGAGCGACTCGGCGTGCGCGGCGCTGAACTCGTGGTGCGGGAAGATCAGGTCCGACCCGCCGCCCTGGACGTCGAAGCCGAGCCCGAGCCAGTTCAGCGCGATCACCGAACATTCCAGGTGCCAGCCCGGTCGGCCGGCGCCGAGCTCGGAGTCCCAGGACGGCTCGCCGTCGCGGGCCGCCCGCCACACCAGCGCGTCCAGCGGGTGCTCCTTGCCGGGCCGGTCCGGGTCGCCGCCGCGCTCGGCGAAAAAGGCGCGCATGGTCGTCTCGTCGTAGTTGGACTCGTAGCCGAAGCGGCCGGTGAACTGGTGCCGGAAGTAGATGTCCGGGTACTGGTCGTTGACCCGGTAGGCCGCGCCGGAGGACAGCAGTTTGCCGACCGCCTCGACGATCTCCGGGATCGACTCGACCGCGCCGATGAAGTCGGCCGGCGGTACCACCCGCAGCGCCTCCATGTCCTCGCGGAACAGCGCGGTCTCGCGCATCGCGAGCACGATCCAGTCTTCGCGGTCGCGTTCGGCGCGCTCCAGCAGCGGATCGTCGATGTCGGTGACGTTCTGCACGTAGTGCACCTGGTGACCGTTGTCCAGCCAGACCCGGTGGACCAGGTCGAATGCCAGGTAGGTCGCGGCATGGCCGAGATGCGTCGCGTCGTACGGGGTGATGCCGCAGACGTACATCCGCGCGACGGGCCCAGGTTCAGTGGGCCTGATCTCACCGGCGGCGGTGTCGAAGAGGTGCAGGGGGCATGGCGTGCCCGGCACCTGAGGCACGGGAACCGATGACCAGGGTTGCATGCATCCGACCTTAAACGCCCGAGATGGGTGACCGCCCGCACCTGGACCATCACGCGTATCACATCGTGGGAAGATCGACGCCGTCCGCGAGCAACGCGAGCGTAAAAGATCTTGTCTGAATTAATGGAATTTTGGTCATTAACTAACCGAATGAGGGCGGCCAACAAGATCGATTCACAGCCGGAAACCCAAGTCTAAATCACCCAGAGTGACCAATCGTGATCAATTCGAATTGTCACTTCGCAACACCTGCCACAAAGTGCAATCATTCATGTTAGAAAATGGAATAATCGCACGTCAGGACCCTGCGGCAAACTCGACCGGCCACCGTGAACAGTCAAATCGGACATCCGTATTGCAATAAGATCTTCACCCGAATGGCTGGACACGGCTACCACGCTACGTATGATCAGTGCCCGCATGAAAGGACGTGGACACGAAAACGCGGCACGACAAGTCGATCAGCAGGATCCGACAATTCGTGCACCCGGAAACCGGGCGAAAAAACCCGGGCCGGCGAAGCAGGTGGAGGCGATCGGTGACATCGGTACGCGTGGAGCGGCTCTACAAGATCTTCGGGCCACAGCCGACGGAGCTGGTTCGCCGACTGGAGGCCGGAGCCGACCAGGAAGAGATAAAGGCCGCAAGCTCCACCGCCGCAGTGGTGGACGCATCGTTCGACGTCCAGGAAGGCGAGACCTTCGTTGTCATGGGGTTGTCCGGTTCGGGCAAGTCGACACTGATCCGCATGCTCAACGGGCTGCTCACACCCACCGCCGGCCGGGTGTTCGTCGATGACGAGGACATCACCAAGATGTCCGCCGGGGCGCTGCGCACGATGCGCCAGCAGAAGATGAGCATGGTGTTCCAGCACTTCGCCCTGTTCCCGCACCGCACGGTGCTGGACAACGCCGGTTATGGGCTGCAGATCAAGGGCGCGGGCAAGTCGGAGATCACCGAGAAGGCGCGCGAGGCGCTGAGCTTGGTCGGCCTGGAGGGCTGGGAGGAGCGCTACCCCCAGCAGCTCTCCGGCGGCATGCGGCAACGTGTCGGGCTCGCCCGAGCCCTGGCAGCGCACACCGACGTGCTGCTGATGGACGAGGCGTTCAGCGCGTTAGACCCGCTGATCAAGCGCGAGATGCAGGACCAACTGCTGAACCTCAACGCCAAGCTCGGCAAGACAATCATCTTCATCACGCACGACCTTAACGAGGCGATGCGGCTCGGCGACCGCATCGCCATGATGCGCGCGGGCGAGATCGTCCAGATCGGCACCGCCGAACAGATCCTCAACGAACCCGCCGACGATTACGTCGCCTCGTTCGTCCAGGACGTCGACCGCAGCCGGGTGCTCAGCGCGGCGTCCATCGCCGAGCCGCCGGAGACGCTGCTGTCAGCCAGCGCCAGCCCGGATGAGGCGTTGGCACTGATGCGCCAGCAGCACACCGACCGCCTCTTCGTTGCCGACGGCGGCCAGCGGCTGCTGGGCGAGCTCAGCGCCGCGGCGGCCGAGCAGGCCCACCAGGACGGCCGGAGCGACGTGCGGTCGGTGCTGGCTCCGGTCACGGATCCGGTCGCCGGGACGACGCCGATGAAGGCGCTGCTCTCCCGAATGAGCACCGAAGCGGTGCCGACGCCGGTCGTCGACGAACAGCAACGGCTGCTCGGCGTGATCACGCCGGTGGCGGTGTTCCAGGCGTTATGCCAGGAGGTACCGGCCGCCGAGGGCGGAGACGGGGCCGACGCGGCCGCGATCAAGGAGGCGAGTGCTTCCGATGTCTAATGGTGTTCTCCTCTCCCAGTTCGAGTTACCGCGGGTTCCGGTGGGCGACTGGTTCGAGGCGTTGGTCAACTGGCTGAACAACAACATCGGTCCGTTGTTCGACCTCATCAACCTGGTGCTGAGTTCGGCGGTGTCGGGCCTGACCTACGCGTTGACCTTCCTGCCCCAGCTGATCATGGTGCTGGTGTTCAGCGCGCTGGCGCTGTGGCTGCGCAGCTGGCGATTCGCGCTGTTCAGCCTGATCGGTTTCGGGCTGATCGCCAGCATGCGGGAATTCGACCGCGCGATGCAGACCCTGTCGCTGGTGCTGGTGGCCAGCATCATCGCGGTGCTGATCGCCATCCCGGTGGGGATCCTGGCGGCCCGCAACCAGCGGGTCAGCATGGTCGTGCGACCGGTGCTGGACCTGATGCAGACGATGCCGGCCTTCGTTTACCTGATCCCGGTCATCTTCTTCTTCAACATCGGTGAGGTGCCGGGCGTCGTGGCGACCGTGATCTTCGCGCTCCCGCCGGGAGTTCGGCTCACCGAGCTGGGGATCCGGCACGTGGACAAGGAGGTCGTCGAGGCCGGGGAGGCGTTCGGCGCGCCGAACCGCAAGATCCTCACCGGCATCCAGCTGCCGCTCGCGACACCGTCGATCATGGCGGGCATCAACCAGGTGATCATGCTGTCGCTGTCGATGGTGGTCATCGCGGGCATGGTCGGCGCCCAGGGGCTGGGCACCGACATCTACCAGGCGGTCACCCGGGTCCAGCTGAGCCTGGGCTTCGAGGCCGGCCTGTCGGTGGTGATCCTCGCGGTCTACCTGGACCGGATCACCGCCGTGTTGTCGGACCGCTCGCCCGTCGCGCGGGCGGAGCGCAAGGCGGCCAGGACCGGGTGAGGCGAGCGCGTCCGCCGGCACAGTTGTCGCAGAAAGGCAGGCAGGAATGTTGACCGGAAAAAGATCACGAAGGCTCTTCGCGCTCCTTGCCGCGCTGGCCGCTCTGGTGCTGGTGGCCGCGGGGTGTGGTGGCCGTGAAGCGCAGACCGGGCAGCAGCAGAAGTCGATCAACATCGGCTACATCGCCTGGGACGAGGACATCGCGGTCACCCACCTGTACAAGGTGTTGCTGGAGCAGAAGGGCTACAAGGTCAATGCCCAGGAGCTGGAGGCCGGGCCGATGTACGCCGGGCTCGCGCAGGGCAACATCGATCTGTTCATGGACGGCTGGCTGCCGCAGACGCACGCCGACTACTGGAAGCAGTACGGCCCGCAACTCGAAGACCTCACCGTTTGGTACGACCAGGCGACGCTGAACATCGCGGTGCCCAAGTACATGACGGACGTGAATTCGATCGCCGACCTCAAGGGCAGGGGCCCGGAGTTCAACGGCGTGATCACCGGTATCGACCCGGGCGCCGGACTGACCCGCATCACCAAGGACAGCGCGATCCCGGCCTACGGGCTCGGCGGCGAATTCACCCTGCAGACCTCGTCGACCACGGCGATGCTGACCGCCTTGGAGAAGGCGACCAAGGAGCAGAAGCCGATCGTGGTCACCTTGTGGCACCCGCACTGGGCCTATGCGCGGTACCCGATCAAGGACCTGCAGGACCCGAAGGGCGCGATGGGCAAGGCGGAGCAGATCCACGCGATCGGCCGCAAGAACTTCAGCCAGGACTTCCCCGAAGTCACCGACATGGTCAAGAAGTTCAAGCTGGACGACGCGCAGCTAGCGTCGTTGGAGAACGCGATCAACAGCGCAGAGAAGGGTAAGGAGGACGACGCCGCCCGGCAGTGGGCGAGCCAGAACCAGGCCGTGGTCGCCAACTTCTTCACCCCGTAACCTGACAACGCAAACGAGACCGGCCGGTGGCGCGCCCACCGGCCGGTCTTCTGCCGTCTCCCGGCAGGACGTTGGGCAAGGCACTTCCCATCGGCCCGGAGGAGATCAAAAGCCCCAATTTCTAGGCAGAATCGGGATCCCGACGGCCCTCGCACTCATCGGCAATGGCCACCCGAGTGCAGGTTGTCATGCGGAGGCGAATCGCCCGTCCTTCACCGCGGCGACGAAACCGCTCCAGTGAGCACTACCGAACCAAAGCTCAGGTCCACCAGGATCCTTCGAGTCCCGAGCCCCGACGGCGTCTTCGGCGATGGCAACCTCAAGGCACACTCCGTTGTTGGCGCTGTAGCTCGACTTTCTCCAGGGTGAGGCGGACACGGCGTCCCTCCGGCTACGTCTCCGACATCAGCGCTTTTACGAATTCCACCGATTCGGTTGGGTCAAGCGCGATGCTTTGCAGGTTTTCCGCAGCCAGTGTATAGGTCCGCACGTCATCTGGGTCCTGCACGTACACAGCACCGTCGAGCAGTTCGATGTACGCGACGGGTCGCGCTTCCGCACCAGGCCGTGGTCGCCAACTTCTTCACCCCGTAACCTGACAACGCAACGAGAAAGGCAGGTGGGCACGCCCACCGGCCTTTCTCATCTTGCACCTTGGGTTTCCGGATGCCCCAAGATGGGGAGCGGATCATCAGTCACACGAGGTCGAACCGCCCGGCCTTGACAGCAGCGACGAACCTGCCCCAACGAGCCCCCCGGAACCAAAGCTCCGGGCCCCCAGGGTTCTTAGAGTCCCGAGCCCCGACAACCTCGTCAGTCAGAGCGACCTCGACACATTCGCCGTTGTTGGCGCTGTAGCTGGACTTCCGCCAACCTGGTACGCCGTTGAAGGTCACGAAGGCCACTTCAACGCAGTCACCGTTGTTCGCACTGTAAGAGGACTTCTTCCAGGCAGACACTTCACGACGTTGCGCGGTCACTGTATGCCTCCGGCTACATCTCGGACATCAGCGCCTGCACGTACTCCACCGATTCGGCTGGTTCAAGCGCGACGCGTTGCAGGTTTTCGGAAACCAGTGTATAGGTCCGCACGTCGTCAGGATCCTGGACGTAGATTGCTCCATCCAGGTGTTCCAGGTATGCGATCGGTCGTGCTTCAGCGAACGTGAGCACCAAGAACTGACCTGTGCCACCTGCATCGTGCGGACCACACTCAGGTCGGACTACCTGGAAGGTGATATTCGGTCGCTGCGCCAATTCGATCAAACGCTCGTACTGAGCCAAGCGGATCTCCGGCGTTCCAACGGCCAAGCGCAGAGCCGAGTCTCCTACGACGACATGGAGCTTCAGCGGTTCCGACTCGATCAGACGTCGAGCGCGCGCAATGCGGAAAGAAACGAAGCGCTCGTTGTGGTTCTGACCTACGAAACCAGACGCGGAAGTGAGCGCCTGAGCGTAATCCTCAGTCTGCACCAACCCCGGAAGAACCATTGGCTGGTACGCAAATTCCGACTCTGCCAAGCCTTCCAGCCCGACGAACGTCCGCAGCCAGTCCGGGATGACGTCGATCCACGGCGCGAGCCAGGAGCGTTGGTCCGCACGGCCACACAGCGAAGTCAATCGGTCAACGTCCCAAGCGGGAGCACCGTAGAACTCCAGCAATCTGGCGATCTGTTCTGGCTGCGGGAAGTACATACCTTTCTCGAAGTGACCGACCAAACTCGTCGAGCAACCGATCGCCTTCGCCGCTTCGGCGAGCGTCTGCCCGGCGTCCTTCCGGTGTCTCGCGAGCTCGACTCCGATCAACCAACGCAGAGCCGACGGATCACCTCGTTCAGCCACTCGTTACCTCCACACATCTCGCAGCCACCGCACAGTCTGCCCTGCGCCGCTAACACCAACATCGACACCACCCGGTTCGGTCATCGACATGGCTAGATTTCTAGCTACTGTTGTAAGTGATCGACTTCACGACCCCGAGGAGGCCCTCATGCCAACTGAAACCGACATCTGGTCGCCGGAGCCCGAGGAATACGAGCTCGTGCGGGAGGAAATCCTTCGTGCTCCCAGGCTATTCGCATCGTGCGAACTCGACCGGGACGACGACGAGTGGGAACTCACCGGCGGCAGGGTGTGCGCCTGGGGGCTCGCCTTCGACAACCGTGCCGAAGTCATCAGCACCGATGGTCGCGGCCATGGTTCTTTCTGCTCGCCCGCCCGAGCCGCGGAGCTCTACGCCCGCACCTCAGAAGTCCGCCTCGTCTACCCGTAGCTTCGCGGTATGGCGACTTCGATCGAAATCGCCGTCAAGTACCCCGGCGGCGTTTGGTGCGGAGGTAGTCGCCGACGACCGCCGCGCCGAGCCCGTCGGACGTGGGGGCCAGACCCGGCCGCCGCCTCGGCGGGCGACGATGTCCACGAATGCCTTCAGGCTCGGGTCTTCGCCGAGCATGAAGACGCTCAAGCTCGAAGACCTCAACGTCTGGTATGACCAGGCAACGCTGAACATCGCGGTGCCCAAGTACATGACGGACGTGAATTCGATCGCCGACCTCAAGGGCAAGGGCCCGGAGTTCAACGGCGTGATCACCGGGATCGACCCGGGCGCCGGACTGACCCGCATCACCAAGGACAACGCGATCCCGGCCTACGGGCTCGGCGGCGAATACACTGACAACGCGACGAGACCGGCCGGTCTTCTGCACTACTGCAGTCTCCCGGCAGGACGTTGGCCAAGGCTCTTCCCATCGGCCCGGGCCGATGGGAAGCCCGCAAGTTCAGGCAAAATCGGGACCCCGACGGCGCCACCGGATAACGCGACGCGCTTCTCCTGTAGTTCGGCTCAAGCAGTCGCAGCGACGCCATCTTCCGCGTCGGTCGCACAGCGACTCTTGCGCTCAGTAAGATCGCAGGCCGAGATAGCGTTCTTACGGTGAGCGGCGACTGATGAAGATTGGACTTGTATGACGAGAGCGGCTCTGCACCGGGACACGGCTTACCTGGAACTGGTGCGTGATCTCGGTGCGGCGACCATGAACCTCGTGCAAGGTGCCGGCGCGACGATCTGCGCAGTTGTACGGGTCGCCCCCGATCGGTTGTGGATCGGTTTGACCCCACACAACCAGCTCGCATGGCGGTACGCGTTGCAGCTTCCTATTTTCGACCAGGCTGGCCGGCCTCTCGGCTACCACGACGTGGTGTGGACTCTCCGGCGCTCGGAAAGTATCCGTCGGCACGACCGAGCGCGTTTCGAGTCCCTGAACAGCGTGGGTGACCTGCACGGCGTACCCGTACTCGACACCAGCGACTTTCTCGACGATCCTGCCTTGGCCACACCGAGTGACGCGCTCCGCGCCACGTTGCTCGCCGCAGCCGGAGAACCAGCGCCGCTACCGCCGGAGAGCAAGACCCGGCTAGCTGGCTTTTCCTGGAGCGAGCAGAGCGAGCCCGCCTGGGCCCGGTTTTACTTCACCATCCCAGTCGCGACAGATGTGATCGGCGTCGACATCGACATCCCCACCGATTCAGCCGAGCTCACCACGCTGATGAACAAGATCGAAAGCGGAATTCCAACCTCCTGGGCCAGTCGCATTCGCCAACCCGCCGAGGCCTTCTGCGATCACTTGCTCGATCTGCGCTCATAACCGTAGTCGCTTAGCGATTATTCTGCCGACCTCGAGAGTTCTCGCCAGGCCGACCGAATAAGCCGCTACGTATTTAATGATCTTGGGCGCTTCGGCCGACCTGCCGAGCGCAACCACCCCAGTCATTGCCGTCAGGAAAGTTCGAGCCCGTTGTGGTGAACATGGTCCAGACGAAGCGAACAGCGTTGTCTTTGATCAGAGTCGCAAGTTTTGGAATCTGCCCGACGGGCGAGTCCACATAGTACGTGTACTCATACCTGGTTCGAGCGCCCCGGAAAATTGTTGTCAGGCTTCTGAACGCCCATCTTCGCAATCAGTTCAAAGCACCGAAGGAATTCAAACTGAGCGTGGGGCCAGACAGGATGCACAGTCCCAGTCGACTCCGGGTGGGCGATGTGAATTAAGCCGGACCGCTCGTCCCCGCAGCCGAGAAAGACGCCGTTAACATCCCCGACTCGCGCAGCAACCCACCCCTCCCCTACATAGTTGTCGTTCTCGTTCCACTCCGCGATGCAACGCATCGGCTCCACAATAGGCGGAGGCGGAACCGCGTATGCATTGCTCGTAGCAAGACTTAAGATCAGAATCGCCGCCAATAAGGCAGTGGCGTTACGCAGCATCGATCGCAATTGCACAACCATCCCTTATTCGGTTTTTCTGTATAGCGTGATCGATTTGCAGCATCACGGGAATTAGGTGCCCGGTTTCCCGAATCAGTAACTGAATCCACCGAACCTGGACATCGGCGTTGGCCGCCGGAGATGCCCCAGCGCGGCCACGCCGAATAGTTCTTCGCTCATCCCCCAGCCCAGAGCCTTGCACCGCAAGCTCAATCACTGCGGTCAATCTTCGCATATCACCCAAAGAAACATAAGGTACAAATGGGTGATAATTGTTTCATTAGTCGCGAAACACCCGCTGTCCGATTTACCGGCCAGAAGTGCCCGGCATCCATCGCCGGATCGGGTGGTCAGCGGCGGCGCTTGGTGCGGAGGTAGTCGCCGACGACCGCCGCGCCGAGCCCGTCTGGCGTGGGGGCCAGGACCCGGCCGCCGCCGCGGCGGGCGACGATGTCCACGAATGCCTTCAGGCTCGGGTCTTCGCCGAGCATGAAGACGCTCAAGGTGGTGCCCAACCGCCGCAAGGAGTCCACTTCGGACAGCGTGACGCCGAGCGTGTGCGGACTCGGCGGGTACTGGAACACCGCTTCGCCATCGGGTTCCAGGTGCGCGGTCGGTTCCCCGTCGGTCACCACCAGCACGACCGGTTGGGCGTCGGGGTGGCGGCGCAGGTGCCGGCCCGCGAGCAGCAAGGCGTGGTGCAGGTTCGTGCCCTGCTCCCAGACCCCTTCCAGCGCCGCGAGTTCGCCGACGTCCACAGTGGACGCATAGCGGCCGAAGGTCACCAGTTGCAGCGCATCGGACCGGAATCGGGTCGCGACCAGGTGGTGCAGCGCCAGCGCGGTGCGCTTCATCGGCACCCAACGGCCGTCCTGGACCATCGACCACGACGTGTCCACGCACAGCACCACCGCCGCGCGCGAGCGCTGCTCGGTCTCGGCCACCTCAAGGTCCGAGATGTCCAGCTGCGCCGAATCCGGCCCCTCCGCCGCGCGGCGCAGCACCGCGTTGCGCACCGTGCGGACCGCGTCCCAAGGCTCCGCATCGCCGTAGGTCCACGGCCGCGTGGTGCCGGTCAGCTCCCCCGCCGCGCCCGCGCGGTCGGTGTCGCGCTCGCCGCGCCGCGACCGGAGCTGCGAGATCACCGAGCGCAGCGCGTTCTCCCCGAGTCGACGCATCGCGCGCGGTGAGAGCCGCAGGCTGCCGTCCGGCGCCCGCTGCAACAGGCCCTGCTGCCGCAATTGCTGCTCGATCTCCGACAACCGCTGCGCATCGACCACGGCCTGCGGGCCGAGCTGGCGCTCCAGCGCCTCTAGGTCGATGTCCTCCAGGCTCGCCCCCGGGTACGCCTGACCGAGCTGCTCCGCCAGCCGGTCCAGCTGGCCAAGCTCGGCCATCGCCTCCGTCGCCTCCGCCAGCCCCATCGGCTGGTCACCCCGGAACCGCGCCCGGCCCGTCCAGTCCTCCCCGGGCCGCAGCCCCTGCAACTGCCGGTCGAGCCGCTGCAACGCTTGCGCGATACCCGGGTCGCCGAATGCCTGCTGCGACAGCGACATCAGTTCGGCGCGCTGCTGCTCGCTCATGGAGTTCAGCAACCGCTGCGCGGCCGCGGAGCGGGCCGCCAGCGCGTCGATCAACTCGTCGATGTTGCGCGGGTTCTCCGGGAAAAACGCCCCGTGCTGGGCCATGAACTGCTCGAACTTCTGCTGGGTGTCGGCATCCCCGCGGGCCTGCGCGGCCAGCAGCGCCGACAGGTCGTCGAGCATTTGCTGCACCCGCGCGACGTCCTCGGGCGTGACCTGCTGCATCGCCTGCTTCATGCCCTGGAAGCGTTGTTCGAGGAATTCGGTGCCCAGCATCTGCCGGATTTCCTCGAAGGTTTCCCGCGCATCCGAGGAACGCCAGTCGTAGTTCGCCAGCTCCGAAACCTGCCCCGCGACGTCCGGCGGCAGCGCTTCCAGCTGCAACTCGCGGAACCGCGCGTCCTCGCTGGTGTCGGCCGCTAGCGCCAGCCGCTCCTGTTCGAGCGCGCGGTCCAGCAGCCGGCGGACCTCGGAGATCGTGCCGTCCAGGCGGTGCCGCCGCTGCATTTCGCTGCGCCGCTGCCACAGCCGCCGCGTGAGCTCGTCGAGGCCGGAGACCTCGCGGGTGCCGGTGCGCAGCAGCTCCTCCAACGCGGACCGGGGCGACGCGCCCTCCATGACGTCGCGGCCGATCTGATCCAGTGCCGCGCGCAGATCCACCGGTGGCGCCAGGGGGTCCGCCCCGCCGTGCCACGCGTTGTACCGGAACCGGCGGCTCATCAGCTGTACACCGACCGGTCGTCTTCGGCGTCCTTGCCGAGCCGCTTCGCCAGGTACAGCGACTCCAGCGCTAACTCGACCGCGCTGGCGATTCGCCCCGGCGGGTCCCCGGCCCGCACCCCGAGGCGCTCCGCGACCTGGTGCAGCACCGGCAACTCGGGCAGCGCGGTGAGCACATCCTGTCCGGACACGCGCTCGCCGGTGGCCACCGGGTGGCCCTCGACGACCGCTCGGGCCAGCGACTGCAGGTCCAGCCCGGCGAACAGGCCGCGCGCGGTGTCGGCCACCGAGCGGCGCAGCAAATAGCCGAGCAGTTCGTCCTCGCGGCCCTCCTCGCCCGCCTCGAATTCGATCTTGCCGCGCAGCACGGCGGGCACCGCGGCAAGGTCGACCGGCCGGGCCACCGCCGGGTGCTCGCCGGTCAGCGCGGAGCGGTGCATCGCGGCGGCCGAAACGGTTTCGGCGGCCGCGATGGCGAACCGCGCCGACACCCCGGAACGCTGGTCGACCGCGGTGGATTCACGCAGGTGGCCGACGAAGCGGGCGAGCACCTCCAGCAGGTGGTCGCCGACCTCGGCCGGCAGGTCCGCCTCCTGGCGCACCAGCGACACCTCGTCGTCCACGTCCAGCGGGTAGTGGGTGCGGATTTCCGCGCCGAAGCGGTCCTTCAGCGGCGTGATGATCCGGCCGCGGTTGGTGTAGTCCTCGGGGTTGGCCGTGGCGACCAGCAGCACGTCCAGCGGCAGCCGCAGGCTGTAGCCGCGGATCTGAATGTCCCGCTCTTCCATCACGTTCAGCAGCGCCACCTGGATCCGCTCGGCCAGGTCGGGCAGCTCGTTCATGGTGACGATGCCGCGGTGCGCGCGCGGCACGAGTCCGAAGTGGATCGTCTCCGGGTCGCCGAGCGAGCGGCCCTCGGCGACCTTCACCGGGTCCACGTCGCCGACCAGGTCGCCGACCGAGGTGTCCGGCGTGGCCAGCTTCTCCACGTACCGCTCGCTGCGATGCCGCCAGGCGACGGGCAGGTCGTCGCCGAGCTCGGCGGCGCGACGGCGGGACGCCGGGGTGATCGGCCGCAGCGGGTGCTCGCCGAGCTCGGAACCCTCGATCACCGGCGTCCACTCGTCCAGCAGTTCGGTGAGGCTGCGCAGCAGCCGCGTCTTGCCCTGCCCGCGTTCCCCGAGCAGCACGACGTCGTGCCCGGCGATCAGGGCGCGTTCCAGCTGCGGCAGTACGGTCTGGTCGAAGCCGACGATGCCGGGCCACAGGGCCCGACCGGAGCGCAGCGCGGTCAGCAGATTGGCGCGCAGCTCGGTCTTCACGCCGCGCGGGGTGTGGCCGCTGGACCGCAGCTCCCCCGCCGTGCGGGGCAGCCCTTCGGGTTGAGTCGGGGTCGTCACCCCCACGACGCTACCGTCAGGAACCGACAAACGCTGCCATAGCAGAAAGGATTTCGCATGTCGGGGCGCGAGAGTAGAAACACTACGTTGACTGGCGACGGCACGCGCAGGAGGACCAAGTGAGCCTGGAAATCGAGGTGGACCCCGGCGAGGTCGGGTTCGACGCCGCCCGGCTGAACCGAATCGACCAGCACTTCGCCCGGTATGTGGAGTCCGGCAAGCTGCCCGGTTGGCTGGTGCTCGTGGCCCGGCAGGGCAAGATCGCGCACCTCTCGACGCACGGCATGCGGGACATCGCCGACGACGCGCCGGTGCGGACCGACACCCTGTTCCGGGTCTTTTCGATGACCAAGCCGGTCACCTCGGTGGCGATCATGATGCTGTACGAGCAGGGCGCGTTCGAGCTCACCGACCCGGTCAGCGACTTCATCCCGTCCTTCGCCGACCTGCGGGTATACACCGGCGGCAGCGCCCGAGCGCACCAGACCCGCCCCGCCACCGAGCAGATGCGGATCTGGCACCTGCTGACGCACACCGCCGGCCTGACCTACGCGTTTCAGTACCTGCATCCGGTGGACGAGCTCTACCGCCGCGCCGGTTTCGAATTCGGCATGGCCGACGACCTGGACCTGGCGGGCTGCTGCGACGAGTGGGCGGGCATGCCGCTGCTGTTCGACCCCGGCACGGCCTGGAACTACTCGGTGGCCACCGACGTGCTGGGCCGGATCGTGGAGATCGTGTCCGGGCAGACGCTGGACGAGTTCTTCCGCACCCGCATCTTCGAGCCGCTGGGCATGATCGACACCGGTTTCGCGGTGGACCGCGCCAACGCCGACCGGCTCGCGACGCTCTACGTCGCCGACGCGCTGGGCAGGGCCCACCCGCACCCGAAGCAGGCGGAGCTTCGCGCGATGGCGTTCGATCAGCCCAAGGCCCTCTCCGGCGGCGGGGGGCTGTTCTCCTCGGCGCACGACTACCACCGGTTCACGCAGCTGCTGCTGCGCAAGGGCGAGCTCGACGGGACGCGTCTGCTCGGCAGCCGCACGGTGCGGTATATGACGCGCAACCACCTGCCCGGCGGCGCGGACCTGGAAACCCTGGCGCTCGGGGCGTTCTCGGAGGCGGCCAACGCGGGCAAGGGCTTCGGGCTGGGCTTCTCGGTGGTGGACGACCCGGCGGCGGCGAAGGTGCTCAGCTCGCCGGGCGAGTTCGCCTGGGGCGGCCTGGCCAGCACCGCGTTCTGGGTGGACCCGGCCGAGGACCTGACCGTGCTGTTCCTGACCCAGCTGATGCCCTCCAGCACGCACCCGATCCGCCCCCAGCTGCACCAGCTCGTCTACCAGTCACTGGTCGACTAGGTCCCAACTCGTTTGCGTAGCAGTGCCGGAAGCGGAACCTCAGACGCCGGCTGGACTCCGGGATCCCCGACTTACGTATGTTCCAATACGCGGCATCGGGGCTGTCCTCGCCAGACGACGCCTGAGAACCCGCGGCGGCGCGAGGGTGGGCTAAGCGGCTACGTCGCTTCAAAGACAGAGAACAACATCAAAAATCGCCCTACGGACCCAAAATCACTTTCGCCCCAGCACGCGGGATTCGCCGACCGCGAGGTCCCAGAGCTGCTTCGCGTCGCGACCGGCCTCGCGCCAGGCCTTGCGGATGCGGCTCAACGGCTCGGTGACCGGTTCCCGGGTCAGCACGAACGTCCCCCAGTGCATGGTCGCCGCGTACGTCGCCCCCAGGTCCTCGACCGCCTGCACGGCCTCCTCCGGGGCCATGTGCACCGGCTGCATGAACCAGCGCGGATCGTAGGCACCGATCGGCACCATCGCGACGTCGATGCCCGGGTAGCGCTGCGCGATCTCGGTGAAGTGCGGGCCGTAGCCGGTGTCCCCGGCGTGGTAGACCCGGTGCTCCGGGCCGCTGATCACCCAGCTGCCCCACAGGCTGCGGCAGGTATCGCGCGGCCCGCGGCGGCTCCAGTGCTGCGCGGGCGCGAAGTCGAAGGTCAGCCCGGCCACCGACACCGACTGCCACCAGTCCAGCTCGACGACCTCGGTGAAGCGGCGGCGGCGGAACCAGCGGCCCAGCCCGGCGGGCACCAGCACCGGGGTCGAGCGCGGCAGCCGCAGGACCGTGGGCGCGTCCAGGTGGTCGTAGTGGTTGTGGCTGATCAACACCGCGTCCACCGGCGGCAACTCGCTGAAGGCCACGCCGGGCGGGGTCAGCCGCCGCGGCACGCCGGGTATCCGGGAGGACCACACCGGATCGGCGAGCACCGTGGCGCCCGCCATCCGCAGCACGTAGGTCGAGTGGCCGACCCAGGTGAGCGCGGTGTCCTGGGCCGTCACCGGCGGCAATCCCGTGCGCAGCACCGGGATCCGGTCCGAATCCTCCACCCGGCCGCGGAAACCGCCGGTCCACATCAGCCGCATCACATCGCGGAACGTCGGCAGCGGCGCGTGCAAGCGGTCCGCGTACGAGTGCTGGATCGTCGGCTGCTGGAACTGGATTCGCACTCGAATAGACTGCCTGCCCCCACCCGCGGTCCGCACCCGCAGGTCAGAACGCGGGCCAGGGGATGGCCGGCCATTCCCCGGACGGCGCGGGGAAGGCCCCGGCCTCCAGGAGCCGCTCGATGCGCGCGTTGACGGCCTGCACTTCCTTCGGCGTGATGTGTTCGGCCAGCTCAGCGGACAGCGCGCCCTCCATCAGGGCCCGCAGCTCGCTGAGCCGGTCGATGGTCTCGGCCGGTAACAGCTGCCCGATCCAGCCCCACAGCACGGTGCGCAGCTTGTCGTCGGTGTTCAGGCTCACGCCGTGATCGACGCCCAGCACCCGGCCGTCCGGGGAGTGCAGGATGTGCCCACCCTTGCGGTCGGCGTTGTTGATCACGACGTCCAGCACCGCCAGCCGCCGTAGCTGCTCGTGGTCGGCGTGCGCCAGCACGACCGGGTCGCCGCGGTGGTCCTGGGCGCGAAGTACCGACAGCCAGCCGTCCGGAACCTCGTCCGGGGCGACGATGTCGACCAACTGGGATTCCTCGTCGGTGTCCACCCAGAGCTGCACCATGCCCGGCCCGAACGGGCCGTCGCGCAGCAGCGTCGGCGGGATCAGCCGCCAGCCGGTGGCCTCGGAAAGCAGGTAGGACGCGACCTCCCGGCCGGCCAGCGTGCCGTCCGGGAAATCCCACAGCGGGCGCTCGCCGCGCACCGGCTTGTAGACGCACTCGGCGGACATTCCGTCGGCCTCGATCCCGCAGAACAGGGTCGCGTTGGACGCCTCCACCAGCCGCCCCCGCACGTCCAACCGGCCGTGCTCGAGCAGCTCGCGAACCGCGGGATCACCGGCGCGCACCGCCGGTCAGACCTCTTCCGAACGGCGATAGCCGTTCTGACGCGGGCAGATGTGCCCGGCGGGATCCAGCGGTTCCGCGCACAGCGGGCACGGTTTGCGGCCCGCGTTGATGACGCGCTCGGCGCGCTCGGCGAACGCCCGCGCGTGCGCGGGGCTGAGGAACACTCGCAACGCGTCGGGCCCTTCCTCGGTGTCGTCGAGCACCACCGATTCGTCGATCTCCTCCTCGGTGACCGCGAGCAGTTCGACGACCACCGCTTCGGTCTCGGCGTCCCAGCCGAGCCCCATGGTGCCGACCCGGAACTCCTCGTCGACCGGCACCGCCAGCGGGTCGGTGTCCAGGAGGTCGTCCGGGGGTTCGGCGGGCAGGTCGGTGTTGAACCGGCGCTGCACCTCATCCAGCAGCGCGCCGATGCGTTCGGCCAGCACCGAAACCTGCTGTTTCTCGAGCTGCACGCTCACCGTGCGGACGTCTTCCGACGCCTGGAGGTAGAAGGTGCGCTCACCTGGTTCCCCGACCGTTCCGGCGACGAATCGGTCGGGTTGACGGAAGACGTGGATGACACGAGCCATGACACCTCCGACATTAGGCCACCGAGCGTTGGCCGTGCGCGGCTGGCCCCCGTTTTGTTCATCACCGTTTCGAACCGGCCCGATTTCCACCGGTTCACACGCCGGTTTACTCGCTGAACGGGCCTGTCGACCACTGGTTCCGGCCCTGCGATCGGCCGTGTTCGCCCACGGCGAACTCCGGCGCACCGCGACGGGTGCGGATACGCTCACCGACGTGGTCAAGATCGCGGGATGGAGCACGCCATGAGCATGCGCGAACTACGTCGCCCGCACAGGCTGCACAGCGGGGACACCGTGGCACTGGTCGCCCCTGCCGGGCCGGTGCCCGAGGACCTGCTCGACGCCGGGCTGGCGCAGCTGCGCTCCTGGGGCCTGCACGCGCGGGTCGGCAAGCACGTCCGGGACCGCCATCCACGCCTGGACTATCTGGCGGGCAACGACGCCGACCGCGCCGCAGACCTGCAGGAGGCGTGGTGCGATCCGGAGGTCACTGCGGTGTTCTGCGTGCGCGGCGGCTACGGCAGCATGCGGATCCTCGACCACCTGGACTGGACGGAGATGGCCGCGGCCGGGCCGAAGGTTCTCGCCGGCTCCAGCGACATCACCGCCCTGCACGACGCGTTCGCCACCCAGCTCGGCCTGGTCACGGTGTTCGGGCCGATGCTTGCCACGAAGGCATTCGTCGAGGACGAGGCGGCGCGGGAACACCTGCGCCGCACCCTGTTCCAGCCCGAGTCGGTCACCATCCTGACGCGTTCGAGCGCGGGCGCGCTCGTGCGCGGGCGCGCGCGAGGCATCACTTATGGCGGCAACCTGAGCATCGTCGCGGGTTCCCTTGGCGCACCGGACGCGCCGACCCCGCCGGAGCGCGGCATCGCCATGCTCGAAGACGTCACGGAGGACCCGTACCGGCTGGACCGGTTCGTCACGCAGCTGCTGCGCGCGGGCTGGTTCGACCACGCCGCCGGGATCGCGCTCGGCTCGTGGACCGAGTGCGGCCCGCTGGCGGACGTGCGCGCGGTGATGTCGGACCTGCTAGGTGGTCTGGGAGTGCCGATCATGTGGGAACTCGGTTTCGGCCACTGCCCGGCCCAGCGCACCATCCCGCTCGGGGTGGCCGCCGAGCTGGACACCGACGCCCAGCGCCTATCGATCCTGCAACCGGCTCTGCTCTAGCTAGAGAGTGTTTCAAAGTGGTTTGAGTAGGGTGCGGGTAGCGGCCCCCTGCGGGAGTTACCGTCGCCGCCTGAACTCCGCCGATCCCCGACTGATGTATGCCCAATACACGGCGCTGGGGCTGTCCTCGCCAGGCGATGCCTGAGAACCCGCCGCGATGCAAGCTGAGTCCCACACCGCAAGCGGCTTACGCCGTTATAAAATCGCCCGCGCCGGAATTCCCGGCGCCCGGGGCGTGGTTGATACGTTCGCAAGCGACCTGACCGCGACGAGAACGGTGCCCCATGCACGTCCGCCCCATCTCCCCGGACCTGCTGGCGGCGGAGCTGGTGGCACGCATCGACGCGCTGCCGGGCCGCTGGGCCCGGGTGGCGGTGGACGGCGCACCCGCCGCCGAAACCGGCGACTTCGCCGACGCCTTGGTCGAGCCACTGCGGATACTGGGGCGCGAAGTGGTCCGGGTGCGCATGGCGGACTACCTCCGCCCGGCTTCGCTGCGGCTGGAGCACGGCCACCACGACCCGGATTCGTTCTACGAGAGCTGGTTCGACTTCAAGGCCCTGACCCGGGAGGTGCTGTTTCCGTTGTCCCCCAAGGGCAACGGCCAGGTCCTACCGGCCTTCTGGGACGCCGAGGCGGATCGCTCTCCCCGCCTGCCCCGCACCACCCTCCCGAACCGAGGAGTGGCCATTGTGGACGGTCCGCTGCTGCTCGGCGCGGGCCTGGCCTTCGACTTCACGGTCCACCTGTGGCTACCGGAAGCCGCCCTGCGGAGGCGAACCCCGGAACCCGACCACTGGACCCTGCCCGCCTACCACCGCTACGCCGAAGAAGCGACCCCGGAACGCCTCGCGGACTACGTGGTCCGAGCAGATCGGCCAGGCCACCCGGCCGTCATAGACAGCCTGGACTGAACCTGCATGCGCAAGGAAAGGTCTACCGGCCCGAGATCGAACTGAACGGGACCAAGAGCCGCATTCTCACCGACCAGGTCTTCTCGGTTTCGCCGGACCGGCTCGGCGATTTCAAGGGCTCGCTCGACGCCGGTGAACTCGCCGACCTCGACCGGGCGCTGCTCCTGCGATTCGGCCTCATCTGAGGCCGCTTCGCCGGGTTCGGTTTACCCGATTTTGCCTAAACTTGGGATCTCTCACGCCACGCGGCGCTCCACCGCGGGGACCGCTGCCAGCAGGTTCTGTGTGTAGTCGTGCTGGGGTGCGAGCAGAACCTGTTCCACGGCACCGACTTCGACGAGTTCGCCCCGGTACATCACCGCCACCCGGTCGGCGATGTTCCAGGCCAGGCCGAGGTCGTGGGTGATCACCAGGGTCGACAGCCCCCGTTCGACGCGTAGCCGCAGCAGCAGCGCCAGGATCTCGCCGCGCACGGTCGCATCCAGCGACGCCACCGGCTCGTCGGCGACCAGCACCCGCGGCTCCAGCACCAGCGCACCGGCGATCACCACGCGCTGGCGCTGACCGCCCGAGAGCTCCTGCGGCAGGCGGCCGAAGAACTTCTCCGCCGGCCGCAGCTCCGCCGCCTCCAGCGCCGCCGCGACTCGCCCCTGCTCGTCGTCGGTGATGCCGTGAATGCGCAATCCTTCCGCCACCGCTTCGTAAACCGTATGCCGGGGGTTGAGCGCTCCGGTCGGGTCCTGCAGCACCAGCTGCACCTGCTTGCGGTACTCGCGCAACCCGGCGCTGCCGGTGGGCAGTGGCACGCCATCGAAGCGCACCGCCCCACCGGTCGGCCGCTGGAGTCCCAGCAACGTCCGGGCCAAGGTCGTCTTGCCGGAGCCGGACTGGCCGACCAAGGCGACGATCTCGTTCTCGCCGACCTCCAGGTCCACCCCGCGCACCGCGCGCACGGCCTGCCCGGAACGGCTGGTGAAATCGACCGAAACGTCTTGCGCGCTCAGCAGCGCCGAACCGCTCGACGCCCCGGCGGTGAGCCGGAAGCGCGGATCACCGACCGTCGGGAAGGCGCTGGCCAGCGCCTGGCTGTGTGCGTGCCGCGGGTGCGTCATCACCTGCTGCGACGGACCGTGCTCGACGACCTGGCCCTGGTACATCACCGCCAGCCGGGCACAGCTGGCCGACAGCACCGACAGGTCGTGGCTGATCATCATCAGCGCGATGCCGCGCTCGGCGACCAGCCGCCCCATCAGCTCCAAGATCTGGGCTTGCACCACCACGTCCAGCGCCGTGGTCGGCTCGTCGGCGATGACCAGCCGTGGCTCGCAGGCCAGCGCCATCGCGATCATCACCCGCTGCTTCTGCCCGCCGGAGAGCTCGTGCGGGTAGGCGTCGGCCCGGTCCGCGGGCAGCTCCACCTGCGCGAGCAGCTCCGCGACCCGCTCGCGCAGATCGCCGTTGGCCTGGCCGTGCAGCTTGATCGGCTCGGCGATCTGGTCGCCGATGGTGCGCACCGGGTTCAGCGCGTGCATCGCGCCCTGGAACACCACCGAGGCGCTCGCCCACCGCGCCGCGCGCAGCTGCCCGAACGACATCTCGCGAACGTCCTTGCCGTCCAGCAGTATCTCGCCGCCGATGCGCGCCGACTTCGGCAGCAGCCGCAGCACCGACATCGCCAGCGTCGTCTTGCCGCAGCCGGATTCCCCTGCCAGGCCGAGGGTTTCGCCCTCGCCGAGGCTCAGGCTCACGCCCCGGACCGAGGCGTCCTCGGCACCCCGATAGGCCACCGACACATCGCGCAGTTGCAGAATCGGACTCACCGTCGCCCCCGCAGCCTCGGATTGAACACGGTCTCCAGAGCACGCCCGCACAGCGTGAAGCTGAGCACCACCACCACGATCCCGACACCCGGCGGCAGCAGGTACCACCACGCGCCACCGGTGACCGCGCCGGTGTCCATCGCGGACTTCAGCATCGAGCCCCACGACACCCGGCTCGGATCGCCCAGTCCCAGGAACGACAGCGTCGACTCGGCGATGATCGCGCTGGCCACCGACAGCGTGGTGTTGGCGAACACCAACGGCAGCACGGCCGGCAGCACGTGGCGGCCGATGACGTGGCGATGTCCGGCCCCCAGCGCGCGCGCCCGCTCGATGTACGGGCGGGTCTCGATGGTCAGCGTCTGGGCGCGCACCATCCGGGCCGTCGCCGGCCAGGAAGTCACCCCGATGGCCAGCACGATCGTCCACAGCCCGCGATCGAGCACAGTGGACAGTGCGATGGCCAGCACCAGTGACGGCAGCACCAGGAAGAAGTCGGTGAAGCGCAGGAGCACGCGCGACGTCCAGCCGCCGAAGTGCGCCGCGAGCACCCCGACCACGGTGCCGATCAGCACCGACAACAGAGCCGCGGACAGGCCCACGACGAGCGACACCCGCGCGCCCCACCAGGTCAGCAGCAGCACCGAACGACCGGATTCATCGGTGCCGAGCCAGAAGTCCCCGCTGGGCGCCCGCAACGGCTCGCCGGTCGCGCGCGTGACGTCCAGGCCGCTGGAGTCGCTGAGCAGCGGCGCGAGCAGCGCCAGCGCGGCTGCCGCGACCAGCAGCACCAGGCCCGCCAACCCGGCCCGGTCCGCGCGGAAGACGCGCCACGCCTCGTCCGCGCGGGCTTTGCGGCGGGCCCAGATGATCTGTCCGGCGGCGGCCGTCATGATTCCCGCACCCTCGGATCGAGCACCCGGTGGAGCACATCGGCCAGTACGTTCATCACCACCACGCTCCCCGCAAGCACGATGAAAATGCCTTGTAGCAGCGGCAGGTCCGGCACCCGCAGCGCCTCGTAGGTCAGCAGGCCCAGGCCGGGCCAGGAGAACACCGTCTCCACCGTGATCGCGCCGGCCACCACCAGACCCAGCCGCAGGAAGATCAGCGTGACGGTGGGCAGCAGGGCGTTGGGCACCGCGTGCCTGCGGCGCACCAGGTCCTCGCGCAGGCCCTTGGCTCGGGCGGTGGTCAGGTAGTCCTCGCCCATCTCCTCCAGCAGCGACGAGCGCATCACCATCAGGTACTCGGCGTAAATCACCGCGACCATGGTCAGCACGGGCAGCACCAGGTGGTGTGCGACGTCGAGGATCTGCGGCAGCAGCCCCGCCGGGAGGTCCGGCGAGGAGATCCCGCCGACCGGGAACAGGCCCGGGATCACCCCGACCCCGACGCCGAAGACCATCAGCACGATCAGCCCGAGCCAGAACGTCGGCACCGACCACAGCGTCAGCGCGATCGAGGTCGAGGTCTTGTCGAAGGCGCCGCCGTGCCGCCACGCCGCGCGAGCCCCCATCCACAGCCCCAGCAGCACGGCGATCCCGGTCGCAGTGCCCACCAGCAGCACGGTCGGGCCGATGCGTTCGAGGATCAGCTCGCCCACCGGTCGGCTGTAGGTGTAGGACGTGCCCAGATCACCGCGCAGCAGGTTGCCCAGGAAGTCCAGGAACTGCTTCCACACCGGTTGGTCCAGGCCGAACCGCTCGCGCAGCGCGGCGATCTGCTGCTCGCTGACCGGCGCGCCGCGCGTCATGGTGCGCACCGGGTCGCCGGGCATCACCCGGAACAGGAAGAACCCCAGCACCGCCACCAGGAACAGGCTCACCAGGCCGTCGCCGAGCTTGCTGCCCAGGTAGCGAGCCGTCCGGCGGCCACCGCCGGACGGCGGGGCCGGTTCTGCAACGGTCGCGAGTAGTTCGGACACGGTTTCACTCCCTGAAATCGGCGGTCGCCCGGCGGCGGGCCACCACCAGCGTCACCGCGGCACCGACGAACACCACGACCCCGCCGAGCACCAACGCGACACTGGTGTAGTCAGTGCCCGACGAGCCGCTCATCGCCGCCTCGGTGGGCTGGGCGCCGTAGTAACCCCAGTAGCCCTGTTGCGCCACGACCACGCCGTCGGTCTTCGGCTGCCGGGTGAACCCGCTGAAGCGGTCGGCCCGGTAGGCCTCCAGCGAGTTCTGGTAGAACAAGATCAACCCGGTCGCCTGGTCGTAGAACCGGGCCTGCGCCTGCTTGACCAGCTCGACCCGCTTGGCCGGGTCGAACTCGGCGAGCTGCCGGTGGTAGAGGTCGTCGTACTGCTGGTCGCACAGGTAGGAGTCGACGTTGCCGCCGCCGTTGGGGTCCGGCCGGGCCCCGCAGGTCTGCAGCCGCAGCACGTAGTCCGGGTCCGGGTTGGCCGACCAGCCGCTGATGACCATGTCGAAGTCGCCGGCGGTGGTGCGGTCGTTGAGCTGGTTGTCCGACACCGGCTGCAACTCGACGTTGATGGCGAGATCGGCCAGCCATCGCTTGACGAACTCCCCGACCTGCGCGTCGTAGGACTCGCCGCCGTGCAGCACGAATTTGAGGTTCAGCGGCTCGCCCTGGGGGGTCCGGCGGATGCCGTCCGCGCCGCGGGCGTAGCCGGCCTCGTCGAGCATGCGGTTGGCCGCGGCCGGGTCGAAGGTGCGCGGCTTTGGCGGCGTCCAGTGGAAGTCGTGGAAGATCGGCGGCAGGTACCCGCCGCCCGCCTGCCCGTAGCCGCCGAGCACCCGGTCCACCAGGACGTTCTTGTCGATCGCCCGGTCGATGGCCTGCCGCACCCGCACGTCCTTCAGCGCCGGATTCCCGGTGCCGATCGGCTGATTCTCGCTGTTGGTCGCGCCCGGGTTGAGGACCAGTTCGAAGAACCGCCGCCCGTGGCCCCTGACCTGCTTGATGTCGGCCTTCCCGGCCAGCGCGTTGAACTGCGCCGGGGTGAGCTTCTGGACGACGTCGACGTCGCCCTTGCGCAACGCCTGCACCGCGGCATCGCTGTTCTTATACTGGACGAACTGCAACTTGGCGACCTTCGGCGGACCCCGCCAGAAGTTCGGGTTGGCGGTCAGCGTGACGTCGCGCTCCGCGCGGTAGCCGGTGAGTGTGAACGGCCCGCTGCCGACCACCGGCATCTGGTCGTTGGCGAAGTTCGCGACGTCGGCGATCTTCGACCACACGTGCTCGGGCACGATCGGCGCGTCGATGGCCAGCATCGTGGCCTGCGGGGTCTTGGTGCGGATCACCAATGTGGCGTCGTCCGGGGCGGTCACGGTGTCGAAGTTCTTCACGAAGTTGCCGTTGGCGGTGCTCGCGGCCGGATCGGTCATCATCCGGTTGAACGTGTAGGCGGCGTCGTGGGCGGTCACCGGCTGCCCGTCGGACCACTTGACGCCGGGCCGGATGTGGAATGTCCAGGTGAGTTTGTCCGGGGAGGACGTCCAGCCCTCGGCCAGCTCCGGCTTCACCGAGAAGTCCTCGGGGCTGTAGGTGGTCAGCGTCGGGTAGATGACCCGGAGGATGTCGCTGGCGGCCAACGAGTAACCCAGGAACGGGTTCAACGAGTCGATCTGCTGCTGCAGCCCGATCCGCAACGTCGCCCCCTCCGGGCGCGCGCCGTCGTCCTGCGCCGATGCCGGCATCGGCGCCAATAAGCCGACCAGCAGCACAGCCCAGAGCGCGGCGAGTCGTCTGCCCACGGGTGGCCCTCCTTCGGGGTAATTGAGAAAAAGGAACCACCTTCGAGCACTGTTCGTCAATGCTTAACCGAAAGTCGTCTCCGACGCGCCTCACGGATCGGCACCGAACGGTTACCGATCGGCGCCCCCATACCCGAACGCCTGGTCGGAGGGCATAGATTGGACGGCGTGCGGGTGTTGCTCTCAGCGGACATGGAAGGCGTCACCGGCGTCACGTGGACCGACGACGTGGTGCCGGGGACCGAGCAGTGGCAGCGCTTCCGGCGCCTGTTCACCGGGGACGTCAACGCGTGCGTCGAAGGGCTCTGCGCGGGCGGGGCCACCGACGTGCTGGTCAACGAGGCGCACTCCGCGCAGCGCAACCTGCTGCTGGAGGATCTGGACCAGCGGGCGGTGCTGCTGACCGGGCGGCACAAGCCGCTGTCCATGATGCAGGGCATCGATTCCGATGTTGACGGTGTGGTGTTCCTCGGCTACCACGCGGGCGCGGGCGCGGACGGCGTCCTTTCCCACACCTACTTGGAGAACTCCATCACCGGGGTGTGGCTGGACGGGCTCCGCGCCGGCGAAGGCGGGCTCAACGCCGCGCTGGCCGCCGAGTACGGGGTGCCCGTCCTGCTGGTCACCGGCGACGACCGGGCCTGCGCCGAAGCCAACGAATACGCGCCCGCCGCGCGGACCGTCGCGGTCAAGGACTGCGTCAGCCGCTACGCGGCGATCTGCCGCCCACCGGCCCGCTCCACGGCCGACATCCGCGCCGCGGCCACCGAAAGCCTGCGCCTGGCCGGGCGAACCGGCGGCGCGGTCCGGCCGCACCGTATCGAGGTGGAGTTCGACGCCGCGCAGCTTGCCGCGGCCACCGCGGTGATCCCCACCGTCGAGCAGCTGGACGTGCGGCGGGTCGGGTTCGACGCGCCGAGCATGACCGAGGCGATGAAGGCCTTCAAGATCGTGACGACCATCGCCGCGCGCGCGATCGAGGGCATCTACGGCTGATCACAGGTCGCCCCAGCGTGCGGTCTGCCAGTGCACGGCCGCAGGCCGCTCACCGGTTCGGGTGAATTCGTCGAGCGCCGCCCGAAGGTCCCGGAACGGCAGGACCGCGTCGCGCGGGAACTTCAGCGTGCTGCCCGCGTCGAACGGCAGCGCGGGGGCCTCCGCCGAGGACTCCGGGTTGAGCGTGTGCCAGGACTGCAGTTCGCCGTCTTCGGACTCTTCGGTGAAGTTCAGGACGCCGACCTCGGCCTCCATGTCGGTGACGATCCGGATCTGCTGGTAGGGCCCGGCGGCGTCGGGGTCCTCGTGCGGCCGGTCCCAGACGTAGAGGTGGCTGGCGCCGGGCCGCTGCGGTCGCAGCACCTTATCGACGAGCGCGGCCTTGTCGTCGTCGGTCGGCGCGTAGTACCGTTCGCCGCCGGCCACCGCGGTCGCGACGGTGATCCCGAGTTCGGTGTTGCGGGCCCCGACCGCCTCGGAACGCAGACCTTCCAGGCAGATCCGCGCCTCCTTCAGCGCCTTGATCGCCGCGCCCTGGTGGAACACCAGATCGCCCCAGTACGGGTGGCCGAGCACCTTGTTGAGGTCGTCGTAGACCTCTTGAGTCGCTTCGATCAGCTTGTCCAGGGCATCCACCGGGACGTCGGTGAGGCGGGCGAACACCACCGCCGGCGGTTCGAGAGGGCCGGGCTCGTCTTGCCCTGGATTCGACATGCCTTCCCCGCATCGATCATGGGCGACCCCAGGACGCCCTGCCCGGATCCCGTTCTCCCAGAGGCTACCGCGCGTCATCCGGCGGTCCCGCAGCGCCACCGAAGACCGAACGAATCGCGCGAATCAGCTGGCGAAATCCCGCAATACGCCGATCGCCGAGCCGTCCCGGACCGAGCCGAGGGTCAATAACGCCCGCGCCAGGCCGTCGGCGTCGTCGAATCCGAGTTCCTCGACCAGATCGTCGGGCAGGCTGAGCATCGACAGCGCCACGCCGAGCATGCCCGCGTCCAGCAGCCCCGCACCGCGGCGACTCATCCGGCGGTCCACCGCGGCATGCAGTTGCACCGCAGTGTCCACATTGGCCTTCGTGATGTCCGCGAGCGCCGCCCGCACCTCGGGATTGCGCACCGCCTCAAGGTGCAGTTCGAACAGCGCCAGGAACTGGGACCGCGCGCTGGTGGACATCCGCCGCAGCATCGCCGCGTACAAGGCGGTGATGTCCTCGCCGGTGACATCGGCGGGAATCTGGCTGCGCAGACCCTCCAGCGCCGCGGTGTGCTGGGCGGCGAGATAGTGCGCGATGGCCAAGAACAGCGCGCTGCGCGTCGGGTAGTAGTTCTTCGTGGTGCCCTCCGGAACCTCGGCCTCGCGGTCGATGGCGCGGTGCGTGAGCCCGCGGCCTCCTTCGCGCGCGAGCACCTCGATGGCGGCGTCGGCGAGCAGTTCCCGGCGGTTGCTTCGTTGCGGCATGCATCCCCTGGCGGTTCGATCTCGGCGGCTGATCAACAGCGTAGCTCTCACACCACACCAGTGGTGGACAGGGGCACGCCGGGCGGCTTGACCAAAATTCCCCAAATCGGTAGAAGCCTCATGTCCGCCGACCATCTCGCCAGGGAGTGCGACATGCCGGAAACCGGCCCGGTCCACGCCGAGCAAACGCTGACGCACCTGCGGAAGATCGGTGCGCACAACGCCGAATCCCTGCGGGCCGCCGCCGGCCGGCTCTTCGCGGCCGTCCGGGCGGACGGCCTGGTGTTCACCGCCGGCGCGGGCCACTCGCTGGCCGGGGTGATGGAGTCCTTTTACCGGGCCGGCGGGCTGGCCGCGGTCCGCCCGCTGTACCACCCGGACTTGCTGCCCCTGCACGGCACGGTCGCCAGCACCATGACCGAGCGCCGCAGCGGCCTGGCCGAAGAGGTTCTCACCGCGGCCGGATTCCGGGGCGGCACGGATGCGCTGGTGGTGTTCTCCAACTCCGGGGTGAACGCGTATCCGGTGGAGCTGGCCACGCTAGCCCGCGCGGCGGGATCGACGGTCATCTCGATCACCTCACCGGCGGCAAGCGCCGAAGCCCCAAAACGCGCGGGCTCGACGCTAGCCGAGCAAGCCGAGATCGTGCTGGACACCCTCGTGCCCGGCGGCGACGCGAGCTATCCGGCGGCAGCGCCGGTGACCGCGCCACTGTCTTCATTGGCCAACGCGTTCCTGTGGAACATGCTGCTGGTCCAGTTACACGACCTCGCCACGGCGGCGGGCATCGAGCTCCCGGTCTGGCGCAGCGCGAACACGATCGGCGGCGACGAGGCCAACGCCGCCAACATCAAGCACTACGGCGAAAGAGTGCCCGGCCTCCGCTGACTTAGCTAGAAAGCGTTTCACAAGTGGTTTGCATAGCGGTGCCGGTAGCGGAACCTCACACGCCGCCTGGACTCCGGGATCCCCGACTTATGTATGCCCAATACACGGCGCTGGGGCTGTCCTCGCCAGGCGACGTCTGAGAACCCGCGGCGGTGCAAGCTGAGTCCCACACCGCAAGCGGCTTACGCCGCTTATAAGACAGACCCTAGTCCGAGCCGAACTGGTTGGACATCTCCGTGATGCGGCGCAGCTGCGCGGCCCGCTCGGCAGCCAGCTGTTGCTCCGGATCGACCGCCTCGTCGGCCTGCGCCAGCAGCGCCAGCGTTTCGCGGACCGCGCCGGCCGGTGCTCGAACGACCGCGTCGGCGAGCTGATCCACCGCGTCGTCGAGCCGACCGGGTTCGACGACGGAGTTCGCCAGGCCGAGCCGCAGCGCCTCCTCCGCCTGAATTTCCCGCCCGGTCAGGCAGATCTCCACCGCTTTGGCGTAACCGACAGCCCTGACCAGCGGCAACGTTCCGCCAAGATCCGGCACGAGACCTAGCCCGGTCTCCGCCATGCGCAGCCGGGCATCGGTGGCGAGCACGCGCAGGTCGCACGCCAGCGCGAGCTGGAAACCGGCGCCGATGGCGTGCCCCTGCACGGCCGCGATGGTGACCCGGTCGGGTTCCCGCAGCCAGCTGAACCCCTGCTGGAAGCCGGCGATCTCGGCGTCGGCCTGTTCGGTGGGGCGCCGGGCCAATGCCCCCAGCCCAGGCGCCCCCTCAACGTCGGCGAATCCGAACAGCCGACGATCCAGCCCGGCCGAAAACGACCGGCCCGCGCCGCGCAGCACCACGACCTGGACCTCCGCGCCGAGGCAGCTGCCGATTTCCCGCAGTGCCTGCCAGGTGTGCGGTGTCTGCGCGTTGAGCTTGTCCGGGCGGTCCAAGGTGATCGTGGCCCGCCGCCCGTGGATCGTGAGCCCCACACCGCCACGATCCAACAGGTCGGCGTCCACTATCGACTCCGCCAAGCGGACCTCCATTGCAGATCTGAGCAGATCGCTGGAGTCATGTTATGTCGATTTCGGGCGGCCGTGGCCGCCGTGATCACTTCTTCTTCGAGCGCGTCGCGCCCCCGCGGCCCCGCAACTGCACGCCTGATTCGCTCAAAACGCGGTGCACGAACCCGTAGGACCGGCCGGTTGCCTCGGCCAGAGCGCGGATGCTCGCCCCCTTCTCGTACTTCTTTCTTAGGTCACTGGCAAGCTTGTCACGCGCGCTCCCTGTAATGCGCGCACCCTTCTTCAGCTCAGCCACGGTGTCCCCGCCTTCCCTCTGAGCAGGTCGGGCCTCGCGACCCCTGTCAGCGCAATGATCGAACAGGAAACGCAGGAACGCCAGGCGATCATGGAAAAAAGATCGGCCAACGGTCGAGATGACCGCGCGGCGATCACCGGAATGCACTAATCCATACGTAGTAGTTGACGCTTGCGGGCGCAACGACTATTAGGCCAACTGGACGAGGTCCAAGTAGTCGTCCGACCAGTGGTCCTCGGTGCCGTCGGGCAGCAGGATGACCCGCTCGGGCTCGAGGGCCTGCACCGCACCCGGATCATGTGTGACCAGCACGACCGCCCCCGCGAAGCTGCGCAGGGCGTCGAGCACCTGCTCCCGGCTGGCCGGGTCGAGGTTGTTGGTCGGCTCGTCCAGCAGCAGCACGTTCGCCGCGCTGGAGACCAGGCTGGCCAGCGCGAGCCGGGTTTTTTCACCGCCGGAGAGCGTGCCGGCGGGCTGCTGAAGCTGCTCGCCCTGGAACAGGAACGCGCCGAGCAGCGTGCGCAGCTGCTGCTCAGGGGTGTCCGGCGCGGCGCGGCGGATGTTCGCCCACACCGTCGCGTCGTGGTCAAGGGTTTCGTGCTCCTGCGCGAAGTACCCGATGCGCAGCCCGTGACCAGGCACGACCTCGCCCGAGTCGGGCCGCTCCATGCCGCCCAGCAGCCGCAGCAGGGTCGTCTTGCCCGCACCGTTGAGGCCGAGCACGACGACCTTGGCGCCGCGGTCGATGGCGAGGTCCACGCCGGTGAAGATCTCCAGTGAACCGTAGGATTTGGACAGCCCGTCGGCGGTCAGCGGGGTGCGGCCGCACGCGGCCGGTTCCGGGAAGCGGATCTTGGCGACCCTCTCCTGTGCCTGCTCGGTTTCCGCCTCGGCCAGCAGTTTCTCCGCCCGGCGGGCCATGTTCTGCGCGGCGACCGCCTTGGTCGCCTTGGCCCGCATCTTGTCGGCCTGCGCCATCAAGGCCGATGCCTTCTTCTCGGCGTTGGCGCGCTCGCGGCGGCGGCGCTTCTCGTCGGCGGCGCGGGCGTCCTGATAGCGGTCCCAGTCCATGTTGTACACATCGGCTTCGCCGCGGATGGCGTCCAGGAACCACACCTTGTTGACCACGGCGGCCAGCAGCTCGACGTCGTGGCTGATGACCACCAGGCCGCCGTCGTGATTCTTCAGGAAGTCGCGAAGCCAGTTGATCGAGTCGGCGTCGAGGTGGTTGGTCGGCTCGTCGAGCAGCAGCGTGCTGGCCGACCCGCCGCCGGGCCCGGCCTCGGAGGCGGCGAACAGGATCCGGGCCAGCTCGACCCGGCGGCGCTGACCACCGGAGAGCGTGCGCAATGGCTGGTTGAGCACGCGGTCGGGCAGTCCGAGGTTGCTGCAGATGCGCCCGGCCTCGCTCTCGGCGGCGTACCCACCGCGGGCCGCGAAGCGTTCTTCCAGCCGGCCGTAGCGGGCGATCGCCTTGTCCCGCTCGCGGTCGTCGGCCAGCTCGGCCATCGCGGTCTGGGCCTTCTCCATGTCGCGGATCAGCTGGTCCAGACCGCGCGCGGAGAGCACCCGGTCCTTGGCCGACACGGTGAGGTCGCCTTCTCGCGGGTCCTGCGGGAGGTAGCCGAGCTCGCCGCGGCGTGCGACGTCACCGGCGTAGGGCTGACCTTCGCCAGCAAGCACGCGCAGCGTGGTGGTCTTGCCCGCGCCGTTGCGGCCGACCAGGCCGATGCGGTCGCCGGGCTGGACACGCAGTGTCGCGTCGGAGAGCAGGATGCGGGAGCCGGCGCGCAGTTCCAGGCCGGTGGCAGAAATCAAGGGAAACTCCGAAAGCTAGTGGTCAAGCGGTTCCATGAGCGCGCCCACCGGCCGGGAACGGGGTGGGCGTCGGGCGCTGCCGAACGGCTCGGTCGCTAAGCGACGAGCGGGCGGATCAGCGGTGGGGTGGCTCGGGACACGCGAACCACGAAACGCTTGTTAACCACGGAGCCAGTGTAACGGGCGACGTCCACTGATTTGTTCGCAGACCTCATTCCCCCGGTCACACCCGGTCGGCCCAGCACCCCGGCCCGGGCCCTACTGGCGGGTCAGGGTCGTGCACCTCGATCTCGACCGCGACCGCTCGCCGGGCGGCGTCGTCGAGCACCGCTCGACGCGGTTCGGGCACGGCGAGCACCCGCGGTTGGGCACCAGCCAGCAGCTCGGCCAGCCTGTTGTCCGCCCGCAGCGAATCCAACGCGTGCTTGTCGCCGCCGAGTACCACGGCATCCAGCTGATCGCGCAGGGGCAGCAGCACGCGGGCGACAGCGTCGGCGGCGGCCTCCAGCGATCGCCGCGACTGGCCTTCTCGGCGGCGGGCGAAGCGCTGCTGCGACCAGCCGCCCGCTTTGTTCCGGCCATGCACCAAGTGGCGATCGGTGGCGGATTGCTCGACCTTGCCCCCGTAAGCGATGCCCACGCTGTGCGCGCCGAGCCGCACCAGCACCAAGCCGATCCTGCGCGGTCGGCGCACGTGCTCGACCAACGCCCGCACCGCCAGCCCCGGCTGCTCGCCGTGCGGCGGCGGCAGCGGTTCGAACGGCACGTCGACCGCTGCCAGCGAACCGTCTTCGGCCTGCACCTCGACCCGCTGGGCTCCCAGGACGGTGCGCACCGCGCCGCCGTGGGACGCGGCGAAGCGGTCGAACCAGCCCGCCACCCGTTCCGGGGCCACTTCGACCGCGCGCCCGCCGCCCGCGAGCCGACGAACCCGGCTCACAGCACGAAGGTGTCGTTCCACAGCTGCGTGGTCCGGCCCGACAGGGCCTCCAGCAGCGCGGCGGCCTGGTCGTCGGTGAGCGAGGCGACGAAGTCGATCACGGCCCGCCCGCGCGCCATCAACTCCAGGCGTTCGGCATCGGCCGGCTCCGACGCGTCCGGTCCCAGCAGCAGTTCCGGGTCGTCGCTACGCAACTGGGCGAACTCGGCGCGGGCCCGGTCGAACAGGTCCCGCAACCGGTGCGGCAGTCTGGCGGCCTCACTGCGGTCGATCAGCCAGTTGTCCAGCGCCTCGACGAGTTTGCTCAGCAGCCGGTCCTGGCCGCGCTGGTGCAGCGCCAGGTCGGGACGCTGGAGCACGAACCGGCGGTGCACGAACTTCAGCACCTGCACCTCGTGCCACTGCTCGATCGCCAGCGCGACGTGCCCGGATCGCGTGTTCGGGCGTTCCTCGACCTGGATGCCTTCCACCAGTCGCTGCGTCCACTCCCCGGAGAACGCCGAGATCGCCTGCTCGGCGAGCTGGGACCGGTCGAAGGGCACTTCGAGCAGCTTGTTGACCAGGTTGGCGACGACCTTCTTGACCGCGCTGACGAATGCCTCGTCATCGGCGATCCAGCCGTCCTTGGCGTGCAGCCGGCGGCGCAGCCGCTCCAGCGAGCAGCCGGGGCGCAGCCCGTCGCCGGCGAGGTCGGCCTCGGAGCACCCAGCGAACTCGACGGCGTGCCCGAGCCATTCGGCCAGCTCGTGCGAGACGCTGGTGTGCTGGAGGATCCCGACGCGGTGGAAGTCCTCCAGATCGTGGATCGCGTAGGCGATGTCGTCGGCGGTGTCCATGATCGACGCCTCGACGGTCTGCTGCCAGTCTTCGAGCATCCCCCGAAACGCCGCGCGGGCGTCGATCATGTCGTCAATTTCGGTGCTGTAGCAGGAAAACTTGGCCGATCCGGTGCCCGGCTGGTCGTCCGGTTCGGACGCGCCGCGCGGCGGCGCGGGCAGGTGCCGGGGGTGCGGTTGCGGGCGGGACAACCGGGTCCACGGGTACTTCAGCAGCGCAGCCCGCACGGCCGCGGTCAGGTCCAGGCCGTCACCCTCGTTCCCGCGCACGTCGATGCGGGTGACGACGCGGTAGGTCTGCGCGTTGCCCTCGAACCCGTCGGGCAGCGCGAACCGGTGCCGCGCCAGCCGGTCCAGCACGCTTTCGCCGAGGTGACCGAACGGCGGGTGGCCGAGGTCGTGGCCGAGCCCGGCGGCCTCCACCACATCCAGATCGCAACCGCCGAGGCGGTCCAGCCGCGACACGTTGTCGGTGTTGGCCATCAGCCGCTCGGCGATCGCCCGCGCGACCTGCGCGACCTTCAGGCTGTGGGTCAGCCGGTTGTGCAGCAGCAGCCCGGAACCGCTGGGGCTGACGACCTGCGTCACGCCGCCGAGCCGGGCGAAGAACGCGGAGCTGGCCACCCGGTCGCGGTCCGCGCGGAACGGGCTCGCGGCGAGGTCACCGGGGGCCTTGTGGCGGCCGGAGCGTCCGCTGCGGCGACTGGTCCGGGTTGGCTGGTCATCCTGCATGGCCTCACGTTAGCCGCCCTGGCAGCGGACCCGGCGCCCGCCGTGATCTGATGCTGCGGTGGATGTCGTTGTCGTTGGCGGCGGGCCGGCCGGTCGTGCGGCGGCGGCTGCCTGCAGCGATACGGGCCTGCGGGTGACACTGGTCGATCCGGCTCCACGCCGCGGCTGGCCGCACACGTACGGCGCCTGGCACGACGAGTTGCCCGCCTCGGTGCCATCGACGGCCCTGGCGGCGGTCCAGCGGCGGATGTCGGTGCACGGCACCGGCGGGCACGAATGGCAGCGGCCGTACGCGGTGCTGGACAACACCGCTCTGTGGAAGCGTCTTTGGCGCGCCGACGTCGTCGAGGTGACCGGGCGTGCGATGGCCGCTGAGCACGGGCCGACCGGATCAACAGTGGTGCTGAAGGACGGTCGGCGGATCGCGGCGGCTGTAGTGGTCGATGCGACCGGCGCCGCGCGGGCACTATGCGGCGGCCGCCCGGCGCACGCTCCGGCGCAGCAGTCGGCGGTCGGCTGGGTCGTCAACGCCGCGGCGGCGGAACCGTTCTGCGGCCCGGATACCGGGGTGTTCATGGACTGGCGTCCGGCTCCGCAGACGCGCGGCGGTTGGCCGACGTTCCTCTACGCGGTCCACCTCGGCCCGGACCGGGTTCTGCTGGAAGAGACTTCGCTCGCGCGCCGCCCGGCACTGCCGCTGGCGTTGCTGCGCAGGCGGCTGGCCGGGCGGCTCGCCGCGGCCGGGCTGGGCGAGCGGGAACGGATCGACGAGGAGCGGGTGCGGTTCCCAGTGGACGATCCGCTCCCGAGGCCAGGGCGGGTGATTCCCTTCGGCGCGGCGGCGGGCTTCGTGCACCCGGCGACCGGTTTCAGCGTGGCGGCGTCCCTGCGAAGCGCGCCGTGGCTGGCGGCCACGATCAGCGCCGCGCTTCCCGCCGGCCCGGCGGTCGCGGCTCGGGCCGGCTGGTCCATCCTGTGGCCGACGCGCGCGGTGACCGCGCACGTGCTGCGGCACCGGGCACTGCAAGCCCTGCTGTCGCTGCCCCCGGAGCTCGTGCCGGAGTTCTTCGAAACGTTCTTCCGGCTGGACGAGCCGCACCGGCGGGCGTTCCTGGCTTCTGACGGCGGCGCGGCCGAAACGGCCGCGGCGATGTCTGCGCTGTTTCGCAACGCGCCGTGGCGGATCCGCCGGCGATTGGTGCTCGGCAGCCTTTCGATCGGACACCCGGCGGCCCGGCACGGCCTCGGCGGTAGCTGATGTGAACTTTGTTCATTGAATTACCCGGATGTAATTGCAATTGCCCTATTCAGGCGGCGCTCACCCACTGTGCACAGTGCAATCGGATTCGAGCCGACAAACCCCTACAGACCGCAACGGAACCACTCCGTTTCGCTGTGTCCATGGCCACAGCATCGCTGCCCGGCCCGTGTTCCACGCTGGTCAGGCACGCTAGGTTGGGTCGCGGGGAGAGGGCGGTCCTCCGCTGAGGATGAGGAACTGAGATGTCGGTGAACAGGTCGTGAACACCGTCGATGGAGCGGCATGAACCCGGGCAACATCGACTCCGTGCTTGCGCTGGTTGACGAAGTGCGCTTCGCGTTCCAGCCATTGATCAACATTAAGACCGGTGCCATCGTCGCGGTCGAGGCTTTGGCCCGGCCGGCGGGCACGCACGTCCACGACCTCTTCCGGGAGGCGGCCCGGCAGCGGCGGCTGACCGAACTGGACGTCGAACTCGCCACGGCCGCGTTGACCTCGGCGGCGGAGCACGAATCCCTGCTGCCCCTGCACCTGAACATCTTCGGCGGCACGATCATCCACGACCTCCCCCGGCTCGACCTGGTGCGCGAAAAGCTCCGCGAGATCGGTCGCCGGGAGCAAGAAGTGACGCTGGAGATCGGTCCCCCGTTCGCCCGGCTGAAGCCCCACCAGCTGCTCGCCGGAGTGGAGAAGCTGCGCGCCCACGGATTCCAGATCTCCCTCGACGGCGTGGGCGAAGGCGACGTGCCGCTGACCTTGATCGCCGACATCGGGCCCGCCCTCGTCAAACTGGACCGAGCCGTGGTCGAGGGCCTGCCGGACAGCTCCGCCCGGCTCGCGGTGGTGGAGTCCGTCCGCCACCTCTGCGAGTCGACCGAAAGCCAATTGGTCGCCGAAGGCGTGGAAAACGAACGCCAGCTGACCGCGCTGCGCCGCCACGGAATCCGCCTGGTGCAGGGCAACCTGCTCGCCCCCGCGGCCCGGCGGCCCCCGACGGCGAGCACCGTGCCGGGCGTGGCGGCGGAGGTGACCGACCCACACGGGCCGGCGATCAGCACGCTGGCGACCGGACCCCGCGTGACGGAATTCCTCTCCCCGGCGACGCTGCTGCCGATCGACGCCACCGCGGACAAGGTGCGCGGCGTGCTGGCCGACCACCCGGAGATCAGCGGCGTGGTGCTGGTCGACGACCAGAACCGGCCCCGGTGGACCATCGACCGCAACCGGTTCCTGCTGGCCGTGACCGGACCCTACGGGCACGCGCTGCATGCCAGGCGCCCGGCGTCGCGGCTGGCCGACGAGCCGCGCATGGTCAACACGGCGACCACGGCGTTGGAAGCGCTGAGCCTGGTGACCCGCTCGGATCAGTACCGGATGTACGACGACGCGATCGTGGTCGACGAGTCCGGTCACTGCCTGGGCGCGGTCCGGGCCGGGGACTTGATCCGCGGCATGGCGGAGCTGAAGGTGGAGGAGGCGGCAGCGCTGAACCCGCTGACCCGGCTGCCGGGCAGCGACGCGATCGCTCGCGACGTCGCCCGCCGGATCGCCGCCGGCGACATCTTCGCGGTGAGCTGGCTGGACATCGACGGCTTCAAGGCGGTCAACGACACGGCCGGGTTCTCGGCCGGCGACGACCTGATCCGCGCGATCGGCCGCAGCCTCACCGACGCGGCGACGGCGCTGGGCTCGGTGCAGGTCGGCCACGTCGGCGGCGACGACTTCCTGCTGGTGGCCGACCTCGACGACCTGGTGGCGCTGGCCGAAATGGTGCTCGACCCGTCGCGCTCGGCGGGCGAGGTCGACGTGAGCCTGTCGCTGGCGACCCTGGTGTGCACGCACAGCACGGTCACCAGCTACGACGAGGTCTCCAGCAAGCTGGCGCCGCTGAAGCAGCACGCCAAGTCGCTGATCGGTTCGAGCTGGGTCATGTCGCGGCCGGGTTCGGACCGCGTCGAGGTGCTTCGCGGTCGGCAAGCGGGTGCTCCCCCGCCGACCCCGCCGGGCTTCCCGACACACGACCCGGAAATGCCGGGCCACTCCTGGTGATTTCCGCGATTTCAACGGAAATCGAGGTGCCGATTCCGTGAAATCGCCCGAATGATCTTAGACCGTGAAGCCCAGCGCCCGGAGCTGCTCGCGGCCCTCTTCGGTGATCTTCTCCGGGCCCCACGGCGGCATCCACACCCAGTTGATGCGGAAGTCGTTGACCAGGCCACCGCCGGGGCCGGTGGTCAGCGCGGCGCGCGCCTGGTCCTCGATGACGTCGGTCAACGGGCAGGCGGCCGAGGTCAACGTCATGTCGACGGTCGCGGTGTTGTCCTGCTCGACACGAATGTCGTAGACCAAGCCGAGGTCGACGACGTTGATTCCCAACTCCGGGTCGACGACGTCGCGCAGGGCTTCCTCGACGTCTTCCAGCGCAGCCACCTCGGCGGCCGGCGCGGACTGCTCGGGCAGCGCCTCGGCGCTGCGGGCCACGTCGGTTTCCCGCACCGGGGCTTCGTCGCTCATGACGCCTCCTCCTCGACAACTACGCGCGACACCGCGTCTTTGAATGCCATCCAACCCAACAACGCGCACTTGACGCGCATGGGGTACTTCGCCACACCCGCGAACGCGATGCCGTCCTCCAATAAGTCCTCGTCCGGCTCGATCTTGCCGCGGCCGTGCATCAGCTCGCTGAACGCCGCCTCGGTGGTCATCGCCTCGCGCAGCGGCTTGCCGACCACCAGGTCGGTGAGCACCGACACGGAAGCCTGGCTGATCGAGCAGCCCTGTACCGCATAGGAGACGTCGTCGATCATCGCGTCGGCATCCGTGCCGGTCAACCGCACCCGCAGGGTCACCTCGTCGCCGCAGGTGGGGTTCACCTGGAACGACTCGGCGTCGAACGGCTCCCGCAGGCCGTGGCGATGCGGTTTGCGGTAGTGGTCCAGGATGATCTCCTGGTACATCTGCTCAAGCTGCATCAAGAATTCCCCGGCAGTCCCCGATCAAGCCACCCCGAAGAAACGCTGCGCCTCGCGCACCGCATCCACCAACGCCTTGACCTCGTCCAGTTCGTTGTACAGGTAGAACGACGCCCGCACGGTCGCCGGAATTCCCATCCGGCGGTGCAGCGGCCATGCGCAGTGGTGTCCGACGCGGACCTCGACGCCCTGGTCGTCCAGCACCTGACCGGCGTCGTGCGGGTGCACCCCGTCGATCACGAACGATACCGCGCCGCCGCGGTGCTCGGTGCTGGTCGGCCCGATGATGCGCACCCCGTCGATCACCGACAGTTCCCGCAGTGCGAGCTCGGTGAGCTGCCGCTCGTGCTCGGCGACGTGGTCCATGCCGATCGCCCTCAGGTAGTCGACCGCCGCACCCAGGCCCACGGCCTGGGAGGTCATCGGCACGCCCGCCTCGAACCGCTGCGGCGGCGCGGCGAACGAGGAGCGTTCCATGTGCACCAGCTCGATCATCGAGCCGCCTGTGAGGAACGGAGGCATCGCGGCCAGCAGCTCGCGGCGCCCGTAGAGCACGCCGACCCCGGAGGGCCCAAGCATCTTGTGCCCAGAGAACACCGCGAAGTCGACGCCCAGCGCCTTGAAGTCGACCGGCGCGTGCGGCACCGACTGGCAGGCGTCCAGGACCACCAGCGCGCCGACCTCGTGCGCCCGCGAGACGATCCGCTCGGCGGGGTTCACCGTGCCCAGCACGTTGGACTGGTGGGCGAAGGCAACCACCTTCGCCCGATCGGTGATCACACCGTCCACATCGGACAGATCGAGGCGGCCATCGTCGGTCACCCCGAACCAGCGCAGCGTGGCACCGGTGCGCTCGCACAACTGCTGCCACGGCACCAGATTCGCGTGATGCTCCATTTCGGTCACCACCACTTCGTCGCCCGGCCCGAGGCGGAAGCGTTCGGCCTCCGCCCCGGACGTGGCGGCGTTGCTCATGGCATAGGCGACCAGGTTGACGCCCTCGGTGGCGTTCTTGGTGAACACCACCTCGTCGGCCTCGACCCCGACGAAGCGGGCGATCCGGTCCCGCGCGCCCTCGTAGGCGTCCGTGGCCTCCTCGGCAAGCTGGTGCGCGCCGCGGTGTACGGCCGCGTTGGAGTTCTCCAGGAAGGAGCGCTCCGCATCGAGCACCTGGCGCGGCCGCTGCGAGGTCGCCCCGGAATCCAGATACACCAAGCGTCGCCCGTCGCGGATGGTGCGTCCCAGGATCGGGAAGTCAGCGCGAATCGCCGCCACGTCCAGGGGCGTAGCCCGGTCCTTGGCGCCTGCGGTGCTCGCACCCGAAGTGCGAGGAGGCTGAACGGTCATGGCTGGACGGCTGCCTCCTTCTTGCCGGTGAAGCGCACGTACCCCTTGTCCTCCAGCTCGTCGGCGAGTTCGGCGCCGCCGGACTCCACGACCCTGCCGTCGGCGAAGACGTGCACGTAGTCGGGGGTGATGTGCTTGAGGATCCGGGTGTAGTGGGTGATCAGCAGGACACCCTTGTCACCCTTGGAGGTGTAGCGGTTGACGCCCTCGGACACGACCCGCAGCGCGTCGACGTCCAGGCCGGAGTCGGTCTCGTCGAGAATCGCGAACTTCGGGCCCAGCAGATCCAGCTGCAGGATCTCGTGCCGCTTCTTCTCACCACCGGAGAAGCCCTCGTTGACGCTGCGCTCGGCGAACGACGGGTCGATGTCCAGGTCCGACATGGCCTGCTTGACTTCCTTGACCCACTTGCGGATCTGCGGCGCCTCGCCGCGGATCGCGGTCGCCGCGGTGCGCAGGAAGTTCGACATCGACACGCCCGGCACCTCGACCGGGTACTGCATGGCGAGGAACAGGCCGGCGCGAGCCCGCTCGTCGACGCTCATCTCCAGCACGTCCTCGCCGTCCAGCAGCACCGAACCGGAGTCGATCCGGTACTTCGGGTGCCCGGCGATGGCGTAGGCCAGGGTCGACTTGCCGGAGCCGTTCGGGCCCATGATGGCGTGGATCTCGCCCGAGCCGACGGTCAGGTTGACGCCGTTGAGGATCGGCTTGGCGCCGTCCTCGGTGAGGACCGAACCGTGCAGGTCCTTGATCTCCAGGGTGGCCATTTCTTCTTCGTTCTCCTGGTGTGTGCGAAAGCTCTTCGGTCAGGCGCCGACGACGGCGAGTTCGTCCTCGATCGCGGCTTCCAGCCGCTGCCGGATCTCGGGCACGGTGATCTTCTGCAACAGCTCGCCGAAGAACCCGCGCACCACCAGGCGCCGGGCCTGGTCCTGCGGGATGCCCCGGGCCTGCAGGTAGAACAGCTGCTCGTCGTCGAAGCGTCCGGTGGCGCTGGCGTGCCCGGCGCCTACGATCTCGCCGGTCTCGATCTCCAGGTTCGGCACCGAGTCGGCCCGCGCACCCTCGGTCAGCACCAGGTTGCGGTTGAGTTCGTAGGTGTCGGTGCCCTCGGCCGCGGCCCGGATCAGCACGTCCCCGATCCACACCGAGTGCGCCGAATCGCCCTGCAGCGCGCCCTTGTAGAGCACGTTGCTGCGGCAGTTCGGCACCGCGTGATCCACCAGCATCCGGTGCTCCAGGTGCTGGCCGGCGTCGGCGAAGTACAGGCCGAGCAGCTCGGCGTCGCCGCCCTTGTCGCCGTAGGTGATGGTGGTGTTGACCCGCACCAGGTTGCCGCCGAGCGTGACGGCGAGATGCCGGAACACCGCGTCACGCCCTAGGTTGGCGTGCTCGGAGCTGACCTGGGTGGCGTCGTCGGCCCAGTCGTGGACCGACACGACGCGCAGCTGAGCGCCGTCACCGGCGACGAACTCGATGTTGTCGCCGAGCGTGCCGGAGCCGCGGTAGTCGATCACCACGACGGCCTCGGCGAACTGCTCGGCGCGGACCTGCAGGTGGCCGAAGGCGACCTCGCCCTCGCCGGGCCCGTGCACCGTGATGGTGATCGGACCCTCGGGCTTGGTGTTCTTCGGGACCGTGACGACGGTGGCCTCGGTGAAGGAGCTCCAGGCCTGCGCGGCGACGCGGTCGGACGGAATGCCGCCGTTGCCGATGCGCGCGTCGTCGCGGTCCACGGTCTCCACGGTCGCACCGTCGCCGGTGACCTCGACCTTGATGTTCCCGGTGGCGGTGGCGGTGCCGTCGTGCAGGCCCTTCAGCCGCTTCATCGGCGTGAACCGCCAGTCCTCCTCGCGGCCGCCGGGGACCTCGAAGGCCGCCACGTCGTAGGACGTGAAGCGGGATCCGCGGGAGGACTGCGGGATGCCCGTACCGCCACCGTGCGTGTGCTCGGCGAGGCCATGCTGGGCGTCGGTCTTGGTGGTGCTCATCTCAGCCGACGGCCCCTTCCATCTGCAGCTCGATCAGGCGGTTCAGTTCCAGCGCGTATTCCATCGGCAGCTCGCGCGCGATCGGCTCGACGAAACCGCGCACGATCATCGCCATCGCCTCGTCCTCGGTCAGGCCCCGCTGCATCAGGTAGAACAGCTGGTCGTCGCTGACCTTGGACACGGTCGCTTCGTGACCCATCGACACGTCGTCGACCCGGACGTCCACGTACGGGTAGGTGTCGGAGCGGCTGATGGTGTCCACCAGCAGCGCGTCGCACTTGACGTTGGACGACGAGTGGTGCGCCCGCTTCGCGACCTTGACCAGGCCCCGGTACGAGGTGCGTCCGCCGCCCCGGGCGATCGACTTGGAAACGATCGTCGAGGACGTGTGCGGCGCCAAGTGCTCCATCTTCGCGCCCGCGTCCTGGTGCTGGCCCTCGCCGGCGAAGGCCACCGAGAGCACCTCGCCCTTGGCGTGCTCGCCCATCAGGAACACCGACGGGTACTTCATGGTCACCTTGGAGCCGAGGTTGCCGTCGACCCACTCCATGGTGGCGCCCTCTTCGGCCTTGGCCCGCTTGGTGACCAGGTTGTAGACGTTGGTCGACCAGTTCTGGATCGTCGTGTAGCGGCAACGGCCGCCCTTCTTGACGATGATCTCCACGACCGCGGAGTGCAGCGAGTCGCTGGAGTAGATCGGCGCCGTGCAGCCCTCGACGTAGTGCACGTAGGCACCCTCGTCGACGATGATCAGGGTCCGCTCGAACTGGCCCATGTTCTCGGTGTTGATCCGGAAGTAGGCCTGCAACGGGATGTCCACGTGCACGCCCGGCGGCACGTAGATGAACGAGCCGCCCGACCACACCGAAGTGTTCAGCGCGGAGAACTTGTTGTCACCGGCCGGGATGACCGAACCGAAGTACTCCTTGAAGATCTCCGGGTGCTCCCGGAGACCGGTGTCGGTGTCCAGGAAGATGACGCCCTGTTCCTCAAGGTCCTCGCGGATCTTGTGGTAGACGACCTCCGACTCGTACTGGGCGGCCACACCCGCGACGAGGCGCTGCTTCTCCGCCTCCGGAATGCCCAGCTTGTCGTAGGTGTTCTTGATGTCCTCGGGCAGATCGTCCCAGGTCTGGGCCTGCTGCTCGGTGGAGCGGACGAAGTACTTGATGTTGTCGAAATCGATCCCGGAGAGATCGGCACCCCAGTTCGGCATCGGCTTGCGGTCGAACAACCGCAACGCCTTCAACCGGGTCTCCAGCATCCACTCGGGCTCGTCCTTCTTGCCCGAGATATCGCGGACGACGTCCTCGTCGAGGCCACGACGGGCGCTGGCGCCCGCGGCGTCCGAGTCGGCCCAGCCGTACTCGTAGCTACCCAGCGTCGCAATGGTTTCTTCCTGGCTGAGCTGGCCAGAGGCGTTGGGCGCCGTGGTGGGTGTGCGCTGCTCCGCAGCGGCAGTCATACGGACTCCCCTCCATCAGGAATCGGGGCGGTGTTCTGCCGGTCCTTCGGGACGGGGCCGGCAGAGGTCTCAACGGTGTCCGGGGGGTTGCCACCCGGACCCGCCAACCGCGCGGTCGGTACGTGCGTGGTGCAGGCCGCATCACCGTTCGCGATGGTGGCCAACCGCTGCACATGGGTGCCGAGAACTTCGGCGAACGCCGCCGTCTCGGCCTCGCACAGCTGCGGGAAATCCGCAGCGACGTGCGCCACCGGGCAGTGGTGTTGGCAGAGCTGCTCGCCGCTCCCGACGCTGCGCGTCGATGCAGCGTAGCCCTCCCTGGTGAGCGCGTCGGCCAAGACCTCCGCGCGCTCGGCCGGGCCGGCCGCGGCCGCCAGCACCTCCCGGTGGTTGGCCACCAACGCGGCCATCCTCCGGTCGGCGAACTCGCGGACCGCCTGCTCGCCCTCGTGCTCGGCGATGAACCGAAGCGCCGCAACCGCCAGGTCGTCGTAGGCGTGCCCGAACCGCGCCCGGCCCACCTCGGTGAGCAGGAACAGCTTCGCCGGTCGGCCCCGACCGCGACGGCCTCGCGGGGATGATTCCCGGGTGTAAGCCTCGCCCTCGGCGACCAGCACGTCGAGGTGCCGGCGCACCGCGGTGGGGCTCAGCCCGAGTTCGTCGGCCACCGCCGCAGCGGTGATCGGCCCCCGTTCCAGCAGCAACCGCGCAACCGTGTGCCGGGTACGCCCGTCCCCGTGCGCGGCCGCACCAAGCTGGGCCGCGGGGCCCGGCTCGGCGTTGGCCACCCCGGCGCGTGGCGGCATCCCGACGTTTTTCACAACACGAATGTTACCTATTTCGCCCCGCGGCACCAAAGAGCGGGGCGAGCACGTGAGCTGACTCACGCGATTACCCTTCGTCGTCGTGGCGGCAGTCGATTCGAACGAGACAGGGCCAGCGGGACCGGCGTCGGAACCCGCGGCGCCGACGCCGCTGGACGGCGCCGAACGACGTCAGCTCGACGTCGTCCGCCGGTTCGGCACCACCGGATCGCTCGTGCTCGCGGTCGGCGCCATCGGCGCCGGCGCCGCCCCCGTGGACAACCCGCTGTCCGGGGTGCGGTTGATCGGCCTGCCCACCCGGATCCCGACCGTCGCGATGGCCAGCTGCTGGCTGGGCATGCTGATGATCGTCATCGCCTGGCTGTGGCTGGGCAAGCTGTGCTGGCCCGGCCGGGCCCGGATGCTGTCGGTCACCCAGCTGGCCCGAACGCTGGCGATGTGGGCGCTGCCGCTGGCGCTGGCCCCGCCGCTGTTCAGCACCGACATGTACAGCTACCTGGCGCAGAGCGAGGTGGCCGCGCGCGGCTTCAACCCGTACGTGCTGGGATCGGCCGCCGCGCTGGGCGTCGACCACCCCTTCACCGCCAACGTGCCCAACATCTGGCGCGACACCCCCTCCCCATACGGGCCGCTGTTCCTGATGTTCGGCCAGGTGATCTCCCGGATCGTGGGCGACAACGTGGTGTTCGGGGTGCTGGTGTGGCGCGCGGTGATGCTGTGCGGGCTGGCGCTGGCGATCTGGGCGATTCCCCGGCTCGCGCGCCGCTGCGGGGTGCATCCGAGCGCCGCGCTGTGGCTCGGCGCGGCCAACCCCATCGTGCTGTTTCACGTGGTCAGCGGCATGCACAACGAAGCGCTGATGGTCGGCATCATGCTCGCCGCCATCGAGCTGGGACTGCGATACCAGACCGTGCCGGGCACGATCGCCGCCGGCATGCTGCTGACCATCGCGGGGGCGATCAAACCGCCCGGCTGGATCGCGCTCGGCTTCTTCGGCATCTACCTGGTGCTGCGGCGCGGCGGCCGGTTCCGCGACCTGATGCGGGTCGCGGCGCTGCTGCTCGCGGTTTTTCTGGCCACCATGACGGTGATCACCGTGTCCAGCGGCTGGGGACTCGGCTGGATCAACACCTTCGACGTGCCCAACCGGGTCAAGACCTTCATGGCGCCGCTGACCGCGTTCGGTATGACCGGCGGCGGCCTGAGCACCCTGCTCGGGCTGGGCAACCAGACCGACGCGATGCTGGTAATCACCAAGATCATCGGCTACCTGATCGTCGCGGTGGTGTGCCTGCGGATGCTGTGGCTGGCCTTCCGCGGCCGAATCGAACCGCTGGCCGCGATGGGCGTCACGTTCCTGACCCTCGCGCTGGCGGTGCCGGTGCTGTGGCCCTGGTACCTGTTGTGGTCGGTGGTCCCACTGGCGCTGTCCACCAACAACAACCGGTTCCGGATCACCGCGACGGTGATCTGCGCCGCGGTCTCGCTGCTAGTGCCGCCGACCGGCGCGGGTTTCGTGCTGCGGGCCTACCAGATCCCGCTTGCCGTGATCGCCGCGCTGATCGCCTTCGCGATCACGCTGTGGCTGGTGCGCGGCAAGGTGCCGGGCCTGGTACCGACCCGCGGCGGTGTTCGGCCGGTCACGCAATAGGCTTGGATGTCGTGAGCAATGCCGACAGCCCGGCCGTCCGGTTGCGGGGGCTGAAGAAGAGCTTCGGCGACACCGTCGCCGTAGCCGGACTCGACCTGTGCCTGCCGCGCGGCACCGTCCTGGCACTGCTCGGCCCCAACGGCGCGGGCAAGACCACCACGGTCGAAATCTGCGAAGGCTTCCAACGCCCGGACGACGGCGAAATCCGCGTGCTCGGCCTGGACCCGCGAACGCAATCCGAAGCGTTGCGGCCGCGCATCGGCGTCATGCCACAGGGCGGCGGCGCCTATCCCGGCGTGCGCGCCGACGAAATGCTGCACCTGGTCGCCACCTGCGCCGCCGATCCGCTGGACCCGGCGTGGCTGCTGGACGTGCTCGGGCTGGACAGCGCCCGCCGCACCCCCTACAAACGGCTTTCCGGCGGCCAGCAGCAACGCCTCTCGCTGGCGTGCGCCCTGGTCGGCCGCCCCGAGCTGGTGTTCCTCGACGAACCCACCGCGGGCCTGGACCCGCAGGCGCGGCGGCTGGTCTGGGACCTGGTCGGCGCGCTGCGCCGCGACGGCGTGAGCGTGCTACTGACAACGCACCTGATGGACGAGGCCGAGACACTGGCCGACCGGGTGGTGATCGTGGACCACGGTCGCGCGGTCGCCGAGGGCACCGCCGAGGAGCTCACCGCACCCGAGGACGGCAGGCAGGAACTGAGGTTCCGGTCCCAGGCCGCGTTGGACCTGGAACTGCTACTGGCCGCGCTGCCGGAGGGCTGCCAGGCCACCGAGCTGCGTCCCGGCGACTACGTAGTGCGCGGCGTGGTCGACCCGCAGGTGGTGTCGACGGTGACCGCGTGGTGCGCGCAGCACGGCGTGCTCGCACACGAACTGCGGGTCAGCCGCCGCAGCCTGGAGGACGTCTTCCTGGAACTGACCGGACGGGAGCTGCGATCGTGAACGCCGAGACCAACGCTCCAGCCCAACTCGGCGCCCAGTTCCCGCCCGGCACGTTCGCCCCCGCGCCCGGCCGGGGCCGCGCGGGCCGGATGCTGGCCGCGCAGACCAGGATCGAGGCACTGCTGATCATCCGGCACGGCGAGCAGGCGCTGCTGACGCTGATCATCCCGCTGGCGCTGCTGATCGGCCTGAGCACCCTGCACATCGGCAATCTGCCGGAACCGCGGGTGAACTCCGTGATGCCGCGGATCCTGGCGCTGGCGGTGATGTCCACGGCGTTCACCGGGCAGGCGATCGCGCTCGGCTTCGACCGGCGTTACGGCGTGCTCAAGCGGCTCTCCGCGACGGCGCTGCCGCGCTGGACCCTCGTGTCCGGCCGTGTCCTGGCGGCCTTGCTGGTCGTGGCGTTGCAGGCGGTCGTGCTGAGCATCGCCGCGGTGATGCTGGGCTGGTCACCGGCGCTTTCCGGATTGCTGCCCGCGGTTGCGCTGCTGGTGCTGGGCACGCTCGCCTTCGGCGCGGCCGGGGTGCTGGTCGGTGGTGCCCTGCGGGCCGAGATCGTGCTCGCGCTGGCCAATGCGATCTGGTTCGTGCTGCTGCTCGCCGGCGGCCTGGCACTGCCCGCGAGCGAGCTGCCCGGCCCGGTCGGAGTGGTCGCGGGTTACCTGCCGTCCGGGGCGCTGGCGGAAGCGCTCGAAGCGGTGCTGGTCAACGGCGCCCTGCCCGGCGTGCAGCCAGTCGCCGTACTCGCGGCGTGGGGCGCGGTGTGCGGCGCGGTGGCGATCCGCACGACCCGGCTGATCTGACCTGCCTTCGCCGATCGTCTGAGTACCGCTCAAAGCGGAGCCATGCCCCCGGCCCGAAACGCCGTTTTAGGATGCGGGCATGACCAAGATCGCGCGCCGAGCGAAGCAGTCCCTGGAACTCATCCACGCCATGATCTACTTCGCCCCCGAAGCGGCCGACGGCTTCGCCGGACTCGGCCTGGCACCCGGCCGGATGTCCTACTACGCCGGGCGGGCCGCACCAATGGGTCCCGTCGGAGCCGGGGTGGTGGCGGCGACCTTCTACAACTTCAACCCCGAATCCGTCGCGAAGTCGATCCCCCGCGCCTGGTCGATCGCGACCCCGGACGCCGTGCTCGCCGCCCGGCTGAAGGCCGCCGACGAGGCGTTACGCCGGATGCTCGGCGAGGACGTGATCGCCTCGGAGACCGTCGCGGAAACCGCCGAACTGGCCCGCGAAGCCACGACGGCCTGCACCCCGGACGGCAAGCCGCTCTACGCCGGACACGCGGACCTGGACTGGCCCGATGAACCCCATCTGAAGCTGTGGCACGCGATCACGCTGCTGCGCGAGTTCCGCGGCGACGCGCACATCGCCGCGCTGCAGCAGGCCGAGCTCAGCGGCGTCCAGGCGCTGGCGCTGCACAGCACCACGAGCGGTGGGTTCACGCCGGAGGCGGCGAAGAAGCTTCGCGGGTGGTCCGACGAGCAGTGGGCGCTAGCCTCCCGCCAACTGCGCGAACGCGGCCTGGTCGACGCCGGCGATGAGATCACCGATGCCGGTCTCGCGCTGCGGGAGGAGATCGAGTCCGCTACCGACGCGATGTCCATGGCGCCGTGGTCGGCACTCGGCGAAGCCCGCACGGAGGTCCTGATCCGCAACGGCGGCCGGCTCAGCAAGGCGCTGGCGGATGCGGGCGCGATGCCGGAGGGACTGCGCCGGTAGGCCGAGATCCGGTCGGCGAGGGCTGTCAAGCCCTGCGGGCGGGTGGTTTTCCGGCGCCGCTTACCATCGACTTCGTGCCGCTTTCTTCCCGGATCTCCCGCCCGTCAGCGCGCGTCGTGCGCACCCTGGCCCTCGCCGTACTGGTGACGCAGGCGCTGATCTCGGTGACCGGCGTGATCGTGCGCGTCACTGGCTCCGGGCTCGGTTGCCCGACCTGGCCGGAGTGCTTCCCGGGCAGCATGGTGCCGGTCCAACACCCCGAGGTCGCGACCCTGCACCAGGTGATCGAGTTCGGCAACCGGCTGCTGACCGGCGTGATCGGGTTCATCGCGCTGGCCTGCCTCGTGGCCGCGCGCCGGTGCGTGCCCTACCGGCCGCGCCTGGTACGGCTGGCGCTGGTGATGCCGCTGGGCGTGATCGCGCAGGCGATCATCGGTGGCATGACGGTGCGGGTCAACCTGGCCTGGTGGAGCGTGTCGATGCACTTCATGGCCTCGGCGGTGCTCATCTGGCTGGCCACGATCCTGGTCAAGGCGACCGCCGAGGGCGACCGCAAGCCGGTCGGCGTGGTGCCGCCGCCGATGCGCACACTGCTGGTCGTCCTGGTGGCGGTCACCGCAGCGGTACTGATCGTCGGCACCCTGGTCACCGCCTCCGGGCCGCACGCCGGCGACCCGAACACCCCGCGACTGGGACTGCCGGTTCCGACGACGGTCCAGGTCCACGGCCTACTGGTGATGGCGTACGTGCTGCTGCTCGCGGTGTTTGGCGTGTGGCTACGCAGCGCCCGCCCGACCAAGGCACTGCTGAAGACCTACGGCATGGCCTGCGTGCTGGTGCTGGTGCAGGCCGGCATCGGTTCCGCCCAGTATTACCTCGGCGTTCCCGAGGCTATGGTCGTGCTGCATGTGGCGGCGGCGACGCTGGTGATCATCGTCACCGCCCTGCTGTGGGGGGAGTCCCGTTACCGCGGTCCGCTCCTGGAGCCGACGGCCGAGACCACCGCCAAGGACTCCGTCGCCGCCTGATCCTCGGCGATTTCAAGGGAAACCGGCGCGTCTGAAATCGCGGTCAGAAGCGGAGCCGGGGTTTGCCCTCGCGCTCCCAGCGGCGCCAGAGCTCCGGCATCTCGCCGGACAACCACTGGTAGAACTCGTGCACCGTGCGCAGGCGGCGGGCCCGTTCGCCCTGGCCGCTGAACATCCGTAGCCCCTGCGCGGTGAGTTCTTCGAGCCCGGTCACCCGCTGCATTCGGTGCCGGACCAGTTCCGGCCAACGCGCCTCCTCCACCCGGTACAACGCCGCCTCGCGGCCCTGCCGGGTCGTCTTGGAGATCACCCCGAGCCGCATCAGCAGCCGCACGTTGGTGCTGATCGATCCGGTGCTCGCGGCCAGCGCGTGCGAGAGCTCCGCGGCGGTGCGCTCCGGCGGGTCACAGACCAGTAGGAAGGCCAGGATCCGGCCGGCGATCAGCGGCATGCCCTCGCTGGCCTCGAAGTGCGCCGCCATCTGTTCGATCCACTCCGACATGGCGGGCCGGTCGGTGCGCTGCACATAATCGGACACGACGACTCCAAGTGATCGACTTTAGTCCCCGCTGAAAAAAATAAACTACAGCGAAGGCATGAGCCAAGCAGCGACCGCTGGCGTGTTGTGCCGTTTCAACGCCGGGCGAAAGGCGGAGGCGAACCGCGGCCGGAAGCCCAGCGGCGGATCCGCGAGTTCCGGCAGGCGGCATTATCGCGCTCGTGCCCCGGCCATCCTTCGCCGATGCGCGGCACCGATCTTCAGTGCCGCGGTCGTCTCGCCGTCCCACTTGTGCGGCGTCAGGCCGTCGACCGCCTCGACCAGGGCCTCGCCGGTGGCCGCATCGGGCACCAGCACGTCGCCGAATTGACCGTCCTCGCCGATCAGCACGATCCGGGCACCGGCCCGCCCCAGGTTCTCCACCACCGCGCGCGCGGACCCGCCATGTCCGCCCACAAACGCTTTGGCGGTGGCGATGGCCTTGGGCGACGGTTCGGTGGTGTGCTCGGTGTCTTTCTCGGCTGCCGTCATGGCCGAATCCTAAACACGTCCCACCACACAGCGGGAAGAACCATTGCGCAGAACACCCGCGCGGACAACCGGCGATGCGCCGCGGGAAGCATGATTCGGATGTCGGGTGCTTTCCCGGGAAGACCGGAGCGACTTGATGAGTTGCACTCGTTGAGCCCTTTGAGGCACCACAGGCGAAGGAGAAAGCATGCGCGCAATTCGGGTGGCGGCCAACGGCGGACCGGAAGTCCTGGAATACACCGAAGCCGAAGTGCCCGACCCGCAGGCCGGCGAGCTGCTGGTCGAGGTCGCCGCGGCAGGGGTGAACTTCATCGACACCTACCAGCGCAGCGGGATCTACTCGATGAAGCTGCCGTTCACACCCGGTTCGGAGGGCGCGGGCACGGTCCTCGCGGTCGGCCCCGGCGTGACCGGCTTCGGAATCGGCGACCGGGTCGCCTGGGTGATGATCCCGGGCAGCTACGCCGAGCGGGCCGTGGTGCCGGCCGACAAGGCGGTGCGGGTACCGGACGGAGTGGACGATCGGACGGCAGCCGCCGCGCTGCTGCAGGGCCTGACCGCGCATTACCTGATCACCTCGACCTACCCGGTGCGAACCGGTGAGACCGCCTTGGTGCACGCGGCTGCCGGAGGCATGGGCCTGCTGCTGACCCAGCTGATCAAGTCGCGCGGCGCGAACGTGATCGGCACCGTCTCCACCCCCGAGAAGGAGAAGCTGGCGCGGGAGGCGGGCGCCGACGAGATCATTCGTTACACCGAGGAAGACGTGGCGCAGGACGTCGCGAACCTCACCGACGGGCGCGGCGTGGATGTGGTCTACGACGGCGTCGGCAAGACCACCTTCGAAGCGAGCCTGGCCAGCCTGCGTCCGCGCGGCATGCTCGCGCTGTTCGGCGCGTCCAGCGGCCCGGTGCCGCCGGTTGACCCGCAGCGGCTGAACGCGGCCGGCTCGGTGTTCCTGACCCGCCCCAGCCTGGCCCACCACATCCTGACCCGCGAGGAGTTGGACCGGCGGGCCGAGGAGCTGTTCGGCTGGCTCGTCAGCGGCACCCTCAAGATCCGCATCGGTGGCAGCTATCCGCTGTCAGACGCCGGCCGCGCGCACGAAGACCTGGAAGGCCGCCGCACCACCGGCAAACTCCTGCTGCTCCCGTGATCGTCCCGTGCGTGCTTCGGGGCCTCCCGAAGCACGCACGGCACCTGACGACAAGCGGCGTAAGCCGCTTGCGGTGTGGGACTCAGCTTGCACCGCCTGCCCAAGGGATCCCAAACGGCTCAGACGTCGCCTGGCGAGGACAGCCCCAGCGCCGTGTATTGGGCATACATAAGTCGGGGATCCCGGAGCCCAGGCGGCGACGGTAACTCCCGCAGGGGGCCGCCACCCGCGCCGCTACGCAAACCACTTTCGAAACAATCTCTAGCTAGCTAGAACGGCCAGCCGAGCACGGGCAGGCTGAGCGCGGAATCCACCGCCAGCGCCACGCACACGATCATCAGATACGTGTTGGACATGTGGAACAGCTTCATCGGCTTGGTCTTCGCGCCGCGCTTGGTCGCGGCGTGCAGCCGGTGCGCCAGGTACAGGAACCACGCGCCCGAGAGGACCGCGAACGCCGTGTAGAGCCAGCCGGTTGCCGGGGCAAGCAGCAACGTCCAGGCCACCATCAGCCAGGTGAACACCACGATCTGCCGCGACACATACGTCGGCTTCGCCACCACCGGCAGCATCGGGACACCCGCACGCTGGTAGTCGTCCTTGTACTTCATCGCCAGCGACCAGGTGTGCGGCGGCGTCCAGAAGAAGATCACCCCGAACATCACCAGCGCCGGCCAGTCCACCCGGCCGGTCACCCCGGCCCAGCCGATCACCACCGGCATGCAGCCGGCGGCGCCGCCCCAGACGATGTTCTGCGCGGTGCGCCGCTTGAGCACCAGCGTGTAGACGAAGACGTAGAACAAGATCGTGCCGACTGCCAGCGAGGCGGCCAGCAGGTTGGTCGTCGCCCACAGCCAGCCGAAGGACGCCACCCCAAGCGCGATGCCGAAGATCAGCGCGTGCCGGTTCGACACCGTGTGCCGCACCAGCGGGCGGGCCCGAGTGCGCTTCATCACCTGATCAATATCGGCGTCGGCGACGCAGTTCAGCGCGTTCGCGCTGCCCGCCGCCATGGTGCCGCCGATCAGCGTGGCAAGCACCAGCCACGGCGAGGGGATGCCGCGCGCGGCCAGCAGCATCGCCGGGATCGTGGTCACGAGCAGCAGCTCGATGACCCGCGGCTTGATCAGCCCGGCATAGGCTTTCAGCAGCTCAGCGGGTCGCCGAGCGTGCCGTGTCCGGGGGGCGTCGACGGTGGTCACGACGCTGCGCTCACCGACGGCATGGCACTCCTAAGGCATTTCGGGCGACCTGGAACAACCCGGACGCGCCGAATTGGACCGACCATGAATAGTAGGCGCGCTACTGAAACCCGCCTCGCTCGGGTCTACTCCGGGGGCCTCCGCACCAAGCCCGTGGTCCTGGTCACGCCCCTCGGCCGGTATCCTCGTCGTGTTCCTGCCGCGACCGGTAACGGGTCGCCCTTCAGCGCGAAACCCCAGGGCCGCAAAGCCCCGGGGCACGGGCAGTCACCAGCCGAGTCGTCGGCGTCGTCACCCGGACGGCGTAACCGTGGTCTCCCAGGCGCAGTGTCGGGCGCCGAACGACCCCACCCCGGATGGGCGAAGGGCATCAATTCAGACGGGTCGGCACGTGACTGATCGGACACGACTAGGCTGCCCGTCGGACGAGGGATAACCGCGGTTCGAATCGGTCCAGCGACCGCATTCACCGCTGCATAGCGAGAACCGCCGAAGGAAACTTGGAGCTGCGTCCGTGTCCGTCACCGACGACCTTGCCCGCTTGACCACCAAGCAACTGCCCGAAGACTGGACCGAGCTGGACCAGCGCGCGGTGGACACCGCCCGCGTCCTGGCCGCCGACGCGGTAGAGAACTGCGGCAGCGGCCACCCCGGTACCGCGATGAGCCTGGCACCCGCCGCTTACGCGCTGTTCCAGCGCGTCATGCGGCACGACCCCAGCGACCCGAACTGGATCGGCCGCGACCGGTTCGTGCTGTCGGCGGGGCATTCGAGCCTGACGCTGTACGTGCAGCTGTTCCTGGCCGGCTACGGCCTGGAACTGGACGACCTCAAGTCGCTGCGCAAGTGGGGTTCGAAGACGCCGGGCCACCCGGAGTACGGGCACACCGACGGGGTCGAGACCACCACCGGCCCGCTGGGCCAGGGCCTGGCCACCGCGGTCGGGATGGCGATGGCCGCCCGCCGCGAGCGCGGCCTGTACGACCCGGAGGCCGCGCCGGGGGAGAGCCCGTTCGACCACCACATCTACGTGATCGCCTCCGACGGTGACATCGAGGAGGGCATCACCTCCGAGGCGTCGTCGCTGGCCGGTACCCAGCAGCTGGGCAACCTCACGGTGATCTACGACGCGAACGAGATCTCCATCGAGGACGACACCCGCATCGCGTTGTCCGAGGACACCGCCAAGCGGTACGAGGCCTACGGCTGGCACGTCGTCACGGTGCACGGCGGAGAGGACGTCAAGGGCCTGCTCGCGGCGATCGAGTCCGCCAAGGCCGAGACCGGCCGCCCGACCCTGATCGTGCTGCGCACGGTGATCGGCTACCCGGCGCCGACCAAGATGAACACCGGCAAGGCACACGGTGCCGCGCTGGGCGCCGACGAGGTCGCCGGGGTAAAGGAGGCGCTGGGCTTCGACCCGGAGCAGTCCTTCCAGGTGGACGCCGACGTGCTGGAGCACGCCCGCGAGGTCATCACCCGTGGCAAGGCCGCACACGCCCAGTGGCAGCTCGCCTTCGACAAGTGGGCGGCGGCCAACCCGGAGCGCAAAGCGCTGCTGGACCGGCTGAGCACCCGCGAGCTGCCCGCCGGCTGGCAGCAGAAGCTGCCGAGCTGGGAGGCCGACGGCAAGGGCATCGCCACCCGCAAGGCTTCCGGTGAGGTGCTCAACGCGCTGTCCGACGTGCTGCCCGAGTTGTGGGGCGGCTCGGCCGACCTGGCGGAGAGCAACAACACCACGATGAAGGGCGTCGACTCGTTCGGCCCGGAGTCGATCTCCACCGGTAGCTGGAGCGCCAACCCGTACGGCCGGACGCTGCACTTCGGCATCCGCGAGCACGCGATGGGCGCGATCCTCAACGGCATCGCGCTGCACGGCGGCACCCGCCCCTACGGCGGCACCTTCCTGGTGTTCAGCGACTACATGCGTCCGGCGGTGCGGCTGGCCGCGCTGATGAAGGCCCCGGTCATCTTCGTGTGGACGCACGACTCGATCGGCTTGGGCGAGGACGGCCCGACGCACCAGCCGATCGAGCACGTGGCCGCCCTGCGCGCGATCCCGGGCTTCTCGCTGGTCCGCCCGGCGGATGCCAACGAGACCGCGGCGTCGTGGAAGGCGATTCTGGAGGACCCGAGCGGCCCCGCCGGGTTGGCGCTGACCCGCCAGGGCGTGCCGACGCTGGAAGGCGTGGACCCCGAGGGCGTCGCCAAGGGCGGCTACGTGCTGGCCGAGGCCGGCAACGGCAAGCCCGAGCTGGTGCTGATCGGCACCGGTTCCGAGGTCCAGCTGGCGGTCGAGGCCAGGAAGATCTTGGAGGCCGACGGCGTTGCGACTCGTGTGGTGTCGATGCCGTGCGTCGAGTGGTTCGACGCGCAGGACGAGGCCTACCGCGAGAAGGTGCTGCCGAAGACGGTCAAGGCCCGCGTCTCGGTCGAGGCCGGGATCGCGATGCCCTGGTACCGGTTCCTCAAGGACACCGGCGAGTCGGTGTCCATCGAGCACTTCGGCGCCTCGGCGGACTACAAGACCCTTTACCACGAGTTCGGCATCACCGTCGAGGCCGTCGTCGCGGCGGCCCGGCGCAGCCTGAGCAACACCGACCAGGCGTGAGCGGAGGAATTCCTTTGACCACCAACCCGAACCTCAAGGCGCTCAGCGAAGCCGGGGTCTCGATCTGGCTGGACGACCTGTCCCGCCAGCGCATCAACTCCGGCAACCTCGCCGAGCTGATCACCGGCCGAGCCGTCGTTGGCGTGACGAGCAACCCGACGATCTTCGCCAACGCGCTGTCCAACGCGGCGGACTACAACGAGAAGGTGCGCGAGCTGGCGGCCCGCGGCGCGAGCGTGGACGACACGGTGCGGGAGCTGACCACCGCGGACGTCCGCGACGCGGCGGACATCTTCCGCAACGTCTACGAGTCGACCGGTGGCGTCGACGGCCGGGTCTCCCTGGAGGTCGACCCGCGGCTGGCGCACGACACCGAGCGCACCGTGGCCGAGGCCGTCGACCTGTGGAAGGCCGTGGACCGGCCGAACCTGATGGTCAAGATCCCGGCCACCGTGGAGGGCCTGCCCGCGATCACCCGCGTGCTGGCCGAGGGCGTCAGCGTCAACGTCACGCTGATCTTCTCCGTGCAGCGCTACCGCGACGTGATGGATGCCTTCCAGGCCGGCCTGGAGCAGGCCAAGGCCAACGGGCACGACATCAGCCGGATCTCTTCGGTGGCGTCGTTCTTCGTTTCCCGCGTGGACACCGAGATCGACAAGCGGCTGGAGAAGATCTCCGGCGGCGAGCAGCTGCGCGGCAAGGCCGCGATCGCCAACGCCCGGCTGGCCTACGCCGCCTACCAAGAGGTGTTCTCGACCGATCGCTGGAAGACGCTGGAGGCCGCCGGTGGCAAGGCGCAGCGCGCGCTGTGGGCGTCCACCGGCGTCAAGGACCCGTCCTACTCCGACACGCGCTACGTGGATGAGCTGGTCGCCCCGAACACGGTGAACACCATGCCGGAGGCGACCCTGAAGGCCGTCGCCGACCATGCCGACGTGCGCGGCGACACGGTCACCGGCACGGCTGCCGCCTCGCAGCAGGTCTTCGACGACCTTGCCGAGATCGGCATCGACCTCGACGACGTGTTCGCCGTGCTGGAGCGCGAGGGCGTCGAGAAGTTCGAGAAGTCGTGGACCGAGCTGCTGGAAACCGTCGGCCAGCAGTTGGCGCAGGCGAAGTAAAAAACCGCCGAAGTCTCCGCGAATTCCGGGCCGGTGCACACCTGCTGCACCGGCCCGGATCGGCGACACTGTGGTCGCACGAAGTTGGCTTCCAAGATCGAACCCGGCCCGGTTGCGTATCGAACTAGGGTTCGACCCAACTCAATCGAGCGCTGAAGGAATTACATGGCAACCGAAACCTCCGTCGACATTCCCGATGTGGCGCTAGCGGCCGAGGCCCGACCGCTGGTCGAGCGACTGGCCGCCGATGCGGTTGCCGGCAAGCTCGCCGCCCAGGACGCCACGCTGTGGGGTCCGGACGCCGAGAGCGAGGCATCCATCCGGCTGTCCTGGACCACGCTGCACGAGAGCTCGCGTCCGCTGCTCGCCGAAATCGACGCGCTGCGCGCCGAACTTCACGCCGAGGGCCTGGACCGCATTGTGCTGGCCGGGATGGGTGGCTCGTCGCTGGCCCCGGAGGTGATCACCGCGACCGCCGGAGTGCCGCTGGTCGTGCTGGACACCACCGACCCCGGGCAGGTCGCCGACGCGCTGTCGGGTGACCTCGACCGGACCGTGCTGGTGGTCTCCTCGAAGTCGGGTACCACCGTCGAGACCGACAGCCATCGCCGGATCTTCGAGCGGGCGTTCTCGGAAAACGGAATCGATCCTGTGACCCGCATCATCGTGGTCACCGACCCCGGTTCGCCGATGGAATCGGCGGCGCGCGAAGCCGGATACCGCAAGGTGTTCACCGCCGATCCGCACGTGGGCGGGCGCTACTCGGCGCTGACCGCCTTCGGCCTGGTGCCCGCCGGGCTGGCCGGTGCCGATGTCGCGGCCCTGCTGGACGACGCCGCGGCTGCGTTCCAGGCGCTGCGGACAGACAGCCAGGACAACCCGGCCCTGCAACTGGCGGCGGCGCTGGGCGCGGCGCACGCCAAGGGCGCCGAGAAGGTCGTGTTCGCCGATACCGGTTCGGGCGTCAAGGGCTTCGGCGACTGGGTCGAGCAGCTGATCGCCGAGTCCACCGGCAAGAACGGGACCGGGCTGCTGCCGGTGGTCGTGGAGAACACCGACGCGCCGGGCTTCGCCAACGCCGGTGCGGACGCGACGACCGTGGCGATCGGCCCGGCCGTCAGGGGCGCGCAGATCAGCACCACGGGACCGCTGGGCACGATGTTCCTGCTGTGGGAGTTCGCTACCGCGTTGGCCGGTCGGCTGCTGGGCATCGACCCGTTCGACCAGCCGGACGTGGAGGCCGCGAAGAAGGCCGCGCGGGCGCTGCTGGACGGCCCGGCCGGCGGGCCCGCCGCGACCCCGGCGCTGGTCGAGGGCGCGATCGAGGTGCACCCGTCCGGCGACTGGCTGTCCGCCGGGGTGGGCAACGTGACCGAGGCGCTGCGCGCGTTCCTCGCCGCCGCTCCCCGGGGCGGCTACTTGGCGATCCAGGCCTACCTGGACCGGCTTGACGACGCCTCGACCGCGGTGCTGCGTCCGGAGCTGGCGCGCCGCACCGGATTGCAGACGACCTTCGGGTGGGGGCCGCGGTTCCTGCACTCCACCGGTCAATACCACAAGGGCGGCCACCAGAACGGCGTGTTCCTGCAGATCACGGGTGCGCCCGAAGAAGACCTGGAGGTGCCGGACCGCCCGTACACTCTTGCCGGACTGCAGCGCGCCCAGGCGTTGGGCGACGGCCAGGTGCTCGCCGACCGGAACCGGCCGGTGCTGCGGCTGCACCTCACCGACCGGCCGGCCGGGCTCGTCGAGCTGGTCAAGGCCGTGCAAGACCTGCATCCCTTGGAGGACCAGGCGTGACTCAAAGCGACCAGTGGCACAATCCGCTGCGCGACCCGCGGGACAAGCGGCTGCCGCGGATCGCCGGCCCGTGCGGGCTGACGATCTTCGGCGTGACCGGTGATCTGTCCCGCAAGAAACTGATGCCGGCGATCTACGACCTGGCCAACCGGGGCCTGCTGCCGCCGGGCTTCGCGCTGACCGGCTTCGCCCGCCGCGACTGGGCCGACCAGGACTTCGGACAGGTCGTCTACGACGCGGTCCGGGAGCATGCGCGGACCCCGTTCCACCAGAACGTGTGGGACCGGCTGGCGGAAGGCATCCGGTTCGTGCCGGGCTCGTTCGACGACGACGCCGCATTCGACCGGCTCTCCGACACGGTCAAGGAACTCGACGCCGACCGAGGTACCGGCGGCAACCACGCGTTTTACCTGTCGGTGCCGCCGTCGGCGTTCCCGACGGTGCTCAAGCAACTGTCCCGGTCCGGGCTGACCGATCCGGCCCCGGACAGCTGGCGGCGGGTCGTCATCGAGAAGCCGTTCGGCCACGACCTGGAGAGCGCGCGGCAGCTCAACCAGATCGTCAACGATGTGTTTCCCGAGGAGTCGGTGTTCCGCATCGACCACTACCTCGGCAAGGAGACGGTGCAGAACATCCTGGCGCTGCGCTTCGCGAACCAGCTGTTCGAGCCGATCTGGAACGCGCACTACGTGGACCACGTGCAGATCACCATGGCCGAGGACATCGGCCTGGGCGGGCGGGCCGGCTACTACGACGGCATCGGCGCCGCGCGCGACGTGATCCAGAACCACCTGCTGCAACTGCTGGCGTTCACCGCGATGGAGGAGCCGGTCTCGTTCTCCCCGCAGGACCTGCGCGCGGAGAAGATCAAGGTGCTCTCGGCGACCAAGCCGGTCGGCCCGTTCGACCAGACCACCGCCCGCGGCCAGTACACCGGCGGCTGGCAGGGCGGTTCGCTGGTGCCGGGCCTGCACGAGGAGGGCGGCTTCGCGTCCGACTCGATCACCGAGACCTATGCGGCGATCACCCTTGAGGTGGAGAGCCGACGGTGGGCCGGGGTGCCGTTCTACTTGCGCAGCGGCAAGCGGCTGGGCCGCCGGGTCACCGAGATCGCGGTGGTGTTCAAGCGCGCCCCGCACCTGCCGTTCGACAGCACCATGACCGAGGAACTCGGGCAGAACGCCCTGGTGATCCGGGTACAGCCGGACGAGGGCATCACGATGCGCTTCGGCGCGAAGGTCCCGGGCACCTCGATGGAGGTCCGCGACGTGACCATGGACTTCGGTTATGGGCACGCGTTCACGGAGTCTTCGCCGGAGGCCTACGAGCGGCTGATCCTGGACGTGCTGCTCGGCGAGCCGTCGCTGTTCCCGGTCAACGAGGAAGTCGAGTTGTCCTGGCAGATCCTCGACCCGGTGCTGGATCACTGGGCCGCCAAGGCCAAGCCCGAGCCGTACAAGGCCGGAACGTGGGGTCCGCCCTCGGCGGAGGCGATGCTGGCCCGAACCGGACGCACCTGGAGGCGACCGTGATCATCGATCTGCCATCGACAACCACTTCGCAGGTCAACAAGAAGCTGGTCGAACTGCGCGAAACCGGTGGTGCGGTCGCGCTGGGCCGGGTGCTGACCCTGGTGATCGTCACCGGGGACGGCACCGAGGTGGAGAAGGCCATCCAGGCCGCCAATGACGCCAGCCGGGAGCACCCGTGCCGGGTGATCGTGGTGGCCAGCGGGGCGCGGCAGGCCGCGCCCCGGCTGGACGCCCAGATCCGCATCGGCGGCGATGCGGGGGCCTCGGAGGTCGTCGTGCTGCGGTTGTACGGGCCGCTGGCCGATGAAGGTGCGGGCTCGGTGGTTCCGCTGCTGCTGCCGGACGCGCCGGTGGTGGCGTGGTGGCCCACGGACGCCCCGGAAAGCCCCGCGAAGGACCCGATCGGCGCGCTTTCGCACCGGCGGATCACCGACGCGGCGGCCGAGGCCGACCCGATCGCCGCGCTGCAGAAACGTGTCCGGTCCTATGTGGATGGTGACACGGATCTGGCCTGGACGCGGCTGACCTCCTGGCGCGCGATGCTGGCCGCGGCGCTGGACCTGCCGCCGCACGACGCCGTCACGGCCGCCACGGTCACCGGCGCCGCGGACTCGCCCTCGACCGACCTGCTGGCCGCGTGGCTGGCCAGCTACCTGGACATCCCGGTGCGCCGGGTGAAACACCCGCGCGGGCCGGGCATCGTCTCGGCGGTGCTGGAACGCCCGTCGGGCAACGTGGAGATCGTCCGCCCGGACGGCAAGGTCGGATCGCTGACCCAGCCGGGCCAGCCGGTGCGGCGGGTGTCGTTGCAGCGGCGCGAGGTGCGCGACTGCCTCAGCGAGGAGTTGCGCCGCCTCGACCCGGACGAGATCTACGAGGCCACCTTAAAGGGACTGGACAACATAGTGCGTGCTGAGGAAGAACCGGCTGAATCCGTCGAGGTGGGCTCATGAGTCGGCCGGAAGTGATCGTGCACCCCACCGCCGAGCTGCTCGTCGCCGCGACGGCGGCCCGGCTGATCACCAAGTTGATCGACACGCAGGTCGAGCAGGGCGTCGCGTCGCTGGTGCTCACCGGTGGCCGGGCGGGCATCGGCGTGCTCGAACACATCAACCGCTCCCCCGCGCGAGACGCGGTGGAGTGGGAATACGTGGACGTGTACTGGGGCGATGAGCGGTTCCTGCCGGACGGCGACCCGGACCGCAACGAAACCCAGGCCCGCCGCGCCCTGTTGGACCACGTCCCGGTCGATCCCGGAAGAGTGCATCCGATGGCCCCACCGGATGGCAAGTTCGGCGCTGACGTCGAAGCCGCGGCGGCGCACTACGCCGAGGTGCTGGCGACCACGGCCTCGCTGGCCACCGACATCGCGGTGCCCTATTTCGACGTGCTGCTGCTCGGCGTCGGCGAAGAGGGGCACACGGCGTCGCTGTTCCCGAACACGCCGTATGTGCAGGAAATCGAGCGAACGGTGGTGGGCGTGCACGACTGCCCGAAGCCACCGCCGACCCGGATCTCCCTGACGCTGCCGGCGATCCAAACGGCCTCGGAGGTCTGGCTGGTGACCACCGGCACCGCCAAGGCCGAACCCGTGGCGGCGACGCTGGGCGGGGCGAAACCGGTCGACATCCCGGTTGCGGGAGCTTACGGCCAAGACCGAACCCTCTGGCTCCTCGATCTCGACGCCGCATCGGCCATCGCCACCGGGGCCTGATTTCCCGACCCCAGGGGCGCCTTTGAAGCGAGTGCTCAAGGGCGCCCCTGGGGTCTGAACTGCGTCTCGCTGTGCTCTGCGGTGCGAGCACCATACTCGCCGGAAAGGCCCCCTTATCGGGCGAGGGAACGATTTTTCGTCGAGCAAGCGCGCGGCGGGTGTCGGCCGTACGCTGTGGCCCGCACTTTTCGATCAGCGGCGGAGGCGAGCTGGGATGACCCGCACTCAAGGGTTGCGTCGGATCCGGGCGGACGTGGTGGGGCTGGCACTGGGACTGGTGGCGATCCTGCTCGGGCTATTCGGGACCACCGGGGCCGCGGCGAAGGCGCCGACCACCGAGCTGCGCGGGATGTGGATCGCTTCGGTCGACAACATCGACTGGCCGAGCAAACCGGGGCTTCCCGCCGCCCAGCAGCAGGACGAGTACCGCAAGCTGCTTGACCAGGCCGTCGCGAACAAGCTGAACGCGGTGTTCGTCCAGGTGCGGCCGACCGCCGACGCGTTCTGGCCGTCGCCGTACGAACCGTGGTCGCACTGGTTGACCGGCCAGCAGGGCCGCGGCCCCGGCTACGACCCGCTGCGGTTCCTGATCGACGAGGCACACAAACGCGGCCTTCGGTTCCACGCCTGGTTCAACCCGTATCGCATCAGCATGAAGGACGATCCGAACGCGCTGGTCCCGGAGCATCCCGCGCGCAAGCACCCGGAGTGGACGTTCGCCTACGGCGGCAAGCTGTACTACAACCCGGGCGTGCCGCAGGCACGCGAGTTCGTGATCGACGCGATCATGCACGCGGTCGCCAACTACGACGTCGACGGCGCGCACCTCGACGACTACTTCTACCCGTACCCGGTCAAGGACCAGAAGATCCCGGACGAGCGGACCTTCGCCGAGCACGGCAAGGGTTTCGACAACATCGAGGACTGGCGGCGGCACAACGTGAACCAGCTGGTGTCCGAACTGGACACTCGGGTGCACCGGGCCAAGCCGGGCGCGAAGTTCGGCGTCAGCCCGTTCGGCATCTGGCGCAACGCGGCCAGCGACCCGGCGGGCTCGCAGACCCGCGGCCTGGAGTCGTACTCGGCGATCTACGCCGACAGCCGCAAGTGGGTTCAGGAAGGCTGGGTCGACTACATCGCCCCGCAGGTCTACTGGCAGATCGGCCACCCGGCCGCCGACTACGCGGCCCTGGTCCCGTGGTGGTCCAAGACTGTCGCGGGCACCGGTGTCGACCTCTACATCGGCCAGGCCGCCTACCGCGTCGGCAGGGAGGGCTGGACCGATCCCGGCGAGCTTTCCGCCCACCTGAGCCTCAACAGCAAGTACCCCGGCGTCAGGGGCGACATCTACTTCAGTGCCAAGTCGCTGGCCACGAACGCGGCCGAAGCGATGGCCCGGCTCGTCAAGGAGCACTACTCGGTCCGTTGAGCGAGACCGGCGGTGCGAGCTCGCGCGCGGCTCGCACCGCTGCGTCTCGCCTAGAGCTACACCTTCGTCGGGGCCCTGGCGGGCTTGGCCCGCTGCGTCGGCAGCGGGGTTTCCGCGTAGCCCGGAACCGTGTCGATTTCCTCCATTTGTTTGGTGAACGGCACGAATTCGTCGTCCATGAGCGCCCTGGGGTTGAAGTCCGGGCTCGCCATGACGCCATGGACGCGGCGGCGCTGCATCCCGAAATTGCCCGCGTCGTAGAGCGGGAACACCGCTGCCTCGCGCAGCAGTTTCTCGAAGTTGTGCCGGGTGTCGAGGCTGTTCACGCCGACCACCTGCAGGCACTTGTACACCGAGGCGAACAGCGCTTCCGTGCAGTGGATCTTGCACATCGCGCCGATCAGTTCGCCGTGGTAGTCGTGCCGGTCGAGGAAGTGCGCCGTCTTCCAGCACAGGTACCGGCACGCCTCGATCTGGGCGGCGACATCGCCGAGCACATACCCGACGTACTGGTGGTTGATGATCGGGCTGGGGCCTCCGGCGGTGTAGGTCCGCGCCCAGTCCAGCGCCGCCTCATAGGCGGACCGGGCGACGCCGACCGCGGCGATCCCGGCCACCGGACCGGACCACGCGAAGTTCCGGTTGATCAGCAGGTCACCGTTGCCTCGGGTGCCCTCGATGAGGTTGTTCGCCGGCACCCTAGCGTTGTCGAAGACGATCTCCGCGTTGGGGGTCAGCCGGTGACCCATCTTGCTGATCAGCCGGTAGCTGACCCCGGGCGTGCCGCGCTCGATCATGATCGCTGACAGGCCCTCGGTACCGCCCTTGGACGGATCGGTGCGCACCACGACGATGCTGGCGTTGGCGCCCTTGCCGTCCCATCCGGCCACGTTGCACGGCCAGTACTTGCGCCCGTTGAGGACGTAGCTGTCGCCGTCGAGGGTGGCGGTGACCCCGATGCCGACCGGGGCGGGCTCCGGGGTGTCGAAGTTCGCGGTGCCGCCCGGGCTGCCGGCGGGCTCGCTGACCGCATACCCCACCAGGTACTCGCCGCTGGGGTCGGAGGTGGCCGGCCGGAGGAACCGCTCCTGCTGCTCCTCGCTGCCCCAGTACCACACGGGCAGCAGCCCTAAGCCGTTCACCAGGATCGTGCAGGCGAATCCCGGGTCCACGGCGCAGATCTCCTCGGCGGCGAGGATCAGTTCGACGTTGCTCAGGCCTCCCCCGCCGTACTTCTTGGGCAGCATGCAAAACGCGATGCCCGCCCGGTAGGCCGCCACGTAGGCTTCCTTGGTGCGCTGGAAGGCCGCCAGCGGATCGGTCTCGGCGTCTGCTTCGCGAACGACCGGGGCGAGCACCTCCTGGGCGAACGCCCGCGCCGACGCCTGGAGCGCCCGCTGTTCGGAGCTGAGCGTGAAGTCGATGGCCATGACGATGCATCCCCTCGCATGATCGAAAGGCACTTACTTCTCGGGCTCAAGTCTCCTCTTCGACGCCACCGTGCGGCGATTGAAATCGCCTACCCCTCGGTGACCACCACGATGCCGTCGTGATCGGACACCACGTGCTCGCCGGGGACGAAGCGGACGCCGCCGAATTCGACCACCTCGTCCACCGCGCCCGCACCGGTCTTGGTGCTCTTGCGCGGGTTCGTGCCGAGCGCCTTGACGCCGAAGTCCATCTCGGCGAGCACCGCCGAGTCGCGCACCGCACCGTTGACGATGACGCCGCTCCAGCCGTTCGAGCGGCCGATCTCGGCGATCACGTCACCGATCAGCGCGGTGTGCAAGGAACCGCCGCCGTCGATGACCAGCACCTGGCCGTCGCCCGGCTCCGAGAGGACCTTCTTGAGCAGGGCGTTGTCCTGGAAGCAGGTGACCGTGCGGATCCGGCCTTCGAAGGCCGCCCGTCCGCCGAGGTTGCGGAACTGCACGTCGCAGCTGCGCACCTCCGGGCCTTCCCGGTCCGCGAGATCGGCCGTCGCCTGAGTCATGATTCCTCCCGGTCTGGCGTGGACGGCGAGCGTACCCACGGGTTGCCGCGCCCCGCGCCGCACCGCGAGCAACACCACACCGGTTTCGTCAAAGCTGCGCGTCAACCGCTCGCGCGGGCGCGTTCCAGGAGAACGGCGCGCTCACGGGCGTTGGCGGTGAGGGACGCCGCTCGCTCGAACTCCTCGCGGGCCTCGTCATGCCGGCCGAGTTTGGCGAGCAGGTCGCCGCGAACGCTGGGGAGCAGGTGGTAGTTCTTCAGCGCCGGTTCGGCAACAAGCTGGTCGACGAGGTGTAGGCCGTGCTCCGGCCCGAAGGCCATCGACACCGCCACCGCCCGGTTCAACTCCACCACCGGCGACCGGGACAGCTCGCCCAGCACCTCGTAAAGCGCCGCGATCCGCGTCCAGTCGGTCTCCTCCGGCGTTCTCGCCCGCGCGTGACAGGCGGCGATCGCGGCCTGCAGCGTGTAGGGACCGGGCGTGCCACCTCCTTCCTGCGCGTTGAGCAGTCCCTCGGCTCGGGCCAACGCCGCCAGCCCGCGCGTGATCAGCAGCTGATCCCACCGGGCGCGGTCCTGCTCCAGCAGCAGCACCGGCTCGCCCGACGGACCGGTGCGCGCGGCGGTGCGGGATGCCTGGATCTCCAGTAGCGCCACCAGACCGTGCACCTCGGGTTCGTTGGGCACCAGCCCGGCCACGATGCGCCCGAGCCGCAGCGCGTCCTCGCACAGCCCGGTCCGCATCCAGTCGTCCCCGGCGGTCGCCGCGTACCCCTCGTTGAAGACGAGGTAGACGACCTCCAGCACCGACGGCAGGCGGGCGGCGAGCTCGGCGCCGCTCGGCGCCTCGAACGGGATTTTCTTACGCGCCAACGTTTTTTTGGCCCGCACGATGCGCTGGGCGATGGTCGCCTCCGGCACCAGGAACGCGCGAGCGATCTCCGCGGTCGTCAGGCCGCAGAGCACCCTCAGCGCCAGCGCGGTCCGGGCCTCGGTGGACAGCACGGGGTGGCACGCGGTGAAGACCAGGCGCAGCAGATCGTCGCCGAAGTCGGGGCCGGTTTCCACGTCGATCTCGACGTGCTGCCGGTGGCCGAGTTCGCGGCCGATTTCGTCCTGCTTGCGTTCCAGCCGCTGGTCGCGGCGCAGCCGGTCGATCGCGCGGTGCTTGGCGGTCGACATCAGCCAGGCTCCCGGATTCGGCGGCACCCCGGCCTCCGGCCACTTCTCCAGGGCGATGACCAGCGCGTCCTGCGCGAGCTCTTCGGCCAGGCCGACGTCGCCGACGATCCGCGCCAGCCCCGCGATCAGCCGGGCAGCTTCGATCCGCCAGACAGCCTCGATGGCGCGGTGTGTTTCAGAAACCGTCACCGCGCCATCTCAGCTCGCGACGCCCGTCGCGGCAAGCAGGATCAGCCGACGCCGCCCTGCTTGCGCGATTCCTCGCGCATGCGCCGCTCGCGCTCGGCTTCTTCAGGAGTCAGCACCTCCGCCGCGAAATCCTCCGCGTCGAACACCTCCCGCACGGTGACCGGAGCCGGGCACCGCTTGGCCCATTCGAGCATTTCCTCCCGAGAGCGGACCTGGAGCAGCCAGAACCCGGCGATCAGCTCCTTGGTCTCGGTGAACGGTCCGTCCACGACGGCACGCCCGCCGCCGGTCGTGATCTCGGTCCGGAACCCCTTGGAGCTCGGGTGCAGGCCCTCGGCGGCCAGCAGCACCCCCGCCTTGACCAGTTCCTCGTTGTAGTCGCTCATCGCCTTGATGACCTCTTGACTGGGCATCACGTTGGCTTCGCTGTCGGCATTGGCCATGACCGCCATCAGGAATCGCATCGTGGGTCACTCCCTCGTCGTCGCGCCCGGTCTCTCCGGCCGCTCACCAACGCATCGAACGAGCCACCGAGAAATCGACACCTTTCCCGAATTTTCTTTCGCAAATTGGCCGGACCCTCACGCGCAACGATCCGGAACGACGATCCGCGAACAAGAACGGGGCCGGGTGGGCGATCGCTCGCCCGCCCGGCCCCGTTCGCCGATTCAGCGGCCCTTGCGTTCGCGGAGCTTGGTCAGCGCCTCTTCCAGGATGGCCATCCCGTCAGCGTCGCTGCGCCGCTCCTTCACATACGCGAGGTGACTCTTGTACGGCTCATTCCGCCGCGCCTCGGGAGGATTCTCCTGGTCCAGGCCCGCCGGCAGTCCGCAGCGCGGGCAGTCCCATTCCTCCGGCACTTCGGCGTCCATCGCGAAGGACGGCCGGCTGTGGTGCCCGTTGACGCACCAGTAGTCGACCCGCTTGCGCGGCGCGGCTTCCCCCCGCTCCGATTCGCCTACCGCGGGGCCCGAGCCCACACGAGTGCCGCGAATGGCGTTACCACCAGTCATCCATCCTCACCCACAAAGCGGCCCGGGGTCGTCGACCGGCTGGGTGCCCGGTCGATCAACCGATCTTGATCAACAGGCCGATGCCGATGATGGAGATGACCCACAGCGCGATGACGAACAACGTCATTCGGTCGAGGTTCTTCTCCGCCACACTGGAACCGGCCAGGTTGGACTGCATACCGCCGCCGAACAGCGAGGAGAGTCCGCCGCCCTTGGCCCGGTGCAGCAGCACCAGCAGCACCAGCAGCACACTCGTCACGATCAGCATGATCTGCAGGAAAAGAGTCATCACGTCCTCGTTCGCACAGCGGTTCGCAACCAAGCGTACCGGGCCGCAAACAGCGAGTTGACCACTGTCCACCCGTTTGCCGCGGCTTCGCCGCGCCATTGACAAGCTCTCACACCGCTCCACCGAGGTCACGCAGGGGTGCCGGTCCGGTCGGGTGGTGGGTTCGAGCGACCGGACCGCTCGCCTCGGCCACCGAAGCGAACGGTCCGGTCGCGGCGAAACCGCTACGGCAGCGGGCCGCCCGCGGCCATGGCGGAGAGCTTGGCGAACTCGTCGCCGTTGAGGCTCGCGCCGCCGACCAGGGCGCCGTCTACGTCCGGCTGACCGATCAGATCGCCGATGTTGCTCGACTTAACCGAGCCGCCGTAGAGCACCCGCACGTCGTCGGCGATCTCCTTGCCGTACTTCTCGGTCAACGCCGCGCGCAGCGCGGTGCAGACCTCCTGCGCGTCCGCGGCGGTGGCGACCTTGCCGGTGCCGATCGCCCACACCGGCTCGTAGGCCACCACGACCTGGCGCACCTGCTCGGTCTTGAGGCCCTTGAGCGCGTTGATCAGCTGGGTCGTGCAGTGCTCGACGTGGCCGCCAGCCTCGCGCACGCCGAGCTGCTCGCCGACGCACAGGATCGGCGACATCCCGTGCTTGAGGGTGGCCCGCACCTTCTTACCGACCAGCTCGTCGGTCTCGGCGTGGTATTCGCGGCGCTCCGAGTGGCCGACCACGACGTAGGTGCACCCCAGCTTGGCCAGCATCGGCCCGGACACGTCACCGGTGTAAGCCCCGGAGTCGTGCTCGGAGATGTCCTGCGCGCCATGCTTGAGCAGCAGCTTGTCGCCGTCGATCAGGGTCTGCACGCTGCGGATGTCGGTGAACGGCGGGAGCACCGCCACCTCGACCTTGGCGAAGTACTTCTCCGGCAACGCGAAGGCGATCTTCTGCACCAGGGCGATCGCCTCCAGGTGGTTCAGATTCATCTTCCAGTTGCCGGCGATCAGTGGCTGCCTGGCCATTCAGCGCTCACCTTCCAGGACGGCCACTCCGGGCAGGTCCTTGCCTTCCAGGTATTCCAGCGACGCGCCGCCGCCGGTGGAGATATGCGAGAAGCCGTCCTCGGCAAGACCCAGGGTCCGCACCGCGGCGGCCGAGTCGCCGCCGCCGACCACGCTGAACGAGTCGGAGTCCACGATGGCCTGCGCGACGCCGCGGGTGCCTGCGGCGAACGCCGGGAACTCGAACACCCCGGTCGGGCCGTTCCAGAACACCGTGCGCGCCTCGCGGAGGATACCGGCGAACAGCTCGACGGTGCGCGGCCCGATATCCAGCCCCATCCAGTCGGCCGGGATCGCGTCGGCGGCCACGACTTGCTTGTCGGCGTCCGCGGCGAAGCGGTCGGCGGCCACCACGTCCACCGGCAGCACCAGCTTGTCGCCGTGCTCGGCCAGCAGCTGCTTGGTGGACTCGATCTGGTCCTTCTGCAGCAGCGAGTTGCCGACGTTGTGGCCCTGCGCGGCCAGGAACGTGTACGCCATGCCGCCGCCGATGAGGAGCTTGTCGACCTTCGGCAGCAGCGCCTTGATGACGCCGAGTTTGTCGGAGACCTTCGAGCCGCCGAGCACCACCGCGTAGGGATGCTTCGGGTCGCCGGCGAGCGTGCGCAGCACCTCGACCTCGGCGAGCACCAGGCCGCCGGCGTAGGCGGGCAGCCGCTTTGCGATGTCGTAGACCGACGCCTGCTTGCGGTGCACCACGCCGAAACCGTCGGAGACGAAGGCGGCGTCCGGGCCGACCAGCGCGGCCAGCTCGTCGGCCAGCGCGCCGCGCTCGGCATCGTCCTTGCTGGTCTCGCGGGCTTCGAAGCGGACGTTCTCCAGCAGCGCGACCGAGCCGTCGGTCAGCCCGGCGACCACCGACTTCGCCGAGTCGCCCACCAGGTCGGCGGCCAGCGCGACATCGGCGCCGAGCAGTTCGCCGAGCCGCCGGGCGACCGGGGCCAGCGAGAACTTCGGGTCCGGCTCACCCTTGGGCCGCCCCAGGTGCGCGGTCAGCACCACCTGGGCGCCGGCCTCGGTCAACTTCTGGATCGTCGGCAGGGACGCGCGCACCCGGCCGTCGTCGGTGATCTTCTCGCCGTCCAGCGGCACGTTGAGGTCGGCGCGCACCAGGACACGCCGACCCCGAACGCCCTCGGACAGCAGATCGTCAAGGTTCTTCACGTCTGCTCCTCGCATAGCTACGGGAAAACCCGCACGAGCCGGGGCGGATTCAACGGCTCAGCTCGTGCGGGTCTCAAGGAGACTGGCTTTCAAGCGGCGAAGCCGCTTCCAGCGGTAGACCGCCACCGCGACGCCCGACTCGCCAACTGTCCGAGTTGCCGCAAGCGGCTTGCCGCTTGGCCCACCCTCGCAACCGGCACCGCCGCGGGTCTCAGCGGATTTCTCGCGAGGACAGCCCCGCCACGACGTATTGGTCATACGTGTGCCGGGGATCCCGGAGTCGAGAAAGCCGCTGAGGTTCCGCCACTTGCACCGCTACTCGGGTCTTGGTTGGAAAAACCGTCTTCAGATCAAGAGAGCTTCTTACCGACGAGGTCGACCAGGTCGGCGAGGCGGTTGGAGTAGCCCCACTCGTTGTCGTACCAGCCGACGATCTTGACCTGGTTGCCGATGACCTTGGTCAGCGGCGCATCGAAGATCGTCGAGTGCGGGTCGGTGACGATGTCGCTGGAGACGATCGGGTCCTCGTTGTACTTGAGGATGCCCTTGAGCTTGCCGTCGGCGGCGGCGGTCTTGAACGCCTCGTTGACCTCGTCGACCGAGGTCGACTTCTGCACGGCCGCGGTCAGGTCGGTGACCGAGCCGGTCGGCACCGGCACGCGCATCGCGTAACCGTCGAGCTTGCCGTTGAGCTCCGGCAGCACCAGGCCGATGGCCTTGGCCGCACCGGTGCTGGTCGGCACCACGTTGACTGCGGCGGCGCGGGCGCGGCGCAGGTCCTTGTGCGGGCCGTCCTGCAGGTTCTGGTCCGCCGTGTAGGCGTGCACCGTGGTCATCAGGCCCTGCTCGATGCCGAAGGTGTCGTTGAGCACCTTGACCATCGGGGCCAGGCAGTTGGTGGTGCAGGACGCGTTCGAGATGATGGTCTGCGAGCCGTCGTACTTGTCGTCGTTGACGCCCAGCACCACGGTCAGGTCCTCGCCCTTGGCCGGGGCGGAGATGATGACCTTCTTCGCGCCACCCTCGTCCACGTGCTTGCGGGCGTCCGCGGCGTTGGTGAAGAAGCCGGTGGACTCCACGACGACGTCGACGTCAAGGTCGCCCCACGGCAGCTTGCCCGGGTCGCGCTCGGCGAGGATCTTGATGAGCTTGCCGCCCACCTCGATGCCCTCGCCGGTGACCTTCACCTCCTGGTCGAGGCGACCGAGGATGCTGTCGTACTTGAGCAGATGGGCCATGGTCGCGACATCGCCCAGGTCGTTGGCGGCCACGATCTCGATGTCGTGCTCGCTGGCGGTCGCGGCCCGCCAGAAGTTCCGCCCAATCCGACCGAAGCCGTTGATACCTACGCGAACGGTCACGCCGATCTCTCCTCGTGACTGACCCGACCGACGACGCGGGCGGGTGAGGTGGATGGGTCCGGCCTCACCCTATCTGCCGTCGAAGCCATCGCATTCGGGCGGGCGCAGGAGCTCACGTTGCCCGATACGGGGGTGTCGTTCTGGGGCCGGTGATTTCAGGGGAACCGATGCGTCCTGGGTTTCGGGCGTCGATTTCCATGGAAATCGACGCCCGGTCAGGCGTCGGCTTCCAGCATCTCGGCCGTCACCGCGGATTCGGTGTCCGGGACGCCGAGTTCCCGCGCGCGCTTGTCGGCCATCGCCAGCAGCCGCCGGATCCGACCGGCCACCGCGTCCTTGGTCATCGGCGGTTCCGCGAGCTGGCCGAGCTCTTCCAGCGACGCCTGCCGGTGCGCCAGGCGCAGCCGGCCCGCCACCGTCAGATGCTCCGGAGCGGTCGGGCCCAGCAGCTCCAGCGCCCGCTCCACCCGCGCCGCCGCGGCGACCGCGGCACGTGCCGAGCGGCGCAGGTTGGCGTCGTCGAAGTTCGCCAGCCGGTTGGCGGTAGCCCGCACCTCGCGGCGCATCCGGCGTTCCTCCCACGCCAGCACGCTGGAATGCGCGCCGAGCCGGGTCAGCAGCGCGCCGATGGCGTCGCCATCGCGGACCACCACCCGGTCCGCGCCGCGCACCTCGCGCGACTTCGCCGCCACACCGATCCGCCGCGCGGCACCGACCAGCGCCAACGCCGCCTCCGGCCCCGGGCAGGTGACCTCCATCGACGAGGACCGGCCCGGTTCGGTGAGCGAGCCGTGCGCCAGGAAAGCGCCACGCCAGGCCGCTTCGGAATCGCAGGCGCCGCCGGAGACGACGTGCGCGGGCAGGCCGCGAACCGGCCGGCCGCGCGGGTCGAGCAGTCCGGTCTGGCGCGCCAGGCCCTCGCCGTCCTTGACCACCCGCACCACGTACCGGGTGCCCTTGCGCAGTCCGCCGGAGGTGATCACGTGCACATCGGAGTGGTGCCCGAACAGCTCGTGGATCTCCTTCCGGAGCCGCCGCGCCGTTGAGCCGCTATCCAGCTCGGCCTCGATCACCACCCGGCCGGCGACGATGTGCAGCCCGCCGGCGAAGCGCAGCAACGAGGAAACCTCAGCCCGTCGGCAGCACGTCTTCGTCACCGACAACCGACTCAACTCGTCCTTGACCGCCGCGGTCATCGCCACCGGTCCGTCCTCCTCTCCAGTGCGGCCCGCAGGCTCGCCGCAAGCGCCCGCGGGTCGTGCCGTCCCGGCACGGCCGGCGCGGCGATCTTGTCCAGCAGAGTCTGCGCACCCAGCGCGGTGGCCGCAGCGCGAAGCCGGTCCGGGGTGGGCACCGAGTCGGCGTCGGCCAATACCGCGTCGACCCGCAGCCGGGGTGCGTGTTGCGAGAGTACGTCGAGATGTTGTTCGGGGGAGAAGCCCGCTGTCTCCCCCGGTTGCGGGACGAGGTTGAGCACCACGACGCGGCGTGCGGCGGTGGTCACCAGCGCCTCGTGCAGCTCCGGGACCAGCACGTGCGGCAGCACGCTGGTGAACCACGAACCGGGGCCGAGCAACACCAGATCGGCGTCCGACACCGCCCGGACGGCCTGCGGGCAGGCCGTGGGTCGCTCTCCACCGTTCGCGTGCAAACGGATCTGTTTCACACGTCCGGGCGTACTCGCGATGGCCACCTGCCCCCGGATCGTGCGGATCGCGTCGGGATCGGAGTCCAGCCCGACGACGTCGGCGGCCATGTCCAACGGCACCGTCGACATCGGCAGCACCCGGCCCTGCACGCCGAGCAGCCGGCACGCCCGGTCCAGCACCTCGACCGGATCGCCCAGCACTTCGAGCAGCCCGGCCAGCACGAGGTTGCCCACGGCATGTCCGGCGAGGGCGCCGCTGCCGCCGAAGCGGTGCTGGAACACCGTCGACCACAGCTGACCGTCGGTGTCGGTGTCGGCGAGCGCGGCGAGCGCCTTGCGCAGGTCGCCGGGCGGCAGCATGCCCAGTTCGCGGCGCAGCCGGCCGGACGACCCGCCGTCGTCGGCCACCGTCACCACCGCCGTCACCTCGGAGGTGATCCGGCGAAGCGCCGACAGCGTCGCCTGTAGGCCGTGTCCGCCCCCGAGCGCGACCGCGCGCAGCGGGGCACTCACTCGCGCCCCAGGTCCCGGTGCACCGTCTTGACCATCATCCCGTCGTCCCCGGCCAGGCGGCGGGCCAGCTCCTCGGCCAATGCCACACTGCGGTGCTTGCCGCCGGTGCACCCCAGCGCCAGTGTCAGGTAGCGCTTGCCCTCGCGGTGGTAGCCCGCCCCGACCAACCGCAACAGCTGCTGGTAGCTCTGCAGGAACTCCTCCGCACCCTCCTGACCGAGGACGTAGTTGCGGACCTCGTCATCGAGTCCGTTGAACTCGCGCAGTTCCGGGATCCAGAACGGGTTCGGCAGGAACCGGCAGTCCATCACCAGGTCGGCGTCCATCGGCAGACCGTACTTGTATCCGAAGGACAGCACGGCGACCCGCGTGCGGGTGCTCGCCTCGGTGCCGAAGGTGTCCTCGATCTTGGCGCGCAGCTGGTGCACCGAAAGGCTGGTGGTGTCCAGGACCAGGTCGGCCTCGGACCGCAGCCTGGACAGCAGCGACCGCTCCGCGGCGATCCCGTCGGCCAGCCGCCCCTCGCCCTGCAACGGGTGCCCGCGCCGCACCTGCTCGAAGCGGCGGATCAGCACCTCGTCGGTGGCCTCCAGGAACAGCACCTTCGGCTTGTAGCCGCGGGCGTCGAGGTCCTTGATGACCGCGCCAAGGTCCTCGGTGAACGCGCGGCTGCGCACGTCCATCACCACCGCGACACGGGTGACCGCGCCGCTGGAACGCGCGCCCAGCTCCACCATCGTGGCGATCAGCTCCGGCGGCAGGTTGTCCACCACGAACCAGCCCAGGTCTTCCAGGCATTTGGCCGCGGTGCTGCGCCCCGCCCCGGACAGGCCGCTGACCACGGCGACCTCGATGCCCGACTGCTCCTCAGTCACTGCTCTCCCCTTCAGCGTTGTCGGCGCCGGGCTCGGCCCGGTCGTCCGGCACCGGGCGTGGCCCGGCTCCCCCGTCGGCCGCCAGCGCCGAGTGCACGGTCTCGGCGGTGCGGCGGCCGATCCCGGGCACCGCGGCGATCTCGTCCACCCCTGCCTGGCGCACCTTGCGCACCGAACCGAAGTGCTTGAGCAACGCCGCACGGCGAGTTTCGCCCAGTCCCGGAATCGCGTCCAATGTGGAGCTTGTCATGCGCTTGGCGCGCTTCGCGCGGTGGTAGCTGATGGCGAACCGGTGCGCCTCGTCGCGGACCCGTTGCAGCAGGTAGAGCGCCTCGCTGGTGCGCGCCAGGATCACCGGGTCGGGGTCGGCGGGCAGCCAGACCTCCTCCAGCCGCTTGGCCAGCCCGATCACCGCGACGTCGGTGATGCCGAGCTCGGTCAGCGCGTCGGCGGCGGCGTTGGCCTGCGGCGCGCCACCGTCGATCACCAGCAGGTTGGGCGGGTAGGCGAACTTGCGCGGGCGGCCGGTCTCCGGATCGATCGCCGCGCCGACCGGACCCGAACCGGCCTGGTCCACCCGGGGGTCGACCGGCCCGGAGCCCGACTGCGCCGGCTGGGCGCCGACCTTGCCGGTCTCGCTGAGGTAGCGGTGGAAACGGCGGCGGACCACCTCGTCGATGGAGCCGACGTCGCCGCCCGCGGCGCCCTCCCGGACCTCGAAGCGGCGGTACTCGGACTTGCGCGGCACGCCGTCCTCGAACACCACCAGCGACGCGACCACATCGCTGCCCTGCACGTGGCTGACGTCGATGCACTCGATCCGCAGCGGCGCGGTGTCCAGCGACAGCGCTTCCTGGAGCTCCTGCAGCGCCGCCGAACGCGCGGTCAGGTCACCGGCGCGCCGCAGCTTGTACTGCTGGAAGGATTCCTTAGCGTTGCGCTCGACGGTCTCCATCAGTGCACGTTTGTCGCCGCGCTGCGGAACCCGGAGGCTGACCCGGGCACCGCGCAGCTCGCTGAGCCATCCGGCGATCGCGTCCGTGTCCTCGGGTAACTGGGGCACCAGCACCTCGCGCGGTACCGGGCTGCCGCCGGCGTCGGCCTGGTCGGCCAGTGCCGCCTGCTCGCCGTAAAACTGGGTAAGGAACTGCGAGGTGAGGGCGGCGGTTTTGGTTTCCTCGACCTTGTCTATGACCCAGCCGCGCTGGCCACGCACCCGGCCGCCGCGAATGTGGAAGACCTGCACGGCGGCGGCGAGCTCGTCTTCGGCGAAGGCGACCACGTCGGCGTCGGTGCCATCGCCGAGCACCACCGCCTGCTTCTCCATCGCGCGGCGCAGGGCCTCCAGATCGTCACGCAGCCGGGCGGCGCGCTCGAACTCCAGCTCCGCGGAGGCCGCCTGCATCTGCTTGTCCAGCTTGCGCATCAGCTGGTCGGTGTGTCCGGCCAGAAAGTCGCAGAAGTCGTCGACGATCGACCGGTGCTCCTCGGTGCTGACCCGGCCGACGCAGGGCGCCGAGCACTTTCCGATGTAGCCGAGCAGGCAGGGGCGGCCGATCTGCGAGTGGCGCTTGAACACCCCGCCGGAGCAGGTGCGTGCGGGAAACACCCGCAGCAGCAGGTCGAGTGTTTCGCGGATCGCCCAAGCGTGCGCGTACGGGCCGAAGTACCGCACGCCCTTGCGGCGCGGGCCGCGGTAGACATGCAGGCGCGGGAACTCCTCGTGCAGCGTGACGGCCAGCACCGGGTACGACTTGTCGTCGCGATAGCGGACGTTGAACTTCGGGTCGTACTCCTTGATCCAGGAGTATTCCAGTTGCAGCGCCTCGACCTCGGTGCCGACGACGGTCCACTGCACACCGGTGGCGGTGGTGACCATCTGCCGGGTCCGCGGATGCAGTCCGGCGAGGTCGGCGAAGTACGACGACAGCCTGCTGCGCAGGCTTTTCGCCTTGCCGACGTAGATCACTCGGCCGCCGACATCGTGGAACCGGTAGACGCCGGGGGCGTCCGGGATCGTGCCTGGCGCTGGTCGGTAGGTGGACGGATCGGCCACGCCTCCACCCTACGTGCGCGGCCCGACCACCTGGATCTCGGTGGGCGGACCGACGTGGGCGTGCCGACATGGCACAGTGGGTGGAGCCGTGATCACGTTTCTCGATCAGGAATTGCGCCGTACTGGGAGGTCAGCCGTGAACGAGAACGCCCGTCCCGAACGCGACGCTGTCCGAGATCGCCCCGGGCGTGCATGCGTGGGTTCAGCCGGACGGCTCGTGGTGGATGCTTTCTAAATCACGTATCCATAGGTCAGAGCCTCATCGGCTTACACGAGTTCATCGAGCCGACGGGTCAGTTTGTCCAGATCCTCCCGAGCCCGTACAGAGTTGACTGCGGTCATTGCCTGTCTCGCTGCGTCTGCCTGCTCTCGTGCGTCCTCTACCCTGCCCTGAGCTAGACGGACCAGACCAAGACGGGTTAGGACCATGACCCTCCCTCGACCCCTCTCAGGGCCGAAGTCCAGGAGGGTTTGTTGATAGTACGCGGCGGCCTTGCTGTACTCCCCAATTGCTCTATACGAGTGGCCCAGTATCGCGCACAGGTGCGGTTCCGACAGGAACCCGGCCCACGAGGGCACCCCGTCCGGGTATTCCTTGCCAATCAGATCCTCAGCCAGTCCCAGCAGATTCCGCGCTTCGCGCACATTCCCCGCGTTGCCAAGGTGGCGAGCTAGCCCGGCGGCCACGTTGGCACGCTCCAACGGATGCACCCGGCTCTCTTGGTAAACCCCTGTAAGCATCGATGCCGCGTCTACTGGTCGAGTCTCCATGAACAAGGAGACGTTAAGGCGGACATGCGCGGTAAGGGTCGGATCGTTTCCCTCATTGCCGGTACGGATCGCCAACTCAGACAGACGCCCAGTCTGGTATTTAAGCCCGGAATCGTGGAAAGACCACGCAACCCGGTCCGAGAGCGACGCCACGGCGCTATACAGGGCCTTGCGGGTACCGGATGTCATCGGCCGGTCCAAAAGACCGACGGCCCACCGCAGGGACTCTCCCGCGACACCGGCCGCGACTCTGCCTCCGTACTGGAGATCCATCGCCGAGAAATGCCGGGCCGATTCCTGGACTGCCTCGACCTCGATCCTACCGACTTGACCGGTTTCTCCGGGGGAGACTAGCCCGTCTAGTAGCCGCGCCAGCGGTTCACTCGCCGCAGCTGTGGCAAGCGCCGTGAGTAGTGTTCTCCTGTCCATGTCGTCTGCCAGTCCTTCCACACCTAGAGCCCGTTCGTACGCCTTTATGTGCTTGTGGAGTACCGGTCGCTTGCCGGTCTCAAGCAGAGACAAATATGAAGAAACCATGTGAACTCGCTGCGACATCTCGCGGAGACTGACTCCAGCGCCTTCGCGCGCCGCCCTGAGTGTGGCACCCATATGGGCCAAGGCTCCCCCTCTGCAAACCCCTGTCAACATTTATCCACTTCCCAAGATAGCGGCAGCTGATCAGTGTGGGTACCGAGCGGGCCCGGTTCGCAAAAACCGGGAAGCTGCGTCAACGGAGACAGCAGCGAACCGGTGCCAAACCCCCGGCCGGGCCGCCCCGCTCACCCAAACGGACGGCACTAGGTAGGTGTTGCTGTGGGCGATGCAGTCCTGGAGCAAAACCACTGGGATCTAACCCGAGTCCTTCGGGATCGTCTACCAGCAATCCGGGAGGGGTTCTGAACCACAAAGAGCCCCTCCAAACCTGAAGTGGCCCCCGGAAGTCGGAACTGAATTTCTCAGTCCAACTTCCGGGGAGAAGTTCACTTGCGGAGGGGGTCTTTCGCTGTATCCGAATCAGAATATCTCGGCTAGCAGGCAGGCTCCGAATCTACCGCTACCGCTCGGACAACAACGAGCATACGGTTACGCCCCTGAAACACAAAAAGGCCCCTTACCTTGCCGCCGACCGCGATGCGGCATTTGGCCGCTCCGCACCCCTGCCGCCATTCTGGTGATCGGTGTCGGCCGCTAGGAAGTCGCAGAGTCGTCGACGATCGACCGGTGCCCCTCGGCGCTGACCCGACCGGCGCAGGGCGCCGAACACTTACCGATGTAACCAAGCAGACACGGACGGCCGATCTGCGAGTAGCGCTTGAACACACCGCCGGAGCAGGTGCGCCCGGAAAACACCCGCAGCAACAGACGCCGGAGCGGCGAAGGGGCACACTGGGTGGAGCCGTGATCACGTTGCTCGATCAGGAATTGCGCCGTACTGGGAGGTCAGCCGTGAACGAGAACGCCCGTCCCGAACGCGCGACGCTGTCCGAGGTCGCCCCGGGCGTGCATGCGTGGGTACAGCCGGACGGTTCGTGGTGGGTCAACAACGCCGGGGCGGTGCTCGGTGACGGCGGAATCGTGCTAATCGACACCTGCGCGACCGCCCAGCGCACCCAGCTTTTCCTCGATGCGGTGCGCGTCGCCGCCGGGGACGCGCCGATCCGGTTCGCGGTGAACACCCACCCGCACGGCGACCACACGCACGGCAACGCCCTGCTGCCCGACTCGACCGTCCTCATCGGACACGAGGCGACTCGCGAGGGCATCCTGTCCGACCCGATGCTCACGGATCCGCCACCGGTGTGGGAGCCGTCGCCGGAGTGGGGCATCACCGAACACCGCGCACCGACGGTGGTGCTGCGGGACTCGCTGACGCTGCACAGCGGCGACCGCCGGATCGAACTGCACCACCCCGGATACGCCGCGCACAGCGCCGGCGACGTGGTGGCCTGGGTGCCGGACGCGGGCGTGCTGTTCGCCGGGGACCTGATCTTCCACGGCCTCACGCCGCTGGTGATCTCGGGCTCGTTGGAGGGCGCGCTGAAGGCGCTGGACTGGCTGGCCGGCTACCCGGCCGCGACGGTGGTGCCCGGGCACGGCGCGACCCTGCCCGGCTCGGCGCTCCCGCGGGTACTCGAAGACCACGCCCGCTATTACCGGTTCGTCCTGGACACGGCCCGCCAGGCCCGCACCGACGGCCTCACTCCGCTGGAGGCGGCCGAGCGGTGCGACCTGGGCGAATTCGCGTCGTGGCCGGAGCGCGAACGCATCGTCCTCAACCTGCACCGCGCCTACTCCGACATCGACGACACCGAACCCGACCTCGTCGCGGCGTTCACCGACGCGGTCACCTACAACGGCGGCCCCCTCCGCTGCGTGGTCTAGGCAATGAGCGCCCTACAGCGGGCAGACTAGGCGCTCGGCGACCGGGACGAGGGTTATCGGCAGCGCCGGCAGGGTCTGGTACCAGTACGCCACCGATGAGACGTCGTCGGAGCGCTTGTTGGCGTGCCCGTGCTCGATGGTGACCTTGATGGACCGATCGAAGACCACCGGGTCCTCGACGTGGAACCGGTAGTAGGACACCTGCCCGCTCCAGTTCGGCCCGCCCGGCATGGTGAGCCCGTGGTAGGGCGCCTGGTACTGCTGGGTCGGGCACCACGCGGTGTTGAAGTAGTCCTCGGTGCCGGTGCCGTGCAGCCTCGGCGGCCAGGGTTCGCCGTCGATGAAGAACATGTCGTCGCCCTCGCCGTACCAGTTCCAATCGGTGGTGTGGCGGAGGTTCTGCACGTTGAGCACGGTGCCGACATAGTGCCCGCGCCCCTCGGCCTCCAGCAGCACGTAGTTGCCCGCGCCGTCGGTGTTGGTGCCGCCGAAGAGGAACTCGTCGTTGCTCTGGTCGCCCTGGTCGACGCCGTCGGTTGGGTTCTGCCGGCGCCACTGCGCGTGGAAGTAGCCGAGATCCGCGTCTGCCTCGCCGTAGGTCTCGTAGTCGATGTAGAAGTAGAACGTCACGGGCTTGATGCTCATCTCGCTGATCAGCTCGAACTTGGCCCGCCCGGCGAAGGGCATCGCGAACCAGCAGTTGAATCCCTTGCCGTCCTGCGGGCTCATCTGCAGCGGTGCGGACGCGAAGTTGGCGCTGCGGCCGTGCCCCATGCCGAAGAAGTCCCCCAGCGGCACGAGCACGGCCGGATGCGACGAGTCGTCCCAGGTGATCTTCAGGACGAGCCGCCGCAGGTAGTCGCCCTCGACCTCGGCCCGCTGCCCGAGGTGGTCGACGGCGACGGTGCACCAGATGTGGGTGATCACGCCGGGTCCGGAAATGTCGGCTAATTCCCGGGTTTCGCCCGGCTCGATGCGGATGTTGTCGCTGTTGCCCCCGCTGCGGTCCCAGCTGGATACCCTGCCGCGCCGGGTCTGCCGCAGCCGGGGCAGATCCCGCAAGCTGCTACCGAACGATCCGTATCCGGACAAGAAAACCTCCCCAGTGGTACTGCCGGTATTCCCGATCACGTTCTACCACGCGCCGGACGGCCAGATGCCGGTTTTTCCCGACATAGCAAGTCAATTGCTATGCGCCGGGGCCGCAGGCCGTTCCGATTCCCTTCGGCAGTGTTGGAACAGCGGCGAATGGCTCAACGCAGCCACGTCCGGCCAGCCGTCGTGGACCCGCCTGGGGATCGGCCACCGCCTGCGGCGTGCGAAAGATCCGGCCGCCGCATCACGCACCCAGGTGTCTACTGTGGACCAGAGAAGGACACTGCGGGCACTTCTTGCCTGCCAGAAACGGTCATCGATCAGCTCCATCAGGCAGCCGGTCGATCGCTCGAAGGCACGCAGTGGATCCCCTCGCCGGTCTACGCCGGGTCGCGCCGCCGGGTCAGCGCGCTGGGGGTTCGTAGTTCTCGATGCGGCGCAACAGGTTCCGGATTCGGGCGCCGTAGAACGGCGAGAGGGCATAGCCCGGGTAGCTGGCGAACCAGCTGGCACTGCCCAGGCTGACCGCGTCGGCACCGGCCCAGAAGTATTCGCGGCAGTCGTCGAAGCTGCGGATGCCGCCGGTGGCGATGATCGGCAGCGTCACCCCGGCGTCCCGCAGCTCCTTGACCACCCGCAGGCCGATCGGCTTGATCGCGCGGCCAGAAAGCCCGCCGAAGCCGTTCTTCAGCAGCGGCTGCCCGGTGTTCGGGTCCAGCCGCAGGCCCTTGACGGTGTTGATCGCGGTCAGCGCGGACACCCCGTGCCGGGCGGCCAGCCGGGCGTGCCCGAGGTAGTCGTAATCCGGCGACAGCTTCAGGATCACCGGATGGTTGCTGCGCGGCACCGCCTCGGCCAGCACCGATTCGATGATCTGGTTGAAGTCGAAGTTGACGTTGTGGCAGGAGACGTTGAACTCCACCGCGGCGATCTCGCCGGCCGGCACCGCGGCGTTGACCTTGTCGACCAGCGTGACGAACTCTTCGGCGGAGAAGCCGCCGACGGAGACGATGGTGTTCTGCTCGCGGGTGCGCGGGTAGTAGTCGCGCAGGTAGGCGTCGATCCCGACATTGCACCAGCCGAAGGCGTTGAGCCAGCCGCCGTCGACTTGCCGCAACGCCTGACCGTAGCGCTTGATCAGTGCGGGCAGTTCGTGCAGCGGCCACACGTCGCGGGTGGTGAAGTGCCCCTCGCGGGGCTCGACGGTGAGCGTGCGGGTGGTGACACCGCCGAAGCGGGACAGCGGCACGAACTGCGAGATCGGGCTCATGCCGTAGGGCACCAGTTTCGCGTTGGCCACGCCGTAACCGAGCAGGCTGGACGAGGTCACCAGGCGGTTGCGCAGTCTGATGTCGCCGAGCCGCACGCCGAGCTCGGACGGGACGTCTCGCACCAACCGTAGGTTGCGCTCCTGGGCTACGCTCACGATCTCCTCCTACCCGACGTCGCGGCGCCGTCGAGTCCCATTGTCCCTCACCCGGAGCAGTACACCGAGCCGGGTTCGCGCGTACCGTCGGCGGGTGCGAACCCGAACCGGGCGATGTCAATGGCTATCGGCTCGTTGATTTCCATGGAAATCGCCGCGTCCGTCGCACCTGGCGTGCGCTTCGTCGACCGCCGCGATCAGCGAGTCCGGGGTCAGCCCGGCGATGACCCGGTCGATGTCGCGCAGCCCCGCCCGCAGCAGCAAGCGTTTCTCGTTGGTGACCCACTCGCCCCGGGCCGCGAGGACCGCGTGCGCCGCCTGACAGGCGGCCTGCACGATCGCGCCGGCGGTCTCGGCGAGCCGACCTTGAGGCGCGTGGTTAGCCCGCGCGTAGCCCAATGTCATCGACGCCCGCTCCCACCAGACCGGCGGCGCGGACTTGCGCAGCGCGTCCGGGTATTCCGGGCGCGGCAACTCGCCGCGCAGCACCCGGTTGATCGCCAGTTCGGCGACCACCAGGTAGCTCGGGATGCCGACCAGGTGGAACATCAACGGCTGCCACTCGAACCGGCCCGCGCGGGCCTCGGCGAGCTCGTGCTCCACCACGTCGAGATCTCGGTAGTGGATGTCGACGTGGCGGCCTTCGATTCGCAGCCAGGCACCCCCGTTGAACACGCCACCGCCCCAGCCGCCGAGCTCGGAGACTTCGCCGGGCCACCCGATGTCGCGCAGGTCCTGCGGCTCGAACGGGCCGCGGTAGTAGATCGCGAAGTCCCAGTCGCTGTCGGTGCGGTGGGTTCCCTGGGCTCGCGAGCCCCCGAGGCTCACCGCCCGCACCCCCGGCAGGCCGGCCAAGCGGTCCGCGACACGGGCTTCGAATTCGGCATCGTCCGGCACAGTGATCAGACTCCTTCGGCAGCGTAGGCAGCATCGCCGAAGTCACCGCCGAAGTCACCGCCGAAGTCACCGTCAGGAATCCACGACCGGAGGCCAGAAGAACGCGGCGATTTCACTTGAAATCGCACCACATCAGGTGCCCTGGTGCCGACCCACCGCGCGGCGGAGTTCGCGAAGCCGGCGCATCGCGGTCACCGCGCGCTCGCCGTCGGCCGCCTGGATCGCCATGATCGGCACGTACTCGTCTTCCGGCAGCTCCAACCGGGCCCACGCGGCACCATCCGGGAAGCTGACGGCCTGCACCAGCGGCCAGGAGTAGCGCTGGGTGCCGATGATGTTGCGGACCTCCACGCCGTCGGCGTCCGCGCGCAATCGCGGCCGGGTCAGCAGCATCACGCCGCCGGCCAGCAGCACGCCCAGAAACCCCATCGCAACCTGGTCGGACACCGAGAACACCGCGCCGGTCGGCGTGTTCCGCAGCAGCGTCGCGACCACGGCGAACACCAGCACCAGCGCGACCGCGATCGGGATCGCCACCCGCCGCACCTTCCGCGGCCGGACCTCCACGCGCTCCTCGCTCACAGGAACCCTCGCTCGCTGTCCCAGCCGCGCAGCTCCCGCAGCAGCAGTGCGGTCTCCAGCGCCGCGGCGGTGGCCTCGAACCCCTTGTCCTCCACCGAGTCGGCGAACCCGGCCCGGCCCTCGGCCTGCTGCATGGTGTCGCACGTCAGTACGCCGTTGCCGACGGCCGTGGATTCGTCCAGCGCCACCCGGGTCAGGCCCTGGGTGACCGAGTCGCAGACGTACTCGAAATGCGGGGTGCCACCGCGGATCACCGCACCGAGTGCGACCACGGCGTCGTGCTGGTGCGCCAACTGCTGGCAAACGACCGGCAGCTCGATCGAACCGGGCACCCGCACCACGGTCGGCTCGGCGATGCCCGCCTCCTTGGCCGCCGCCAGTGCGCGGGAGAGCATCTGCTCGACGAGCCGCTCGTGCCAGCGGATCGCGGCAATGCCCAGCCGCAGGTCACCCGCCTTCGGCACGCTGATCCGCGGCCGCCCCTCACCACTCATGCCGTCACTCCAGTCTCGCCGTTGATCGACGAGTCCTCGCCGTCGTCGAGATTGTCCAGCACGTGCCCCATCCGGTCGCGCTTGGTGCGCAGGTAGCGGATGTTCTCCGGGTTCGGGCGGATCGGCAGCGGCACGCGGTCCACGATCCGCAGCCCGTAGCCCTCCAGGCCGACCCGCTTGGCCGGGTTGTTGGTGAGCAGCCGCATCGACTTCACGCCCAGGTCGCACAGGATCTGCGCCCCCTGGCCGTAGTCCCTGCTGTCGACCGGCATGCCCAGCGCGACGTTGGCATCCACCGTGTCCGCGCCGTCGTCCTGCAGCTGGTATGCCTGCAGCTTGTGAATCAGCCCGATGCCGCGTCCTTCGTGCCCGCGCATGTAGAGCACCACGCCGCGACCGGCCTCGGCGACCTGGGCCAGCGCCGCGTCCAGCTGCGGACCGCAGTCGCAGCGCAGCGAGCCCAGCACGTCCCCGGTCAGGCACTCGGAGTGCACCCGCACCAGGATGTCCTCGCCGTCGCCGATCTCGCCGTACACCAGGGCCAGGTGTTCGATGCCGTCGATCGTGCTGTCGTAGCCGACGGTGCGAAAGGTGCCGTGGGCGGTGGGGATCCGGGCCTCGGCGACGCGCACCACCTGCTTCTCGAAGCGGCGCCGGTAAGCGATCAGGTCGGCGATGGTGATCAGCGCCAGGTCGTGCTCCTCGGCGAAGACCTCCAGCTCGTCGCGCCGCGCCATATCGCCTTCGGACTTCTGGCTGACGATCTCGCACAGCGCTCCGGCGGGGTGCAACCCGGCGAGGCGGGCCAGGTCCACCGCCGCTTCGGTGTGGCCGGGACGGCGTAGCACGCCGCCCTCGCGGGCGCGCAGCGGCACCACGTGACCGGGCCGGGTGAGGTCCTTGGCGGTGGACTCCCGGCCGGCCAGGACCCGCAACGTCGTCGCGCGGTCGGCGGCGGAGATGCCCGTGCCCACGCCGTCGGCGGCATCGACCGTGACGGTGTAGGCCGTGCCCTTGCGGTCCTGGTTCCAGTAGTACATCGGGGGCAGGTCGAGGCGGTCACAGTCCTCACCGGTGAGCCCGGCGCAGATGTAGCCGGAGGTGTAGCGGACCATGAACGCCACCAGCTCGGGCGTCGCCCGCTCGGCCGCGAAGATCAGATCGCCTTCGTTCTCACGGTCCTCGTCGTCTACCACGATCACCGGACGCCCGGCCGCGATGTCGGCCAACGCGCGCTCAATGCTGTCGAACCTGTCCGTGCTCACCGTGTCCGCAACCTCGTACTCGGGGTTCATCACCGCGCCTCCCTGACGCCGCCATTGTCCCCCGAACGGGCCTGCGCACCATGGGCCCTTTCGGCCAGCTGCGCCGCGGCGAGCCGTTCGAGGTGCTTGGCCAGCACATCCACCTCGATGTTCACTTCGTCACCCGGCTCGCGCAGGCCCAGCGTGGTCACCTCCTTGGTGGTGGGGATCAGCGCGACGGTGAACTCCGCCTCCCCCGCGTCGACCACGGTCAGCGACACCCCGTCGACGGTGATCGAGCCCTTCTCCACCAGGTAGCGGGACAGCCGCCGCGGCAGTTCGAAGCGGGTGAGCCCGTCGGCGTCGGTGCCGCGCAGCACCGCGGTGCCGTCGACGTGGCCCTGCACGATGTGGCCGCCGAGTCGCTCGCCGAGGGCCATCGCGCGCTCCAGGTTGACCCGGTCGCCGGTCGCGATGCCCTTCAGCGCGGAGCGGCGCAGCGTTTCGGCCACCACGTCCACGGTGAACCGTCCGTCCCCGACGGTGACCACGGTCAGGCAGACGCCGTTGACGGCGATCGAGTCGCCGTGCTTGGCGTCTTCGGTCACCACGGGCCCGGAGATAGTCAATCGGCTGCCGTCGGACAACGGCTCGAACGCCTCGATGGTGCCGAGTTCCTCGACGATCCCGGTGAACACCTGCTGCCTCCTCGCACTGCCTGGCGGGCCTCGTCGCCCGCGCGCCGCCCCGGTCAGCGGCCCCGCGGGACCGCGCTCACCCGGATGTCCGGGCCACTCATCGTCGTCTCTTCCACCCGCAACCGCCATGCCTGCGAGATGCTTGCCACTCCCGCTTCGCCGAGGGCGGCCGGTCCAGCGCCGAACAGCATCGCGGCGATGTAGGCGAGCACCCGGTCCACGCAGCCGGCGGCCACGAACGCGCCGGCGAGCCGGGGGCCGCCTTCCAGCAGCACGTCGACGATGCCGCGGTCGGCGAGGGCGGCAAGCACCGCGGCCGGGTCGCCGCCGGGCAGCTGGATCGTTTCCGCGGCATCGTCGAAGACCTTGGCGTGGCGCGGGATCTCGCGGTCGCCGACGACGACGCGCAGCGGCTGCCGGGTAGCCAGCGCACCTTCGGGCGTGCGGGCGGTCAGGTGCGGGTCGTCGGCGAGGACCGTGCCAGTGCCCGCGATGATCGCGTCCATCCGCGCGCGGATCCGGTGCACCTCGGCGCGCGACTCGGCGGAGCTGATCCACTTGCTGGTGCCGTCCGCGGCGGCCGATCGACCGTCCAATGTGGCCGCGTACTTCCAGGTCACGTGCGGCCGCCCGGTTCGGGCGAAGTGCAGCCAGGCCCGCAGCGGGCCGGACGTCACCTCATCGGCCAGCAGACCACTGTGGACATCGATGTTCGCGGCGCGCAGCACCCCGGCGCCGCCGGCGGCCGCCGGATTGGGATCGGAAACCGCGTGCACCACACGTGCGATCCCGGCCGCACGCAGGGCATCCGCGCAAGGTGGCGTCCGGCCGATGTGCGCGCAGGGCTCCAGCGTGACCACGGCGGTGCCGCCGTGGGCCCGCTCACCCGCCGCGCGGAGCGCGACGATCTCCGCGTGCGGCCCGCCCGGCGGCTGCGTCGCGCCGACGCCGACGACCTCGCCCTCGGCGTCCAGCACCACGCATCCCACTGGCGGATTGGGGCTGGTCGTGCCGCGCACCCGCTCGCTGGCCGCGATCGCGGTGCGCATCGCGTGCTCTTCGGGATGAGCGGCCATCGGTTTCCTCCCGCTCAACCGCGCCGACCGAAGATCCGGTCGATGTCAAGGGAAATCAATGGGCCCTGGCATGGGCGAAGTTCGGTGCGGCCTTGGCTCGCAGCGCCTCGACCGCCTTGGCCGGGTCGGCCGCGTTGTACACCGCGGACCCGGCCACGAAGCAATCCACCCCGGCCTCGGCTGCCTGCTCGATGGTGTCGGCGTTGATGCCGCCGTCGATCTCCACCACCAGGTTGAGGTGGCCGGTGTCGACCAGTTCGCGGGCCTTGCGGGCCTTGTCCAGCACCTCGGCGATGAACTTCTGGCCGCCGAAGCCCGGCTCCACCGACATCACCAGCAGCGTGTCGTAGTGCTTGAGCACCTCGACATACGGGTCCAGCGGGGTGTTCGGCTTGACCGAGAGCCCGGCCTTCGCCCCGGCGGCGCGCAGGTCCTTGGCGATGGCGACCGGGTCCTTGGCCGCTTCCACGTGCACCGTGACGTTGTAGGCACCGGCCTCGGCGTACCCGATGGCCCAGCGGTCCGGGTCGTCGATCATCAGGTGGCAGTCGACCGGGATGTCGGTCGCCTTCAGCAACGACTCGACCACGGGCAGGCCCAGGGTCAGGTTGGGCACGAAGTGCGCGTCCATCACGTCCACGTGCAGCCAGTCGGCGCGCCGCCCGGGCTCGCCGTTCACGGCGGCCATCTCGTCGGCGAGGCGGGCGAAATCGGCGGAGAGGATGGAAGGCGCGATCATCGGCTGGTTCGACACATGCGGGAGTGTAAATCCCAGGTACCACCCGGTGCGGAGCGCCCTTACTCGGTGACGGGCACCTCTCGCTCCGTTTCGGTTCTGGCCGCGCGGCGCCGGACGAAGTAGTACACCGCGCACACCACGAGGACGAACGGCACGCCCGCCTTCCAGGCCATGCTGAACGGCGCGAGGAACGGCGTGGTCAGCAACACGGCGGCGAAGAACAGCATGGCCAGCACCGTGGTCACCGGCGTACCCCGCAGCTGCACCGGCGGAGGCGGCAGCCTGTCGGCGGCACGGCGCCGCCGGAACGCCAACTGGCTGGCGAAGATCATCAAGTACACGACGATCGCGGCGAACAGCGCAATGCCCAGCATCATCGGGAACGCCGTGTCCTCGGCGAACACCGCGAGCGAGGCGGCCAGCGCCAGCCCCAGCGCGGAGAGCACCAGCGCCCGCCCCGGCACCCCGTTGCGGCTCAGCACGGCGAACCACTTCGGCGCGTGGCCGTCCAGGGCCAGCGAGTGGGTCATGCGCGCGGCGAGGTACAGGTTCGTGTTCATCGCGGAAAGGGCGGCGGTAAGCACCACGAAGTTCATGATCCCGGCTGCGGCGGGAATGCCCACCAGGCTGAACAGCCGCACGAACGGGCTCTCCCTGACGTCGCCGGAAGAAGACGCCTGGTCCCAGGGCAGGATCGAGACCACCACGAGCATCCCGAGGACGTAGAAGAGGGCCAGCCGCAGCACCGTGTTGCGCGCCGCGCGAGGCACATCCCGGCCCGGGTTGCGCGACTCGGCCGCGGTCATCGACACCGCCTCGGTACCCAGGTACGAGAAGGTCACCACCGCCAGCGCCAGCCAGACCGCTCCGATGCCGTTGGGGAAGAACCCACCGTGCTCGGTCAGCGCACCGGCCCCGACGGGCGGGTGACCCGGCAGGCCGAACACGATGTAGACCACTCCGAGGACCACGAACACCACGATCGTGACGACCTTGATCATCGCGAACCAGTACTCGAACTCCCCGAAGAAGCGCACGGCGGCGACGTTGATCGCCAGCATCAGCACCGAGAAGCCCACCACCGGCATCCACAGCGGCAGCTGGGGGTACCAGAACTGGAGGTACAGCCCGGCCGCGATGACCTCGCTGCCGACGTTGACCACCTGCGCCGCCCAGTACATCCAGCGCGAGACGAAACCGGCGAGGCCGCCGAGGTAGCGCTGGATGATCGCGCCGAAGCCACCGGCGTCGGGGTGCACCACGATCATCTCGGCCAGCGCGAAGGCCAGCGCGAGCACGGCGAGCGCGGCCACCGCGTAGGCGACGATCACGGCCGGACCCGCGATCGAGATGGCCAGGCTCGAGCCGAGGAACAACCCGGTTCCGATGGCGCCACCGACGGCGATCATGCCGACCTGGCGGCCGGAGAGATCCCTGCGCAGCCCGGATTGCGGTCCCGGTGCGATCTCCTGTGCCACTGTGCTGTGCCTCCCCCTCGTCGCGCACCACCTGTCGGTGTGCGACGAGCACCTTACGACGCGACGGGAGCGGTCGGCATATCGGTTACACAGTTGGTTGCATTCTCACCGCATTGTTGATCCAAACGCCGTACGTCTCGCACGCGATTGGCCTAGTCACGATGGGGAAAATGACTACCGTCAGTGCGAAATGGACATCTGGATCGGGGTACCCTCTTCGACCGAACGGCTGACAGTGCAGTACTTCTCGATGGCGCGGCGGACCGCGTCGACGAGCCTGCCGCGTTCGCCGTCCTCGAACCCGCTGAGGTCGACGTCGAGGCTGACCTGGACCGAGGCGAACTTGTGCTTGTCTTCCGGGGTCTTGGTCCGGTCGGCGTGCACCGTCACCTTCGCGTCCTCGCCGAGCCGCCGGACCAGCAGGTTCTCGCTGGTCACCGCCGAGCAGGCGGCGATGGCGGCGAGCAGCAGCTCACCCGGGGTGAAAGCCCCGGGCGCGTCCTCGGGACCGATCGCCACCTCGGCGCCGCGCGGGTTCGTCGCGGTGAAGACGTGCTGACCTGTCCGGGTCACTTCGACCGGAGTGGAAGACATTCGTACCACCTGACGTCGGTTGCGGTTGCCGGTCCCAGCTTCGATGCGGAACCGTGCAGGTGCAACCACGTCGGCGACCGCGTTGTTCCGCGGCAAGCGCGCCGGGGATCAAGACCGAGAACCCCAATTTTAGGCAAAATCGGGAATCCCGGCCGGGGCCAAACCGGCGGTCAGTCGGCTTCCTCGCCGATGTCCTCGTACCACAGGCGCGGGTTGGCTTCGACGAAATCGGCCATCAGCCGGGCGCACTCCGGGTCGTCGAGAAGCACGATGTCGACCCCGTTCTCGGCAAGCCAGTCGTGGCCGCCGTAGAAGTTCCTGGCCTCGCCGATGACGACGCGGCCGATCCCGAACTGGCGCACCAGTCCGCTGCAATACCAACAGGGCGACAGGGTGGTCACCATCGTGGTGCCGGCGTAGGAGCGCTGCCGCCCCGCGTTGCGGAAGGCCGCGGTCTCGCCGTGCACGGACGGATCGTCATCCTGCACCCGGCGATTGTGCCCGCTGCCGAGCACCCGCCCGTCGGAGCCGATCAGCGCCGCACCGATCGGAATTCCGCCTTCCGCAAGCCCGGCCTTGGCTTCGCCGACCGCGACCGCCAGCCACCGCCGATAGTCCTCTTCGGACACTGCCGCTCCTTCCCGTCATGCGCATGGCAATAACCGCAGCAGGTATGCACGAAGAACTCGCCGATGAGCCCTGTCACACCCGCAGCAATGCGCAGAACATCGCATCGGTGCCGTGCCGGTGCGGCCACAGCTGCACCCCCGGCCCATCGCCCAGGTCCGGCACGTCCGGGAAGTACGGGCGCGCGTCCAGCTGCTCGACCCCGGTGCGGCGCACGACATCGGACACCACGCCCTCAGTCTCCGGCAGGTGCGGCGAGCACACCACGTACGCCACCACGCCGCCGGGACGAGTCAGCCGGATCGCCGACAGCAGCAGGTCACGCTGCAACTTCGTCAGGTCGCCGACGTCCGAGGGCTGCCGCCGCCACCGCGCCTCCGGACGCCGTCGTAGCGCCCCCAGCCCGGTGCACGGCGCGTCCACCAACACGCGGTCGAAGCCCGGCTCCAGGCCCGGGTCGCGGCCATCGGCCACGTGCACCGACACCGAGAGCCCTTCGGTGGCCTTGCGCACCAGGTCCGCGCGGTGCGGAGCCTGCTCGACGGCATCGAGCGCGCCCCCGTCGAGGGTGACCAGCGAACCGAGCAGGTTGGCCTTGCCGCCCGGGCCGGCGCACAGGTCCAGCCAGCGCAGGTCCGACCCTTCGATCTCGGGGCGGGTCAGCGCGAGCGTCACGAGCTGGCTGCCTTCGTCCTGCACCGAGGCGAAGCCCTCGCGCACCGGTTCCAGGTCGCCTGGGTCGCCGGCGCCCGCCTCCAGCCGCACCCCGTACGGCGAGTACGGCGCCGGGTCGCCGCCGGTGATCGCGGCGAGCTCGTCGGCGCTGATCTCGCCCGGGCGCGCGGTCAGGTGCACCGCCGGCCGCGCGTCGTCGGCGGCTAACGCCGCCTCCAGTTCGTCGATGCCGAGCGCATCGGCGAACGCCTGCGCGATCCACCTCGGGTGCGCGTACCGCGTCGCGAGGTATCCGACCGGGTCCTCGTCGCGTGCCGGGGCGAGCTTGTCGACCCAGCCCTGCTCGTCGAGCTCGGTGACGCGACGCATCACGGCGTTGGCGAAACCGGCTAGTTTCGAACCATTCTCGAACCGCACGATGTCCACAGTGGAGGCAACCGCGGCGTGCGCCGGGATCCGGGTGCGCAGCAGCTGGTATACCCCGAGCCGCAGCGCGTCGAGCATCTTCGGCTCCAACTCGGCCAGCGGCCGGTTGCTGCAATCGTCGATGACGGCGTCCAGCAATCCCTGCGCCCGGCAGGAGCCATAGGTCAGCTCGGTGGCCAATGCGGCGTCCCGGCCGGTGATGCGGCGCTGCTTGAGCAGCGGCGGCAGGGCGAGGTTGGCGTAGGCGTCGCGCTCCCGCACCGCGCGCAGCGTCTCCACTGCGGCCAAGCGGACCGGGTCGACGTCCAGCGGCCGAGCGGGGCCGGACTTGCGCCGCGGCGGGCGAGCCTTGGCCGGCCGGGAGGGCCGGCGGCGGCGATCGTTCACTTGAGCCGTTCTCCTTGCTCGATGCGGGTTCCACGGGCCCAGTCGGTGGCGGCCATCCGCTTCTTGCCCGCCGCCTGTACCGCACCCAGCGCGACCGCCGAGGTGCCGGTGCCGACCAGCACGCGCCGCCGTTCCACCCGGATCTCGCCGGGCGGCAGTTCTTCGTCCACAATGGACACCGGGCCGAGTTTGAATCGCTCGTCGTGCAGCAGCGCCCACGCGCCGGGGTCCGGGGTGACCGACCGGATCAGCCGGTCCACCGCGACGGCCGGGACGGTGAAGTCCACCTTGGCGTCCTCGACGGTCACCTTGGGTGCGTAGCTGACGCCGTCGTCCGGTTGCTCCTCGGCACGCAGCGTGCCGTCCTCGATGCCGTCCAGGGTGGCCACCAGCAGGCCGGCGCCGGAGATCGCCAGGCGGTCCAGCAGCTCGCCTGCGGTGTCGGTGGCGCGCACCTGCTCGGTGACCACGCCGAACACCGGCCCGGCATCCAGCTCGGGCACCAGCCGGAAGGTACTGGCCCCGGTGATCTCGTCGCCGTGCCGGATGGCCGCCTGCACCGGGGCGGCCCCGCGCCACGCGGGCAGCAGCGAGAAGTGCAGGTTCACCCAGCCGAACTTCGGGATGGCCAGGGCCTTCTCCCGCAGCAGCGCGCCGTAGGCCACCACCGGGCAGCAATCCGGGGCCAGTTCGCCTAACCGCTGCAAGAAATCCGGACTCGACGCGCGCTGGGGCGCGAGCACCTCGATGCCGTGTTCGTCGGCGAGCGCGCCGACGGGAGAACGCACCAGTTTGCGTCCGCGCCCGGCCGGGGCGTCCGGTCGGGTGATCACCGCGGCGACCTCGTGCCGGTCGGAGTCCAGCAACGCCTGCAACGAGGGCACCGCCGGGGCGGGCGTGCCGGCGAAGACCACGCGCATGTCAGCGACCCCCGAACAGCGGGTGCGGGCTTTCCTTGATCACCGGTGCATTGCCGTTGAACCACGCGGCCTGGCGGATCTCGCGCATTGCGGCCTTGCGGGTCTGTTCGTCGAGCCGGTCGACGAACAGCACGCCGTCGAGGTGATCGGTTTCGTGCTGGATGCACCGGGCGAGCAGGTCAGTGCCCTCGACCTCGACCGGGTCGCCATGCATGTTCCAGCCGCGGGCAACCACGTGGCTGGCGCGCAAGCAGTCCCAGCGCATCCCGGGGATCGACAGACAGCCTTCCGGACCGAACTGCTCCTCATCGCCGACCACGGTCCAGGTGGGGTTGACCAGGTGCCCGGCGAACCCGTCGCAGTGGTAGGTGAACACCCGCAGGCCCACGCCCAGCTGCGGCGCGGCCAGCCCGGCCCCGCCTTGCTCCTCCATCGTGTCCCACAGGTCCTCGACCAGGGTGCGCAGCTCTTTGTCGAAGTCGACCACCTCGTCGGCCCTGGTGCGCAACACGGGGTCGCCGAAGAGTCTGATCGGCTGGACGGTCACTTGAGCTCCCTGAGATGTCGACGACGGCGATTGGCGACCCGCCGAGTCTAGTCGTCACCCGCTCCTGGTCGCCGCGGCGGCAGTTCCGCCGAAATGGCCGCTTTCGGAGCGCACCTCCACCACGATTCACTAGAGCCCCCTAGCTACGGAGCGTGCATTGTCGAGCACCGATCAGCTTCAGTTCTTGACCCCCACCGACTACCCGGGACTGTTCCAGGCGGCGGATGCGGCCTCCGTGCACCAGCAGCGCACCTACCTGCGGGCCGTCCGCTCCCGGTTGGTGCTGACCGTTTCGGCCGCGGTGTTCGCCGCGTTCACCCTGCCCATCGGCGCCGCGGGGATCGACGTGTTCGCGGTGGGCACGGCTCTGGCTTTCGTCTGCGCGATGGTGATCGAACTGGCCGTGGTCGGCTCCCGGCCGGACAAGGTCTGGTACGAGGGCCGCGCACTGGCGGAGTCGGTCAAGACCCTGACCTGGCGTTACGTCGCGGGTGCCGCGCCGTTCGCGGCCGGGTCCGGACGGGCCGACGACGAGTTCGTGGAGCGGATCCGCATCCTGCAGCGCGACCTGCCCCAGGTTCCACTGCTGCCCAGCACGGCATCGACGATCACCGACAAGATGCGGTCGATGCGCGCCGCGCCGCTGGCCGAACGCAAGGAGGCTTACCTGATCGGCCGGGTGCTCGACCAGCAGGACTGGTACGCGAGCAGGGCGCTCTACCACCTGCGCAACGCGCGGATCTTCCGGACCACGATGCTGACCATGGAAGTGGTGGGCGTTGCCGGCGCGCTGGCCAAGGCGCTCGGCGTGGTCAACTTCGACCTAGCGGGCATCGTGGCCGCGGCGGTGTCGGCGTTCGCGGCATGGAACGCCACCCGCCAGCACAACGCGACCGCGACCGCGTACGTGATGGCCTCCCACGAACTGGCCGTGATCCGCGATCTGCTCGACCGCGACCTCGACGAGCAGCAGTGGTCGGCCGCGGTCGCCGACGCCGAGGCGGCGGTCAGCCGCGAGCACACCATGTGGCACGCCAACCGGACGAGGTGATCGACGCGCAGAATATTTTCGCTGGCGGGAAAGGGAATTCTCCGCGCTCTCCGGCCGCGGCGCAGCCATCCTGCAAGGGGCCAAAGATCCCCCGCAACCGCACGATCCGCTCCGACCGGTCTGCGAACGCCGGGGCCCGGGGCCGTGAATCCAGCGCTTCCGGAAAGACTCACGGCCCCGTTGCAACTCGCGCCTCAGCGGCCGGGCACCACCACTGCTGCTGAACCGCCTCCCGCGCGTTCGGGTTCGGCCGCCGCGATCCAGCGGCCGTCGGGCAGCCGTTCGACGCCGGTCGCGGAACCGATCTCGCCGGTCGGCTTGAACTGGTGGCCGATGGCCTTCAGCTTTTCCGCCTCCGGCTGAGCCAGGAAGCCCGCCTCCGCTTCGGTCTGCCCGGCGTTGCGCTGCGATGCCCGGGGCTCGGCGATGGCGTCCACAAGGGACAGCTTGCGGTCCAGGCGACCGAGGAGCACCTGCAGCACCGTGGTGATGATCGTCGAGCCGCCGGGGCTGCCGACGGCCAGCAGCGGTCGGCCGTCCTGAAGCACGATCGTCGGGCTCATCGAGCTGCGCGGGCGCTTGCTCGGACCGGGTAGGTTCGGGTCCGGCTGGCCGGGGGTGACCGGGGTGAAGTTGAAGTCGGTCAGCTCGTTGTTCAGCAGGAATCCCCGGCCCGGCACCACGATCCCGCTGCCGCCGACCTGCTCGATGGTCAACGTGTAGGACACCACGTCGCCCCACTTGTCGGCCACCGTCAGGTGCGTGGTGTTCGGGCCCTCGTACGGCTCGACGCCACCGGCGGTGCGAGCCTGGCAGCCCTGCGGGTTGCGCGGATCGCCGGCCGCGACCGGGGTCGGCAGCACCGCGTCGTCGGTGATCAGGCAGGCCCGGGAATCGGCGAATTGCTGGCTGAGCAGCTCATCGGTGGGCACGTCGTTGAACTTCGGGTCGCCCACCCAGCGGTTGCGGTCGGCGAAGCCGATCTTGCTGGCCTCCAGGAACCGGTGCAGGTACGCGGTCTTGTCGAGGCGGGACAGGTCGGTGCGCTCCAAGATGTTCAACGCCTCGCCGACCGTCGTGCCGCCGGAGCTCGACGGAGCCATGCCGTAGACGTCGAGCCCGCGATAGGTCAGGTGCGTGGGCGACTGCTCGGCGATGCGGTAGTCGCTCAGGTCGTCGGTGGTCATGCCGCCGGGACGCACGGTGCGTTTCACGGTCGGGTCGACCGGCGGCTGGTTCACCGCCTTGAGCACATCCGCGCCGAGCTCGCCCCGGTACAGGGCGTCGATGCCGCGGGTGCCCATGATTCGGTAGGTGTCGGCGAGGTCGCGGTTGCGCAGCACGCTGCCGACCTCGGGAAGCTTGCCGCCCGGCAGGAACAGGTCGCGGGTCGCCGGGAACGCACGGAAACGCTGCTCGTTCTGCGCCGTCCGCTCGCGGAAGGTCTTGTCGACGACGAAGCCCTTGCGCGCCAACTGCTCGGCCGGGCGCAGCACCTCGCCGAGTTTCTTACTTCCCCAGCGGTCTAGCGCCGCCTGCCAGGTCATCGGGGTGCCCGGCACACCGACGCTGAGTCCGCTGGTGACCGCGTCGTCGAACGGGATCGGCCGACCGTTGTCCAGGAACATGTCCCGGTGGGCGGCGGAAGGCGCGGTCTCCCGCCCGTCGATCGTCTCGACCTTGCCGGTCTTGGCGTCGTAGTGCACAAAGAAACCGCCGCCGCCGATCCCGCCCAGGTAGGGCTCGGTGACACCCAGCGCGGCAGCGACCGCGACCGCCGCGTCGGTGGCGGTGCCGCCGCGGCTGAGCACCTCGATCCCGGCCTGCGTCGCGTAGGGGTCGGCGCTGGCGACCGCGCCACCGGAACCGATGGCCTCGGCTTGCTTGGGTGGCTCCGTCGGCGGGCCACCCGGCGGGGCCGCCTGTGCCATCGGCGCGATCAGCGCACACGACGTGATCACGGCCAGGGTTAGTCGAATATGCCTCGACGGCATCGCCACCTCCAACATCGACAACGCCGCAATACTCTGCCCAGTTCGCGCCCTCGAAACAACTGTTGTGCCACACGGCACCAAGCCGGTGAAGCGAACGGAGTACTCGGCTAACCTTACGAGGCGAACAGGCCGTTCGCCGCGCGCTATTGCGCCGGGCCCTATTTCGCCGGACCCAGCGCCGCGTCGTGGTAGCGGCAGTTGGGGGCCCAAAGCAGGAACGAGTTCATGCCGTTGTTCCGCGCGGCGTCGGTCTGCGCCGCCACCTCCCCAGGGCCGTAGCGGACGCCGAGGCTGAAATCCTGCAGCCACGGGATGATTTGTACATCGGTGCCCTCGACCGCCTTGGCGAACACCGCCAGCGAGCGTGCCACGATGTCGTAGGGCTGGGAGTTGGGATCGGCGACCCCGAATTCACCGGGCGCCCAGTGCGAGGGGTAGACCATCGGCGAGATGTAGTCGACGAACTGCGACATCTGCCGGATGTCCTGGGCGATCTCGGTGGGCCGGTCCACCGCGATGCCGAAAACCGACGCGCCGAGCAGCGCGCCCCGCGACCGCACCTCGGGCTGGGTCTGGCGCAGGAAGTCGGCGATGGCCGCCTCCGGCGTGGTGGTCAGCCCGGGGATGCGCATCTGCTCGATGTGCCCGTCGGGACGCCGCACATAGTCGTAGAGGACGTCGTCGAAGCCCAGGGCAGCGGCCTCGGCGGCGATATCGATGTTGTACCGGACCACCACGGGGTCGGCGAAGTTGGTGAACGCGTAGCTGCCGTAAGCGCCGCTCGTCCAGGGTCGGCCATCGGCGGTCTGCACGACGCGTTCGGGGTGCCCGCCGTGCCAGGATGCCGCGCCCAGTACCGGATCCTTGAAGGCGACGAGACGGCCGACGACCCGCACGCCCATGCCATGCAGCTGGTCGAGCACCTGCCGGGCGTGGTAGTAGCCCTTGACCGCGCCGATCTGGCGAGCCCTCGGCACCCCGGAGTCGTAAACGACCTCGCCGCTCTCGTCTTTGAGGTCCAGCTCGATGGTGTCGATCTTGCCCTGCCGGGCCATCGCCAGGATGGGCTCGCGCAGCGAGTTGCTGGTCCAGGCCAGCCCGGTCAGGTGCACCGCACGCATCCCGGGGTGTCTTATGTGGACGGTCACCATCCGCTCGGTCCGGTTGCCCGCGGCATCGGTTGCGGCCACCCGGATGTTCCGGTCCGGCCGGTCGACCACGGCACTGAACCCGCCCCGCGGGTCGGACACCGCGGGCTTGCCGGCCACGGTGACCTGGTTGGCGTCCCGCACGGTCCCGGTGACCGTCACCGGCTTGTTCGGCCCTTCCGGCCGCAACGAGTCCTCGACCTGCAGCACCGGCGGCTCGCTGTCCACTGTAAATGTTCGAGTGGTAGTGGTGGAACCAAGCCAGGACGGACTGCGCGGCACCACGACGCGCAACTCGTGCGGGCCGTCCGGCAGTCCGGCCGCCTGCACCACATGCGCGCCTTGCCGCTCGACCGCCGGAATCTCCCGGCCGTCGAGCAGCACCCGCAACCCATCGGCGGTACCGGCGCGGATCTGAATCGAGCCCACCGCGTCCGGCCTGATGGGATGGTCCGGTAACCCGGCAATCCGGACGTCCGCTGTGGATGTCGTTCGTAGTAACAGGACTCCGAGTAGCAGCACCACAATGGCGCCTAACCCGATCGCGACAGACCTGGGTATCTCGGCCAACGCCGCCTTGACGCGGGTCGTACCGGAGGCAGCATCCGTCATCGCTTTCGCCTCCCCGACTGGCGAACTCGCACGGCTGCACTAAATTCATGCTCGATCAAGTGGAAACCGACCCCTGCGGACCGGCCGTACCACCACCCTCTCAATCCGATCGCCGGAGATCAATTAGCCACTTGGAGTATCCCCAATCACAGTGCCGATCTCTAGCGTTGGCGGGATGCGGTCACCACTGCGGAAAAACGGCGTCGCGGCGACGGCAGCGGTCCTGTTCGCGATTCTCGGTGCCGGGTGCGGCGCAGAAACCGGCTCGCCGCAACACAATGCGATCCTCCAGCGTCCCCCGCCGGCGCCACCTCCGCTTCCCACGCCGGAGTCGTTGCACGCCAACGAACTCGGCGACGTCCCGGTGCTCATGTACCATCGGATCACTGCCAAGCCACGCAGCGTTTACGACCGCACGCCGGAAGATTTCCGCACGGAGCTGGACCGGCTGGCCGCCGAGGACTACGTGCCGGTGACCACCACCGAGTACGCCACCGGCCGGTTCGACATCCCGGCCGGAAAGCATCCGGTGGTGCTCACCTTCGACGACGGCACGGTCAGTCAGTTCACATTGGACGGTGCCGGCGAACCGGCACCGGGCACAGCCATCCGCATCCTGCTGGACGCCGCCGCAGCGCACCCCGGGTTCCGCCCGGTGGCAACGTGCTACGTCAACGATCCGCCGTTCGAGGAACCCACCGGGCGGCGCAGCCTCAACTGGTTGCACGAGCACGGCTTCGAGATCGGCAACCACACACTCGACCACGCGAACCTCGGCCGGGCATCGGATGCCGAGGTAGCGCACCAGATCGCGGGGATGCAGCGGGTCATCACCGATGCCGTGCCGGGCGTGCCGGTACAGTCGATCGCGCTACCGCTGGGCGTGCACCCCGACAACGAGCCGCTTGCGGCCGCAGGCTCGGCCGATGGAATCGGCTACCACTACAGCAGTGTTTTGCTGGTCGGATCCAACCCGGCGCCGTCGCCGTGGTCGGCGGAATTCGACCCGTTCAACGTGCCCCGCATCCGTTCGCAGGGCCCGACCGGACCGGATGCCCAGTACGGTTCCACGAGGTGGCTGGACAAACTCGCCGCCGACCCGGCCCGGCGCTACACCTCGGACGGAGATCCGAACCGGGTCTCCGCTCCTGCCGACCGGAACACCGAGCCCGCACCGTCGGTCGGGGCGCGGCTCCACCGGTACTGAGCCTCGCGGTTCACCGCGGATCCGCCACGGTCCTGCGCGGAGCCGATGATCACCGATTACGGCCTACAGCAATTCCAGTGGGTCGAGGCGGACTTGCAGTTCGGCCGCTTTGCGGGCGGCTCGTACCGCTTGGGCCGCGTGCAGGGAGCCCGCGAGGGCTCGGCCTTCGGATCGCTCGACGCGGACGATCAGCCGCTCCCGCTCGGAATTGCCGTCCTCGTCGACCTCGCCCAGCGGCACCGGACCGAGGACTTCGGCGGTCGCGGGCAGGTCCGCCGAGTCCAGCAGGGCTTCGATGGCTTCCGGGATGCCGTCGACGGCGGCGACGCGGCGGGCCGGGGGAAAGCCGAGCTGGGCGCGCTCGGCGAGTTCCAGCGACGCGAACCACGCCGGATCCCAACGCACCAGGGCCTGCACCGGTTGCAGCGACGAATCGGCCATGACCACGACCCGCCCGCCTTCGCCAGCGGGCCGGACCAGCGCCGCCGCCGCGAACCACAGCCGCAGCGCCGTCTCGGCCGCGCGAAGTTCGGGACGGCCCAACAGGGTCCGGCCGTCCAGCAGCAGCGCCGCGCCGTACCCGCCTTCGGCAACCGGCTCGGCACCAGGAGTGCACACGATCAGCGCCGGTTTCGCGGGCACGGTCGGCAGGATTTCGCCAGCACCGGAGGTCCGCACCGGCACATTGCTGAACGCCCGCCCCAGCTCCTCCGCGGTGCGGGACGCACCGACCGCCACCGCGCGCAGCCGCCGCGAGCCGCAGGAGCTGCACTTGAACGCCGCTTCCGCGGCTCCGCACCAGCGGCACGCCGCCGGCTTCGGCGCTCCGTCTTCGTTGCCTCCCGGCAGCGCCAGCGGCCCCGCGCACCGGCGGCACCTCGCCCGCTCGCGGCAGTCGCCGCACGCGAGCGCCGGCACGTAGCCGCGTCGTGGCACCTGCACGAGCACCGGCGCTCCCGCACCGAGCGCGGATCGCGCCGCTTCGAACGCAACCGACGGTAACCGCGCAGCCCGCGCCGCCGGGTCACGCGCCAGTTGATTGTCATCTTCGCCGATCGCCGTCACTCTGGGCGCAGCCGCCCGCACGTCCGTGCGGTGCGCGACCAGCTCGTGCGCCCAACCGGACTCGGCCAGCAACGCCGCTTCGGCGGTACGCGCGAAGCCTCCGACGATCAGCGCCGCCCCTGCCGCATGCGCGCGTTGCGTCAGCACGTCGCGGGTGTGCGGGTAGGGCACCTGCGGATAACTGTGCAGGTCGTCGCCGTCGTCCCACACCGCGGCAAAGCCCAGGTGGTGCACCGGTGCGAACATTGCCGCGCGGGTTCCGATCACGACGCGTGCCGCGCCGCGCAGCACTGCCAGCCAGCGGCGGTAGCGCGCGGATGGCGCCAGGTCGGCGGCGAGGGCGACCACGCCGTCCTTGCCGAGCAGCCCGGTGCAGGCGTCCTGCAGCCGCTGCAGGTCGCGGTGGTCGGGGACGACGATCAGCGCGCCTCGTCCGGCCGCCGCGGCGGTGGCGGCGGCTTCGGCGAGCCGGCTGGGCCAGTTTTCGCCGGGTAGTGCCTGCCAGACCGCCCGGGCGGAGCGTCCCGCGTGCACCGCCTCCAAAAAAGACGTTCCGTGTTGGTAACGGGCCCAGGCTTCGGCGGCGGGGCGCGGGGGCAGTGGGCCGGGTTCGCGGGGTGCGGACTTCTCCGCCCCGGCGTGCCGGGGCGGGATCGCCAGGCGCACCACGTCGGCGAGCATGCCGCCGTAGCGGGTCGCCACCGCGCGGGCAAGCTCCAGCAGTTCCGGGGTCAGCACCGGTTCCGGTGACAAGACCCGCTCGACCCAGGACAGGGTGCCCTGAAAGTCCGTGGTCTCGTTGCGTTCCAGCAGGTAGCCGTCGACGAGCTTGCCCCGGAAACGCACCCGCACCCGGCAGCCCGGCACCGCGTCGGTGTCCAGCCGGTCGGGCACCAGGTAGTCGAACGGCCGGTCCAGGTGCACCGGTAGCGGGACGTCGACCAGCACGCGGGCCACCGGTCGGTTCGCCGCCGCGGTCCGCTTTGCCGTCGCCCCCTTCGGTTGTGCACCTGCCATGCCTCTTCTCTACCAGAGCGCCCGGACGGGTCGGTCAAGTGCACGTCGCAACGGGTACATCGGGCGTCACGCGCGGCATGGCGACGCCAATCGGCTGGTGTGATCAGAGTTCGACGGACTCCACCGTCTCGATGATCCACGTCTGCGGGTCCTGCACCAAGGGATGGGCGGGGCCCGCCCACAGCCCGTGCAGACGGTGCCGGAACTCCTCGGCCTCGTCGAACTCGGCGAACTCCAAATCGACCATCACCATGGCTGGATCCGCCACGCCCCGGCGAATCCAGTAGTGGCGCACGCCGCTGCGCTTGCGATCGATCGGATCGCGGTCGAAGAGCTGCTTCCAGGTGTCGAAGGACGGCACGGAATGCTGGACACGAAGAATCGGCATGACGCCCTCCTTCACTCCGCTGCCAGTATCGGCGGCGGCCTTGGGCCGCACACCGGCCGAAATCCCCTCCCCCGCGCTGCCGAACCCGGGGCCAGTGTGAAACGATTTCGGGTGTTTCACGTGGTCTTCTATCAGCCCGAGATCCCGGGCAACACCGGCAACGCGATCCGGATGGCGGCCGGTTCCGGGTGCGCGCTGCACCTGATCGAACCGCTCGGGTTCTCCGTGTCGGACGCGAAGCTGCGCCGAGCCGGGCTGGACTACCACGACCGCGCCGCGCTGCACGTGCATCCCGACCTCGACTCGGCCTGGCGGGCATTGGATCCGCAGCGGATCATCGCGTTCACCTCGAAGGCCGAATGCTCCTACGAGAAGGTGTCCTACCGGCCGGGCGACGTGCTGTTGTTCGGGCCCGAATCCACCGGGCTGCCCGAGGACGTGCTCGACGCATCGACGTTGCGGGTGCGGATTCCGATGCTGCCCGGTATCCGCTCGATGAACCTCGCCAACTCGGCGGCCGTCGCGGTCTACGAGGCCTGGCGTCAGCAGGGTTTCGCGATGCCTTCGTGAGCGCGGGGCTGCTGGTTGCGCACTCACGTTCCCGTCCGCGCCGCGCTGCCCGATTCACGCGGAGTCCTGGTCCACGGCCAGGTCAGCAGCGCCCACGCGGCCAACCCGATGGCCACCCCGACGCCCAGGTACCAGGGCCAGCCGCCCATCACGTCGAGCAGCGACGGGTTGTCCGGCTTCCGGCTGACGAAGCCGTAGTTGGTGCCCGCCCAGGCGTTGAATGCCAGCATCGCCGCGATCCAGACGAGCGTCACCCCGGCCGAGAACCAGTAGCCGCGCCAGTTCGGCCGCATCCCGACGCCCCACGTCAGGTACGCCGCCGCCCAGATGACCAGCAGATGCTGGCCCCAGAACTGGATGAAGTGGATATTCGGGAAATCCGGGGCGTCCAGCGCGGGCGTGATCATCGCCTGCGGGGTCAGCGTGAGGCCCCAGTAGTAGACAAGGGCATAGGACAGCGGCTGTCGGGTCCACAGCGCGTAGGCGGCGACCATCCAGGCGAAGTCGCAGAGTTGCAGCGGGAGCGATTCGGCGATGTTCCACTGGGCGGGCAACAGCTGGTAGATCAGCAACGGCACGTTGAACGCCAAGACCACCACGGCGAAGATGCGCGTGAACAACGTGGTGGTCCGCGGATCGCGGTTCCGGTGCCCGAGCACGGGCAGCGCCACCGACCCGGCGACGATCAGCACCATGAGCACCCAGTGCGACGGGCCGTAGGGTACGAAGCGATCTACCGGCAGCGGCTCCACACCTTAAGCGTAAGGACCCGGGGGGTTCGGGCGATTTCAAGGGAAATCGACGCGCTGATTTCCAAATCGCCCACCGGATGACCGTCAGGCGTTGGCGGCGGACTTCAGGGCCTCGGCACGGTCCGTGCGCTCCCAGGGCAGGTCGAGGTCGTTGCGCCCGAAGTGGCCGTAGGCCGCCGTCTGGGCATAGATCGGCCGCAGCAGGTCCAGGTCGCGGATGATCGCGGCCGGACGCAGGTCGAAGACCTCGTTGATCGCGGACTGGATACGCGTCGGGTCGACGTTTTCGGTGCCGAAGGTCTCCACGAACAGGCCCACCGGGGCGGCCTTGCCGATCGCGTAGGCGACCTGCACCTCGATGCGGCTCGCCAGGCCCGCGGCGACCGCGTTCTTGGCCACCCACCGGGTGGCGTACGCCGCGGAGCGGTCCACCTTCGACGGGTCCTTGCCGGAGAAGGCACCGCCGCCGTGGCGGGCCATGCCGCCGTAGGTGTCGACGATGATCTTCCGGCCGGTCAGGCCCGCGTCGCCCATCGGGCCGCCGACGACGAACCGGCCGGTCGGGTTCACCAGCAGCCGGGTGTCGGAGGTCTCGATGCCGAGCTCCTCGATCTCCGGGCCGACCACCTTCTCGCGGACGTCGACGGTCAGCATCGAATCCAGGTCGATGTCGGCGGCGTGCTGGGTAGACAGCACCACGGTGTCCAGCCGCACCGGCTGGTCACCGGCGTACTCGATGGTCACCTGGGTCTTGCCGTCCGGCCGCAGGTACGGCAGCACGCCGTCCTTGCGGACCCGGGTCAGCCGCCGCGACAGCCGGTGCGCCAGCGCGATCGGCAGCGGCATGAACTCCGGCGTGTCGTCGCAGGCGTAGCCGAACATCAGGCCCTGGTCGCCGGCACCCTGCTTGGCGATCTCGTCGAGCACGCCCTCGACCCGGGATTCGTGCGCGGTGTCCACGCCCTGGGCGATGTCCGGGGACTGGGAGCCGATCGCGACGTTCACGCCGCAGGAGTTGCCGTCGAAGCCCTTCGCGGAGGAGTCGTAGCCGATCTCCAGGATCTTCTCCCGCACGATGGTCGGAATGTCCGCGTAGGCGTCCGTGGTCACCTCGCCCGCCACGTGCACCTGCCCGGTGGTCACCAAGGTCTCCACCGCCACCCGCGAGCGCGGGTCCTGAGCCAGCAACGCGTCCAGGATCGAGTCGCTGATCGCATCGCAGATCTTGTCCGGATGGCCTTCGGTCACGGACTCACTGGTGAACAGCCTGCGCCCGGTGCGCAGGCCCGACTGCTGACTCACGATTCTCCCCGAATTCCCTGCGAAGAAAGCTCGCCGAGGTGGCCGACGTACCAGATCACTTTACTGGCGGGAGAGCTGTCGGCTCACAGCATCCCACAATGTGGCCGCCAGCCGAGATTTCGCGCCGAAGGGGATGGGCTCCTCGGTGCCGTCGCCGCCCAGCAACCAGCCCGCGTTGTCGTCGACCTCGAAGGCCCGTCCATCACCGACGGCGTTGACCACCAGCAGGTCGCAGCCCTTGCGGACGAGCTTGGCGCGGCCGTGGTCGAGCACCGTGGTGGTCGGATCGCCGGTCTCGGCGGCGAACCCGACGATCAGCGAGGCGGCCAGCTTGCCCGCGTTCCGCGCCTCGACGAGCTTGGCGAGGATGTCCGGATTGCGGGTCAGCGCCAGCGGTTCCGGATCCCGATCGGTCTTCTTGATCTTGTGTCCGACCGGGGAGACGGGCCGGAAATCGGCCACGGCCGCGGCCATCACCACGGCGTCCGCGCCGTCGGACTCGGCCAGCATCACCGACCGCAGTTCCTCGGCGGTACCCACCCGGATCACCCGGACGCCGGCCGGATCGACCAGATCTGCGGTGTACGCGGCGACCAGCGTGACTTCCGCGCCGCGGTGCGCGGCGACGCGCGCCAGCGCGAAGCCCTGGCGACCGGACGAACGGTTGCCGAGGTAGCGCACAGGGTCCAGCGGCTCACGCGTGCCGCCGGCCGAGATCACGACGCGGCGGCCTTCGAGATCGCGGGGCAGCGCCCGCGGTTCGGCCAGCAGCAACCGGGCCAGGTCGACGATCTCGGCGGGATCGGGCAACCGGCCCTTGCCGGTGTCCGCGCCGGTCAACCGGCCGCTGTCGGGCTCGGCGACCACCACGCCGCGGCTGCGCAGCAGCGCCACGTTGTCCTGCGTCGCCGGGTGCTCCCACATCTCGGTGTGCATCGCCGGGACCATCAGCACCGGGCAGCGCGCAGTCAGCAACGTCGAGGTGAGCAGATCGTTCGCCTGCCCGTGCGCCGCACGGGCCAGCAGGTCGGCGGTGGCGGGCGCGACGACGACCAGGTCGGCCTGCTGCCCGAGCCGCACGTGCGGGACCTCTTCGACGTCGGCGAACACGCCGGTCTCCACCGGCTGCCCGGACAGCGCCTCGAAGGTCGCCGCGCCGACGAAGCGCAGCGCCGCCTCAGTGGGGATCACCCGGACGCTGTGCCCGGACTCGGTCAGCCGCCGCAGCACCTCGCACGCCTTGTAGGCGGCGATGCCACCGCTGACGCCGAGGACCACCCGCGGGCGATCCTCGGTGCGATCGGTCGTCACTCGCCTTCGGTGTGCTCAAGCACGCCCGCGTGGATCTCGCGGAGCGCGATCGACAGCGGCTTCTCCCGCGGGCCCGGCTCGACCAGCGGCCCGACGTACTCCAGCAGGCCCTCGCCGAGCTGCGCGTAGTAGTCGTTGATCTGCCGCGCCCGCTTCGCGGCGTAGATCACCAGGGCGTACTTGGAGCTGACCTGCTCCAGCAGGTCGTCGATCGGCGGGTAGGTGATGCCCTCGACGGTGTTGGTCGACGGGCTGCTGTTGAGCGCAGCCAGCGCGCTGGGGGTGCTCACGTGAGTGGCTCCTGCTCCTCGTGGGTGTCCGTACCGGCGGTGTCGCGCGCCCGTGCTCTCGGAAACCAGTGTGCGGTCAAGTGCACAACCGGCGCGGTCACTGCTCGCGGCCAAGAATCAATCGTAGCAATTCGCTGGTCGCGACCTGCACGTCGGCGTTGACGACCGACGCGTCGAACTCCGATTCGGCCGCCAGCTCCTCGCGCGCGGTCGCCAACCGCCGCTCGACGACCTCGGTGGGCTCGGTGCCGCGACCGGTGAGGCGTTCCACCAGCTCCCCCCAGGACGGCGGCAGCAGCATCACCAGCTGTGCCTCCGGCATGGCGCGGCGCACCTGGCGGGCGCCCTGCAGTTCGATTTCCAGCACGGCCGGCCGACCGGCCGCCAGGGCCTCTTCGACGGGCTTACGCGGGGTGCCGTAGAGGTTGCCCGCGTAACGGGCGAATTCGAGCATCTCGCCGGCGGCGATCATTCGCTCGAACTCCGCGGTGTCGACGAAGTGGTAGTGCACCCCGTCGATCTCCCCGGCGCGGGGCGGGCGGGTGGTCGCGGACACGCTGAAGTAAATCTCCGGAGCCTGCCTGCGCACCTCGCTGAGCACGCTGGACTTGCCGACGCCGGAGGGCCCGGAAACGACGGTGAGCCGAGGCTCGCCCTGACGGACGGTCCTCGGCTCAGCGCCGGTTTGTGCGTCGATCACTCGCCGCTGAACTCGGAGAGCAGCGCCTTGCGCTGCCGCTCACCCAGCCCGCGCAGCCGACGGCTGTTGGCGATCTCCAGACGCTCCATGATCTGCTGAGCGCGAACCTTGCCAACGCCGGGAAGGGCTTCGAGCAGGGCGGAGACCTTCATCTTGCCCAAGACCTCGTCGTTGTCGGCGGTCTCCAGGACCTCCGCCAGCGTGGTTCCACCTCGCTTGAGGCGCTCCTTGAGCTCAGCTCGGGCGCGACGGGCGGCAGCCGCCTTTTCCAGAGCTGCTGCCCGCTGCTCCTCGGTCAGCTGGGGAAGGGCCACCATGTCCTCCGTGATGTGGGGTTTCTCTTGATCGGTGCGGGCGACGGTACCGAGTCCGCTCCGCCGGGTTCCACTGGGGTCCCGGTTTCGTGAGCGCAATTCAGCCGGCGCGCCGCCCTGGCCCTTCTATTTCTACTCGTACAAGGCGTGCACGAGCACGGGGCCGCTGCAAGTACTACCAACAAAGCCGCTGAAGTGCACTAATCTCGGCCAAAACTCTTCGAATGTGTCCGATTTCCGCACAGTTGAGCCACGCCGGGGGCGTCCTCGCAGGTCAAACCGGGGTGAAATGTCCCTCATCGGACGTAGTGATCAAGAACGCTAATCGGCTCCTCGAATTCCGCCACGCGGAAGTTCCGTTTCCTTTTGCCGCCATACCGACCGGCCGGTCTGCCGCCCGGGCGGCGGTGCCACGAGCTCCGGAGGCGGCGCAGGTGCGCTGGCGGAGCTCGATGCGGGTCCAGCGGCTCAGAGGGCCTTCATGAGGTCCTGGACCCGGGTGGCCATCCGTTGCTTGTCGATCGGCGCGATCGTGGTCCAGGCTTCGGCGCTGCGACGGTTGTTCTCGATGAGGTACCAGCCCTTGGCGTTGGCGAAGAAGTTGGTGACCATCGGGGCCCGGTGCCGCTTGCCCTGACCATCCATGATGGACGCGCCGACCTGAGCCCAAGCCGTGCGCGGACCCCCGGCCATCTCCACCAGCGTCCGCGCGTCGTCTCGCCGGACCCCTTGCCGCGAAAGGCCGTCGGCCATCGCGCGGTCGGATTTCCCGGCGGCCGTCGCGGCCTGCTCCATCGCAGAACTGCGCAGCGACACGCCGCGCCCCGGTCCGGCCTTGACGTCCTCGGGCAGAACGCTGAGCACCGCCCGGACCATCGCATCGGCGGGTAGGGCCTGCATCCGGACGGTCTCCTCGGTCTGCACCGCCAGCGTCGCGCTGTTCCGGACGTTGGCGACCATCCCGGTTAGCTTTAGCTTCGCACCGTCGGGCTTGCGCTCGTTGAAGGTGATGTCGAAGGCACGCTCGTAGCGCTGCAACGGCAGGAACACGCCGTAGATGTCGTCTTCCCGCATCTCGTTGCCGAACCCGAGCGCGCGCAGCTCTTCCCACGCCCGCCGTTCCACCTCGCGGCGCTCAGACTGCAAGATGCCTTCCGGGAGCACGTTCAGCACCAACGGCTTGGTCCCCAGTTTGAAGTGCTTCCACGCCTCGTAGAAAGCTTGCTTCGACAGCTCGAATTTCACCGGATGCTCCCCAGCCCAGTACATGGGCGGCACCGACCCGATGCCGCCCACGCGGTTTTCTGTTGTCGCCTACTGCTTACTGCTGGTCCCACTCACCGAAGACCGGCGGTGCGACCCGCGGCAGGTCGTCGTCGAAGATGCCCTGATCGCCGACGAGGTAATCGGGGGTCTCGTGTTCCTGGTCCTCCTCGCCCTTCTTGCCCTGCGGGCGACCACCGGCGCCACCGGCACCGGCCGCGCCGCCACGACCAGCGGCCCCACCAGCACCACCGGACCCGGGACCACCGCTACCCGACCCGCCGACCCCGGCCCGACCACCGGCACCCATACCGGGACCACGAGCCCCGCGAGCACCCACACCGCCGACGCCACCACGACCGCCGACGCCGCGACCGCCACCGGCCCCTGCACCGGCGCCAGGACGCCCACCAGGCATGCCCGCCCCACCACGACCCGGCCCACCCGAGTAACCAGGACCACCCGAGTAACCAGGGCTGCCGGGGCTGCCCGGCCCTCCGGGATAACCCGGCCGCTGCTGGTAACCGTCACCGGTACTCGGCGTGTGCCACATCGAACCGGTACCGGAGGCACCCCCGGTGCCAGTAGGACCGCCGACGCCCCCAACACCACCGGAGCCGATGCCCGACCCAACGCCTCCGCCGCCAACGCCCGACCCGCCACCGACGACGCTCCCAGCGGAGGACGCCGACTGGCTGCTGGTACTGGCAGGCTGGTGACCGACGCTAGGAATCTCCGATCCGGTGACGGTAGTCTTCAAGCCACCATCCGGCGGCGGGCTGAACATCGCACTCGCGGCGACCGCATTCTGCGAGGCGTTGTCGTAACCTTGGAAGGCTTGCACGGCTTCCTGCCGCAGCTTCTCGTTGTGCGCCTTGGCGTCCTCGGCGTCAGTAGACCCGGTCCACATGTTGTCCCACGCCTCTTCGATCCACGAGTCGTCCGGGATTTCCTGTTCCTCGCCCTTGCCCGGGATCGAATCCTGCACCTTCTTGAAGGCGTTACCCTGGTCGGTCATCAGCTGCGACTGCGCGAGCGCGTTATCGGCAGCGACCTCAGTCCAGAGCACGACAGGCATGGCCTGGTTCTGCATGGCTTCGCCGGACTCGGACTGCATGACCGCGCCGACGCTCTTGAGCTTGTCCTCAAGACGAGTCTTGAGGTCTCGGAGGTACCGGTCCTCCTTCTTCCACCCCTCGGAACTGCCGTACAGGCCGTCGGGTGTGCCGCCGTGGACCCAGCCGCGCATCTGATCGAGCGACGCGCCTTCGAAATCTGAAGGCTCTATGTGTCTGGTGTCAGTCATCCCCTGCCCCCTCAAGCATTGGGAAGATTCTGGAGAGCAGCCTCAGCGAACTGCATAGAAAGATCGCACGGATTCGGCGTTCCAGACGGCACCAAGGTATTGACGTACAGGGAGCCCTTATCAGAAATATCCAGCGACAGCAGACAGTTCGTCTTGTTGGTGCCGACCCGCGCCGCCGGGTAACCACCGATGTCGATCATTTTAACGTTCGATCGGCGAGCATCCGCGAACTTCTGCATCGTCTCGGCCTTGTCAGCAGCAAGGAAGACCATGAAACCAGCGCCGGACGTGCCGAGGTCGTAGTTGCATCCAGGCGTACCGTTGGAATCTCGTTCACGAGGCTGCTGATCAGCCCCGAGTTGCTTGGCCTGAGCCTGAGAAACGATTGAGCAGCGGTCGATGTCCAGCGACTTCGCGGGAGCCGTACGCGCCGACTGCGTAGCCGTTGGCTCCGACGGGGGCGCGCTCGCATCAGTCGTCGGCCCCGTCTCGTCCGATCCGCCACTGCAACCCGCCAGCACAAGACTGGCCAGGACTGCGCTGATGGCGAGTCCCTTACGCAAGGTTTCCTCCTCGGAAGGCGTCTGCCGCGTTCTCCTGATCAGTTCGCGACTGCTTAATACTCGCACGAAGATTTTCAGCGGTCTTATCGAACATTTCAGCAAGCTTCAAGTAATTTTCGAGGTACGCCGACTCATCTCCCGCAGCGACCAGCCCATACTTCTCGGTGGCCTGAACGCTCACCGGGTCCGTCCCAGGAGCAGTGATGGTCGACAAGTTGTAGATATCGGCCTGCCGTTCACGCAGCCCGCGGGCTTCGTCTTCGAAGAAGCGAGCAATCTCATCGACCTTGTCCAGGTCAATCTGCATCGACCCGTATGTGCTTTGCGAAGTTGCGAGTGCCGTCTTGTCCGCCGCACGTGCCACCGTGGAAACGAAGGCACCGACCGGAGCGAGCAAACCACCCTGGTCCATCTGTTGCCGCATGTACGCCTGGTCCGTCGCGTCGAACTGGACCTGGTTTTCTTCCCCCTCGGCCGTCACCGCTGAACTCCCTCGCCTGCGTGCCGTCGCGACGAGGGCGACGGTCATCCACTTGCCACCGTGGCAAACCTAGCGCACACAAGCGGCAGTTCGGACATGAGTTGGTTCAACGGCACCTGGGCCGAACGGGTGATTATCGAGTTGGATGCGGCCGAGGGGTTCCAGATCAGGACCGGCTATGCATCGAACCGCCCAGCCCGGAGCCGACCAAGGAATGAAGCCCAGCTCACCGCGCTGAACACCAACCTCGCGTCGTCCGGGGCCTTCGAATCTCTTGCCACGACAGCTGGTCCGCTGAAGGCCACCTCGACGCAGTTCCCGTAGTTGCTACTTCGGCTGCTCTTACGCCAACGAAGCGTTGAGAGATCCAGTGATGCCACTGAGCTGCTCCTTGCCTGTCTTCACACCAATCCATCAGCGATGGAGTTGACGAGGCCCACTGAATTCTCAACCGACAGAGCCACCTCCTGCAAGGACTGAAGCGCTTCTCTCGCCGCAGCCACGTGCTCGGACTCTTCGAGGAAGGCACTGCTTCCACGATTCTCCAGGTAGACAAGGCTGGGGTGCTTCTCGAAATCGAGGATGACAAAGGGGCCTGCCATCCCCGGATGCACGCCGACTGCAGACGGCACCACGCGCAGAGTGATGTTGTCTTGGCTCGTAGCGCTGACCAGGTGGCGGAGCTGACGGAACATCACTCCTGTACCCCCAGCGGGACGCTCCAGGATGCTCTGCTCGATAAGTACCTCAAGCTTTGGCGCCGCTGGGCGGTTCAACAAGGTTTGCCGCCCCATGCGCGCCGTGACCAGCGTGTCGACCTCTGCCAGGTTCAGGTCTGGGTCCGTACCGTGCACGATTGCGGTCGCGTACTCGGATGTCTGCAACAGGCCCGGGATAAGCATGGTCTCGATGCTCGTCCGCGACGAGGTCTCGATCGCCCAGGACGGCGTAGAAGTCGTGGTCGCCCGGCGGCAGCTCACCGATCTCTCCAACAAGGTCTACTTCCTCGACCAAGCCTTCAACGCCGACGCCCGCGACGTCGTCGAAGCCCTCTGCGATCGCGGATGAGCCTGCCACGCCCGTTCACCGGAGACCACGAACGCATGAAACTGACCATGACCATCATCTGCCTGCTCGCGATGACCGCGGCGGCTTGCTCACCGGCCCCAGCTCCGAATCGGACGCGGGCCGACGCGCCCAGACCCTCGTTCGACGGCCCGGTCACGCCCGACAACATCGATCGGCTCGATCCGAACGCGCTGTTCTGGGAGATGTTCTACCGGCAGGCCAGGCAATCCGTTTTGCATACCAGGCGGGAGTACTTCGAAACGCCCGAGCGGGCCGCCGAACGGCGCAAGGTCACGGTGAATGACGAGATCTACGACTTCGGGACCCGTCGCCAAGTCGGCGCCTCGATCGACCACCGTCGCGGCGAAGGGGCCATGTGGGACAAGTGCATTGACGGCACGTACTACGACTACAGCCCTTCGCGCAGAAAGTGGACGCCGGGGTACAGCCCACTTTGCCGGGCGTCGAACCGGCCGTTCCTTGGTGACGGGATCATCCCGGCCGGGCTGACCGACACCCAAGCCGTCACGATGATCAATCAGCTGAACCGGGAATCGTGGCGCTTCCTCACGGCCGAACGACCGCGCCTGATCGAGGTCGGCGGCGCTACGCACATCCGGCTTCCGGTTCGGGCCCGAGCGTTGGTCGACCACGATGGTCGCCGCTGGGACATGCAGCACCTGATCTGGGCCTTCAAGAAGACCGGCCTCGACATCATGGCGTACCCGTACCACACAGCAGACAACTCGGCCGCAGGCGCGGACATCGTCTACTACATCGACCCGAGAACCCTGCTCCCCTCCTACATGTTCCGCCAAACCCTGCGCCCGTCCGAAACCGGCGAACCCCAACCGGCGGCCGTGACCCGGGTCGAGTACATCCGCCCGCCGAACTTCCCGGCCGACCCCCTTGCGGACACCACCCCGTGGGCCCTTTCCTGGTCCCCCGACACCCGGTGATCTGTCGCCCGGGTTGACGCGATTTCGCGCGAAAACGGCGCTCACCAGCCGGGCGAAGTGCCGATTTCGCTGCGAAATCGTCCACTTCCGCATCGGGTCGCGACGCGGCGGGTGCGTCAGTTGCCGTTCTTGCCGTTGTTGTCGTGCTGCTTTTGCCAGCGCTTTTGCATTTGTTCCCAGCGCTTCTGCTGTTCTTCGAGCCTTCGCTGGCTATCGTCGGTGGCTTGCTCGTCGGGCGCCGGCTGATCCGGCGTGACCGTCACGACCACCGGGGGCGGGGGCTCGGGCAGTGGGATGGTGCGCACGTCTGCGGCGACTCGGTCCGCTGCGGCAAGGATCGTGCGCGCGCTGTTCGGGGTGAGCCTGCCCTGGGCCTGCGCGGTGGCGATTTGGCGATTTAGTTCGGCGAGTGCCGCCTCGGCACCGGCGCGATCATTGCCCAGCGCGGCGGTTTTCACCGCCTCTACCTGCGTGATGAGCTGCTGGCGCACCTGCGGATGGGCCGATTCGGGTGCGCTGCCGCAACCCGCGAGCAGTAGCGCGAGCGCGGGAAGCAGGATGCGTTTCATTCCCGGACCAGCCTTTCCAGGTTGGCGAGGTCTTCGGGCAGGCGCGTCACCGCCGCCGGGCCCGATGCCGGTGGCAGTGTCGGCGACTGGGGCTGGCTAGGCCACGAAAGGTACCCGATCACAGCCACCAGCAGCACGAGGAGCCCGCCACCGGCGAGCAGCAGCGGCCGCCGGTTCCGGCGCCGACCGCGTAGCTCCTCCGCCGGGAGGTGCTGCGTCATCGGCCGATTGGGCGGCCCGGTCGGGCGCTGCACCTCGGTTGGGAGTTGCGAGGGGCTCGGGTGTTGCGAGCCGGTCGGGCGTAGCTGCTCGGTCTGCGGTTCGGCCGGAATCCGGGAGAGCACCTCGGTGGCCATGCCGCTGAGCAGCTCCGCGCTCTGCGCGGCGGTTGGCCGCTGCTCCGGGGCGGCGGCGGTCATCGAGACCAGCGCTCGGTTCAGGTGCACCGGTATTGCGACCGGCACTTCGGGTGCCCGCACCAGCCTCGCCACGGCGCTTTCCGCGCTGGCACCGGGATACTCGATCTTGCCGGTGATGCACTCAAGCAGCACCAGGCCCAGCGCGTACACGTCCGTCGGGTAGCTGACCTCGCCGCCGCGGACCTGCTCCGGCGCCATGTAGGTGGCGGTGCCGACGACGACACCGGAACTGGTCATCCGTGCGGCCCCGTCGGCCAGCCGGGAGATGCCGAAGTCGGCGAGGAAAACCGTGCCGTCGTTGGCGATCAGCACATTCGACGGCTTCACGTCGCGGTGCACGATCCCGTTGTCGTGCACGTGCGCCAGCACGTCGGCCAGCTGACCACCGAGATCGGCGGCCTGTTCCGGCGGCAGCGGGCCCGCCGCGATCACATCGGCCAGCGTACGGCCCTCGACCAGCTCCATGATCAGGTACAGCTCGTCCTCGCTGGCACTGAAGTCGTGCACCGTGACCAGGCCGGGATGGCTGAGCCCGGCAAGGGTCCGGGCCTCCTCCGCGAACCGCTCCCGCCCAGCGGCGTCGGTACCAGCCCGGAACACCTTGGCGGCGACGACGCGCTGCAGCCGGGTATCCGTCGCCCGGTACACGTCGGCCATCCCGCCGCCACCCAAGCGAGCGCCCAACCGGTAGCGCCCGCCCAGCAGAGGCACGTCGTCCATCAGTCCTCCGAACCGTCAGCTGCGAGAGCGACCCTAGACGACCGCAGGCGTCCCGAGTCATCCCGGGCACGTGGGGCGGCAGGTGCGCAGGCCAGTGAACAGCGACGACAAAACTGTTCTCGATCGCAAATAATCTTCTCGGGCGCGTAAGCCGCCGAATCCGCCCCGGTGGCAGTGGTGCGACCAATCATTCGACTCTGACGGGAACCAACATCATTCGGTGTCGCAACGAAAAAATCTCACTGCCGGAGCGTTTGGCCGCCTGAGGCGCTGGAAAGCCCATAGACGGGCCCAAAACGCTTGCCCGACAAGCGTTACCCCGGGGGATGGGGCCCATCGCAACGAGAAAATCACGACATACGAGGAGCAGTTATGGCTGTCTTTACCGGACTTGCACCTGCCTGGGGTGGGTTCAGCGGCTTCAGCGGGCGTTGCTTCAGCAGGCGCTTCTGCAGTCGTAGATTCTTCCGGTTCAACACCGGATGTTTCTGGTAACAAGATCGTTCGGCGGCGGCGTCGACAGGTGCCGCCGCCGGATGGCCGCCGACTATGACTAACACCAACCTCTTCTCCAGAATCCGGTACCTGTTCGGGGTCAGCACCAGCAGCCCCGGAGAAACGCCGGAAGTGGCGCCACCGGTCAGCGTCCGCGAGATCTTCCGCCGCTTCTGGCCGTACGTGCGCCCCTACCGCGGGTGGCTGTACGTGGTGATGGCGCTGATCCTGATCGCGCCCATCCTGGACACGGCCACGATCTGGTTCTTCAAGATCCTCGTCGACAAGGTCTTGGTGCCGCGCGATTTCGGCCTCTTCTTCGGGCTCGCCGCGGCCTACGTCGTCGTCACGCTGTTCGCCGGGCTGGTCGCGTTCGGCGACCGGTACTTGTCCACCTGGCTGGCCGAACGCTTCCTGCTCGAACTGCGCACCGGCCTGTTCCGGCACCTCCACGAACTTTCGGTGGAATTCCTCGAACGACGCAAGATCGGCGACACCCTGTCCCGGATCACCGGCGACATCGCCGCGATCGAGAACCTGGTGCTGTCCGGGCTGACCCAGACGATTTCCTACGCGTTCAAGATCGTGCTGTTCACCGGCGCGCTTTTCGTGCTGAGCTGGCAGCTGGCCATCGTGTCCCTGGTGACCATTCCTGCGTTCTGGTTGACCGCCCGGTTCTTCTCGCACCGGATCAAAGCCGCCTCGCGCGAGAAGCGGCAGCGCACCGGGTCGATCAGCTCGGTCGCGGAAGAGAGCCTGAGCAACGCCGCGCTGGTGAAGGCGTACGGGCGGGAGAACGCCGAAACCGACCGCCTGCACCGCGAAAACCTCGGGAGCTTCGCCGCCGAACTGGTCGCCACCAGGCTCAAAGCGCTGTTCTCGCCGATGATCCAGCTCCTGGAGCTGGCCGGGGTGCTGATCATCGTGGGCCTGGGAACCTGGCAGCTGACCCAGAACGCCATCTCGCTGGGCGGTCTGCTGGTGTTCCTCGGCTTCCTCAGCCAGCTCTACTCGCCGGTGCGCGGATTCGGCCAGCTCAGCAACACCGTCTTCGCGGCCGCCGCGAGCGCCGAACGCGTCATCGAGCTGCTCGACCAGCGGCCGACCGTGCACGACCCCGTCCGTCCGCGGCGGCTGGACCGCGCGCGCGGCGTGGTCACCTTCGACGACGTCACCTTCCGGTACCCGCACGCGGAGCGCGATGTGCTGCGCGGCATCAGCTTCACCGCGGCGCCCGGGCAGACGATCGCCCTGGTCGGCGCCAGCGGATCCGGCAAGTCCACCACCGGGAAGCTCCTGCTGCGGTTCTACGACCCGGACTCCGGCACGATCACCCTCGACGGCACGGATCTGCGCTCGATGCGGCAGAAATCGGTGCGCCACAACGTCGCGGTGGTGCTTCAAGACGTCCTCGCGCTCGACATGAGCATCCGGAACAACATCCTCTGGGGAAAGCCGGACGCCACCGAGGAAGAGGTCGTGCGCGCGGCCCGTGCCGCCGACGCGCACGAGTTCATCACCGCGTTGCCCGACGGTTACGAGACCCGGGTCGGCCCGCACGGGCGGCTGCTCTCCGGCGGGCAGCGGCAGCGGATCGCCATCGCCCGCGCGATGATCCGCGACGCCCCGATCCTGCTGCTCGATGAGCCGACGGTCGGGCTCGACGCGGCCGCGACCGCACGCGTGCTAGAGCCACTGCGCCGCTTGATGGAAGGCCGCACCACGATAGTCGTGTCGCACAACCTGATCACCGTCCGGGACGCCGACCAGATCCTGCTGCTCGACCACGGCCGGATCGCCGAAGCCGGCACGCACCCCGAGCTGATCGGCCGCGGCGGCAGGTACGCCGAGCTCTACCGGCTGCACGAACGCGATCACGCCCCTCCCATCACCGCGCGGGAGACGGCTTGACCTCATCCCCGCGGCCGAAGCGGGGCATCCATCGAAGGGAGTTTTGATGACCGCTATCAGCATTGCGCCCGAGCCGACGGAATCCCTGCCGGAACCGCATCCGCCGGGCTACGAGATCACACCGGGTTACCGGGTCATCCAGCACATGCGCCGGGGGCGGGAACTCGACACCTACGACGCCTGGAGCGAGGAGCGGTACTGCCGGTGTTTCATCAAGTCCGTGCGCCCGGACCAGGCGGACTACGAGGGCGTCCGGAAGAGGTTGGAACTCGAAGGCCGCCTGCTGCTGTCGTTCACCCACCCGCACATCGTCCGGGCGTACGACCTCGTCGCCGGGGAGCACGGTCCGGTTCTCGTGCTGGAAACCCTGTCGGGGGCGACTCTTTCGCACCTGATCGAAACGCGCACCCGCCGGCTCACCGCCGCCGAGCTCGCCCACCTGGGCCAGCACCTGTGCTCGGCGATGGCCTACATGCACGACCGCGGCTACCTGCACCTCGACCTGAACCCGGGCAACATCATCGCGGACCTGGGCAGGGCGCGCGTCATCGATCTCAACTTCGCCCGCCACCCCGGCCCCGGCCGCGGCGGCGCGGGAACGCCCTGCGCCATGGCACCCGAGCAGATCCGCGGCGGAATGCTGAGGCCGGAGACCGACGTCTGGGGAATCGGCCTGGCCTTGTACGCAGCGGCGACCGGAATCCTGCCGTTCGACGTCGGAACCTCCGGCGAACCGACGGACTTCGAGTCGGTGTCGGCGTTGCAGGAGCGGTGCCCGCAGCTGACCGTTCCCGCACCCCCGATCCGAACCCAGCGACGGCTGCCGAAGGCGATGTCGAGCGCAATCGACGCGTGCCTACGCCAGGATCCGCGACAGCGCCCGGCAGTCGCCGAACTCGCCGAAGCACTGTCCGCGGTTGCCGATCCCGTGCCGACTCCCAGGGCCGAGTCGTAGCGGCGCGTTGGCGGGGTCCGGGTGCGCATCAGCGCCACCGACGAACATGACCAGCGGTATGAAGCCACCCGGCCCCGCCGCCTCGTCCAGCGCCGCCGATCAACGGCCATTCCTACCCGCTATTACTGAATCCGCACGCCTCAGCGGAGGTTCGAGTAGACGGTTTCGACCAGGTCAGGGGCGTTGATCAGGCGGAACTCCAGGGTCGAGTCGTCCCCGAACCGGATTCCGAAGAACTCCACGGGGTCGATTCCCCTGCCACGCTCGGCCGAGTCGAACCGGCCGACGTGTCCGATCGGGATTTCCCACCAGGTCTCGATCGGCCCGGCCGGGGCAGGCGCCTGCGGCTGGTCGCTGTCCTTCGACGCCTTGGCCTTGCCGAACAACCCGCCTAGCATCCCCGACGATTCCTCAGCCGGTTTCTGCTGCTCCGCGGCCTTCTGCAGGGCTTCGGCACGCACGTCGGCCTCCACGACCACCGCCAGCCGACGGTTGCTGCAGACCAGCCACGAGAAGTGCTTGCCGCGGCTCAGCGCGTCGCCGCACTGAGCGGCCGCTCGCACCGGGCTGTCGGTGTGGAACCAGCCCCACACCGCCGGGTCGTGCACCCACTCGTCCGCCAGGAACTCGCCCGCCGAAAGGCGCGGGTTCACCAACGGCCACGGCGGCTGCAACCCGTCGTCCTGCTGCGGAAGGTACGGAACCTGCCGGGTGCTCCCGAGCGTCGCGCCGAACCAACCCGGCTTGTGCTCGCCGCCCACGAGGAAGATGAGCTGCTCGCCGCGGGCGCACCAGCCGTCGTTGAGCAGGCGCAGAACTTTGGACCGATCCCTCATCGCTCGCCTTCGTCAGATCTTCCCGTGGGACATCGCCACCAGCCGCTGCAGGGGCTTTTCCTTCGGCGACGGGCTGAGCTCGATCCCCGAGCCGTCCGTGAACTGCACGCGCAGGTACCAGGGCTTGCCTGTCTGGTAGCCGCGGCCGAGTTTGCGCTGGTGCGCACCGATGTCGGCGATCGCGGGCCGCTGGATCTCCAGGTGGGCGCTCGCCTGCGGCACCGGGACGGCAACCCCCGGCTCGTACTCGGGTTTCGAGGCGACGATGTCCCGGACGTCGCGGGCGAACTTCATCGCGCCCTTTCCGAACTTCAGCGCACCGCCGAGGAGTCCCGCCGACTCCTCGGCTTCGCCCGCCTCCGGTTCGGCGGCGTCGTGGAAGGTCAGCAAGCCCAGCCGGTGCGAGGTCAACACCCAGCAAGCGCGGTCCTCCCCGGTGGGGAGGCGCGAAAGCTTCGCGACCGCCATACAGTTCGGGCCCGGACCGAACAGCACGCTCGGCGGGGAATCCTTCAGATCGGAATCGGTGTCCCCGCCGGTGACCGCATCGAAAACCCCGCCGAGGACTCCTCCGACGGCATCGCCAGCGCCGAGAGCGGCGCGTGTGCCCCACCCCTTCTTCGGCTTCCCCTTCTCGTCGAGCCCTTCGACGTCGAACAGGTAGTTGCGGTGCGACCGGATGCACCAGAGGATGGGCTCCCCCGGCCGGCACCACTGCTGGCGAGCAGCCAGAACCTCGATCACGAGAAGCCCTTCTCCTCCGCCGATTTCCGCTCTTCTTCGCTCATCTTGCCGGTGGCTTGACCTTCCCCTGCACCATAGACGAAGTCGGCGCCTTGCTCGATGGCCGCATCCTTGGCCGTCGAGACACCTTCGTTGAAGATCGCGCCGGACAACCGCGTCGAGCCGCCAAGCGTGCTGGACAGGAACCGCTGGGAGAGATTGCCCGCCAACGCCTCGGAACCGGTGACCCCCTGCATGAAGCGGTTGCCGGTCGTCGTGGCCAGCGTGGACCCGTCGGCCTTCGTGAGGGTGTTGATCAGCGCGTTCGAGTCCAGCCTGCGCGCCACGAACTGGGAGACCTTCCCGCCGTTGCGCAGCTCGTTCATCTTCTCGATGACCTTGCGGAGCTTGCCGATCTCGCGGACCTTCTGCAGCAACTGCTCCAGCTTCTGGAACAGCTGGTAGAGCTTGCCTTGGATCTGGGCAATCCGGCCGCCGATCCGCGCCCCCTGCGCACCGACCTGAGCGGCCGTTCCGGCGCTGGCGCCGGCCACCGACGCACCCGCCGTGATCCACGACGCAGCCAGGGCCGCCAGCCACTGCACGATCAGGCCGATGATCAGCTCGGTGACGACCGAGATGAAGAACTCGACGAACATGTCGAAGATGTCGGCGATCATGTCCAGCGTGCCCTTGAGGTCGCGGACGTCCTCAGCCAGGGCCTTCGCTCCGTCGCCGAATTCGGTCATCTGCTTGCGGAACGCGTCGCCGTCCTTGCCGACCCAGGTCTCCGCCGTCGCCTGCGCCCGCTGCGGCTCCTGCTCGGCGACCTGGTCGAGCCACTTCGCGACGTTCTCCCAGCCCTCGCCGGTGGCGCGCATCTGCTCGGGGTCGCCGATCGCGTACTCGGCGAGCTCGATCAGCGGGCTGAGCACGATCGACACCAGGAAGCCGAGGCCGTTGCTCATCAACGCCTGGCCGGGACTGGCCAGCATCTGCAGCTGCTCGGCCCGCATCGACACCATGGCCACGCCCCACTCGGGTGGGGACGAGGCGTCCGCCAGGTCCTGGGAGGCACCCACGAGCGAGGAGCCACGGCCGGCGGCCTGCTCGAACCAGTTCTTCGAGTCGCCATCACCCTTGTTCAGGGATTGAGAATCGCCAGGCCCCTGCGGCGCGCTCATCCGCCCAGCCCCTCGCCGGCCTGCTTCAGCATCTCGGAGATCTGCTGTTCGGTGTCGGCGTAGTCCTTGACCGTTTCGTCCAGCGCTTCCTTCATGTGCTTCAGGAACTCCTGGGCCTTGGACGCCAAGTCCTTGCAGGAGTCGAGGCTTTCGAAGTACTTGCTGCTCAGGCCCACGGCGTCGCCGATGGGGCCGAAGCACTGGTCGTCCACTTTGGCCTGGTGAAGCAGGTCGGCGAGCTGACCGAACTTGTCGGCGAGGCTTTCGCAACCCTGGCCGTGGCCGGTCAACGTGGCCGGCGTCATCTTTAAATCAGTCAAGACAATCACCCTCAGCGAAGGAACGAGCCCGCAGAGGAGTCGTCATCATCGGTATCCCGCTGCGGTGGCCGCTTGGACGTTACGGCACCCGCGGACGGTTCCCCATGAACGGCAAGGAGTTTCACCCAACCAGAAGAAATGGGCGTTTCGTCTCCAATGTTCGATCTGTTCGAAACGGGGCAGACATCGGCGACGACAAACGGACAAATCCGCCCATCTGCCACGCGTGATCACGCCTTGCGCCCGGAGCCCGGAACGTCTGCTCAAGCGCCACGCCCAAACTAGTAAGACCAGGCCCGCACTACGCCATCCTCAGCTCAAGCACGGAACCGTCCACGAATTCATTCCGGGCAAACCTGACACCGCCCGCGTTCCTGCCTTTGGTGATGAATCCCCCGGAAGTCAACTGGTCACGGCGGCATTCCCACAGCGTGATCAGCGACGGCCCCGAACCCGGCCGAAGGCTGTCCGAGAGATCGGCCACCGCAGAAACCGCCGAACGGGCCTTACCCAGCCACCTACCGATTCCCTTGGCTTCCTCGGCACCCTTTTCGTCGACGGTCTTTTGCTGTGCGACATCGTCAGGCTCGCCCGCCGCAGAAGCATCTACGACGACGGCGAGGCGCGCCGGCGTTGAAACGAACCAGCCCTCTGGTCCGGCGGCCGCGAGTCGATCAGCACACTGGACCGCAAGTTGCTGCGGCGTCGCCGCGTACAGCCAACCGCGCATCGCCGGGTCGTGGACCCATTCGTCGCCGTGGAAACGGCCATCTCGCACCACAGCCGCCGGCAGCGGCAACGCGCCGAAGTCGACGTTCAGATTCTCCGTCTGCATCACAGGACGGTGCGGCACGACATGACGTCCGCCGATCGTGGCTCCGAGGTACCCGCGCTCGCCCTCACCACCGAAAAGCGCCATGACTCGATCGCCTTCATCGAGCCAATCCCGCTCCAACAACTTCTGGAACTGCTTCGTCGAAAGCATGGATTCCGTCACCCCTGGCCGTGGCTCATAGCGACCATCCGCTGGACACGCTCGTCGTTGTGCTCGTCGGAGACATCGATCGTCGATCCATCAACCAGGCCGATACGCAAGAACGGCAGGTCCTTCCGGTCCCCGACCTTCTGTTTTACGGTCGTCAACGAAGCGATCTCATTACGAGGAATTTCCATGTGAACCATGAAACCCGGCAGATCAACGGGGGAAGCCGCGTCGGGCACGCGTTCCTCCGTGGTACCACCAACATAGCGACCAACCGCTGTCTTCAGGCCGCTCATCACACCGCCGGCGTCGTTGTCGTTCACCTTCTTGCTGGGGTCGAACTCCAAAAGCCCGAGCCGGTGCGACGTCAGGAACCAAACCGGATTTCTGCCTTTGGTCTTGTGATTGGCCGGCTGCCATTGCGCAAGACGTGCCGCTGCAAGGCAGTCCCGACCAGGTCCTGAAACCACGGCGCTCTGAGGGCGAAGCCTCAAGCCGCCAACGTCCTCAGAAGGCGAGATCACTTCCAAAGCGGCCTCACCGAGAAACCCACCGACAGCACTCAAGGCACGCGCACCGGGCATCCGTCGCGCGCCGGCCTCATCCAATCCCTTGACCGAGTACAGGATGAACGGCTTGCTACCCTCTGGCTTCCGCAACGGCACGCACCAAAGGATCCGTTCGTCCGGAGCGCACCACCAGGTTCGCGCCGAAATCACTTCAATCACGAGAAGCCCTTCTCCTGCGCCTGGTCACGCTGCTCGTCCGACGACAGATCCCCCTGGAACCAGCCCTTGCCAGTGTCATAGACCGCGTTAGCGCCCTGTTCGATCGCTGCACCGGTCACAACGTCGGTTCCAGCGGACATCGCGGCCTGTCCCCAAGTCGTCTTCCCGCCCAAAGCCCCGGTCAGCACATGCGAAACGGTGTTGTTGGCCAGCCCTTGCACACCCTTGATGTCTTGCTGGAACTGAGCTTTCTCGGCTTTGAGCGAGTTCTCCAAGGTGCTGTCACCGGCCTTGCTCGCATCCTTGATCTGGTTGTCAAGGTCCGCGAGGCGGCCGGCGTGCTGCTTCTCCACGTCTTGGAGGAACTTTCCTCCCTTGGAGGTGAAGTCGCTGCCGTCCGCCTTGGTGAGGAACTTGGCCACCGGGTTTGCGTCGATCTTCCGCGCGACCGCATTCTGGATCATGTTGCCCTCGCGCATGTCGTTCATCTTGTCGATGACCTTGCGGAGCTTGCCCGCCTCGCGGAGCTTTTGGAGCAGGCGCTCGATCTTCTGGAACATCTGGAAGAGCTTGCGTTGCACCTGCATGACCCGCGTCGTGATGCGGACCCCGGTTGCCCCCACCTGGACCGCGGTGCCGGCGCTCGCCGCACCGACCGAGGCCCCGGCCGTGATCCACGACGCCGCCAGGGCAGCTAGCCACTGGACGATCAGGCCGATGATCAGCTCGGTGACCGTTTGGATGAAGAACTCGACGACCATGTCGAAGATGTCCGCGATCATTTCCAAGGTGCCCTTGAGATCGCGGATGTCCGCTGCCAGCGCCTTGACTCCGTCGCCGAACTCGGTCATCTGCTTGCGAAACGCGTCGCCGTCCTTGCCGGCCCAGGTCTCCGCCGTCGCCTGCGCCCGCTGCGGCTCCTGTTCGGCAACCTGATCAAGCCACAAGGCGACGTTCTCCCAGCCTTCGGCCGTGGCCTTCATCTGCTCGGGATCGCCGACCGCCCATTCGATCAACTCGATCAGCGGGCTGAGCACAATGGACACCAGGAAACCCAGCCCATTGCTCATCAACGCCTGGCCAGGGCTGGTCAGCAGCTCCAGCTGCTCCATCCGCATCGACACCATCGCCACGCCCCACTCGGGCGGCTCCGAAGCGTCTGCGACGTCCTGGCTGGCGCCCCACAGGGACGAGCCTCGACCCGCCGCCTGATCGAACCAGTCCTTCTGCGGCTTGTCGTCCCCCTTGTTCAGGGTGTGGAAGTCTCCTGGCCCCTGCGGCGCGCTCATCCGCCCAGTCCCTCTCCGGCCTTCTTCAGCATCTCCGAGATCTGCTGTTCGGTGTCGGCGTAGTCCTTGACCGTGTCATCAAGTGACTGCTTCGTCTTGAGCAGGAACTGCTGCGCCTTCGTCGCCAAGTCCTGGCATTCCTGCAGGCTGTCCAGGTATATGCCGAACAGGTTGACGAGCTCCTTCCCGATGGGACCGAAGCACTGGTCGTCCACCCGGGCCTGCTGGAGCAGGTCGGCGAGCTGGCCGAACTTGTCGGCCAGGCTTTCGCAGCCCTGGCCGTGGCCGGTCAGCGTGCCCGGCGTCATCTTCAAGTCAGTCAAGACAAAGCCCCTCAGCGCAGGAACGAGCCCGCAGAGAAGTCGTCATCGTCGTAGTCGGCGTTTCGCCGCGGCGTCGCCGGCGGCGCGCGGTGCGCGGCAGGCGGCGGTGCGGGACTCTCCGGTGAGGGCGTTTCGTCTCCCTCGATGTCCGGCTTGATCGCCGCGCCTTCGACGTTGAAGGCTTCCTGGAACTTGTCGAACTGGTCACCGAGGATCGGCGCCACCGTGCTGTTGAGTTGTTCGGCCGCGTTCGCCGTCGCCTCACGGATGGTCGCCATGATCTGCTGCTGGAGGTCGCTGGCCGACTGGCGGACCGCGTTCGGTGCCAGGCGCAGGTCCAGCAGCGCGCCGGACGGTGCGACGGTCACCGTGACCGAGCGGTCCGGGCTGCTTGCCGTGCCCCGCATGTCCTGCATCGCGGACTGCAGTTCCGACGCCTTCTGCGCCTGCTCCTGAAACTTGCGCATCATCTCCTGGATGCGCTCAGACGCGCCGCTCACAGCCGCCCCCTCACTCTTCGATCCGTTGGAAACGACCCTAGCCGAGCGTCGTTCGCGCATTTATGCCGTTCGGCAATCCGTTCCCGCAAGCAAACCCGCTAGGCACCTGCGTACAACCGGGTGTTGACCCGGACACGGCGCCCGATCTGCACGAGTACGACGACGATCATGAGGCCGGATGCGGTCATCAGGCCCATCAGCACGTTCAGTCCGGTCTTCTCGTATCGCTCCGGCAGGAGCACCGTCGCGGGTCCCGCGCAGTGGACCTCGGCGGCACCGGAGAACCACGCCGGCACCGGCTCCGGCAGCCGTGTGCTGCGGAGGCTGTTGGCCGGGCGGTCGGGGATCAGCACGCGGGCCTCGCCGGCCTCCGGGATCACCTCGCACTTCGCGTACTCGTCCCGATGGGCGGCGAGGCCGAACGGCTGGCCCCGCTCCAGTTCCACCCGCGCAGTCGGTTCGGCCGTTGCCTCTCCCTTGCCGAAAATCCGGCCGGCGATCGTCACCTCGGTCGAGACCAGGAAGTAGATCGCGGTGCCGGCCCAGACCAGCAGCAGGACGATGATCCAGCGCAACACGCGCGGCGGCTTCTTGCTCGCGACAGCGCCATTCGTTTCGGGATGCACCCGAAATTGGTATCAGACACGGTCCGGTAGCCGTGGGCGTTGCTCATTCGATCGGAACAATCGTGAAGGGCACCTTCCGCGCGGCGAAAGGTGCCCTTCATCCCGAAAAGTCAGCCGCGCAGCAGGTCTTGTACCTCCTCGCGGACCTTGCGGGCGGCGGCTCGCAGACCGTTGACCGTCGGGCCGTGGCGGAGGACGTCGCGGGCCGTGGCAGGCAGGACGTTCGGCAGCGCCGCGCCGAACACCGCCCGCAGGCTTTGCACCGTGGCGCCCTGGGCACCGAGGCCTGGTGCCAGGATCGGGCCGTTGAGGCGGGAGAAGTCCAGCTCGTCGGAGCGGATGGTGGCACCGGCCACCACCCCGACGTGCCCCATCGGCTCCGCACCGGCGTTGCTCTCCGCCGCCGAGTCCACAATGTACTGGGCGACCGAGTCGCCGCTGCCGTGGATCGACTGCTGCAGGCCCGCGCCCTCCGGATTGGAGGTGCGCGCCAGCACGAACACGCCGCGGCCGGTTTGCTCCGCGATGCCGATGGCCGGGGCGAGCGAACCGTAGCCGAGGTACGGCGACACGGTCACCGCATCCGCCGCCAGCGGCGCGTGCTCGTCCAGGTAGGCCATCGCATACGCCGCCATCGTGGAGCCGATGTCGCCGCGCTTGATGTCCAGCAGCATTAGCGCACCGGCCTGCCGCGCCTCGGCGATCACCTTCTCCAGCACAGCGATTCCGGCCGAGCCGTACACCTCGAAGAACGCCGACTGCGGCTTGAGGATCGCGACCTCGCCGGCCAGCGCCTCCACCACGGTCATCGCGAACCGCTCCACCGAGCGTGCGGTCTCGTCGAGATCCCACGCGTGCAGCAGCGACGGGTGCGGGTCGATGCCGACGCACAACGCGCCGCGAGCCCGCATCGACTCCGCCAACCGCTCGCCGAAGCCGACCCGCAGCGGGTCAGTCATCGCTGCTCACCGCCCTGCCGAAGCGCCGCCTGCAACGCCTGCAGCGGCCGGACACCGATGTTGCCCTGGATGCCGGCCTCGATGCCCTGCACCGCCGCCGCCGCGCCCTGCACCGTCGTGATGCACGGGATGTCGCGGGAGACGGCCGCGGTGCGGATTTCGTAGCCGTCCACGCGCGGGCCGGGGTTGCCGTAAGGGGTGTTGATGACCATGTCGATCTCGCCGGCCTTGATCAGCTCGACGACGTCCCGCTCTTGGCCTGCCTCCTCGTTGTGCTTGCGCACCACTGTGGACGCAATCCCGTTGCGGCGCAGCACCTCGGCGGTGCCGCTGGTGGCCAGGATCTCGAAGCCCAGGTCGGCTAGCCGCTTGACCGGGAACACCAGGGATCGCTTGTCCTTGTTGGCCACCGAGACGAACACCCGGCCGGCCGTCGGCAGCGAACCGTAGGCGCCGGCCTGGGACTTGGCGAAGGCCTGCCCGAAGGAGGTGTCGATGCCCATCACCTCGCCGGTGGACTTCATCTCCGGCCCGAGCAGCGAGTCCACCCCGGCGCCCTCGCGGGTGCGGAACCGGTGGAACGGCAGCACGGCTTCCTTCACCGCGACCGGCGCGTCGATCGGCAGGTCCGCGCCATCGCCCTCCGGCGGCAACAGGCCCTCCGCCCGCAGGTCCGCGATCTTGGCGCCGAGCATGATCCGGGCCGCGGCCTTGGCCAGCGGCGCGGCGGTCGCCTTGGAAACGAACGGGACGGTCCGCGAGGCGCGCGGGTTGGCCTCCAGCACATAGAGCACGTCGTCCTTGAGCGCATACTGCACGTTGAGCAGGCCGTGCACGCCGATGCCGCGCGCGATGGCCTCTGTGGACTTGCGCACCTGCTCGATGTCCTGACGCCCCAACGTGATCGGCGGCAGCGCGCACGCCGAGTCGCCGGAGTGGATCCCGGCTTCCTCGATGTGCTCCATCACGCCACCGAGGTAGATGTCGGTGCCGTCGCAGAGCGCGTCCACATCGATCTCGATCGCGTCGTCGAGGAAGTTGTCCACCAGCACCGGGTGTTCCGGGGTGACCTCGGTGGCGCGGGCGATGTAGTTCTCCAGCGATGCCTCGTCGTAGACGATCTCCATGCCGCGACCACCGAGCACATAGGACGGCCGCACCAGCACCGGGTAGCCGATCTCGTCGGCGATCCGCTTGGCGCCCTCGAACGAGGTGGCGGTGCCGTACCTCGGCGCGGGCAGGCCCGCCCCGGCGAGCACATCGCCGAACGCACCGCGGTCCTCGGCGAGGTGGATCGCCTCCGGCGGGGTCCCCACGATCGGCACCCCGGCCTCGGCCAGCCGCCGCGCCAGCCCCAGCGGGGTTTGCCCGCCGAGCTGCACGATCACGCCCGCCACGGTGCCGGACTGCCGCTCGGAGTGCACGACCTCCAGGACGTCCTCGAAGGTCAGCGGCTCGAAGTACAGCCGGTCCGAGGTGTCGTAGTCGGTGGAAACGGTCTCCGGGTTGCAGTTGACCATCACGGTCTCGTAGCCGGCCGCCCGCAGCGCCATCGCGGCGTGCACGCAGGAATAGTCGAACTCGATGCCCTGGCCGATGCGGTTCGGGCCGGAGCCGAGGATGATCACCTTCGGCCGCTCGCGCTGCTCGGTGACCTCTGACTCGGCCGCCGGGTCGGACTCGTAGGCCGAGTAGTGGTACGGGGTGCGCGCCGCGAACTCCGCCGCGCAGGTGTCCACCGTCTTGTACACCGGCCGCACGCCGAGCCGGTGCCGCAGCGCCCGGACTCCGTCCTCACCGGCCAGTTCCGGGCGCAGCGCGGCGATCTGCCGGTCCGAGAGCCCGGCCCGCTTCGCGCGCCGCAGCAGCGCCGCGTCCAGCACCGGGGCTTCGACGAGTTCGCCGCGCAGCTCGACCCAGGCCGCGATCTGGTCGACGAACCACGGGTCGATGCCCGAGGCCTCGTGCACCTGCTCAACCGTGGCGCCCAGCCGGAGCGCGCGCTCCACGGTGTAGAGGCGACCGTCGTGCGGCGTCCGCAATTCGTCCAGAGTGGACTCGACGGTGACGCCCTCCGGGTCGGGCCCCAGAGAATCAGGCACCGTCCAGAAACCGGCCGCTTTCGTCTCCATCGAGCGCAGCGCCTTGCCCAGCGCCTCGGAGAAGCTGCGGCCCACCGCCATCGCCTCGCCGACACTCTTCATCGTGGTGGTCAGCTCCTGGTCCGCGCCCGGGAACTTCTCGAAGGCGAACCGCGGCACCTTCACCACCACGTAGTCCAGCGTCGGCTCGAAGCTCGCCGGGGTCTCGCCCGTGATGTCGTTGCGGATCTCATCGAGGGTGTAGCCCACGGCCAGCTTCGCGGCGATCTTGGCGATCGGGAAACCGGTGGCCTTCGACGCCAGCGCCGAGGACCGCGACACTCGCGGGTTCATCTCGATGACGACCATCCGGCCGGTCTCCGGGTGAATGGCGAACTGGATGTTGCAGCCGCCGGTGTCCACCCCGACCTCGCGCAGCACCGCGATGCCCACGTCGCGCATGTGCTGGTACTCGCGGTCGGTCAGCGTCATCGACGGCGCCACCGTGACCGAATCACCGGTGTGCACGCCCATCGGGTCGATGTTCTCGATCGAGCAGATCACCACCACGTTGTCGGCGTGGTCGCGCATCAGCTCAAGCTCGTATTCCTTCCACCCGAGGACGCTCTCCTCGATGAGCACCTCGTGCACCGGACTCTCTGCCAGCCCGAAGGAGGCCATCCGCTCCAGCGCTTCCTCGGTGTGGGCCATGCCCGAACCCAGGCCGCCCATGGTGAAACTGGGCCGGATGACCACCGGCAGGCCGCGCTCGGCGACGAACGCGCGCACGTCCTCCATCGACTTGCACACCGCGCTCTCCGGCACCTCACCGCCGACGGCGCGCACGATGTCCTTGAACCGCTGCCGGTCCTCGCCGCGCTGGATGGCCTCGAAGTCGGCGCCGATCAGCTCCACGCCGTACTTCTTCAGCACCCCGCGCTCGTGCAGGGCGACCGCCGTGTTCAGCGCGGTCTGCCCGCCCAGCGTCGCCAGGATCGCGTCCGGCCGCTCGGCTTCGATCACCTTCTCCACGAACTCGGGCGTGATCGGCTCGATGTAGGTGGCATCGGCGAACTCCGGGTCGGTCATGATCGTCGCCGGGTTGGAGTTCACCAGCGAGACCCGGATGCCCTCCTCGCGCAGCACCCGGCAGGCCTGGGTGCCGGAGTAGTCGAACTCGCACGCCTGGCCGATCACGATCGGTCCGGAACCGATGACCAGTACGTGCTTGATGTCGGTCCTCTTGGGCATCAGCGCGCCTCACTCATCAGATCAACGAACTTGTCGAACAGCGGCGCGGCATCGTGCGGACCCGCAGCCGCTTCGGGGTGGTACTGAACGCTGAACGCCGGGCCGTCGAGCAGCCGCAACCCCTCGACAGCACCGTCGTTGGCGCAGTGGTGGCTGACCATTGCGCGGCCGAAGTCGGTGTCGAACCGCTCCCCCGGCTCGCCCTCGACGGCGAAGCCGTGGTTCTGCGCGGTGATCGCGACCTGGCCGGTCTCGGCGTCGATCACCGGGATGTTGATGCCCCGGTGCCCGTAGCGCAGCTTGTAGGTGCCGCGGCCCAGCGCGCGACCGAGGATCTGGTTGCCGAAGCAGATGCCGAACAGCGGCAGCTTGCGGTCCAGCGCCTGGCGGGTCAGCTCGACCTGCCGGTCGGTGGTGGCGGGGTCGCCGGGGCCGTTGGACAGGAACAGCCCGTCCGGCTTGATCGACAGCACTTCCTCCAGCGTGGACGCCAGCGGCAGCACGTGAACCTCGATGCCGCGCTCGGCCATCATCCGCGGCGTGTTGGACTTGATGCCCAGGTCCAGCGCGGCCACGGTGAACCGCTTCGCCCCGATGGCCGGGACCACGTAAGGCTCGGCGGTGGTGACGTCGGCGGCCAACGACGCGCCGACCATGCCGGCGCTGGCCCCGACCGCGGCGACCATCTCGTCGTCGCCGCCGAGTCCCGGGCCGGAGAAGATGCCGCCGCGCATCGCGCCGAGCTCGCGGACGTGCCGGGTCAGCGTGCGGGTGTCGATCCCGGCGATGCCGACGATCCCCTGTCGCTCCAGCTCGTCGGCCAGCGACCGGCGGGAGCGCCAGTTCGACGGGATCCGGGCGGGATCGCGCACGGCGTAGCCGGCGACCCAGATCCGCGCGGACTCGTCGTCCTCGTCGTTCCACCCGGTGTTGCCGATCTGCGGCGCGGTCTGCACCACGATCTGGCGGTGGTACGAGGGGTCGGTCAGGGTCTCCTGGTAGCCGGTCATGCCGGTCGTGAACACGACCTCACCGAGGGTGCGGCCCACCTTGCCGTAAGCCTCCCCGCGGAAGATCCGGCCATCCTCCAGCACCAGTGCGGCCGGGGTGTGCGCGGTGGTCATTTCTCCTCCTGCCGCGAAGTCGCGGTCTTGTGTCGCGTCGGCTCGTCGGCGGGCGACAGTGCCCGGACCGCCTCGACCCACTCGGTCTGCGTTGTCTTGTCATCGCCGCGGAACCCGGTGTCCAGCAGCTGCTCGCCCAGCCGCCAGGTCACCACGACCAGGCCGGCGCCGGGCACCACCTTGTTGGCCAGCTTGTGGTCCAGTCGGCAGTCCACGATGGACTCCGCCGGGATCCACAGTGCGCTGGCTCCGTTTCGTCGTAGCAGCAGGCCGGTGGCGTGCAGCTGCGCGGTGCCGTTCGCGCGGTGCCCGATGTCGCCGACGGCGATGCGGTCCTGCCAGTCGGTCGCCCTGGTGGTGCCGACGTACATGCCGGTCGCGGCGGGCAGCAGTTCGTCGCCCGGTTTGTCCGGTGGCACCGGGAACCCGGGCAGTTCGGCGGCCTGCCGACGGGCCCGGTTCACCCAGCCACGCCGCATCCCGAAGAACACCAGCGCCACCAACGCGGCCAGCCCGATCACCCACAGCACGCGGTCCATCAGCGCCTCACCTTGCCCTCGTGTGCGGTCAGCCGCCCGCGCAGCAACGTCGCGACGACGCGGCCGGGCAGCTGCATGCCCTCGAACGGGGAGTTCTCCCCGAGGCTGGCCAGTTCCGCGCCGCGCACCGTCCACTCGGCCTCCGGGTCGACCAGCACCAGGTTCGCGGGCTCCCCGGCGGCGACCGGTCGGCCCTGGTCGGTCAGCCCGGCGATCTCGGCGGGCCGCTCGCTCATCACCCGCGCCACGCCGCGCCAGTCCAGCAGGCCCGGGCGCACCATCGTCTGCACGACGATGCCGAGCGCGGTCTGCAGGCCGAGCATGCCGGGCTTGGCGGCGGACCACTCGCAGTCCTTGTCCTGCGCGGCGTGCGGGGCGTGGTCGGTGGCCACGCAGTCCACCGTGCCGTCGGCCAGCGCCTGGCGCAGCGCCAGCACATCGGCGTCGCCGCGCAGCGGCGGGTTGACCTTGTTCACCGGGTCGTAGGTGTCGAGCCGGTCGTCGGTCAGCAGCAGGTGGTGCGGCGTGACCTCGGCGGACACCCGCCCGGCGGACTCGCGGGACTTCCACCAGCGCAGGATTTCGGCGGTGCCTTCGGTGGAGACGTGACAGATGTGCAGCGTGCCACCGGTGTGCCCGGCGAGCAGGCAGTCGCGGGCGACGATGGCTTCCTCGGCCGGCGCCGGCCAGCCCGCCAGGCCCAGCCGGGCGGCGTTCGCGCCCTCGTGCGCCTGCGCGCCGAGGGTCAGCCGCGGCTCCTCGGCGTGCTGCGCGACCACGCCGCCGAAGGACTTCGTGTACTCCAGCGCGCGGCGCATGATCAGCGGGTCGTGCACGCAGTGGCCGTCGTCGGAGAACACCCGGACCTCGGCGACGCTGCGGCGCATGGTGCCCAGTTCGGCGAGCTTCTCGCCCTTGAGCCCCACCGTCACCGCGCCCACCGGGTGCACATCGACCAGGCCGACCTCGCGACCGCGCCGCCACACGTGCTCGACGATCACCGCGTTGTCGGCCACCGGATCGGTGTTGGCCATCGCGAAGACCGCGGTGTACCCACCGAGCGCGGCGGCCATCGAGCCGGTCTCGACGGTCTCAGCGTCCTCGCGGCCCGGCTCCCGCAGGTGCGTGTGCAGGTCCACGAAGCCCGGCAGCGCCACCGCACCACCGGCGTGCACGATCTCGTCGGCGTCGGCGTTGAGGCCCGGGCCGATCTCGGCGATGACCTCGCCGTTGATCAGCACATCCACCGGTTCGCCCGCGCCATACGGGCGGACGTCCTTCAGCAGCACCCGGCTCATGCCGTGATCTCCTCTCCGGCCAACAGGTGGTAAAGCACCGCCATCCGCACGTGCACGCCATTGCTGACCTGCTGCGTGATGGCGGCGCGCGGCGAATCGGCCACGGCCGGCGCGATCTCCATGCCGCGCAGCATCGGGCCGGGATGCAGGACCACCGCGTGCTCGGGCAGCATGCCCAGCCGTGCCTCGTTGAGGCCGTAGGCGATCGAGTATTCACGCGCCGACGGGAAGAACCCGCCGTGCATCCGCTCGGCCTGGACCCGCAGCATCATCACCGCGTCCAGCTTCGGCAGCTCCGGGTCCAGCTCGTGGCGCACCTCCGCGCCCCAGTGCTGAGCCCCGGCGGGCACCAGCGTCGGCGGCGCGACCAGCACCACCTCGGCGCCCAGGGTGCGCAGCAGGTGCACGTTCGACCGGGCCACCCGGCTGTGCAGCAGATCGCCGACGATCGCGATGCGGCGACCGGCCAGTTCGCCCAGCCGCTCCCGCAGCGTCGCGGCGTCCAGCAGCGCCTGGGTCGGGTGCTCGTGCATGCCATCGCCGGCGTTGATGACCTGCGTGCCGGCCTCGTCGAGCCAACCGGCCAGCCGGTGCGCGGAGCCCGAGGCGGGATGCCGGATGATCACGCAGTCGGCCCCGGCGGCGGCCAGCGTCAGGGCGGTGTCGCGCAGGGACTCGCCCTTGCCGACCGAAGAACTACTGGCCGAAACGTTGATCACGTCGGCGCTCATCCACTTCCCGGCGACCTCGAAGGACACCCGGGTGCGCGTGGAGTTCTCGTAGAACAGGGTCACGACGGTCCGGCCGCGCAGCGTCGGCAGCTTCTTGACCTCGCGCCCCAGCAGGGTCTGCTTCAGGGTGTCCGCGGTGTCGAGCAGGCTCGTCGCGGTGGCGACGTCCAGATCTTCGGTGGACAACAGGTGGCGCATCACTCGCCTCCCTCGCGGCGCAGCACCACGCAGTCGGCGTCGTCGGTCTCGGCGAGCCGGACGGCGACGTCCTCGGAGCGCGACGTCGGGATGTTCTTGCCGACGTAGTCGGCGCGGATCGGCAGTTCGCGGTGCCCGCGGTCAACCAGCACCGCCAGCTGCACCGCCCGCGGTCGGCCCTGGTCGCGGAGGGCGTCGAGGGCGGCCCGCACGGTGCGGCCGGAGAACAGGACATCGTCGACGAGCACGACCAGCGTGTTGTCGATGCCCCGCGCGGGCAGGCTGGTGGGCTCCAGCGGGCGGTTCGGGCGGTGCCGCAGGTCGTCGCGGTAGAGCGTGATGTCCAGGGTGCCGGTGGGCACCGTCACGCCGCTGAACTCGCTGATCTTCGCGGCCAGCCGGTGAGCCAGCGAAGTCCCCCTGGTCGGGATGCCCAGCAGCACCACGTCGCTGTTGCCGGTGTCCAGCGCGGTCTTCTCGATGATCTGGTGGGCGATCCGGGCAATCGTGCGCGCAACGTCACCGGCCGACAGCAGCTCCCGCTGCCCGGCCGGATCCGTCGCGTCCGCCGCTTGGCGTGACGCCACGGTGCGACCTCCTTCCCCGCCTCACTGGACGGGTCCTTAAAGGATGGTGTGTGAGCTGCCCCGCAGTGACGGGCTCGCGAGCCGTCGCCGACCACCGGGCTGCCTTGTACGCTATCAGCGCGTTGGGGTCAATCGTCCGGGTGGTGTGGTGGCGTTCGCCGCATTGCCGAGAAAGACCAACTTGACCTGGTGACGCTTGCGAGCGAACATTACTCTCCGTATCGATCTGAGCTTTGCTCCCCGGCCGCCGTTATCGGCTGACGGGGCGAACGAACGGAGAAACGCCACATGGGCGACTACGCCAAGGCGCTGGGCAGCAAGCTCCGCGCTATCCGCCAGCAGCAGGGTTTGTCGCTGCACGGCGTCGAGCAGAAGTCTGGCGGGCGGTGGAAGGCCGTGGTCGTCGGGTCCTATGAGCGAGGCGACCGTGCGGTGACCGTGCAGAAGCTGGCCGAGCTGGCCGACTTCTACGGGGTTCCGGTCGCGGAACTGCTTCCCGAGGGTCGGGTGCCATCCGGCGCCGAGCCCGCGACCAAAGTTGTGATCAACCTGGAGCGGCTGCAGCAGCTACCTGCGGAGAAGGTGGGCCCACTGGCCCGCTACGCGGCCACCATCCAGAGCCAGCGCGGTGACTACAACGGCAAGGTGCTGTCCATCCGCACCGAGGACCTGCGATCCCTGGCCATCATCTACGACATGACGCCAGGTGAGCTCACCGAGCAGCTCATCGACTGGGGCGTGCTTCCCCCGGAGGCCCGCCCAGCCCGGGAGGAGTGACACGACACCCGGCCCCGCTCGAACGAGTGAGGGCAGGGCACGTGAACGGGGCACCCACCGCGACCCACGGTCGCAGCGGGTGCCCCCTTTTTTCAGCGTGCGTGCTTCGGGTTGGTGGCGATTTCGCGCGAAATCGCCACCCTTATTCGGCGGTCTGCTCCGCGGTCTGCTCGGCCGTCTGTTCCTGGCGGACGGACTTGCGGAGGCGGTTTCCGATGCCCGCGATGCGCCCCAGGACGCCGTTGACGAAGCGCGGCGAGTCGTCCGTGGACAGCGCCTTGACCAGCTCCACCGCCTCGTCGATGGCCACCGCCGGCGGCACGTCCTCGCTCCACAGCAGCTCGTAGAGGCCCAGCCGCAGCACCGAGCGGTCCACCGCGGGCATCCGGCCCAGCGACCAGCCCTCGGCGTGCTGAGTGAGCAGTTCGTCGATCCGCTCGCGGTTCGCGGTGACGCCCTCTACCAGGGTGATGGTGTACTCGCCGACCGGCGGCACGTCCGGCGAGCCGACCCGGTCGGCGAGCAGGGTCACCGGGTCGACGCCGCGCTGATCGGCCTCGTAGAGGAAGTCCACGGCACGCTTGCGTGCCTTGCTCCGAGAACCCACCTCACACCCTCTTTCGGGCCGGACCGAGTCCCGCGGCGGACGGGCAGGCGATCATTTGCTGCTGACGCGGCTGAGGTACCGGCCGTCGCGCGGGTCGACCTTCACCTTGTCGCCGGTGTTGAGGAACAGCGGCACCTGGACCTCGGCGCCGGTTTCCAGGGTGGCCGGCTTGGTGCCGCCGGTGGAACGGTCGCCCTGCAGGCCCGGGTCGGTGTGCGAGATCTCCAGCTCCACCGAGGCGGGCAGCTCGACGTACAGCGGGTTGCCGTCGTGGCGGGCCACCACCACGGCGCTGTTCTCCAGCATGTAGTTCGCGGCGTCGCCGACCACGTCACCCGAGATGTTGACCTGGTCGTAGGTGTCGGGCTCCATGAACACGTAGTCGGTGCCGTCGTTGTAGAGATAGGTCATCTCGCGGCGGTCGACGTTCGCGGTGTCCACCTTCACCCCGGCGTTGAAGGTCTTGTCCACGACCTTCCCGGAGAGCACGTTCTTCAGGGTGGTGCGCACGAAAGCGCCGCCCTTGCCGGGCTTGACGTGCTGGAAGTTCACGACGGTCCACAACTGGCCGTCGATATTGAGCACCAGTCCGTTCTTCAGGTCGTTCGTGGATGCCACGGTGGGGGTCTCTCCTGTGGTGATGGCTTGGGCGTGTTTCCAATGCGAACCGGATTCCGGCTGGGCCGGCGCACCTCGGTGCGTCAGACTTCGACGAGCTCCTTCGTCGTCAAGGTGAGGAGCTCCGGTGTGCTGGGACGCACGACCAGCGTGTCCTCGATGCGGACCCCGCCCTGCCCTGCCAGGTAAACGCCAGGCTCGACGGTGACCGCCATCCCGGCGCTGATTCTACCGTCCCCCCGCTGCGACAACGTCGGTGCCTCGTGGATCTCCAGGCCGACGCCGTGTCCCAGGCCGTGCAGGAACTGCTCGCCGTACCCGGCGTCCTCGATCACCGCGCGGGCCGCGTTGTCCACGGCCTTGACGTCGGTGTCGACGCCGAGCGCGGCCCGGCCGGCGGCCTGCGACGCGCGCACCAGCTCGTAGATCTCGCGCTGCCAGTCCGCGGGCTTGCCGAGCACCACGGTGCGAGTCATGTCCGAGTGATAGCCGTCGACGAGGGCGCCGAAATCCATCTTCACGAAGTCGCCGGCGGCCAGCACCGCGTCGGTCGGCCGGTGGTGCGGCACCGCGGAGTTCGGCCCGGCGGCGATGATCGTCTCGAACGACGGCCCGGCGGCGCCGTGGTCGAGCATCCGGGTCTCCAGCTCGCGGGCGACCTCCAGCTCGGTGCGGCCGGGGCGCAGACCGCCGTGCTCGATCAGGCCCGCGAGCGCCCGGTCGGCGGCGGCGCAGGCCATCCGCAGCGCCTCGATCTCGGTTTCGTCCTTGATCAGCCGCAGCCGCTCGACGAGACCCGGGGCGCGCACCAGCTCGGCCTTGCCCGCGGCCTCGGCCAGCGCGTCGCGGCGATCGACGGTGACGTGCTGGCTCTCGAAGCCGACGCGGCGGAATTCGGCGGCATCGGCCCCGATCCGCTCGGCGAGCGCCAGATCGCTCGCCCGCTCGATGACCCGCACCAGGTCCGGCACCTGCGACTCGGCCTGGATCAGGTAGCGGCCATCGGTGCACAACACCGTCCGCTCCTCGGTCCCCGGCCCGTCCGCGGCATGCACCATCAGGGCCGCGTTGGAGCCGGTGAAGCCGGTCAGGTAACGGATGTTGAGCAGATCGGTCACCAACATGGCGTCCAGTTCCTGCTCGCGCAGGCGGTTGCGGAGGGCGTTTCGTCGGTGGGCGTGCGACTCGGGCATGTTCCGGAGCCTAACCCGGGAAACGACGAAACGGCCTGGTCACGCGAACGTCGGCGGGAAGCCGCCACGGTCCGGCCGGAATCGGTTGTCGGTGCCGAGCGCTAGCCTTCCGGCATGTCTCTGTCGTGGAGCGCGCTCGCCAGCCCTGTCGGGGAGCTGACGGTGGTCGCAACCGCGTCCGGGGTGTGCCGGGTGGCCTTCTCCGGACCGGACGAGGTGCTCGGCGAATACGCCGGAGCCGAGCTGAGCCGGGACACCGGCATCGCGGCCGAGGCCGCGCGCCAGCTCGGCGAGTACTTCGCGTGGCGGCGCCGGGAGTTCGACGTGCCGATCGAATGGGCTCCGCTGGAAGGGCTGCGGTTGCACGTGCTGCGCACCTTGTTAGAGCTGGTTCCGTTCGGCGAAACGGTCAGCTACAAGGGGCTCGCGGAGCTATCCGGGCGGCCGGAGGCTTCGCGGGCGGTCGGCACGATCATGGGCGGCAACCCGGTGCCGTTGATCGTGCCGTGCCACCGAGTGCTGGCCAGTGGTGGAGGGCTCGGCGGGTTCGGTCCCGGGTTGGCGGCCAAGCGGCGGCTGCTGGTGCTGGAAGGCGTCCTGGAGCCGAGCCTGCTGGAGCTCGACCTGCTACCGGCCGGCCAGGAATAGGTGTGCATCACCGGACAATGGCGACCATTCCCGCTGTTGCCAATTTTCCTGCCCCCGAACGAGTATTTGCCGGTTGGCACGAAAAAACCGAGTTCCGCCACAATTCCAAAAAAATCATGACACCGGACCGCGCATGGGCCGGTCGTTCGAAGTCGATCACCGTGACGCTGACCCCGTGGCGACCGGCACCTTGGGTGTCGCGCCGATCCGCCGGATCGAGACGGAGAAGGCCGTCGCCAGCAGGCACAGCAGGCCCGCGCCGTACCAAGCAACGGCGTAGTCGCCGAACTCGTCGCGCACCACGCCCGCGATGCTGGCGATGGCCGCCGCCCCGACCTGGTGCGATGCGAAGACCCAGCCGAACACCACCGAGGCGCGGGGCCCGAAGTGCTCCCGGCACAACGCCAGGGTCGGCGGCACGGTGGCCACCCAATCCAGCCCGTAGAACACCACGAACAGCACCATGTTCGCCTCCACCGAGGGCGCGAACAGCTGCGGCAGCAGGAAAAGCGAGACGCCGCGCAGGGTGTAGTAGACGGCGAGCAGGAACCGCGGGTTGACCTTGTCGGTCAACCAGCCCGACGCCACGGTGCCGACCACGTCGAAGATCCCGATCACGGCCAGCAGCCCGGCGGCCGTCGTCGTCGGCATCCCGTGGTCGTGCGCGGCAGGCACGAAGTGTGTGTTCACCAGCCCGTTGGTGCTCGCCCCGCAGATGGCGAAACCACCGGCCAGCAGCCAGAAAGCCGGTACGCGGGCCGCGTCGCGCAGGGTGCGCAGCGCGAGCGCGGCGGGATTGCCGCGCTCTCGCACCGGCTCGGGCTCCTCGCCCGTCGCGCCGTAGGCGGCGACGCCGACGTCGCGGGGGCACTCGCGCATCACCGCCCACACCAGCAAGCCGACCAGCAATGCCGTCGCGGCGATGGCCAGCGAGGCGACGCGCCAGCCGAATTTCTCGACGAGGACGGCCGCCAGCGGCAGAAAGATCAGCTGCCCGGTCGCGCTGCCGGCGGTCAGCACGCCGCTGACCAGGCCGCGCCGCGCCACGAACCACCGATCGACCACAGTGGACACGAAGGCGAGCGCCATCGATCCGGTGCCCAGCCCCACCAGGAGTCCCCAGCACACCACCAGCTGCCAGCTGGCCGTCATGAACACCGTCAGCCCGCTTCCCGCCGCCACGAGCAGCAGCGCGGTGACGGTGACCCGGCGGATGCCGAAGCGCACCATCAGCGCCGCCGCGAACGGCGCGGTCAGGCCGTAAAGCAAGAGGTTCAGCGATACGGCGGCCGAGATGACGCTGTGCGGCCAGCCGAATTCGTCGTGCAGTGGATTCATGAACACGCCGGGAACCGACCGGAAGGCCGCCGCGCCGAGCAGGGCGATGAAGGCGACGCCCGCCACCCACCAGGCGGGATGGACGCGGCGCGCGGACACAGTGCTGATCACGTCGTCAGTCTTGTCGACGCCCCGGCACCGAACTAGTGGCCGGAAGGACAATATGTGAGAAGATTCGGCCATGACGACGCCCAGTAGCCCGCACCGCATCGCGGTGCTCGGCATCCCGCAGGTCGTCGGCTTCGACCTCGCGATCCCGTCGCAGATCTTCGCCGGCGCCCTCGGACCGGACGGCGAACCGCTCTACGACGTCCAGGTCTGCAGCCTCGACGGTGGCCCGATCCGCACCACCCGCGGCTTCTCGATCCTGCCCGAATCCGACCCCGGCTTCCTGACCGCGCCGGACACGCTGATCATCCCCGGCACCCACGTCGAGGGGCCGTGCACCGACGGCAGCCTGGACCCACACCTGGCCGACTACCTCGCCGGGCTGCCCGGCACCACCCGGATCATGTCGATCTGCACCGGCGCCTACGTGCTCGCGGCGGCCGGCCTGCTCGACGGCCGCCCGGCGACCACCCACTGGGCGCACGCACGCCGCTTCCAGCGCCTGTACCCGCAGGTGCGGCTGCACCCGGACGTGCTGTTCGTGGACGACGGCGACGTGCTGACCTCGGCGGGGGTGGCCGCCGGGATCGACCTGTGCCTGCACGTCATCCGCCGCGACCACGGCAGCGAGGTCGCCAACTCCGCGGCCCGGTCCAGCGTCGTGCCGCCGTGGCGCGACGGTGGCCAGTCCCAGTACATCGAACGGCCGCTGCCGGAGACCGGCGACACCGGCACCGCATCCACGCGCGCGTGGATGCTACAGCGGCTCGCCGATCCGCTCACGCTGGACGAGGTAGCGGCCCAGGCCGGGATGAGCGTGCGGACCTTCACCCGGCGGTTCCGGGGCGAGACCGGCACCAGCCCGCTGGACTGGCTGCTGCAACAACGCATCGAGCGCGCCCGCCACCTGCTGGAGTCCACCGATCTTCCGATCGACGCGGTCGCCGAGCAGTCCGGCCTGAAGACCGCGTCCTCGTTGCGCAAGCATCTGCGGCTGCGCCTGGGCACCAGCCCCGCCACCTACCGCCGCACCTTCCGCCGCGTCGACCAGGTCGGTGCCGGGCGGTGACGTCAGCGCCGGAGGTCTCCTGCCGGGGCGTGCGCATCCCACTCCTGCCGGGAGACGTCCGTGACCGGAGAACCGTTCGCGGCGGCGGCCTCCGCACTCACCGTCCACAATCGACCTTTATCGTCGAGCACGCCGATTTCCCCCTGCGGCGAGCGCATGGCGGGCGTCGCGGCGCGGATGGTGCCGACGACCGGGAGCCCGTCCAACGCGGGCACCCGGGTGTCGAGGACTTCGGTCACCAGCTGCTCCGCGACGGAGCGACGTTCGACGCGGATCCGTTGCCCGTTGCGCACCACGTCGACGGTGCGAGTCGGGGACGGCACCGCGAATCCGTCGAGGACCGCAGCGGCCTGCCCGGTCGTTGCGCACCCATCGACACCGGTGGCGTCGATGCCGAAGTGCCGAATGTCGGTCGGCGACGGAAAAGCCACGGTGGCCCGGAAAACATCCACCGGGACGGTGCCACACGGATCCACTGTGGACACTGTCGCGCTCCCGTCGGGTCGGCGGACCAAACCCGGACCCTCCCGCCAGGGGCCGGGCACGACCACCGATTCGTAGGGATGGCGGGTGAAATCCCGGTCCCAGAAGGTGATCGTGGTGCCCGCCGCGGTCTGGTGGGCGATGGCGAACGCATTTAGCGCCGGAACCCACATCCAGTCCGCGCTGAACGCGTCGGCGACCGAACGCGACCGCTGCGCGCCGCCGGGCGCGAAACCGTTCTCGGTCAAGACCTGCTGGTGGTCGGTGAGCTCGGCGTTGCGGGCGCGGATCACGAACTGGCCGGCGCCGTTGCGGCCCGCGCCGGAGGCCGTGGTGTCGGTGAACATCAGGTAGAACCAGCCGTCCAGGTACAGCGCGGACGGCTGGCCCGCGCCGTAGACGTTCTCCCGGCTCACCTCGCCGGAAGCCGTGACGATCGGGGCGCCACCGGCCTCCCGCCGCCAGGCGAAACCGTCGGGGCTGCTCGCCACGCCGATGGCGTTACCGTGCGCGTGATCCTCCGCCGCGCCCGTGTAGTACAGGTAGTAGCGACCGTCCACTTTCAACACCGACGGGTCGCAGGTGTGCATGCCGTCGAATCCGCCGGGGCGTCCGGCGAAAACCGGCACCGCGGGCGCGCCACCGGCAGCCGTGAACGGCCCATCCGGACTGCCCGACGCGGCCTGCAGGATGTCGTCACCGGGCGGGCCGATCCCGGGCAACTGGCTGCACCACCAAGCGCGGTACTGCCCGTCTTCGAGCAACACCGTCGGTCCGTAGTTGTACGGGGCGGGCACCCCACCCGCCAGCACCACTCCGGCGCTACCGCGCTGGCCGCCCACCCTCAGCTTGATCGGTTTCGGCGTTTGCGCGACCGGGGTCTGCACCTGGGGTTGTGGTCCGGGGGCGCCTTCGACCTGCGTGCAACCCGCGAGCAATGCGACTACGCCCAACGCCACCAGCCGACGCAGCAGAACCGGAACCCGATCCCTCATGCGAAACCTCCCCAGAATCGCACCCGGAACCGGGGGGCGGCGATTTCAATGGAAATCGACCTGCCGATTTCCATTGAAATCGCCTCGTTCATCCCGCCTGGCCGTTCGCCTTGTCGACCAGCCAGCGAATCGCCAGCGGGTAGCCCGCCACACCGAGACCGGCGATGACAGCCGTCGAGACGGCCGACAGGTAACTGATGTGCCGGAACTCCTCGCGCTTGTGCACGTTGGAGATATGCAGTTCGATCAGGTCGGCGTTGAGCTGCGCCGCCGCGTCGCGCACCGCGATGGAGTAGTGCGTCCACGCGCCCGCGTTGAGCACCACCGGCAACTGCGCGTCGGCGGCCTCGTGCAGCCACCCGACCAGCTCGCCCTCGTGGTCGGTCTGCCGGACCTCGACCTCGACGCCCAGCTCCTTGCCGGTGCGCTCGCACATCTCGACCAGATCGGCATACGTCGTGCTGCCATACACCGACGGCTCGCGCTTGCCGAGCCTGCCGAGGTTCGGTCCATTGAGGACGAACACCTTCACAGCAGCACCTCCGAGCTCGACTTGGCTGCACCGCCGCCGGTGATCGCCGAATACGCCGCCGCGATCAGCGACGGGTCGGGCCCCTCCAGCCGACCGGGCTTGGCCAGGTCATCGAGGACCACGAACCGCAGCATCCCGGAGCGGGTCTTCTTGTCCACCCGCATCGCCTCCAGCAGCTGGCCGAGCGCGTCCGGGTCGTAGCTGGTCGGCAGGCCCAGCAGGTCGAGCACCCGCTTGTGCCGGTCGGCGGTCTCGTCGTCCAGCCGCCCGGCCAGCCGGGCCAGCTCCGCGGCGAAGACCAACCCGACGCTGACCGCCGCGCCGTGCCGCCAGCGGTAGCGCTCCCGGCGCTCGATGGCGTGGGCCAGAGTGTGGCCGTAGTTCAGCACCTCGCGCAGGTGCGATTCCTTCAGATCCGCGGCGACCACGTCGGCCTTGACCTGGATGGACCGTCGCACCAGGTCACCGAGCACGTCACCGGCCGGGTCGGTCGCCACGGCCGGATCCGCCTCGATGAGCCGCAGGATCTCCGGGTCGGCGATGAAGCCCGCCTTGACGATCTCGGCCATGCCCGCGACGAGCTCGTTGCGCGGCAACCCGTCCAGGGTCGCCAGGTCGGCCAGCACCAGGCTCGGCTCGTGGAACAGCCCGACCAGGTTCTTGCCCGCGTCGGTGTTGATGCCGGTCTTGCCGCCGATCGCGGCATCCACCATGCCCAGCAGCGTGGTCGGCACGTGCACCACGCGAACCCCGCGCATCCAGGTTCCGGCGACGAACCCGGCGACATCGGTGACCGCGCCGCCGCCGAACGACACCACGACCCCGCCGCGGTCCATGCCGATCTTGCCGAGGACCTCCCAGCAGAACCCGGCGACCTGAAGGCTCTTGCCGTCCTCGGCGTCGGGGATCTCCACGCGATGCGCGTCCACCCCGGCCGCGGCCAGTTCGTCGCGCACCGCCTCGACGGTGTTGGTGATGGTGGGTTGGTGCACCAGCGCCACCACCGATGCGTCGCGCAGGTAGTCGACGAGTTCGCCGAGCAGTCCCCGGCCGACCACCACGTCGTAGGGCTGCTGGCTGGCCACCCTGATCCGCACCGGTTCGGTCATCATCGTCCCTTCGGCTCCGTCTTGATCAACTGGACGGCGTGCGGTGCGCCGACAGCGCGGCGACGACCCGCTCCACGACCTCGGCGGGTTCCACGTGATCGGTGACGATCTCGACCGCGGCCACCGAACGATAGATGGGCACTCGCGCGTCCAGCAGCGCTTTAAAGGTGGCGCGGGGATTCACCCCGGCCAGCAGCGGGCGCGCGGTGGACAACCCGACCCGCTTGGCGCCCTCGGCCAGCCCGACCGACAGGAACACCACCGGGTGCCCCGCCAGCCGTTCGCGGGTGAGCTCCGAAAGCACCGAACCGCCGCCGAGCGCCAGGACTCCGTCGTGGTCGCGCAGCGCCGCGGCGACCGCGTCTTCCTCGATGGCCCGGAACGCCGGCTCGCCGTCGTTGGCGAAGATGTCGGCGATGGGCCGGCCGGCAGTCTGCACGATGTCGTCGTCGGTGTCCCGGAACACCACGTCGAGACGCTGCGCCAGCAACCGGCCGATCGTCGTCTTACCGGCGCCCGGCGGACCGATGACCACTGCGCGGGGGCCCATCACCGCACCTGCCGCTTCTCGGCGCGCTCCCGCAGCGAGGCCAGGTAGCCCTCGACGTTGCGCCGGGTTTCCGGCAGCGAGTCGCCACCGAATTTCTCCAGGGCGGCCTCGGCCAGGACCAGCGCGACCATCGTTTCGGCGACCACCGCGGCACGCGGCACCGCCGTGATGTCGGAGCGCTGGTGCATCGCCTGCGCCGGCTCGCCGGTCACCATGTCCACAGTGGCCAGTGCGCGCGGCAGGCTGGAGATCGGTTTCTTGGCCGCGCGAACGATCAGCGGCTCGCCGTTGGTGATGCCGCCCTCCAGGCCGCCCGCCCGGTTGCTGCCCCGCCGGACCCACTTGACGCCCTGGTCCGGGTAGATCTCGTCGTGCGCCGCGCTGCCGCGCCGGTGCGCGTTGGCGAAGCCCTCGCCGATCTCGACGCCCTTGATCGCCTGGATGCTCATCAGCGCACCGGCCAGCCGCGCGTCGAGCTTGCGGTCCCAGTGCACGTGGGAACCGATGCCCGGGGGCAGGCCGTAGGCAATGACCTCGACGACCCCGCCGAGGGTGTCGCCGTCGCTCTTGGCCGCCTCGACCTCGGCCATCATCTTCTCGGTCGCGGCGTCGCCGAAAGCGCGCACCGGGTTGTCGTCGATGGCGGCCAGGTCGTCCGGACCGGGCAACACGTCGTGCTCGGCGTCGACGCCGCCCAGGCTGATCACGTGGCTGACGATCGACACGCCGAGCAGCTGCCGCAGGAACTGCCGCGCCACGGTGCCGACGGCGACCCGCGCGGCCGTCTCCCGGGCACTGGCGCGCTCCAGCACCGGCCTGGCCTCGTCGAAGCCGTACTTCTGCATCCCGGCGAGGTCGGCGTGCCCGGGTCGCGGGCGGGTCAGCGGCGCGTTGCGGGCCAGCGATGAGAGCACGTCCTCGTCGACCGGGTCGGCGGCCATCACCTGTTCCCACTTGGGCCACTCGGTGTTGCCGATCCGGATCGCGATCGGGCCGCCCTGGGTGCGGCCGTGCCGGATACCGCCGACCAGCTCCAGCTCGTCGGCCTCGAAGTTCATCCGGGGACTGCGCCCGAATCCGAGCTTGCGCCGCTCCAACTGGGTCGCGATGTCGGCCGAGGTCACCTCGACCCCGGCGACCATGCCTTCCAGCACCGCCACCAGGGCGGGCCCGTGCGATTCTCCAGCGGTCATCCAGCGCAGCACAGCTATGATCCTGCCACGTTCGGTCCACGGTGAACCCGGCCGGGGGCCCTGAGCACGTCCGATTTCGCGCGAAATCGCCGCCGGCTCCGCACCAGGACCGCCGATTTCTCACGAAATCGCCAACGGCCTTACGGCCAGGACGCGAAGACGGTGACGAGCCATGCCGGGGCGAGCATGGCGGGGCCGTGCGGGATCCCGCCGCTGCGCGCCCACAGGGACGCCACCAGCGTCAACGCCGCCGCGGCGGCCATCACGACCAGCACTGCGGACAGCGACACAGCACCCACTACGGCGCCGAGGCTGCCAGCCAGCTTCACATCACCGGGCCCCATCGCGTTCGGCGACACCACGCGCACCAACAGATACGTCCCGGCGAAAAGCACCACGCCGCCAACCGCACCGACGAGCACGCCGGGCTGGTGCGGTGCCGCGATCGCCAGCAATGCCGCAGCCACCGGGTAGGCGGGCAGGGTCAGGGCGTCGGGCAGCCGCGCGGCGAGCACATCGCAAACCGTGAGCATGACCGAGAGCCAGCCGAGCAACAGCGGGATCGCCACCCACCACAGCGGCATGCCGGTGGCCGCTCGAACAGCCACCACTGTCCACAGCAGACACACCGACACCTCGCACCACAACCGTGGCGGCCGGACTCCCCGGCGCGCCGAACAAAGCACGAACCGCCCGAGCCGGCCCGCGCCGAAACCCACCGCACCGCCGGCAATCCCGATCAACACGACCATCGAGCCAGCATCCAGCGATCCGCGCCAAGCCCCCGGCATCACCTCCGCGGAGGTGCGCGTGTCGGTTTGCGCATCGGTCAGGCGTCGACCGTGAACAGGGGATCGCCGGCGACAACCTGGCCGTCCTCGCGGAGGTCGATCAGCGCGTCCGGCGGGATGTCCAGCGCGACGACCGGGCAGATCGAGGAGTAGCCGCGCGATTCCACCCCGGCGGGGTCCCAGGTGACGATCCGCTGGCCCGCCTCGACGACGTCGCCCTTGGCCACGTGCAGTTCGAAGCCCTCGCCCTTCAGCTTCACGGTGTCGATGCCCAGGTGCACCAGGATCGCGGTACCGCCGGGCGAGGCGACCACGAACGCGTGCGGGTGCAGCGTCGCGAGCGTGCCAGCCACCGGCGCGACCGCCTCGGCCCGGCCGCCGGCCGGCTGCACCGCCACCCCCGGGCCGACCATGGCCTGCGAGAACACCGGGTCGGGCACCTCGCTGAGCGCGGTGGCCAGGCCCGCTACCGGGCTGCCGACCTCGACGCTCACATCAGGTCCTCGATGTCCCCGGCCAGCGTGTCCGCCTCCGGCCCCACCACGACCTGCACGACCGGGCCCTGCACCAGCACGCCGTGCACCCCGGCGGCCTTCAGCGCCGCCTCGTCGATCTTCGACCCGTCCTCGACTTCGCAGCGCAGCCGCGTGATGCACGGCTCGATCTCCACCACGTTGTCCCCGCCGCCAAGTGCGGCCAGGATCGCCGCGGCCTTGTCCTGAGCCACCCCGTGCTCCCTTCGTCCTCCGGCGACGCGGGCCATCCGCACCGCGTCGCCGATGATCTTGCGCTACTCGGTGTCGATGAGGCAACGAAGTCCGGGCCGTCTTGACACCGGATCGCATGACGGCGCATTGTTCGCAACCGACTGGTTTAGACCGGACAGTACCAACCGGCTGAGGCCGGAGAACAGCGCCGGACCCGCCGGAATTCGATCCGCCCATGTTCGACCCGGTGCCGGGTTCCCACAAGCACCGGATGTGGCGTCCGGCACGACCGATGGGAGACAGCTTGGCCGCACGGCGAACCGTGGACGGCAGTCCCCGCACCGATGCGGCTTACGTGCTGCGGGACGGCCCGACGCCCAAGCACGCCCAGTTGCGGGAAATATTGCGCGAACTTGCCCGCGAAGAACTGTTGCCGGGCTCGCCGGTGCCGTCCGAACGCGACCTCGCCATGCGCTACGGCGTCTCCCGGCTGACCGTCCGCGAGGCGATTGGTCAGCTCGTCGCCGAGGGACTCCTGATGCGGGTCCGCGGCAGGGGCACCTTCACCACCCGGCCGCGGGTGAACTCCCAGCTGCACCTCGCCTCGTTCACCGAGGACATGCGCAGCCGCGGCATGCGGCCGGAGACGGTGCTGCTCGAAGCCGCCGAGGCGGTCCCACCGGCCAGCACCGCCGAGGCGCTCGGCCTCCGCCCCGACCAACCCGCGTACTGGCTGCAGCGGTTGCGCAAGGCCGACGGTGCGCCGATGGCCGTGGAACGCGGCTGGTATCACGCGGGCTTAGTGCCCGGCTTGCTCGACCACGACCTGACCGATTCCATTTACTCCCTGCTGGCCCGCAGCTACGAGGTGCGGCCGGAACGCGGCACGCAGACCGTGCTGGCCGAAGGCGCCGACGCCGAAACGGCGCGGCTGCTCGGGGTCCGCACCGGCAGCCCGGTCCTGATGTTCCGCCGGATCGCCACCGCGCAGGGCCGGGCCATCGAGGACATGACCTCCTGGTACCGCGGCGATCTGTACCAGGTGACGATGCGGCTGGACCGCGATCCGAGCGGCCCCGGCCACCACGAACAGACCCGGCCGAACGGGCCGACCAGACGTGACTATCCCGCAAGACAACCCGGTGTCCGGGACACAGGAGGTAACCGATGAGTGCCAGCGCCACCACGGCGATCGGCAACAGGAAGGGTTTCGCCCTGCTGCAACGGCTGGGCCGGAGTCTGATGCTGCCGATCGCGGTCCTGCCCGCCGCCGCACTGCTGTTGCGCCTCGGCCAGCCCGACCTGCTCGGCGCGGAAGGACTGGGGCACGGCCTGCCCTGGTTGCAGCCCGTAGCCGGGGTGATCGGTTCCGCCGGTAACGCCCTGTTCAACTACCTGCCGCTGCTGTTCGCCATCGGCGTCGCGATCGGCTTCGCCAAGAAGTCCGACGGCTCGACGGCGCTCGCCGGTGCCGTCGGCTACCTGGTGCTCTCCGGCGTGCTGTGGGAGATCACCGGCACCCAGGCGGACAAGGCGTTCAACAAGGGCCCGTACGGCGTGCTCGGCGGCATCATCGCCGGGCTGGCCGCGGCCTGGCTGTGGCAGCGGTACCACCGCGTCAAGCTGCCCGCCTACCTGGGCTTTTTCGGCGGGCGCCGGTTCGTGCCGATCATCACCGCCTTCGCGATGCTGATCGTCGGCGTGGTCTTGGGTCTGCTGTACCCGATCTTCGACGCGGTGCTGACTGCCTTCAGCAACGCGGTCACCCAGAACGCGGTGCTCGGCGGCGGCATTTACGGGGTGGTCAACCGGTTGCTGGTGCCCTTCGGTCTGCACCACATCCCGAACAACGTGGTCTGGTTCCTCTTCGGGGATTACCACGGCGAGAAGGGCGACATTTCGCGGTTCTTCGCCGGTGACCCGACCGCGGGCACCTTCATGACCGGCTTCTTCCCGATCTTGATGTTCGGCCTGCCGGGCGCGGCGCTGGCCATCTGGCAGTGCGCGAAGCCCACGCAGCGCAAGATCGTCGGTGGCGTGATGTTTTCGGCGGCGCTCACCGCCTTCCTCACCGGTATCAGCGAGCCGCTGGAGTTCTCGTTCCTCTTCGTGGCCTGGCCGCTGTTCCTGATCCACGCGCTTCTCACCGGCACGGCATTGGCGCTGACCAACGCGCTGGGCATCCACGCCGGGTTCGGGTTCTCCTCCGGCGCCATCGACTACGTGCTCAACTTCGGCATCTCGCAGCATTCGCTGTGGCTGATCCCGATCGGCCTGGTCTACGGGGTCATCTACTACTTCGTGTTCCGGTTCGCGATCACGAAGTGGCAGCTGCGCACCCCGGGCCGTGAGGAGGACGACACCGACACGGCCGAGGTATCCACGGATAATGCCGGTGGGAGCGTCAAACCGGACCCCGCGAAGCGCTGATCCCCGGCGATCGTTCCCCGAACCCCCGAATCCCCCGACGAATGGAGAACCATGCTGGAGCGACGGGTAACCGTGGCGAGCAAAGTGGGGCTGCACGCGCGGCCGGCGGCCCTCGTGGCCAAGGCGGCGGCAGCGCAGCCCGTGCCGATCACGATCCGCAAGGACGACACGGATCCGGTGGCGGCGGGCAGCATCCTCGGCCTGATGACCTTGGGCGCGGCCCACGGCGACGAAGTGGTGCTCGCGGCCGAGGGCGACGGAGCGGAAGCGGCGCTGGACCACATCGCCCAGCTCGTCTCCTCGGACCTCGACAACAACTGAAACCGCTGAAACAGCGCGTCGTTTCAGAGCGGGAGCGGAAGCTCGTTGCCGGTGGCCGCCGCGAGTGCGTCGCGCATGGCCGCACGCGGCGCGGGGCGGCCGGTGAACTGCTCGACCTGGCCGAAGGCCTGGTGCAGCAGCATGTCCAGCCCGGTGGCGATCCGCCCGCCGGTGGCGGTGACCACCGTGGCCAGCGGCGTCGGCCACGGGTGGTAGACCACGTCCAGCACGCACTCGGCCTTCGCCAGTTGCGTCACCTGCGCGTCCAGCACCCCCGCCGGCAGCGTCGACACCACGACGTCCGCCGCTGCCGCGACGTCCGCGAGCACGAGGCGGCTCAGGCGCTCGACGCGCACCCGCAGCCCGACGCGCTCGGCGGTCTCGGCTGCCTCGCGCGCTCGCGCGGGCTCGCGCACTGCGAGCGTCGCTTCGCTCAATCCGAGCTCCGCGAACGCCGCCAGGGTCGCGGCGGCGGTGCCGCCGGCTCCCAGAATCAGCCCGCTGTGGCCGGTGGTGAATCCGCCCGCGCTGCGCAGCGCGCCGACGACTCCGTCGACATCGGTGCAGTCCGCAGCCCAACTCCCGTCGGCCCGGTGGACCAGGGTGTTGGCCGCTCCGACCGCGGCGGCGCGCTCGGTGACCTCGCTCGCCACGCTCAACGCCGCCCGCTTGCCAGGCATGGTCACCGACAGTCCGGCCCATTCCGGGCCGAGCCCGGCGACGAACTCGACGAGCCGGTCCGCGTCGGCCTCCACCCGCTCGTAACTCCAGCCGTGCAGACCCAGCGCCGCGTAGGCGGCGCCGTGCAGCACCGGGGACAGCGAGTGCTCGATCGGCGAACCGAGCACTGCTGCCCGTCGGTGCTCAGAACGCGCCACGTGCCCGTGCCTCGTTGATGTAGGCCTCATGCTGCTGCGGCGTGTCCGCGAAGCAGGAAGTGCCGTCCGGGTAGCACTTCACGAAGTACTTCCAGCTTCCCTCGGCGGGCTTCTCCGCGGCCTGCAGCGCTTCCTTGCTGACCGCCGAGATCGGCGTCGGCGGCAGGCCGAAGTTCTGGTACGTGTTGTACGCGCCCGACCGGCTCCGGTCTTCGGGCTTGGTCAGCAGCGTCGGTTTGTCCAGCGGGTAGTTGATCGTGGAGTCCAGCCCCAGGTGCATGGACGGTGGGGCCAGCCGGTTGTAGATCACCCGCGACACGTTCGGGAAGTCCTTCTCGATCGCCTCGCTCTGCGCCAGGGAGGCGATGGTGAGCACCTGGTACGGGCTGTACTGGGTGCCCTGGGCGGACTGCGGCAGCCCGGACACCTCAAGCGATGCCGCGGATCTGGTGACGACGTCGCGCAGCACGTTGTCCGCGCTCTCGCCCGGCTTCACGTCGTAGACACCGGGCATGATGAGCCCTTCCAGCCGCCGCTTCGGCTCGGCCTTGGAAGCGTCCGCGATCGCCCACTGCGGAGCGCCGAGCCAGGCCAGGTCGGCGGTCGCGGCGATCCGGTGCATCTCCTCCGATGTGGTGCAGCTGGGGTTGGCCCCGGCGCAGGTCGCCTCGGCGAGCCGCGTCAGGATGCCGGGGGTGCGCCCGCCGTCGGGCGCCACCTGGTCTTCCAGCCGCATGCCGCCGCGGATCTCCACCCGGCCGACCTTCGCGTCCGCCGACAGGATGTGCGCCACGGCGGCCTCGCCGGACATCTGGTTGCGCATCAGGTAGTAACCGGGCTGGATGCTGTTGATCTGCCGGTTCTGCTCGGCGGCCTTGGTGAACGCCTTGGTGCTGGCCACCACGTTCTTGTCGGCGAGGGTGCGGCCGATGGCGCTGACGGTGTCGCCGGGCTTGATCTCGATGACGGTCTCGCCGGTGCCCTCGCCCTCGTAGTTGTCGTAGGCGCCGATCTGCATGATCTGGCTGGCGCCGTAAAGCACGCCGACGCCGACCAACAGCATCACGAAGACGGCCGCCACCGCGGTCACGATCCGTCGTCTTTTGCGGCGGCGGAATCGCTCCGGATCCGGTGCACGCCGCGTCTCGCCCGGCTCGTCCGTGAACAGTCCGAGATCGTCAGTCACGAAAGTTCCTCTCGTGTCGTCTGCCCCCGGCCGTCCAACCACGCCTGCAGGATTTCCACGGCCGCCGCCTGATCGACCACGGCGCGCTGCTTTTTACCCCGCACGCCGCGTTGCGACAACATCCGGCTGGCCGTCACGGTGGTCAGTCGCTCGTCGGCGAACCGCACCGGCACCGGTGCGATCCGTTCCGCGAGCGCCGCCCCGTATGCCTGGGCCGTTTCCGCTGCAGTTCCGTGCCGGCCCGCCAACGTCTTGGGCAGGCCGACCACGACTTCCACCACCTCGTGCTCGGCGACGAGCTCGGCCAGCTGACCGAGGTCGCGGCCTCCGGCGGCGTCCCGCTGCAAGGTGATCAGCGGGGTCGCCAGCATCGGAGCGGGGTCGCTGAGTGCGACGCCGACCCGGACCGCACCCACGTCGACACCCAGCCGACGCCCCGGTCCGGGATCCGCTTGCCGCCGATGCTCGGTCACCCGCCAGCCACCACCTGGTCCAGCGTCTTGCGCAGCGCCCCGATCGCGGCGCTGATGCCCGCCGGGTTCGAGCCGCCGCCCTGCGCCATGTCCGGCTTGCCGCCGCCGCGACCGCCGACCTCGCCCGCGAAGCCGGGCACCAGCTTGCCCGCCGCGACGCCCTTGTCCCGGGCGGCGTCGTTGACGCCGACCACGAAGCTGACCTTGCCCTCGTCCGCGGAGAACAGCGCCACCACGGAGGGGCGGGACCCGAGCCGGCCCCGGATCTCACCGGCCAGCGCGCGCAGCGCATTGCCGTCCACGCCGTCCGGCACCTGCTCGGCGACCAGCGTCACGCCGTGCACGTCGGCGCCCTTGTCGGCGAGTTCGCCCGCGGACTGTAGAACCTGGGCGATGCGCAGCTGCTGTAGTTCCTTCTCCGCGCTGCGCAGCCGGGACACGACGCCCTGGATCCGTTCCGGCAGCTCCTCGGCTGGCACCTTGAACTGCTCGGCGAGCTGGCTGACCAGCAGGTGCTCCTTGCTGATGTGGCGCATCGCGTCCATGCCCACCAGCGCTTCGACGCGGTGCACGCCGGAGCCGACCGAGGAGTCGGCGACCAGCTTGACCACGCCGAGGCGGCCGATGCTCGGCACGTGGGTGCCGCCGCACAGTTCCCGGGAATAGTCGCCCATGTCGACGACCCGGACCTGGTCGCCGTACTTCTCGCCGAACAGCGCGATCGCGCCGAGCTCCATCGCCCGGTCCATCGTCGTGGTGTAGGCCCGCACCTCGACGTCGCTCTGCAGGTAGTCGTTGACCTCTTCCTCGACGCCGGTTAGCACGCCTGCCGACACCGTCGACGGGGCGGTGAAGTCGAAGCGCATCCGGCCCGGCGAGTTCAGCGAACCGGCCTGCGCGGCGCGCTTGCCGTAAGCGCTGCGCACGGCCGCGTGCACCAGGTGGGTGGCGGAGTGCGAGCGTTCAATCGCGTGGCGGCGCGCGACGTCAACCGAGGCCTCCAGCGTGGTGTCCACGCCGAGTTCGCCCTCGACGACCCTGGCGCGGTGCACGAACAGGCCCGGCACGGCACGCTGCACGTCCTGCACCTCGACGGCCACCCCGGGACCGACCAGCCGACCGGTGTCGGCGATCTGCCCACCGCCCTCGGCGTAGAACGGGGTGCGGTCGAGCACCAGCTCGACCTCGGTGCCCGCCGCGGCGGACTTCGCCGGCTGCCCGTCCACCAGCAGGCCCAGCACCCGGCTGTGCGACCGCAGGTCGGTGTAACCGATGAAATCGGTGGTGCCGTGCTGGTCCAGCAGCGTCCGGTAGGTCGACAGATCGCCGTGCCCGGTCTTGCGGGATTTCGCGTCTTCCTTGGCCCGGCGGCGCTGCTCGGCCATCAGGTTCCGGAAGCCCTGCTCGTCAACGGTTAGCCCCTGCTCGGACGCCATCTCCAGGGTCAGGTCGATCGGGAAGCCGTAAGTGTCGTGCAGCTGGAAGGCCTTGGCCCCGGCAAGCTGCTTGCCGCCGGCCCGCTTGGTGTCGGCCACCGCCATGTCGAAGATCTTCGAACCTGCGGTCAGGGTGGCCAGGAAGGCGTCTTCCTCGTTGCGCATCACCGAGTCGATGCGGTCGAACTCGGTGACCAGCTCCGGGTAGCTCGGCGCCATCGCGTCGCGCACGACCTTGCTGAACTCGCCGAGCACCGGCTCCTGCACGCCCAGCAGCCGGGTGGAGCGGATGATCCGGCGCAGCAGCCGCCGCAGCACGTAGCCGCGCGCCTCGTTGCCGGGGGTAACGCCGTCGCCGACCAACATCACACCGGAGCGGGCGTGGTCGGCGATGACGCGGAACCGCACGTCGTCTTCGTGGTTCGCGCCGTAGCGGCGGCCGGAGAGCTCCTCGGCCTTGGCGATCACGGGGCGGACCAGATCGGTCTCGTAGACGTTCTCCACGCCCTGCAGCAGGCACGCGACCCGCTCGACGCCCATGCCGGTGTCGATGTTCTTGGTCGGCAGCTCGCCGATCGGCGGGTGGCCTTCCTTCGGCGCCAGCTCACCCCTGATGTCCTGCATGAACACCAGGTTCCAGATCTCGATGTAGCGGTCCTCGTCGACGATCGGGCCGCCCTCGCGGCCGTACTTGGGGCCGCGGTCGTAGTAGATCTCCGAGCACGGGCCGCCCGGGCCGGGCACGCCCATGTCCCAGTAGTTGTCCTTGGCGTCGCGGGCCTGGATCCGCTCCGGCGAGATGCCGGTGACCTGCCGCCACAGGCCGGCCGCCTCGGCGTCGTTCTCGAAGACGGTGACCCACAGCCGGCCCGGGTCCATGCCGTAGCCGCCCTCGGACTGCGACCTGGTGATCAGGTCCCAGGCGTAGTCCATGGCGCCTTCTTTGAAGTAGTCGCCGAAGGAGAAGTTGCCGGCCATCTGAAAGAACGTGTTGTGCCGGGTGGTCTTGCCGACCTCGTCGATGTCGCCGGTGCGCACGCACTTCTGGATGCTGGTCGCCCGCGGGTACGGCGCCGGGGCCTCGCCCAGGAAGTAGGGCTTGAACTGCACCATGCCGGCGTTGACGAACAGCAGGGTCGGGTCGTCCAGGATCAGCGACGCGCTGGGCACGACGGTGTGGCCGCGGCCGCGGAAGTGCTCGATGAAGCGGTTGTTGATCTCGTGGGTCTGCACGATGAGTCCTCGGTAGTTCAGATGGCGGACAGGCTTTCGGGTGTCGGCGAGCGGCTGGCGGCGCGAAGCGCCGGCGTCAGCGGCCCGCCCGGCGAGCTCGCCGACCGTTGGCCGCGCCCTCTTCGGAGGCCACGTCGATCCGGCGGAACTGCACCGTGTCGGCTGCGCTGCCGCGCTCGACCACGTCGTGCAGTTCCTGCTCCCGCTCCTGCATGCCCGCACGCACCTCGGCACCGAACGAGCCGACGGCCCCGGCCAGTTCCCGGACCGCGCCGCCCAGCTGCTCGGCTATGCCGCTCGGGGTCGCCTTCCGGGTGGTCTCGTTGAGCTTGCGCGTCAACGCGACCCCGGCCACGATCCCGGCGCCGAACCAGAACAGGCGCCTCACTTGCGCCCCCCTTTGCCCTTGCGGCGGAAGTGCCGGCCCGCGGGCTCCTGCTTCCGCCTCCGGCGGGCCCGCAGCGCCTTGCTGACCCCGTAGGAGAAGGCCGCCGTCTTCACCAACGGGCCACCCAGTGTAGCCGTGAACAGCGAGGACAACGCCGAGACGTTGCCGCTGATGGTCTTCGCGTTGGCGGTGATGCCGTCGACCCGTTCCAGCTGGGTGTTGACGTGGGTGATGGTGGAGTTCGCGCCGGTGAACAGCGGATCGGAGTTCTCGTGCGCCTTGCGGATCGCGATGGTCGCCTCGTCCAGGGTGCGGCCGAGCTTGATCAGCGGGATCGCCAGCAGCACGACCAGCAGCACGAACGCTCCGGCGGCGATCAGCGCGGCGATCTGCGTGGGCGTCACGTGCCCTCCCGAATTTCCACGTCATGTCCGTAGGCCGGGGCTTGGCCCCGGCCTGTTGATCGAGCGTCAGGTTACCGGGGCCGTACCCGGACATCCGCACCCGGTCGAAGCCGACACGGCCACTGTTCACCCGCCCGTCACCTCGGTCGGGTTATCGGTGGACGGGATTCGGCGGCTCGTGCCCGGCGAGGATCTCGGCGACGTTGCGGGCGGCGAGCTCGGCCATCGCCGTGCGGGTTTCGGTGGTCGCCGAGCCAAGGTGCGGGGCCACCACGACGTTGTCGAGGTCCAGCAGGGCCGGTTCCACCTCCGGCTCGTGTTCGAAGACGTCCAGGGCCGCGCCGCCGATTCGGCCTTCCCGGAGCGCCTTGGCCAGCGCCTGTTCGTCGACCACCGGGCCGCGGCTGGTGTTGACCAGCACCGCGGTGGGCTTCATCGTCGCGAGCGCCGCTTCGTCGATAAGGTGCCGGGTCTGCTCGGTCAGCGGGCAGTGCAGGGACACCACGTCGGCGGTGCGCAGCAGCTCGTCCTGGGACAGGAAACGGGCGTCGAGCTCGGCTTCCACCTCGGCTGCGGCCCGGCGGCGGCCGGTGTAGGCGATGTTCATCCCGAACGCGCGGGCCCGCCTGGCCACGACCTGCCCGATGTCGCCGAGTCCGACGATGCCGAGGATCTTGTTCTGCAGCCCGGTGCCGAGCATGAAGTCCAGGTGGAAGGTCCACGGCCGGCGGGCCCGCAGCAGCCGTTCGCCCTCACCGAGCCGTCGGGTGACCATGAGCAGCAACCCGAGGGCCAGGTCGGCCGTCGCGTCGACCAGCACACCCGGCGTGTTGGTGACGATGACGCCCCGCTCGGTCACCGCCGGAACGTCGATGTTGTCGTAGCCGACCGCAACGTTGGCCACCACCTCCAGCTGCGGGCCGGCGGCCGCGACCAGGTCGGCATCGACCCGGTCGTGCAGCATCGTCACGATCGCGTGCGCGCCGCGCACCGCCTCGTGCAATTCGGGCACGGTCAGCGGCCGGTCCTGCGGGCAGACGTGCACTTTCCCGGCCTGGCGCAGCACGTCTAACGCCGGCTCCGGCACCGCCCGGCTGACCACGATCCGCTTGTCCACCAACAACCTCCTCGCGACGAAATCCCCGCCGGAATCTACCCGCAACCCGCGGGCCGGTCAGTCGTCGCCGCGAATGATGCCGCGCAGTTTCGGGATCCGGTCATTCAGCGTGCGCTCCGCGCCTCGACCGGTCGGCTGGTAGTAGTCGCGGCCCACCAATTCGTTCGGCGGGTACTGCTGGGTGAGCACGCCTTCCGGCTTGCTGTGCGGATATTGATAGCCCTGGGCGTTGCCGAGCTTGTTCGCTCCGGCGTAATGCCCGTCGCGCAGGTGCGGCGGCACCGGGCCGCCCTTGCCCGCCCGCACGTCACCCATCGCCTCGTCGATCGCCATGATCACGGCGTTGGACTTCGGCGCGGTGGCGAGGTGAATCGTGGCCTGTGCCAACGCGAGTCGACCCTCGGGCATCCCGATGAACTGCACCGCGTGCGCGGCCGCGACGGCGGTCTGCAACGCGGTCGGATCGGCCATGCCGATGTCTTCGCTGGCGTGCACCACCAGCCGGCGCGCGATGAACCTCGGGTCCTCCCCCGCCTCCACCATCCGGGCCAGGTAGTGCAGCGCAGCGTCCACATCGGACCCACGGATGGACTTGATGAACGCGCTGGCCACGTCGTAGTGCTGATCACCGCCCCGGTCGTAGAGAACCGCGGCGCGATCCACGGTGGCCTCCACGGTCGCCAGGTCGATCGCGTCCGCACCGGTCGAACTCGCCGACTCCGCCGCCGCTTCCAGCGCCGTGAGCGCCCGTCGCGCGTCGCCTCCGGCGAGCGACACCAGGTGCGCCTCGGCCGCCTCGGCCAGGTTCAGCGCCCCACCCAGACCGCGCTCCTCGCTGACCGCCCGCCGCAGCAGCGTGCGGATGTCCTCGTCATCGAGGCTGCGTAGTTGCAGCACCAGTGATCGCGACAGCAGCGGAGCCACCACGGAGAAGAACGGGTTCTCCGTGGTGGCCGCCACGAGGAGCACGGTGCGGTCCTCGACCGCGCCCAGCAGCGCGTCCTGCTGGGTCTTCGAAAAGCGGTGGACCTCGTCGATGAACAACACCGTCGACTCGCCGGACCGGCCCAACCGGCGGCGCGCCTCCTCGATGACGGCGCGCACCTCCTTGACCCCGGACGACAGCGCGGACAGCGCCGCGAACCGCCGTCCGGTCGCCAGCGAAACCAGGTTGGCGAGGGTGGTCTTGCCGGTGCCGGGCGGGCCGTAGAGCAGCACCGATGCCGGTGCTGCCCCTTCGACCAGGCGGCGCAGCGGAGCTCCTGCCCCCAGCAGGTGCTGCTGGCCGACGACCTCGTCGAGCGAGCGGGGCCGCATCCGCACCGCCAACGGCGCGTTCTCGGCCAGCTTCTCGCCCGCGCGCATCTCGGTGTCGGCGCCGAACAGCCCCTCGTCGAACAAGCCCTCACTCACCCCGCCGACGCTACCCGCCGCCTCCGACGCCCCAGTGACTGTCCTTGACTCAGCCCACCCGGGCGGGCAGGGCCACCTCGACCGTGCAGTTGCCGCGGCGGCGCTGGGCCGCCCAGTGCTCGACGGCTTGGTAGCAGGCGCGGTCGAGGTGGCGGACCGTCGTGAGGTCCAGGTGCACGTGCTTGCCCGTTGGCAGCTGTTCGAGGTGGTCCAGCAGCCGTGGCAGCCGCAGGAACGTCGCGTTGCCACCCAGCTCAACGCGCACGTGCTCGTCGTCGTGCTCGGCCCGCACCGACAGCCGGGACACGTCGATCGCGGTCTTGATGATGGCGACCGCCAGACCGGTCAGCGTGCCGATCAGCAGGTCGGTGGCCAGGATCGTGCCAGCGGTCAGCACCAGCACGAACGCCTCCGAGCGGTGCTCCCGCACCAGCGTGACGACCTGCCGCAGCTCCAGCAGCTTCCAACCGGCCTGGATCAGCAGCGCCGCGAGCACGGCCGTCGGGATGAAGGCCAGCACGCCCGGTAGCAGCATCACGAACAGCAGCAGCCAGAACCCGTGCAGGATGCGGGAGAGCTTGGTCTTCGCCCCGGCTTGCACGTTCGTGGCGCTGCGCACGATCACCGCGGTCATCGGCAATGCCCCCAGCAGACCGCAGATCGTGTTGCCCGCGCCTTGAGCGACGAGTTCCTTGTTGTACTGGGTCTTCGGGCGGTCGTGCATGCGGTCCACGGCGGCGGCGCTGAACAGGCTTTCCGCCGAGGCGATCAGCGCGAAGGTCAGGATCGAACCAAGTACGGCGGGCGTGGCGAGCTCGCCCCAGGCAGCGGCGGTCGGCACGTTCAACGCCGACAGCAGCGAGCCGACCTCCACCTTCTGCACCGGCATCGCGAACAGCGCCGCCACCGCACTGGTCGCCACGACGGCCAGCAGCGCGCCGGGCACGAGCCGCAGCTGCGCGGGCGCCTTCTTCCAGAGCGCCATGATCACCAGGGCCAGCACGGCCAGCAACAGCCCGCTGCGGCCCGCCGGGCTGGTCACGGTCGTGACCAGCAAGTCCGGGATCCCGGCGAATTTCGTCCAGGTGGACTCGGGCTGCGCGAGGCCACCCACCGGGTAGATCTGGCCGAGGATCAGCACCAGCCCGATACCGGCGAGCATGCCCTGCACCACCGACGGCGAGATCGCCCGGAACCAGGTGCCGAGCCGGCTCAGGCCCAGCACGATCTGCACCAGGCCGGAGCCGAGCACGATCACGCCCAGCGCCGCCAGCCCGTGCTGGTCGACCGCCGAGGCCACCAGCACGGTCAGCCCCGCCGCGGGGCCGCTGACCTGCATCGTGCTGCCGGGCAGCAAGCCGACCACGAGGCCGCCGACGATGCCGGTGAGGATGCCCAGTTCGACCGGCACGCCGGACGCGACGGCCACGCCGACGCAGAGCGGCACGGCCACCAGGAACACCACCAGCGAGGCCCCTAGATCGGCGCCGAAGGTCTCCTTCGGCCAGCGCGGCGCGCCGGGCCCGCGGCGCGCCGGGCGAGGCGATTCGAGTTGAGTCGTCACAATGCCCTCCAGGGCAAGTCGAATATGCGGGCAACAGGCATCGCGCCGCGCACCTGGCGGTGCGGGCGTCGAGCTGGCCCGACGGGCTTAGGGAACGGAAGTCAGAGCGGCAGGAAGTCCGGCTCGTCCGGCGACTGCGGGCAGGCGAAGACGAGACCGGTGTCGATCTCGTAGAACCAAGCGTGCAACCGCAGTTCACCGGCGATGACCCGGTCCCGGATGAACGGGTATTCATGCAGCGTCTGCAGCTGCGACTGGATGTGCCGCTTGCTCTCCGAGCGGACGCTGGGGTCCTCCGGTTCGGCGCCCGCCAAGCCGTCGGTGCCGAGCCAGGTCCGCAGCGCGGGCAACTCCTCCAGGCCGCGCCCGGCCAGGGTCAATGCCGTGACGGCACCGCAGTGCGAGTGCCCGCAGACGATGATCTCCGGCACGCGCAGCTGCAGAACCGCGTATTCGATAGTGGCCATTTCGCTGGACGCCGAGTCCGGCGCGTATTTCGGCACCACATTGCCGGCGGTCCGCAGTTCGAAGAGATTCCCCGGTTCGGCACCGGTGATCTGGGACGGGATCACCCGCGAATCGGAGCAACCGATGAACAGCGCGGACGGTTTCTGACCTGCGGCGAGTTGCCGCCGGCGGTCCGCGGAAAGCATGCTGGGGTGCCGTCGTGCGTGCCGCACGAAATGTTCGAAGCTCATTGTCGCCTCTCCTGATCGTCTGCTCGGAATATGTCGCGAGCGCCGATCAGTGGCGGATGACCTGGAGTGCGGCAGGTGAATGTTTGAGCTTGACGCAGGCGTGGTGCGGTTTGCTCCGGGCATTCGGAAGCACGCGCACCTGGGCTTGATTCTCGATATCGGCGGCGTACTGCAGCCCGGGCGGCAAGAGCGCGCCGCGGTCGTTCTTGCGGTCGTAGAGACGCCGGGGTGGCGCGATGCCAGGCAGCCGTTCGCGCAGCTTCTCGACGTCCCGTTGCTCGTTGGTCTCGGACTTGGATTCAGCAGGTCCGATGCGCAACTGCGAGCTGCCCTCGGCGTTTAGCGGGCCCAGCAACGCGAGCACGACCGCGAAGAGCAGGAATATTCCCGCCCTCGTGATCTGCCATGCCTTGCCACGCACCGAATGCCTCCCGAATAGAGCAGCCGTTCCCCTTCCGGCGACGCCGACGGTAGCGGGGCGTAGTGCTAAACGCTGAACTCAAGGTATCCGATAACGACGGTCCGGGCGCAAGTCACAGTTCCGGCCCGACCGGCGGAGAAACAAATGACGATATGTTAATCCAACCCGGTTCGACCTGCGAATTCACCCGGATGCCGGGTGGACAAGAGGGCCGTCACTGCGGTGCGTAAACGATGTTCACTACGGAAAGTGTTGGCGATGTGACCAGAATTACCGTATTGGGGGAGTTGAACCCTCGGCCATATTCATCCTGGGCAACAAGACCGAAACACCGCATCATAGCCGACCCGGTAGTGGTAACCGTGCGAGGTCGTCCAGCACCCGCGTGCAGTCGGCGAACATGACCGCGGTGGGAGCGACCACGCGGTAGCCCCGGGCGGCCAGAAACGCGTCGAGCTCGGCATGCCGGTCAAGCGGACTTACCTGCACGATCGGCTTGGTGCCCCGCACCGCGTAGAACTCTTCCAGCCGTTCGACCGCCGCAGCTGCGTCCGCGACGACAGCGGGCGGCAAAGCCGAGTTCGAGCGCTTGCGGTTCAGCAGGCCGCAGCACCGATATAGCCAGCCGTCAACGCGCTCGACCGTCGAAGCCGGCCAGGTGGCGACGGCGGCCCGCTCGATCTCCAACCCGACGAAACCCACCACGCACCTCCGGATGGATGCCGCGTGAAACCGAGCCTGGAGCGCGAGCCGGGTGGCTACGCGGTGCGGAAGGCCGGGTACGGCAGCAGATGCAGGGCACCGGCCCCGAAGCGGTCCACCAGCGCATCGATCATCCGGTCGGCGACCTCCGCGATGTCGACCATGTCGGCCTCCTCCGCGTCCGTGCGCAGGCGCCGCCACCGGTCCACCAGCGCCGTGCTGCGGCGCGGCGAAGGCATGTGCAGGTCGATCGGCCGGTCGGTTTCCCCGGTCCGCGGCAGGAACCACCACGTCGACACCCACACCCACAGCAGCTGGGCGTTGAACAGCCGGGGCATCAGCACCTCGTCGTCATCGAGCTCGGGCCAGACCTCGGCGATCTCCGAACGCCACGTCGACAACATGCTCTCGGCAAGGTTGCCCGGCAACGCGTACGAACACCACGACGACGGGAACGGGTACTGCAGGTACGCGGCATCCATCGCGACGTCGCGCACGCAGCCCCACTCGAAGTCCAGGAACCGCACCCCGCTGCTGCCGGTCACGAGGCTGTTGTCCGGGCAGATGTCCGACGGGCTGAACGACCGGTACCGGCTCGACTCCAGCAGCTCGGTGGCGGCGGTCAGCCGCTCGACCATGCGCGGCGGGGTGTCCACCCCGAGGATCTGGGTCAGCAGCTCCGGTAGCTCGGCCACCGACCGCACGATGTCGTCGGCGACCGGATCGGTCCACGACTTCGCACCCAGGCGGCGCATCAACGCGTCGAAGTCCGCCTCGCAACCGGCGGTGGTGCTGTGCAGCCGCCCCAGGGCCCGCGCCCACGCCAGCAATGCCCGCTCGGCAACCCGCGGATCATCGGCGAACAACACGTCGGCCAGGGTGGAACCCCGCCCGAGGTCTTCGAGCACCAGCAGACGTTCGGCGGCGTCGTGCGCGATGAGCTCGGGGCCTACCCGGGCCTCGGGTGGCAGCGCGGTGGTGAGCTGGCAGCTCGCCGCCTCATGCGCGAACGGGTCGGAGCGGGCCTCCACCGGACACTCGCCGTAGTGCTTGACCACCACCGTGCGGGGCAGTTCGAACGGCGATTCGGCGATCCGCACCCGCATCACGACCGAGCGGTCGCTGCCGCCGAGGTCCTCCGCATCGGCAAGCCGGACCGGTGCTCCCGTCCGCTTGCTCAGCACGGCTTCCGCGGTCCCGACGGTATCGGTCGCCTCCGTGCTGGCCGGGACGCGAACCTCCGGGGGGCCGGTGGTGATCTCCACGCTCATCGTCTCCAGACATTACCCCCACAACCTGAACCCGGATGGGCATGACCGGTCAAGTGACACACATCCGGTCAAGCCGGTAACCGCTGCGTGTTCGCCCGGCGGACCTCGCTCCCACCATCGATGGTCCTCCGGACACACCCGCCCCGTAGACGCTGACGGAACCAAGCGTCGGCGGGGTTGCACGGCGACGAAGATTTCGAAACCACAGCGGGCACAAGCGGCGCAACACCCCCCGAATCGTCACCCTGTCGGACAACCTCGCCCCGGCCACGGCGCACGTCGAGCGCGGCTGCAAGCACGCGGTGCCCGCCCCGCTCCCGATCAGCCCTGCTTCTCCACCACGCCGGGCGGGAAGACCGAGATGCTCTGGTCGCCGACCTGTGCCGCGGGCTTGGCATCGATCCCGGCTTCCTTGCGCTGCTCGATGGTGATCGGCGAGGGCGCGGCGGTCAGCGGGTCGAAACCGCCACCGCTCTTCGGGAAGGCGATGACGTCGCGCAGCGAGTCGGCACCGGCGAGCAGCATGCAGGTCCGGTCCCAGCCGAAGGCGATGCCGCCGTGCGGCGGCGGACCGTACTTGAACGCCTCCAGCAGGAAGCCGAACTTGTCCTGCGCCTGCTCGCGCGAGATGCCGAGCAACTCGAACACCCGCTCCTGGATGTCGGATCGGTGAATACGAATCGATCCGCCGCCGATCTCGTTGCCGTTGCAGACGATGTCGTAGGCCCAGGCGAGCGCGTGCTCGGGATCCTGATCGAAGGTGTCGATCCAGTCCGCGTTGGGCGAGGTGAACGGGTGGTGCACCGCGGTCCAGCCACTGGCGCCGACCGCGACGTCGTCGGTCTCGTCCACCGGCTCGAACATCGGAGCGTCCACGACCCACACGAACGACCAGGCATCGTGGTCGATCAGGCCGCAGCGTTCACCGATCTCCAGCCGCGCCGCGCCGAGCAGGCCGCGGGCCGCCGACCGCGGGCCCGCGGCGAAGAACACGCAGTCGCCGGGGGCCGCGCCAACGGCCTTGGCGATCCCGTCACGCTCGGCGTCGGAAAGGTTCTTCGCCACCGGGCCGGACAGCGTCCCGTCGGCCCCGACGAGCACATACGCCAGGCCCTTGTGCCCGCGCTGCTTGGCCCACTCCTGCCAGGCGTCGAGCTGCCGCCGCGGCTGGTCGGCGCCGCCGGGCATCACGACCGCCCCGACGTAGGGCGCCTGGAACACCCGGAACGTGGTGTCCTTGAAGTACTCGGTCATGTCGGTGAGCTCAAGCCCGAACCGCAGGTCCGGCTTGTCGGTGCCGTACTTGGCCATCGCCTCGGCGTAGGTCATTCGGGGGATCGGGCGCGGGATCTCGTGATCGGACAGCTTGCTCCACAGCGCGGCCAGGATCTCCTCGCCGAGTTCGATCACGTCGTCCTGGTCGACGAAGCTCATCTCGATGTCGAGCTGGGTGAACTCCGGCTGCCGGTCGGCGCGGAAGTCCTCGTCGCGGTAGCAGCGCGCGATCTGGAAGTAGCGCTCCAGGCCGCCGACCATCAGCAGTTGCTTGAACAGCTGCGGCGACTGCGGCAGCGCATACCAGTTGCCGGGCTGCAACCGGGCCGGGATCAGGAAGTCCCGGGCGCCCTCCGGCGTCGAGCGGGTCATGGTCGGCGTCTCGACCTCGACGAAGTCGCGGCCGTGCAGCACGTCCCGGGCGATGCGGTTGACCTCGCTGCGCATCCGCATGATCCGGGCCGGCTCGCTGCGCCGCAGGTCCAGGTAGCGGTGCCGGAGCCGGACCTCCTCGCCGACCTCCAAGTGGTCGTCCAGCGGGAACGGCAGCGGCGCGGCCTCGGAAAGCACCTCAAGCTCGACCGCGGTCACCTCGATCTCGCCGGTGGCTATCTCCGGGTTCTCGTTGCCCGCCGGGCGGCGGATCACCTCGCCGGTGACCCGGATGCAGAACTCGGCGCGCAGCCGGTGGGCGCGCTCGGCCATCTCGCCTTCGCGGAACACGACCTGGGAGACACCGGAGGCGTCTCGCAGATCGATGAAGATGACCCCGCCGTGATCGCGACGGCGCGCCACCCACCCGGCGAGGGTGACGGTCTGCCCGGCATGACCGGCGCGAAGCGATCCGGCCTCGTGCGTGCGCATCACGGGTACTGAGCTCCTTCTTCCGCTGTTGAGCGCTTGACGGTATGGACGGTGTAACTGGTCGGCGGCCTCGCCGCACCCGATCATCGTCCGGCCTGCTCGGCCACGGGGCGGCTAAGCAGCCAGGACGCAAGGCATCAAGGCTAGCCAACGGACGCCGAAGCGCAGCGCGCAGGTGCCGGGCGTCGGCCCGTCGGCGCGGAGCGTGACCGCGCGCCCGGACGGTCGGCTCCCCTGCCTGCCAGGATGCCGAGCGCACCGACCGAACTGCCGATCGCCCTGCCGACCGGCAGGCGGCCCGAGGTTCGTCCATTCGTCCGAGCGGCACCGAATGGTCGATACCAATTTCGGCGCGGATGGTTCACAATTCACCTCATTCGAAGCATGATCCACGATCACGCAACGGACATTGTTCGTCGGCCAAGCGAAGCGGTGCCGAGTTGATTTCAACCCCTGTACAACCCAACTTACTCCTTTAGTTGGAGATGCCTACCGGAACTCGGTCGTTGCGAAACAGAGATTCACTGATTAGCGTAAGTTCGGAATTCGGCGGACACGAGGAGTAACGATGACCGGTTCGAAAACCGAGGCTCGCCCAGCCGCCCATCCGGCCGTCCGCGGTGCACAGCACGGCGCGAACGCCCTGTCGGCCGAACTCGCCGAACTGCTCCGAACCGGTCCGTTCGAAGCCGCCCTGCGCACCGCGATCCGGGCGAGCCGGCTGAGCCTGGAACGCATCCAGCACCGGCTGCGCGCCCGCGGCACGCCGGTCAGCATCACCGCGCTGAGCTACTGGCAATCCGGCCGACGACGCCCGGAGCGCCCCGATTCACTGCTCGCCCTGCAACAGTTGGAGCAGGTGCTGAGCGTGCCGGAGGGCGCGTTATCCGCGCTGTTGGGGCCACCCCGACCACGCGGCCGCACCCGGCAGGTGCCCGCCGACGCACCGCCGCTGAGCGCGCTCTGGTCGGAGAACGAGTCCGCCGCCGAACTGCTCACCAAGATCGACACCAGCCACGACAGCAAGCTCGCCCGGCTGAGCCACCACGACGTGGTGCACGTCGACCAGCACGGCGAGCTGCGCAAGATCCGCACCCGCAAGCTGGTCCGGGCCGAGCTTAACGGCGTCGATCGCTGGGTGATCATGTTCGACGGCGCCTCCTCCGGCGAAACACCTTCGATCATCCGCCCCATCCGGTCCTGCCGACTCGGTCAGGTGCTCACCGACCACGCCCGCGACCTGGTGGTGGCGGAGCTGCTGTTCGACCGGGCGCTGACACGTGGCGAGACGCTGCTGCTGGAGTACGAGATCATCGACCCGCCGACCGGCCCGAACGAGGCCGAGCACAGCTTCTGCCGGCTGTTCCGGTTGCCCGTGCGGCAGTACGTCGTCGAGTTGCAATTCGACCCCGCGCACATGCCGACCCGGTGCGAGAGCTACGTCGGCGACTCCACCACGCAGGAGGTGGCGCCCCCGAGACCGCTGACGGTCGACCGCTTCGGCCGCACGCACGCGGTGGCGCTGGACTTCGGCATGGGCGTCTTCGGCGTCCGGTGGCAGCCCGAGGATCAGCTGGGCACGACCACGTCTTCGCGCACGACAACGTGTTGACCCGCCCCGGAACGAACAGGCCGAGCCAGCACGGAAGGTAACCGGAGGCCGACCTCCTTGCCGGCCATTGGTTGAACCGTGAACGACGGCGTCGTTATCGGATTCCCCGAAACCGCCGGTGGAGTTTCAAACCATGCGGGGATCGCTTTCCGCAAACATTGTCTGTTATCCCAATTGAAAACAATGTGCATTTCGCGCGGCATCAGCGCTTGGTCGTGGCCGACCGGACTTACAACAGGCTGAGCTGGCGTACCCCCTCTTCCTCGGCGTCGGACCGGGCCGCACCCGCTCCGACTTCGCGAAACTCCGGCATCCGCGACGACCCGACGCCGTGGCGCCGCTTGGCCTCGGCCACCAGCGCCAGCACCTCCCGCTGGTAGGACTTCGGCAGGTAGGACCCCTCCCGGTACAGCCTGGCGTAACTGGGCACCAACTCCGGGTGCTCCCCCTGCAACCAGGCCCGGAACCATTCGCGTGCCCCTGGTCGCAGATGCAGCAGCAACGGCGTGACATTCGCAGCTCCCGCCTGGGCCAGTTCCCGTACCGTCGCGTCAATCTGCTCCGGTGCATCGCTGAGCCCGGGCAGGATCGGTGCCATCAGCACAGAACAGCCGATCCCCGCGTCGGCGAACCGGCGGACTACGTCCAACCGACGCCGCGGCGAGGGCGCGCCCGGCTCGACCGCCCGCCAGAGCCGCTCGTCGACCGAACCGATGGAGACCGCCACCGACACCGGGGCGACCTCGGCGGCCTGCGCGATCAGATCGAAATCCCGCAGGATCAGCGTTCCCTTGGTGAGGATCGAGAACGGGTTGGCGCGGTCACGCAACGCCGCGAGGATGTCCCGCATCAGGCGGTAGCGCCCCTCGGCGCGCTGGTACGGGTCGGTGTTGGTCCCCATCGCGATCGCCTCGCCGGCCCAGCGCGGGCTGGCCAACTCCTTGCGTAATAAGACCCCGGCGTTGACCTTGACCACGATCTTGCTGTCGAAATCGTGCCCCGCGTCCAGGTCCAAGTACGTGTGAGTGCGCCTCGCAAAGCAATACCTACACGCGTGGGCACAACCCCGGTACGGGTTGATGGTCCACCCGAACGGCACCCGCGCCGCCCCGGGCACTCGGTTGATGATCGACTTCGCATGGATCTCGATCGCGTAGGACTCGGCCGTGCCGGCCTCGATCGGCACCGGCTCGGGCAGGCGCAGCCCCGCGCGCCCGCCGTCACGCCGCGGCGGCTCCGGCATCGCGAGCGGCAGCTCCGGAGCGTCCCCCGCCGGCGGGGTGATTCGTTGCTGTTCCCATCGCACGATTAGATTCGAACACAGTTTCGATGATCATGTCGAGCGGCGCCGCCGGATATCCGCCTATCGGGGAAAACGCGACGACGCTGGGTGCGCGAGCCCGCCCGAGCGCCCCCTCTCTGGGCGACCCCCGCGGGGCAGTCCGCATAATTGCCCGGTGACCGACCGCCGTCCCACCGGAGAGCCCCCCGAGCCCGGAGGCGGCCATCGGGCTCGCCACCGCCGGGCAGCAGACCAGGACCAGGTCACTCCCGACCCGCCGACGCGACGCGGCCCCCGTCCCGGCCGCGACGCCACCAGCACCGACCACGGCCACGGCCACGGGCACGGCCACGGGCCCGCCGAGCCGGTATCCAAGCAGGTCAAACGAGTTCTCGTCATCGCGCTGGTGCCTTTCGCATTGGCCGCCATCGTCGGCGTCCTGCTGCTCTACCCGTTCGGTCACCAGCAGCGCACCGGCACCAATCTCGGCGCTGGCCAGTACCCGGTCAACGCCGAGGTCGTCTCGGCCGTCGCCGGCTCCTGCACCCCGGACTCGCCCAGCCAAGGCGGCTGCGTGCTGGTCGGGGTCCGGATGCAGGACGGCCCGAAGCCCGGCCAGACCATCCAGCAGGCGGTGCCGACCGACCCGGGCTCGCCGCGCTTCGCCGTCGGCGACCAGGTGGTGCTCAGCTACGCCGGGGCCAATCCAGACGACCCGGCGTCCTACCAGGTAGTCGACTTCCAGCGCGGCACACCGCTGCTCGTCCTGGCGCTGATGTTCGCCGCAGCAGTGATCGTGCTCGGCCGCTGGCAGGGCTTCGCCGCGCTGATCGCCCTCGGGCTGAGCTTCGTCGTGCTGATCGGCTTCGTGCTACCGGCCATCCTCGCGGGCGAGAATCCGCTGCTGGTGGCGGTCGTCGGCGCCGGCCTGATCATGTTCGTGGTGCTCTACCTGACGCACGGCTTCTCCGCGCGGACCTCGACCGCGGTGCTCGGCACCCTGTTGAGCCTCGCGCTGATCGGCCTGCTCAGCGCGGTCTTCTCGGCGTCCGCCAGCCTGACCGGGCTGGACGAGGACACCTCCAGCCTGATGGGGCTGCTGGGCGCGCCGATCGACGCGCGCGGCCTGCTGCTGGCCGGAATCGTGATCGGTGCGCTCGGCGTGCTCGACGACGTGACCATGACCCAGACCAGTGCGGTGTGGGAACTGCGCAAGGCCAACCCCACGATGTCCCTGCGGCAGCTCTACACGGCGGGGTTGCGGATCGGCCGCGACCACGTGTCGTCTGCGGTGAACACCCTGGTCCTGGCCTATGCGGGCGCGGCCCTGCCGATGCTGCTGGCCTACACGCTCTCCGGCCGGACGTTCAATCAGATCGTGAGCTCGCAGGCCGTGGCGCAGGAGGTGGTGCGCACGCTGGTCGGCAGCATCGGCCTGGTCGCAGCGGTGCCGATCACCACCGCGATCGCCGCCGCGGTGGCGATCCGCGAGCCCGCGCAGGGCGCAAGCCACCATGGCAGCTCGGTCGCGGACCGCGTGGGCCGGGCGGCGGCCACCGGCGCCGAAACCGCGACGGTGTGGTGGCGTCCACCGCACCGCAAGGCCGACCGCTGATCCGGCGTGCGGGCACTACCCCAAGGCGGCGACGAACTTGGCGACCGCGTCGGGGTTCAACCGCTGCGCCATCCGGCCCGGCGGCGCGACCGATGCGAGCCGGTACAGCGGTCGGTCCGGGGCGGCGTCGCCGCGTGCTTCCGACCGCAGCTGGGCCACGATCAGCTGCGAGAGCACCAGCGCGCGGGTGTCGCCGGAGCCCGCCAGCGTGTCGGCCAACCGGCGCAGCGCGTAAATCCCGAGTTCGCGCCCGCCGGTGCCCGCGTACATGGCCAGCGACACGCTGATCGCCTTGCCCTTGGGCGGGCCACCGACCAGCAGGTTGACCGTCCGCGCGCCGCGCAGGTCGGTGACGAACAAGTCGAGACGATCCGCGGCCTTCACCTCAACCACGCGGGCACCCACCGCACGGGACACCAATTCGCTGCCGCGCAGCTCAATGGTTTTCCGGGACTCCGCGAAGGCCAGCAGCAACAAGGGAATTCCCACGATCGCCGCCACAATGGCGAAGCCGGTGGTGCCGGCGAACAGGCCGACGATGCCGCCGAAGGCCGCCGCGACGATCACCGCCGCGATCGCCACATTGCGGGCCCGGTTGCGGATCGTCTTGCGGTCCAGCAGATCCAGCGGGATCGTCTCGACTTCGGTCATCTCGGTGGCTCCGCCGCCGCAACGGCCGCCCGCACGTCGTCTACCAGCGTTTCCAAGGCCACCGCGCGCTGTTCACCGCTGGCCAGTTCCTTCAGCTGCGCGGTGCCGGCTTCGAGGTCTCGCTCGCCGAGCACCAGCGCGAACCGGGCGCCCGAGCGGTCCGCGGCCTTCATCGCGCCCTTGAGGCCCTTGCCGCCGTAGGCCATGTCGACGCGGACCCCGACGGCCCGCAGCCCGCCCGCAGCCGCCACCAAACGGCGCTTGGCGGTCTCACCCATCGGCACGCAGTAGACGTCGCACCGCGCCTGGTCGCCGATGGCCAGCCCCTCGGCCTGGCACGCCAGCAGGGTGCGGTCGACACCGAGCCCGAAGCCGACACCGGAGAACTCCTGACCGCCGAGCTCGGCCATCAGGCCGTCGTAGCGACCGCCGCCGCCGATTCCGGACTGCGCGCCGAGTCCGTCGTGGACGAACTCGAAGGTGGTCTTGGTGTAGTAGTCCAGGCCGCGCACCAGGCGCGGGTTCTCCACGAACGCCACGCCCAGGTCGACCAGGTGCGTCTTGACCTGCTCGTAGTGCTCCTTGGCCGCCGCGGAGAGGTGGTCGACCATCAGCGGGGCGTCGGCGACCAGTTCCCGCACCTCGGGGCGCTTGTCGTCGAGCACCCGCAGGGGGTTGAGGTCGGCGCGGCGCCGGGTCTCCTCGTCCAGCGGCAGCCCCCGCAGGAACTCCTGCAGTTTCGCCCGGTAGGCGGGGCGGCAGGTGTTGTCGCCGAGCGAGGTGATCTCGATGCGATGCCCGGTGAGGCCCAGCCGGCGGTAGCCTTCGTCGGCGATCGCGATGACCTCGGCGTCCAGGGCCGGATCGTCGATCCCGATCGCCTCCACGCCGACCTGCTGCAGCTGCCGGTACCGCCCGGCCTGCGGGCGCTCGTACCGGAAGAACGCGCCGCTGTAGTACAGCTTCACCGGCAGCTGACCGCGGTCCAGACCGTGCTCGATGACCGAGCGCATCACGCCCGCGGTGCCCTCCGGGCGCAACGTCACGGACCGGCCGCCGCGGTCGGCAAAGGTGTACATCTCCTTGGTGACGACGTCGGTGGACTCCCCGACGCCGCGGGCGAACAGCGTGGTGTCCTCGAACACCGGCAGCTCGATGTAGCCGTAGCCGGCTCGTCGCGCCGCGTCGGCGAGGGTGTCGCGGACCGCCAGGAAGCCCGCCGACTCCGGCGGGTAGTACTCCGGGATGCCCTTGGGTGCGGTGAACGTGCTCATGGGTGGTGGTTCAGTCCTCGTCAGGAAATGGCGTCGGAAGCCGGCAGGCCCTGCAGGAACGGGTTGCCCGCGCGTTCGCGCCCGATGGTGGTGGTCGGTCCGTGGCCCGGTAGCACGACGGTCTCGTCGTCCAGCGGCAGCACCTTGGTGCTCAGCGACTCAAGCATCCGGCCGTGGTCGCCGCCGGGCAGATCGGTGCGCCCGATGGCGCCGGCGAAGAGGGTGTCGCCGGACAGCAACAGCCGTCCACCCTCGTCGGTCCCGACGCCGAACAGCACCGATCCGCCGGTATGGCCCGGGGTGTGCGTGACGTCGAAGCTCAGCCCGGCCAGTTCCAGCTCGTCCCCGCCGGCGAGATCGTGGACATCGGTGGGCGCGTCCATCACCGGTCCGTCGCCGAACAGCTGCCGGCCGGCCGGGCCGAGCGCGGCTCCAGGGTCGTCGAGCATGAACCTGTCGGCCGGGTGGATATAGGCGGGCACGCCGTGCGCGGCGCACACCTGACCGGCGGAGAAGACGTGGTCGAAGTGCCCGTGGGTGAGCAGCACCGCGGCGGGCACGAGCCGGTGCTTGCGCAACTGTTCGTCCAGTGGCTGCACGGCGTCCTGGCCGGGATCCACGACGACGCAGGGTTCGCCTTCCCCGCGCGCGAGCACGTAGCAGTTCGCCTGCAGCGGTCCTACCGGGAACCCGAGGACAAGCACGAAGTGCGACCTTTCGTTGGGGCGGCACCCGAGGATGACGGGTCAGGACCCTAGATTATCGTCCCGCCCACGTGCGCCTTCGCGCGCCGCACGCACGATGCGCAGGCTCTCAGAAACCGTCCGCGACCGACCCCATAAACTCCCCGCGACGACATCAGGTTGCCGAATCGGGGAGGGAGCAGGTGCCCAGCAACGAGCAGCGGCGCCAGGCGGCCAAGCGGAAGCTCGAACGCCAACTGCAGCGCCGTGCCGAGCAGGCCAAACGACGCCGGGTGATTACCGCCAGCGCGACGATCGTCGTGGTGATCGCGGTCGTTGGCGGCGTCTTCTACTTCACCCGCAACGGCAGCGACAGCGCGCGGCAGCAAGCCCCGCAGGCGCAGGCCGGCACCGGCGGGCCGTGCGCTTACGCCAAGACCGGCGAACCAGCCGCGAAACCCGTCGACGTGCCCCCAGATCCCACACCCACCCCGGCCAACGGCACCGAGAACCTCACGTTCCGGACGAGTCAGGGCGCGATTCCCGTGACGCTGGACCACGCGAAGGCCCCGTGCACTGTGCAGAGCTTCGACCACCTCGTGCGGGCGGGGTACTTCGACAGCACCGATTGCCACCGGCTGACCACCGGTGAGGGCCTGAAGGTGTTGCAATGCGGCGACCCCAGCGGAACCGGCTCTGGCGGCCCCGGATATTCGATCAAGGACGAACCGCCTGCGGGCCTGGCACCCGCGCCCAGCCCGTACGACCAGGGTGGCTCGGTGGTCTACCCGCGGGGCACGCTGGCAATGGCCAAGTCCAGCCAGCCCAACAGCGGGGGCAGCCAGTTCTTCATGGTTTATCAGGACTCCTACCTGCCGCCGAATTACACGGTGTTCGGCACTGTCAGCCCGGAAGGCTTGGCCGTGCTCGACAAGGTCGCCGCTGCTGGGGTGCAGCCCGTCAACGGTCAAGACGACGGAAGCCCCAAATTGCCGGTGAAGATCGAGAGCGCAGCCGCACCGGCTTGAGCCATTCGAAAATTGGGCCCTGCGGTGTCACAGCAGCCGCAGGGCCCATCGATTTCCGAAGAGAGCGACCGCCGGGCAACCCGGCTCAGGCCGCGGACGTCACGCGGTAGACGTCGTAGACGCCTTCGATGTTGCGGACCGCCTTGAGGACATGGCCCAGGTGCTTCGGATCGCCCATCTCGAAGGAGAAGCGACTGACCGCCACTCGATCCTTCGAGGTCGTCACCGAGGCCGAGAGGATGTTGACCCGTTCGTCGGCCAGCACCTTGGTCACGTCGGAGAGCAGCCGATGCCGATCGAGGGCCTCCACCTGGATCGCGACCAGGAACACCGACGACGCCGAAGGTGCCCAGTACACCTCGACCAAGCGCTCCGGCGTGCTGCGCAGGTCGTCGGCGTTGGTGCAGTCGGTGCGGTGCACGCTGACCCAACCGCCGCGGGTCACGAAGCCCAGGATCTCGTCACCGGGTACCGGCGTGCAGCACCGGGCCAGCTTCGCCCACACGTCACCGGCATCCTTCACCACGACACCGGAGTCACCGCTGCTGCGCCGCTTGCCGCGCAGCGTCGTCGACGGCGTCGAGCGTTCCGCGATCTCGTCGGCGGCCTGTTCAGGGCCGCCGATGAAGGCCACCAGCCGCTGCACCAGATGCTGCGCCGACAGCTGCTTCTCCCCCACCGCCGCGTAAAGCGCGGTGACGTCGACGTAGTGCAGTTCGCGGGCCACCGCGCCGAGTGTTTCGGCCGACACCAGGCGCTGCACCGGCAGTCCGAGCCGCCGGATCTCCTTGGCGATCAGCTCCTTGCCGGATTCGATCGCTTCCTCGCGGCGCTCCTTGGCGAACCACTGCTTGATCTTCGCCTTGGCCCGCGGTGAGGCCACGAACGACAGCCAGTCCCGGCTCGGGCCGGAGCCCTCCGCCTTGGAGGTGAAGATCTCGACGACCTCGCCGTTCTCCAGCTTGCGTTCCAGCGCGACCAGGCGGCCGTTGACGCGGGCGCCGATGCAGCGGTGGCCCACCTCGGTGTGCACCGCGTAGGCGAAGTCCACCGGGGTCGAACCGGACGGCAGCGTGATCACATCGCCCTTCGGCGTGAAGACGAAGATTTCCCTCGTCGCCAGGTCGTAGCGCAGCGACTCCAGGAACTCGCCCGGGTCGGCGGCCTCCCGCTGCCAGTCCAGCAGTTGCCGCATCCACGCCATCTCGTCGACCTCGACGGCCGACTGCCCGCCGCTGCCGTTGCGGCCCTTGGTCTCCTTGTACCGCCAGTGCGCGGCGATGCCGTACTCGGCGGTGCGGTGCATCTCGTGGGTGCGAATCTGCACCTCCAGCGGCTTGCCCTCCGGGCCGATCACCGTGGTGTGCAGCGACTGGTACACGCCGAAGCGGGGCTGGGCGATGTAGTCCTTGAAGCGGCCGGGCATCGGCTGCCACAGCGCGTGCACCACACCCATCGCGGCGTAGCAGTCACGGACCTCGTCGACCAGGATCCGCACGCCCACCAGGTCGTGGATGTCGTCGAAATCGCGGCCCCGCACGATCATCTTCTGATGGATCGAGTGGTAGTGCTTGGGGCGGCCCTCCACCTTCGCTGCCAGCCGGGCGGTGTCGAGCTGTCGCGACAGCTCGTCGATGACCGTGCGCAGGTAGGTGTCGCGCGACGGCGCGCGGTTAGCGACCAAGCGCACGATCTCGTCGTATTTCTTGGGCTGCAGGATGGCGAACGCCAGATCCTCCAGTTCCCATTTGATCGTGGCCATGCCCAGTCGGTGCGCCAGCGGGGCCAGCACTTCGAGGGTCTCGCGCGCCTTGCGGGCCTGCTTCTCCGGCGGCAGGAAACGCATGGTGCGCATGTTGTGCAGCCGGTCGGCGAGCTTGATCACCAGCACCCTGGGGTCGCGGGCCATCGCGATGATCATCTTGCGGATGGTCTCGGCCTCCGCGGCCGCCCCCAGTTTGACCTTGTCCAGCTTGGTGACGCCGTCGACCAGGTGCGCCACCTCGTCGCCGAACTCGGTGCCGAGCTTGTCCAGGGAGTAGTCGGTGTCCTCGACGGTGTCGTGCAGCAGGCCGGCCACCAGCGTGGTGGTGTCCATACCGAGCTCGGCCAGAATCGTCGCGACCGCCAGCGGGTGCGTGATGTAAGGGTCGCCCGACTTGCGCCGTTGACTGCTGTGCTTCTCCTCGGCGACGTCGTAGGCGCGCTGGAGCAGCGCGAGGTCCGCCTGCGGGTGGAGTTCGCGGTGCACGGTGGCGAGCGGCTCAAGCACCTGCTTGACCGCGGCGGCCCGCTGCGCCGTGATTCTCCTGGCCAGCCGGGCGCGGACGCGACGGGTCGCGGAGGCCGCACGCGGCTCGGCAACCGGATCGGTTGCCGAAGCAGGAGATTCGACGTGTTGGCTCACCGCACGCTCCCGGGCTCAGACGTTGCTTTCGTCCCAGGTCCGGGGACCCGGACACTGAGAATAACGCCATCCGGGCGACGGACCTTCCCTGGTGTGGTTGTGATACGCCCAGCGGTCACCTCGCGCAGTCGACGGCCCGCCGCACTTCACCCCTACTGATCACCGGACAGCGGTCGCCGGTGAGACGCACCACTCAGGCTTGCAGGAGGGCCCGGACGGTTTCGCCCATGATCTTGTCGCGACCCTCCAACGCCGTGAGTTCGAGGACCACGGCCGCCGCCGCGACATCGGCACCGGCTTGCCGGACGAGCCGGCAAGCCGCGCCCAAGGTGCCGCCGGTGGCCAGCACATCGTCCACGATCAGGACCCGCTGACCGGCGCACAGCGTGTCGGCCGGAAGTTCGAGGGTGGCGCGGCCGTACTCCAGGCGGTAGTCGACCCGATCCGCCACCACCGGCAGCTTGCCGGGCTTGCGCAGCCCGATCACGCCGGTGCCGAAGGCCTGCGCCACCGCCGCTCCGACCAGGAAGCCGCGCGCCTCCACACCGGCCACCACGTCGAACTCGACCCCGCGGCCCAGCGCCGAGACCACGGCGCCCAGCCCGGTGCCATCGGCCAGCAGCGGACTGATGTCGCGGAACAGCACACCTGGTTCCGGGAAGTCCGGGACCTCCCGGATCAGCCTGGCCGCCCGCCGGAGCGCGTGATCGGCGGCGTCGGTCACCTGCACGGAAATGGCTGTCTCCTCCGCCCCGGTCAACGCCGTCTCTTCCCCGATGGCCGCCCCGTCTTGCCGCCGGGGCGTCCACCGCGCGCACTAGAGCCCGCCGCGACCGCCTGCTTCGGCTCGGGCGGAACCTCTTCACCGGCGGCCTTGGCCTCGGCGCGCTCGCGGCGCTGGCGCACCTTCGCCGCGTGTTCGCGGAACTTCGGCTCGCGCATCTTGAAGTCCACCAGCAGCGGCGTGGCCAGGAAGATCGACGACACCACGCCGGCGATCATGCCGACCAGCTGCACCAGCGCCAGGTCACGCAACACGCCGACGCCGAGCAGCCAGGCGCCCACCACGAGCAGCCCGATCACCGGCAGCAGCGCGATCACCGAGGTGTTGATCGAGCGCATCAGGGTCTGGTTGACCGCCAGGTTCGCGGCCTCGCCGTAGGTGCGGCGGGTCGTGCTGAGCAGGCCGCGGGTGTTCTCCTTGACCTTGTCGAAGACCACCACCGTGTCGTACAGCGAGAACCCGAGGATGGTCAGCAGGCCGATGACGGTGCTGGGCGTGACCTCGAAGCCGACGAGCGAATAGATCCCGGCGGTCACCACGACGTCATGCAGCAGCGCGATCAGCCCGGCCACCGCCATCCACTTCTCGAAGTAGAACGCCAGGAAGATCGAAACCAGCACCAGGAACACTGCCAGCGCGATCAACGCCTGCTGGGTGATCTCACCGCCCCAGGTGCCACTGACCGCGCTGTCGCTGATCACCTGCTCGCTCGGGCGTCCCTGCGCGTCCAGCGGCTGCACCTCGGTCAACAGCGCCTGCTTGACGGCGGCCACCTGCGGGACGGTCAGCGACGACGAGCGGATCTGGATGCTCTGGTTGGCCCCGACGCCGACGACCTGCACGGTCTCGGCCGGATGACCGAGCGCGTCCTGGAACGCGGCCTGCACCCGGTCCGTCTGGATCGGCCCCTGGGCGCCGACCGCGGGCAGCTGGATCTTGGTGCCGCCCTCGAAGTCGATGCCGAGGTTGAAGCCCTTGAACCCGATGGCCCCGATGCACACCAGCACCAGCAGGCCCAGCGAGACGTACCAGCGGGCGCGCTTGCCGATGATGTCGAAGGCCCCGGTCCCGGTGTAAAGGCGGTGGAAGATGCTTTCCCGCCGGGCGCCTTCAGTACCTGGAGTCGTCACCTTCACGCCTCCTTGGCGGTGGTCGCAGCGGCCTTGCGGGCGGCCCGGTACCGGTCACTGAGCCGTTGCACCGCCCCCAGGCCGGAGACCGAGGGCTTGGACAAGAACTTGTTCTTCGAGGCCAACGCCACCAGCGGATGAGTGACGAGGAAGACCACAACCAGGTCCAGCACCGTCGACATGCCGAGCGTGAAGGCGAAGCCCTTCACCTGGCCGACGGCGAGGATGTACAGCACCGCGGCGGCCAGGAAGCTGACCGCGTCGGCGGACAGGATCGTGCGCCGGGCCCGCGGCCACGCCCGCGGCACCGCCGAGCGGAACGTGCGGCCCTCGCGGATCTCGTCCTTGAGGCGTTCGAAGAACACGATGAACGAGTCGGCGGTGATGCCGATCGCGACGATGAAACCGGCGACGCCGGCCAGGTCGAGGGTGAAGCCGACCCATCGCCCGAGCAGCACCAGCACCCCGTAGACCACGCCACCGGAGAGCGCCAGCGACAGGATGGTCAGGATGCCCAGCAGCCGGTAGTAGAACAGGCAGTACACGGCCACCAGCAGCAGGCCGAGGCCGCCGGCGATCAGCCCGGCCTCCAGCGAGGCCACGCCGAGGGTCGCCGACACCGTCTCGGCCTCGGACTGGTCGAAGGCCAGCGGCAGCGACCCGTACTTGAGGATGTTGGCCAGGTCCGTGGCGGTCTGCTGATTGAACTGACCGGTGATCAGCGCGTTACCACCGAGCATCGCCGTGTTAACGGATGGCGCCGACACCACTTCGGTGTCCAGCACGAACGCGGCCTGCTGGCCGACGTTGGCGGAGGTGAAGTCCGCCCAGATCTTGGCACCCTCGCTCTTGAAGTCCAGCGCCACCGCCCAGCCCGGGTGCCCGCCCTGCGGATTCGGCGGCTGGGCCTGGGAGTTTGCGATCTCCTTGCCCGGCAGGAACACCGGCTCCAGCAGGTACTTCTGCTGGCCTTCGCGGTCGCAGGTCACCAGCGGCAGCTTCGGGTCGTCGTTGCCGCGCAGCGGGTCCTCGGCGGCGCAGTTCAGCGTCTGCAGCGCCTGCATCTGGACCTTCGGGTCGGTGCTCTGCCGGAGCGCCTTGGCCTCGTCGATCGCCTTCTTGTCGTCGCCGCCCTGCTGCCGCGCGGCCTGCGGGGTCGTGCCCGCCGGCGGCTGCGCCGCGGGGACGGCGTTGATGACCTTGCGGAAGTTCAGCTCGGCGGTCTGCCCGAGTTGCTTGGCCTGCTCGCCACCCTCGCCGGGCACGGTGATCACGAGGTTGTTGCCGTCCCGGGTCACCTCGGAACCGCTGATGCCCATGCCGTTGACGCGGGTCTCGATGATCTGCCGGGCCTGGTTCAGCGACTCGGTGGTGGGCGGCCGGCCGTCCGGCGTGCGGGCCGTCAGCGTCACCCGGGTGCCGCCCTGCAGGTCGATCCCCAGCTTCGGGTTCGGCTTGCCATCACCGGTGAAGAACACCAGTGCGTACAGCCCGATGACGATCAGTGCGAAGAACGCCAGATAACGCCCTGGGCGAAACTGCCCGGCCGGAGGTGCCACGGTGCGTCGGTCTCCTGTCCACGGTCTCGGTACGGTGCGCGGGCTGATTTGCGCGCCAGGTGGCCAGCTACCAACGTACAGCTGGATTCACCGACGTTTCCCAACCGGCGCGATCTTAGGCTGATCCACCGTCCGTTCGGGTGGTGGATCAGCGCCGCCCTCGGTCCAGTCTGACAGGCCGGGTGCCGATGTCAGCGCCCCGGGTGGCCACCGTGCGTTGATCGACAACTACGCACAGACGCGGGCCCGGGAAACCCGGTGCCCGCGTCGCGACCTCGGCGGTCAAGCCCCACCCGCCGGGCGCCGGTGCGGTGCCCGGTGGTGCGGGAACGTCCCGCCGGACGTCAGTTGGTCTTCTGCTGCTCGATCGGCTCGGCGACCTCGGCCTTGGATTCCGTGACCACGGTGGCCTCAGCGGCGTCGGTCGAAGTGCCGGCCTCGGCCGGCTCCGCGGCCGGGGAGCTGTCGGTGTTGACCTTCTCACGGACCGCGGCGCGCACCCAGGTGGTGGTCACGCCCGGGGCCAGCTCCAGGTCGATGGTGTCGTCCTTGGTCTCGACCACGGTGCCGTAGACGCCGGAGGTGGTCATCACCTTGTCGCCGGGCGTGATGGAGTTCTGCAGCTTCTGCTGCTCGGCCACCGCGCGCTTCTGCTTGCGGGCCTGCAGGAACAGCGGCACCGCCAGCAGGACGATCAGCAGCGGGAGAATCAGGGATTGGAGGTCCATCTTGCTCCGTTCAGCGGACGCTTCGCGGCCCAGCCCTCGCAGTACTGCGCCCGAATTGTTCGGATGTTCAGCCCCAGTGTGCCAGGTCAACTCGGGTTGACGTCCTCTCCCCACTGGGAAACGGGAGAGTCTGCACGGCCCGTGCGATCCGCGAATCGGTTCGCGGATGTGCCCCCGATGTCGCGGGGGCGCGGTTCGTGCCTGCCGCGCTGCACACCCGGCGGTGTCACCTCTAGCGGTTGCCTCACCACCGAGCGAGACGTGAGGAGGATAACGTCACGCCGCCAACACGGAACAGCGCCCCGGCCGCGAGCAGATGGCGGGCGAGGCACACCGAATCGGCGGTATGTCACTGTTCGGTCACTCGTCGAAAAGCCCAGGTGGCGGCTCGCCGGGTGCGTGCTGCGGCGGCGTGAGCCCCAAGTGGTGCCAGGCGGCCACCGTCGCGACCCGGCCGCGCGGGGTACGGGCGAGCATGCCGGCCCGCACCAGGTAGGGCTCGCAGACCTCTTCGACCGTGGTGGACTCCTCGCCCACCGCGACCGCCAGCGTCGAAATCCCCACCGGGCCGCCGTGGAAGGACTTGATCAGCGCCCCGAGCACGGCCCGGTCCAGGCGGTCCAGGCCCATTTCGTCGACGTCGTAGACCTCCAGCGCGGCACGCGCGATTTCGCGGGTCACCGCGCCGTCGGCCCGCACCTCCGCGTAGTCGCGGACGCGCCGCAGCAGCCGGTTGGCGATCCGCGGGGTGCCCCGGGACCGGCCGGCGATCTCGGTGGCCCCGTCGTCGCGCAGGTCCACGCCCAGAATCCCGGCGGAGCGGCGCACCACCAGCTCCAGCTCATCAGGGCTGTAGAACTCCATGTGCGCGGTGAAGCCGAACCGGTCGCGCAGCGGCCCGGTCAGCGCGCCGGACCGGGTGGTGGCCCCGACCAGCGTGAACGGCGCGAGCTCCAGCGGAATGCTGGTGGCCCCGGGCCCCTTGCCGACCACGATGTCGACCCGGTAGTCCTCCATCGCCAGGTAGAGCATCTCCTCGGCGGGGCGGGCGATCCGGTGGATCTCGTCGATGAACAGCACGTCGCCCTCGGCGAGGTTGGACAGCATCGCCGCGAGGTCGCCGGGCCGCTCCAGCGCCGGACCGGACGTGACCCGGATCGAGGCGCCGAGCTCGGTCGCGATGATCATCGACAGGCTGGTCTTGCCCAGCCCCGGGGGGCCAGAGAACAGCACATGATCCGGCTGGTCGCCGCGCCTGAGAGCGCCGTGCAGAACCAGTTCCAGCTGCTCGCGCACCCGCGCCTGACCCACGAACTCGCTCAGCTTGCGCGGGCGCAGCGTCGTCTCGACATCCTGGTCGGCCGGGTCCTGATGCGGGTCCAGCGCGACGCCATCGCCGGGCGGCTGCCAGCCGTCGTCGTCCTCGTGCATCCGTCCGACCTCACTTCGGGCCGAGCGTGGCCAGGGCCTTGCGCAGCACGGCCGAGGTGTCCAGGTCGCCGTTGCTCGCGGCCAGCACCGCTTCGACGCTCTGCTCGGCTTGCTTGGCCGAGAAGCCCAGGCTCACCAGCGCCTCGGAGACCTCGGAACGCACCCGGCCGCCGTCCGCCGTCGCCGCCTGGCCGGTCGCGGTCCCGGCCACCACGCCGACCTTGTCGCGCAGCTCCAGGATCAGCCGTTCGGCGCTCTTCTTGCCTATGCCGGGCACCTGGGTGAGCACCGTCAGGTTGCCGTCGGCCAGCGCGGTGCAGAGCTGGTCGGGCGCAAGCACCGCGAGCGTGGCCAATGCGAGCCGGGGGCCGACGCCGGAGGCGGTCTGGAGCAGGACGAACAGGTCGCGGGCCTCGGCGTCGGCGAAGCCGTAAAGGGTCAGCGAGTCCTCGCGCACGATCAGCGAGGTCCACAGCCGTGCTTGCTCGCCGCGGCGCAGCGCGGCGAGCGTCACCGGCGTGGCGTGCACCGCCATGCCGACGCCGCCGACTTCGATCACGGCGTGGTCCAGTCCGACCGACAGCACCGGACCTCGTACCGTGGAGATCATCGGGATTTCCCTCCTGTTCGAGCCTGGGTGGCCTGCTGGGCCGCCTTCAGCCGGGCGCGGTGGTTGCGCGCAAGTTCGGCGGCTCTGGCCTCCGCCGCGGCGAGCCGGGCGGCCATCGGGGCGCGCCACAGGTGGCAGACCGCCAGTGCCAGGGCGTCGGCGGCGTCGGCCGGTTTGGGCTGGGTAGCCAGCCCCAGGATCTTGGTGATCATCGTGGTGACCTGGCGTTTGTCGGCCCGGCCGGAGCCGCTGATGGCGGCCTTGACCTCGCTCGGGGTGTGGAAGGCCACCGGCAGGTCGCGCCGGGCGGCGGCCAGCGCCACGACGCCGGAGACCTGGGCGGTGCCCATCACGGTGCGCACGTTGTGCTGGCTGAAGACCCGCTCGATCGCGACCACCTCGGGGCGGTGCGAGTCCATCCACTGCTCGACCGCGTTCGCCACCGCCAGCAGCCGACCGGACAGCTCGTCCTCGGGCGGCGTGCGGACCACACCGACCGCCACGCAGGCGACCTCGCGGCCGCGGCCGCCGTCGACCACGCCGAGCCCGCAGCGAGTCAGCCCGGGGTCGACTCCCAGCACGCGCACGACGCCACCTGCCCTAGTCCCGCAGCCATGAACATTCGTTCGAATCCTATCGAACCACCGGGCTCCGCCACCGCACCGACACGCGTGCGCATCACCCGGCCGGGGCGGTCGGCACCGCGCGGTGGCCGGTCAGGGGCCGTCGGTGCCGGGAGTCCAGCTTTCCGGCAGACCGCTGTCGGTCAGCACCGGCTGGTACTCGCGGAAGCCGCCCGGCGCGTCGGGCTGCCACGGGAACTTGCCGCCGTCCGGGCTTGAGACGATCAGCTGCACCGCGGGGAAGTCCGGTCCGTTGTAGACCAGGAAAGCGCTGCCCAGATACTCCGGATAGTGCTGCAGCGCCACCTTTTCGAAGGTGACCGGGCAGCCCTGCAGGAAGCCGTCGTAGAGCTGTCCCGGTTGGAACCGCTCGCCCCTGCCGACCCGCTGCACGTAGGTGTCGACCACCTTGTGCGCGACCTCCTGGGGCAGACCGATCACGACGACTTCGGGCTTGCCAAAACGACGCCACGCCCCGACCGAGAACGCGTACGACGCGCCGCGTTCGTCGCCCGCAACGTGCATCACCGCGGCTCCGTGCTCGTCCGCGGTGTTCACCATCCACCTGCGCAGACCCTCATCCGTGTTGACCACAGCCGTCATTCTGCCCGGGAAAGCAAACCGCTCCCGCCGGTACCCGAGGCGCTAAGCCACGGTGGAACCGGCGGGAGCGGGCCGAACACGTTGCGTGTCAGCAGACCTCGGCCACGACCTGCCGCCCAGCACTCACGCGTTGACCTCTTCGAGCACCGAATCGCTGATGTGGAATTTGGCACAGCGGCACAACGCCAACTTCCAACGCGACAACCGCGTCAGCCGACCTCGGCCATGACCTCCTCGGAGACGTCGAAGTTGGCGAAGACGTTCTGCACGTCGTCGCAATCTTCGAGGGCGTCGATCAGCTTGAACACCTTGCGGGCGGCGTCGGCGTCCAACGGGACGTTGACCGAGGCCAGGAAGTTCGTCTCCGCCGAGTCGTACTCGATGTCCGCGGCCTGCAACGCCTTGCGGACCTCGACCAGGTCGGTCGGGTCGGTCAGGATCTCGTAGCTGTCGCCGAGGTCGTTGACCTCCTCGGCGCCGGCTTCCAACACCGCCATAAGCACGTCGTCCTCGCTGAGCCCGTTCTTCGGCAGCAGCACGACGCCCTTGCGGTTGAACAGATACGACACCGACCCCGCGTCGGCCATCGAACCGCCGTTGCGGGTCATCGCGGTGCGCACCTCGCCGGCGGCCCGGTTGCGATTGTCGGTCAGGCACTCCACCAGCACCGCGACGCCGTTGGGCCCGTAACCCTCGTACATGATCGTCTGCCAGTCGGCGCCGCCGGCTTCTTCACCGGCACCGCGCTTGCGCGCCCGCTCGATGTTGTCCAGCGGGACCGAGTTCTTGCGCGCCTTCTGGATGGCGTCGTACAGGGTCGGGTTGCCCTCGGGGTCGCCCCCACCGGTCCGCGCGGCAACCTCGACGTTCTTGATCAGTTTCGCGAAGAGCTTGCCGCGCTTGGCGTCGAGGGCGGCCTTCTTGTGCTTGGTGGTGGCCCACTTTGAGTGGCCGCTCATCTCTCCTCCGTCTTTCTACGCCTGCGCTGCGATTTTCACTGCGCGCGGACGATCTGTACGAAATAGCGGTGCACGCGCTCGTCGCCGCCGACCAGCTCCGGGTGGAAGGCGGTGGCGAGCACCGGTCCCTGCTGAACCGCGACGATCCTACCGGCGGCATCATTTCGCCTAGTGTTGTCCGGGTCGTCGGGCACCGTTGCCAGCACCGTCACGTCGGCGCCGACCTTTTCCACCCACGGTGCGCGGATGAAAACCGCGTGCACCGGGCCGTCCGGGATGCCGGCGAAGTCCAGGTCGGTCTCGAACGAGTCGACCTGCCGGCCGAAGGCGTTGCGCCGCACGACCACGTCCAGCGCACCCAGCGGCCGGACCGCCGGTAGGTCCCGAGCCTCGTCCACCACTTCTCCGGCGAGCATGATCATCCCAGCGCACGAGCCGTAGGCGGGCAGCCCTGCCGCCAGCCGTTCGCGCAGCGGCTCGTAGAGCTCGAAGGTGTCGAGTAGGCGGGTCATCGTGGTCGACTCGCCGCCGGGCACCACGATTCCGTGCACTGCGGCCAGCTCCTCGGGCCGGCGGACTGACCGCGCCTCGGCCCCGCTGCGCTCCAGCGCGACCAGATGCTCTGCCACGCCGCCCTGGAGGGCGAGGACTCCGATCACGGGTTTCGTCACGGCTTCGATTCTCCTGCACGCCCGCTCGCAATCGAAGCCCGGGACCCGCCGGCCGGCCGCCTTGGAATCACCAGCCGCGGTGGGCGTAGCGCTGCTGTTCGGTGAGGTCGTCGAGATTGATGCCGACCATCGCCTCGCCGAGGCCCCGGGAGACCTTCGCGATCACGTCCGGGTCGTCGTAGAACGTCGTCGCCTTGACGATCGCCTCGGCCCGCTTTGCCGGGTCGCCGGACTTGAAGATCCCCGAGCCGACGAAGACTCCCTCCGCGCCCAGCTGCCGCATCATCGCCGCGTCCGCCGGGGTCGCGATGCCTCCCGCGGTGAACAGCACGACCGGCAGCTTCCCGGTCCTGGCGATCTCCCGGACCAGCTGCACCGGGGCGCGCAGCTCCTTCGCCGCGACGTAGAGCTCGTCGTCGCCGAGCACCGAAAGGCGCCGCATCTCGGCGCGGATCTGCCGCATGTGCCGGGTCGCCTCGACGACGTTGCCGGTGCCGGCCTCACCTTTGGAGCGGATCATCGCCGCGCCCTCGGAGATCCGCCGCAGCGCCTCGCCGAGGTTGGTCGCGCCGCACACGAACGGCACCGTGAAGGCCCACTTGTCGATGTGGTTGACCTCGTCGGCCGGGGTGAGGACCTCGGACTCGTCGATGTAGTCCACGCCCAGCGACTGCAGCACCTGCGCCTCGACGAAGTGGCCGATGCGCGCCTTGGCCATCACCGGGATGGAGACCGCGTTGACGATGCCCTCGATCATGTCCGGATCGGACATCCGGGCCACGCCACCCTGGACGCGGATGTCAGCGGGCACTCGCTCCAGCGCCATCACCGCGACCGCACCGGCGGCCTCGGCGATCTTGGCCTGTTCGGGCGTCACCACGTCCATGATCACGCCGCCCTTGAGCATTTCGGCCATGCCCCGCTTGACCCCGTCGGTGCCGGTCTGGGCGTTGCCGGCGGTGTCCTTGGCGTCGACGGTTGTCACCTTAGGCCCTTCTGTTGTCGGTGTTCTGCCGCGACCAGGCTATTCCCGAACTGGACCATTTCCACGGTCCACTGACCGCTAATTCCGGTAGTCCACTTGCTGCCCGGGCGGCCCGGAGCGGACCGGTCCGCGGCTCGCAACCCAGCGGCAGTGCCAACCGCCCTTGCACGACCCGAACACGAGGTGTGTGATCGGAGACACATGTGGTCGCCGGGAGCGCGCAGGGGAGTACTCATGAGCAGCAAACAAAGCGGCACGGTAGGAGGGCCGGCGATCCCGGCCCCCTCAGAACCCGCCAAGATCCGCAACATCGTGCTGGTCGGCCCGTCGGCCGCCGGCAAGACCACGATCGCCGAGGCGATGCTGGCCGCCACCTCGACGATCCCCAGACCGGGCGCCGTCACCGAGGGCACCACGGTGTGCGACCACGAGCCCGCCTCGATCGAGCAGCAACGGTCCATCGGACTGGCCATCGCACCGATGCAACACGAGGACATCAAGATCAACCTGATCGACACGCCCGGCTACGCGGACTTCGTCGGTGAACTGCGCGCCGGGTTGCGTGCCGCGGACGCCGCGTTGTTCGTGCTGGCGGCCACCGAAGGCGTCGACCCCGCGACCCGCGCGATCTGGCAGGAGTGCGCCGCGGTCGGCATGCCCCGTGCGGTGCTCATCTCCCGGCTGGACCAGCCCCGCGCGGACTTCGACACCGCGCTGTTGGGCTGCCAGGACGCGTTCGGCTCGGGAGTGCTGCCGCTGTACCTGCCGCATTTCGACGCGGACGGCGAGTTCTTCGGGCTGGTCGGCCTGCTCACCGAGCAGATCTACGAGCTCGGGGGCACCGTCGCGGCCGACGAGCAACTGCGCGAGCAGATCGACCAACCGCGGGGCGAGCTCATCGAAGCCATCATCGCCGAGAGCGAAGACGAGTCGCTGATGGACCGGTACCTCAACGGCGAGCCGATCGACGAGGCCACGTTGATCGCCGACCTGGAAAAAGGGGTGGCCCAGGGCGGCCTGCACCCCGTGCTTCCGGTGTGCGCGATAACCGGGGTCGGCATCCGCGAGGTGCTCGACGGCATCAAGCGCGGCTTTCCGTCGCCGCTGGAGCACCCGCTGCCGGAGTTCACCGATCAGCACGGCCGCAACCCGCGCACCCTCATCCCGGACCCGGAGGGACCGCTGGCGGCCGAGGTGGTGCACACCTCGGTCGACTCGTACGTGGGCCGCGTCTCGTTGGCGCGGGTGTTCTCCGGCGTGATGCGCCCGGAACGGCCGGTGCACGTCTCCGGCCACGGCATGGCCGAGCGCGGACATCCCGATCACGATGAAGACGAGCGGGTGGCGCACCTGTACTCGCCGCTGGGCGCGAACCTGCGCGAAGTGACGCACTGCATCGCGGGCGACCTGTGCGCGCTGACCAAGATCGGTTCGGCGGAGACCGGCGACACGCTGTCCGATCCCTCGGATCCGCTGCTGCTCAAGCCGTGGCCAATGCCCGAGCCGCTGCTGCCGATCGCCGTCACCGCGCACACCCGCAGCGACGAGGACGCGCTGGCGCGCAACCTCAACCGGCTGATCGCCGCCGACCCGAGCCTGCGGCTGGAACGCGACAGCGAGACCCACCAGCTGGTGCTGTGGTGCATGGGCGAGGCGCACGCCGACGTGGTGCTGCAACGGCTGCGCGAGGGCGGCGCGGAGGTCGACACGGTGCCGGTGCGGGTGCCCCTGCGACAGACGTTCGCACAGTCCGCCAAGGGCCACGGGCGGCACGTCAAGCAGTCCGGCGGACACGGCCAGTACGCGGTGTGCGACGTGGAGGTGGAGCCGCTGCCCCGCGGTTCCGGTGTCGAGTTCACCGAGCGGGTCGTCGGCGGCGCGGTGCCGCGGCAGTTCATCCCCAGCGTGGAGAAGGGGGTTCGGGCGCAGATCGAGAAGGGCATCAACGAGGGGTGCCCGCTGGTGGACGTGCGGGTCACGCTGGTGGACGGCAAGGCGCACAGCGTCGATTCCTCCGACGCGGCGTTCCAGGCGGCGGGCGCGCTGGCGCTCAAGGCCGCCGCCGACCAGGCGGGTTTGGTCACGTTGGAGCCGGTCGACGAGGTCGCCGTGCGCATCCCCGATGAGCATCTCGGGGCGGTGCTGGGCGACCTTTCCAGCCGGCGCGGCAAGGTGGTCGGTACCGAACCGGAGGACGGCGGCTGGACCGTGGTGCGCGCGCACGTGCCAGCGAGCGAACTCGTGCGCTACGCGGTCAATGTGCGATCGCTGAGCTCCGGCAGCGCGACCTTCACCCGGCAGTTCGAGAACTACGAGCCGATGCCCGAGTCCCTCGTCCCGCAGAAATGACCAAGTCCGGGCCGGGTCACTGGGTGCGGGAGGAGGCGTAGACGGCGATCAGCCGCTGAGCGATCGTGATCAGCGACAGCGCCGCCAGCAGCCAGACCGCGATGTCCAGCACGTACGGCACTCCCAGGCCGTACAAACCGGTGCCGACCAGGACCACGAGGAAGCGTTCGGCGCGCTCCGCCAGGCCGCCGTCGGCGCGCAGGCCGTTGGCCTCCGCACGCGCCTTGACATAGGAGATCACCTGCGCGCTGACCAGGCAGATCAACAACGCCAGGCCGCGCACCCGATCGACTTCCACGACTAGCGACCACCACACCAGCGCGCCGAACAGCGCGCCGTCGACCAGCCGGTCGCAACTCGCGTCCAAAACCCCGCCGAACTGCGACGCCTTGCCGCCGGCCCGCGCCATCGCGCCGTCGAGGATGTCGAAGAGCAGGAACACCGTGACCACGACGGTGCCCACGAACAGCTGGCCGCGCGGGAAGAACCACAGCGCCGCGGCGGCGCTGGCGATCGTGCCGGTGAGCGTCACCGCATTCGGCGACAGCCCGAGGCGGACCAACCCCGCGCCGATCGGGTTGGTCAATCGCGAAAGTGAAGCCCGCGCGAAGATGTTGAGCATTGCCTGAAGTGTCAGCCGCCTGTGCACCCGGTGTCGTTTCGTGCAGATTAGCCGCCGGTGATCAGCCGCACCGGCAGGCGTGCGCCGACACGACGAGGCGTGAGCCCGAACACAGCCCGGAATCATTGAAGCTTCAACAGTGTTCTCGCAGTGGACCGTTCTTACGCTACTTGGAGGCACCATGACGGCTACCGCGCAGATCCCCGGCTACGTCGCGGGCACCTGGGACATCGACCCCGCTCACTCGAACGTCGAGTTCTCCGTGCGGCACATGGGCGTGGCCAAGTCCCGGGGCCGCTTCGGCAGCTTCCGGGGCGAGATCGTCACCGCAGCCGACCCGCTGGAGTCCACGGTCACCGCCACCATCGAAGCCGCGTCGATCGACACCCGCCAGGCCGACCGCGACGCGCACCTGCGCTCCGCCGACTTCCTCGACGTGGAGCAGTTCCCCACCTTGACCTTCCGCTCCACCGGGGTCCGCCAGGATGGCGACGACTTCGTCATCGACGGCGAGTTCACCCTGCGCGGCGTCACCAAGCCGGTCTCGCTGGCCACCGAGCTGGGGGGTTTCACCGAGAACGGCCTGCTCGGGCTGTCCGCCAGCGTAACCATCAACCGCACCGACTTCGGGGTCGGCCCGGCCGGGAGCGCCAAAGTCAGCGAGAAGGTCAAGATCACCCTCGACATCGAGGCGCAGCGCCGCGACTGAGCAGCCTATGAGGGCGAAGTCAATTGGTGATGTTTCCGGTTTTGGGCGTGCGGCAGTGTCCCCGCGGGTGTGCGGGGTTGATCATGGTGGGTGGTGATGTGGTGGGTGGCGTGACTGGCCGGGGTGGCGGGTGCCTGCGCCCACTCTCCGTGCTCGACCTAGCGAACAACCGGGTTTGTCCCAACAGCCCTCATCCGAGCTTGGGTGGAGGGTGGGCGGGGCGCCCCTGCTCAGTTCCGGGTTCTGCCCAAGGAGGAGTCGGGTTCGCCCCGCCCATGGCCAGTGTCGCGCTATGCGGCCTGCGGCGCCACCTCCTTCGTAGTGCCGGCGGCAACCGCCGGATCCCAGGCCACCCGGCGGGTGACGACCACGAACAGCTGTCGCAGCAGTGCCGCTGCGAGGGCCGTGCGGGCTTGTCCCGGGCGCAGCGGGTTGGTTTCACGGGTGGTCAGGTGCGTATAGCGGGCGGTGTAGACCGGGTTGTGGGTCAGTGCGCCCCAGATGGCCCGCCAAGCGGCGGTGCGCAGTCCGGGGCGGCCGCGGCGGGAGACCGTGGTGATGCCGTGAAAGTTCCCGGATTCGTTGGCACGTGGGCACAACCCCGCATGCTTGACCCAGGTTCGGGCACAGTCGAAGCGCGCTGGGTCGCCGGTCTCGGCGAGGATGGCGGCGGCCCCGACGACCGACAACCCCGTGATGGTGGTGACCAACGTGGACAGTTCCAGGGTGTCGAGGACCTCGATCATGCGGGCCTCAACGTCGGCGAGCTGCCCCAGGGCATGGTGCCAGTCGTCGAGTGCGTAGGCCGCTCGTTCGCAGGCCGCGGCTTGCTCGGTAGCAACCCCGCCAGGTGTGCGAGCGGCGTCGAAGATCGCGCGCAGAATGCGCAGATTGCGGCGGCTGCCACCCCAGCGGGGAAGTTCGTCACGCACTGCCGCGGCAAAGGCATCAAAGCCCATCGCCATGATCCGGGCCGGGTCGGTGGACACCGCCATGGCCACCCGCCAGGTCAGCGTGTCCAAAGGCTTGCTCGCGGTGGACAGCACCGCAGGCCAGGCACACTCCAGCAGATCACGCAAACGCTGCCGGGCCGACCCCGCGGCAACAAGCTGATCGGCACGGCGAGCCCCCAGATGCCGCAGGCGACACCAGTGCCCCTCCAGCACATAGGGCACGTAACAGCGCAGTTCCGCGACGCGTTTGGCGATGATCGTGGCGTCTTTGAAGTCCGACCGGTCGCGGGTGAAGTCCTCTTCCTCCCGGCCACGGTGCACCAGCATCGGGTTCACGCACACCAGCTCAACTCCGCGAGCGCGGGCCCGGTCCAGCAGCGGCTTCCAGCGATGCCCGGTCGGCTCGCACCCCAGCACCACACCGGCGAACCCCGCCTTGGCGGCGACCGGCCCGGCCCAGTCCAGGATGTCATCGATCACCCACGCATCCCCGCTGAACATGCGTCGGCCCAGCACCCGCGAATCGTGATCGGCGACCACCGCCGCCTGCTTGGCCAAGGCCAGATCGACCGCGACCACCGCGAACTCGCGGCGCACGATCGATCGCAACCGGGTCAGCCGCTCGTTCCGACGACGATCACCGCGCGTAAGCGCCCTGACATGAGACACAGCATCCTCCTCGATAGCAACTGATCCAGAACCCGAACACTCACAAGAAGGAGACCTGCGCAATGAACTCCGGATCAACCACTACCCGTACTTACTAGGCGGTAAGGACGAACAGGGCCGGAGACATACGTCCCCGGCCCTGTTGATTCCCGGCTTAAGGCAGGATCGGGAAACTCAAGGGTTCAGTCCACTTCGGACCAGGCGGCGGCCAGCAGCTGCCGGGTCTCGCCGAGCAGTTGCGGCAGTACCTTGGTGTGGCCGATGACCGGCATGAAGTTCGAGTCGCCGCCCCACCTGGGCACCACGTGCTGGTGCAGGTGCGCGGCGATGCCCGCCCCCGCCACCGGCCCCTGGTTGAGCCCGATGTTGAACCCGTGCGGCGCCGACACCCGCCGGATCACCCGCATCGCCCGCTGCGTGTACTCCGCGACCGCCACCGTCTCCGCCGCGCTGAGCTCGGTGTAGTCCGCGACGTGCCGATAAGGCAGCACCATCAGGTGGCCCGGGTTGTACGGGTACAGGTTGAGGATGGCGAAGACCAGCTCGTCGCGCGCCACGATCAGCGTCTCGTCGTCCGGTCGCCCCGATTCGAGCAGCCGGCAGAACGGGCAGCCGTCGCTGTCGTCGCCCTCCGGCTTGTTCTCGCCCTGGATGTAGGCCATCCGGTGCGGCGTCCACAGCCGCTGCAACGCGTCCGGCACCCCGATACCGTGCTGCTCGGTCAGCTCCACGCCCTCTGGGCCGCGAACCATGCTCACGCCCGCTCCGCCTGGAAGTTCTCCGCGGTCGGCGAGGCGTTCTCGCGACGCCCGATCCAGTCGGCCAGCGCGGCGACCGCCTGCTCCACCGGCACCCCGTTGATCTGGCTGCCGTCGCGGAACCGGAACGACACCGCGTCGGCCGCCACGTCCTTGCCGCCGGCCAGCAGCAGGAACGGCACCTTCTGGGTGGTGTGGTTGCGGATCTTCTTCTGCATCCGGTCGTCGCTGGTGTCGATTTCGATACGAATGCCCTTGGCCCGCAACGTCTTCGCGACCCGTCGCAGGTGCTCGACGTGCTCGTCGGCGATCGGGATGCCGACCACCTGCACCGGTGCCAACCAGGCCGGGAACGCACCCGCGTAGTGCTCGGTGAGCACCCCGAAGAACCGCTCGATCGAACCGAACAATGCGCGGTGGATCTTGATCGGCCGCTGTTTGCTGCCGTCCGGCGCGGTGAACTCCAGGTTGAACAGCTCCGGCAGGTGGTAGTCGACCTGGATGGTCGACATCTGCCAGCTGCGGCCCAGCGCGTCCTTGGCCTGCACGGAGATCTTCGGACCGTAGAAGGCCGCGCCGCCCGGGTCCGGCACCAGCTCCAGCCCGGAATCCTCGGCGGCCGTGCGCAGCGCCTCGGTGGCCACCGCCCAGCTTTCGTCGCTGCCGACGTACTTCTCCTCGTTGCGGGTGGACAGTTCGAGGTAGAAGTCCTCCAGGCCGTAGTCGCGCAGCAGGTCGAGCACGAAGCTCAGCAGCGACTTCAGCTCGTCCTGCAACTGGTCGGGGGTGCAGTAGATGTGCGCGTCGTCCTGCGTCATGCCGCGCACCCGGGTCAGCCCGTGCACCACACCGGACTTCTCGTACCGGTACACCGACCCGAACTCGAACAGCCGCAGCGGCAGCTCCCGGTAGGAGCGCCCGCGCGAGCGGTAGATCAGGTTGTGGAACGGGCAGTTCATCGGCTTGAGGTAGTAGTCGACGCCCGGCTTGCGCAGCTCGCCGTCGGCGTCCCGTTCCTCGTCGAGGTGCATCGCCGGGAACATGCCGTCGCGGTACCACTCCAGGTGCCTGGAGGTCTTGAACAGCGTGTCCTTGGTGATGTGCGGGGTGTAGACGAACTCGTAGCCGGCTTCCTCGTGGCGCTGCCTGGAGTAGTCCTCCAGCTCGCGCCGGATGATGCCGCCCTTGGGGTGGAACACCGGCAACCCGGAACCGATCTCGTCCGGGAAGGAGAACAGGTCCAGCTCGGCGCCGAGCCGCCGGTGGTCGCGACGCTCAGCCTCGGCCAGCCACTCAAGGTGCTCGTCGAGCTTCTCCTTGGATTCCCAGGCGGTGCCGTAGATCCGTTGCAGCTGTTGGTTGTTCTGGTCGCCCCGCCAGTACGCGGCGGCCACCCGCATCAGCTTGACGGCGGGGATGAACCGGGTGTGCGGCACGTGCGGGCCGCGGCACAGGTCGCCCCAGACGACCTCGCCGTGCCGGTCGATGTTGTCGTAGACGGTCAGCTCGCCGCCGCCGACCTCCATCACCTCGCTGGTGTCCACATCGGACTTAAGGTCGACCAGCTCCAGTTTGTACGGCTCGGTCGCCAACTCCTGCTTGGCGGACTCGACCGACTCCAGCTTGCGACGGGCGAACTTCTGCCCGGACTTGATGATCTGCTTCATGCGCTTGTCCAGCGCCTGCAGATCGTCCGGGGTGAACGGCCGGTCGACGTCGAAGTCGTAGTAGAAACCGTCCCGGACCGGCGGGCCGATGCCCAGCTTCGCGTCGGGGAACAGGTTCTGCACCGCCTGGGCCAGCACGTGCGCCGCGGAGTGCCGGATGACGCTGCGACCGTCCTCGGTGTCGGCGGCGACCGCCTCCACCTCGACGTCGGCGTCCGGTGCCCACGCGAGGTCGCGCAGGTTCCCGTCGGTGTCGCGGACCACCACGACCGCGTCCGGGCCCTTCGACGGCAGCCCCGCCTCGGCGACCGCCGCACCCGCGGTAGTGCCCGCCGGAACCTTCACCCGGAGAGCTTGCTGGGCTTGGGAAGGCTGTACGGACACGATCACTCCTCGGCTGGGCCGGCCACCGACCGGCGGGGATACGCTTCGCACACCGATGCTATCGGCCTGTCGCCACCCGGTTTCCGCCGCTCCCCGCACTGCCGCCGCTCCCCGCACCGCAAGACGGGCAGCGGCGGCGGCTCAGCGGGACGTCGCGGCGAAGCGCTCGATCTCCGATGCGGAGGCCAGCCCACTGACGTAGGGGCCCTGCACCAGGCTGACGCCGAGTTCACGCAGGCGGTGGGCCTGCAATTCGGTGCGCACCCCGCCGGCCACCACCAGGTAGTCCATCAGCCGCGCCGCTCCCACCGCGCTGACCACCAGGTGCCGGTCCAGCGGGTCCGGGCCGTCCGGGTCAGCCAGGCTTTCCAGGTGCGGTCCCTCGATGCGCACGGCCCGCACCGGCAGGTCGCGCAGCCGGCTGACCCGGGTGTAGTCGTCGCCGAACTCGCAGACGACCAACTGGATCCCCATGTCGGCAAAGATCTCCAGGGTGTCCACCGGGTCGCCCTGGTGGTCGAACAGGGCGGCTTCGGGCAACCCCAGCGCCAGCGACGACGGCGGCAACCCGCTGTGGTGCAGGATGCGCTGCACGTCGGCGACGAGTTCCGGATCGCGGCAGTGCCGAAGCGACAGGTTCACCGTCGCGACCGGGGCCTTCGCACCGAGTCGCCGCACCCAGCCCGACCCGTGCTCGCAGACCTGCTCCAGCGCCCAGCTGCCGAGACGGGTGATCAGCCCGGTCTCCTCGGCCAGCCCGAGGAAGCGCTCCGCGCCCAACTCGCCGAACTCCTCGTGGTCCCAGCGCACGTTGGCGGCGGCGCCGACCAGCTCACCGGTCTCCAGCATCGCGATCGGCTCGTACTCGACGAACAGCTCGTTCTGCTCCAGCGCGGCGGGCAGCGCCGCAGAGAGCTTGAATCGGTCCAGCGCGGCCCGGTTGCTCACGGTGTCGAAGAGCACCCACTGCGCGCGGCCATCGCGCTTGGCGCGGTAGAGCGTGATGTCGGCGTCCCGCAGCAGCGCCTCCGCATCGGTCCCGGCGACCTCGCGTTCCACGATGCCGACGCTCGCCGACGCGCTGAGCTCGTGGTCGCCGATCTGCACCGGTTCGGCGATCTCCCGGAGCAGCTCTTCCACCACTCGGATCACCGCGTTGGCGTCCGGCGAATCGGGCATCAGCAGGGCGAACTCGTTGCCGCCCATCCGCGCCGCCACCGCCTGCTCGGTCTTGGCCAGCGCCTCGAGCCGCTGCGCGACGTGCCGCAGCAGCCGGTCGCCGACCGAGTAGCCCAGGCTGTCGTTGACCGCCTTGAATCCGTCCAGGTCGAAATAGCACAGACCTATCCGGCGCTCCGGGTAGGTCGGCTTCAGCGCGGCGTCCAGGCTGGACCGGAGCTGGTTGCGGTTGGCCAGCCCGGTCAGCGGGTCGCGGATGGCCTGGCGGTGGAAGTGCTCCTGGAGCATGTACCGGTCGGTGATGTCCTCGAACAGCAGCACCTGGTAGTCCGGTTCGCCGCGGGCGTCGCGGACCAGCGATGCGGACAGCTGGCTCCAGGTGTGCGTGCCGTTCGGCTCGGTGCAGCGGATCTCCAGCCGGCAACCGTCGGCGGACCCGGCCAGATCGGCCAGGGCGTCCCGGAGTTCCGCCGACCAGTCCTCGTCGACCAGTTCGAACACGGTCCCGCCGATCAGGTCGTCCGCCGCACGCTGGAAGATCCGGCTCATCGCCGCGTTGACCTCCTCGATAGTGCCGTCCAACGACACGATCGCGATGCCCAGCGCCGTGGAGTTGAACACCACGCGGGACCGCGCCTCGCTGGCCCGCAACGCCTCCTCGGTGGAGTCCCGCGCGTACAGCACGGCCTGCTTGATCACTTCCTGCTCGGCCAGGGTCTGCTCGCGCAGCCGCCCGGTGAACCCCGCGGCCAGGTCGCCGAGCACGCCGAACAAGCGGTCGGACCGCAGCCCGGGCAGGAGTCTGGGCAACTCGGCGCCGAACAGCCGCAGCGTGCGGGCGAGCACCTCGGGGTTGGTGAAGTGGATCTGGACGAGCTCGGCGCCTACCTCCAGCGCCGCACCCGGCAGCGCGGCGCCGGTCAGCTCGCCGACCAACCGGTCCACGCAGTCGTTCAGGTGCTCGTCAATGTCGGCGCGCGGCAGCGGCACATAGCTGGTGTGCACGATCGCACGCTTCCAGCGTCGGACGAATTCAAGACGGTCCACTCTGGTGATCACGATCCGGCTCCGTCGGGCGCGCGGTGCGGCAACCGGCGCATCTCCCACCTGTCCTTCGCGTCCGTCGTCGCGTGACGTGCCCGGCACCGACCGGGCAGCAGCGCGGTTGATCGACTCCGAATCCTACTGTCACGCCACGCAGTTGGTCACGTGCTGGATGTGAACGGCGAGGTGCGTCCTTATGAGGATTGTCACCGGTCCGCATGGCGGGATCGAGGGTAAGGCATGCCTAAGCTTGAGGCGTTCCCCGCGCATTTCGCCCGGCACGCGACCGGTCAGGTCGAGCACCGGGCCAATCGAGCGTGGGGCCAGTCGAGTGCGCGAGTGTGGCGCACAGGAGGAGAGCGCATGACCCGCCCGCTGCGAGTCGCGATCGTCGGGGCCGGACCGGCCGGCGTGTACGCCGCCGACATCCTGACCAAGTCCGAGACCCCGGTCGAGATCGACCTGCTGGACCGGATGCCAGCGCCCTACGGCCTGATCCGCTACGGCGTGGCCCCCGACCACCCGCGCATCAAGGGCATCGTCAGCGCGCTGCACCGAGTGCTGGAGAAACCGGAGATCAGGTTCCTGGGGCACGTCGACTACGGCGTTGACGTCAAGCTGGACGACCTGCGCCACCACTACGACGCGGTCGTCTTCGCCACCGGCGCGGACCAGGACCGCGCGCTGGACATCCCCGGCATCGACCTACCGCACAGCTTCGGCGCCGCGGACTTCGTCTACTGGTACGACGGCTACCCGCAGGCGCCGCGGGACTGGACGCTGGATGGCGAGCAGGTCGCGGTGATCGGCGCCGGCAACGTTGCGCTGGACGTCGCCCGGGTACTGGCCAAGCAGGCCGACGACCTGCTGAGCACCGAGATCCCGGAGAACGTGCACCGGGGCCTGACGGACTCCAAGGTCACCGACGTGCACCTGTTCGCCCGGCGCGGCCCGGCGCAGGCCAAGTTCACGCCGCTGGAGCTGCGCGAGCTCGACCACCAGGCCGATGTGGAGATCATCGTGCACCCCGAGGGCTTCGAACTCGACGAGGCCAGCGAGGAAGCGATCCGCACCAACAACCAGGTCAAGACGATCGTCAAGACGCTCCAGGACTGGGCACTGCGGGATCCGAGGCACGACACCGCGCGACGGCTGCACCTGCATTTCCTGCGGTCGCCGGTCGAGGTGCAGGGCAGCGACCGGGTCGAGGGCTTCAAGGTGGAGGTCATGGAGCTCACCGGCGATGGCAACGTGCGGGGCACCGGCGAGTACGAGACCCATCCGGTGCAGCAGGTCTACCGCGCGGTCGGGTACCTGAGCTCGCCGCTGCCGGACATCCCGTTCGACCACCAGACCGGAACCGTGCCCAACGACGGCGGCCGGGTGCTGGACCTCGACGGCGAGCCCCTCCCGGGCATCTACACCACCGGCTGGATCAAGCGCGGCCCGGTGGGCCTGATCGGCCACACCAAGGGCGACGCGCTGGAGACGATCAACAACCTGCTCGCCGACCTGGCGACGATGCCGCAGGCGGAGGAGCCAGCCGGCGAGAGCATCCTGCGGCTGCTCGAAGAGCGCGGCGTCGAGTACACGACGTGGGAGGGCTGGGGCCGACTGGACGCGCACGAGAGGGCGCTGGGCGAAGCCCAGGGTCGCGAGCGCATCAAGGTCGTCCCCCGGGAGGAGATGGTCCGGATCTCGCGTTCCGCGGGCTGAATCTTTCCAAGGAGCCGTATTACGGTGGGGGAAAGCCACTCGTATCGCGCAAAGGATGGCACGTTGACCGCGACCGAACGGATCCCGGACACCACCCAAGCCGAACTCGACACCGTCCTGCAACGAGCCGCCGACGCCGCCGATGCGTTCGGCGCACAGTCACCCGCCACCCGCGCCCGCCAGCTGGTCGCCGTCGCCGACGCGCTCGACGCCGCGAGCGGTGAACTGGTGCCGCTGGCCATCGCCGAATCCAACCTGTCCGAAGGGCGGCTGACCGGCGAGCTCAAGCGCACCACCTTCCAGCTCCGGCTGTTCGCCGAGGTACTCGACGAAGGCGGCTACCTGCAGGCCACCCTGGACCGCGCCGACGCCGGTTTCGCGTTGGGTGCCAAGCCGGATCTGCGCCGGATCCTGCAGCCCGTGGGCCCGGTGCTGGTGTTCGCGGCGAGCAACTTCCCGTTCGCCTTCTCCGTCGCCGGCGGCGACACCGCCTCGGCGCTCGCGGCGGGCTGCCCGGTGGTGCTCAAGGGCCACCCCGGGCACCCGCAATTGTCGGTGCGCACCGGCGAGATCATCATCAAGGCGCTGCAGTCCGCCGGTGCGCCGGACGGCGCGTTCAGCGTTGTGCTCGGTTTCGAAGTCGGCACGGCGGCGCTGCAGGACCCGCGGATCAAGGCCGCGGCGTTCACCGGGTCGGTCCCGGGCGGTCGCGCGCTGTTCGACATCGCCAGCTCGCGACCCACCCCGATTCCGTTCTTCGGCGAACTCGGCAGTATCAACCCGGTTTTCGTCACCCCCAGCGCGGTCCGCGCCCGCGGCGAGGAGATCGCCAAGGGCTACGTGACGTCGTACTCCGGCAACGCCGGGCAGCTGTGCACGAAGCCGGGGCTGCTGTTCCTGCCTGCCGACCACGGCCTCGACGACGTGCTCGCCGCCGAGTCCAAGGCGGTGGCGGCGCATCGGCTGCTCAACGAGCGGCTGCACGAGGGCTACTGCGGGCGACGGGCCACCGTCACCAAGGCGCCGGGCGTCCGGGTGCTGGCCGAAGGCAGCGTCGACGACGGCGCGGTGCCAACGTTGCTGGCCACCGACGTCGACACCCTGCTGGCGAACCGCGAGGCGCTGCTGGAGGAGGTCTTCGGCCCGCTGTCCATTGTGGTCACCTACTCCTCGGAGGACGAGGCGCGGCGGGCAGCGGAGGCGTTCGAAGGCAACCTCACCGCAACCCTGCACGCCGAAGCCGAGGACACGGAGTTCGCGGCAACCCTGGTGAACCGCTTGCGCGAGCGCGCGGGGCGAGTGCTGTTCAACGGCTGGCCCACGGGTGTCGCGGTGTCCCCGGCAATGCAGCACGGCGGCCCATACCCGGCGACGACGGATGCCCGCTTCACGTCCGTGGGCACGGCGTCGATCGACCGATTCCTGCGCCCGGTGACCTACCAGAACGTCCCGCAGGACCTTCTGCCGACGGCCCTGCGCGACGACAACCCGTGGGGCATCCCGCAAACCATCCACGAACCCAAGTGACCAGCTGACTGACTCAACGGGCACCGAGCCCACAGTGCACTGTGGACTCGGGCTGGCCCTCGCCGACTCCCGGGTTCACCCTCGGCGCTGATACACCGCCACCGTGACCGATGCGGTCGGTGTGACCGGCTTCGGCAGGGCGGCGATGCGGGATCGCAGGTCCTCGGCGCTGGCGTGCCAGGCGCTGGGGCCCATCGCCACCACCGCCTCGGCCGCCGGCTCGCCCAGGGACAACCGGAACTCGCGGATCTGCTGCGACACCAGATCGAACCGGTCGGCGAGCTGCTCGGTCAACCGCTCCTGCTTGCGCTCGTCCACGCTGAGCAGCCCGAGCGCGGACACCAGGTCGGCGAGGTGGCCGGGATTCGGGACGACCACCACCAGCAACCCGCCGGGACGCAGCACCCGGTGCATCTCGACGGCGTTGCGCGGCGCGAAGACGTTCAGCACCGCCGACGCCGCGCCGCTGCGCACCGGCAGCGTCTGCCAGGCATCGGCCACCACCGCACCCAGGCGTGGATGTGCCTTCGCTGCGCGGCGGCAAGCGTACTTGGAGACGTCCAGCGCGACCCCGACCCGGTCGGATTCCGCCAGGGCTCGGGCCAGGTAGTAACCCGTGCCCGCCCCCACGTCCACCACGCAGCCCTCAACGGGGGACATCGCCGAGGCCACCGCATCGGCGATCGGAGCATAGTGGCCCGCGTCAAGGAACTCCGCCCGTGCCGCCACCATCGCCGCCGTGTCACCGACGACCCGGCTCTTGCCGGACACCAGGCTCACGTAGCCCTGCCGGGCGATGTCGAACACATGGTTCGTCGCGCAACGCAGGCTGTTGCCCGCCCGGTCCAGGTTCGAACCACAATGCGGACAGGCCAGCACCGCCACCACGTCGTCCAGCAAGCTCGCCCTCCACAGCGTCGGTAGGCGATTCTAGAAGCCGTCGACGGGCTGAGATGGTGGGGAGGATGTGGGACTGGTTTTCGGCGCCCGACTACTGGGCCGCGCGGTTCGCGGTGCAGCACCTGCTCGCGATCGGATACCTGGTGGGTTTCCTCAGCGCGGCGCGCCAGTTCCGGGGCTTGCTGGGAGAACGCGGCCTGACACCGATCCCCCGATTCCTCGCGCACGTCCCCTTCAGCCAATCGCCGAGCCTGTTCTACCTGCATTACTCCGACCGGTTCTTCGCGGGCGTCTCCTGGGCCGGGGTGATCGGCAGCTTGCTGGCGCTGGTCGTCGACCGCGCACCACTGTGGGCGTGGATCGTGCTCTGGCTGGTGTTGTGGCTGCTGTACCTGTCGATCGTCAACGTCGGGCAGATCTGGTACTCGTTCGGCTGGGAATCGCTGCTGCTGGAGACGGGATTCCTGGCGATCTTCCTCGGCCCCGGATCCATCGAACCGCCCGCGCCGGTGCTGTGGCTGCTGTGCTGGCTGCTGTTCCGCGTGGAGTTCGGGGCCGGGCTGATCAAGCTTCGCGGCGATTCCTGCTGGCGGGACTTCACCGCGCTGTACTACCACCACGAGACGCAGCCGATGCCCGGCCCGCTGAGCCGCTGGTTCCACCGGCTGCCGCGTCCGCTGCACAAGGTCGAAGTGGTGGCCAACCACGGTGCGCAACTCGTCGTGCCTTTCCTGCTCTTCGCCCCGCAACCGGCCGCGACCGTGGCCGCGTTGATCATCGTGGCGACGCAGGGCTGGTTGATGGTCAGCGGGAACTTCGCCTGGCTGAACCTGCTGACCATCACGCTGGCGTTCTCGGCGATGGGCTCTTGGCTGCTGCACTGGGTGACGCCCGACCCGCCGCCGCCGACCGACCCGCCACGATGGTTCGTCACGGCGGTGCTGGCCGTGACGGTCGTCTTCGTGGTGCTCAGCTACTGGCCGGTGCGCAACATGCTGGGGCAGCGGCAGGTGATGAACCGCAGCTTCAACAAGCTGCACCTGGGCAACACCTACGGCGCTTTCGGCAGCATGACGCGGACCCGCTACGAGGTGATCTTCGAAGGCGCGGCCGATTCCGGCGCCGACTGGCTGGAGTACGAGTTCAAGGGCAAGCCCGGCGACCCGCGCCGACGACCGCCGCAGGTCGCGCCCTACCACCTCCGCCTGGACTGGCTGATGTGGTTCCTCGCGATCTCCCCGAGCTACGGCCGGACTTGGCTGCCGAAACTGGTGGAAGCGTTGCTGCGCAACGAAGCACACGTCCTTAGGCTGCTGCGCCACAACCCGTTCCCGGAGTCGCCACCGATGCTCGTCCGGGCCGAGCTATACCGCTACCGCTTCACGACCCGGGCCGAACGCCGGGAGACCGGCGCCTACTGGATGCGAAGCCGCGTCGGCGACTTCCTCCCGCCGCTGGCCCTGGAAGACCTTGAATAAAGCCCCTTTTCCGGGATCGACGTGCTCAGCCCTTGGCGGCTTCTTCCAGGGCCGCGATGTCGATCTTGCTCATGGCGAGCATCGCCTTCATGACCCGGGCGGCCTTGGCCTCGTCGGGGTCGGTCACCAGTTCCAGCAGCCTGCGCGGGGTGACCTGCCAGGACAGGCCGTACTTGTCCTTCAGCCAGCCGCAGGGCCCGTGCTCGCCGCCCTCGCCGAGCCGCTGCCATAGCCGGTCGACTTCTTCCTGCGACCCGCAGGTCACCTCCAGCGAGATCGCTTCGGTGAACTTGAACTGCGGGCCGCCGTTGATACCGACGAACTGCTGCCCGGCGAGCTCGAACACCACGAGCATGACCGTGCCCGGCTCACCCGGCCCGGCTTCGCCGTAGCGCTGCACCTCCAGCACTCGCGAGTCGTCGAAGATCCCGGCGTAGTACTCGGCGGCCTCCTCGGCCTCGGTGTCGAACCACAGGTTGGGGGTGATCTTCTGCTTGATCTCGTACATGACCGTCTCCCGTCTGGTCGCCGCCCTCATGCTGGCCACAGACAGGTAGACCGGCCACCGCGGGAAAACTCATCGCAAGCTCCCAGCTCGCCCTTCGCCGGCACGCCTCACCAGGACGGGCGCAGCGGGTAGTGCGCGTCGGTGCCGTCCAGGCGGACGCCGAGAACCTGGTGCAGCTGGACGACGTTGCGTTCGAAGCCCAATTGGCAAGCCGCCATGTAGAGCCGCCACACGCGTGCCCGTTGGAGACCGACCTCCGCGACCGCCTCGTCCCAGTGCTCCTCCAGGTTCCGGCACCATCCGGCCAGCGTCAGCGCGTAGTGCTCCCGCAGGTTCTCCTCGTGACGCACCTCGAAGCCGTTGTCGTTCATCGCCGACACCAGCGTGCCCACCGGCTCCAGCTCGCCGTCCGGGAAGACGTAGCGGCCGATGAATTTGCCCGGCCGCGAGCCGTGGCTGCCGTCCGGGCGGGTGATGCAGTGGTTGAGCAGTCGCCCGCCGGGGAGCAGCTTGCCGGCCAGGAACGAGAAGTAGTCCGGCAACTGCGCCAGGCCGATGTGCTCGGTGAGCCCGATCGAGCTGACCGCGTCGAAGCCGGTCTCGGTGACGTCGCGGTAGTCCACGTGGCGCACCTCGGCGACGTCGGCCAGCCCGCGCTCGGCGATGGCCTTCTGCGCCCACTGCGCCTGCTGCCGCGACAGCGTCACGCCGAGCGCACGCACCCCGTAGTGCTCGGCCGCATGCATCACCATGCCGCCCCAGCCGCAGCCGACATCGAGCAGCCGCATGCCCTCCCGCAGCCCGAGCTTGCGCGCCACCAAGTCGTGCTTGGCGAACTGCGCCTCCTCCAAAGTGGACGTCGCCTCGGGGTACACGGCGCAGGTATAGGCCATCGACGGGCCCAGCACCCACTCGTAGAACCGGTTGGACACGTCATAGTGGTAGGAGATCGACTTGCTGTCGCGGCGCTTCGAGTGCCGCGAGCCGCGCGGGCGGTGCTCGACCGCCGGCGGACCCACCGGCCACCACAGCCGGTACCCGGCGAGCTTCACCGCCAGCTCGCGCCGCAGGTTCGGCGGGATGTCGTTGAGCGCGACCGCCGGGAAAGCGGCCAGCGCGGTGTACATGTCGCCGTGCACCTCGATCGCGCCGGAGACGTAGCCCCGCGCCAGACCGAGCTCACCTGGTGCGGCGGCGAGATGCGAAAGCGCCAGCGGCGACCGGATCTCCACGCACACCTGTGCCCCGGACTCGCCGGCCCGGCTGCCGTCGAAGGCGCGGATCTCCACCGAGACATCGCTTCCGAGGATGCGCGCGAACACCTCTGCCCAGCCCATCAGCGGATCTCCTTCCTGCTGCTCACTTCTCCCCCACGCATTTCTCGTACAACCCGGGAAGCCGGTCCTTCGGGTCGTACCGCTCCTTCAGCCGCTGGTAGGCGGGCCGGTTGTAGAGCTGCCAGAACTCGGCCTCGTCGAAGTAGGAGTCGGAGTACAGCGACTTGTGCCCATCCAGTTCGGTCACCGCGCGCTCGATGGCCCGGTTGTGCCGCCCGGGCGCCTCGCCGGGTTTCAGCGGCACCGTGGCCCAGAAGCCGACGTTGACGTACAAGGTGTCCGGGTCCATCGGGTACAGCGGCCAGCCCGTGGGGTCGCGCAACTGCACCGGGCACAGCCAGATCGGGCTGATGCCGATGTCGCGGTGGAAGAACTCCAGGAATTCCGGCAGCCGGTCGACCGGGATCTCCACGTCCTGGATGACCGGCTCGTTGCGGCCCTTGCCGCGCAGCACCGCGAGCCGGTCGGTCACCGCGTGGCGGCGGTCCCAGGCCACGATCTTGCGGTAGACGTCGGACCGGCGGTAGCGCTGCGGCCAGAACCGGCGGACGAGCGGGTGCTGCGCGCCGAGCGCGCGGGAACACCAGAACCAGTCGGTGTCCCAGCGCCACAGGTAGTCGTGGATGTTCAGGTAGTCGGCCTGCCGCTGCCGGATGGACCGATAGTAGATCTGTTGCCCGGTGTAGTCGCTGGCGAACGGCGCGTGGTCCACATAGGACCCCAGCGTCAGGTATTGCTCGCGGGGACTGAACACGGTGCCGTCGAGGAAGTCGACGGGGTGCCCGTCGAAGCTCCGGTCACGGCAGATCTCCGCGATCGCGGTGGCGCACTCCCGCGCCGAGCCGAACCGCACGTGCCGCAGCCGGACGTACGGCTTGACCTGCTCCAGCTCGATCTCCAGCCGCAGCGCGTAGCCCAAGGTGCCGTAGGAATTGGGAAAGCCCCGAAACAACTCGGCGTGCTCGTTGTCCGGCCGGGCCCGGACCACCTCGCCGGCGCCGGTGAGGATCTCCATCTCCCGCACCGATTCATGCGGGAGACCGCTGCGAAACGAGGTGGACTCGATGCCCAGCCCGGCGACCGCGCCGCCTAGCGTGATGGTCTTGAGCTGCGGCACCACCATCGGGAGGTGCCCGGACGGAAGCAGGGCGTCGACGATGCTCTCGTAGGTCGCCATGCCCTGCACCTGCGCGGTGTGGCCGGCGGAATCCACCTCCAGCACCCGGTTGAACCGCCCGACGTCCAGTCCCGGACTGTCCGACGGCGCGCGGAAGCGGAAGAGGTTCGAGGTCGGCTTGGCCAGGCGCACCGGCGCGCCGGCGGGCAGTCGCCCGTACTGCGCCACCAGAGCGGTTACTTCGTCGGAATGGCTTCCTGCCGCGACTGTTCCCCGATCGCCCATGCCTCGACTCTATTGCCGGTCCAGCCCGCAGGCATCCCGCTTTACCTGGAGCTAACAGCACCGCAAGACGGACAAAAGGTACAAAATTCTTGATCAACCCCGTTGTCCTCGTCCACCGGAGACCGCAAAACGCCAGGTGATCGACGGCGGGTGATCACTTACCAGACATGCTTGCTTGCCGCATGCAAGCACAGCGGGATTTCGATCACATTGACTCCAATCATGGCCTTCGCATCACGCCGGGGCTCGCTTCGGGTGGACACCGCCGCGAAAACTAACGATTGCCACGCCGCATGGTCACGGATCGCTACCGAAGGCGTTGCGCTGTGAAGCGGGATTCAAGAGCTCACCGCAAATTTTGTCCGATCGGCTAAGCTCAACCCGAAACTATCGTCCAAGCTCACAACCTGATCGCGTATCTCAGCCACGTAGGTTTCGCCGCAACGTGCAAACCCATCGGTGATGCAGGACACGGAAGACGTTGCGCGGGACGTCCCCCGGCCGGATCACGCCATGTACGTACCCTTTCGCGCAGAACAAATGCATCGGGAGAAGCCGTGACCACACCAAGTCTCCAATCCGGGCGGGGGATATTCCGCCGCAAGCCGATCGATTCGATCATCGAGGACGGCGGTGACACCGGCCTGCAGCGCTCGCTGGGCCTGTGGCAGCTCACCGCGATCGGCGTCGGCGGCATCATCGGTGCCGGAATCTTCTCCCTGGCCGGTGCCGTGGCCAACGAGAAGGCCGGGCCCGCGGTGCTTATCTCGTTCCTGATCGCGGGCATCGCCAGTGCGGCCGCCGCGTTCTCCTACGCGGAGTTCGCGGGCATGATTCCCAAGGCCGGTTCGGCCTACACCTACGGCTACGCGGTGCTCGGCGAGGTCGTCGGCTGGCTGATCGGCTGGGACCTGCTGCTGGAGTACACCGCGATCGTCGCGGTGGTCGCCATCGGCATCTCCGGGTACTTCAACGACCTGCTCGGCTTCCTCGGCATCGACCTGCCGACGTGGATGATGGGCGCACCCGGCACCGAGGCCGGAGCCGCCCCACCCGGCAGCTACAAGATCAACCTCTTTGCCGCACTGCTGTGCCTGCTGATCGCTTTCATCCTCAACCAGGGCATGAAGAGTGCGGCGCGCTTCGAGACGCTGCTGGTGTACCTGAAGGTCGCCGTGGTCCTGGTCGTGATCGTCGTCGGCGCGTTCCACATCAACGCCGGCAACTACAACCCGTTCTTCCCCTTCGGCATGAGCGGGGCGTTCGCCGGGGCGGCGACGGTGTTCTTCGCGGTATTCGGCTACGACGCGATGAGCACGGCCGCCGAGGAGTCCAAGGACGCCCAGCGGCACATGCCGAAGGCGATCATTTACTCGCTCGCCATCTCGATGGTGCTCTACGTGCTGGCATGCCTGGTGCTCACCGGCATGATCCCGTACCAGCAGATCAGCGCCGAGAGCGCCTTCTCCACCGCCTTCGCCGACGTCGGCCTGCCGGTGCTGGGCGCGATCATCGCGGTCGGCGCGATCCTGGGCATCCTCACCGTGCTGTTCACCTTCATGCTCGGCGTGACCCGGGTGGGCTTCGCGATGAGCCGGGACGGCCTGCTGCCGAAGTGGTTCGGCAAGACCCACCCGGTGCGCAAGGTGCCGAGCCGGTTCACCTGGCTCATCGGCATCGCCTCGGCGCTGATCGCCGGCCTGCTCCCGATCGGCGAGGCCGCGGAGCTGACCAACATCGGCATCCTGCTGGCGTTCGTGATCGTGTGCGCCGCGGTGATCGTGCTGCGCTACAAGCGGCCGGACCTGCCGCGCGGGTTCAAGTGCCCCGGCATGCCGATCGTGCCGATCATCGGCATCGTGTTCTCGATCTGGCTGGTCACCTTCCTGGAGCCGTTGACCTGGCTGCGGTTCGCCGGCTGGTTCGTCGTCGGCCTGGTGATCTACTTCGCCTACGGGTACCGCAATTCCAAGCTCAACGAGCCCGCCTCCGGCGAGCTGCAGAACTGACCCGCTGAACCCCGGAACGCCGGACGACGCTCTCCAGCGCCGTCCGGCGTTTCGTCGTTCCGGCGGTGATTTCAAGGAAATCGGCGGGTTGTTCGCCGTTGAAATCGCCACTCGCGATCGATCAAGGGTGTTCCGTCCGTCTCAGCGTGCAGTGGGTCACAGCGTCGCGCGCCTTCCGCGGCCTAGGGTTCGCGGTTGTCTGAATATTTCCTGTCGGGCCTCAACGCCGAGGGGTGCTTGTGACGCGCGTACGCGAACTGAGCCCGTATGTCGAGTTGCACCGCGCGCAGTGGCGGGAACTGCGGGATTCCCTACCTCTTCCGCTGACCGAGGACGAGCTCGTCGCCCTGCGCGGCCTCGGCGATCCCGTCGACCTCGCCGAGGTCGCCGACGTCTACCTGCCGCTGTCGCGGCTGATCAGCCTCCAGGTCGCCGCCCGCCAGCGGCTGCACGAAACCACCACGACGTTTCTCGGCGAAGAGACGCGCGGCACGAAGGTGCCGTTCGTGATCGGCATCGCGGGCAGCGTCGCGGTCGGCAAGTCGACCACCGCGCGGATCCTGCGCGCCCTGCTGGCCCGCTGGCCCGACCACCCGCGGGTCGACCTGGTCACCACCGACGGCTTCCTTTACCCGAAGGCCGAGCTGATGCGCCGCGGCCTAATGCACCGCAAGGGCTTCCCCGAAAGCTACGACCGGCGGGCGCTGCTGCGCTTCGTCACCGAGGTCAAATCCGGTGCGCCGGAGGTGAGCGCGCCGGTCTACTCCCACGTCGCCTACGACATCCTGGCCGGTGAGCAGCACGTGGTCCGCAAGCCGGACATCCTGATCATCGAGGGCCTGAACGTGCTGCAGCCCGGTCCCAGCCTGGCCGTGTCGGACCTGTTCGACTTCTCCATCTACGTCGACGCGCACACCGAGCACATCGCCCGCTGGTACACCGATCGCTTCCTGGCGCTGCGCCACACGGCGTTCGCGAACCCGAACTCCCACTTTCACCACTTCGCCCAGCTTTCCGACGAGGAAGCCCGCGCCGAAGCCGATCACCTGTGGCGCACGATCAACGAACCGAACCTGCTGGACAACATCCTGCCCACCCGCCCGCGAGCGACGCTGGTGCTGCGCAAGGACATCGACCACTCCATCAACAGGGTCCGCCTCCGCAAGCTCTGACCGGCCGTGACTTCAGCGCCGCGCCGCCCGGCGGGACAGCAGAAGTTGCAGGTGGGCGCTCAACCGTTCCGTGGCATTGGAGAAGTCGATGCCGGTGATCTCGCCCGCTCGGCGAATGCGGTAGCGGAGGGTGTTGGGGTGGACGTGCAGGCCGTCGCTGGCCGCTCGGACATCACCGAACGCCTCCAGGTACGCCAGCAACGAGCGGGCCAGGTCCGTGCCGTGCTCCGCGTCGTGGCCGTACAGCGCCGTCAGACGGGAGTCGCGGAACCGTTCGTTGCCCTGCAGGACCGTCAGGATCTCGCTGATCACCACCTGCGCCCGGACATCCGAGATGGTGGCGATCTCCGCGTGCAGGTCGTGGGTCATCGCGTCGAGGATCCGGTCCGCCTCGGTACGCGACTCCGCCACCTCATCCAGCGTCCGCACCGCCGAGCCCACGCCCACCTGCACCTTCGCCCGCAGGTGCTGCTTGGCCGCCGTCACGATCTCGCGGGTCAGGCTCAGGGCCGCCGCCACCGCCGAACGCTCCGGCAGGTCCGGCAGCAGCACGTACACCCGCGAACCGATCGTGGTGACCAGTGCACTGCGCCGGTACGCCGAGGAATGTACCGAGATCAGGCTCGTCATCTCGGCCCGTTGCAACTCCAGTTCGGAGCGGTCCGAGCTGGCGTCCGACGGGCGCAGCGTGAACACCACGACCACCGCGGGCTTCGCCGGATCCGCGCCGATGTTGTCGGCCACCGACTGGGCGTCGATCAGGCCGTCGAGCAGGCCGGTCAGCAAGTTCTCCCGGAACCGCGGCCCGGCCGTGGCCTCGGTGCGCTGCCGGATCAGCTGGAGCGCCGCGACGCGCGCCGCGCCCAGCAGCGCCCGCTCGGAACGCTCCGCCAACGGCCGCTTGCCCTCCTGCACCCAGATCGTGCCCAAGGGCTGGGTGCCCGCGTGGATGCCGACCGCCATCCGGCTCCGGATGCCCAGGTCGGGCCGCTCGTCGATGCGCACGACCTCCTCGCCCGCCCGCAGCCGCTGGTAGACCCCCCACTCCCGGAGCATCGCCAGGTACGGCTCCGGCCCCTGCCGCCCCAGGATCGACAGCCGGCGCAGCTCATCGACCTCATCGTCGGAACGCGAGTAGGCCAGCACCCGGCTCGCGGTGTCCTCGATGGCCACGATGCCATCGGTCATCGCCGCCACCGTCTGGGCCAGCGAGAACAGGTCGCCGAGCGCCTCGCCCAGGTCCGCGTCGGTGGTCAGCCGGGCGTTGTCCACGGCCGACCGCGCGAAGGATTCCAGCCGCTCCCAGCGGACCTCGGGCCGCACGCCGAGCAGCGCGATCCGGCAGTCGATCGCGGTATCGCGCAGGGCACGCGCGTCGGTTTCGGAGTCGACCTTGACTGCCACGGCGGCGGCGCCATCGCGCGCCGCGGCGCGCACCAACCGCGCGGCAGCCCGGCCACGCGCGCCGATGACCAGCACGAAATCGCCGTTGCGACCGCTGCCGGACTCCTCCTCCGGGTCGACAATGACGACGTCACGCACCTCGATGTCGAAGCCGCCCGGTGCCGCGAGCACGTCCACCAGGGGCTCGCCCACCGCGATGAGGAGCTGGCGCAGCGGCACCCCCACCACGCCAACGCTCACCGCGTCGACTCCGACCTCAGACACCCAGGACCTCACTTGTTCAACCGAACAATCTGATATTGCCAACAATAGCCGATCGGACAATCCCGGGGCGCTAACGAAACCTTAACCTCCCAAGTGACAGCACCATTTGCCCGCACGACAGCGCGACTTCCCCGCAAGGAGGCGAAATTGGCCATGGACGCCATCACTTCGGTCCCGGTGCCCTACAACGAGCCGGTCAAGGGCTATGCGCCCGGATCGCCGGAACGGGAGTCGCTGCAAAAGCGCATCGCGGAGCTGGAGTCCGACCGCGTCGAGCTCACCCAGACCATCGGCGGCACGCAGCGGATGGCCGGCGGTGAGCGCTTCGACGTCGTGCAGCCCCACGACCACCAGCACGTGCTCGGCACCTCCGCGCAGGCCACCTCGCAGGACGTGGCCGAGGCCGTGCAGGCCGCCAAGGACGCCGCGCCCGCTTGGGCCGCCACCCCCTTCGACGAACGTGCCGCGGTGCTGCTGCGCACCGCCGACCTGCTGGCCGGACCGTGGCGCGACACCATCAACGCCGCCACCATCCTGGGCCAGTCCAAGTCGGTGCAGCAGGCCGAGATCGACGCCGCCTGCGAGTTCATCGACTTCCTGCGGTTCAACGTGCACTACGCACGCCAGATCATGGCCGAACAGCCGCGCTCGGTACCCGGCGAGTGGAACCGGCTGGACTACCGCCCGCTGGACGGCTTCGTCACCGCCATCACCCCCTTCAACTTCACCGCCATCGCGGGCAACCTGCCCACCGCCCCGGCGCTGATGGGCAACACCGTGGTGTGGAAGCCCACGCCCTCGCAGCAACTCGCCGCGCACTTCACCATGCGGCTGTTCGAGGCCGCCGGACTCCCGCCGGGCGTGATCAACCTGGTCACCGGGCACGGCCAAGCCGTCAGCGAGGTCGCGCTGACCGACCCCGGCTTCGCCGGCCTGCACTTCACCGGCTCCACCGCCACCTTCAAGAAGCTGTGGCGCACCATCGGCGAGAACCTGGACAACTACCGCTGCTACCCCCGCATCGTCGGGGAGACCGGCGGCAAGGACTTCATCGTCGTGCACCCCTCGGCCAACCCGGCCCCGCTGGCCGCTGCCTTCGCTCGCGGCGCCTTCGAATACCAGGGCCAGAAATGCTCGGCGGCCTCCCGCGCCTACGTGCCGCGCTCGATCTGGGACGCCGGACTGCGCGACGAGCTGGCCGACCTGACCCGCAGCATCCGCTACGGCGACGTCACCGACTTCGCCCACTTCGGCGGCGCCGTGATCGATGCCCGCGCCTTCGCCAAGCACAAGGCGGCGCTGGACCGGGCCGCGCGGGAATCGTCCATCGAGGTGCTCGCCGGCGGCGGTTACGACGACTCGGTCGGCTACTTCGTCGAGCCCACCGTGCTGGTCTGCGACGATCCGAGCGACGAGGTGTTCACCACCGAGTACTTCGGGCCGATCATCGCCGTGCACGTCTACGACGACGCGAAGTACTCCGAGATCCTCGACATCGTCGACTCCTCCAGCCCGTATGCGCTGACCGGCGCGGTGTTCGCCACCGACCGCAGCGCCATCGAGCTGGCACACCACAAGCTGCGCGGCGCCGCCGGCAACTTCTACGTCAACGACAAGCCGACCGGCTCGATCGTCTCCCGCCAGCCCTTCGGCGGTAGCCGGGCCTCCGGCACCAACGACAAGGCCGGCTCGTTGCTCAACATCCAGCGCTGGACCAGCCCCCGGGCCATCAAGGAAACCTGGGACGCCCCCACCCAGATCGCCTATCCCCACATGGGCTAGGAGCGAGGGCACCCTGGACCGAGTCGCTCCAGGGTGCCCCTCCACCCCGAAGTTCCCGCTCCGAACCCTTTGCCGGTGTCGTCCGGCGAACCGCGGCACGCATTCTCGACTTGCAGGCAACGCGGAAGGCAGGAGATCCCCACCCCCCGAACACAGCTGCACGAAGGAGACCCACGATGCTGCGCAGCACCTTGCTGGCCGCCGCCCGTTCCCAGGGCGTGCGCCGACTCGTGGAGGCCAACCCGCTGACCAAGCCGGTCGTCGCGCGGTTCGTCGCCGGCACCACACCCGAGGACGCGGTCCGGGCCACCCGGACCCTGCGTGACCGCAACATGTACGTCACGCTCGATCACCTCGGCGAAGACACGCTCGATGCGCAGCAGGCCGCCGACACCGTCCGCGCCTACCAGGAGATGCTGCAGGTGCTGTCCACCGAGGGTCTGGCCGACCGGGCCGAGGTCTCGGTGAAGCTTTCCGCGGTCGGGCAGTTCCTGGCCACCGACGGGGAGAAGATCGCCCTCGACAATGCGCGGCTGATCTGTGAGGCCGCGGCCGCCGCCGGGACCACGGTCACCCTCGACATGGAGGACCACACCACCACCGACTCGACGCTGGGCATCCTCCGCGACCTGCGGGTGGACTTCCCGTGGGTCGGCGCGGTGCTGCAGGCTTACCTGCACCGGACCGAGCAGGACTGCCGCGACCTGGCGACCGAGGGCTCCCGGGTGCGGCTGTGCAAGGGCGCCTACTCCGAGCCCGCATCGGTGGCCTACCAGGACAAGGCCGAGGTGGACCGCTCCTATGTGCGCTGCCTGAAGATCCTGATGGAGGGCGCCGGCTACCCGATGGTGGCCAGCCACGACCCGCGGATGGTGGCGATCGCCGCGGATCTGGCCACGCGGGCCGGGCGCAGCGCGGACAGCTACGAGTTCCAGATGCTCTACGGCATTCGGGCCGAGGAACAGAAGCGGATCGCCGCGGCGGGCAACAAGCTGCGGGTGTACGTGGCCTACGGCGACGAGTGGTACGGCTACTTCATGCGCCGCCTCGCCGAGCGCCCGGCCAACCTCGTTTTCTTCCTCCGGTCCCTGATCTCGCAGAACTGATCCGGCGGCGCCGGACCACGCCGCGATTTCCATGGAAATCGCGGCGCATCAAGGGGGCTACCACCTGTAGTCCAGGAATTTCCCGTCCAGGGTGACCACCACGCGGTCGCCCTCCGGATCCAGCCGGCGCTCGACGTCGATCTTGAAGTTGATCGCGCTCATGATCCCGTCGCCGAACTCCTCGTGGATAGCCTCCTTGATTGCCCCGCCGTAGACCTGCAGAACCTCGTAGAACCGGTAAACGGTCGGATCCGTCGGTACTACCTCGGTAGTGCCGCGATACGGCTGCCGCCGCAACGCATCGACGGTCGCCTGGTCGAGATCGAGCAGGTCGGCGACCTTCTCTGCGTCCTCGCGCCCGACCGGGTGCTGGCCGAGCAGCGCGGCGATGGTCCACAACAGCGGCTTGTCGATCGCTTCCGAAATCTCCCGCCAGGAGACCTCGCGCCGAGCCCGCTCGGCCGCGATGAGCTCGCCCGCTTCGAGTTTGCCGATCATGACAACCGACTCCCATTCCGGTGCGCCGCAACAAAAATTCGCCGACCGCTGTTCGACCATACCCAGCGCCGACCGCCGCAGCACCTCGTGCGAGGCACGCGGCCGCCCGTCGGATTTACTTCTCCTGGCGGATGAGTTTCTTGTTCACGAACTCCGCCATGCCGTACTTGCCGAGTTCACGGCCGATGCCCGACCGCTTGACCCCGCCGAACGGCAGATCCGCCTGCGAGCCCGCGAGCCCGTTGATCCACACCATGCCGGTGTCGAGCCGGTCGGCGACCGCACGCGCCTTGTCGACGTCCTGGCTCCAGACGGCGCCGCCGAGGCCGTACGGGGAGCTGTTCGCCAGCTCCACCGCCTCGTCCTCGTCGGACACCTTGTACACGACGGCGGCCGGGCCGAAGAGTTCCTCGGAGTAGGCGCGCATCTCCGGCGTCACGCCGGTGATCACGGTCGGCTCCACGTAGGCACCGGGCCCGTCGACGGCCTTTCCTCCGACGTGCACCGTAGCGCCCTTGTCGATCGCATCCTGGATCTGCTCCATCAGGCGGTCGGCCGCTTCCCGCGACGACAGCGGGCCGAACCTGGTCGACGGATCCAGCGGGTCGCCCGGGGTCACCTTCGCGACCTGCTCGGTCAGCGAGGCGACGAAACCCTCGTAGAGGTCTTCCCGCACGATGAACCGCTTCGGCGAGTTGCACGCCTGCCCGGCGTTGCCCATCCGGCCCGCGGCGGCCAGCTTCGCCGTCTTCGCCAGATCGTCGGTGTCGAGCAGGATGAACGCATCCGAGCCACCGAGCTCAAGCACGCATTTCTTCAGGTGGCGGCCGGCGATCTCCGCCACGGCCGAGCCGGCGCGCTCGCTCCCGGTCAGCGAAACACCCTGATTGCGCGGATCCGCGATGATGTCGGCGACCTGGTCGTTGGTGGCGAAGATGTTGATGTAGGCGCCTTCGGGCAAGCTGGCATCCGCGAAGACCTGTTCCATCGCCAGCGCGGCCTGCGGACAGTTGGGCGCATGCTTGAGGATGATGGTGTTGCCGAGCATCAGGTTGGGCGCGGCGAACCGCGCCACCTGGTAGTAAGGGAAGTTCCACGGCATGATGCCGAGCAGCGACCCGACCGGTGCCGACCGCACGACAGCAGTGCCGCCGCTGACCGAAAGCTCCTCGTCGGCCAGGAAGCCCGGGCCCTCGGTGGCGTAGTAGCGGTAGATGCTCGACACGATGTCGATCTCGCCCTGCGCCTGCCGGAACGGCTTGCCCATCTCGGTTCCGATGATCTTGGCGAGCTCGTCCTTTCGCTCCTGGTAGATCTCCGCGACGCGGCTCAGCACCGCCGAACGGGTCCCGACCGGGCTGAGCCGCCACGACCGGTAGGCCTCGTACGAGGCCGCCAGGGCCGATTCGACCTCCGCCGAGGTTGCCGTCGGGAACTCCTTCAGCAGCTCGCCGGTCGCCGGATTCACCGTCTTGTAAGAAGCCATGAACTTAACGTACCTAAGCACCTGCGATCCGACTGATGTCCGGCTCACGGGCCACTCGGATGGTCGCCGACCCGTGCGCGACGGACCTTGGCCTCTATGAAGCGGGCAAGGCTCGGCGGAAGGTCGGGGCGTCCGAGCCCCGCACGGCAACCACGGGGCTGCCACGATCGAGGATCGGGGATCAGCCATGTCCACCACGAACGCCGCCCACTCGACGGCGTTGACCCGGGCGTCGGAAACGAACGGCAAAACCGGAGACACCGCGGCAAGCGGCCCCGGCAACGGATTCAGCATCACCAGCAGTCGACACGGCATCAAGGTGGAGCTACCGGGCGTGGCAACCATCCCGCTACCTCCGGCGGATGTGCTCGCCTACCTCGCCGGCGTGGTCGTCCTGGCTGGTACTGGGCTGCTGTCCTGGCCGGTGGCGGTCACCGTGGGCACGGGTCACGTGCTCGCCCACAACCGGCACCGCCTGTTGCTGCGGGAGTTTGGCGAGGCACTCGAAGAGGCTTGACGTTCGCGGCAGCGCCTGATCGACGCGCGGAAAGGATTCGGGACTCGTAGATTTGCCGGGTGGCGAATCACCGCCGTGACCCGGCCACTCCCGCTGGGGAACGGGCCGACCGACTGCCACGAGGCTTGGTCGTGCTCCTGGGGATGGCGTCGGCCGTCGTTGTCGTCGCCGGGGTACGGACGGCCTCCTGGTTGATCGCGCCGACGTTCCTCGCGCTGGTCATCGTCATCGCCACCAACCCGGTGCCGGTGTGGTTGATCCGCAAGGGGTGTCCGCGCTGGCTGGCCACCCTGACCCTGATCTTGGTGGTCTACGCGGTGCTGATCGCGTTCGCCCTGGTGGTGGTCGTCTCGGTCGCGCGCCTGGCAACGATCCTGCCCGAGTACGCGCAGCGCGCCGACGCCCTCGGAGCCGAGCTGAGCAAGGCGCTGGCGAAGTTCGGCATCGGGCCGGAACAGATCAAGGCCGCCGGGAGCACGGTCAACTACGGTCAACTCGCCGGCTTCATCGGCACGTTGCTGTCCGGCATCGCAAGCGTAAGCACCAACCTGGTGTTCCTCCTCGCGCTGCTGCTGTTCCTGGGCATCGAGACCGGCGGGGTCGGCCGCCGGATGGAGATCGTGTCCACCTACCACCCGAGGATGGCCGGGGCGCTGGGCGGCTTCACCCACGGCACCCGCAGCTACCTGGTGGTGTCGACGGTCTTCGGCCTGATCGTCGCGGTGCTCGACACCATCGCGCTGGCCCTGCTCGGGGTGCCGCTGCCGGTTCTGTGGGGCCTGCTGGCTTTCGTCACCAACTACATCCCCAACATCGGGTTCATCATCGGCCTGCTGCCCCCGGTCCTGCTCGCCCTGCTGGAGGGCGGCTGGCAGCTCGCCATCGTCGTGACCGTCGTCTACATCGTGCTCAACTTCGTGGTGCAAAGCCTGATCCAACCGCGCGTCGTCGGCGACGCCGTGGGCCTGTCGGTGACCGTGACGCTGCTGTCGCTGGTGTTCTGGACCTGGGCGATCGGGCCGCTCGGAGCGGTGCTCGCCGTCCCATTGACGCTGCTGGCCAAGGCGCTGCTGGTGGACAGCGATCCGCGGGCGGCGTGGGCGAGCGCCTTCCTGGTCTCCGACCGGGTCAGCGCCGAGCGGGCCGAGAGGAAATCGCCGCGCACCGAAGGCAATTGAGAGTGTCCACATCGGACATCAGCATGTAACGCCCGTTCGAAGGCGATCTCCACTCGGACGATTCCGATCTTCCCACGCTTGCGGCCGTGAGAGCCAAAGGGCAGATCCCGCCGGAAAAAGGTCAACCCGCAGGTTCTTTCGCTCGGCGGCATCGCGCCTCACAACCTGGACGAAAAGGTGCTTTTGACATTCCGCGAGAGCTGGCGGCGGAGGCATACGAGAGGTGGCAGAAATCGAGCTGACCGATATCCCCCTGCCCGAAAGGGAACGGTGTCTGCACTAAGGTTGTAGCTCGGCTTGCGGATGATGTTGACTCTTTCCGGATCAAGACGAAGAAGATCCGGAGGATCGAAGTGTTACGAATTCTGCGCCCCAAGGTGATCGCCGGGATGGTCGCCGCTGCCGCAGCGGTTGGTGCGGGCGTGGCGATGTCGGTCCCTGCGGGCGCGGTGGCCAATGCACGGGACGCCGAGGACGGCGCGTTTCCGTTCGCCGTCAAGTTCTTGATGAGCGACATCCCGAAACCGGACGGCAGCACCTACGACAGCGCTTGCTCCGGCGCGCTGATCGATCCGCAGTGGGTGATCACGGCCGGGCACTGCTTCCACGATGTCGACCGCAAGCCGGTGAGCGGGCCGACGCCGTATGCGACGACCGCGATCGTCGGACGCACGGACGACGCCGAGGCGGACAAGGGCCATGAGGTGGACGTCGTGGAGGTCCGGCAGTCGCCGGTGAGCGACGTCGCGGTCGTCAAGCTGAAGAAGCCGATCAAGGACGTGCGCCCGCTGGCGCTGCGCTCGGCCGCGCCGCGGCCCGGGGAAACCCTGGTGCTGGCGGGCTGGGGCCAGGAGTCCGCCGACGCGACCGAGCCCGCCACCCACCTGCAGGTCGGCAAGGTCCGGATCCAAGAGGTGCAGGACAAAATCACGACGGTCACCGGCAGTTGGCCGAGCGCGGACACCAGCGCCTGCCCGACCGACTCCGGGGCGCCCTACTTCGAGAACCACCGCGGCGCGAACGCGCTGGTGTCGGTCGAGAGCGGCGGTCCGGAATGCCCGCACGCCCAACAGGAGAGGACGTCCAGAGTGGACGTCATAGCGGACTGGATCAAGAAACAGATCAACGAATCATATTGATTGGTCTTGGGATGGGGCCGGGCGGCAAGGTGGTGGGGCGCCGGTGCTGACAACACTGCACCACAGGCAGCTCCGGTCCAACTCCGCGATACGGGTAGCGACCTGTTGCAGCTGCTGACTCCGCTGTCGCTGATTCACGATTATTGCGATTGCTAGGGGCATGAACGGCAACCAGCTCGACGTCGCACTCGGGCTCCGGCCACACCAGCACGTGGTCTTGTCCGCTGCCGCGGCCGTCGGCTGCTGCTCGATCGCGAGAACGAGTCCTTCATGTCACTCGACCTGCTGTACCGAGTCTACGCAAGATCGACGGCTTACCGTTCCCGACTCTGCTCGGAACCCAGGTTCGCAGTGCTGGGTGGAGTGCCGTGGTGTCTTGACCATTTAGGCGATACACAGCCAAAGCGGCATCGGTCAGCCCGCTGATCATTAGCCTGGACCGGCCTCGTCGAGGCAGAACTCCAGGGAAGGAAATACACTGTGCCGGACGGATTTCGCGTCGACCTCGGGGCACTGAAAGACGCAGGGGTGTCGAAAACCTGGCCAAGGACGCCCTTGAGATCTCCGGGCGGCTCACCGAGTGCGTCAAGTCGTACGAGGAACTGGATCAAGGAGCGCAAGACCGCTTTGACCAGATCCTTCAAGCCGGCGGCGACGGGGTCTGGCCGATCGCCTCCCACCAGACCGGCTGGAGAAGTACCGCACCCTGAGTCGTGTCGGTGAGTAATCGATCCTGGTCGACTTGTTGTCGGCGAGCCTGGTTACTCGGCAGATCCCGGTCAGTCCTTCCGAACGGGATGCACTGGCTGCTTTACTGAACTGGTTCCGCCCGGCTGTGGTTGCCGATCTCGCGTACATCCGCGACCGCGAGAACACGCTCGCCTCGCTGAACGTCACCGACCGGCCCTGAGCGGTCTTTGTATCCATTACTAGGCACCCTCAACGAGGTCCGCTCGTGGCCCATGCGGACCTGGAGAGCGAGAAGTGGGTCTCCGAGCTGCACGAGGACTACGCCGAGTCCACGGTGTCGTCGGGATTCGCGACGTTCTTGGAAGCCCTGTGGGCGGCCTCCGTAGCGGCGCTGACCGCCGCCGAGCGCGCCCAACTCATGATGTGGTTTCCGCGCCTGCGGGACACCCTTGAAAACAGCAATGGCGGACCCGTTCAAGATCGCATCGCCATTTCATCGCCATTTGCGAGCTGACAGCGAGCCCGCCCCAATAGGAGGAGCAGGGCGGTTGACCTAACTTCGCGGCGAGGCGAATGCGCGCCCACACGGTGCCGTGCTCGGTGAGCGAATCGGTGTCGTATCGGTAGTCGCAGTGGTTTACGACCCACGTTACCGCTGGGCGCAGTCCCGCCGCGTAGCGCTCGGCGTAGTACAGAGCGCTATTCTGATCCGAACCGCGAACACCGCCTGTCCTGCGTCCGACCGCCATTCGGTGCCGGTCCTTCGCCTCGACGACAACTAGGTCCCGCGCGTACGGGGCAGGTGTCGTCACGGTGACATCCGGAGTGAGCTCGCCATCTGGAGTCACGCGCTTAGACACGCCCGAACCGCTCACGAACTTCCTGACTGGCTCCACGAAGCCCTCACAGCAGTCCGCAACGCTGCCCCACCAGGACTACCCAAAACAGCAATCAGCCGCATCGCCGCCCGAAGACTCGGTCCAGCCAGCTACCACTACATCGACAACGCAACAGCATGGGACCTACAAAGTCACCGACAACGGAACCAGCTACCTCAACAGCACGTGAGTTGAGCCCACGAGTCACCTTCACGTACTTGAAGAGCGGCACGAGATGCCGGAACCGATGCCTTAAGCGACCGGATCACCTCCACGTGCATGGAGAACGGTCCGTTAGCGTGGTGCCAATGAGCACCGTCAGCGCTGCTGGCGCGACCGCCAGCGGCGTGCTCGGTGCTGACTGAGCGATATCATGGGATCGCGGGAGTTCACCGATGCTGTGAAACCGTTGTTCCGAGTTCAGCACGCATAGCCTTCTTGGTCGCTTCTACCGCGTGTTCGAGGTCCTTCATTGCTTCGTCCACGACAGCGCTTTCCCGAGGATTTCCCGGCGCTACCCGGGCAAGCCTTTCAGCCGCACGGCCGGACAGTTCCGCACATTCGCGAACGGGTTCGTCTGCGACAAGTTCAACAGAACCCACACTTGCGTGAAATTCATCAACAATCGAGACTCTATCTCCGGATTCTGACCAGTCACGAATTCGCCGCAACCGGTTCGCGGCCCGGATGTAATCGGCATAAATCGTGGACCTGCGTTCCTCGGTTTGCTGATGACGTTCGAAGTGGTTGCGTCGACGCTCCCGGCGGTTCGCCATCCACTGGGTTACCAGGACCCCTAACACACTGATCAACGAGGTGATAGCCGCGCTCCACCACGGCGCCGATGAACCCATGCCATGATCTTAGCGGAGGGTGTCGGCGCGTGGCTGCGAAGCGGGCTCGGCCGTTCCGTCGATTCGCACGACTAGACTGAGAGTCCCAGCCGTGAAGCAGTCCGGGAGAACGTCCGTTGTCATCACATGCATGGCCGAAACCACTGATCAGCCCGCGCGCGTCGCAGTGGTCGACCATGCCCACCTCGCGGAGGGTCCTGATCATCGTACACACGGTCGCCTCGGCGAACCGTCTGCGCGACGTACTACCGGTGTTCGATTCGGATCATCGGATCCAGCTTGTCTTTACCTGCCCTGGCTCATCGGCCGTATCCACCGGTGTTGCCGAATTTCTCGCTGAGGCCGACGTTCCTGTGATCGCGTGGGAGCATGCACTGCTCTCAAAGTTCGATCTGGCGATATCAGCCAATCACACAGGAAATCTTCATGAGATCAATGCACCGTTAGTGATTATCTCTCATGGAATCGGATATACTAAGACAATAGCCGGGAGCCGGGAGCCGGGAGCCGGGAGCCGGGAGCCGGGAGCCGGGAGCCGGGAGCCGGTATATGGCCTGTCAGCACAGTCCTTGCTGCATGCCGGACGGCTTGTTCCGGACCGGCTCATCCTCTCCCATGAGGAGCAGCTCGAACGACTGGCAAAGGAAGTCCCGGAAGCTGTTGAGGCGGCCGTTCTTGCCGGGGATCCCTGCCTGGACCGTATCCAGGCCAGTATCCCGCTGCGCCACCAATATCGGTATGCACTCGGCGCGGACGAGGACACCACGGTCGTAGTCGTCTCGTCGACGTGGCGGGCCGGTTCTCTGATCAACACATGGCCCACCTTGTTCAGGCAGTTGCAGGCCGAACTTCCGCTTGATTCGTACCTTGTGGTCGGCGTTCTGCATCCCCACATCTGGTTCGCCCACGGACAGGCGCAGGTACGGTCCTGGCTCGCCGAGTGCGAACGCGCCGGACTTCGCCTCATCCGCCCGGAAGAAGGCTGGCAGGCGGCGCTGGTGGCAGCCGACGTGGTTATCGGCGACTACGGTGCCGTGACGTGTTACGCGACGGCTCTGGATGTTCCCCTCGCGCTGGCGGCGTTCGCGGAGGAGGCGGTCGCCGCCGGCTCACCGGTCGATCTACTCGGTCAGTGCGCCCCCGGACTCGACACCGGATCCGCGATTCGGCCGCAATTGGAACAGGTCGTCTCCGAGTACCGGAGCGGCAGGTACGCGCCCGTTGCCAACCTGATCACCTCTCAACCAGGGGAATCAGGCCAGCGGTTGCGTACCGTCTTCTACGAGCTCATGAAACTGGAGGAACCGTCCTCCGAGGTGCCGGTGCCGCCACTACCGATCATGAGCGTCTGCTCCCGACTCGGGCGTTCTCGTGCGACAGCGGCATTCGTCGACGGGTGCGTCGAGGACGACAACACCGCCCGGGTACGACGGTTACCTGCGGACGTCCTCATTGGACGGACTGACGGCCAGGCCCCGCCCGATGGCGCCCACCTGGTCGTCGGCTTCCAGCACCCGATCCGCAGCCTGCGCACCAACGCCGACATCCTGTTCTGCCACGAAGAAGAGCTGACGACCTCAGTGCGCCTGTGGTGGAGCGAAACGCTACGTGAATCTCCCGGAACAACCCTGGCGGCCATGGCAACTACGAGCGGCGAATGCCTCCTCGCCGGCCGTGGGATCGATCCGGTCCGGATCACGCCCGCCGGCACCGAATACGCAGCTGCGCCGGATCCAATGATCTGGGCTTCGGTGTACTACCTCTGGCTGATCTCTGGCGGCAAGCACCACCAGCCGCCGACGGACCTGGTCGCGCGCACCGCGTCCGGCGAGTACAGGGCGCGTCAGGAACCGTGCGACCCGCCAGAAGCATCTTCGTCAAGCTCGACCAGGTGCTGACGGATCGCCTCGGCCTCACCTGGATCACAGAGGGCGTAGTGTTGCGCAGCCTGGCCAAGGTAATCGATCATGGTGGTGTGATCGCCCTGCCGTTGCCCGATCGAGGCGAGCAGCCGGCAGACTTCGCCCTTCCGGCGTGATGAACCGTCCCTGCTGAACAGTGCCAGAGCCTGCTGTCCGGTCTCCGTGGCCTTCTCCAAGGCATCCAGTCCAGCGTAGGCCTGAGCCAGTTCGAACCGAGCTTTAGCCTCGTTGTCGATTTCCGAGGTTCCCGCGAAGTACTCGAGCGCACCATAGAATTCTTCCGCAGCCTCGGCATAACGGTCGGCCTTGAGATACGTACGCCCGCGCTGCAGCCGGATCAGCGCCAACGCACGTGCCTGGTCTTGCGAGTCCAGTCGTCGCACAATCTCCTCGGACTTCACGAAAGCCTGGAGGGCCTCCTCGATCTCATTCAGCTCGCGGTAAATCTTGCCGAGCCATTCCCACGCACTCTGCTGACCGAAGTCATGCCCCTCGTCGATGGCCACATGCAGCGATTTCAGGAAGCACTCCTTGGCCTGTGAGTACTCTTTGATCGCGAAGTATGCCGAACCGAGTTGGGCGCTCACGTGCATCACGGCGAGCCGGTTGCCGAGTCGTTCAGCCGCGGCCAGACCACGCTGGTGCGTGTCAATCCAGTCGTCGAAATGGCCGTGCAGGTGGTACAAGCCCCACAATGCTTCACAGAACTGCCAGGTCAGTTCGTCGAGCCCGGCAGTCTCCGAAGCACGGACACACGCCAGCAGGTTTTCCCGTTCCTGCTCCAGAGCACCCAGGGCACGGGCTCGCTGCTCCCTGCGGGTCTCGACGTCGACGTCTTCCGGAAGACCAGCACGTTCTTGGTAGAGCGGGCTGACTCGCCACCGGTCGGAAAGCACCTGGTCCCACGCCACGGTCTGTTTCAGATACCACGTCGCGACCCGACGAACGACCTCGATGGTCCGGCCACTCAGCTCGGGGTCAGCGGCGAGAACCTCACGCGCGTGCACCCGGATCGGGGCATGCACCTCGTAGCGGTCTTCGTCCACGACGTGAACGAGACGCTTACGTGTCAAGACCCGCAGGCGTTCCTCGGCGTCATCCAGGCTGGTATTGAAAAGGACCGCTGCCGCCTCCAGAGCGAACTGCGTTCCAGGGTGCAGCGCCAGCATCCGGTGTGCTTCAGCCGCGTCGGCGGGGAGGTTGTCGTAGACCAAGTCGAGCGGCCGTCGCACCGGGTTCCCTTCGTCCTCCTGGAACAGTTCGAGCCCGCCCCGCTCAAGTCTGCGTTTGATGATCCGGCCTGGTGAAGGCTCCTCGGCCAGCGACGCGACCACGTTCAGCGCCAAGGGATATCCGCCGCAGACCGCGATGAGATGCGCTTTGGTCTGGTCATCGCAGTCCCACGCACGTTCGGCCGATGCGTCCAGCAACGCCGCACTGTGTGCAGCGTTGAGGGGGCCGACCCGGACCCGTTTGAAACCCAGCCGGCGCAAGCCCCGCAGTTCGGCCCTGCTCGTCGCCACTACCAGCGATCCCGGCGAGTTGATCAGGAAAGTCTCGATCTGAGAAACGGTCACGGCATCGTTGAGCAGCAGAAAGACCCGTTTGTCCGAAAGCAGGCGACGAAGCAGGCTCGATCGGTCGGCCATGGTCGCCGGAAGCTCGCCAGGTGCCTGCCCCAGGTTCTGCAACGTTCCGTTGAGCGCCTCACCGGCAGGCACCATCTCGTTGCGGTCAGGGTCGCTCAGTTTGACCTGCAAAGCGCCATCCGGGAACCACGACTTGTACTTCGCATAGAATTGCAGCGCAGCAGCGGTAACGCCGATACCACCCGGCCCGTCCAAGGCGACCAGGGCGGGACGTCCGTCTCGCGTAGCTCGTTCGACCTGGGTGAACATCGCAGCCAGAACATCCTCACGATCGATGAACGGATATGGCGGCGGCTGCAACTGGTTCGCTATCGCGCGCACTCCTACCTCCTCAACCACGCCACCCCAGGCGCGACGGCGTCACCGCACTCAGTGATCAATACTAAACACCGGATCACCCACCACGCCTACGATCTCAGCAAGTCGCCTTCGGTGACCTCAGCGCGTCAACGCCCAACCGGCTCGGTCGGCTGCTGCGCGAGCCGTTTGGCGAGTGCGGAGATGATCGGGCCCACATGGTCCAGCCCTCGTCCGCCGACACTGAGTCGGCTCCGGGCCTGGTGGATTCCCCGCCGACTTCCACCGCCCAAGTGCCGCTCACTAACATCCCTTCGCCAGCGATGATCGCCTGCGCGGTGGCGTCGAACCTGCTGCCCGACCAGAACGAATCCGGGGTGGCGTTGAGGACGCCCATCACCTTGAGGGGGCCGACGTCTGGTCTGGTCACGGTGGCACGCGCCGCACTTCCGGACAGGGTTGCTTGCTCGATGGTCACGACTGTCGGCCTCTTGTCTGGTGTGGACGGTTTTTCAAAGCGTCGATCAGGGCTTTCTGTGCGCACTCGTCACCAATGCGCGCAGGCCGTGCACGGTGTGGACGGGCACTCAAGCAGGTCGGCCACAGCCTGTTCGAGCTCATCGACGAATGAGTTGAGCAGGTCGAGCTGGCTGCGCAGCGCACGGTTTGGGCGGCCTGCGCGCCGGCCTGACGGCGTTGGCCGGCCAGGTTTTCGTAGTCGTGGGCGGTGAGTGCCACCAGCTCGGTGCCTTCCACCCACATCCGGCGCGGCTTCGGGGGCATGACGTGGGCAGGGCGAGTTCGGCGACAACCTCCGTGGTGGCTCGGGCAAAGTTGAACGTGATGAAGTGCGGACCCAGTACGCCTTCGGCGAGCAGTCGTTGCGAAAGCAAGATCGCCCGTTCGATGCCGAGAGCCCGCACGGCTGCGGGATCGTCGGCGACGGCGGCGAACCGCTCGGCCAGGTGGGGCGGGAACGGCGCGCCGGACAGCTGCGGACGACAACCTTTGATGAGCTCGCTCAGTGACTTCGACCCCGGGTCGCCGACCACATCGTGGTGGCGCCATAACTGCTTGAGCAGCCGTTCGCTGATCTTGCCAACCACGAGACTGCGTTCTCTGGGTAGCCATCCCCCAGCGACCGGATCGGCCGCTCGAAATCGAGCCCGAGGTGAGACGCGATCCGAGCATGGTCGCCCAGCTTTTTCTGAAGGCGGCCCAACCGTTCGTCGAGCTGCGGACTCACGGCACCTCCCCTTGTACGAAGGCGTACCGGTCGACGAACACCACTCGATCTCCAGGGCGATCGCGACGGACCTCCTCAATGCCGCGGGCAAGCTCGTCGTCATCGAACAGCGACAGCAGTGACATGTACCGGTTACGCATCATGAGGTTGCCCCTGTGAACCGGACACCCTGATCCCAGGCAGTAGTTGCCTGAGTAAGGATGTCCCTGTGTCAGGTTCGTCGAAGTTTCCCGAGCAGTTCCGCAAGGACGCGGTCGAGTTGGCCCGGTCCTCGGATCGCCCGTTACGGCAGGTCGCCCGCGAGCTTGGGGTGAACCACGAGACGCTGCGTAACTGGGTCCGCACCGCCGAACGCGCCGAGGCCGCCTCGCCGGACAGCGTCTCCGCGGGTGAGCAGGAAGAGCTGCGGGCGCTGCGTAAGCGGGTGGCCGAGTTGGAGCTGGAAAAGGAGATCCTGCGCAAGGCAGCCGCCTATTTCGCCAAGGAGATGGGTCGTTGACCTGCAGCTACCGGTTCATCTCCGAACACCGCGCCGTCTTCGGCGTCGCACGGCTGTGCCGGGTCCTGGGTATCAGACGCCCGGGCTTCTACGAATGGCTGGACGCCGCCCCCGCACGCGCCGAACGAACCGCCGCCGACCAACGGCTGGCAGCCGAGATCGCCGAGGTCCATGCCGAGCACCGTGGCACCTACGGGCGCCCCCGGGTCACCGCCGTGTTGCACCGCCGCGGCCGGCGGGTCAACCACAAACGCGTCGAGCGGATCATGCGCGAGCACGGCATCACCGGCATCACCCGGCGCCGACGCCGGTCACTGACCAGGCAGGATGAGACCGCTGCCCCGGTGCCCGATCTCATCGGCCGCGACTTCACCGCCCCAGCACCCGGGCAACGGCTCGTCGGTGACATCACCTATCTGCCCACACAAGAGGGCTGGCTGTATCTGGCCACCGTGATCGACCTGCACAACAGGGAGGTCATCGGCCACGCGATGGCCGGGCACATTCGCGCCGAACTGGTCGGTGACGCCATCGTCCTGGCCGCCCGGCGTGGCCTGATCGGTAACGACGCGGTCTTTCATTCCGACCGTGGCTCGCAATACACCTCCGCCGAGTTCCGCGCCACGCTCGCCGATCTGGGCGTGCGACCATCGGTAGGCAGGACCGGGTCGTCCCTCTTAACCGGCTAATGGTTGTGTTTGTCCAGGTCAGCGACACGCTGCGGTAGTGGTACTTGCCGGTTGGCTGCGTTCATGGCTGGTACGTCTGTTCCTTATGGGTATCGAGGCCGGTCTTCGGCTTGAGGAACGGGACGGTGGCTGGGCGTTGGCCGGGCCGGCCGCGTCGCGGTTCGGGTTGGTGGATGAGTACCTGGCGTATTTGGCCGATCGGAACTATTCACCGAAGACCGTGCGTGCCTATGGATACGACGTGTTGGCGTTCTGCCGGTGGCTCGTCGTTGAGGAGCAGCCGTTGCCGGAGGTGACCACGGAGGTGTTGTTGCGGTTCTTGCGTGCCTGCCGGGAGGCTACGGTTGCGGGCAGGCCGGGGCCGAACGTGGTCACGTTGTCGGGCCGTCGGATGGATCAGTATGCCCCCACGACGATCAATCGGCGGTTGGCGGCGATCTCGGGTTTGTTCGCGTTCGCCGCGATGCGGGATCCGGACGTGAAAAACCCAGTCCCCAGAGGCAAGGAGGCCCGCTGGCTGGTAGCGGGTGAGCGCAGCGGGATGCTCGCGCACACCGTCCGTCGGCCGAAAACCCGTTCGTCGCTTCGGCTCCGGGAGCCTCGTCGTCTGCCCACGGCGCTGTCGCAGTCGGATGCGGCGGAGCTTCTGGCGAGTTTTCATGCGTGGCGGGACCGGGCGATCGCGGGCTTGATGCTGTATTGCGGGCTGCGTTCCGCCGAGGTGCTGGGCCTGGACGTCGTCGACGCCGATATCGGCGGCCGATGGCTGCGGGTGGTCGGTAAGGGCCAGCGGGAACGCCGGGTCCCGCTGGATGCCGACGTCGCTTCGGTGATCCAGGTGTATTTGCTGGCCGAGCGGCCCGAATCCGCAAGCGCCCGTCTGTTTCTCGTGGCCAAGGGGCCGAACCGGGGCCAGCCGTTGACTGCGGCCGGGTTGCGCACGATCTTCCGCTATCACCGTGGGCTTACCGGCGTCGTCGGCGGGCATCCTCACGCGCTGCGACACACCTTCGGCACCGCCCTGGCCGAAGCGGGGGTCGATCTCGCGGTGATGCAAGCGTTGCTCGGACACGCTCATGTCGACACCACCGCCCGTTACATCCATTTGGCTCCGGCGCATGTGAAAGCAGAATTCGATGCCGCTCGCGATCGCATCCGCTCCCAGTGATGATCTGCACGCCGCCTACTTGGACTACCTGCGGCGGACCGGACGCGGAAACACCGCCTACACGGGGGCGGCTCGGGTGTTCTTCCAGCGCTGGCCAGACCCCGGGCAGTGGGCGGTGCAGCCTTTGGAGACCCGCTTGTCGGCGGGAAGCTCGACCCGGCCGATCATCACGTTCCTGATGCTGCATCGGGTGCTGCAACCGGGCTATGACTATCTGCTGGAACGCAAGCTTTCCAGCATCTGGAGGGAGGTCAAGGATTCACCGCTGGGTCCGGATCTCGATCGGTTCATGACCGCGGCCGCCGAGCTCGGGTTCACCGAACGGGTCCGGTTCGCCACCGGTTCCCAAGTTCCGGTCCGGCTGCTGATCCAGACTGGACGGTCGCTGGATCTGCTCACCATGGCCGATCTGGACGAATTCCGGGCTGCGTGCCAGGAGCGGGAGACGCGAACTGGCAAGGGGCACAGGCACTATCTGGCGTCGGTCAGCAATGCCCAACGGGTGCTGTTTTACTTGGGAATCGTCGATGAACTGCCACGCTCGGGCGGGCCGGTCCCGTTCGCCGACCGGCTCGCCGACCTGCGGCCGCCGATCCGCGAGACGATGATCGCCTATCTGGAACGCAAGCGGGCGACCTGTCAGCCCAAAACGGTGTCGGCCTTCGCGACCCGGCTCAAGCACTTCGGGGTCTTCCTGGCCGAGGTCGATCCCGGACTCGGCTCCATCGCCGAGCTGGATCGCCGCAAGCACATCGAGCCCTACCTGAGGTCGCTGGTCGACGCGGTCAACCCGAAAAACGATCAGCCGATCACCGTCGCGGACCGATCCCGGCGAGTGCTCGCGCTGATGGGATTCCTGACCGATATCACCGAGTGGGACTGGCCCGACGCGCCACCCCGCAAGCTGATATTCCGCGACGATGTCCCCAAACTCCCGCACACGCTGCCCCGCTACCTGCCCCTCGACGTCGACCGCCGACTCACCGCAGTGCTGACCGAACACCCCGGCAACGAACTCGCCGCAGCCGCCCTGCGACTGCAACGCAGCTGCGGACTGCGGATCGGGGAACTGCTCGACCTCGAGCTCGACTGCGTCCACGAAGTCCCCGACCACGGCAGCTGGCTGAAAATCCCGCTCGGCAAACTGGAGACCGAGCGCATGATCCCCATCGATGACGACATCCTCGACCTAATCGACCACATCACCGCCATCCGCTCCCACGGACGGCCGATGCCGCACCCTCGCTACCGGCGCCGGGCCCAGTTCCTGTTCACCCACCACGGCCGACGCCTCTCCCAAAGCGCGGTCCGTCACGAACTCGACCGCGCCGCCCAGTCCGCGGGACTCGACCACCTCACCCCGCACCAGCTCCGCCACACCTACGCCACCGCCCTGGTCAACGCCGGCGTCTCACTCCAAGCACTGATGGCGCTACTTGGCCACGTCTCCGCCGAGATGAGCCTGCGCTACGGTCGGCTGTTCGACACCACCGTCCGAGCCGAATACGAACGAGCCCTCGACCTCGCCAAACAACAGGCCCGCACCCCCACCACCGGCACGATCAGCCTGCCACTGGCCGACATCACCGGCGGAGCCGACTGGAAGAACACCCCATTGCTCAAATCCCGTCTGGCCGGCGGGTTCTGCCTCCGCGCACCCGCCCAAGGCGCCTGCGCCTACGCCAACATCTGCGAGCATTGCCCCAGCTTCCACACCGAACCCAGCTCGCTGCCCATCCTGGCCGCCCAACGCGTCGACGCCGAAGCACTCGCCCGCGACGCCGAACAACGAGGCTGGATCGCCGAAGCCCAACGCCACCAACGACTCATCGCCCGACTCGACATTCTGATCAACGAGGCCCAAGCCGGATGACCACCACCAGCACCCTGGGCCGCGTCGAACGCGCCTGCGTCCAGCTCCACCACGACGGCCACGCCGTCACCTTCACCGCCGTCGCCGCCCACACCGGGCTGGGCCGCACCACCCTCTACCGCAACCCAACCCTGCGCGCCGTCATCGAGGAACACCGATCTCGATCCGCCACCAGCGGCACCCTCACCAGCCTCACCGACGAGATCACCACCCTCCGCGCCGCCCTCGACGCCCTCGCCACCCGAGTACGCCGCCACGAAGAACAACTCCGACGCCTCACAGCTCGAAACGACTGAAAGCGTTAACCGGCCAACAACCGGAAACCACGATCATTAGCCGGATAATGCTGGGACAACAGCCCTGCGGAATCGTTCTGGTCCACGTTCAAACACGAGCACTACTACCGGCATACCTACGCCACACAAGCGGAACTTGTTGACACAGTTGACAATTGGGTTCGCTTCTACAATGCTGTCCGGCGGCACTCCGCGATCGGGATGCTCAGTCCCGACGACTACGAGAACTCACTTCGAGCGGCTGCCTGAATCCCCGTAAACCCCCTGTCCACCACTCGGGGGGAACCTCAGCTCCCCGGTTGGGCATGTACGGGGGGATGGGATGGTATCCGGCCTCCTCGTACAACTTGAGAGCGTCTGCGTTCCTCGCGCCGCTCTCAAGACGGATCCGTCGGGAGCCTGCTTGGAGTGCGAAGCGCTCCAACCGTGTGAGGATTAGGCGACCCAGGCCCCGTTTTCGCAGTCTCGGGGTTCTGTACATCTTCTTGATTTCGACGGTGTCGTTGAGGAGGCGGTGACATCCGCCGCAGGCAACCGGTTCGCCGTGGAGGTAGGCGACGACAAACAGTCCTCGTGGCGGTGTGAATTCTGCGGCGTCGACCCACGCGGGGTCGGCATGACCGTAGAGGCTGAGCTGGAAGTGTTCCAGCTCAGCCATGAGCCCGGCGGCGTCGGGATGGTCGGCCGCGATGTCACGCAGTACCGGGTTCTCAGTCATAACTTAACCCTGCCTCATCGAGGGCGTGGCATGCCGAGTCAGCTGCGACGTCAGTCGGCATGACGTGGCTAGGTTCCGTTCATTCCGAGGAGGACATTTTCATGCCGCAGGTCGCCGAGCCGCCATGCCGGCTCAGTTCCCGGCACCTAGGAGTCAGCCGCCGGCTGGCGATGCGTTGCGAGGCTGTAACCCGAGCAGCGGTGTCCTCGGCACCGTATCGCGAGCCGGGAGCCACCGGGGAGCGTCGTTTCAGAACTGCGATTTGAACCTCACCGACCAGGCTGGCGGCTGCCTTAGCTGCCAGCCGCTATCGTGGGTGAATGGCGGCCGTTTTCCCACGGATCAGGAACGACGAACTGGTGAGGCTTCGCCGAGAAGCCGGGCTGTCGCAACAGGGCCTCGCCGACGCGCTCAACGACCTGGCACGCACTCGTCACAAGTGCGGCACAAGCTATTCGGCCAGAGCGGTGCGGCGCTGGGAGACCGGCGAGACCGCCGAGCCGGACCTGCTTAGCCTCAGCCTTCTTGCGGAATATTTCAGTGTCCCGATCAAGGACTTGGGGTTCCGCCGGGCGCGTCCGCCCCAGGCACCTATCGGCTTCGACGGCGAGACTGACGCGCGGGATCCCCGCGTCGAACGTGAGCAGCAGCGCTGGCTTGCGACCCAGCATGCTCTCAACGCCTACCGACGCGAGCTTGCGGTGCTCGCCGAGCACCTCTACCCCCAATACCGTATTCCCGGTTTGGAGAGCACCGGGACCATCGCACCCGCAGACTGGATTCCCGAGGCACCGGTCCCGCTCAAGCAGATCATGCTCGTCATGGATGAATCCGCGCCCGAGCCGGTGATCACTGGTGGCGAACACGAGAGTGCTGCGGTGCGCCCACTGCACTCCGCGACGCAGCGCCACCGCCTGTACCACGACGCCATTCAGGAACTGAAACCGCCAAAACTATTTGAGAACCGGCTAGCGTGGCGTGTGACGCGAGTGGACTGGTCGGCGTCCGGCCCGAGCCTGCATTTCGGTTACATGGGGTTCTTCGACTCGATGGACATCAACGAGGCCCTCGCGCACGAGACCGCCTTGCATCACGTCATCCACACCGACAGCGGGGATACCAGCATCCACCCACGGCCCTCATCACGGCGGCTATCGTTCCGCAAACTCGTTGGCGACCCGCGTGACGTCACGCGTCGGCCGTTGATGGGTGCCATCGGCACGCTCACCATTCGCGGCGGCGACTCGCCCAGCGTCGTGCTGCATCATCGCGACGGCAGCCGGGTCGCCGGAGGCGGCGGACTGACGCACCTGATCCCGGCAGGAATCTTCCAGCCATCCAGTGTCCTTCCGTCCGCGCTGCGCGCCGACTTCTCGCTGTGGCGCAACATCCAACGGGAATACGCCGAAGAACTCCTCGGGAAAGTCGAGTACGACGGCAGCGGAAGACCGATAAATTACGCCCAGCAGGAGCCCTTCGCGAGCATGGATGCGGCTCAGGCCGACGGCAGGATCCAGGTGTGGTGTCTTGGCCTCACGCTGGATGCGTTGACCTTGTGTGGCGACATCCTGACCGTCGCGGTGATCGAACCGGAGTTCTACGACGCACTCTTCGGTGCGGCAGCCGTCCGAAACAACGCCGAGGGCCGCGTTCCCACACAGGTTCTTCCCTTCGAGGGGAACACCATCCGGCGGCTGCGAGAGAGCGCGCGGCTATCGCCTGGAGCGTCGGCGGCACTGCACCTTTCCTGGAAGCATCGGGAGATCCTGGTGAAGTGATCTTTCGGGTGCTTTGGGGCAGGATGAGCGGTTGCGATGGAGGTCAATGGTTGCGGTCGGCGTTGCTGGTCCGTTATGTCGGCCATGCTCAAGACGCTTTGGTCGCCGAAGGCGGGAACCCGGACCGGTCTGGCTGGATTTCTACGATGAATCACGGCTGGACGGATTTGCTGCCAGCGCCCAGTTGGCGGCTGGACGCTACGCAGCGGCGGCAAGAAACTTGACCACGGCACTGGAGGGACTCGGGCCGCATGAGGGCAAGCAGCATTCAGTACTGCTGCTCGACTTGGCGCTGGCAAATGCCCAGGAGGATGCTGATCGGTCAGCAGCCGCCGTAGCCGACGCATTAGAATCGCTCCAGAAAACGTGGTACGGCACGACCGCCGAGCGAATTCCCTCTGTCCTCAGGGAACTGTCCCACACGCCACACGCTCGTATGCTTGAGGTCCGCGTGCGGGCGCTCACGTCGGCGAGGTCGGTCTAGACATCGTGGGCGTTGTGCGCACGTACGAGTTCAGGTAGGTCGGCGAGGTCGGCGATTCGAAAAAGGCAGTGCTCGGCTGCTGCCTCAGCTTCGAGGATGTAGCCCCACGGCGCTCGCCGAATCAGCGCTGTTTGGAGCCCTACAGCTTGGGCAGGGCGCACGTCATTGTCCAGCCGGTCCCCACTTCCGAAGTGCGAACAGAACTGTCCAGACTGGACAAGGCGACGGTGTCGGCGAGAAACCTTCAATACCGGGACACCCCAGGAGGATCAGGGACCTCTGAGAGCTGCCAGCTTAGGAACAGCAGAAGTCTTGCAGTGCACCATCGGTCATCTTACCCACCGCGTCACTCGGGAAGCCGCTGTGTCGATGGTCAACAGCGACAGCGCAACATCGCCGCCACTGTGCTCGACGAGCTGGTGCGGGCACGTCCTCTCGATGTCCTCTCATCGTCCTTTCAATGGCCTCGTGGCGGGAACGTCGCGCTGGTGAACTGTGAATGGCTGCACTCGGCGCCGAGTGTTCAGGACTTCACTCGGGTCCTAATAGGAACACTATTGGCGCCTGGGCAGCGGAAGTAGTGGATGGGTAAGGACTTCACGTGGCGGATGAAACTTTGGCCCGAGCCGGCATATTCCAAGGTGTTGAGCCGGCAGCGGCACAGGCACTCGCCCAGTCGCTGGAACCGGTGGAGTTCCCACGAGGACACATGATTTTCGCCGAGGGTGAGCCGGGCGACCGGCTTTACATCGTTCAGTCGGGCAAGGTGAAGCTGGAGTGCAAAGCCCGGGATGGCAGGACAAACCTGCTGGCGATTTTGGGGCCGTCGGACATAGCAAGCCCTACTGGACGACTGATTAACCAACCTAGTCGAGGACGTGATCCCCCTATGACGGTGAGCCCTGCACACGCAGTCGTGCCGCTGCTATTGCTGGCCGACGACGACAATGTGAAGGAACGTCCCGCGCATCTGCCTCCGCTTGAGGAGCCCGGTTTCCTGGACTTCGTTCGGGAGGCGCATCCGCAGCTGGAGTACGCGATGCAGCGCAAGCGTGCCCGTGGCGAGGTCGTGCATGTTCTCCGTGACCGCGTCAGCCAGGAGTTCACGGTCCTGTACCGGCGCACTCACGGCTCGAATGGGGTCAAGGAGTCGGGCTACCCGTGGCTGGACCGCCTCAACGAACTCGGCGGCATGTGGCACGCAGCGCGCCCGCAGGAGTCCCGGGGTGGTGCGCGATGACCCTGTCGCTACTGGAGGTCTCCGTTCTGCACGAGCACGGGAGGGCCGTCTGATGACCGGTGTTGGCGCCGAGACCGGGCTGCCCCCGGCCGAGCACGACATGGTCGGTGTGGGCGTTTTCCGCGACCTTGAGCACCGGATCTTCGCCGGTGCCCGGCCAATTGCCGTCCGTGGCCGGGTCGCTTACTGGTCAGCGTGCAACTCGCCGGCGTTTCCGTCCAACGGCGAGAGCTTCTCCGCACGGACTCTGACCAAGTGCCAGGACTGTGCACGTGCCCACCCTGCGGATGCCCAACGGCTGCCGCTCCCAGCGCCCTCCGCTGTGGCAAACCGTGGGTTCGGCAAGTTGACCGGCCAGTTGAGCACTGTGGAAGGGATCGCCTCGTGAGTTCCGAACTTCCGGAGCCGGTCGGTGCTGGTTGCAACGCTGAGACCGCCCATCAGCTACCGCAGCGCTTCGTGTCGTCGCGGACGTCCCCCAGCGGGTGCCGATACCTCTGGAGAGGACCGGCGTATGTGCACACGACCACGGCCCCAAACGCCGCATCAATTCGAGGAAACCGTTATTTCTCAACAGACTCTGCCGGGTTGTTCTTGCTGATTTTCTCGGCACCGGTCCTGACGCTGATCGAGATCTGCGATGCGAAGAAGGACAATCGGTGCACGGCAAATGCCGTCCGGACACGCCCGCGTCGCGGACCCCCAGGCGATCCCGCGCTGGTGCCCGGCGTGGGCTCAGACGCTACCGGGGACCGCTCGCCCATCCAAGAAAAGAAGACGCTGCCCGTGGGGCAGCACGACCAGAAAGCATCGCCATGAACGAGTACACCTGGCGGCAGTCCGGGCTGGACGCCCTCAGCCACGCTTTTGCTTCCGAGGGCGGATTCATCCACACCGTCGAATCCGAATCCCAGACCCCTGCCGAGGTTACGGAGTACCACGTAAGCGCCTGCCGCGAAATGCTCCCGCTGGCATTCGTGATGTACCAAGGCGGCGGCGCGCCCTGTGAGGTATGCCGAAGCGCAACCACATATGAAGAGCCGCTCGAGCTCCGCACCGGGAGAGTCGTCGATCTGAACCGACAGCCCATCCGCTGATACAAGCTCCGGCCCGCCGCCGCTGCACTTCCCCTCCCACACCGGCGGCGGGCCGGTCCCGCATGCGCGCACTCGCCGTGGGGATTGAAGAGCCCTAAAACCTTGCCGTCGTCACTCCCGTGCGTGAGAACAGTCTTCGGCGTGGTGCCCACCTGGTTACCGAGCCTGCAAGATCGGCGGCCTCGTCGATGCGTCGGCGTCACCGCCGCTCGCCAACTCGGCGACTGCGACATCCGACGCGCCCGAATCAGCCTGGTTCACTGATCACTCGTGCGCACATCAATGGCTGCCGGTTGCGGTCCGCTGCGGAATCGGTAACCGATCGAATGGAGATGCCGGTATTCGAAGACTGCCAGCACCAGCGCTGAGGCCGTCCCACAGAGGTTCAGCGTGAGCCAGAGCGAGCCGGGCACGCCTCTGGTGTCGAACTCGATGATCTCCCGTCCATTGATCAGCAACATGACGATCGTGGTACTGACCGGCGCGAGCAGCGGGTGGATTTCGCTCAGCCAGAACCCGGTGCGCGCGGCCCAGTAGATCGTGCACAGGATGAAGATCGCGAGCCAACATAGACCGCCAACGACACCAAACACCTTGAGCACGCCGACGAGAAAGCCGGGCAGTCCGGGAAGCGACGTCTCGGCCACCTTGTAGGACGTCCCGCCTTCGCGGCCGAAAACGAGAAATATCCCTATCAGCAGCAAGAAGCCGGTCGACGCGAGAGCCATGCGCCGCAGCAGGCGCAGTGCGCCGCGTAGCAGTTGCACGCGGTGGCCGGAGCGGGTCGCGATGAGCAGCACGAGGAACGGCAAGGGCACCGCAAGCATCGCGTACGACGCGGTGAGCCACATCTTGGTCACGTTGCTGCCCAGAACGGTGCCGGGCGACTGGAATGGGTAAGTCGCGACCACGATCACGACCAGCCCGACCGCCGCTCGCCAGAATCCGAGGCGGTCCAGAAATCGATCGTCGCGCAGCGGACCGACCCCGGGCTTGAGCAGGAACTTGGCCATCAGCCACGGGAAAACCACGGTAACGATCACGCGCCCGAACATGATGACGTGGTCGGGTTTGATCTCATAGCTACGTTTCCGCTGTACTGCTGTCATATGGCTCCTAGAGCAGCTCATCGCCTGCTGTGCGTCATGGTTCGTCTCGCCATGGGAGTACCTTGCGGTTTTCCTCGACGAACCGGACGTACCGGTCCAGCGCGTCCCGTAGTGCGGCATCCACTTGATCGAGCGATGCTTTGATGTCGGTCACCACGCTTCGGACCCGATCCAGTGCCGTCCCGTCCCGTGCCGCGGCGATCCGGTCGAGCAGATCGCCGTCGATCTCGGCATGCTGCCTGAGTGCGGCCAGCACTCCTTCCCTTTCGGTGCGCAGTTTCTCGTACTCCGCGTTCTTCTGCCGCAGCTTCGTTTCCGCATCGGCGCGGAGCCGGTCCTGCTCCGCCCAGTCCGCTTCGGACCGTTGCAGCTTCGCGAGCACCTGCTGGATTCGCTCATCGAGGTCGGCCAGCCGCTCCGCGCTGAGCAGGACGACCTTGTCCGCAGTCTCGTACAGCGCGCGCTCGGCCTCGGCAACCGGACTCACCATGGCTTCGAGCCGTCGGTTCAGGCTCTCGTGTTGCTCGCGCAGGGCGGGTAGGGCATCCCGTAACCTTTCGAGCCGCCGGAGTTCATCGATCTCGCCGAGGATCCTGGTGTGCTCCTCGCCGCTCTCCCGCAGTTCGGCCTCGACGGAGGCCAGCGCCTCGTGTTCCCGCCGGGCGACGGTGATCAGGTCGGCCAGGTTGGTGAGGGTCCCGGCCTGCCGGTTCAGATACTCGGTCACCTCGACGCCCGCCACTGCCGCCTCGGCCAACCCGGGCACCTGCTCCAGGAGGCCGTCGACCTCGGCGAAGGCGTCGTCGAGGGCGATCACCAGCTCGATCGCGGCCGGATCGGTCACCTCGATCCGCTGGGCCGAACCGACCGCACAAGCCGACCACGCCAGCGCATGGCGCAGCGCTCGCAGCGCCGACTGGGCGTCGTCGCCGCTGTTCGCCGCGGCGAGCAACGCCGCACGGGGGTCGTCTGTCACGTGGTTCTCCCCTCGTCGGTCGACTGGTCCGGGTCGGGCACGGCTGGGCCGACATCCGGGCCGAGTGGATACACGATGTCCGGGCCGCCGCCGGTCGGGCGCAGCGACACCGCGCCGAGCCCTCCTCGCCGCCCCAGCGGCGCCACCCGGTAGTCGCCCTCGGGCACGGAGACCGGCTCGGCGGACTTGGTTTCGCACCACGGGCCGCGCCGGTTGCGCCGGACCCACACCGGCAACGGTCCACTGTGGCCGGTTCGGACGGTGATGACCACCGGGGTCGCGGCGGCTTCGGTGATCGAGACGATCGCCGATTCGAGCATTCCGTGCCGGATGCGGTGCACTGCGACGCCCAGTTCGTGCGGGTAACCGTCCAACGCAGCGGCTTGGCCGGTGGCGATGAGCAGCGCACCACGCGCTGCCGCCAGCGGATCCAGGCGAGCGACCGACCGCACCCGACCGCCGGTGGCTTCGAGCGCCGCGGTGACCACGGGGGCGATCGCGTTGCCACCAGTGACCACCATGTCGGGCAACAGCGGCTCGGGCACCCTGGCCAGCAGCCGCTGGACCACCCGAGCGGTCAGCTCCGCCAGCGGGCGCAGGGCCTGGACCAGGACGCCGGCGGTGAGCGCGGCACCGTGCGCGCCCGGCAGGTACACCGGCGTCGCGCGGTAGCGGGCATGGACCTCGGCCCTTTCCAGGACAAGCCGCACCCGGTGGGCGCGTCGGCACCGCTCGTCCTCCAGTGCCGCGATCCGCGCCGGATCGTCGATGGCGCCGCGATCATCAGCGGCTTTCAGCAACGTCTGCCGCAGCGCGCTATCCGCCACATTGCCATAGTCGGCGTCCAGCAGCCTCGTTGTCGCCCCGTCGAGCACATACACCGCAGTATCTACAGTGGACGATCCAATGTCGCAGAGCAGCAGGCATCCGCTCTCGGGCCGCCGCTCGGTGTAGGTGGCGGCGGCGCACTGCAGGCCGGGCACCAGCCGCGCCGAGGCGAACCCGACGTCCTCGGTGAGCAGCCTGTGCAGCGACCTGCCGACCGGAGTACTTCCCGGCGCCGTCCAGGTGTCCGCCGCGTCGGCGCCGATCCACGCGTCCGGCACCGCCGCCACCACAGCCGTCCGGCCGGGTTTCACCGGCACCGGTCCGGCTGGCGCGAGCAGTTCGCTCAGGAAACCGGTCAGCAACCGCGCCGGTGTTGCGGCACCAGCCACTTCGGCGAACGCGCCCAGCAAGCCGCGATGCGAGCCCGCGATCGGGGACGGCCCATGCCATACCGGTGTCGCCGGATCGAAAGCGATCTTGGTCCGGACCGCCCCGATGTCGAGGCCAGCCTGAGCGACCGTGGTGTCATCGCTGGTCATGGCGATACCGGCCGTCATCCGGCCGCGACCTCCACCGCGCCCACTCGGGGAGCAGCTTCCGCCCGCCGGGCTCACCCTCGATCTCCTTGATCAGCAGTTCGAGCTGTCGGCGGATGCCGTTGAGCGCGGCTTGTGCGGAACCGACGCCGCCCATCTCGCGGTCGCGCTGCGCGGCGAGCCGCGCGATCTCGACGGCCATGCGCACCTGCGGAAATACCGCTGCGGGAAGCTCGGCCGCGGCCTGGACGGGGTTGACGCCGCCGATACCGTCGCCGGACATGAGCCTGGCCGCGAGTTGCCGGACCGGCCTGAGATCCCGCACACCGGCGCGGTGTAGTGCGGCGGTGACCGCCGTGAGGCATTCGGCCCACTCGGCGACGCTCGGCCGCCACCGCGCCTGCTGCAGAACGCCGACCATGTCCTTCATCGGATACCCGGCCTGGATGAGGTCGGCGATCAACTGCGCTACGTAGGTCGGAGAGGAGCGGTCGGTCAGGTGCCTTAGTCGGCTCATCACGACGTACTGCCGCAACCTCGGATCCTGCTCCAGCCACGGCAGCCAGCGTTCGAGTTCCGGCACGGTGTCCAGCATGCTGGGCCGTGCCAGGACCTCGTCGCCGAGCACGGTGATGAGCTGCCTGGACTCGATCGGTGGTCGGCCGGCCAGGTTGGCCAGCCGCCAGAGGACGTCCAGGATTACCACGAAGCCCCCGTGGTCGTCGGACCAGCCGGGATCAAGGCGTGCGGCCACCGTGTCGACGAGCGTTTCCTGTTGGGCGGTGGACAGCTCGGCCTCCTCGGCGGAGCGCACCAGGGCGTCCCGGTAGGTCGACCCGCACCGCAGGCTTTGGCGCGGTCGCCTGGCCGAGCAGCAGAGCATGAAGTCGATCCTGGCCTGCTGCCGTTGGTCGTCCGGGCTGAGCCGGCCGAGCACCCCGATCCAGCCGGGTACCCGGCCCGTCGCCAGCCGCTCGCGCAGCCACGGCAGCACCGTGTCGAGCAGCCTTTCCAAATAGGACGGTCGGCGATCATGGGTGAGACGCACCAAGTCCCCGACGATGTCGGGGTCGACCCGATCAAGACCGTCGAGCTCGTCCCGGCTGATGTCATGGGGACCACCGGACAGTGCCAGCCGGTACGGCGTGCTGATCCGCATCCACGGCGACCGGGCACCGGCGACGTCGAGCCGCTCGACCCAGTCCCCCGTCAAGTCGTTGTTCGCGGCCAGCAACTCGCGGAGCATCGCGACCGACAGCGTTTCCGAATTGGCGACCACCGGAGCGAGGGTCGCGGCCCAGCCGTCGTCTCCGGAGAGCCGGACCGCGATCGCGGCGGCCGTCCTGGCCTTGGCGGACCGTTGCCACTCCGGCACGTTCGTCGGGTCGAGCGCGCGAGCGAAGGTGCGCTCGGCGCCGATCCGCCAGGCCACGCGGGCGAGGTCGACGGACTCGTCGATCGTGGCCGATGTGTCGCCGAGTTGCCGCCGCACCGCCACGCACAGCGCGTCGTCGAGTCGAGTGTCCACTGCGGACGGCCAGTGTCGTGCCAGCAGTCCCGCATCGGCGATCACCTCGGCCGGTGTCGCGGCGTACAGGTAGGCGGTGAGCACCTCCGCCCGGTTGGCCGCGGATAGCACGCCGAACTGCTCCCTGGCATCGAGCCTGCGCAGCAGCGCCGGGGACAGCGCCCCGGCCCTGGCCGCGCGCAGGGCCGAGACCGTGAGATCGAGTTCCTCCAGGGCGATCTGGGCGCCGGCCACGTCGCGCTCCCTGATCTCGCCGGACATCGCGAGGTGGCGGCTGACCTTGTCGACGCCGTGCTTGTCGCACAGCTCCAGCAGCGCGCGCCGGTAACTTACGGCGCCGTCGGAAAGCTCGCCGTCGCTGATCATCCGCGACCGCAGGTCCACCGCAAGATCGATGTCGCGAGCACGGTGCGCGAAGGTCAACCGAAGTTGGTGGTTCGAGCCGAAATCGGCCCAGCAGCTCACCCGCAGCCACGCCTTCGCCCCGGCGGGCAGCAGACTGCTGATGGCGTCCAGCACGGCCAACCGGTCTTCCAGGTCGGTGTCACCGCCGAGCAGTGCCACTGGCCCCGTGAAGAGCCGTGCGGCGGCTGCCGCGGCCAGTTCGAGATCGATACCGCCTGGCCAGTCACGCGGCGGCGGGGCGGCGGGCAGCGCGATCCGCACCGGATCGCCGGTGCCGGCTCCGGTCTCCCAGGCAAGCTCGACGTCGCGAACCGCCGTGTACAGCGTCGAGAAGGTCAGCCCGGCCGCGAGAAAGTCGTCGAGGGAAACGCAGAAGTACCTGGTGAACGCGATCGGCCGGTTGGTGGCGTCGGAATGTCTCGTCCATTCCCGGATGGCGATACCGATGTAGGTGGTTCCCCGGATGGCGGACGGCGTGAACCACACCCACGGCAGGCCCGATGCCCCGGTCTCGTGCGGCAGTGGCGAGTTGCCGGGACTGAACCGGAACACGATCTCCTGGAACTGCCGCGCGGTGAACGGCTCGCTGCTCGACGCGAGCAGCCGGTAGTCGTCGTATGTGCCGGGCTGCTTGCCGACCAGCGCCCAGCCAGCGGTGATAACTGTCATGGTCAGCCCGCGTCGGTAATGCTCTGGTGCAGCCACAGCAGCGGCTCCAGCACGTTGATCGGATAAAGTTTCCCCTTGATCTTGAAGTCGCTGGGCCCCGGCCCGACCCGTTCCACGTTCAGGAAGTCGTACTGCCGGAACCGGTTGTCGGTCACGTGGAAACCGATCGACGACGTGACGAAATAGTCGATCGTGTTGAAGTACTGCCGCAGCCCGCGCTCGACCAGATCGGCGTTGCTGAGGGGGTCGTCGCAGAGCTTCTGGAAGAACTGACCGGCCAGGTCATTGGGCACCATCGGCAGAAACGGGCGCTGCTGCTCGTAGGCGAGATAACCGCGCAACCGGGCCTGGTGGTAGATGTTGGGTTGATCGAACTTGGTCACGCACACGGCGACGTGCTGCGGCAGCTTAGTGCCGGCGAAGGTGTCCTGCCCCATGATGCGGCCGGCCAGCTTCTCCAGGACCGGGTGGAAAAACCGCCAGGCATCCCCCTCCCGGGTCTCCCGCTCCGGATCGAAGAGGTAGACGATGCCGTGGCAGGACTGCAAGTGATCAAGCAAGCGCTCGTCCGCGTCGGCGGATGCGTCGGAACCGAGAAACGGGTCGTCCCGATCGTCCCCGCCGACCGAGAACGACGAATCCTCGACCGTGTCGCCGGCGCGCCCGAGCGGGCGGCCGTCCTGGTCGCCGTACATGCCGCCGGGCACGTCAAGCACGTCCAGCTCGAAGACCACACGTTCGCTCGCGACCGTCCGCCTGCCCAGCCGGTTGCGCCGCTCGACCTGCTTCCTGCCGGTGAACCGGAAGATCATGCTCTGCTGGTCGGCGGTCGCGACCGGAAAGACCTTCGCCGTGGTCAGCTGATACATCGAATCCTGGAGGAAGTTCGCCGATGCGTCGTCGGCGCCGTTCATGATCCAGTTCATCTGCTCGCCCGACTTCAAGGTGGTCGCGATTTTGAGCGCGGCAAGGAAAGTCGTCTTGCCGCTGCCCGGTGGCCCCCACAGGCCGATTCGCAACTGGGTCGGCGGCGCGGGTCGTGGTCGCGCTGGTTGGGTCACTGGGCATCCTCCTGGGTCCAGGCGGCGAGGGGAAACAGCAGCGGTGCCGGGCGGCTGGTCGCGCCGAGCAGGCGGGCGTTGTTGGCGACCAGCTCCGGCTCGGTGCCGGTGAGCAACATCCGCTTCTTGGGATGGCTGAGCCTGAGCCAGTCGCGGAGGGCCTGCCGACTGTCCTGGTTCTGCTTGTCGTACCGCGACGGCCGGTCCCACACGGCGACGTGGTGCACATCGTCGCGCTCAAGCCGTCGCAACTGCTTTTGCCAGTCGATGCCGTTGGGGCATCTCGGCACGCTGGCGTCCTTGATGGGAAACGGCGGGCGGGCGCCGACCAGCACGAACCGGCGGGCCGCAGGTCTGGCCCGCCAGCCTTGAGCGGCCCGGAGCGCGTCCTCGACCGGCGCGGCGAGCGGCTCGATCATCGGCGAGGCCACCAGGCCGGCGGCGAACTCGCGCCCGGCCGCCGGTGTTCCGAACCCGGAAACGTCCAGCACATTGCGCCGGCCACGCACGTGGTCGTGGTATCCGACGACGCAGACCCGCACGGCAGCGGCTTCGGGGTGCCTTTCCTCGACGAGCCGGATGACCTCGACGATCAGGTCACGCCGTCGGCCCACCTCCGTTGCCGAGCCACCGAGCTCGATGCCGAACACAACGTCCATGTCGTCCGTGCCGGGTTGGTACGTAACGGGAATCTCGTCGAGCGGGGTTGGCCAGGCAGCCGCGGTTTCCGGGTCCCGGTCGGCGTTCGCGGGACTGCCCAGCCGCACCCGGCCCGGGCCATCCAACCGGAACCGCAGCGCATGGCGCTGCCCGGCGGCCAGTTCGCACCGGAGGACCTCGACCGGTCGGCACTGCCGGGGCGGGATTCCGTCCGGCCCGGCGACCACGGCCACCACCACGGGTTGCCGCCCGGTCGCCGGCGCGACGACCGGCACGGTGACCTCCGGGCCCGATTCCGCCGTGGTGCCAGCGGGAAACAGCGTCTTCGACACCGGGCGGGTCGCGCCTCGTCCGTCCGCCTCGATCAGCACCAGCCGGTAGTCGTGGCGCAGTGGGGCGAATCCGGTCACCGCGCCGAGCTCCGGTCCATCCGCGCGGATCAGGCGGGTCGGCAGGTCAAGCAGTCGGTCCGGGATCGCCCATCCGCCGAGCCGGTGCACCACCAGCACCTCGTCGGCGCCTTCGGTTGCCCCGGCCAACTGGCGAAGGACCTGCCGACCGGTGGCGATCTCGGCGTCGGAGATCACCGCCGTGCCGTGGACGCCTGCCCCGCCGGCCATTACCAGCCGACGTTCGCCGTCGTCATCGGGCAGCGACGGCAACAGATCCGGCCACGACCGCAGCCGGACCGGTCCCACCGGTTGCGGAACACCGAGCTCGTCGGTGCGCAGCCGGACCGCGGCAATCCCGTTGACCCGCACATCGACGACGTCGAGGACGCGGGGCTGATCGTCCTCCGATGTGCCGACCAGTCGCGCCAGCGCGGGCCGGACCGCCTCGGACATCGAAATCGCGGCGACCCTCGGCACGCTTTCGCGGGCCGCCACGAGTTCGGCCGGGTCCGGGCACCCACCTCGCGCGAGGGCGGCGAGCCGGTCGAAGATCGCCGGGTCCCCGGCGTCGGGATAACCGGCGGCTAGTGCGGCGGCGGCCAGGTCGAACCGCCGCCGTGCCGAGGCCAGTCTTTCGCCGAACGCGCGCCGATCCGCCTCGGTGGCCGGGCCCAGCCACGGCCCCGCCTCCAGCACCCAGCCGCATCGGGAGCAGACCGGCTCGTCCGGCGCAGCCGAGCAGACCGGGCAGGCGAGCTGGCTCTCGGCGGCGATCATCGCGTGCGCCCCGGATCCGGTACGTCGATGGACGTGATCAGCATGGCGTTGGCCGCACGCTCGGCCTCCGGAAGCCGGAGCACGCGCTGGGCAAGCCGGCTCTCGATCACCCCGAACAGGTTCTTCACGGTCCTGCCATTGGCAAACCGCTCGCCCCGCTGCTGCAATCCATCCCGATCGGCCTCCAACCAGCGCACCACCTTGGCCGAAACCCCTTGCCCCAGTTGGAACCCCTCGCTTTCGGCCAATCGCTCGAAAATCAGCCGCAGCTCCGGCACCGAATAATCCTCGAACACCAAGTGCTGCTCGAACCGGGACGCCAGCCCCGGGTTGCTCCGCAGGAATGCCGCCATCTCCTCCGGATAACCGGCCACGATCACTACCAGCCTGCCGCGCCAATCCACCATCAGGGTCAGCAGTTCGGTGATCGCCTCCGGCCCGAAGTCGTTGGAGACGCCGCCACGCAGCGCGTACGCCTCGTCGATCAGCAGCACGCCGTCCAGCGCCTCCATCACCTTTTCCCTGGTCTTCTCCGCGGTCTGGCCGACGTATCCGGCGACGAGGTCGGCCCTGGTCGCCGTTACGACGTGTCCGGAGTGAAGCAGGCCCAACGCGACGAACACCCGCCCCATCAGCCCGGCCACGGTTGTCTTGCCCGTGCCAGGCGAACCCGTGAACACCATATGGGGAGCGAGGGCGATGCTGGGCCGATTCGGTTGTAGTCGCCGCAATTCGAGTACCGCGGCGATCCGCCGAATGGAGTCCTTGACGGCCCCGAGACCGACCAGTTCGTCGAGTTCGGCCAGCACCTCGTCCAACGGCGCCGGATCGCCCAGCAGCGGCCGGTACCGCTGCGGGATGTCGTCCTCGGTCGCCTCGTCGACCGGACCGCCCCGGACCGGTCGCGTCCGCTGCGCCCATTCCCTTTTGATCTGCGTGGCCAGTTCCCGCATGGTACGTGCGTTGCCGAAGGTTTCCGGGTCGCGGGTTCGATAAAGCTCCGAGGTGATCGTGCGCAGGGCAGCGGAGAGGCCGGCGCACCAGGTCAGGCCGAGTTCGGTGAGCTGTCGCAACAGGATCGCGTGCAGCTCCGCCGGCGAGTAATCCGGGAAATCCAGCCGGTTTCCCGCCGGGAACCGGCTGGCCAGACCGGGATTGGCGGCGAAGAACTCCTCGATCTTGTCCGGGTAACCGGCGATGATCACCACCAACCGGTCCCGGTGGTTCTCCATTTCCGAGAGCAGCAGGTCGATGGCTTCGCCGCCGTGACCGTCGCGCTGGTCACTGAGCCGATACGCCTCGTCGATGAACAGCACCCCGTCCAGCGCCTGCCGAACCAGCGCGCCGGTGAGCCGCGACGTTTCGCCGACATAAGGCGAAACCAGGTCCTCGACCGAGGCGTCCACCAGGTGACCGCGGCGCAACAACCCGAGATCCCGGTAGAACTCGCCGATCATGCCCGCCACCATCGTCTTGCCGGTGCCCGGATTGCCGGTGAAGACCAGATGCATCGCCGTCGGCTCGGCATCGGCACCCCGGCCCAACTCGCGCAGGGCCGCATCGGCTTCTAGCGCGTGCCGGTGCGCGACCAAAAAGTCCTTCACCTGGCGCAGCCCGGTCATCGAGTCCAACCGCCGCCATAGATCACGGCTGTCCAGAACCGGGACCTCGGCGAGGCCCAGTTCGCGCAACGCCTCGACCGACAACGTCCGCCGTTCGGCCATCGACCGCAGTTCCGGTAGCCAGGTGCGCACTCCGACCCGCTGGGCGGCCATGACCCGCGTGATGTGCGGCAGCGCGTTCCAGTCCTCGATCCGCAGCCCGTTGCGCAGCCGGACCAACTGGATTAGCCGGGACAGCTCCGGCTCGTCCGGGGTGCCGATCCGGGTGACGGTTGGCGCGGCGCGACGCACGGCCAGCGCCTCCAGCCGACTGCTCAGTTGCGGCAGGTAGTCGAGGCCGCGGACGAACTCCACCACGTCGGCGAACTCCGCCTGGCTGAACAGCAGCACGCAGGTGTTGCCCGCGCCGATCTGACCGGCGCTCCACCGGCCGATCATCTCGGCGAACGAGCGGCGCATGTCCATCTGCATGTTGCGCAGCAGGGTGTCCGCGGCCGGTACCACGACCGCCGTGCGCACCGATTCCTGGACCATCAGCGAATCCAGCATCATCATCCGCTGCGGGTCCGATGCGGCCGGCGGCTGGGTGCGCGGCCCGAAATCGGTGCCACCCGCGGACGACCGCGCCGCCGCACCTTGCCGCGCCGGATCCGCCAGCACCATCCGGTCGCCGAGGGGCCCGGTGAAATGGCGCATGGTCCGGGACCGGCGGGGAGCGGCCCGCTCACCGGTGCGCCTGGTCAGCTCCCGCGAGTGCCGGTCACGAAAGTAGACCGCTTCCCGGAAACTGCTGAACACGATCCGCTCGTAGCCGGCGTCGTGCAGGATCTCCCACAGCATCTCCTCGGCACCGCGCACCCGCAGGTCGGCCCCGACGAGCTGGTCGTCCGCGCCCGCGCCATGCACGACCCAAATGGGCTCGCCCAGCCTTGGTCGCCGTGCCCCGGTGAGACGTTCCGGAACCGCCATCGGCACCGGAAACCGCGGCCGGTCCCTGGAATCCGCTGTCACCTCCCGCTCCCGGTCAGGACGGGTTGGTGGGCTGGGCCGGATCGGCGGCCGGGCCCGCCTTGGTGGGTGCCAGCACGCGGGCCCTGACGTCACGCGCGTTCTCGTCCGGTTCGGCGGTTTCCTCCTGCGCCGCACCGAGATTGAGGCCGCTGTGCGCGTAGACGCTGGCGCGGATCGAGGCCGTGCGCGCCGTGCGCTCGGACTCAGCAGCGCCGTCGGCGTCGAAGTTGTGCAGCCGGACCGTCGGCGGCTGATCCTCGGGACTGGGCTCGACCTCGATCACGATCTCGCTGCCGCTGGCGTGGTGGACCGTCTTGGCCAGGAAGGTCTCGCGCTGGTCGCCGGTGACATAACCGGAGTCGGTCACCTCGTAGTAGTGGTGTTCGTCGAGGGCGGTTGCGATCATGTCGGCGAGGTTGGTCCGCAGCTGGGAAGCCTGGATGGCGGTGACCGCCTGCCCGACCACCGACTCCAGGCGCTTTTCGGACTCCGGGGCCGTTTCCGTCACGATGCGCAGCAGTGATTCGGTGGCGAGGGGATCCTCGTCGTCGCGAACCTGGGCGAGCAGCGTGGCCACCTCCTTGCTGAGCCGGGACAGCGCGCCCCGGGACCAGTAGTCGACGCTCGGCGCGCTGTCCGGCCCGCCGGGGCCGAACCGTTCGGAGACGTCGATCGTGGCGTTCTGGGCGAACAGTTCCTGTAGCTTCACCAGTTCGCGCTCGGCGGCGATTCGGCAGGCCCGCCATTCCTGGTCCAGATGCTCCAGTTCGAGGAGCAGTTCGCTCGCGGACTGGCACAGCTCCTGCGCGCCGCTGAGCGCATAGGCGCCCACCCCATCCGAGACGTTGCCGCGAACCGTGGCCAGTCGCTCGTCCAGCCTGGCGACCCGGCCGGGCAGGTACCGCTCGTGCGGGAACTTCCGCACCTGCTCCAGCAGAACTTCGGCATCGGCAAGGTATTCGCCGGTCAGTCGCGCCGCCGTGGCCTGGTCGCCGCGCAGTCGGGCCACCGCGCCGTCGATCTCGGCCAACCGCCGGTTCCGGTCCTCGCGCTCCTGGTCGATCAACCGTCGCAGGCTTTCCCGCTGAGTGCGCAGCGCTTCCGCGGTCTCGAAGCGCAGCTGCCGGCCTTGCTCGGTCATCTCCTGCCGGAGCCGGTCGGTGCTGGCACGCAACTGCTCGGCGGTCCGCCGCTCGAACTTCTGGGTGCGCTCGCTCAGTCGGCCCATCTCCGCTTGGAAACCGGCCTGCCGGGACTCGACCTCGTTCATCGAGCGCTCCAGGTCGCGCTGTGTCTGTTCCTCGACTCGCTGGATCAGCTTCGGCAGGTCGCGCTGGATTTCGGCGAGTTGGGCCGCCTGCCGGCGAAGGTCGTTCCACTCGGCCTGGTCGACGTACATCCGCTTCCTACCACTCACGACAACACCACATCGTTTCTCCCGGGTAGATCGCATGGGCTCCGGACGGCACGGCGTTACGGCGGAAAGACGACCAGCTGATCGGCCAGCCGCGCGCATGCCGGGCCGGACTCGGCGACCTCGACCGCGGCCACCCGCGCCGCGTCCCCGAGCGACAAGGCCGATTCGCCGCCGATCATCCGGTAGAGCGCCTTGGCGAACTCGATGGCGCAGTCGTCGTCGAGGTCGCCGCGCCAGCCGACGACCGCATCGGCCATGCCCGCGAACTCGGTGGCGAAATCACCGCTGCCGCAAACCGAAAGCACGAGCCCGGTCAGCCGGAACCGGGCGTGGTCGTAGTAGGCGCGCATCCGTCGTACCAGGGAAGCGACCTCGATGGGGTGCGGTTCCCCGGTCGGGTCCTCGAACAGCAGCACGCCGTCCCCGGCATGGCAGGACAGGTGCAGGATGTGCGGGCGCTCGTCGAGCAGGTGCGCCAAGTCGGCGACGGTGGCGGCGGTGCGGTTGACCACGCTCAGCACGCCCGGCCGGGCGACGCTTTGGATGGCGCGGAACTCGCGATCGGCGCGAATCCGGTCGAGCGCGATGTCATACGGGCTGGCGCCGAGGAAGAAAACCTTGGTTTCCTTGTGCTTCACCGGTTCCGCGTCCGTGCCCGGCGAACCCTTCCACACCGGGGCGTTGTAGACGTTGACGGTTCCGCCAGGGGCCTGGATCACGTCCCGAGCCGCGGTCGGCTGCCCGGCGGGTGCGAACACGGGGTTGTCCGGGAAAAGGCCGCGTGCGGCGGCGAGCAGCCGTGCCCGACCGGCGGTGAGGACTCCGGCCGCCAGCCGAGCGGCCACCGCGGACCAGAAGGCGTGAATATCGCCGGTCGGCAGTTGGTTCAGCACCCAATTCGGCATCCCGCATCTAATCAGTAATGCCCGGCTGTCTTCCTCGTCGGAGAACAATGCGGTGAGCTCGGATATCTCGGTCACCGAAAGCTGATTGTCCACAGTGTACAAAGGGTCCTACGAGCCTGATTCGGTTGGTGGTGGCGGCGGTTCGGGAAGCTCTTCGAAAACCGGGATTTCCATCGCTTTGGTCGTCTTCTGGCCACGAAAACGACGAGGTCGAGCGGCCTTGCTGTCCTGCTGATGAGCCGTTCCCCGCAACTCCTGGTCACCCATCGCTCCCCCTGCGTGATCGGTGATCGAAGTATGGCATAGTCGATATGTGCCGTCTACGCTCTTGGGGCTGCTCGTCTTCGTGATCAGCCTGGCGCCGGGCCTGACCTTCGTTCTCGCACGGCAGCGTGTGGTCCCGCAGCAGAGCATGTCCGTATTTCGCGAAACCGCCCAAATGGTTTGCGTGAGCCTGCTGCTCGACATTGTCGCGCTCCTGATTTTCGGGCTGATTCGCCTGATCTGGCCGGGTGGCACGCCGGATGTCGACCGAATCGTCCGGGAGCCCGGTAGTTATCTGCGCGAGTCCTACCTGCTGGTGGCCTGGTGGGCACTGGGTTTGCTCGCCGTGGCCGTGCTGCTCGCCTGGCTGGCCGGTTCCGGCCTGCTCAGGCGGATTCTGTCCCGGGCACCAGGACTGCGCGTCGACGCGGAGGTCATGCCGCATGAGTCGAGCGCGTCGGCGTGGTGGCTGCTGTTCCGCGAACAGCCGGGACGGCGGGTGCATGTCGGGTGCAACCTGGAAGACGGATCGTTCGTGTCGGGCTGGCTGGCCTCCTACAACACCGCCATCGACGAAGACGCCGACCGGGAACTGACTCTCGCCGCTCCCATTCGCTACCGGCCAAAAGGCGCGGCGGACTCGGCCGAACTGACGAACACGAGCGCGGTGGTCGTCAGTGCTCGGCGGATCGCGCTGCTGTTGGTGAGTTACCAGGCTCCTGCGTCGCGAGAGCCGTAACGGCGGCGTCGAAGACCCGGTCCAGGGTGGCGAGCAGGCCCGGCGGTGGCACACCAACCAAAGCCATGTCGCCGTCCCCGAGGCGGATCTCGACCGAGCGCGTCCGATTCTCAAAGTCGTAGCCGGATCCGGCCAGCCGGTCGGTGAGGTGGTGTACCACCTGGTTGGTGCTGCCGCGCAGGCCACGACCATTGTCCCGCGCCGCCACGTAGCGCCCGTCGATCAGCACGTCCACCTCGGCAAGCAGATCGGCAACACCGGGGCCTGGGGGCCGCGAACGCAGCCGGGGCAGGGTGTATCCGGTGAAGCAGATGAGCGAAACGTCGCGCTCGGCCCGGACGGTCCGCGCCAGCGCGGCCAGCCCGGCGGCCTGGACCATCGGCTCGCCGCCGCTGAAGGTCAGCCCAGCAACGTCTTGGGTTAGCAATTCCCCGGCGAGCGTGGGCACATCCACCTGCCGCGCCGGCCGATCCGGAATCCACTCAGGTGCCACGCATTCCCGGCAGGAGAACGGACATCCCTGCACCCACACCACGGCCCGGAGGCCAGGACCGAGCGACCGGGTGCCCACACAGGTCGCTGCCACGTTGAGGATGTGCACGAACTTGGTACCTCCCCCGCTTATCCCACGGCTGTGCGGTATCTGCCGATCGCGAATACTCGCCACCAGTGATCTTCTTTGCGAGGTACCAAGATTATCGCTTCGGTGGAGAACGGGAGCGCAAACGATTCTGATACCGGCATCCGGCGTATCGGCAGCAGCCTAGCGGAGCAACAAGCCGATGGGGTGCCGATGCGAGCCGGTGAATCTGGCCGCGCTAGCCAACCGGAAGCCCGATGAGGTTCGGGGGCAATTCGGAAGGTCGCGGGTTTGCCATTTCGACGGTCATGTCCTGGTTCGGAAGTGTGGAGCGGGCACCTGCCCGCCCCACACTTCCGGTTCAACGAACCTGCATGCACGGTGAAGGCCGCTCCGGCGGTCCAACCGGGTTGCCGCCCATCACCGAGTCCGGGTCAGCCGCAGCAAGGGACCGGAGGGCAGGGCTGGACTGTGACATCGTCCACCGCCGGGCCCCACGCACTATTGGGTGTGGTGCTGGCGAACGTCAACGTCGTGGACGCCTTGGTGGCCACAAAGGTCACCTGCCGTCTCACGTAGCCCATGTCCGTCGTTGTCTTTCCGGTGGTGTCGAAGGAGAAGTCTTGGAAGTTCTGCCCGTCAATGAGGACCTTGCCGGTCTTCAGCGCCTGCCCGCCGGGGTTTCCGGCCAGGGAGTACGCCACCGTGTACGTCGTACCCGGGACCGTCGTGAAGGTCTGGGAAATAGCCCCCGCACTGGTGCCGTTGAGGTCGACGGATTGGCCGCCCTCGGCGGCCTGCCAGAACCCTTCACCGATCAGGTCGATAGTCCCGCTCGTCACCCGCCACGGCCCGAAGGACTGCCCCGCCGAGAAGGTGTCGAACGTGCTCACTGCCACGGTTGGGGTTTCGAAACTGCCATCGTCAAAGTGGCTGATCGCGCGAGGCGAGGCGAAGGCCGGTGCCGCCGCCAGGGTGCCGGCACCGCCAATCACGACTGCCGCAGTGGCAGCAGCGAGATAGGTTCGCATGGACAGCAAAGAACCCTCCAAGGGAATCATGAGTTGCTGTAGCCCGCAGTCCATTAATCGAAGTCGCAGGTCAGCGACCACGAAACTGGATGCGGCGAACTGAAAGTAGTTCAAAGATCGTAGGCCGTAATCGGCCTTTAGGGTCGGCTAGTGCGGCCGTATGGGTGATCCTGCCCTACCTGAGTCGGAGACCGGCAGCAGGCCGGGATTTTCCTTGTATTTAAGCGGATTAGCGCTGGTAGCACTATGGAGAGAGACATGGCAATGAATACCCTCGGCACCAGTGGGAGCACCGCCAGATGTGCCCCACGGATCAACCCGAACGGACCAACCACATCCCACGGGTGCGGGCTTCCAGGGACAGAAGAGCCCCAATTTCAGGCGAATTCGGAAACCACAGCACACGACGAATGCCATATAGCGGATCGAGCGCGTCCTTGCTGCACTCGGCGCTGCACATCGTCCACACAAGACAGTCCTAGAAGCACGCCGTGGAAGGTTCTGAGCCATGCGGTCGACTCCGAACCCCAGCCGCGAAGCTCCGCGAGGCCGTACGGCGCCTGAAACTGAATCCCGGCATAGGTGGACGGCATCGAACCGTTGGGCCACACGCCCACTGGATTGTTCCGCGGAAATTCCAGAAGAAGGCGCTGGAGGTCCGCAAAACTGTCGATTGTGTATACACATAGGCAACATGATCGCGGGAACTGCGCTGCTCGAATGGCCGGTCGGGCCGGTCAGGTGTTGGTAGGGGTGTCGGCCGGGTGCTTCGTGGCGTGCAGGCTGCTCAGCAGTGCGAGGGCGTGGGCGCTGGGGGCGGCCGGTTCCGCGTGGTAGATGACCAGTTGCTGTCCGGGGGCGCTGCGTACGTCGAAGGCTTGGTAGGTCAGTGTCAAGGGCCCGACGTCGGGGTGGACCAGGTGTTTGGGTTCGTGGGTCTTGCCGCGCACGTGGTGGGAGTTCCACAGGGTGCGGAATTCCTCGCTGCCGTCGCGGAGTTCGGCCACCAGGCGCAGCAGACCCGGGTCGTGTGGGTCGAAGCCCGCTGCCCTGCGCAGGTTCGCCACGGTGGCTTGCGCCGTCCAGTCCCAGCGCGCGTAGAAGTGGCGTCCCGCGGGGTCGAGGAAGGTCATGCGGGCGAGGTTGTCCGCCGGGTGAAACGGTGCGAACAGCGCGTCGGCCAGGGCGTTGGTGGCTAGCACATCCAAGATCCGATTGAGCACGAACGCCGGGGTGTTGGTGTAGCCGTCCATCAGCTGCCGCAGTTCCGGGCTCACGGTCTGCGGTACCGGCGCGCGGGCGGTCTCCGGTGCGGTGCCCGTCAGCCGGTACAGGTGCTCGCGTGCTTCGGGGTCGAGATTCAGTGCGCGGCAAAGAGCATCCAGGACCTGTGGAGACGGGTTGGATTCGCGGCCCTGTTCCAGGCGGGTGTAGTAGTCGGCGTTCACGCCGGCGAGCACGGCGACTTCCTCGCGACGCAGTCCGGACACCTTGCGCCGACCTGAATAGAGCAGGCCCGCGTCTTCGGGGGTCCGTTGCGCACGGCGTGCCCGCAGGAACTCACCCAACTCTCCACCGCTCATACCGCCACCTTAGGCCGGTGCCCGCACGGTTGGGTGGGTATGGCGCACCCAGTCAGCGCACGTCCTGCCGCTTACCGCGCCGGCTTCTGAGACTCGGTGGTACGAGACCGCAAGTCAGGGATTGAGGCGAGCGATGATGAGCACAGGCCAGTCAAACACCGAGCCGAACGCCGACGTGGTCGGCATGTGGGTCACCGCGGATGGGTACATCCGGCAGGAACTCCGTGCCGACGGACGCTATGACGAGGCCCGCGGCGACAGACGCAGCGCCTACACCGGCCGGTACACGGTAACCGGGAATCACCTGGATTACGTCGATGACGCCGGCTTCACCGCGACCGGAGACATCCGCGACGGCGTGCTCTACCACGAGCACCTCGTGCTTTACCGCGAATCCGCCGATGACGAGCATTGAACAGGGAGCCACACCAATGACTACATCGCGCCCGGGCCACGAAGCGGTGGCCGAGTTGGACGGAAAGGCCGCGCTGGTCACCGGCGCCGCGCGCGGGGTCGGCGCGGCCACGGTTGCCTGGCTGCACGATCGGGGCGCCCACGTGGTGGCCACCGATGTCCGTCCCCAGGTCGCGCAACCCGAGGAGATCGCCGAGGTGATCGGGTTTCTGGCCTCGCCCCGGTCCGGCTTCATCACCGGAGCCATCGTCGCCGCCGACGGCGGCTACACCGCCGCCTGACCCATCCCCCTACCAGACAAGGAACGAAGCATGACTGGACGGTTGACCGGCAAGGTCGCGCTGATCACCGGCGCCACCGGAGGCATCGGATCCGCCACCGCGGACCTATTCGCCCGAGAAGGAGCCCGCCTGGTCGTCACCGACGTCGACGATGACGCTGTGCGCGCACTCACGACGCGGCTGGCAGCCGACGGCGCCGAGGCGCTGGCGACCCGGCTGGACGTCTCCTCGGCCGAGCACTGGGGCGAGGTGATCGAACTGATCCGCCAGCGCTTCGGCCGGCTGGATGTGCTGGTCAACCTTGCCGGCATCCTGGACTGGCCCGGCATCGAGGACACCGAGCAGCAGTCCTGGGACCGCGTGATCGCGGTCAATCAGACCGGCACCTGGCTCGGGATGAAGACCGCCATGCCGCTCCTGCGCGCGTCCGGCAACGCCTCGGTGATCAACACCTCCTCGGTCCTCGGTCTCGTCGGCAGCGGGGCAGCCGCCGCATACCAAGCTTCCAAAGGGGCCGTGCGGCTGCTGACCAAAACCGCCGCGGTCGAATACGCCACGCGCGGTGTCCGGGTCAATTCGGTGCATCCCGGCGTCATCCAAACCCCGATGATCCAGGACCTGCTCGACGAGCAAGGCGACCAGCAACCCGACATCATGCGCACCCCAATGCGCCGAGCGGGCCGGGCTGACGAGGTCGCTCCCACCATGCTTTTCCTGGCCAGCGACGAATCTTCGTTCATCACCGGAGCCGAGTTCGTCGTTGACGGCGGACTCACCGCGTACTGACACCCACAGGTCATCCCACAGCCACCACGCCGGTGGCCGTGGGCCCTGCTGACGGTACCGCCGCAGCGGACACCGCCCCCGACAGCCCGAATCCCCAATCACCACCGATCACGGGAACGCCGACCTTCGGCCGGTTGCAGGAGCTCTACGGGCTACCCAATGCCGCCAACCTCGATGAGTACAGGGAGTGAGACAGAAACGAACGACTCAATAAAGCAGTAGCGCGGCTCCAGCTGCGCACTGCATATAGAGGCCAGCCGGTCGAGCACCGTTGGCATTGCAACGGGGCTCGATTTGGCATGTCCGAAACCACCCCCGCGAGAGGGGCATGGTCGAGAGCATCCCCCTGGTTGATCGACAAGCCAGGGGGAAAGCAACTGTGACTCAGGGCGGTTTCGAGGCGGCGGCGGAAGGTCTGCAAGCTGTCCGCAGCCGGACGCAATGGATCAACCAACAGGTCAGTGCTGGCAAACTGGCCAGCGGTTCGCTGACAAGGCTGAACACGCAACAGCTGGAGCATTGCCGCTGATCAAGGAGATGCAAAAAGTCTTACAGGAACAGGCGGATGCCTTCCGTGCAGCGGCGAGAGACTATCGTGCGACCGACGACCAGAACGCCCAGGATCTTCAGCGAGGTATTCAGTGACCGCACTCTCTCGGACCCTGATTTCTGCGACCGCCGGTTTGGTGTTGATCGGCCTCGCCGGATGCTCTGGTGGCGCCGCTGGCAGCAACGGTAGGACCACCACAGAGCAGCCCCCAACATCGAGTGCGGCAGCCGCTGGCTTGAAGGACTTCGACACGTGCGCGTTCTTCACACAGGGAGATCTGAGTGCCGCTGGTGTCAAGGGCCCGGGCCAGAAAGCAGAGCAGCTGAGCTTTGAACCGGGCTGCAGCTACAGGGGCGAGAAGATCCTCCTCACCCTCTACAAGAACGCGGAAGAGACCGTCGACAAGTACGAATCCGATGGCCATTGGGATAAGTACGAAAAATTCAGCATCAACGGGCGCAACGCTGCCCGCGCCGTCGAAGGCGGCGGAGGCGCGGTTGACGCTGGTTGCTCGATCGTCCTCGATGCGGGCGACGGTGTCGTGCTCGTCGATGTAACCGAGGCCAAGCCTGGTTCAGTGTCTGATAAGTGCGGCGAGGCCGAGAAGATCGCCCGCCACGTCGAGCCGCGGCTCCCCAAGTAACAGGCTTCCGGAGTCGGGCGCACTTTCCGCGCTCTGAGCGACGCGACTTTCCCGCATGCGATCGAACTCTGCGAAGAAGTGATCCCCCAGCTACGAACCTCCACAGATATCCACTGGTTCTCCGCCGCCCTGGTCTTCCCGGGGGTCAGCGCCTCCCTGCACGGCGACTCGCAACGAGTCACCGCCGTATACGAGGAACTTCTCGCGCTCTCACGCGAGCACGGTGAGAACTGGCGCCGTTCCTACGCCCTCTGGGGCCTCGGGGTCGAGGCCTGGCGTCAAGGCCAGCCAGAGCGCGCCGCGACACTGGCGCGGGAAAGCCTTGAACTCCAGCAAGAATTCAAAGACCACCACTGCACCGGACTGTGCGCCGAAACGATCGCGTGGGTCGCGACCAGCGAAGGCCGCTATGACGACGCCGCGCGGCTGTTCGGAGCCGCCGAAACCATCCGCCGTGAAGCGGGCGCACCCCTGCTCACCTTCCGTCGCTACCACGACGAGTGCGAACAACAAACTCGGCAGGCTCTCGGCGACGACCACTACCGCAACTGCTTCGCCCAGGGGCTCGGATGTCAGCCTCGAACAAGCGATCGCATACCTCCGCGGCAAACCACTACGCGCCGAGCCCACACCTGAAGCAGAGCCTCGGGCACGCCTCAACGTGAACGAGAAATCGCCGAACTCGACCGCCAAGGAACGAGTAACAAACAAATCGCCAGCACGCTCGTCTTCATCAACGGGTGCTTGGCCCGCTCTCCGCGACGTGTCTCGGAGACGATCTGTCTTCCGTACTCGCCGACAGCCTGAGTCCGTTTACTCGTGGGGAACTGAACTTGCGCGGCCGGTGATCGTGATCATGAAATCTGCCATCCGGTCGATTGCCTCCGCTGCTTCCGGGGTCCCCCCGGCCAGCGCCGGGTAGGAATGGATGGCTCCAGGCACCGAATGGAAACGAACGTTGTTCCCGGCTTCCGTCAGCTTTTCGACCAGCCGGGCGGAGTCGCTGTACAACACGTCCCTGGTGCCCGCCTCGACATGCACCGGCGGGAGCTCGGTGAGGTCGGCGTAGAGGACCGAGGCGAGTGGGCTCCGCGGGTCCTGATCGTCGAGGTACAGCCGCGCCATTGACCCCGCTGACTCCTCGGTGGTGAGCGGATCATTGGTGGCCGGGGTCATCGATTCGCCACGGAGCTCCAGATCGGTCCAGGGCGACATCACCACGCCACCCGCCGGCAGCGGCAGGCCCTTCTCGCGTAGCTCAACGAGCACAGCCAACACGAGAGCCCCGCCCGCCGAGTCGCCGGTCAACACGATCTCTTGGGGACTGACACCGCTGTTGAGCAGCCAGCGGTAGGCAGCGAACGAGTCGGCGACGGCCGTCGGGAACGGGTACTCCGGCGCAAGCCGGTAGCCGAAGGCGAGGCACCGCATGCCCGACGCTCGCGACAGCGTCCCGTTGAACTGCCGCCACATCCACGGCTCGCCGCACACGTAGCCGCCACCGTGGAAGTACATGAAGCAGGCATCGCTCGCCTGCTCGCCCGTCCACACCCATTCCGACCGTGCTCCGCCGATACCACCCAGGTCCGCGGGCTCGGAGCGGATGTCCTCATCGACCGGCACTGCCCGCCACACCCTCTCGTAGTGGCGCCGCTGCCCCGGAACATCCAAGGGAAAATCGGTAATGCTCTCGATCACTTCTAGCATTTCGCGGCTGACCATGAACCCACCTCTCTCATATCGACGTCGAAGACCGGCACCTCGAAGTCGAGCTCCTCGGCCCAGGCGAGCCGGTCCTTGGCGTTCTGGCCCCATGGGTTGCCCTTGTTCTCCAGGTTCTTGAACATCCCGCCCAGCTCGGTGGGGAAGTTCGACTCGATCAGCACCGGGGAGCGGCGCATGTCCAGGAGTCAGACAGTCGGCCTATAAATTGGTCCCCGTTGCACAACGCGCTCTAGAAGGTGGATATAGGTCTTCACCTCGTCGTTCGCGACAGGTCGATTTTCCTGCCCCGGGTAACCGATGAGCGCGCGTACCTCGGGGCTCATAAGGTAGGCGCCAGCGACGAGCACGCTGAACGCGTCGAACAGCTCGGGGCTGTTCTTGTGGAGCGTCTCGATTGCCTCGGCAGGAGGTTCATCCACAGCTTCGGCCAGGGACGCCCGGAACCGGTCGGCCAGGTCTGGGCGGGCACCGAGCGCGTGCTCGATCCAGATTGAATGCACGTCCATCTGCGTAGCAGCAGGCATCCCGGCAGCGTTGGGGATAAGGACATCGGCGCGGGCGCCACAGATGTCGCGCTCGTGATCGGTCAGCGTCACAGCAGGGTACGAGGCGGTCATAGGGGGACCTCCTGGTTTTTCCGGTTCGCGATGAGCTGCTCCATGGCACGCAGCGTGAGCGCGGTGATCGTGGCAGTTGGATTGACCGCAGCCGAGGTGACGAACGCGCTGCCATCGATGACGTAGAGGTTCGGCACGTCGTGCGCGCGATGCCACTCGTTGATCACTGAGTCGGCGGGGTCGAGGCCCATCCGGGCCGTTCCCATGATGTGCCAGCCGCAGTCCCGCATGAGGGGTGTGATGTGGACCTCGGTCGCACCGGCGGCTTTGTGCGCATCGCGGGCTCGTTCGAGGTTGAAATCCATCAGCCGTCGCGTGTTATCCGACGACCGATAGATGATCTTTGGCGATGGGATGCCGTCGGAGTCGGTCTGTTTCGAGTCGAGGACGACCCGGTTTTCCAGGTCAGGCAAGTCCTCTGCCGTGATTCCCCACTCGAACGACCGGCCGAGAGTCCTGCGGATCCGGTGGTGGAAGTTCTCGCCCCAGACCTCCTCGACCGGACTGTCGCTGTAACCGGCGCGCAGCCCCAGGGGACCGCCGCTGGGCATGACCTGCCACTTGCTTCCGCGCGCAAAGCCACGGCTGGCATCAGTCTCGTAGAACTCGAAGGTCTGGATCGCGTGCCCTGCAGGACCGAGCCAGCTCTCCAGCGGCTCGTCGTAGACACCCGTCGCCGCAGCATAGGGATGCATCATCAGGCGACGGCCGACAAGACCGGAAGAATTCGCGAGCCCGTCAGGGTGGGCTCGCGACGTCGAGAGGAGCAACAGGCGCGCGGTGCCGATGCCGTTGGCAGCCATAACGATCACATCGGCGGCCTGATGCCTCTCTGCGCCGTTCCGATCGATATAGACCGCCCCGGTCGCGAGGCCCTTCGCATCGGTGGTGACCTCCTTGACCCTCGCCCCGGTGACTAGGCGCGCGCCCGCATCGATGGCGTCAGGCCAGTGCGTGATATCCACCGAGCCCTTCGCACCTTCGGGACAGCCTGTCAGGCATGTCCCCCGGCGGACGCAGGCGTTCATGTGGCGATATTTCCTCGCCGAAATCGCGTTGGGCGCGGGCCACCAGTGCCAACCCAACTTGTCCAGGCCTTCCGCCGCCTTCCGGCCGATCTTGTTGATCGGCATGGGCGGATTGGGATAGGGCGCCTTGTCGGGATACGCGGGATCGCCCGCGAGACCCGAGACGCCCATGTCGATCTCGGTCCGTCCATAGAAGGGAGCAAGGTCTTCGTAGCTGATCGGCCAGTCGTCGCCCACGCCGTCACGGGTTCGGGTCTGGAAGTCCGACGGCAGCATCCGCACCCATTGTGCTGCGTACAAGATCGTGCTCCCGCCGACGCCGTTGAACATCAGCGGGTTGACATCGGATTCGCTGGTGTCGATCGGATAGTCCGAGGCCCGAGCCCGCGTGTTTGGGTTGGGATGCCAGTCCTTCTGTGCCTTGAGCTCCCACTCCGGGCGGGCTCCCGCGAACTCGGTCGGCCTGGTCCAATCGCCTTGCTCCAGGCACACCACCGAGAAGCCCGCCTTCGACAGCTCGACTGCGGCGAAAGCACCGGAGGCGCCCGCTCCCACGATCAGGACGTCGGCCTTCTCCTCGCGGAGATTGTCACGGCCGTTCATACGCGCCGTCCTTCCATGGTCTTGCCGGTTCGGAGGTGCCGTTCCAGGGCGTCGGTCGAGAACTGAACGCTTTCCGTTCGGCCACGATGTGCAGGACATGGTCCCGCTCCTCGTGCTGACCGGCGAGGCAGCGCAGCGCCCCGCTCTTACTCGGACTTCGTCGAGGACTACCCTGCCCGGGGGGCAGGCACCGCGGGCAACGCGATTGAGTCGCTGAATGCCCGCTACTGCCGACCAGTACGAGCCAGGGCGCACTTCCGGCCGAGCAAGCAGCCTTGAAGTGCCAGTAGCTTGTGACCCGCAGCATGCACCCGACCGGCACGGGCCACAACCAATGGACGATGCGATGGAAACCAGTCATCAACGCCTTCGCCATCGCCTTCGCCATCGCCTTCGGCGACCGCTGGTCGGCCGCCGAAACCTACTAACCGAACACCGTTGCCGAGGCAGACCTCCCCGGCTGAGCAAAAATCGCGGCGATTAACAGGAGCGATGCCGGGTAATGTTGTCTATCAGCGTTGCCATTGGTGCTCACGTGACCAGCGAGAGCTCGTTGTCCCACTCTATGCTGGATTTGTGGCTGCACCGAGGGCGGTGACTGGCTCTGTCGGCAGCTTGCCGGCTGAGCTGACGAGTTTTGTCGGCCGGCGGGTGGAGCGAGCGGAGATCAGGCGGCTGCTGTCAAGGGCGCGACTGGTGACACTGACCGGTTTCGGCGGGGTGGGCAAAACACGGCTGGCCTTGCGCGCGGCGACGGAGTTACGCCGGGCGTTCCCAGACGGGGTGTGGTTTGCCGACCTTTCGACGCTCAGTGATCCCGTTCTCGTCCCCGACACGGTCGCCAGCGCATTGAAGCTGCACCCGCAGTCACCACGCGGGGCCATCGGCGTTCTGACGGAGTTCCTTGCGCCGCGTCACGCGCTGCTGGTGTTGGACAGCTGCGAGCATCTGCTGGATCCGTGCGCTGAACTGGCAGGCTCGGTGCTGCAGTCCGCCCCGAACCTGCGCATCCTCGCGACGAGCCGACAGTCATTGAACACCGCCGGAGAGCAGATCCTTCCGGTGATGCCGTTGCCGGTCCCAGACAAGCTGCACCCTCGCGTCGCGCAGATAGAGGATTCATCGATCAACTTGTTTCTCGACCGTGCCAGGGCCGTGGTGCCTGACCTCCGACTAACCGACGACAACATGGACAAGGTGCTCGCGCTCTGCCAGCAACTCGAGGGCGTGCCGCTTGCCCTGGAGCTCGCCGCCGTCCAGTTACGCGGAATGGGTCTCACCGAGGTTCTGGAGCAGCTGTCCGGTCGCTTCCCATCACTTACGTGGAATCGGGTAGCCGGAGACCGGCAACATAGTTTACGGGAGTGCATCGAGTGGAGTTACGAGCTGTGCACACCGGAAGAACGCGACCTTTGGGCGCAGGCGGCGGTCTTCGCTGGCGGTTTCGAACTTGACGCCATCGAATCTATCGCCACGGCAACCTCCCACGACAGCGAGCCTGCGCTTGCGAGCGTCCTGTTTTCGCTGGTGGATAAGTCCATTTTGATCCGCGAGGAGCATGATGGCAAGACGCGCTATCGCATGCTGGAAATCATCCGCCAGTACGGACAGCAGCGGTTGCGCGATTCCGGACAATGGATAACCGCGCGCCGTCGCCACCGCGACTTCTATGCCGACTTTGTTGACCAAGCGCAGGCAGGGTGGGGCAAGGTACGCGAGAGCGAATGGTTCGCTCGACTGCGCCGTGAACACGCTAACCTGCAAGCGGCGTTGGAGTTCTGCGCGACCGAGCCTGGCGAGGCAGTTACCGGCCTGCGCATCGCGGCTGGCTTACGTCACCACTGGATGACACGAGGGCTGGTCCGTGAAGGACGCCATTGGATCACACGTCTCCGCACGCAAACGTCATCGGACACCCACGCCACAATCCTGGCCATCAACACCGCTGTTTGGCTGGCCACTTTGCAAGGCGACCTCACCATGGCGGCCTCGTTACTAGAGGACGGCCGTGCACTGGCCCGCAAGTTCGGTGAGCCGGCCGAGGCGTTCATCCGTCAGGCCTCCGGTTTCCGGGCTTTGTTCGCCGATGACCTGTCCCGGGCAGCCAGCGATTTCGAAAAGGCACTTGCCACTTTCGAGACCATAGGAAATTCCGGCGAACAGGTCTATACGCTGTTTCTGCTTGCGCTTGTGCATACCTTTGCGGGCGATTTCGAACGTGCGCCGACCCGCTATCACGAATGCTTAGCGCTCGACCCCCCGGACGAAATTCTGATCCGCGCCAAGTGTCTGAGCTGGTTAGCCATCCTGCACACAGGGGACATCCAAGGGGCCCTCAAGATGGAACAGGAAAGCCTGCGGCTGAAATATTCGATCGACGACCACTTTGGCATAGCCATCTCGATCGATGCCATGGCATGGATCACGGCCCGGAGCAATCCGCGGCGCGCAGCCGCCCTGCTTGGCGCCGCCGTCACACGCTTTGAGGAGATGGGCATCCCCATCACCTCGCTACCCGGTCTGTTCACCCGCCACCAGGAGTGCGAGACACGCCTGCGACAGACGCTAGCCGATACCTTCGCGGATGCCTACACCCAGGGCGCCAGCCTGCGGCGTGATACCGCGATTCAATACGCCTTGACGGAAGAGCCCCACGCACAGCCTGCACCCGACTCGGCCCGATCACCTTTCGATCTTCTCACACCCCGCGAGTCGGAGGTAGCCGCGTTGGTCTCCCAGGGCCTGTCCAATAAGGACATCGCGAAGATGCTCCTTATCTCCCAACGCACGGCGGAATCCCATGTCCAGCACATCCTTGCCAAGCTCAGCTTCGCCTCCCGTGCCCAGATCGCGACCTGGATCACGGAACGGCGCAGCAAATAGCCACTCAGCAGGTCACCGGAGGAGCTTGATCCTGCGTTGCTCCCCCGATGACCTGGTGTTTCGAGGTGGGCGCAGCTGGGTTCGAACCAGCGACCCCTTGCTTGTAAGTTGTGTCCACAGGAGACAGCGAACTGCGAAAATCGAAGAAACCGCAGGACAATGCTGTGAAGTACAGCGCCGTTGCGAGCAGTACAACGCAGCTCAGGACAGCACGTTCCTCCCATTTCCCTCCACGGCACGTGAGCGTCTGCACCCCAGGAAGCAACCGGGCTCGACCCAGCAACCCTTCGGTTACCGGGCCAGCCTGGACGCCAATCAATCTAGCTGGAAACTTTGCAATCGCTCACGCCTTCAATCGGCATGATTCGACATCATTCGACCACGAGTCTGCACCATAAATGCACCCTCGTTCGTGTTCTTGCTTCCCGAGGTGAGCTCAAGATCTTGTGCAGCTTCCAAGAGTCTTCACAACCCTGATCACCACCGGAACGACAACGCTGGTCAGCCCTTTCCTCGACAGCACCGGGCCAGTTGCATAGGCGAAGGAGTCCTCGTGAGCCCTACCGCGTCGAGGTAGACACGGCCACATCGCCCCGACCCGCGAAAATAGAGATCATGCAGGTCGGGGCAGTTCTGTTGTGGACGGTCGAGAGCGGTTCAGCGCAGAATGGAACCTCCGAGATTCCTCCCAAGTTGGCGCTCCCAAGGCGGAATCGGCCGTCGGCATCTCGTGGCGCGCTGTCGTGAACTGTGCTGCGTGCACCCTTGCCAGCATCGTGAGATCCGGCTGAAGAGCCACCGTGACGTCACGGCAGGAGCGATATTGTTCATGTGTATCCGCGACATGAGCATTCCGGCTTCGTGTGCTTGTCGTTGTCGTCGTGAAGCGTGAACACCAGTGAAGCGCCATGCCCTTATCTCCGATCGCGAAAGCGAACCACGACGGGGATCGACATCGCCTGCAGGCGGCACGGAACCGTTCACGCAGCCACGTCGTGAACCTCGTCAGCGGCGTCAGCTTCGATACCGACGACCTCAACCTCCACTCCCCGCTCCTCCAGCAGCTTCACTGTCTGCGCGAGCGCGACCTGCGAGAACGCGAACAGCGTGTCAGGGGTGAGGTCGACACCCTTCTTGAGAAGGATCGCGAAGACGACGCGCTTGGGCTTGAAGTCCTTCGGTATGACGCGACCGCTGACGTCATGGACCTTGCGCGCGAACCGCTCCCGAACCTCGGCGCTCTCCAGCAGCATCTGCACGGCCACGAGCCCCTGGTGGAACAGGTGACTCAGGGCATCGGACGCACTCGCCTGCTTGACCATGACCATTGTGCCATCGGCGGCGAGCAGGTCGCAGACTTCCAGTGTGTCGGGCGATTTCAGCGGGTTGCGCACCTTTTTCTTGTCCAGGCACACGTACCCGGCGTCCGGGCACCGCTTTGGGGCGTTCTCGTTGTAGTCGCTTTCTTCCTCCCCAGGCATCCACTTCGGCAATTCCACGGACGCCTTCGGCCTGATCACCCTGGTCACGGTATTGACGATCTCGGGCAGGTATCGTTCGCCGATCTCGTACCACTGGTTGTCGGTGAGGTGGAACCGACGGGACCCGATCGACAACAAGTTCGCTTCCAGCCACCGGATCAGCGGGTCGGTGGCCAAATCATTCGAGGCCCGGTCGCCGACGCGCCGGAACAGCGCCACTTCCGCATCACGCAACGCGGGCACACGGTGACCGGGCCGGTGCATTCCCAGTCTCTTCAGCACGTATTCCAGGTCGAACTCGTCGGAGTGGCGCCACTCGGATTTGCTGATCTTGATGCGGTAGTTCCGCGCCTCGGCGATCTCGTCAAGGCGGTTGTACGGCATTGCGGCCGTGACGAGCCCACTGGCAGGATCCCCCAACACGTCGTCCAGCACTCGATCCAGTTCCTCCACTGTCGCTTCATCGCGGACCGGTCGGACGTGCTCGATGAATTCCAGCGCGCGGTGCGGCGAGTTCTGGCGGCACACCCGAGCGACTTCCCGGATGTCGGCGACCAGGTTCTTCGCCTCGATGCCGAGCGGCAGCTGGAGCCCGTACCCTCCGTCTACCCGGACGAGTGTGTCGTTACCGAGGCGAGTCCGCGTCAGTGCCACTCCGTGGATCTCGCCGGCCACCTTGCGCACGATCCGCAGGTACTCCTTGACACCAAGCCGACTCACCGGTGCTCCGCCCGCGATCATGGTGATGTCGGTACGTCCCTCGCCCAGCACTTTCGAGGTCATGCCGAAAACTGCGTTGGGGTCTACGGCCCGTAGTGCGAAGGTCAGGCCGAAGTTCGTGTCCTTGAGCCGGTCGGGAATCAGCCGGAATCCCTGGTCGAAGCCGATCGCGTAGACCTGACCGTCGACGGCGAGCACCAGCACGGCGGACGAGCGCCAGCTCGGCTCGGCCACGTCGCATCCTGTCGTGCGCCGGACCTCCGGGCACCACTCCGCCTGGTCACGCACGTCGTTCACCGTCACGAGCAGGGCCGGGATGTCGAGCTCGGTGAAATACGGCGCCTCCTGCACCGTGTGGTCGAGTGCGTCGAGGCGGTCGTGATCCAGCGCTTTCCGCAAACCGTCGGGGGTCGCTGGTACACCGATGAGGCGGTAGAGCGTGTGCTTGGACGTGTTCGTCGCCATGTGCTTCTCCACGGTTCCGAGTCCGGAGTCGGTCTCTCCGGGCTGACGGGGAAGATCGGGACCGCTTCGACAGTGACAGCAGGCACACTGGATACACGAAGTTTTTTCCGATAAGTAGGGTTATCAGAATAATCTTTCACTAAGATTGCTCGGCGATCTACTCTTGCGGTGATCGAGAGGAGACCGACCGTGACGGACTCGGAAGCCACGCTGACGCTGCGGGACATCGCCGCGCTCGCGGGTGTGCAGCGTGCCGTGGTGAGTGCGTGGCGCACCCGCCCGATGGTGCGCGGCCGGTCGATTCCGTTTCCCGCGCCGATCGACGACACCGGCGGTCTCGCGCGGTTCCGGCGTGACGAGATCGTCGAGTGGCTCCGGGCCACCGGGCGCGGCAACAACCCCGAAATGCACCTGGACGCCCCAGCATGGAGCGCGCCTGACGGTGCGTCGCTGGAGGAACTCGTGGCGTTACTATGCCTGCGTTCCGCCACCGGCGACGACCTTGGTGAGCTAGGACACGACGAGCTCGTGGACCTGGCCGAGGAGATCGACCCGAAGGATCGGTGCCTGGTACGCGAGGTCCGTGCAGCCACCGTCGACACGGTCCGATATGTCGAGGATCTCGCCGAGGCGTCCCGGGGCCCGGACGAAGCGCTCGATCTACTGGAGCGGGGTCGCGTCGCCCGTGAGCACGCGACCCGCGAGCTAACCGACACCGCGATCGACCTGGTCCGCACAGTCGCGACCGCATGCGCGCGGGACCTGGATCCCTACGGCGTCCCCCTGATCCACACCGACGGTCCGCACCGGCTGACCTTGACGGTCGCCGCCGACTTCACCGAACTGATCGTGCCCGACTTCGAACCGGGCGACGATCACCGTGCCCTGCTCCGGCGCGCGATGATCCGAGGTGTCGAGACCGCGACGGAGACCGCGCTGCCCAGCATCCACCTCCGCTCGGTCCTCGGCTCCGACACGGCGTCCGTTCTCGATGACATCGACAACGTGATCCTGGGGCTCGGCCCGAACGACGTGGCGATGATCCTCGGCCCGGCGTCGATGCTGTGCGATGACCTCAGAGGCGACGCCGAGTCCGACCGCGCGCGCACCCTCCGCCCGGGCAACCTCGCCTTCGCCGCACGCCTTCCCCGCGGCCTGTGGCGTGAGGCGCACCGCCAGGCCCTCGGGCTCTGGATCTGCACCGGACGCACCGACTCACCGCTTCGAGTTACCGACATCGCGACGCTCGACGAGCTCGACGCCGACGACCTGGCCGCAGATGCGGTGGCGGCGCTGAACGACGACTCCGCGCGGGCCTTCCGCTACGCCCGCCCGCGCGAGCTCGCGGCGGTCCTGAGCAAGCAGCCCGTGGTCCCCCGGGGCATCCGCGCGGCCCGCTTCGCTACTACTGAGCCCGCCGAGCACCGCGACCGTGTCATCGCCGCCACCCAACGCACCGCCGAGCCGCTTCCCGGATTCGACGTCCTCGTCTCCCCCGCCGCCGGCACCATCGCGGTGAGCTGGTCATCGCTGGGACAGCTGGAGAACCAGAAGCTCCTCAAGATCAAACGCGGTAAGCGCTACAACGAGGACGATCACGACCCGGATGGCACCGTGGACGTAGTTGGCGCGTCCGGCCCGACCGGTATCCGGCTCGATCCGATCGAGGCCGCCCAACGCCATCCGCACGCGCCCCGCACCGACTCGGGCGACGTCGTCTTCGCCAAGAGCCCGCCCGAAGCCTGGGTGGACCCGATCGGAGGATCACTGCTCCGGGCTCCAGCGCGAATCATCCGGCTCGCTCCCGGGGCCGGGATCGGCCCGCATACCCTGGCGGCGATCATCAACCGACTCCCGGACACAGCCGGTGACCCACTGGCATGGAACGTTCCCCGGCTGGAGACCGGCGTCCAGGAACTCGACGATGCACTCGCCGCCGCCACCGCCTACGAGGCGCGGCTACGCGAGCGGCTGAACGCCCTCCAGAACCTAACGGAGTTCATGATCAACGGAGCCGCCGAAGGTGCGATCACCATCGTTGGTCACGGCGAAAACTGAGGAAGAAGGACGAGGATGCCTCCCCGCAAAAAGAAGGAACCGTCGGCACCGTCGACGATGAAGGAACTCAAGAACACACTCTGGAAGGCCGCCGACAAGCTGCGCGGTTCGCTGTCGGCCAGCCAGTACAAGGACGTGATCCTCGGTCTGGTGTTCCTCAAGTACGTTTCCGACGCCTATGACGAGCGCCGGGAGGCCATCCGCGCCGAACTCGAAGCCGACGGCTACGACGAGGAACAGATCACCGAACTGATCGACGATCCCGAGGAATACCAGGGCTACGGCGTATTCGTCGTGCCCGCGGCCGCACGGTGGTCGTATCTCGCGGAAAATGCGAAGGGCACCCTGTTCGCCGGTAACGAGCAGCCCAAGCCGATCGGGCAGCTCGTCGACGAAGCGATGGCAGCGGTCATGACGGAGAACCCGACACTCCAAGGCACGCTCCCCCGCCTCTACAACAAAGACAACATCGACCAGCGCCGCCTCGGCGAACTGATCGACCTGTTCAACAGCGCCCGCTTCTCCCGTCAGGGCGAACACCGGGCCCGCGACCTCATGGGCGAGGTCTACGAATACTTCCTCGGCAACTTCGCCCGCGCCGAAGGCAAACGCGGGGGCGAGTTCTTCACCCCGCCCAGCGTCGTCAAAGTCATCGTCGAGGTCCTCGAACCTTCGAAGGGTCGCGTCTACGACCCGTGCTGCGGCTCAGGCGGCATGTTCGTGCAGACCGAGAAATTTATCTACGAACACGACGGCGACCCGAAGCAGGTCGCGATCTACGGCCAGGAAAGCCTCGAAGAGACCTGGCGCATGGCCAAGATGAACCTCGCCATCCACGGCATCGACCACACTGGCCTCGGCTCCCGCTGGGGCGACACCTTCGCCCGCGACCAACACGCCGACGTCCAGATGGACTACGTGATGGCGAACCCGCCGTTCAACATCAAGCATTGGACTCGCAACGAGAACGACCCGCGCTGGAAGTACGGCGTACCCCCGGCGAACAACGCCAACTACGCCTGGATCCAGCACATCCTGTCCAAGCTCAAGCCCAACGGCGCGGCCGGCGTCGTCATGGCCAACGGCTCGATGTCATCGAACTCCAACGGCGAAGGCGCAATCCGCGCACAGATCGTCGAAGCCGATCTCGTCTCCTGCATGGTCGCCCTGCCCACCCAACTTTTCCGCAGCACCGGAATCCCGGTCTGCGTCTGGTTCTTCGCCAAGGACAAGAAAGCCGGCGACTACGCCGGAGTCGACCGCTCCGGCGAGGTGCTGTTCATCGACGCCCGCGAAATGGGCTACATGATCGACCGCGCCGAACGCGCACTGTCCAATGACGACATCGTCCGCATCGGCGACACCTACCACGCCTGGCGCGGAACCCGCTCCGCCGCAAAGAAAAACCTCACTTACGAGGACGTGCCCGGGTTCTGCAAGTCCGCGACACTCGCCGAGATCAAGGCCGCCGACTACGCGCTCACCCCCGGACGCTACGTCGGAGCACCCGAGGTCGAGGACGACGGAGAACCTGTCGACGAGAAGATTCAGCGACTCACCAAGGAGTTGCTGGAGGCGTTCGACGAGTCGGCGCGGCTGGAGAAGGTCGTGCGCGAGCAGCTGGAGCGGATCGATGGGTGAGGGAATTGTGACGCTCGATGAGCTCGCTGGCGACAACGTGCTTGAGATGGGGGCAGGGAGGCCCAGATCGGAGGGGGCAGGGCTTCCGGTGTTGAGAGTCGCGGACGTCTTGGAGGGTCGAATTCAAGCGACATCTCAAACCAGCGAGTCGACCATTCCGCCGCAGACAATGGGACCAAAGGTTTCCAGGCCAGGTGACGTCGTTCTGACGACCAAAGGCACGGTCGGTCGAGTCGCAATCATGCCTTCGGGCGGTCCGACTTTCGCCTACAGCCCTCAACTGTGCTACTTCCGGCCAGTCGAGGACGGCCCGCTCCATTCCCGATACCTGTACTACTGGTTCAAGAGTACGGAGTTCTGGGGACAGGCTGCCGCTCTCAAGGCACAGACGGACATGGCCGACTTCATGTCGCTACGCGACATCACATCACTAACGATGACGCTGCCCAGCGTCACGGAGCAGCGGGCGATTGCGGAGGTGCTGGGGGCACTCGACGACAAGATCGCCGCCAACGACCACACTGCACAACTGTGCTTGAAACTGGCGGACACTCGGTTCGCTGCTGCGGTCCGCGACATTCCGCTCGGCGACCGAACTTTCGGTGACCTTGCCGACGTTTTCGGCGGTGGAACCCCAAAGAGTTCCATGGACGAATACTGGAACGGCGACATCCCGTGGGCGACGCCGACTGACGTGACCGCACTGAGTGCGCCATACCTGTTCGACACCAGTCGAATGATCACAGAAGAAGGCATGGCCGCATGCTCGTCCAAGCGCTATCCAGCCGGTTCGATCCTGATGACCTCACGTGCCACAATCGGCGCCTTCGCGATCGCCAAGGTCTCGACTGCCGTCAACCAGGGATTCATCGTCGTCAACGCCAAGAATTCCGATCATCAATGGTGGCTGTTCCACGAGATGCGGGCGCGCGTTTCGGACTTTCTGAGCCACGCAAACGGAGCGACGTTCCTTGAACTGAGCCGAGGCAAGTTCAAACAGTTCCCAGTTCGACTTCCGGATACAGCAGCTCTCAAATCGTTCTCCGAGGGTGTCGGACCGCTTCACGATCTGGCGGCCCAAGCCATGACCGAGACAGAAAAACTCACCACCACCCGCGACTCCCTTCTCCCCCTTCTGATGTCGGGGAAGGTTCGGGTTCGCGATGCTGAGAAGGTCGTTGAGGAGGCTGTGTAGATGTCGCAGGTCGGATTCAGTGAGGCGGACTGGGAGCAGCTCGCACTGGACGAGTTGGCGGAGCGCGAGTGGCAGCACCTGCCGGGTTCCGCGATCGCTCCGGGCACCGAGGACGGCCGCACGTCCTGGGACGATCTGGTGCTCAAGTGTCGTGCCCTGACACGAATGCGGGCGTTGAATCCGCAGGTGCCCGCGCAGTGGCTGGAGCAGGCGTTCGCGGAGCTCGTCCAGCCGGAATCGCAGGACCCGATCAGCGAGAACAAGCGGCTGCACGACGCACTGGTGCACGGCTACCGCAAGATCAGCTATGTGGATTCGGACGGTGTCGAGCAGACCCCGACGATCCGCCTGGTCAGTCACCGGCCGGAGGACAACGAGTTCCTGGCCGTCAACCAGGTCACCGTGCGGTCGTTGGAGCACGAACGACGGTTCGACATCGTCTGCTACCTCAACGGGTTCCCGGTGGCGATCTTCGAGCTGAAGCAGGCGGGGGCGGAGGACGCCGACCTCGACGCCGCGCACGCACAGCTCGGCACGTATCTGCGTGAGTTCCCGATGGCGTTCCGGTTCGCGGTGCTCACGGTGATCAGCGACGGCATCACCGCCCGCTACGGCACCCCGTTCACGCCGCTGAACCACTTCTCGCCGTGGAACGTCGACGACGACGGCAAACCCGTCAGCCCCGACGACGACACCAACGAAAGCCAGCACCAGCTGGAGCTGGAATACCTCATCGACGGGGTGTTCAACACCGAACGGTTCCTGCAGTTGCAGCGCAACTTCGTCGCGTTCGACGAAGGATCCGGCGGTTACGTCAAGCGGATCGCGAAGCCGCACCAGTACTTCGCGGTCACCAAAGCGGTCGGCAAGACCGTCGACGCCGCGACCAGCAATGGCAAGGCCGGCGTCGTCTGGCACACCCAGGGCTCGGGCAAGTCGATGGAGATGGAGCTCTACACCCAGCTCGTCGGCACCCAGCCCGCATTGAAGAACCCGACGGTCGTGGTCGTCACCGACCGCAAGGAACTCGACGGACAGCTCTTCGACACCTTCAACCGGTCGCTGCTGCTCGCCGAGAAACCGGTCAAGGTCACCACCCGTGCGCAGCTGCGCGACGAGCTGACCAACCGCACCACCGGTGGCATCTACTTCACGACGCTGCAGAAGTTCGGGCTCAGCAAATCCGAAAAGGAGTCCGGGGCCGACCACCCGCTGCTGTCGGATCGGCACAACATCATCGTCATCGCCGACGAAGCGCACCGCAGCCACTACGACGACCTCGACGGCTACGCCCGGCACCTCAAGGACGCGCTGCCGAACGCGGTACTCATCGCCTTCACCGGTACACCGATCTCGTTCTCCGACCGCAACACTCGCGAGGTGTTCGGCGACTACGTCGACATCTACGACCTCAGCCGGGCCATCGACGACGGCGCGACCGTCCCCGTCTACTTCGAACCCCGACTCATCAAAGTCGGCCTGACCGAGCAGGTCTCCGAGGACGACCTCGACCAAGCCGCCGACGAAGCCACTACCGGGCTCGACGACGTTCAACGCGCTCAGGTCGAGCAGGCCGTGGCCAAGCTCAACACCGTCTACGGCGCTCCCAAACGTATCTCTGTGCTCGCCGCTGACATCGTCGCGCACTGGGAGACCCGCTCGGCAGCGATGGAGCAGTTCATCTCCGGGCCCGGCAAGGGCCTGATCGTGTGCAACACGCGGGAGATCTGCGCCAACCTCTACACCGCGATCACGAAGCTGCGTCCCGACTGGCACGATGACGCCGTCGACAAGGGCGCCATCAAGGTCGTCTACTCCGGATCCGCCTCCGACGAACCCCCGATCACGGATCACGTGCGCCGCGAAAGCCAGAACAAGACCATCAAGCAGCGGCTGCGTGACCCCGATGACCCGCTGCGGCTAGTGATCGTCAAGGACATGATGCTCACCGGTTACGACTCCCCACCGATGCACACCCTCTACCTCGACCGGCCGCTCAAGGGCGCGCTGCTCATGCAGACCCTCGCCCGCGTCAACCGCACCTACCAAGGCAAGGAAGACGGGCTGCTCGTCGCCTACGCGCCCCTGGCCGACAACCTCAACAAGGCGCTCGCCGAATACAGCCAAAACGACCAGGAGAAGAAGCCCGTCGGCAAGAACGTCGACGAAGCTATTGCGCTCACCACCACGCTGCTCACCCAGCTCGAACAGCTCTGCTCCGGGTACCCGTGGCGCGAGACCTGGAAGAAGGACGTGAAGAAAGGCTTCGTCTACGCCGCCAAGGGACTCACCAACCACCTCCGCTCCCCGCACACCCCCGGAAACCAGGTCGAACCCGGCGAGGAGACGCTCGGCGACAGGTTCCGCAAACTCAGCAACCAGCTCGCCCGCGCCTGGGCACTGTGCTCCGGCAGCGAAACCCTGGAAGAATTCCGGCCCGCCGCAAGGTTTTTCGAAGAGGTGCGGGTGTGGATGGCGAAGTTCGACGCACAGGAACGCCAGGCCGAAGGCAAACCCGTCCCCGAGGACATCCAGCGGATGCTCGCCGCACTCGTCGCCGAATCCACCGGAACCACCGGCATCGTCGACATCTACGAGGCCGCAGGCATGCCCAAACCATCGCTGTCCGACCTCAGCCCCGAGTTCCAGCAGAAAGCCGAAAGGGCCGAAAACCCGCACCTGGCCATCGAAGCGCTGCGCTCCCTGCTCGTCGAGGAGTCCGGCCGGGTCACCCGGCACAACCTAGTGCGTCAGAGGGCGTTCTCCGAACGCATCACCGAACTCATGCGCAAATACACCAACCAGCAGCTCACCTCCGCCGAGGTCATCGCCGAACTCATCAAGCTGGCCAAGGAAGTCGCCACCGAAGGCGACCGGGGCAAGAAGTTCGATCCGCCGCTGGGCGCCGACGAGCTCGCCTTCTACGACGCCGTCAGCACCAATGAATCCGCCGTCGACCTTCAGGGCGAAGACGTCCTCGCTCAAATCGCCCGCGAGCTCGTCGGCGTCATGAAACGCGACGTCAAAACCGACTGGACCGTCCGCGACGACGTCCGCGCCAAACTCCGCTCGTCAGTGAAAAGGCTCCTGGTCAAATACAAGTACCCGCCGGACAAGCAGCCCGAAGCCATCAAACTCGTCATCGAACAGATGGAGACGATGGCGCTACGAAACGCGGCACGGCCGAGTTAAACAACAACACCGACCGCGATCATGCCCGTGGATAGCGACATCTGCCATTTGGATGAGTACATCGGGGCGATAGGCCCAAACAACAGCAACCTCGCCGGGCTTGAAGAGCTCATTGGCTACATTGTCCGAACTTACCGAACCGAATTGGGAGATCCACGTGCCCGAAGCCGACGTTCTACTCGACGCAGACGCCCTTCTCGAAGAACTGGAATCGCTTCGGGAACGTCGCGACGAGGCGATCGAGGCCAACGCCGATTTTCTCTACGACCCAGCACGGCAGGTCCAAGACATCAGCTCCGAAGTCGACGATCGGCTGGCCGAGAGCGACTTCACCATGGTGGAGCAGTCTGTTAGGCAAGCGATCGACATCATCAACGACGCGGGCGACGACGCGCAGCTCGACGAATTGTGCCGCCTGGCAGCGATCCGCCTGCCCGGCGACACGGAACCGGAGCTTGTCGAAGAGCCTGATCTCAGCGCGTTCCATCGCATCATTGAGCCCGAACTCCCCAAGCCGAGCGGAACAGAACCTCGGCCGTCAGGCGACGACGAAGACGTGTTCATCGATGAGCTGCGCAATCGTCGCGACACATGTGCACACCGCATTCGTGCCCTTTTGGATCACTTCGTCTGGGATCTGTGGCCGAAGGCGTTGGAATACGCCGGCGAAGGAAACGTCAACGCGCTCAAGGCAATGTTGGAGGCATGTGAAGCGCTCGCCGCCGATCTGCGCGAAGCGTACGAGCTGTGGATTCTCTGGCTCAACGAGCTCTACACCGACTATCCATCCCATCTCGGCACCGTCGGCGAGGTCACGCACGCATGGGTGACCTGGCTCGTGAATCACCACCGCCCGCCAGCGAACTGAGCGCCCATAGCGAAGCTCTCAAAAGAGCCGTTGACCAATGGCTCGGCCATGTTTCCGTCGCGTCCGCCGATTGCCTTCAGCGGCAGTTCCGACGACTCATGAAGGGACACGTTGACGAGCTACAGTAGCCGCGTTTGGCGACCCTACGTCTCCGGCGCACAGCCACCGGTCGTCGGCGCAGCCGATCTACACCGAGCTGGCGGCACCGCATCACCCAGCGGATCAAGGCGCCGTAGCCACCCTGGTGCAAGCCCAGGAGCCATGCCTGTCAGCATCCAGCGCCGCGAGCTCGGCCACTCTCGCCTACCGCCGCTGCGTCAGCGTGGTCCTCACCGGGTCGCAACAGGGCGTGGGCTCTCCCTGTGACCGCCACGACAATGTCTTGACCAGGAAATGTGCACTCCGAACGTTCATCTGTGGCACAGCGGAAGCGGCTTGCAGCCGAGCCCGCGCAGCAAACGATCAAAGGAAGATCCTCTTCCTCGCACAAAAAAGCCCGCTGACCCGGCATTTCATCCCAGACCAACGGGCCGTGGCGACGGTGGGCGCAGCAGGGTTCGAACCTGCGACCCCTTGCTTGTAAGGCAAGTGCTCTTCCGCTGAGCTATGCGCCCTGGGTGGTGGCCGTCCGGTTCAGTCAATCGGATCGCCTCGGACACCTTACCGGTGTGTCGCGGCATCCTCGGCACCCGGTCGGCCACCACGCTACGTTCGGCCGTTCGTCACGCCGTGAGCTCGGCCAGCGCCTTCTTCCAGACGTTCTGGTCGCGAGCCTCACCCGGCTGGTTCACCTCGGCGAAGCGGACCTTGCCCTCCGTGTCGATCAAGAACGTGCCGCGGTTGGCCATGCCAGCCGCCTCGTTGAACACGCCATATGCCTTGGCGATCTCGCCGTGCGGCCAGAAGTCCGACAGCAGCGGGAAGGTGTAGCCCTCCACATCCGCCCAGGCCTTGAGCGCGAACGGGGAATCGACCGACACGCCGAGCACCTGAACCTTGTCGTTCTGGAACTCGCCGAGGTCGTCCCGGACCTGGCACAGCTCGCCCTGGCAGATTCCGCTGAACGCGAACGGGTAGAAGACCAGCAGCACGTTCTTCTTACCCTGGAAATCGGCCAGCGAGACCTTTTCCTTGTTGAAGTCCGGCAACGTGAAGTCCGGCGCCTGTGCACCGACCTCGACCGTCATGAGTGCACCCTCCTGTTCGACGTGACCTTGTCATCGCCGAACCTACACCGACCCGACCGCCGTGGGCACCGATGGCGAGCACCGGCGCCCACGGGGTGGACAGCACGCGGCCGCTCAGCGCCGGGCTTTGGCCCGGCGGTAGGCCAACCTGGTGCCCATCCAGCTTTCGCCGAGACTGACGTTCGCTGTTTGGGCCAGGTTCGCCGTCGATGCGGCCTCTGCGATGTCGGCCGGCTCGACATAGCCGTCCCGGCCGGTCTTCGGGGTCAGCACCCAGATGACCCCATCGTCGGACAGTGGCGTCATGGCATCGAGAAGCGTGTCCGTCAGGTCGCCATCGTCTTCGCGCCACCACAGCAGCACGACATCGACCACTTCGTCGGCATCTTCATCGAGCAGTTCGCTCCCGCAACGCTCCTCGATCGCGGCCCGGACATCGTCATCGACGTCCTCATCCCAGCCGAGTTCTTGGACAACCATCTCCGGCTCGATGTCGAGCCTCTCGGCGACGTCGGCTTCGCCTTTACCGGCGTCTCCCGCGGCGACCACGGTTTGCTCACTCCTCCAATGCACAGGTGCGACGACCGTTCGGCGCCGCACACCTTCCAGACCTGGCGGATAGCGAACACTGCCGACCGCCACCCGCGCAACTGCTAACGGCACGACACGCCGTAGCAACACGTTGAGCCTCGACTGTAGACCGGGATACCCGACACCGACAGCCTGGTCCGCACAGGTCCAACCGCCGGTGTACCTATCGACAGCCATGATGGGGGACGATGACAGTGTCGGACATCACTGTCGGACACCCTGCCACGTCCACGACGTAGTCGAGGAGTTCCCTTGTCCCCGCTCAACAACGACGCCGCCGCCCCCACCCCGCGGGTGCGGGTGATCCGGGACGGTCTCGCCTCCCACCTGCCGGACATCGATCCGCAGGAAACCGAGGAGTGGTTGCAGTCCTTCGACTCGGTGCTGTCGGCCAACGGGCAGCAGCGTGCCCGGTACCTGATGCTGCGGCTGCTCCAGCGCGCCCGCGAAACCGGCGTCGGTGTCCCCTCGCTGACCAGCACGGACTACGTCAACAGCATCCCCACCGAGCAGGAGCCGTGGTTCCCCGGCGACGAGGAAACCGAGCGCCGCTACCGCGCCTGGATGCGGTGGAACGCCGCGATGATGGTGCACCGCGCGCAGCGGCCCGGCATCGGCGTGGGCGGCCACATCTCGTCCTTCGCATCCTCCGCCAGCCTCTACGAGGTCGGCTTCAACTGGTTCTTCCGCGGCAAGGACCACCCGGGCGGTGGCGACCACCTCTACATTCAGGGCCACGCCTCCCCCGGTATCTACGCCCGCGCGTTCCTGGAGGGCCGGCTGTCGGCCGACCAGCTCGACGGGTTCCGCCAGGAGTACTCGCACGCCGGGCCGGGCGGCGGCCTGCCGTCGTACCCGCACCCGCGGCTGATGCCGGACTTCTGGGAATTCCCCACCGTGTCCATGGGCTTGGGCCCGATGAACGCGATCTTCCAGGCGCGGTTCGACCGCTACCTGCACGATCGGGGCATCAAGGACACCAGCCAGCAGCGCGTGTGGGCGTTCCTGGGCGACGGCGAGATGAACGAGCCGGAGTCGCGCGGGCTGCTGCACGTCGCGGCCAACGAAGGCCTGGACAACCTCACCTTCGTGATCAACTGCAACCTGCAGCAGCTGGACGGCCCGGTCCGCGGCAACGGCAAGATCATCCAGGAGCTGGAGGCGTTCTTCCGCGGCGCGGGCTGGAACGTGATCAAGGTGATCTGGGGCCGCGAGTGGGACGCGTTGCTGCACGCGGACCGCGACGGGGCGCTGGTGAACCTGATGAACACCACCCCGGACGGCGACTACCAGACCTACAAGGCCAACGACGGGGCCTTCGTCCGGGAGCACTTCTTCGGGCGCGACCCGCGCACCAAGGAGATGGTCAGGCACCTCACCGATGACCAGATCTGGGGCCTGCGCCGTGGCGGCCACGACTTCCGCAAGGTTTACGCGGCATACAAGGCCGCCACCGAGCACTACGGCCAGCCGACCGTCATCCTGGCCAAGACGATCAAGGGCTACGGGCTCGGGCCGCACTTCGAGGGCCGCAATGCCACCCACCAGATGAAGAAGCTGACGGTGGACGACCTGAAGCTGTTCCGGGACAGCCTGCGGATCCCGATCAGCGATCAGGAGCTCGACCCCTACCTGCCGCCGTACTACCACCCGGGCCAGGCGGCTCCGGAGATCGAGTACCTGCAGGAACGGCGCCGGCAGCTGGGCGGCTACCTGCCGGAGCGGCGGGTGCGGGCCAAGCCGCTGGTGCTGCCCGGCGACAAGGTCTACGAGGTGGTCCGGCGAGGCTCCGGAAAGCAGGAGGTCGCCACCACGATGGCGTTCGTCCGGTTGCTCAAGGATCTCGCGAAGGACCGCGAGATCGGGCCGCGGATCGTGCCGATCATCCCGGACGAGGCCCGCACCTTCGGGATGGACTCGATGTTCCCGTCGCAGAAGATCTACAACCCGCTCGGCCAGCTCTACACGCCGGTGGACTACCAGTTGATGCTGGCCTACCGGGAGAGCGAGCAGGGCCAGATCCTGCACGAAGGCATCAACGAGGCCGGGTCGACCGCGTCGTTCACCGCGGCGGGCACCAGCTATGCCACGCACGGCGAGCCGATGATCCCGGTCTACATCTTCTATTCGATGTTCGGTTTCCAGCGCACCGGCGACAGTTTCTGGGCCGCCGCGGACCAGATGGCCCGTGGGTTCGTGCTGGGTGCGACGGCCGGGCGGACCACACTGACCGGTGAGGGCCTGCAGCACGCCGACGGCCACTCGCAGTTGCTCGCCGCGACGAACCCGGCGGTGGTGGCCTACGACCCGGCGTGGGCGTTCGAGGTGGCGCACATCGCCAAGGACGGTTTGCGGCGGATGTTCGGCGAGGACGCCGAGAACGTCTTCTTCTACCTGACGGTCTACAACGAGCCGTACCAGCAGCCGGCCGAGCCCGCGGACCTTGACGTCGACGGATTGCTGCGCGGCCTGTACCGGTACCAGACCGCGCCGGGCGGTTCGGGGCCGCGGGCGCAGATCCTCTCCTCGGGTGTGATCATGCCGCTGGCCCTGAAGGCGCAGCGGATGCTCGCCGAGGAGTGGGGCGTGCAGGCCGACGTGTGGTCGGCGACGTCCTGGTCGCAGCTGCGGCGCGAGGCCGAAGCCGCCGACCGGCACAACCTGCTGCACCCGGAGGCCGAGCCGCAGGTGCCGCATGTGACTCGGGTGCTGTCGCAGGCCGACGGGCCGGTGGTCGCGGTCAGCGACTGGATGCGCGCGGTGCCGGACCTGATCCGGCCGTGGGTGCCCGGCGACATGGTCAGCCTCGGTGCGGACGGGTTCGGGTTCTCCGACACCCGGCCGGCCGCGCGCCGGGTGTTTCTGGTGGATGCGGAGTCCACAGTGGTCGCGACCCTGGCCGCGCTGGCCCGCGCCGGTCAGGTGGACAAGTCCACGGTGGTCGAGGCGACCCGCCGGTACCGGCTCGACGATGTTCAGGCCGCCGGGCCGCAGACGTCGGACCCCGGTGTGGCGTGATCGCACCGGGCCGCCTCGCGGCCGAGGCCCGCAGGTGCCGTCCGGTTGAAGCCGGACGGCACCCCGGGAGATCGCGATGTGCGCGGCGACGGGCAGGCGGTGTTGCCCAAGGCAAATTGGGCATTAGATGATCAACGAGAGAGGCCGGAGTCTGCTGGCGACGGGGGCACCTCACGCGCACGCTGCACCTTCGCCGTGCGGTTCCAGCTCCACCAGCCGTGGATGACCAGGACCGCGAAGATCACGTAGATCGCCGCGCTGAAATACAGCCCGGAGGCGATCTGAAGTGGCACGCCGACCGCGTCGACTGCCAGCCAGACCAGCCAGAACTCGACCAGACCGCGCCCCTGCGCCCAGAACGCGACCAGGGTTCCGATGAAGATCCAGGCGTCCGGCCACGGTGCCCACGAGGCATCCAGCGCGGACAGCAGCAGCGCGAAGGCGGCGGTGCCCAGCGCCAGCGCGGCGATCAGCACGAGCCTCTCCGCGCCGCCGGCCTTGCGCACCGCGACGCCGTAAACCGGGTCGCTGCGGCGGTTCCAGGCCCACCAGCCGTAGCCGGAGATCAGCAGGATCATCACCTGCCGGACGGCCAGTCCGCCCAAATGCGCGGATGCGTAGACGGCGAAGAGCAGGACCGTCGCGGATATCTGCACCGGCCAGGTCGCGAGGGTTCTGCGTTGCGCGAGGAAGACCACGGCCAGCGCGCACAGCTGCCCGACCAGTTCCGCCCAGGAAATCTTCTGGCCCAGCACGGTAATCCCGTTGCCGAGCACCCATTCCGCGACAGCCTGCACGCCCGCTCCTCCCACCGGCTGTGAACGCACCGGGGTTAGGCGGGAAGCCGACACGCACGACCGTCGGCGCGGTGCGCCGACGCCCGGCTTTGGCCGCCCGTGCGCTGCCTCCCATCCGGACTTTCACCGTCGGTACCGGAATTCCACCGGATCGGCCGACACCTCCGCGGGGAGACGCCGGTTCGCGGACTTTCACCGCCGGTTCGGATTTTCACCGAGCCCCGGAGCGCACGACTTCGTTCGTAGTGCTCAACATCGTGCGCCCGCGGAACTGTTCCGGCATTGATACGTGCCTTGGATCACAGTCTTGATCACGGCGCACCGCCCGGGCCGCGGGAATCCACAAGTCCGGGGAAAGGGCGAGGATTGCTGCCCGGATGGCCGATCGAACACCCGTGCCCCTGTCGGTAGACTCGGCTGGCAACTGATCGACGGCCGGAGGAGGGACGCCGGGTGAACGACACCGACCGCGCCATCCTCGCCTTCGAGCAGGAACACTGGCACTACCAGGGCAACAAGGAGCGGGTCATCCAGGAGCGCTTCGGCTTCTCGCCGACCCGCTACTACCAGCGGCTGAACCGGCTGCTGGACGAGCCCGAGGCGCTCCAGCAACAGCCCGCCCTGGTCAAGCGCCTTCAACGCCGCCGCGACCAACGAGCCCAACGCCGCGCCGCCAGCGAAAGCTGACCTCCCCGGCATGCCAGCCGCTTTGCCTGCTCAGGTGCCACGAGCAGGTCGGGTGGCCAGAAGTGTTCAAGGGAGTTGACCGCGGCCGTTACGGCTGGGAGCGCTGGGCGTACTGCTCGGGAGTGGGCTGGCGGGCCTGCTGGATGCGGACCAGTTCGGCCAGCAGCGGCGCGGCCTGATCCGGCGGCAGGGCTTGGAAAGCCGCCTTGATCGCCTCCGCGTCGGGCGCCGGGGCCTGCGCCGCGGCTGCCGGGTTCTGCTGCTTCGCCACCACTTCGTTGACCAGGTCGACGAGCATCGCGACGATCGTGCGGGGGCCGAGGTCGGTTTGCCAGCCCTGGATCTCGCCCTTCGGCCCACGCGGGCCGAGCAGTTCGGTTTCGAGGCGTCGCAGAATCGCATCCTGCTCCGGTGTCATCACGTCCTCCTGTTTCCGGTTCCCGAGTTGCGCGCGGAACTGGTCCATGTCCACGTGACCGGGGTCGATCTTGCCAGTGACGCTGGTCTCCTTGTGGCCGCGCGCGGCGTCCATCGGACTCCCGAGGTGGTTGAGCACCGCCCGGGTCGCCTCTAGCGCCGCGTCGTACTGCTCCGGGCTCGGCCCCTGGTCCACGCCCTGGTAGTCCCACTCGAACCCGACGTAGAGGATGTTGCCGTCGCCCGCCGGGACTGGCCCGGAGGCTCTCGCCCTCCCGGCGTGGTTGGCGCGTCCGGCGGCGATCATGTGCACGACGCCGTCGAAGCCGATCATCGCGTGGCACAGCGGACCGGCCAGGTCGGGTCGGCCATCGATGCACAACTGCACGCTCGGCGCCGGGTTTTCGTAGGACGCGGGGGTCGCGGTGTGGTGTTCCAGCACGCCGACCGGGTCCGGCAGCGGTCCCGACGTCGCGGTTCGGTTCCGCCAGCCGTCGGTCTCGACCACCGTTAATCCGGTTGCGCGCAACACGTCCGCGAGCCAGACGAGAGGCAAAGCCACCACTGATCACTCTCCCGGCTTGATCCGATGCTTCATGGTGTCCTGATCGCGCGCGAGCGACCACGGCCAAGCGCGTGAAAAGGTCGGGACCCACCGGGAGCGAGTCCCGACGATCGGGTCGCGCCACAGGCGATCACGCGTGACCCTTCCTCACCACAAGATCGTTTCCTGCCGACACAGCGGGCAGCAACCGCGACAGGCCCCTCAAAAGGGTTCAATTCCCTCAATCGGGTTTGCGGTGGTGCGTTTTGCGGAGCCTCGACCGGGTGTGATTCGGCGCAGGCCCGTGTCGCACTCGTCGAATTCCTGATCCGCGAGAGCCCCGGATCGGCGGTTCCCACCCGAACGCCCCCGGGCGCCGGACCGCGGGGACGGCCGCTGCCCGACGACGCTGATCAGCGGCGTGCGATTCTGGAGGCATGAGTACCGAACGCGCAGGTGAGCGGGATATCGGCACGCCGCAGCAGGTCTCCGCCGGCACGCTACGCCGCCTCGAACGCGGCTCGGGTGGGCTGGCCGGCGCCAGCGTCAGCGCGATGGAGCAACGGCTGCCGTGGTTCCGGCGATTGCCCGCCGACCAGCGGGCGAGCGTGCTGCTGGTGACCCAGACCGGGGCCACCAACTTCGTGGCGTGGCTGCAGGACCCCACCGAGGCGATCCGGTTGACCGCCGAGGCGTTCCGCACCGCCCCCCGGGACCTGTCCCGCTGGATCAGCCTGCGGCAAACCCTGGAACTAGTGCGGGTGGCCATCGATGTATTCGAGCAGCAGCTGCCCGAACTCGCCGACAAGGACTACGAACGCACGCTGCTGACCGAGTCGATCCTGCGCTACACCCGGGAGATCGCCTTCGCCGCGGCCACCTCCTATGCCGCCGCAGCCGAAGCCCGCGGCGCATGGGATGCGCGGCTGGAAGCGCTCGTGGTCGACGGCATCGTGCGTGGCGACGCCGAGGAGTCGCTGCTGTCCCGGGCCGCCGCGCTCGGCTGGGAGCCGTCATCGGAGGCGACGGTGCTGGTCGGCAACGCCCCGTCGGACGACCCCCCGACCATCGTCTACCAGGTGCGCAGCCGCGCGGCGCGGGTCGGTTGCCCGGTGCTGCTCGGCGTGCAGGGCTCCCGGCTAGTGGTGGTCTTCGGCGGGCTGGGCGACGACCGCGCCAACGATGAGGCGGCGCGGCGGCTGTCCGAAGCGTTCGACGACGGGCCCGTCGTGGCCGGGCCGACCGTGCCGAGCCTGGCCGAGGCGCACCGCTCGGCCGGTGATGCGATGTCCGCGCTGCGGGCCGTGGTGGCGTGGCCGTCCGCGCCGCGCCCGGTGCCCTCCGGCGACGTGTTGCCGGAGCGGGCGTTGGCCGGCGACCCGGAGGCCGAACGGCAGCTGGTCGAGCGGATCGTGCTGCCGCTGGTGGACGCGGGCGGGGCGTTGATGGAGACCGTCGACACCTACCTGGAGGTCGGCGGTGTGCTGGAGAACTGCGCGCGGCAGCTGTACGTGCACCCGAACACCGTCCGCTATCGGCTGCGCCGGGTGGCGGAGCTGACCGGCCGCACCCCGTCCAACGCCCGCGATGCGCACGTCCTGCGGGTCGGCTTGGCGGTGGGGCGGCTCGCCAAGGCCCGTGGCCTCTGGTGACGACGGGTTCCCCGTAACGGGCTTCGCCGGCGTTCACTCGCCGGGTGACCAACCGAACACAGGCGACAACGATTTCGCCGCTCGTCGGGCCTGGCCACCGGCTGGCTTGTAGACACTCCACAACATTGAAGTCAGGACTTCGTCTCTATCGACATCACGTGGATCGCCGTGGGCGTGTTCAGTAGCAAGAGTGATCGCGCTTCTAGCCCCCGGACAGGGGTCGCAGACCCCAGGGATGCTTAATCCGTGGCTCGAACTGGACGGCGTCGCCGAACGCGTCGTCGCCTGGTCCGAGCTGACCGGCCTGGACCTGCTCCGCCTCGGCACCACCGCCGAGGCGGATGAGATCAAGGACACCGCGGTGACCCAGCCGCTGGTGGTGGCGCTGTCGCTGATCGCCGCCGACGAACTGCGCAGCCGGGTGACGATCCCGGCGGACACTCCGGTCGCCGGGCACTCCGTCGGCGAGCTGGCCGCCGCCGCCGTGGCCGGCGCCCTGACCTTCGATGACGCGGTCGCATTGGCCGCCGTGCGCGGCCGGGAGATGTCCGCCGCGTGCGCGCTGGAACCGACCGGCATGTCCGCCGTGCTCGGCGGCGACGAGGAAGCCGTGCTCAACTACCTCGATCTGCTCGGCCTGGACCCGGCCAATCGCAACGCCGCCGGCCAGATCGTGGCCGCCGGTCGGCTGCCCGCGCTGGCGCAGCTCGCCGAGGAACCACCGCCCGCGGCGCGGGTCCGCCCGCTGTCGGTGGCCGGCGCCTTCCACACCCGCTTCATGGCGCCCGCCCAGGATGCCCTGGGCAAGCACGCGGAGAAGGTGACCGCCGCCGACGCCGCCCAGCCGCTGCTTTCCAACGCCGACGGTGCGGTCGTCAGCGACTCCGCCGAGATCCTCCGCCGCCTGGTCGCCCAGGTGACCAGCCCGGTGCGCTGGGACAGCTGCCTGGCCGCGCTGGCCGACCGCGGCGTGACCGCTACGGTGGAGTTTCCGCCCGCAGGCACCCTCAGCGGCCTGGTGCGACGTGAGCTCAAGGGCGTCAAGACCGTGGCCCTGAAGACCCCTGCCGACCTGGACAAGGTCGCCGACCTGCTTGGGAGCGACGCGTGACCCGACCCCGCATTGCGCAGGTAGCCGCACCGGTCGGCACCAGGCTGCTGGGCTTCGGCAGCACGCAGGGCAACCGAATCGTCACCAACGACGATCTCGCCAAGATCGTCGATACCAACGACGAGTGGATCCGGCAGCGCGTGGGCATCGTGCACCGCCGGCTCGGCGACGCCGAGCAGACCGTGGTCAGCATGGCCATCGAATCCGGTGCGAAGGCGATCGCCGACGCGGGCCTGGCACCGTCCGATGTGGACCAGGTGATCGTCGCCACCTGCACCATGCCGGGCAACATCCCGAACGCGGCGGCCCAGGTCGCCCACCAGATCGGCATCGAGGCCAAGAGCGCCTACGACCTCAACGCCGCGTGCGCCGGGTTCGTCTACGCGCTGGCCGCGGCCTCCGATGCGGTGCGCGCCGGTTCGGCCCGGAACGTGCTGGTGATCGGCTCCGAGCGGTTCCAGGAGTGGCTGGACTGGGAGGACCGCGCGAACTGCATCATCTTCGCCGACGGCGCCGGTGCCGCCGTGGTCGGTCCGGCCGACGAGCCGGAACTCGGTCCCGGCGTGCTGGGCAGCGCCGGCGACCTGGCCGACGCGATCTGCCTGCGCGACAACAAATACATCCACCAGGAGGGCAAGTCGGTCTTCCGGTGGGCGACCACCCAGATCTCCCCGGTGGCGGTCCGCGCGGTCGAGGCGGCCGGCCTCCAGCTGTCCGATGTGGACGTTCTGGTGCCGCACCAGGCGAATCTGCGGATCGTCGACGCCATCGCCAAGAAGCTGCAGTCGCAGGGTGCCCGCGACGACCTCGTGGTCGCGCGTGACATCGTCTTCTCCGGCAACACGTCGTCGGCGTCCATCCCGCTGGCCATCGACCACATGCGGGCGGCGGGAGAGATCCCGAGCGGCGCCGTGATGCTGCTAGTGGGCTTCGGAGCCGGGCTGTCCTACGGGGCCCAGGTCGCCATCTGTCCCTGAACCACCCAGCTGCCGCGGGCCATCGGCCCGCGGTGAGAACGCAAGAACGAGGAAGGAACTACCCGTGTCGAACGAGGAAATCACCACTGGTCTGGCCGCCATCGTCGAGGAGGTCGCCGGTGTCGACGCCGCCGACGTGACCATCGACAAGTCCTTCGTCGACGACCTGGACATCGACTCGCTGTCCATGGTGGAGATCGCGGTGCAGGCGGAGGACAAGTTCGGGGTCAAGATCCCGGACGACGAGCTGGCCAACCTCAAGACCGTCGGTGACGCGGTGGACTACATCACCAAGAGCGCATGACTGTGGATGTCGTGATCACCGGGCTGGGGGCGACGACACCGCTGGGCGGTGACGTCGCATCCACCTGGGATGGGCTCATCAACGGCGCCACCGGCATCCGCCGGCTGGAGGCCGAGTGGGTGGACCGGTTCGACCTCCCCGCCAAGATCGGTGCCCCGCTGCTGGTGGACCCGAGCGAGGTGCTGCCCCGTGTGCAGCTGCGGCGGATGGACCGGTGCGAGGCGATCGCCGTGATCGCCGCGCGCGAGGCATGGGCGGACGCCGGGTTCGAGCTGCCCACCGACGACACCGAATCGGTCGACCCCGACCGGCTCGGGGTGTCGCTGGGCACCGGCATCGGCGGGCCGCTGACCCTGCTCCAGCAGGATGACCTGCTGGAGTCCGGCGGGCTGCGCAAGGTCTCGCCGCTGACCGTGCCGATGCTGATGCCCAACGGCCCGGCGGCGATGGTCAGCCTGGACGTGCGGGCCCGCGCCGGGGTGCACTCCCCCGCGTCGGCGTGCGCTTCGGGCGCCGAGGGCCTGGCCAAGGGCTGGGACATGATCCGGCAGGGCCTGGCCGACGTGGTGGTGGCCGGTGGTGCGGAGGCCTGCATCCACCCGATCACCATCGCCGGTTTCGCCCAGGCCCGGACCCTGAGCACCCGCAACGACGATCCGGATCGGGCCTCCCGCCCGTTCGACGTCGAACGCGACGGGTTCGTGATGGGCGAAGGCGCCGGGGTCGTCATCCTGGAAAGCGCGGAGCACGCCAAGGCGCGCGGCGCGCGGATCTACGGCCGGCTGGCGGGTGTGGGCATCACCTCCGACGCCTACCACATCACGGGCAGCCACCCGGACGGCGCGGGTCAGGTCAGGGCGATGCAGCGGGCGCTGCACACCGCGGACCTGCAGCCGTCGGACATCGGGCACATCAACGCGCACGCGACGTCCACCGTCGTCGGCGATGTGGGCGAGGCGAACTCGGTGCGCAAGGTGCTGGGCGACAGCGCGGTGGTCACCGCGCCGAAGGGGTCGCTGGGCCACCTGGTCGGCGGGGCCGGCGCGGTGGAGAGCATCATGACGATCCTCTCGCTGCAGCAAGGCATCATTCCGGCGACCCGCAACCTGGAAACGATCGACCCGAAGGTCGAGCTGGACGTGGTGGCCGACAAGCCGCGGCACGTCGAGCAGACCGCAGCCATCAACAACGCCTTCGGCTTCGGTGGGCATAACGTCGCGCTCGCCTTCGCTAGGGCATGACCGCCGCCGCACAAGGACGGGCTGAGCGTCATTCAGCCCGTCCTTAAGCGCTTTGCGATATGACAGCCGCGCACGGCGGTCGACCAGCGCGGCACTGATTTCGTCGTTCCGGCGGCCTTCCCGACACCGAACTTCCGGAGGAACCGATGACCGTCATGGCCACCCGGGCGGAAAGTGAGCAGGCACAACGGGATCCGCGCGATCCCGAGGTGCGGCTGGACCAACTGCTCGACCCGGAGTCGATCGAGCCGCTGCACTCCCGCGACACCAGCGGGATGTACGCGGTGCGCGGTCGCATCGACGGCACGAAGGTGATCGTCTATTGCAGCGACGCCACCAAGATGGGCGGTGCGCTCGGCTCCGCGGGATGTGGCCACATCGTGGACGCCATCGACATGGCGGTGCGCGAACGCTGCCCCGTGATCGGTGTGTGGCACTCCGGCGGCGCCCGCATCCCCGAGGGCGTGGAGTCGCTGGACGGCATGGGCCAGATGTTCGCGGCGATGATCCGCGCTTCCGGCCGAGTGCCGCAGATCTCCGTGGTGGTGGGCCCGGCCGCCGGTGGCGCGGCCTACGGCCCGGCGCTGACCGACGTGGTCATCATGTCCCCGGCCGGCCGGGTATTCGTCACCGGTCCCGATGTCGTCCGCAGCGTCACCGGTGAGCAGATCGACCAGGAGGGCCTTGGCGGTGTCGAGGCGCATGGCGCGAAGTCCGGCGTGGTGCACGTGGTCGCCGACGACGAGTCCGACGCCTACGTGCGGGCGCGGCGGCTGACCGGGCTGTTCGCCAAGCCGGGCCTGTTCGATCTGCGCTCGGTGCAGGAAGACAACGACCTGCGCGCGCTGCTGCCGGACCGCCCGCAGCGCGCCTATGACATCAAGCCGGTGATCCGCGGCATCCTCGATAAAAAGGACGACGGAGCGGGCAACGTTTCGGCGGACTTCGAGGAACTGCAGGCCAAGTGGGCGCCGAACATCGTGGTCGGCATCGGTCGGCTCGGCGGGCGCAGCATCGGCGTGATCGCCAACAACCCGCTGCGCAAGGGCGGCTGCCTGGACTCGCTGTCGGCGGAGAAGGCCGCCCGATTCGTGCGGATGTGCGACTCGTTCGGGGTGCCGCTGCTGGTGCTGGTCGACGTGCCCGGCTACCTGCCCGGCGTCGGCCAGGAATGGGGCGGCGTGGTGCGCCGCGGCGCGAAGCTGCTGCACGCCTTCGGCGAGGCCGTGGTGCCGCGGGTGACGCTGGTGACTCGCAAGTCCTACGGCGGCGCCTACATCGCGATGAATGCCCGCTCGCTGGGTGCGACCACCGTGTTCGCCTGGCCGGAGGCCGAGGTCGCGGTGATGGGCGCCAAGGCCGCGGTCGGCATCCTGCACCGCAAGACGCTGGCCGCCGCGCCCGAGGAGGAGCGCGAGGCATTGCAGGCAAAGCTCACCGAGGAACACGAGCGGGTGGCGGGCGGAGTCGGCCGGGCGATGTCGATCGGCGTGGTCGACGAGGTCATCGACCCGAAGACCACCCGCCGCCGGATTGCCGAAGCGCTCGCCGCCGCCCCCGCGGGCCGCGGTGCGCACGGCAACATCCCGTTGTGATCCGCTGAGGGGCCCGCGCAGCAGCTTGGCGTTTTCGCGCGCTCATTGCTGGCAGCGGCGGAACAGGGCGCTGTTGGGCAGTTTGCTGGTGTCCAACCGCAATCCGTTGCCCGTCTCCGGGTCCACCACCACCGGGTACGCCACGTTCCAGGTCACGCACGTCTCTGGAAGCTCCGGCGGCGCGTCTTCCTTGGCCTGATTGCTCCGGAAGGTCAGCAGCACCAGCAGGGACTTGTCCGGTGCCGGGTCGATCCGCTGCACGGTCCAGTCGAAGTCCCGGGTGGTGCCGTAGTTGTCGAACCACTTCTCCCTCGGCAGTTCCCGCCACTTGGCGGGGACCACTGTGGACTTCCAGAGGTCGTAGCTCTTCATGTTGATCGACCTGAAGTGGTCGTCCAGCAGCAGTTGCACGGTCTGGCGATCGGGGTGCGCAGCGGCGTCCGGGGTGTAGATGATGCCCAGCGCGGACTTGACCGTCTGGACCGCGGGAGGCGATGTCTGGTCCAGCGGTTGCGACGACGGGTCGCGGTAGACGTACTGGGCCAGCAGCATCCCGCCGCCCGCCGCGCCGAGCAGCACGACGATGGCGAGCGGAAGACCCCATTTCAGCCAAGAACGCACGATCGCAGCCTTTCACACCCCGAACGGCGTCGGCAGGCGTTTCGGGAGAAAGGCCCCGTGGCGGCCGTTCCGGCGAGTACCGGGAACACCGCTCACGAAACGAGCCTCAGCCCACCCGGTGCAGCCAGGTCACCGGGGCACCGTCGCCCGCGCGGCGGAAAGGTTCGAGGGCGTCGTCCCAGGCCGCGCCGAGCAACTGATCGACTCGGTGGCCGAAGGCCTCCGGCCCCTTGGCGTTGGCCGCCAGCGTCCGCAACTGGTCCTCGCTGACCATGATGTCGCCGTTGGCGCTGGTGCTGGCCCGCCACAGGCCCAGTCCGGGCGCATGGCAGAACCGCTGACCGTCCACCCCGGGACTGGGATCTTCGGTGATCTCGAAGCGCAGCATGGGCCACGCGCGCAGCGCGGTGACCAAGTGCGCGCCGGTGCCCGGCTCGCCGGACCAGTTGCACTCCGCGCGGAGTTGCCCTGGGGCTGCCGGTTGGGCCGTCCAGCGGAGTTCCGTCCGAATGCCGAGTGCGCCAGAGATCGCCCACTCGACGTGCGGGCAGACCGCAGACGGCGACGAGTGGACGTAGACCACACCAGAGGTGAGGCCACGGTCACTGCCACGGGTGCTCACTGCTGACCTCCGCTGTTCGACGAGGGACGTCTTCCCCTACGACCTCGCGTACTTGGCGATCAACAGGTGCCGCGCCATTCTGCATTGCGAATAGAGAGGTCCGCCACCAGAACGTCGCCATGCTCCGCGCCCCGGCGCAGGCGGTCCGTCGTCTGGGGTGTCGGGCACCGACTGCTCCGAATAGCGGAAAATCGCAGTTCCGGGGCGTCGTCACGGGCCTTCCGCGTCCCTCGAATGCACCAGCGAGAGGGCAGCAGACGAGTGGGGGATACCACTCGAACGGACGAAAGCTGGAATCTCGCGACAATGCTTGACCACCGCGACTAACGTCTCTGCTCGAACATGTGAGTGATCGCCCGACGCGACCAGGTCGAAGCCGACCACGCCGGGCGTGCGGTGCCCGCCGGATCTTGGAGGCCGTCATGCGACTGATGCGGCTCGGCGCGGAACCGACCCGGGTCGGCGCCGACATCCGGGCGGCCATTTCCGCGTGGGGTGCCGGCTGCTCGGTGCTCGGTGGGGTCACCGCGTTCGGTTGCCGCCCACCAGGCAGCCCGCGGCCCCTGGATGCCGTGATCGTGCTGCCGCGCGGGGTGATCGTGGTGCTCGGGATCGACCTCCCCCAGCCCGCGCTGCGGGTCGACGCGCCGCTGCAGACCCCGTGGACGATCGACGGCTGGCCGATGGTACGCACCGAGGGCGCGGTCAACCCCGGGCTGGAGGGCCTCGAATCCGCCGCCGCGCTGGCCCGCAGCCTGCAGTCGCGCGGGCTGGAGCCGCTGCCAGTGGCCGCGATCGTGGTGGTCGGCCCGTACGCCGGGCAGGTCATTCAGCCCACCACCGACCTGCACCGGGGTGTGCGGGTGGTTTCGCCGAGCACGACCACCATCCTCGCGGCCGCCCGCGAACTGGCGACCTACGAATTCCCATGCCCGGTCGAACCCGCGTTGCGGCTGGTGCAGGTGCTCGACGAGACCTGCGAGCTGAGCCTCGCCGACTTGGCCGAGGAGGGCTTCCCGGAATCGGCGGCCACGGATCTGGCGACCGCGGACACCGTGCTCCTCCCGAAATACACCGAGCAATCCGCCATGGCAGCGCCGCTATGGCGCCTACCCCCGCGCATCAAGCTGATCGCGGCGGTAGCCGCGTTGCTGCTGATCTGCGGCGTCGTCGGGATGTGGTTGACGCTCGGTCGGCCGACCACCGGCCCAGCACCGCAGCCCGCGCCGACCCAGCGGATCGACGGCGTCGAGTTCACGCAGATGGTCGCCGCGCGCGATGCCTCGTGCGCCCGGCACTCCTTCGGAGACGTGCAGCGCTGGTTCCAGCAGCAGCCGTGCCGGAGCCTGACCCGCGCGGTGTTCGACACCCAGGTCTCGGGTCGGCCCGCCGCCGTCTCGATCGCCATCGTCGAGGTGCCCGACCAGCAGGCGGCGAGCGAATTGCGGGAACTGGCCGATGCCGCCGGCACCGGCGGCGTCACCGATCTGATCGCCGAGGGCAAGGGCTGGCCGGGCGGCCCGGACGGGTTCGACAACTCGGCGCAGGCCGTGCAGCGGACCGGCAACCAGGTGCGCATAGTGCAAACCGTGTGGCGGCACCGGTCTTCCGCTCCGGACGATGTGGGGCTTCGTGCGCTGGCCGAGCACGGTCTCCGCCTGACACCCCAGTCGTGACGCACCACCGTCGGAGCGGGCATGGGACGGTCATGGCCCCTGGTCACGGCCTTGGGACCAACCGTCTCGATCCGGTGCGCCCGGGGTATCCGGAGTGTTCCGGGCGAGGATCCGCGGGGCCTTGGTCACATAGGGATTTCCCAGCCGGGTAAGGAAGAAGGCCGGGGCGAACAGCGGCACCACGGCGGACAGCGCCGCCGCGGTGACGCCCGCCCGCACTACGTCGCGAGGTAACAGGGTGGTTCGGCGGTCGACGAACCGGCAGTTGGTGAGCGCCGCCGCCAGCCACAGCACGAACACGAAGCCAACCAAGGTCACCACCGCCAGCAGGACTGCGGGCTGGTAGCCGAGCCGCTCCGACCCGAGCATCACCGCGACCCAGCCGAGCAGAGCCGGCAACTGGCCGCGCTCGGTGGTGGCGGCCCACAGCAGCCCACCCAGCAAGGCGAACCCGCCGCCGCTGTTCTGCCAGGTCTCGGTGAGCCGTTCGGCCCAGCTACCGCCGGTGAGCCCGAGCCGGGCCGCGAGCTGGCCGAGCACGCCCAGCGCGGTCGGCCCGTCCTGCGGCGTGAGGAACTGGCCCATGATCCAGGCCAAGGTCCACAGCGAAACCCCGAACGCGAGGACCTGCTGCCATCTCGGCCGGTTCAGCGCGGCCCGGTACAGCCGCGCCAGCTCCCCTCGTTGTGCCCGCACGTGCACCCCTGTCCTCGGCATCGGAAAGCCGCTACCGATCGTCCGGGCGTTGCGGCGGGCAGGCCCGGCATTGGTCGGATCAGGGGCGTGTCCGCACTGCGGAGCGTGATCAGCTCCAGAACGTGCTGGGGCCCGGCGTGCAGACTCCTCCGGTGGTGCAAGCCGGCGGGATCGGGCGGATCGCGGAACCGTCCACGAGCCACTGGCCCCGCCCGTCAGAGGACACCAGGAAGCGCCCCAGCGAATCCGTGGACAACCGTGTCCCAACCGCAGTCAGCGGCGGCGTGCGGAACGGCACTCCGGCCCCGATCTTCCGGCCGCTGTCGGCCGCGTACGTGGCCACCCGGGCCTGCTCGCCGCCGCAGTCCACGGGTTGCAGCGCCGCGACATCTCTTCCGGACCAGGCGATCGCCACTGGTCCGCAGCTCGCCTCCGGCACCGCCTCGACGTGCCCTGCCAGCGAGTTGGCGTCGGGCGCGAGCAACAGCACCAGGGACCGTCGGCTGTCATGCCGCCCGGCCAGCACCGCAAGCCGACCGTCGCCGGCCAACGCCAGATCGTTCACCCGCAGCTCGGGCGGAATCGCGATCCGCTGCTGCGGCGTTTGCTGCTGCATTGCGTGCACAACCACGACGTCGTTCCCGTCGAGGTAGGCGATGCGTCCGCCGCCGGCGGCCAGCAACCGGCCGTCGCCGACGTTGCCGGGCAGCACCTGCTGCCCGCCGCCCAGCGTCACCTCGACGACCCGACGTCCGGCCGCGGTCGACACCAACGTGTAAACCCGGTCCCCATCGGTGGCCAGGACCTTGGTGTCGGCACCGTTAACGCGGGCGACCGCCTGGTTCTGCCGACCGGACAACACGTCAAAGGACGTAATCACGCCTGGTTCGGGAGCGGCGAGGTAGCTGTCCGGCCGGACGCTGACCGGTTCGGGCGCCTGCTGGCCGGGCAGGCGTGGCATCGCCACCACGAAAGCCGCTGCCGCGACGGCGGCCGCGCCGGCCACGGCGAGCAACGGACGCCACGGCGATCTTCGCTGCCGCGCGTTGGCGAGCAGCCTCGGCAGCGCGTCGGGTCTGGGTTCGACGTCCTCGACCAATCTGTGCAGCTGCGTGCGCAGCAGGTCGACCTCCCTAGTTCTGTTCCCGTCCTTCACACCCTCTCCCCGAGCAGATCCGACAGTCGCGACACGCCACGCGAGCAGTAAGACTTCACCGCTCCCTGGCTGCAGCCCATCACTTGGGCGGTGCGGGACTCGCTCATGTCGGCGTAGTACCGCAACACCACGGCCTCCCGCTGCCGTCGCGGCAGTTGTGCCAGCGCGGCGGCCAGCACCGCGCGATCCACCCCGCGTTCCGTGTCGTCCGGCTGGCTGTCCCGGGTGGCGAGCCTCGGCTGGTACTTCCTGGCGATCAACCGGCGCCGCAACATCGAACGGGCGCGGTTGAGCACCGCTTGGCGGAGGAACGCCAGCGCCTTATCCGGATCGCGCAGCCGGGAGCGCGAGTCGAAGACCCGCACGTAGGCGTCCTGCACGATGTCCTCCGCGGAGGCGCGGTCATCTACGAGCAGAGCCGCGACGCGCAGCAGTTGTTTGTAATGCTCCTGGTAGAGGTCGGTTAGCTTGCTCGTCAGTTCATCCATTGCCGCCAGCCCGTCGCCCGGCCAGGCGGTCACGGGCAATGCAATCGACACCGTCACATCTCTGCACGACGCCCGAGACCCCCTCCTTGGTTGCGGCCGGTATTCACTCGTTATCGATCGGCTGCGCCCAACGGCGGCGAAGTTTACCGACGAATCGATAGATGATGATCTCATGGCGGTCTACGCACGCCCCCGCCCCAGGTGGATCATGCCCGGTCAGGACCGCTGCACCAGGCCGAACGAAGCCGCCGTGCGGCTGAGCTGCACGCCGATCCCGAAATCTTGCCGTCCGCCGCGCGGGGCGGTAGGTCTGAGGGGCCGGCGAGGCTAGGAGGGTGCGATGAAGTTCGGGATTTCCACGTTCATCACCGACGACGCCATCGGGGCGACGGATCTGGGTCGCGCGCTGGAGGAACGCGATTTCGACTCGCTGTTCATCGCCGAACACACGCACATCCCGGCGAGCCGGGAGACGCCCTACCCGGGCGGGGGCGATCTGCCACGGATCTACTACCGCACGCTGGATCCGTTCGTGTCGCTTACCGCGGTCGCGGCCGTCACCGAGCGGCTGCTGGTGGCCACCGGCATCGCGCTGGTCGTCGAGCGCGACCCGATCATCACCGCCAAGGAGGTCGCCAGCCTCGACCTGATCTCCGGCGGCCGGGTGATCTTCGGGGTCGGCGCGGGCTGGAACCGCGAGGAGATGCGCAACCACGGCACGAATCCGGCGACCCGAGGCGCGCTGATGGACGAGCGCATCCGGGCCATGCGGGAGATCTGGACCTCCGAGCTGGCGGAGTTCCACGGCGAGTACGTCGACTTCGACCCGATCTACTCGTGGCCGAAGCCGGTGCAGCAGCCACACCCACCGATCTACGTCGGCGGGGAGAGCGAGCGGGCGATCGCCCGGGTCGCCGAATACGGCGGTGGCTGGCTGCCGCGCGGGGGCACCGAGAACCTCGGCGACCTGGTGGCGAAGGTGCGCGACCGGGCGGGCTGGCGGGTACTGGTCACGGTCTACGCGGCGCCGCGCGATCCGGCGGTCCTCGACTCCTACGTGGCGGCCGGCGTGGACCGCACGCTGTTCTACCTGCCGACTCGCCCGCGCGACGACACGCTGCGCAGGCTCGACGAGATGACCGAACTCATCAAGGGCCTCAGCTGAACCAGCAGACACGTGAGTCCTCCGCCGATAACGGGAAGTGACCAGCCGTGGCTTACATCCTGGTTACTTCGACGCAATGGGCTAGACATTCGGGACACGCACGCCGATCCTCGGAGACTGCTGTGTCTGACCTCTCGCACAGCGCAACGCAGAAATGGAGTCTGGGGACGGTGGCTACGAAAACGGCGCCGGGCGGTGCAGCCGCTCGGAAGCGCAAGATGAGTCCCAAAGAAATCGCCATCTGGGTGTTGGTGGCGATCGTCGGCGCGGTCTCGTGGGGTGTCATCGCGCTCGTTCGCGGCGAGGAGATCTCCGCGGCCTGGCTGGTGTTCGCGGCGCTGGCTTCCTACGCCATCGCATATCGCTGCTACGCGCGGTTCATCTCCTACAAGGTGTTGAAGGTCGACGACACCCGCGCGACGCCGGCGGAGCGACTGAACAACGCCACCGACTTCCAGCCGACCGACCGCCGGGTGCTCTTCGGCCACCACTTCGCGGCGATCGCCGGGGCCGGGCCGCTGGTGGGGCCGGTGCTGGCCGCCCAGATGGGCTACCTGCCGGGCACCATCTGGATCATTGTCGGCGTCATCTTCGCCGGCGCGGTGCAGGACATGGTGGTGCTGTTCTTCTCCACCCGCCGCGACGGCCGAAGCCTTGGCCAGATGGCGCGCGAGGAGATCGGCCCGGTCGGCGGGATCGCGGCGCTGATCGCGGTGCTGGCCATCATGATCATCCTGTTGGCGGTGCTGGCACTGGTCGTGGTCGGCGCGCTGAAGGGCTCGCCGTGGGGAACCTTCTCCATCGGCATGACCATCCCGATCGCCCTGCTCATGGGCTTCTACCTGCGCTATTTGCGGCCGGGCCGGATCGTCGAGACGTCGATGATCGGCGTAGCGCTGCTGTTGCTGAGCATCGTCGCGGGCAGCTGGGTCGCCGACTCCGCACTGGCGGGGATGTTCACCCTCTCCGGCAACCAGCTGACCTTCGCGCTGATCATCTACGGGTTCATCGCCTCGGTGCTGCCGGTGTGGATGCTGCTGGCGCCGCGCGACTACCTGAGCACGTTCATGAAGGTCGGGGTCATCGCGCTGCTGGCGGTCTCGATCCTGATCGCGATGCCGATGATGAAGACCGAGGCGATCACGGATTTCGCGCTCAACGCCAAGGGACCGGTGTTCTCCGGCGCGATGTTCCCGTTCGTGTTCATCACCATCGCCTGCGGCGCGCTGTCCGGCTTCCACGCCTTGGTGTCCTCGGGCACCACGCCGAAGATGCTGGAGAAGGAGTCGCAGGTCCGCGTCATCGGCTACGGCGGGATGCTCACCGAATCGTTCGTGGCGATCATGGCGCTGGCCGCGGCGTGCATCATCGAGCCCGGCCTGTACTTCGCGATGAACATGCCCTCGGCGGCGCTCGGCGACACCCTGCAGTCGGCCTCGCAAGCGGTCGCCGGGATCGGCTTCCAGATCACGCCGGACCAGCTGGCCGCCGCCGCGGCCTCGGTGGACGAGCACACGCTGGTGGGCCGCAGCGGCGGCGCACCGACCCTGGCCGTCGGGCTTTCCGAGGTGTTCTCGCAGGTCATCGGCGGGGATGCGATGAAGGCATTCTGGTACCACTTCGCGGTGATGTTCGAGGCACTGTTCATCCTGACCACTGTGGACGCCGGGACCCGGGTGGGCCGGTTCATGTTGCAGGACACCGTGGGCAACGTCTGGAAGCGCTTCGGCGACGTCAGCTGGAAGCCGAGCAACTGGATCGCCAGCGCGGTGATCGTCGGTGCCTGGGGCTACTTCCTGTGGGCCGGGGTCAACGACCCGCTGGGCGGCATCAACCAGCTGTTCCCGCTGTTCGGCATCGCCAACCAGCTGCTGGCGGCGGTGGCGCTGGCGGTGGCCACCACGATCCTGATCAAGTCCGGCCGGGCCAAGTACGCGTGGGTGACGCTGGTGCCGCTGGCCTGGGACGTGGCGGTGACGTTGACCGCGAGCTGGCAGAAGATCTTCTCCGCCGATGCCAAGATCGGCTTCTTCGCGCAGCGCGCGGCTTATCAGGCGTCGCTGGATGCCGGGCAGACCAGCAAGGGCTCGGCGCACACCGTCGAGGAGATGCAGAAGGTCGTGACAAACTCCACTGTGGACGGCGTGCTGAGCATCCTGTTCGCGCTGCTGATCGTGATCGTGCTACTGGACGCGATCCGGGTCTGGATCAAGGCGCTGCGGGTGACCGCTCCGCTGCCGGACACCGAGGTCCCCTACCAGAAGTCGGCGCTGTGGGCCCCGTCCGGACTGCTCCCGACCGCCGAGGAACGGCAGGTCCAGAAGGAGCTGGCGGCCGCCGGGAAGGTAGAGGCGAGGACGTGACCGGCACGCCGATCCTGGCTAGGCTGCGCGGGTCCGCCCGCACGGCCTGGCAGATCGTGCGGGGGGTGGTCGGCGAGAACGCCTACGAGCGCTACCTGGACCACCAGCGCCGCAACCACCCCGCCGAGCCGCCGCTGCCGGAGCGCGAGTTCTGGCGCCGCCACATCGACCGCAAAGACGCTACCCCGGGCTCGCGCTGCTGCTGACAGGCGCTGTCGACGTCCCGGATTGCCTTCTCGCGTCACCTGCCTCGCCGAGCGGCGATTACTCCGTCCGTGGATTCGGGCGTTGAATCCGCCCCCGCGCACGGTGCCGCTCTGCTTTAGTTGGCGGTTCACGCTGATTCCGAGCGCCGCGCTGCGCGGCCAGGACAAGGGGCGCGGGGGGTCAATGACCGGAATGCCGAACGAAGCGGATGCTCAGGCAACGGTTGATCTGATCATCGAGCTGCTCCAGCGACCGCGGCGTGGGGAGACGGTGCTGCCGGTCATCTGCTTGGCCGGAAACGCACCGGGTGACCGCTTTCTGACGCAGCTGGACGACCAACTCGACACGGCGAACCCCCGCCAGGCGCCTCGGGCCAGCGTCAATGCCGCCGCCCAGCCGCCCAGCGACGACGCGACGCAGGACATCGCCCACCTGCTGCAGAAGCTCGTCGCCGACTTCTCGGTGGGCAGGTTCGGGTTCGACCCGCTTCGGTTCCGGCGCTTCACGCTCGCCAGGTGGCTGATGGCACAGGACCTCAGTGAGGTCGCCTCGCTGGACCGCCGCCGCAAACTCGCGCAGCGGCTGCGCGAATACCTCCGCAACCAACAAAATGACCTGTTCGCCGACGCCGCCCAGAGCACCGACCAGTGGTGGACGAAGCTGATTTTCCACGGCCTGCGGTTGCTGACCGGAGTGTTGTTGCGGCTGCGGATCAACGGTCGTCCCGGGTCGGGGCAGGAGTTCCGCTGGTTCCTGAGCCAGAACTATCTGTCGCCGAAGTTGTCGCAGACGTTCCTGGCCTTCGCCGAGCGGCTCACCGTGCCGGCGCGCGACAACGAAAGCGCCGAACAGGTGCAGAAGCTGCTGGTGCACGCCTTTCAAGAAGACCTGCGCGAGTGCTACGAGCGGAAATCGTGGCGGCTGAAGGGCTGGCGTCGCACCGTGTATCCGCTGGCGATGATCGACAATGTCGCCGCCGCCAACGCCGGGGCCACCCTGTTGAGGCTGATCAACGACGTCCGCAACACGACCGGGCACTACGCCCCGCTGCTGGTAGTCGCGGCCGGCGAGATGGCCCCGCCGGGCCGGGAACCGACCCCGGTCGTGGCGGGTCGCGACGCGCACGAACCGTACGAGCGGTGGCGGGAAAACCTGCCGGAATCCCGGACCAGGCAGGAGGCATCCGCCTGGTACCTGCCGCTGGTCGCCCCGCCCCCGGTGGCGGAGGGACCGCTGATCAGGAAGCCGGTCCCGGCGCCGCCGTGGTGGGTGGGCCGGTGGGTAGTGCCCGTCCTGTGCGCGGCGCTGGTCGCCGGATCGGGCGGCTTCGCGGTGAATTCCTATGTCCGGCACTGCAATTCCACCGCCAGCCTGCGCGGCGAACGGGTTTCGGTGCGTACAGTCGAGGACTATTGCGTCGGCTTCAGCGACAGCGAACTCTTCGTGTTCAGCCCGGAGAATGTCCGGCTGGCGGAGGCGCAGCAGCGGATCTACCAGCAGAACCGGACTTCCGCGCGGCTGCACGCCGATCAACCGGAGCGGCCGCTGTTCACGCTGATCTACTTTGGCCAGTTATCTTCCGCCGAGTCCTACACCGCGGCGAGCGAGGACATGGAAGGCATGGCGATGGCGCAGCGCGAGCTGATCGAACCCCAGCGCCAAGACGCGCCGCTGTTGCAGATCATCGTGGCCAATGCGGGCCCGAAAATGCGGTTCGGCGCGGTTGCGCTCGACATGCTCCGGCCGCTCGTGGCCGCGGATCCGAGCATCGTCGGCGTGGTCGGCCTGGACGAGAGCCGAACGGTCACGCGGGACGTCCTCCGGGAGCTGAACACGCTCAGCCTCCCCGTCATCGGAACCACGTTGTCCGCCGACGGCCTGGCCCTAGTGTCGCCGCTTTACTTCCAGCTCGCCCCGCCCAACCACGACCAGGCGGAGCTGATCGCCGAGGCGGTGGCCAACCCCAGCTTGCTCGACGCCCCGCCGGGCGATGCCGCGATCCGACCCGGCAGCCACACGTACGTCTACTACCGGCCGGATCCCGAAGACCTGTACACCTCGACGCTATCCGCCGACCTGTTGGCAAGCCTGGCCGGCCGTGGCCTGCCGACCTCTCCGGTGCACTCCCTGAGCGACGTGACCAGGCTGTGTGGCGAGCAGCCCCGACCGACAGCGATCTTCGCCGGGCGGGGCACCGAGTTCAAGGAGTTCATCACGCAGGTGGCGAGGACCTGCGGCGAGAACCAGCCCGCCGTGATCGCCGACGACTCGGCCAACCGGTTCATCGCGGACAACGACCTGCGCCGCCCGGCCGAGCTCAACCGCCCCTTGATCTTCGTGGCCAAATCCACGCTCACGACCTGCGATGGCAAGATCGAGAACCGGACGAGGGAACGCTTCCAGCGCCTGCTGCGGGAGGACAAGCAGTGGAACCCGTGCGACAGGTACCAGCGGCACCACGTCGGCGAACGGGTGGCGCTGGGCTATGACGCCACCTATGCGTTCCGGCAGGCCGTCGCGAGCCTGGAACTGCCCGAGGGGCCGCCGCTGCCGCTGATGGCTCCGACGGTCTGGGCCCGGCTGCGTCAACTCCCCGAGTTCGATGGCGTCACCGGCGTGATCGACTTCGCCACCAACACGGATCCAAGGACCGGCTACGAGCCGCAGCGCAAGCGCCAGGCTTTAATGGGCCTGGGCCAGATCAACGACCTGAACACCTCGCCCCGCGTGCTTTTCGCCTGCGGCGCGGCAACCATCGGCAAACCGTCCGAACAGGACAAGGAAAGCCCAGGCTGCCCCCACACGCCATGAACGTCTGTTCCGCTCTAACGAAGGGGCTTCCGGGTTGCCCTGACGGGGCGACGATTTCGCGCGAAATCGGCACTGGTCAGGCGTGGCGAACGCCGATTCGCGCTTGGCCTCAAGGGGTCGATGCAACACCTTCTTAAATGATCTTCGTGGAGGTGTTGTGGTGTCGATGGTCGAGCGGCATGCCGATGAGGTGTGGCGGTTGTGGCGTGCGGGGTACGGGCAGCGGGAGATCGGGCGTGAGCTGGGGATCTCGCATGAGTCGGTGCGCAAGGTGGTGTGTCCTTGCGGGGGGATCGCGCCCGCGCCGCGTCGGCGGGCCGCCGGGGCGTTGACCTTCGCTGAGCGGGAGGAGATCTCCCGGGGGCTGGCGGCCGGCAAGTCCCTGCGGGAGATCGCCCGTGGGCTGGGCCGCAACGTCTCGGTGGTCTCGCTTTGTCCTGGTGGCCGGGGACAAGGCTGGCAACTGGCAGGGCTGGTACGAAACAAGCATCCGGCTGGCGGAGAAGCGTTTCGCAGAGCATTTGGCCGACTTGGAGGAGGGCTGAGCGATGGGGCGATCCTGGAAGGACGTCAAGAAGGACAAGGAGACCCTGGACCGGGCGCGGGGCCGGGATGTGGCGGCCGCTCAGGAGCGGGCGCGCGCGGTGACCCACTCCTACATCCTGGGAGATCGACCGGCCCAGCTACGTAAGGACCTGGGGCTATCGCAGTCACAGCTGGCTGCGCGGATGCAGATCAGCCAACCGCGTGTGAGCAAGCTGGAGCAGGGCGAGTTGTCCCAGGTCGAGGCGGGCACGATCGAGCGCTACGTGGCCGCCCTGGGCGGACGCCTGCGACTCGTGGCTGACTTCGACGACCACGACGTCACCGTCTCGATGAACGAGCTCGACCGCACCGAGGTCCACGCATAAACCCTGCGACACCGTTCCACTTCTGGCACCAAGTCCCGGTCTACGGTAAATCGCAGGCCGGGACTTTCTGTTCTGTATGTAACGACGTGTGCCTCGCAGACTGCGGGCACAGTATCGGCGCGCTGCGGCCGGCGCGAACGGGTCCGTGATGTATTTCGTAGTTTTCGACACCGAAAGCAGCGGATCCGGTCTGATTCCGGCCAGTGGAAGCGTTGGCCTCGGTTGCGGCGTTCGGGAATCGACAGTGGAGTGGACCAGAGGCGAAGGAAGCTGCATTGCGTACTCAGGTCGCGATTGTGGGTGGCGGCCCCGCCGGGCTGCTGCTGTCGCATCTGCTGCACCTGCACGGGATCGGCTCCGTCGTGCTGGAGCGGCGCAGCCAGGAGTACGTCCAGCAGCGAGTGCGCGCCGGGGTCCTCGAACAAGGCACCGTGGACCTGCTCCGCGATGTCGGCCTGGGCGAGCGGATGCTGCGCGAAGGCGAAGTGCATCGCGGCGTTTACCTGCAGTTCGACGACGAACGCCAGCACATTCCCTTCCAGGAGCTTACCGGCCGCGCGATCACCGTCTACGGCCAGCAGGAAGTGGTGAAGGACCTCAATGAGCGCCGCCGACGCGACGGCGGGCAGGTGCTGTTTGAGGTTTCCAACGTCGCGGTGCACGACGTGGCGACAGACCGCCCGTTCGTCCGCTTCACATTCGACGGCGTCGACCACGAACTGCACGCGGATTTCATCGCGGGCTGCGACGGGTTCCACGGAGTCTGCCGGGACGCCATCCCGGCCGGTGTCCGGACCATCTACGAGCGCGTCTACCCGTTCGGCTGGCTCGGCATCCTGGCCACTGTCGGTCCCTCCTCGGACGAGCTGATCTACGCCAACCATGCCAGCGGATTCGCCCTGCACAGCATGCGATCGGCCACGCTGAGCCGCTTCTACCTGCAATGCGCCCCAGACGAACCGCGCGATGCGTGGCCCGACGACCGGATCTGGACGGAACTGCGCACCCGGCTGGGCACGCCAGGCTGGACGCTGCACGAAGGACCGATCATCGACAAGGTCATCACGGCGATTCGCAGTTTCGTGGCCGAACCGCTGCGCCACGGCCGCCTGTTTCTGGCCGGCGACTCCGCCCACATCGTCCCGCCGACGGGCGCGAAGGGTCTCAACCTCGCGGTGTCCGATGTGGACAAACTGGCCGAAGCCATCGCCGACTTCTACCGGACCGGCAGCGCCACCGGTCTGGACTGCTACTCCGCCGCGTGTCTGCAACGGGTTTGGCGGGTCCAGCATTTCTCCTGGTGGATGACCTCCCTGACGCACCACTTCGGCGGCCCGAATGCCGCCTTCGAACGCCGCCTGCAACGCTCGCAGTTCGACTACCTGCGCTCCTCCACCGCGGCCGCGACCACCCTCGCGGAAAACTACGTCGGCTTGCCGACGCGCTGAGCCCTGCCGATTCGCCGCCTCACAGGTCGATCGGATACCACCACGAATCCCGGTCTCTGGTGGCATTCCTCCGTTGCGCCCACGCGGCCAGGCTTGGTCTCCCGGGAACGTCCCGGATCACCAGGGCCGGCTGCCACTGGCTGCTCGCCGCGAGGACAACGAGCGGATCGGGCGGGAGGCTTTGCCGAAGGTCGAGCAGTAGGTTGAGGAACCGCTCCCCGAGGGGGGCATCCACATTGTCCAGCAGGGCGACGCAGTTCATCGTACGGTCCGACCGGTGCCGGCCGTCGGCATAGGCTTGGCGCAGGTCGGCGAGGAACGCCGCCAGGAACACAGCGTCGAACTCGCGCGAGCCCACGGCATTGCCTTCGGCCCACGGATCCGTTGGCGCACCGGTGAATTCCTGAACCGCGGTCAGTGTTCGCAGCCTCCTGCGCCAGTACGTGCGCTCGCTGCCGTGCAGCAAAGCATCCGCGAGGATGCCGGACCAGTTCAGCATGGCACCCGATTCCTGCAAGGTGTCGACCACGGCATCGAAAGTCGACCGGGAATAGCCCGGTGGATCGGCGTTGAGCACCGCGTTGCGCAGCTTGGACAGCGCCGTCCGGGCACCGAATCCCGAACCGGCGGCCAGGACGCACAGCATCAGGTAGCGGAACTGCACCTGCCCGAACTTCGGGTACCGGCGGCCTAGCTGCGTGGCCAGCTCAATCACGGCGCCACGCAGCGTCGTCGTTCGGTCGTCGTCGAAATCGACGCTCGCGTGCGGCACGCTGTCCCCGCAATCCCGGGCGAGGCGGCCCAGCAACTCGGTCTTCCCGCTGCCTCGCGCACCCAGCAACCTGATCAACGGCAGCTCCCGCTCCCGGACGCCCGGCGGGACGATGCATTCCTGCACGAGGTCGTGGACCAGGTCGTAGGGGTCGCGACCGGCCGCCTCCGACCGATCAGGCTCGGGTTGATCGACGTCGGTCGGCTCCGGCTGCACGGGCTCCGGTGGCCGCATTTCCAACGCGCCCAGGTAGCTTTCCAGCCGAACCACGAGCTCCGCCCGATCGGACTCGCGCGCTCCCAACTCGTATGCGTTGAGGTGTGCCAACTCCCGTAATGCGGTCGGCAGTTGCGACGACTTCGGCATCGTCGCCCCGTCGATGAGCACCGGAATGACCCGGACGCCGTTGCCCAGCGCGGTGCCGATCTCTCGCACCACCACGTCGGCCGGGTCCTCCAGCCGACGACGCCCCTGCCGGTCGGCGACGCCGAGCCACTTCTCGCCGATCACGGCGAGCAGCACCGCGCACGACTGCAACCCGTACTCGATCGCGTGCACGTAGTTGACCCCGGATTCAAGCCTCGCGTCGAAGAAGATCCGTTGGGCACCGAACTGCTCGTCCAGTTTGGAGTTCAACAGCTCGACGGCGTAGTCGTTGTCGCCGTGCCGGTAGCTGACGAAGATGCCGGTGCGCGCAGGCCCTTCGAACGGCTGCATCGAGCACTCCCAATCACATGCGACATCGGCCCTACGGCAGGTAAGGGGCGCCGTTCTCCGAGATGACGCTCGGCACGGACCGGACCGGCTGACCGGGTTCCTTAGTCACCTCGACGACCAGTAACGCCTTGCTGTCCGGACGTCCGGTCAGCGGGTCGAAGGACAACCAGCCGCTGGCGCCGTCCACCGCGCCGCCCCGGTCGTGCATCCGGTCGAACTGGGCGGCGACCTCCCGGGCGCTGGGCAGCTTCTCGGCAACCTTGTTGTACTGCACGGCACGCCGGGCCGCGGTGGCGGCCACGCCGAACGCGTCGAAGGCGGTGATGGCCAGTCCGTCGTCGATCGACTCGCCGGGGAACTCCTGCTGGAATACGGCGGTCGCGGTGGAACCGAGCTTGAAGTACTCGACCGACCGCCGCGAGAAGTACTGGGGTGCGGCATCCCACGCCTGCGGCGCGGCCAACTGCGTGTACTCCAACGTGATCCCGGACTCCAGGCTGCGCTGGACTTCCGAGTCGCCGCCGATGTCGATGACGCTGTCGGTGATCAGCACGCGCATCGGCAGCTCCATGCAGGATCGGGATGCCAGCGCGTTGAGGAACGGTTTCAGTTCGCGGAGCCGGCCCGCGAACAGGATCGCGTCCGGCTGGATCTGGCAGATGTTCGGGATCATCGCCGGGAACGTGTTCGCGGTCGCGAGCTGCGCGGAGTCGAACGGCTCACCGCGTCGCAGCTGGCGTCCGTGCTGCTGGTACAGCCTCTCGTATGCTGCCGCCAGGTCGCCGGAGAACACCTCGTCAGGGTTGCGGTCCCACACGACCATTGCCCGCTTGGTGTCTTCGAGGCGCTTGACCAGCGCACCTGCCTGCGCCGAGTTGGTGGGCGCCACTCGCAGCAGGCCCCGCACCTCGGGGGCGGCGGGATCGACGCTGAACCGGTCTGCGGTGATGATCGCGCCGACCATCGGAATCCCTTGCTGCGCGAGGGTATTGATCGCATCGCGGGTGCCTGCCAGGCTCTGCCCGAGCCCGGTCACCGCTACCAACCGACCGTTGCCCACCGACTCGGCGCGCTCCTGCAACTGCTTGACCACCGGCTCCCACTGCGCGCTGCGGCTGCCGGGATTGGCCAGCAGCAGCTGGATCAGCGGCAGGTTGCCGCCCCACTCCTCCCTGCCGTCGGAATTGGCGCGGAGTTGCGACACGTAGGTGCCCTCCAAGCTGCGCCGGACCGCCTCGATCGTGGTGGTGTCGGGCTTGGCGACGGTCAGCGGGCTGAAGTAGGCGATGCTGACGTACGGCCTGTTTCGCTCGCGGCTGACCCGCCGCACCCGCTCGTTCTCGGCCGCGATCTTTGTCTGCACGTCCCGCAGGCTCTCGTCGAATCCGCCCAGCCCATCGCTGAGACCGAATTCGCCCGGCCCGTCGGTGACGCCGACGCACTCGTCGAGCGGCCCAGCGCGGTAGAGCCCGGAACCGCAGCCGCGCGACCACGTCACGATGCCGTAGGCGGCGATCACGAGCGCCACCACGCAAGCCGCGGCGACGCCCAATACCGGCCAGCGCCGCTTGACCACCGGAACTTGGAACGGTCGCCGCTCCCCGCCGCTTTCCCCCATACCGTCCTCCCGCCGTCCACAACAGGCAGCCCGTAACCATGTCGTTGCGTTGCGCGAACCGTCAAGCGATTCGGCGAATCCGGGGCGCAGCTGTGATCGTCATCGGCGGACCACTGCGCCGACCGGTGGAAAACCCTTTTGGCAACGGGAGTAACGGCGGAATAATCCGGGCAATGGAGTTCAGTGGCTTCGACGCGCGCGGTTATCGCACCGTGGACGTCCGCACCGGGTACGGCGAATGGGTCACCAACTACGAGCAGACCGTCGAGGACGCGATGGACATCGCCCTGCTGGAACGGCTCCATGAGCCGTCCTGGGCGACCGTCACCCGCGCCGTTGACCTCGGCTGCGGCACCGGCCGGACCGGGCAGTGGCTGCGGGACAAGGGAATCCCGGCGGTCGACGGAGTGGACCTGACGCCGGAGATGCTTGCCGTCGCACACCGTCGCGGCGCCCACGACCGGCTCGTGGAGGCCGACGTCGCGGCCAGCGGACTTCCGGACGCGGCCTACGATCTGGCGATCTCCTCGCTGATAGACGAGCACCTGGACGACCTGCGCCCGCTGTACCGGGAGGCGTGGCGGCTGACGACACCGAAGGCGCCATTCGTCCTGGTGACCTTCCACCCGCACTTCATCATGACCTCGGGCATGCCCACCCACTACACCAACGGCGCCGGCGAATCGGTGGCCATCACCACCAACATCCACCTCGTCAGCGACCACGTCAGGGCGGCACTGGCGGCGGGCTGGCGGTTGGTGGAACTGCACGAGGGCGTGATCGACGACAGTTGGCTCGCGGTGAAGCCCAAGTGGGAGCGCTTCCGCAACCACCCGATCTCCGCCGCCTACGTCTGGCGCAAGGACGACTGATCGCCTCGTCCTTTTCGGACAGTTTCTGGCCCGTGCGTAGGTCACTGCGCTATCGGCCGTGTGATCCGCGGTCGCCCTGCGATTCCGGACCCGCTACACAACCGCCGTTGTTGGCCAGGCCCGCGCTCCACCTGGTTGGGGGTAACCTGGTCGGGCGGGGTCCGGAATACCGCACCCACGGCCGCTGTTGCCTCCAAGCATGAGCGCATCACTGGGCAAGATCGGTATCTGGCGGATTTCCTCGGGGCTCAACCCGGAGCTGGCGATCGAGGTGGAAAAGCTCGGCTACGGCACGATCTGGATCGGTGGCTCGCCGCCCGCCGACCTAGCCCTGGCCGAAAGCCTGCTGGACGCCACCAGCGAGATCACGGTGGCTACCGGGATCGTGAACATCTGGAACTCCGACCCGAAGATCGTCGCCGCGTCCTACCACCGGATTACCGCGAAGCATCCGGAGCGCTTCGTGCTCGGCATCGGTGCCGGCCACCGCGAGATGACCGACGCCTACACCAGGCCCTATCAGGCACTGGTCGACTACCTCGACCAACTGGACGCCGCCGACGTGCCGAAGTCGGGTCGAGTACTCGCCGCACTCGGCCCGAAGGTGCTCGAATTGGCCCGTGACCGATCGGCGGGCGCGCACCCCTACCTGACCGTCCCGGCACACACGAGGCGCGCCAGGGAGATCCTCGGGGAGGAACCGCTGCTCGCCCCGGAACAGAAGGTCGTGGTCGACACCGACCCGGACCGGGCCCGCGCCGCCGGCCACGCAGCAATCGGCATATACCTGAACCTGAGCAACTACACCCGGAATCTGCGCCGGTACGGCTTCACCGACGAAGACCTCGCCCAGCCCGGCAGCGACCGCCTGATCGACGCCCTGGCATTGCATGGAACGGCAGCGACGATCGCCGAAGGCATCACCGCGCACCTCGACGCGGGCGCGAACCACGTGAGCATCCAAGCCCTCGGCGCCGAGGACCCACTACCGTCCTACCGAGCAATAGCCGAAGCCCTCCGCTGACCCCAACACGAGACCAGCGGGCAAGATGGCGACGGTCGTCGAAAAGGCCGCCGGCCCCCGCAGGCAGACACGTCCACCACATTCCAGCCCCGCGTCACACGACACCCGAACGCACAGCAACGTCGACTCGCCGATCGGCCGGGAAACTGAAGCGCGGATTCGACCCAGACGGCCCAAAACGCCGTCTCGGGGATCCGCGCTTTGGCGTTCGTACACGGCACGGTGCGCCCGGCTGACCGATGCCAGAGACGGCGCGCGGCCGCTCCGGGTAAAATTTGGTTCGGCATCTCCGGCCAAGCGAGAGTCGACCACTGTTCCAGTGTGTCAGAAATTAATTATATTGAGTCATTCAGTTCAAAATTAAGCACTACAGATCCAGCGGGCCGGCCGTATACCCCTGAGATTCCCTAGCTGATCTCGGGCGCACTCTTCGCTCTCGCGGCGGCCATTTCTACCTGGGTCTAACTCATGACACCAGGAGGACGTTCGCCCCTAATCCCGCAGGTAGCCAAGAGGTATTCTCCCAATAAGTCAGCAAGGACGAAAAAACCGGTTCGATCCTGACATTTGAGACCTGACGACCAGCGAAAGGACGGAGTTGCGAATAGAAAAGGAGCTGTTTGAACATGAAACGGAATCACGTAAGGATGGCGCTGATCACCAGCATCTTCAGTCTTTCCGCATGTATACAGATTTCTCAGGCGCCTCAAGCGCCTCAGGCGCCTGCTCCACCGTCACCGCAGATATACATTCCGCCCCCTGCGTATCCACCGCAATACACACAATCAGCCACGCCGGAGACCGCTGCCTCTACGTGCCCATCCGAAACGGAACGAACCCTGCCAGAGAAAAATGCTTTATTTGTCGCCGGCTACCAGACCGCAAAATATTATGTCATATTATGCCGCGGTCCATCTGGGCAGGTTTACTACTACGGGGCCGAGAATAGCGATTCAAGCGTGAACATCACATTGTCGGCAAAATGGATTGGGAACGCCTACGAAGCGGAGAATGCTAACTATCACTATACGATCAACAACCAACGCCTTGTGATTAAGAGCGACTCCACGGTAGTTTATAATCAGCCGGTCACGAGAACGTGGTGAAAAAGCACAGCATGACGATGCGGCGTTCAACATTCTGCTCCGCACACACACCGCATACTTTCCCTATCAGCCGTTTTACCAGGCGTTTTGCGGGGCAGGTGGGACTTGGACCCACGACCTGACTGATATGAGTCCAAGCCTAACCGGCGCTTACCGAGTCAGCGGTTGGTGCAGGTTGAGCCCTGAGCAGAAAAATGTTGTTTTGCCGGCCCCCATCAGCCGTTGTACCGCGTCTAGCCGCAGGTCAGCACGGGCAGAAGGCATGGTCTCGGCGTAGCGCCTCGCACGCTGGACGACGTCCCGCGCGGCATCAAGGTCGCCCGCCAGCGCATGCGACTCAGCGAGCCACGTCAAGTAGAGCGCGACCTCACGGGCGCGCTCGGGCGGGTAGTTGGCTATGGCATTGGACAGCAAGGGCTCGGCGTCGCCCGGCCTCCCCAGTTCGATCATGCACCGGCCTGCCATCACGTCGATCTCGTTGCGGTTGAGCCAGTAAACCCACTCCGGCTCGCCCTCGCCGCGCTGCTCGTAGGAGTCGTCGACCGCGTCCAGCGCACACCATGTAGCGTCGGCGTCCCGGGCGCGCGCCGATGCCCACGCCACCCGTTCCAGCAGGAGCGCGCGCACCACCGGGGTTGCGCCCTCAGCCCCCATGATTGCGGTGCGGGCCAGCAGCGCCGCATCGGCTCGGCCGGGTCGCCGATGGTGGCGATCTGGTAGCTGAGGCTGGACAGCAATTGGCTGCCGAGCACCCGGTCAGAGGCCTCGCGGGCAGCACCGACCCCCGAGACGTAGAACCGCTGCGCCTGCCCGTAATCACCGCGTCGCTGGCGACCCACCCCGCGAGCTGCGAAAGCTCACCGACGGCGACGAGCAGCCGCCGCCCGACGGGTTCGGTGTAGCTGGCGGTTCGCACGAGTTGTTCGGCCTCGTCTAGTGAGCGGGGAGCCATCCGGCCGCCAATAGTTAGGTCCGTGGAAGCCCTGACGACTTCGTACTCGACATGGCGACCGGGCTCTACCTCGGATGGTGGGCCCGTCGTTGACTCACATGCCAATCAGCGGACCAATGAGGCCGCGAGATAAACTTCGCCAATTCAAACTCGGCAGCACACCAAAACGAGCAATTTCAAAGTTGGCCTTACCTCAGAACTCCGCATTCTTAAATCCAGCTGCCTCATGAAACTCTCCGTGGCGAACGAGGCACCGCCGCGGACTAACGATCTTGGATGCGGGGGGCATGTCGGTCCGCATGAATACCGGACACCTCTGGCACGTCCAGCCGAGCGTGAACGCAGGACGTCTACATGCACAGCGACGAATTGTCGGCCGAGCGACGGCGGACGCCCTGGAGAACTTGGGCGCGGTGGTTCAGTGAAGTCAGGTGGGACTTGATCCCATGCAAGATCAGCTCAAGCGCCTCTGACCTGCGGAGAAAGTGGGGCAGGTGGGACTTGAACCCACGACCTGACGGATTATGAGTCCGCTGCTCTGACCTGCTGAGCTACTGCCCCCGGTGCCGTGCATGACACTGGCGATCGTAGCGAGGTCGCGGGGGATCGGGGTTGCCGGGTGGATCCGCCGACCGGCGCACAAGGCGATTGGTCGGACCAGCCGTACCCAGTACGCGGCGACGTTACGCCGACTGGCCTACGCGGCCCGGGCCGTGCAAAACGACGGCCGGCGCACTCGCTGAGTGCGCCAGCCTCGCTCGGTCGCTCGGTCAGCTGATGAAGCTGAAGACGTCGAAGGCTCCGGTGAGCTGGCCGATGATCGCTATGGTGGCCAACAACGCGCCGATCCCGGCCACCGTCAGCACAGAAAGCATGATCAAGTAGACGAGCGCCTTGATCGGCTTCGGCAGCTTGGCCACCGAAGCGAAGTCGGGCAGCGAAACGTGCGGTTCCTTGCCGATCCCTGGTGCGGACATCCTGACTTCCCCCGTCCTCTGTCAGTCCCCGTGGACGAAAACACCACTGCTCACTAGACGAAGCGCAGCGGACTCCCCGTTGCGCGCGACGCATCACGAGTTCGTTTCGGTAGCAATCGAGTGGATCAACCAGCGCGGTCAACCATTCCGGCCCGCGGGTCACGCGGCCTCGGACCAATCATCCGCGCCGATGCCGGTGACCGCGAGCCGGGCAAGAACGAGATCGCGCCCTGAGCCCGGATCGTTATCCGACCCGCCGTCCAAATCGCTCGGACGTGTGATGCGCGGGGCTCCGATGTCGCCGCGCCCCGCCGGCACGCTCTTCCGGTTGCCCTCGCACTGATCCTACCGCGTCGGTCGGACATCCCTGCTACCTACCACCCTGTCCACTGAGGGCCGTCTGGCCGGACCCCGGCCCTATCGCCGACGCGCCGGGCAACGCCCGTCCCCGCCGTCCGGGACTCGCCCACCCCGTGGCGTCCGGTACGGGGTTTTCCTTTCCATAGCGGGTTTTCGCACCCATCGGCCGCGCCGAAGCGCAACAGTACGTCCCGCCTCGTGATTGTCCAGAGGGTGAAGAAGCGACCGGCCGCACACGCGCTGTCAGCGGTTCTGCCGATGACCGCCCCGATGAAGGCCAGCCGGTCGGAACTCGGGTCAATCAGGTTCATGACCGTCAGGCCCCGGCATTGGCGGTTCGCTCGCCAATATGGGCATTTCTTCCGGTCTGCCACGGCATGCTCTGCCGTGCACTGGACCGCCGGGAGCCCTAACGCGAGCTGCGGACCATGACCGTGGTGCCGAAGACCCGCGAAGCGGCCAGCAAGATCGAGACAGTAGCGCGAATCTCCGCGGCCTGCGGAGTTGGGCCCACTCCGATTGCTCCTGTGCAGAAGGCAGGCTGAGCTCGAAGAATGGTCGGATCCGGGCCATGACGATCTCTCGTCGCCAGGTTCCCGCCTTGTTGATCAGCCGCGTTGCCTGCGCACAATGACACCACAAGCGGTGGGCACGACGCGGCAGTTCGCAGGGATCTGCAGAGCGGGCACCCGGGCCGATCAAGCCGCTCCGACTGGCGCATTTTCCAAACATCACCAGTCCGAATGCGGGCCGCCGATCAACCGAGGGGCGCGCTTCACTGCTGCGCTCACCACACCGCCCACCATTCATCATCGATGCGCGGAACGGCTCGGTTCGCGCGATGACTAACCTTACGCGGCGACAGTGAGAAGGGCGGGTGATGAATATGGCGGGCCGATGGCGCGCCTGGGCCATGTTGGCCGACTGCGGCACCTTTGAGGGACACCTGTTCTTCCACGGATGAGATGACTCGGGCTTCCGCGCGACGCGGTTTGCCGGAGCCGATGCACGGGACGGATTATGAGCGAATACCAGTATTACGAGTTCCTCGCGGTCGACCGGCCGCTCGACGCGCGTCAACAGGCCGAGGTGCGGTCGCTTTCCACCCGCGCGCGGATCACCGCCACCAGCTTCGTCAACGAGTACCACTGGGGAGACTTCCGCGGCGATCCGGACCAGTTGATGGAGGACTTCTACGACGCGCACCTTTATTTGGCCAACTGGGGAACCCGGCGAATCATGCTCCGCCTGCCGCGCAGGCTGCTGGACCTGGATGTGGCCGAGCAGTACTGCGTCGGCGACCACGTCACGGCTTGGTCCACCGACGAGCACCTCGTGCTCGACCTGATGAGCGAGGACGAGTCCGACGACTTTGATGTCGAGGCACAGGGATCGCTGTCGGCCATCGTCGGGATCCGAGCAGAGCTCGCCGCCGGTGACCACCGATCGCTCTACCTGGCTTGGCTTGCCGGATACGGCACCTGGGAACGCGACGAGTACGCCTTCGACCGCGCCGAGGATGGCGAGCTCGAGCCACCCGTACCGCCAGGATTGCACACGCTCACCGCGGCCCAACGCGAGCTGGCCGACTTCCTCCGCCTCGACGACGACCTGCTCGCGGTTGCCACCGAGGCGAGCCTTCCTCGCACGGAGACCACCGATGATCTCGGCCAGCTCACTGCCTGGGTGAAGAACTTGTCTCCTGCCGAGAAGGATCAGTTCCTCCTGCAGGTCGTCCAGGAACAGGCTGCGACCGCGCAAATGGAGATGCTGCGGCGATTCCGCGACGAATCCACCACGGCCAGCCCCAGTCCGCCCCGTCGCACCGTGGCCGATCTCCTGGATGGCGCGGCACGGCGGAGGGCTTGACGGCAGCGCCACGAAGACGCCCAGCGTGCTGACGGATAAGGCACGCCGCCAAGGGGCACGAGAACTCGGCCGCCAGCGACGGCTGGACAACTTGGCCCGCGATGAAGTCGACGCCCGGGCACGCGTAGCCGCGATGATCGCCACCCGCAAACCCACCGAGTACGACGCCGCAGTCAAGCTGCTCACCGACCTGCAAGCCCTGGCCAAACGCTACGACCGCACACACGAATACGCCAAGCGCATCGCGGCTCTCCGCCAGGAACACGCACTCAAACCCAGCCTCCTCGACAGCCTCAACCACGCAGCCCTATAAACAGACCACAAAGGACGGTCATAGAGCCTCGGCCACCGCAAGGCGGGAAGGGCGTACACGCCACCCTCACCCGCCTCGCAGTCGGCCGGCCTGGGACAGCGAGCTTCGCGAACGTTGTTCGGCTGCTGCGTCGGCCAGTCGGTCCGGCCCTGACACGTGTTGCGGCGGGAAGCGCCGGCACGGGTTCTATCCGCACCTTCCATTGACCCGCGCGCTGTATGCCGATCAAGCCACCGGTGCGCTGTCGGCGTCACAGCGGCCCAGGGCGGCAATGTCCCATGAGAACTCCGTGCACAACGCCAGTAAAGCGGGAGACGCCGACACCGACGAACTCCACATCTTCGGCTGCAACCGTTGCGTACCGCTGGTCGACATCATGGCAGCCAGCGGAGCCTCCCTGAGATCTGGTCTCTGCGCCACCTCGTCGGCGGGAACTCCACCCGAACTAGGATTTCCGCCCCATAGAAAGGAAATCCACGACGAGGGTATTTCCTGCTGACACCCGTTACGGCGCGATCGGTATCGACCGTCAGATTTAAACGACCGTGCGGGACTGGGTGACGTCGTTGCCCCCCAACGCGGCCCGGTGAGGAGATTCGCCGTGTGCTCGGCGCGATCGATGGCTTCCTCTGGGTCCAGTCCATACAGATCGTTACGCAGAAGAACTCTTGGGCGCAAATTTCGACGGCGAGATCCCGCTGGAGCTTCTTCAGGGCTCGGGGGTCGTCGAACTGCCAGAAACTGCGCTCTACCCCAGCCTACTCGGGCACGCTTGGGATGATCTTCCAGCGGGGGAGGATATCGCGTACCCGAGGCAAGTCGTAACGCACCCCGCCGGTACGTCACCCAAGTAGCCGTGTCGCAGGACACATTCCGCAAGCTGTCGCCCGGAGGAGGTGGATCGGGCGGCAGACTGGCGCGGCACTCGATACCTGGGGAGGGTTAGCCGGATGAACTACCGCAGACGTGGGCCGAACGAGTGGGAATCCGAGTACGACCCGCTGTCGGAGTTCGAGGACTTCAGGGATCTGGACGATCCCGCACCTGGCGATGGTCCGTACGCGAGCGATACGGATGACACGCCCAGCCTCGTTGGGCGTCCGGTCGCTGTCAATGTCACAGATGCTGGAGTCGTCACGTCGGTAGTTCTTGCTGCGGGTTGGCGACGTTCGGTTGACCCACGCGAGCTTGGCGCGGCCGTGCTTTCCGCATTCGCCACCGCGACCATGCAGGTGCTGGCGAACCGAGTCGAAGGCACACAGCAGACGCCTCCTGTCACAGGGGCCAGCACACCAGCTGACCTTCCTGACACTTCGCCGCTGAGCAAGGAAGACGTGATGCGGCTGGTGGATGCTGTCTCGGCTGATCTCAACCACTTCACCGAGCAGGTGTCCGCTCGCGTTGACCAGACTGTCTCGGTGGAGAGCGCCGGCGGGCACGTACGGGGTTCTGCCAGGAGCGGGCAGATCCTGGACGTGTCGATCGACCCGAACTGGGCCGCATCAGCGCGGAACTCCGAGATCGAGCTTGAGCTCACCGAGGTCCTGAAACAGCTGGGTGAGCTGAGTTCACCTGGCGAGTTGGCACAGGGGCCCCGCAGCCGCGCCATCGACGAACTCCATGCCCTGGCTAGCGACCCGCAGCTGTTCCTTCGCCGGGTCGGCCTGCTGTCGTGAACGCCTGATGAACTGATGGAACGAGGAGTGCCGCGTGACTCATCCTGGTGATGGCGTCGACGTTGCGCTGGAAGCGTTACGGTCGGATGCGAGCGTTTGGGAAACCGCAGCCGACAGCTTGAGCGCCCCGATAACCGCTCTGGGCCCGCTCAAGGTCACGGGCGAAGAAGTGTCCATGTGGGCGGTTGACCGTGGCCTGGACGACGCCTTCAACGACGCACGCGCGGCCCTGGAAGACATGATCCGTCAGGCTGCCGAGTACTTCAGGGAAATCGGCGCGGATCTACGTAGCGCGGCCGATCAGTACGAGCGCGATGACGACCAAGGACTGCACGAACTCCAAAACGCGTACCGAATGCAGGGCGATATCTATGGTGGCTGATCCGCTGGTCGGACAGGTCGACGACAAGCTGCAGGAGCTTGACCGGAAGATCAAGGAGTTCTTTGGCAAGGTCAACGAAGTGCTCAGCTGGGTCCCAGAAACCTTCGCTCACCTTATTGAGCCAATTCAACGAGGCATGGCGGTCGTGGGCCAGAAGATCCAAGAATTCTGGGACAGGGTCCAGCAGGCGTGGAACCAGCCCGGCAACTCCGCCATACTAAGCCTCGATCCGCCGGTGTTGTTTATTGGTGATCTTGAACGATTGGTTCCTTCAGCAAGATCAATCGTCCCAGCTCAGGAGGGCATCTCGCCTTCTTACGGCCGAACCGTTACCCAAAACCACCGGTGGATCGAGGCTAAGGATCAAAGGGGAGATGTGGGTGAGCGCGGTCGCCAATCCCATCGGTGATGTTGCGGGCGATGTCGCACTACACAAACTGGACACGAACGTGGAGTGGACCGGCCGAGCCGCCGAAGCCTACAAGGCGATCGTTCCGGCTCAAGCCGATGCGCTCACGGGGCTAAAGGACCTCGCCCTGCAGATCCGCACCTCGCTGAACAGCTTGGCGAACGCACTCGACGCCTTCAAATTGGCGCTGTACGTCGCTATTACCGTCTTTATCGTCGGTGTCGTCGGCGCCATCGTGGGCGCAGGTGCCGCGATCGGCGCGATCGTGACGGGTGCAAGCGTTGCCATCGGCTTGATCACCACTGCGATTACTGCGGTGAATTCCTATATGGATGTGATCGAGACCGAGCAGACCGCCCTCACGCAGAAAATCCACGACGTCGGCGGCACATGGTCACGCTCGGATCGCGACCTCTCCGATGGCAGCATTAGCGACGGCGACGGATCAGATTGGCGAGTCAACCGATGAACCCCGGCGGCCCAGGCATACCCCCGCACCACCACCACTACGTTCCAACCCAAAGGCCTTACCACGAGTTCGCGGCGCTGCCACCACGACGCGCATATAAAATCCAGTTTTTGTCTGTCCTAGTTGGATCGTTGTCGATCATTTCGAGTGTCGTCATAGGAATTCTTGCTGTTGTGGTCGGTTACCAACTACCCACAGCAACCTGGGCAACAACCGGCCTCGTAACGACTATGGGCGGCCTCTCCGCATTCTTCTGCTTCGTTTCCGGCATCACCTTGACACTTGCCCCGGTCTATGTGAGAAACGGACACCTCAACGTGACCTCCACAACCAGGGCCCGACGAGTGCTCGTCACGCTGTGTGGCAGCACGATCCTCACCTCGATCATCTCAGTTTTTTTCTTCACTGGCACTGTAAGCGCGTCGGTCAAAACCGCCCACGACCCCGTTTACCAGCAGTTGTATGGTGATCAACCGCTCGGCTATACCCCGTCGACCATCAGCTACCTGATCCTTCTTGCGATGCCGCTTCTGCTGTCGATTTTCGACATGATCATTGGCTGGGTGCTACTGCGCCCAGCGAGAGGACTGGACTAGTGCGCAAGTACGGTATTGATCCGTACAGTGCTCCCCCACACCCTTGAAACAGGCGTTTTCCCGATACCACAGACCCAAACGCCGAGAGCACCGCACGCATCCCAAGAAGGCGTGCCAGGACGCGGATCAGTTTAGGAACTTGATCGCCTGCGTTCGTCCACACCCACCGCGACGACCGTCGAGGCAGCTTCCCCGCTGTGTCCGCGCTCAAAGGCAGCGACGACGCGACACGCCTGTCGGCGGCGGGTGAAAACTAAAATTCAGACGCCGTTGACATGATCGCGGGTGGCGATTGGGGCCGTGGACGGTATCACGTTCGACCTGCAGGACACGGCGTCCAAAGCCGAACACTTCGGGCAGCCTGGTTCCACACGGGCGAGGTTTAAAGGGGCGTATCCGCCTGCTCGTGTGGTCGTACTGCCCGAATGCAGCACGCCCGGGCATGCTGCTGATCGCCGATCGCGGTTTTCCCGGGTATGACCTGTGGTCGGCTGCCGCGGCCACAGGCGCGGATCTGCTGTGGCGGGTGAAGAGCTCCGCAGTGCTGCCGGTACGGCAGGAGTTACCCACATCTTAGGTTGTTGCTGTCGTCCGTCGAGCTGTTGAACGCGCACTGAACGCCGTCGTGACACCGCCAACTGACTTTAAGTTCGCCAACCGCACCTGCGTCGACATCTCGTACACTCTCGGTCGACGTTCGCGCAGGGTTCTTGCCTGGTTCCTGGCCGGATGCTGATATTTCGGACATGCGGCGGTGGGATCCCCTAAACGAAAACCAACTCGATCTCCTGAAGCGAGTCGATGCCTCCGAGGACCTCAGCGGCCCCGAGCACGCGCGACTCCGGCACTCTGCCAACGCTGTTCGTGACCGTGGATTGATCACGATCAGCAAGCGCGGCGGAGTTTGGCGGGCTGAGATGACCAAGGCCGGGCGGTTCTATCTCGATCAGGGCCACCATCCTGACGATCCTCGCTATCGGAACGAACGCGCCCAACCCACTACTCGGAAGGCAGCCAGGTCAAAGCGCCAAAGCTCCAAGCCTGCACCGCCGAACCAGCAGGACGACGAGGCCACCGGTACGTCCACCGGAAAAGCCACTCCCTCAGCCCCGCATGCCACTGTGATCGCCGCGCAACGACGCCGGGCAGAGGCGCTTGAACTGGTCGAGCGGCTGGTTGCGGACAACCTTGTGGTGATCAAAGCACCCAGTGAGGACAAAGTCGCGCAAATGCGCAAGATTGTGGACTTCGCGAAACGACACAATCTCGTCCCCGATGGACATCACATCGAGAAAACCCGGCAGTGGAACAGAGACCGGGACCTGCACATCAGGCTGCACAAAGGAAGCCACGCCAACACGAAGAGCGACACCGGCAATCTACCGCCAGTACCCGTGCCCGAATCTCTCCGCGCACCGCACCCAGTGGTGGTCGCGCTGCGGGACGATCAGGGACGGCTGGTCATGCAGAAGGAGCTACGCAGACGCTGCCTGCTCCTCCTGCAAGGGCTCGCCGCGGAGGCGGCGAAGCGAGGCCACAAGATCACCGAACAGCCGGTATCCGAACGGCACCACCACTACGGCTATGGCACCCGCTCGGGTGGACCGCGATACTCCCGACGCGACGGCCACATCAACCTCGTCGTCAGCGACTTCAGCTACACGGTCACAATCCGGCAGCTAAGCCCGCAATCCGAAGACCCCGACAAAGCTCGACGGCTCGTCATCGAACTCCCCGCCTATCATTCGGAGGGACGGCAGTACCGCTGGACAGACGCAAAACTACGCACAGTCGAAGATGGGCTCGCAGCGCTCCTGCGCGAAGCTGAAACCCGGGCCATCGAAGATCGCCAACGTCAGATCGACGAAGAGCGCGCCAAAGCCGAACGCAAGGTCCGCTGGGAACAGGCCATGAAGCTCGCTCAGCAGAAGGCGATCGAAGCTCACTACGCAAAGGTTCTCGACGAACAGGTCGAGCGCTGGCAACGCGCCAAGGAACTCCGGGCCTATTACGAAGAACTCGAACACCGACTCGCTAACCCCAGGCCAACCGATGGCGACCTCATGCCCGCCCACCAGTGGCTGAGCTGGATCAATGATCACATCACTCGGGAAGACCCGATCGAGCACCCACCAGCAATGCCCGAGCCTCCCAGACTCCGACACGACGACCTGACGCCCTACCTCAACGGATGGAGCCCACACGGCCCCGAAGGACATCTCCACTCGTGGCAATGCAGGCGGTAGCGCGGGACGCTACGTCGTAACGATTCTGGGCGCGGAGCTGGCCGCCGACTTCATAGTTGCCAGCCTGACGCCGCAACGGCGAGCACAAAGCGAAGGATTGGCGATGAGTCTGGCGGGCCGACGGCGGATCGTGGAAATGGACATGTGGGACCGCAATGCCATCGATCTCGAGGGGCCTGGCTTCATCGAGTTCGCTGCCGACGGGACCGGTGAGTTCGGACTTGTCGCCGTGCACGGCTGGATGGACTGCCGCCCTACCGAGCGCAACGGCTGGCCTTACGTTGAGTTCAGCTGGGATGGCGACGACGAAGGCGATCAGGTCTGCGGTCGCGGCTGGGCCACGTTGGCCGAGGACGGCACCGCTCCAGGGACAATTGTTCATCCACATGGGAGACGACTCGGGCTTCCGCGCAGCGCCGTTCGCAAAAGTCGATGCACGGGATGAGGTATGAACGAGTACCAGTACTACGACATCGCGGTCGAGCAGTCGCTGGACGCGCGTCAACAGGCCCAGGCACGGTCGCCGTCGACAGCGCCGACTGAAAGCGGACCGTTTTAGGGCCTTTGATCTTGAAACTGGGCCCAAAAGCAAAGCCCAGGCCGCCTGGCCTGGACTTTTGCTCCTCCGACTGGACTCGAACCAGTAACCCTTCGGTTAACAGCCGAATGCTCTGCCAATTGAGCTACGGAGGAATGCTGTTGTTCTTGCCAGCCCTTTCGCGCTGACAGGAACTACTTTAACCCATGCTCGCAGCCTGTTTCACCGCACCCCCCGGTTATTGATCCATCTGGCAAAACCGCTGGTCAGCTCCGATGCACCACGGCGAAGATGCGACGGAAGGGGAACCAGGTCGTGCCGTCGGCGCGTTGCGGGTACGCCGCTGCCAGGCGGGGTGCCAAGGCCGCGCGGAAGTCGGCCCACTCCGCGTCGTCCAGCGCCGCACGGACCGGTCGCAGCGCGGTGCCCGTCACCCACTCCAGCACGGGGTCGGCGCCACGCAGCGCGTGGACGTAGGTTGTTTCCCAGGCCTCGACCTCCGTGCCGGGATCGGTGAGCTCGTCGGCGTAGCCGATCGGCGATAGCACCGAGTCCGGCCGCAGCACGCCGCCCACCCGGTCGTGCCAGCGCGGCTCCGCGAGCAGTTCCCGGATCGCCATGTGCGACGGTGATTCGAAGTTGCCCGGCACCTGGAAGGCGAACCACGCCCCGGCGGACAGTTGGGGCAGCCAGCGCCGCAGCAGCTCGACGTGCTCCGGTATCCACTGCAGGACGGCGTTGCACAGCACGACATCGGTGTCCGGCGATGGTTTCCAGTCCCGGACGTCTTCCTGCCTCGCCGCGACCCCGCGAGCCCGGGCCGCCGCGACCATTTCCGGGGACACGTCCGTGGCCTCGACCGCCGCATCGGGCCACCGGTCGGTCAGCAACGAGGTCAGGTTTCCCGCGCCGCAGCCGAGGTCCACGACCCGTCGGGCCCGGATCGCTCCTACCCGGGCCAGCAGGTCGTGGGCCGGGCGGTCGCGCTGGTCACTGAACGACAGGTACTTCTGCGGATCCCACACACCCACACCTCCGTAACAGTACGCTTGTACTGTATATTCGGCTGCGCTCCGGTGTCGAGCGGAAATCAGTCCCGCTCGGGGTCTTTCGCCTGTCGCAAGCGCTCGGCGACGGTCGCGGCGAAATCGGCCACCGCCGCCTCGTCCGCGCCCCGATCAGCCCGCACCTGCAACACGATCCCATCCTGGCCGGGCACCTTGCGCTGCACGAACCACGCTCCCCCACCGGGCAGGTCGCGGTGGTGGCGGGAGCGGATGGACTGGTTGACGCGCTCGTGCACGACATCGGGCAGCCGCCCCGGTTCGGTCAACGGGAGCCGGCGGCTCGGCTGGTCGCGCAACAGCACCGCGCCGCCCGCCGAACCGGCTTCCACTGCCTCGATCACGGTCAGCACGCCGTTGTTCCAGGTTGCCTTGCTGAGCAGATGCCAGCCGAGGCGGCGACCCTCCGGCAGCCACAGGCCCAGATGCGTGGCGACCAGTGCGCCGTCCGCCGTCTTGGCCACCGCCAGGACCTGCTCTTCGGCCGCGAGCGTGCCGGGGAAACCCGCCGGCACGTCGGCCGTGCCGCTCAGCCGCGCGATCAGCCGCCGCAGCCATGCGATCACAGCGTGCCCATGGCCTGATCCAGCAGCGCCTTGCGGTAGCCCTCCAGCGCCACCATGTCGCCGAACAGCGCGTTGTACTCCTCGGCGTCCTCCAGCGGCGACATCCGCTGCACCCTGGACTTGATGTCCGCGATCTGCCTGCTGACCAGCCGTTCCTGCAGCCGGGCGAGCAAGGCCGCGACGTAGCGCGGGTCCTCTCCCGACTGGATCTCCAGCTGTTCCACCGAAAGCTGGGTGAGCAGGCTCCGCGTGACCTGACTCTCGCACTGCTGCGACACCGCGTCCACGAACGCCGCACCGGCGAGCCCGCACATCGTGCCGCCCGCCGACAGCAACGCCCGGTGCAGCTCGGCGTAGACGGACTCGGTGAACGCTTCCTCGGGCAGCGAGTCATACAGCGGCCCCGCCAACGCCGGCACCTGCAACGCCGCCTTCAACGCCTCGCGCTGCAAGAACCGGGGGTCGTGCCGGGGCGGGCGCTTCGGCAGATCGACGTCCATGCCCAGCGACTGCTGGGCTTCCTCCCGCCGGGGACGGCGCCGCGAGGAACGCGCTGGCGTGCCGGCGCTCTGCCGCACCTGGCGCACCACCTGGTTCTCGTCGCTCCAGCCCGCCCACCAGGCCAGCCTGGCGGCATAGCCATCCCGGCTGGCCGGGTCCTTGATCTGCGCGACCAGCGGCACGGTGCGCTTCAACGCCGCGACCCGGCCGTCGACCGAATCCAGGTCGTGCTCGGTGAGCAGGCTGCGAATGGCGAACTCGAACAGCGGCCGACGACGGGCGACCAGGTCGCGCACCGCCGCGTCGCCCTTGGCCTCCCGCAGCTCGCACGGGTCCATGCCGTCCGGGGTGATCGCCACGTAGGTCTGGCCGGCGAACTGCTGCTCGCCGTCGAATGCCTTCAGGGCCGCCTTCTGCCCCGCCTCGTCGCCGTCGAAGGTGAAGATGACCTCGCCGCGGAACGCCTCGTCATCCATCATCAGGCGGCGCAGGACCGAGATGTGTTCGTCGCCGAACGCCGTGCCGCAGGAGGCCACCGCCGTCGGCACCCCGGCCAGGTGCATCGCCATCACGTCGGTGTAGCCCTCGACCACGACCGCCTGGCGGCGCTTGGCGATCTCCCGCTTGGCCAGGTCGATACCGAAGAGCACCTGCGACTTGTTGAAGATCGGGGTGGCCGAGGTGTTGACGTACTTGGCCTCGATGGGATCGTCGTCGAAGATCCGCCGCGCGCCGAAGCCGACCACGTCGCCGCCGAGGTCCTTCAGCGGCCACAGCAGGCGCCGGTGGAACCGGTCGATCGGGCCGCGGCGCCCCTCCCTGGACAACCCGCACTTGATCAGCTCGTCGAGCTCGAAGCCCTTCGTCAGCAGGATCTTGGTGAGCGTGTCCCAGCCGGCCGGGGCGAACCCGCAGCCGAATCGCTCGGCGACCGCCTCGTCGAAACCGCGCTGCGCCAAGTATTCCCGGGCCTTCAGCGCCTCCGGCGAGCGAAGCTGCTCGGCGTAGAACTCGGCGGCGATGCGGTGCGCCTCGACCATCCGCGCGCGCGTGCCGCGGTCTCGCTTCGGGCCTGGCGTGCCGCCCTCGTACTGCAGCTGGAGGCCGACTCGGTCGGCCAACCGTTCGACGGACTCGACGAAGCCGAGGTGCTCGATCTTCATCACGAACGCGATGACGTCGCCGCCTTCGCCACAGCCGAAGCAGTGGAAGGTGCCGTGGCTGGGCCGGACGTTGAACGACGGAGTTTTCTCGTCGTGAAACGGGCAGAGACCCTTCTGCGCGCCGCCGCCGGCGTTGCGCAGGGCGACGTACTCACCGACCACATCGTCGATCCGGTTGCGTTCGCGCACTTCAGCGATGTCGCTTTCCCGGATCCTGCCTGCCACGTGTCCCAGTCTAGGGGCATTGTGATCGTCACGGTCGGGGTGGCTTGCCAGTGCGGCAGAATCTTGGCCGTGTCCGCCACGAACGCCGCCCTCGCCGCGGAATTCGACCAGCATCGCAGTCGGCTGATCGGCATCGGTTACCGGCTCACCGGCCGGCTCGCCGACGCCGAGGACGCCGTCCAGGACGCCTGGCTGCGACTGGCCTCGACCGACCGCGACAGCATCCGCGACCTGACCGGGTGGTTGACCACCGTGGTCAGCCGGCTGTGCCTGGACCGGATGCGCTCGGCCGCCGTCCGGCGCGAGCAATACGTCGGGCCGTGGCTGCCGGAGCCGCTGGTGACCTCGATCGAGGCGGATCCGGGCGACATCGTCGCGGGCCGGGACGACCTGCGGATGGCTGCGCTGCGGGTGCTGCACGAGTTGCCACCGGACCAGCGGCTGGCGTTCGTCTTGCACGACGGGTTCGAGGTCCCGTTCGCCGAGATCGCCGAGGTCTTGGGGTGCAGCGTGGCGGCGGCTCGCCAGCACGCATCGCGGGCGAGGCGGGCGATGGCCGATGCCGATCCGCCGCAGCGGGTGCCGATGCCCGAACAGCAACGGGTGCTGGAGGACTTCCTCGCCGCGGTGGCCGCCAAGGACATCGGCGCGATCACCCGGGTGCTGCACCCGGACGTCGCGGTCTACGGCGACAGCGGCGGAAAGGCCCGCACCGCGCGGCGTCCGGTGGTGGGCGTCGAGAAGGTCGCCAGGTTCATCGTCGGGCTCATGGAGAAGTACGGCGACGGGCTGGTGGAGAACATCCGGCCGGTGCTGGTCAACGGGGACCTCGGGGTGGTGTTCCACGGCACCGACGACGGACGGGCCGCGCCCCGGGTGTTCACCCTGGCGGTGCGGGACGGGCGTTCGGCGGCGATCTTCGACATCGTCAACCCAGACAAGCTAACCCGCGTCTCCTGGTAATCCGAACACTAGCCGGACATACCCCGTGGCCAGCCGGGGCGATGACACCCGAAACGACCCGCGGGCATCGAGCAGGGAGAGCCGGGAAGGGTCGCTCGGCGTGCCGGGTCAGCTCGGGTCGGTGACCCGGGCAAGGAAGTAGAGCGATCCGGTGATCCGGTGACGCACCAGGAACAGGAACGGCCGGTCCACCTCGACCCGGATCGGATCCGGCTCCCGCACGATCGCGGTGAGCCGCATCATCACCGCAGTCGCGGCCGCGCCTTCGAGGCCGCTCTCGTCGACCTTGAGCACCGACTGGTGCACGATCGTCGAAACCCGCAGCGGTTGGTCTGTCAGGGGCGAGAAGTCCGCTTCGCGGGTGAACAACGTGTGCACCCCAAGCGCACCGAGCGATCTGGTCAGCTCGGCGTCGCCGGTGACGTCGAACTTCGGCAGGTACAGCTCCACGCGCTGCTGCTGGGCGGCATCCAGCAGCCTTCCCAACCGGGCAGCGTCGAGGTCCGGTTCGGCCGTCGCCAGGCCCGCATCCGGCAGCAGCACCACGGCCTCGACCCCGCCCGCCGCAGGCAGGCTGACGACCTGCCAGCCTTCCGCCGCGGCGTAGCCGAGGCGGCGGGTGGCGCGCATGGTCGCGACGTCGCGATCCCCTGCCGGGGCGTGAAACGGCCGTTTGGTGGTGGCCTTCTCATCGAATGCTTCCCGCCACGACACCTTCAGGTAAAGGGCGTTGACCAGGACGGCGATCGTGTGGGGGTCGACCGAGCCAGCGGGCAGCAACTCGGGGATCAGGCCGCGCGTCGTTTCCGCGACATCCGCGTTGATCAACTCGCGGGCCTCTTCCGGGGCCGTCCCGAACGGCGCGTTGCGCACGGCGCTGCCCGGCCAGTCCTTCAGCACGGACAGGTAGGACTCTTCGACCGGGAGATCGGCGTGCGCCCACAAGGTGTTGGCGAGTGCCAGCACGGGTGGCTCGGCGGCCGGGCCGTCGGTGGAGAGTTCGGCGGCGCCGCTGAGCAGTTTGAGCAGCCCGGCCGGATCGTCGCGCAATGCGGTGACCAGTTCTTCCCTGGTCCGGCCGCGGGTCGCCGCCGCGGCCAGGCCGAGCGCGCTGGCCACTGAGTACGGCGACCAGCAGAACGGGTTTTCCACCGGCGGCGCGAGCCGCCGGTGCAGGGACAGGCTGAAGTCGAGGTGTTCGCGCACGGCCGCTGGGCTCCGTTTCCGCGTCGGCTGACTCGGGCTGATCCCGAGTCTGCCAGCCCAGCGCCCCGCGCGGGGCGTGCACGCTGGCGAGTTCTCGCCCGCTTTTACCGCACCGTGGTGTTGTCAGCCTCGTGCGCGGTGCTGCTCGCCCTCGCGGCCTTCATCGCTCACGACCGTCCGACGTCAGCGGATGGACTCTTCGATGTCGGACAGGCCCATCAGGCGGAGCTCCTGGGCGATGTAGTGGGCCGCGCGCTGGGCCTCCGGGTCCTGCCACCGCAGGTCGGTGACCCAGTCGGCCAGGTTGTCGGTGTTCACGTATGGCTCGCCGCCGACGACGAGCTTCTGGATGTAGTGCCGGTTGCGCATCGGGGTCTCCTTGCGACCCGGCGGCTTCGGGGGCCGGGCCGCGGGCTGTTTCCGCGCGGGGCGCACGGACGCCGGACGGGGATCGGGGGTGGTGCTGTCGGCTTCGGGATTCGCCGAACAACACTCTGGGTAAGGATTTTGCGGGTGAATACCAGATCAACTCTTCCCTTTCGGACGAATATCACACCGAATCGGCCACGTTCCGTACATGTTTTCGATGCCATGCGGTCGCCTGCGCGTCCGTCAACGACGCGACCTGGTCCAACACCACCCGCAGCCGCGCCGGGTCGTCGGCCGCCCGGTGCCAGGCCGCTGCCATCGCCGGGTCAAGTGATTCCGGCGCCCGTTCGGCCAACGCCCGAACCAGCTCCACCAACATCGCCCGCTGCCGTTCCTGCATCCGCAACCGCCGCGGATCGCTCATCACGTACCGCAGCGCGACGGCCTTGAGCACGGCCACCTCGGCCACCACCGGCTCGGGCACGATCAGATCGGCGCCATACCGGGTCAGCGTCCCCGCTCCGAACCGCTCCCGCGTCCCGGTCACCGCCGCGGCCACGAACCGCCCGACCAGTTCACTGGTGAGCCGTTTGAGCGCGACCTGCGCCCGAAAGGTCCCGTCGTAGTCCAGCACGGCGGCCACCACCGGCCACCGCACCAACTCCGCCGCGGCGTGTTCGAGCAAGCCGGCGGTGTCCTCTGGGCCGTCGCCCCAGAAATGCTTGGCGGCCATCCGGACGATCTCCGCCCGCTCGTCGGCACTGGTCAGCGAACGCAGCGAGATCCGGCCCGACAAGACCCCGTCCTCGACGTCGTGCACCGAGTAGGCCACGTCGTCGGACCAGTCCATGATCTGAGCCTCCAGGCACCGGCGGTCCGGCGGCGCGGACTCGCGCAGCCACTCGAACACCGCCAAGTCATCCGGGTAGACCCCGAACTTGGCTTGGCCCGGGCGTTTCGGCCACGGATACTTCGTCGCCGCGTCCAGGCACGCGCGGGTCAGGTTCAAGCCGCGGCCAATGTCACCGGATTCGGCCAATTTCGGCTCCAACCGGGTGAGGATGCGCAGGGTCTGCGCGTTGCCCTCGAAACCTCCGCAGCCGTCGGCCACGTCGTTCAACGCCTGCTCGCCGTTGTGTCCGAACGGCGGATGCCCGATGTCGTGCGCCAACCCGGCGGTGTCCACCAGGTCGGGATCGGCGCCCAGCGCGGTGGCGATGCCCCGCCCGATCTGCGCCACCTCCAGCGAGTGGGTCAGCCGGGTGCGCGGCACGTCGCCCTCTTCCGGGCCGACGACCTGCGTCTTGCCCGCCAACCGGCGCAGCGCCGCCGAGTGCAGTACCCGCGCCCGGTCCCGCGCGAACGGGCTGCGATCGTCCGAACGAGCCCCTACGGGCACGGCTGACTTCGGCGGCTCTGGCAACAGCCGCCGAAGGTCGTGCTCGTGGTAACCGGGCGTGGTGCCGCCTGCGGGGTCGTCGGTGCTCATCGCGCACAGATTACGGCCCAAAGCCGACATACCACCGCAGCTAGCCCAGCCCGTCGCCGGTCAGTTCCGCCGGGGCGTGCGTCAACCGGTAGTACAGCAACGCACCCGTTTCGCGGACGATGTAACGGAACTGGAACTCGCGAGTCTGCACCACCGGCCCCGAGCGGGCCGGCGACGCCCACGACTCAAGCCCTAGGTCGTTAGCCATCGTACGCGCCCGCAGCGAATGCCAGGGGTCGCTCACGATGAGCGCGCGCGTCCAGCCTCTCTCCTGGGACAGGTGCGCGACAGCTTGCATGCTGCCCAGCGTGTCCCTGCCGACGTCGACGTCCACGATCTTGTCGCTGGGCACGCCGCTGTCGGCCAGCCACTTCTTGCCGGCCTGCGCCTCGGTGTAGGCGTCGCCGGGCAGTCGGCCGCCGACCGTGACGACGTAGTCGGTCAGGCCGTCCCGGTAGAGCTTCAGCGCCTGTTTCAGCCGTGCTTCGAGCACGTCCGAGGGTTTGCCGTGGTACTGCGCGGCCCCGAGCACGACGACGATGTCCACCGGCCGCCGGTCGTCGGCGCGGGCCACCTGCCACACGCGGAACGCGGTTCCGCCGACCACGAGCACCGCGATGAGCAAGGCGCCGATCACGGCGCGCCCGAGCACTCGGCCGGCCGACCGACGCCGATGGACGGCTCGATGAGGGCTCACGTTGGCATCCTCACAGACCTTCGGGACCGCGGCCGCCGATCGGGCCCGGCGCAAGCCGGGCGCGATCGACCGCGTCAATGGTTGTGCAGATTCGGGATGTCCAACCTACTCAACCGCTCTCGGAAACCAGGCCGACGGCGTTCGAAACGCCGCCGGGCGCACTCCCCGCTCAGCAGCCGGGAAGCCGGGCCGCCAGGTACTCCTCCAACTTGTCCATCGCCACCCGCTCCTGCGACATCGTGTCGCGTTCGCGGACGGTGACGGCGTGGTCGGACAGCGAATCGAAGTCGACCGTCACGCAGAACGGCGTGCCGACCTCGTCCTGCCGCCGGTAGCGGCGGCCGATCGCACCGGCGTCGTCGAAGTCGACGTTCCAGTTGCGGCGCAGTTGCGCGGCGATGTCGCGAGCCTTCGGCGACAGCTCCGGGTTGCGCGACAGCGGCAGCACCGCCACCTTCACCGGCGCCAACCGGCGATCCAGCTTCAGCACCACGCGCTTGTCCACGCCGCCCTTGGCGTTGGGCGCCTCGTCCTCGTGGTAGGCGTCGATCAGGAACGCCATCATCGGCCGCCCCACGCCCGCCGCCGGCTCGATCACGTACGGCCGGTACCGGGAGTTGCTGGCCTGGTCGAAGTAGGACAGGTCCACTCCGGAGTGGTTCGAGTGCGTGGTGAGGTCGAAGTCGGTGCGGTTGGCGATGCCCTCCAGCTCACCCCACTCCTGGCCACCGAACCGGAACCGGTACTCGATGTCGACGGTGCGCTTCGCGTAATGCGAGAGCTTTTCCTTCGGGTGCTCGTAGCTGCGCAGGTTGTCCGGGTTGATGCCGAGGTCGGTGTACCAGCGGGTGCGCTCGTCGATCCAGTACTGGTGCCACTGCTCGTCCTCGCCGGGCTCGACGAAGAACTCCATCTCCATCTGCTCGAACTCGCGGGTCCGGAAGATGAAGTTGCCGGGCGTGATCTCGTTGCGGAACGACTTGCCGATCTGGCCGATGCCGAACGGCGGTTTCTTGCGCGCGGTGGTCATCACGTTGGCGAAGTTGACGAAGATGCCCTGCGCGGTCTCCGGCCGCAGGTAGTGCATCCCCTCTTCGCTCTCCACCGGGCCCAGGAAGGTCTTGAGCATCATGTTGAACTCGCGCGGCTCGGTGTACTGGCCGCGGGTGCCGCAGTTCGGGCACGGGACGTCGGAGAGGTCGTCCTCGGCGATCTCCTTGCCGGTGCGCTCGGCGTACTCCTCGGCGAGCTGGTCGGCGCGGAAGCGGTGGTGGCAGGAGGTGCACTCCACCAGCGGGTCGTGAAAGGCGGTGACGTGCCCGGATGCCTCCCAGACGGGGCGGGGCAGGATCACCGAGGAGTCCAGGCCGACGACGTCGTCGCGGCCCTGCACCATCGACTTCCACCACTGGCGCTTGATGTTGTCCTTGAGCTCGACGCCGAGCGGTCCGTAATCCCAGGCCGACCGCGTACCGCCGTAGATCTCGCCGGACGGGTAGACGAAACCACGGCGCTTGCAAAGATTGACGATCGTGTCGATCTGGTCGGCGGGCACGTTCACTCCGGAATCATCACTGGATACGTCGAACCAGCTGGTAGGGCTGGAGTTTCCCAGCGTACCGATCCCGGCCCCGATGGCGTTCGCCCGGGCTGGCCACCGGGCGGGGCGGTGCCGCCGAACGGCGTGCGGTATTGATGTGACAGGTCAAGTGGGACGTACCCGTAGGATGGGTTGCGTGGAACGTCCCCGCGCGCAGGCCACTGTTCGGGCGCCTGCTCAGCCGACGTCACCGCAGGCAGGCGATCCCACGTCGAGGCTCGCCGGAAAGGAAACAATGCCCGTCGTCAGCCCGGATTCCGAGCCGGCCCGGTCGACTGCGGGCCCCGGCAGGTTGGACAACCCCGACGACCACGTGCACTCGCCGGAGCGGGATGCGCACCCGGCCCCGCTGCGGGACCAGCGGATCCTGGTCGAGGCCGGGGAGCTGCTGCGAGCGCTCGCCGCGCCGGTGCGCATCGCGATCGTCCTGCAACTGCGGGTCTCGGAACGCTGCGTGCACGAGCTGGTCGACGCGCTCGACGTGGCCCAGCCGCTGATCAGCCAGCACCTGCGGGTGCTGAAGTCGGCCGGGGTCGTCTACGGCGAGCGGCACGGGCGGGAAGTCGTCTACCGGCTCGTCGACGAGCACCTGGCGCACATCGTGGTGGACGCCGCCGCGCACGCCGAGGAGATCGCCGGCACCCGCCCCCGCGGTCCGGCGGCACGTTCCATCCAATCCAACGGCGGACAGGAGGCGGAGTGACCACCGGCGAGGGTCCCGCGGCCGGCGTACCGGGACTGCGGGCCACCAAGCAGCGGGCGGCGGTGTCGAACCTGCTGGACCAGATCGACGACTTCCGCTCCGCCCAGGAACTGCACGAGGAGCTGCGACGGCAGGGCGAGGGTATCGGCCTGACCACGGTCTACCGCACGCTGCAAACCCTGGCCGACGCGGGCGAGGTCGACGTGCTGCGCAACCCGTCGGGCGAGGCGGTGTACCGGCGGTGCTCCAGCCACCACCACCATCACCTGGTGTGCCGGCACTGCGGGCGGACCGTCGAGGTCGCCGACCCGCCGGTGGAGAATTGGGCCGAGCGGATCGGCCAGGAGCACGGCTTCTCCGAGGTCAGCCACACCGTCGAGATCATCGGCTCCTGCCCCGAGTGCACGGCTCGCGGCCTCTGACGCCTCCACGTTTCCAGTAGTTCCGGTCTCTTCGCATGGCGCTGCGCGACCGGCACGGGGCTGCTGATGGCTCACGCAATCGCACCGGCCGACCAAGCGGTCACCAATCTGTTGAGATCAGTATTCGTAAGTGTCTTGCGGGGTGGGGATCGGGCGGATCAGCCTCGCCTCCAGCGTCGGCACGTAGTCATTGGCGTCGGTGGCCGTGCCCGGCCGGAGCTTGCCGGTCACCTCGATCCAGGTATCCGACGGGAGCTCCGCGGCCTGCGCCGGCGCCGCGAGGTCGACCTTCACCGGGGCCGCGTCGGCGGCGCAGCAACTGATGCGCATCCTGGCGAGCTGCGTGGTTCCCGGCTTCGGGTGCACCACGAAGCCCTGGAGGCGCACCGTCCGGCCGTTCAGGGCACCGCTGTCGTCCCAGATGGCGCGGGTGACGAACTCCGACATGCCCAGCAGCGGAGCCTCCTCCGGCGGCAGGTCCGGAAACAGGGATTCCTTCGGGGCCGAGGGCGCCGCCACCCGATCCCGGGTCACCGAGTCCGAGCCGAGGGCCGGCGGAGCGATCAGGAAGATCGCGAACACCGGTAGCAGCAGCATCCAGGGGCTGCGCGAGTTGTGCTCGTGCTGGTCGGCCCCGCCGGCGCGGATGTCGCGGACGATCGCGAAAACTCCGAGCGCGATCATGATCACGCCGGAGGCCACCAGCCACGGGAACAGCGAGGGTTTGACGTAGCGGAGGTAGCTGCCGCCGAGAGCGATCTTGAGCAGCGCGCCGCCCAGCAGCAACAACAGCAGGTTCTGCGTTTCCCGGCGCATCACGAACCTCCCAGCAGGACGGCACCGACCCCGACCGCGCAGCCGATCGCCACCATGAACGTGGCCGGGGCGAACCGGACGGTGAAGCGGCGGCCGAAAGCGCCGGACTGCAGCGCGATCAGCTTGAGGTCCACGGCCGGACCGACGACCAGGAACACCAGCTTCGGGACCAACGGCAGGCCCGGCATCGACGCCACCACGAACGCGTCGGCCTCGCTGCACAACGCAAGGACCACCGCGAGCACCGCCATGACCAGCACGCCCACGATCGGCTGCCCGCCGAGCGACTCCAGCCATTCCGCGGGCACGACGACGTTGAACACCGCCGAGGTCAGGCCGCCCAGCACCAGGAAACCGCCCGCCTCGACCAGATCATGCCGGGCGGACTCGGCGAACACAACCCACCGGCTGCTGCCGGGTGCCTGGTGTGCCTCGATCCGGCTCAGCGCCCGCTCGGCGAGCCATTCGGCGCTGCCCAGCCGGGCCCAGAGCCAGCCCATTACGCATGCCGTCAGCAGCGAACCGAGGAATCTGGCGAGCACCATCCTTGGCTCAGCCGGAAAGGCGACCGCGGTGGACACCAGGACGATCGGGTTCACCGCCGGCGCGGCCAGCAGGAACGCCAACGCCGCGGCCGGTGCGACGCCCTGCTGCATCAACCGGCGCGCCACCGGCACCGAGGCGCACTCGCAACCGGGCAGCGCCACCCCCACGATGCCCGCGACCGGCACCGCGGCAGCGGAGTTGGCCGGCAGCAACCGGCGTAGCGCTTCCGGTGGGACGAACGCCGCGATCAGGCCGCTGACCAGCACGCCGAGCACCAGGAACGGCATGGCCTGTACGCACACCGCGACGAATACGGTCGAGCCGGTGCGGAGCGCGGGGACGTTCAGCATCGAACTCAGCTGCTGCTGGAACACCGCCGCGACGACCAGCAGGGCGCAGAGCACCTCCAATGAGGTGACGACAGGGCGCCGCGCGCGCGGCGGATCAGCGATCTCGGTCACCCGATCATGGTGCCAGTTCGAACTGATAATCGTTCGCACTGCGCCGCGATGCACCGCTACTGGGGGGTTCCCTCGGGTTCCGTGAGTAATTCGGTGCGCAGCTGGGACGCGGTCGCCACCACCAGCATCAGCAGGGTGCCCAACGGCGTCGGCGCCATCCCCTCCGCCGGGAAGGCGTAGCGCAGGGTCACGTCCATGCCGCGCTCGTTGCGAACCACCCCGAGCGTGCCGAACAGGCCCTGCCCGGCGCGCTCCGCGACCGACTGCGCGAGCTCGTCGCTGGGCGGCAGGTCCCAGGCGACCACGCAGGTCAGGCTCAGCACGGTCAGCCCCTCGGCCAGTTGCATCGCCTGCACCGCACACGGAACTTCGGCGTGCCGGAAGGTGAGCGCACCGTCGTCGTCGACGTGCACGTCGTGGTAGTTCTCCAACGCTTCCTTCGCAGCAGTCATCAACCGCGCGGTGGTTGCGGCCTCCTGGGTCATCAATTGCCCTCCTGGGCGGAATCTGCGGGCTCACCGGCCGCCGCCCGATCGATGGCCCCGCCGAATCGCCGGTCGCGATGCGCGTACTCCTCGCACGCGCGCCACAAGTGCCGACGATCCACATCGGGGAATAGGGTGTCCTGGAAGACGAGTTCGGCGTACGCGGACTGCCAGAGCATGAAGTTCGAGGTCCGCTTCTCACCGGACGGCCTGATGAACAGGTCCACGTCCGGCATCTCGGGCTGGTACATGTAACGGGCCACGGTGCGCTCGTCCACCCGCTCCGGGTTGATCTGCCCTGCCGCCGCCAACCGGGCGATCTCGCGCGCGGCGTCCCCGACCTCGGCCCTGCCACCGTAGTTGACGCACATGGTCAGGTTCATGACGTCGTTGTGCCGCGTGCGGGCCTCGGCGGACTGCAACTCGTTCACCACGCTGCGCCACAGCCGCGGCTTGCGGCCCGCCCAGCGCACCCGCACACCGAGTTCGTCGAGCTCGTCGACGCGGCGCCGGATCACGTCGCGGTTGAAGCCCATCAGGAACCGGACCTCGTCGGGACTCCGCTTCCAGTTCTCGGTGGAGAAGGCGTACAGCGAAAGCCACTTCACGCCGATCTCGATCGCGCCCCGGGCGAGTTCCAGCACGACCGCCTCGCCCCGCTTGTGCCCCTCGATGCGGGGCAGCCCGCGCTCGTTGGCCCAGCGGCCGTTGCCGTCCATCACGATGGCGACGTGCTTGGGCACGAATTCGGGTGGCAACGCTGGCGGCTTGGCACCCGAGGCGTGCGGGTCCGGTGCCCGCACGGTCAGGTCGTCCTTGGCCCGCCCACGGCGTCGCAACATAACTGGGTTCTCCTTCGGACTGCTGGGCGTAAGGTACTCATTGTCCTCGCCCAGGTCGATCGTCAATGCAGCGCCTGTCCCGCGCCGTCCTCGGCCACGGCGACCAGCGCGGCATCGGCCGCGCGCTCCCGGATCAGTTCGGGCACGGTCCGCTCGACCAACGGCAACGACCGCAACTGCCGTTCCATGTGCCACTGCAGGTGCGCCGCGATCAGGCCGCTGGCCTCCCGGCGGACCGAACTGGTGGCCTGCTCCGCGGTGGGCCAGTCGCCGTGCAGCAACGACTCCATCAGCGTCAACGTCTCCACCGAGGGGCGCACCGAACCGGCGGGACGACACCGGACGCACACCGCGCCGCCGGCCTGCACGTTGAACGCCGCGTGTGCACCCGCCGCACCACAACGCGCGCACTCGGCGAGCGCCGGCGCCCAACCCGCGAACGACATCGCGCGAAGCAAGAAAGCATCCAACACCTGCGAGGAATCGCGTTCCCGACCGGCCAACGCGCGCAGCGCACCGATGGCCAGCAGATAGAGCCGCAGCACCGGCTCGCCTTCCTCGGCGGCCAGCCGGTCGACGGTCTCCAGCACCGCGCAGGCCGCGGTATAGCGCCGGTAGTCGTCGACGATGTGCACGCCGAAGGCATCCACGGTCTGCACCTGGGTGATCACGTCGAGCGTGCGGCCGGTGTAGAGCTGCAAGTCGACGTGGCAGAACGGCTCGACCCGCGCGCCGAACCGCGACGTCGTCCGGCGCACTCCCTTGGCGACCGCCCGAACTTTGCCGTATCGACGGGTCAGCAAGGTTATGATCCGGTCCGCCTCGCCCAGCTTCTGCACCCGCAGCACGACCGCGGTATCCCGGTAGAGGCTCACCCACCCATCATCACACCCGTGGGCGACGGGCGGCGAAGCCACGCGGCGAAATCCGAGGACATTCCGCGTAGCGACAGAACCTAGACGTAGAGCGCGTTGAACGGCGGGAACGGCAGGTTCCTGATCATCGACCAGACGGCGATCAGGACCAGCCCGACCAGCGGGGACCAGCGCCACTGCTCCCAGGTCGGGATCCGCCGACCGCGCCAGCGGCCGAGCGCCCAGGCGCCCCAGGTCCACAGGAAGAACGGGATGAACACGACCGCTGCCGCGTTGTAGTGCAGCGCGGACAGCAGGTCGCCGTGCAGCAGGCTGTAGAACATGCGGGTCGCGCCGCAGCCGGGGCAGTCGAGCCCGGTCAGCCACTTGACGGGGCAAGGCGGCAACGGGAATCCCGCGTCGGAGGTCGGGTCGGCGGCCAGCACCACACCGGCCGCCGCGCAACCGACCAGCACCGTCGCGGCGGGTAACAGCATCGCACGGTGCCGCGTAGCGGTCATCATCTTGACGTGGCGGTGAAACCGAAAACCGCGATCATGATCACGAAGTAGGCGACGAACGCCAGCACGTACAGGCCCAGCAGGATCGCGCCGACAATGACGGCGATCTTGCCCCACTTCTTGGCCTCATTGGCGGCAAACCGCGCCTGGTCGAACTGGCCCTGGTACCACAGCGAGTTGACCTGGAGCGACTTGATCAGCGATGGAATCCCGAAGGGCCAGCACACCAGCAGCCCGGCGATGGCCCAGCCCAGGTTGTTGTTCACGGGCACCGGGGTGACGCCGAACTGCGCGGCATATCCGTACTGCGGTGGCGGCGCCGGCACCGGCTGCTGCGCCGGGACGCCGTCGGGATCGGACGGGTTTGCCATGGCTCCCCACAGGAATGAGTTTTGCGATTGCCGTTGCGGTCAGCGCAGATCTGCCCGCAACGGCACGACTTGATTAGGAGCTCGCCGCGGCGATACCGATGACGATGAGGACCACGTAGATCAGGATGATCAGGACCCACCAGCTCGCGCCGGCGATGATCCCGATCTTGCCCCACTTCTTGGCGTCGTCCGCGGCGGCCTGGGCCTGCTGGTACTGGCCCTGGGCCCACAGGTTCTGCACCGAGGTGGCCTTAATCAGCGACGGAATCGCGAACGGCCAGCATAAGAAGATCGAGCCGATGCCCCAACCGATGTTGTTGTTCGGCGGCGCGCCACCCATGCCGGGCTGCTGGCCGTATGGGTTCGGCTGCCCGTAGGGGCTCGGTTGGCCATACGGCTGCTGGGGCATAGGCCCCGACGGCGGACCGTATCCGCCCTGCTGCTGACCGTAGGGGTCCTGCGGCTGGGGCCCCGAGGGTGGGCCGCCATAGGGATTCGTCACGATAATTCCTTCAACTGTTCCAACAAAAAGCCGATGGGTGCCTTCGTCCATGCTCGAAGACCGGCCAGCAACGTACCTGAGACGTGGCCCCGGCAAGGACGGTTCCCGGCAATCCGCGGCGAAGTTGTGATCAGAACCCCAGTTTGCGCAGCTGTTTCGGATCGCGCTGCCAGTCCTTGGCGACCTTGACGTGCAGGTCGAGGTAGATTTTGCTGCCCAGCAGCGCCTGAATGTGCTTGCGGGCCTGGGTGCCGACCGCGCGCAGGCGTTCCCCGCCGCGGCCGATGACGATCGACTTCTGGCTGGAGCGCTCGACGTAGAGCACCGCGTGCACGTCGATCAGGTCATCGCGACCCTCGCGAGGGATCATCTCCTCGATGGTGACGGCCAGCGAGTGCGGCAGCTCGTCGCGCACGCCTTCCAGCGCCGCCTCGCGGATCAGCTCGGCGATGAGCGTCGTCTCGGGCTCGTCGGTCAGCTCGCCGTCCGGGTACAGCTGCGGCCCCTCCGGCAGTTGGCCGACCAGCAGATCGGCCAGCACGTCGACCTGGAACGAATCCATTGCGGACACCGGCACCAGATCGGCGAAATCCATCAACTGCTGCAGATCCAGCAGTTGCTGCGCGACCTGTTCCTTGCTCACCAGGTCGGTCTTGGTCACGATGCCCAGCACCGGGGTGCGGCGCGCGACTTTCTTCAGTTGCTCGGCGATGAACCGGTCCCCCGGACCGACCTTCTGGTCGGCGGGCACGCAGAACCCGACCACGTCCACTTCGGACCACGTCTCGTACACCAGGTCGTTGAGCCGCCGCCCGAGCAGGGTGCGCGGCCGGTGCAGGCCCGGAGTGTCCACAATGATCAACTGCGCGTCGGGGCGGTGCACGATGCCGCGGATGGCGTGCCGGGTGGTCTGCGGCTTGCTGGAGGTGATCGCCACCTTCGAGCCGACCAGATGGTTCGTCAGCGTCGACTTCCCGGCGTTCGGGCGGCCGACGAAGCAGGCGAATCCGGAGCGGTGCACATCTGCGGAGCTGGTCACCGCACCATTGTGCCGATCGACCCCCCAGCCGGACGCACCGGGCACAGCTCCCGCCACCTGGTGATGCGCGTAGGGCGCCTTAACCGCGTCGCTTGGTTGAGGATGCCCTCGACTCGAAACCGGTCAGGCGAGAACGCCGACGACATCGCCGCGCGCGTCCGCGCGCAAGATCGGGGCGGCGCGGGTGAGGTCGTGAACCGCGGCCACGGATGCGTTGTCGACCGCGTCGGCGTCGGTGACGACCGCAGCGGCTTCTAGGCCCTCGGCACCGCTGGCGACCGCGGCGGCCACGGCCGCCTGGAGGGCGGTCAGGTGCAAGGACGGGAGGGCGACCGTGCACGCCGCGTATGTGCGGCCGTCGGTGTCGCGCACCGCCGCGCCCTCAGCGGCCCCGGTGCGGGCCCTGGACGACCGCGCGAGCGTGACGATCTTGGCGTCCTCCGGGTCGATTTCCTGCGGGGCCGCCGCTTCGACGTGCTCAGCCACGAGTGTTGCTTCCCTCCTGGTCGGCACCGCGCAGCGGTGCTTGCTCTGTGTTCACCGGGCGGACGAGCAGCGCGTTGATGCGAATCCTTCCGCGGTGGTCCTTGCCGCCCTCGGCGCGCAGTCGCAGCCCGGCGATCTCGGTCTCCGCGCCGGGCAGCGGCACCCGGCCGAGCCGCTGCGCCAGCAGCCCGCCGACAGTCTCCACATCGGAGTCGTCGAGTTCCACGTCGAACAACTCGCCTAGGTCCTCGACCGGCAGCCGCGAGCTGACCCGCACGGTGCCGTCGTCGAGCCGTTCGATCGGGCGGCGTTCCTCAAGGTCCGACTCGTCGGTGATCTCGCCGACGATCTCCTCGATGATGTCCTCGATGGTCAGTAGTCCGGCGGTGCCGCCGTACTCGTCGACGGCGATGGCCAGGTGGCTGCGGGACAGCTGCATCTCGCCGAGCAGTTCGTCCAGGCGCTTGGTGTCCGGCACGAAGCTAGCCGGGCGCATCAGCTCCGCGACCGCCGGGCCGGCCTCGTCGCGGCCGTCCACCACGGCGCGGGTCAGGTCCTTCAGGGTCACCACGCCGACGATGTCGTCGACGCTCTCGCCGATTACCGGGATGCGGGAGAACCCGGAGCGCAGGCACAGCGCAAGCGCCTGCCGGGCGGACTTGGTCTGCTCGATCCAGATGATCTCGGTGCGCGGCACCATCACCTCGCGGGCGAGGGTGTCGCCGAGCTCGAACACCGAGTGGATCATCTCGCGCTCGCCTGCGGCCACCACACCGCGCTCACCGGCGAGGTCGACCAGCTCGCGCAGCTCCACCTCGGTCGAGAACGGCCCTTCCCGGAAGCCCTTGCCCGGGGTGATCATGTTCCCGATCAGGATCAGCAGCCTGGTCAGCGGGTTGAGCAGCCTGGCCAGCACCCGCACCGGCGCGGCCACCTTGAGCCCGATGCTGTAGGGGTGCTGCCGGCCGAGGGTGCGCGGGCCGACGCCGACCAGCACGTAAGACGCGACCAACATGATCAGCCCGGCGATGACCACCGCCCATGCCTCGGAGTTGGCCATCCGGAGGGCCACCACGGTGACCAGCACCGTCGCTCCCATCTCGCACGCCAGCCGCAGCAACAGCAGCAGGTTGACATGCCGCGGTCGGTCGGCCAGCAGCTGCGCAAGCTGCTTGGCACCGCTGCGGCCCGCACGAACCAGCTCCTCGGCACGGGCGCGGGAGGCAACCGTAATGGCGGCTTCGGATGCCGCGAAGACCCCGGCCGCCAGCACCAGCAGCACCACGGTGATCAAAAACGCGGTGGAATCGGTCAACGCCACCGCCGACTCCCCTAGTTGGTGGCGGCCGGGCCGCCCCGCGGCGACTCCGGCTCGTCCAGCCCGACAGCACCCAGCACCCGGGCGTCCGCGCTGCGCTGCGCGGCCGCCTGCTCGGCCTCGTCCCGGGCCGTGCGGTAGTCGGCCAGGATCCGGTTCTGCAGGCCGAACATCTCCCGCTCCTCCTCCGGCTCGGCGTGGTCGTAGCCGAGCAAGTGCAGCACTCCGTGCACGGTGAGCAGATGCAGCTCGTCCAGCAGGCTGTGCCCCGCCTTACGGGCCTGGTCCCTGGCGAACGCCGGGCAGAGCACGATGTCACCCAGCAGCGCCGGGCCGGACCCGGCGGCGTCGGGGCGGCGGGCCGAGTCGTACTCGTCCATCGGGAACGACATCACGTCGGTGGGTCCCGGCAGGTCCATCCACCGCTCGTGCAGGTCGGCCATCACATCGAGCTCCACCAGCACGATGGACAGCTCGGCGAGCTGGCTGACGCTCATCTTGTCCAGGGCGAACCGGGCGACCGAGACGATGGACGCCTCGGGCACTGCGACGCCGGATTCGTTGGCGATCTCGATGCTCATGCGCGTCCCCGTCGCTGCCCGTTGCGCCGACCCGACTGCTCGTGGTGGTCGGCGTCCTCCAGGGCGTGCCAGCGGTCGTAGGCGTTGACGATGTCGGTGACCAGCCGGTGCCGCACCACGTCGTGGCTGTCCAGCAGGGAAAAGTGCACGTCGTCGACGCCATCGAGGATCTGCTGTACGACCTTCAGCCCGCTGCGCTGCCCGCCGGGCAGGTCGATCTGCGTGACGTCACCGGTGACCACGATCTTGGAGCCGAAGCCCAGCCGGGTCAGGAACATCTTCATCTGCTCGGGCGTGGTGTTCTGCGCCTCGTCGAGGATGATGAACGCGTCGTTGAGCGTGCGCCCGCGCATGTAGGCCAGCGGCGCGATCTCGATGGTGCCTGCTTGCGTCAGCCGCGGCACCGACTCCGGCTCGACCATGTCGTGCAGCGCGTCGTACAGCGGCCGCAGGTACGGGTCGATCTTCTCGTAGAGGGTTCCCGGCAGGAACCCGAGCCGCTCGCCCGCCTCGACGGCGGGGCGGGTGAGGATGATCCGGTTGACCTGCTTCGCCTGCAGCGCCTGCACCGCCTTGGCCATCGCCAGATACGTCTTGCCGGTACCGGCCGGGCCGATGCCGAACACCACGGTGTGGTGGTCGATGGCGTCGACGTAGCGTTTCTGGTTGAGCGTCTTGGGCCGGATCGTCCGGCCGCGCCGGGACACGATGTCCAGGCTGAGCACGTCGGCCGGCGACTCGGTGTGGTCGGCCGAGAGCATCGCGACGCTGCGGCGAACGGTATCCGGCGTGAGTTGGTTGCCCTTGGCGATCAACGCGATCAGCTCGGCGAACACCCGTTCGGCGAACGCGACCTCCGCGGGATCCCCGGACAGCGTCACCTCGTTGCCCCGGACATGAACATCGGCAGTGAGCACATCCTCCACGACCCGAAGGTTCTCGTCCCTGGATCCGACCAGCGTCAACACGACGTCGTCGGGAACGGTCACCTTCGACTGCGCTGTTGCCTGCTGGGCTGCGCTCTGGCGGTGCTCTCCGGACTGGGCGGCGGCTCCACCCGCTGCAATACCGGCCACGTGTGTTCGGGCCTGCTTTCTGCGCGTTCGCGCGGGTCGTTCGGTCAGTTCTCCCTGGCGTCGATGGTAGTCCACTCGGCAATCAGATTGCCGCCGTCACCGCCACCTGATCGACGCCGCGGTCAGCCCCTGATGGGACCGCCGGTCAGCCCGCCGAGCGGTTCGCCGCCGAGCAGGTGCAGATGCACGTGGAAGATCGTCTGCCCGGCGTCGGAGTTGGTGTTGAACAGCAGCCGGTAGCCGGAGTCGGCAATGCCTTCCCGCTCTGCGATGTTGTGGGCCACGGCGATCAGCTCGGCCAGCAGTCCCGGGTCGGCGGCGGCCAGCTCGGCCACGTTGCGGTAGCGCTTCTTCGGCACGACGAGCACGTGGGTGGGCGCCTGCGGATTGATGTCGCGAATCGCGATCACCTGGTCGTTTTCGTGCACCACGTCGGCCGGGATCTCACGGGCGATGATCCGCAGGAACAAGGAGTCCATGTCGCTCATGCCGGAAGGTTATCCGAGCCACCCGACGCGGTTCGATCATCGCGAGCCCGGTGCCGGTCACATCTCCAGTGCGCTGCGCCGCAATCGGGTCTGGGGGTAGCCCCGTTTGCGGCGCAGCCCTCGCCGGACTAAGGGGGGAGGTATCCGGCGAGTCTGGGGTCCGATGCCCCGTGCGGCACCGGCTGCGACGAAAATCCCGCCGCGATCTTTCGCACACCGAGCGTATCGCTCCTTCAACCGTTCGCGCTACGGATCGAGCGAAGTTTTTGATCTTCTTAGCGGTACGTCAACGCCGCGTGGTTGCGGTAGCGGGCTCGCGCGAAATCGCCCCTCTCTCAGGTGAACCGTCAATTCGCCCGACTGGTCAGTTCCAGCGGTCGGTGCGGACGCCGACGGCGCCGAGCGCGACAGCGGCGGCGGTCGAGGCACGCAGAACCGTCGGGCCCAAGCGGACGACTTGCGCACCAGCGTCGGTCAGCGTCGCGAGTTCGTCGCTGGCCACGCCGCCCTCCGGGCCTACGACCAGCACGAGTTCACCCGCGGCGGGTAGGTCGACCGACGCCAGCGGCGTGGTCGCCGACTCGTGCAGCACCAGCGCCGCATCGGCGCGGCCGACCAACTCGGCGAGTTGCCTGGTGCTGACCGGATCGTCGACGAGCGGTGTCCACGCCCGCCTCGCCTGTTTCGCCGCCTGCGCGGCCGTGCTGCGCCATCTCGCCAGCGCCTTCGCGCCGCGCGGGCCGTCGTCCCACTTCGCCACACACCGGGCGGCCCGCCACGGCACCACAGCGTCCACTCCCGCTTCGGTGGCCAGTTCCACCGCGAGTTCCCCGCGATCGCCCTTGACCAGCGCCTGCGCCAGCCGGACCCGAAGCGCGGGCTGCGGGACGTGCCAGGTCTCGGCCACCGAGAGCCGCAGGGAATCCCTCGCCGACGCAGCCACTTCACAACGCGCCAAGCCGCCCTGGCCGTCCGAGAGCAGCAGCTGCTCACCGGCCCGCAAACGGCGCACGGTGGCCGCGTGCTTGCCTTCCGGGCCGTCCAATGTGGTTGCGCCGACGGCCGGCAGCCGCTCGACGGAGAACACCGGCAGCGAGGATTCCGACACGTCCGGCCTAGTAAGTACGGGTAGTGGTTGATCCGGAGTTCATTGCGCAGGTCTCCTTCTTGTGAGTGTTCGGGTTCTGGATCAGTTGCTATCGAGGAGGATGCTGTGCCTCATGTCAGGGCGCTTACGCGCGGTGATCGTCGTCGGAACGAGCGGCTGACCCGGTTGCGATCGATCGTGCGCCGCGAGTTCGCGGTGGTCGCAGTCGATCTGGCCTCGGCCAAACAGGCGGCGGTGGTCGCCGATCACGATTCGCGGGTGCTGGGCCGACGCATGTTCAGCGGGGATGCGTGGGTGATCGATGACATCCTGGACTGGGCCGGGCCGGTCGCCGCCAAGGCGGGGTTCGCCGGTGTGGTGCTGGGGTGCGAGCCGACCGGGCATCGCTGGAAGCCGCTGCTGGACCGGGCCCGCGCTCGCGGAGTTGAGCTGGTGTGTGTGAACCCGATGCTGGTGCACCGTGGCCGGGAGGAAGAGGACTTCACCCGCGACCGGTCGGACTTCAAAGACGCCACGATCATCGCCAAACGCGTCACGGAACTGCGCTGCTACGTGCCCTATGTGCTGGAGGGGCACTGGTGTCGCCTGCGGCATCTGGGGGCTCGCCGTGCCGATCAGCTTGTTGCCGCGGGGTCGGCCCGGCAGCGTTTGCGTGATCTGCTGGAGTGTGCCTGGCCTGCGGTGCTGTCCACCGCGAGCAAGCCTTTGGACACGCTGACCTGGCGGGTGGCCATGGCGGTGTCCACCGACCCGGCCCGGATCATGGCGATGGGCTTTGATGCCTTTGCCGCGGCAGTGCGTGACGAACTTCCCCGCTGGGGTGGCAGCCGCCGCAATCTGCGCATTCTGCGCGCGATCTTCGACGCCGCTCGCACACCTGGCGGGGTTGCTACCGAGCAAGCCGCGGCCTGCGAACGAGCGGCCTACGCACTCGACGACTGGCACCATGCCCTGGGGCAGCTCGCCGACGTTGAGGCCCGCATGATCGAGGTCCTCGACACCCTGGAACTGTCCACGTTGGTCACCACCATCACGGGGTTGTCGGTCGTCGGGGCCGCCGCCATCCTCGCCGAGACCGGCGACCCAGCGCGCTTCGACTGTGCCCGAACCTGGGTCAAGCATGCGGGGTTGTGCCCACGTGCCAACGAATCCGGGAACTTTCACGGCATCACCACGGTCTCCCGCCGCGGCCGCCCCGGACTGCGCACCGCCGCTTGGCGGGCCATCTGGGGCGCACTGACCCACAACCCGGTCTACACCGCCCGCTATACGCACCTGACCACCCGTGAAACCAACCCGCTGCGCCCGGGACAAGCCCGCACGGCCCTCGCAGCGGCACTGCTGCGACAGCTGTTCGTGGTCGTCACCCGCCGGGTGGCCTGGGATCCGGCGGTTGCCGCCGGCACTACGAAGGAGGTGGCGCCGCAGGCCGCATAGCGCGACACTGGCCATGGGCGGGGCGAACCCGACTCCTCCTTGGGCAGAACCCGGAACTGAGCAGGGGCGCCCCGCCCACCCTCCACCCAAGCTCGGATGAGGGCTGTTGGGACAAACCCGGTTGTTCGCTAGGTCGAGCACGGAGAGTGGGCGCAGGCACCCGCCACCCCGGCCAGTCACGCCACCCACCACATCACCACCCACCATGATCAACCCCGCACACCCGCGGGGACACTGCCGCACGCCCAAAACCGGAAACATCACCAATTGACTTCGCCCTCATAGGCTGCTCAGTTCTTGTCTTCGAAGCGGCAGAGCCGCTTGGCCCACATGCGCAGCGCGGCCGGTGACCACCCGCGCACCACGAGTTCACCTGCTTCAGCGGTGACCGAAGGACCGGAAACGGGAGAACAGCCCGTGCCGGTTGCCGTTGCCGTTGGCTGTCACCGTGGGCTCCGGCTGCTCCTCGCCGCGCAACGAGGCGAGCTGCCGCAGCAAGTCCGACTGCGTTTCGTCGAGCCGGGTCGGCACCACGACATCGAGGTGCACATGCAGGTCGCCGTGTCCGCTGACCCTGCCGTTGGACCGCAGCTTGGGCAGGCCCCGACCGGCGAGCACGTGCTCGGTGCCGGGCTGGGTGCCCGGCTCGACGGCGAGCTCTTCCCGTCCACCGTCGAGGGTCTCCAGGACGAGCACGGTGCCCAGCGCGGCGGCCGTCATCGGCAGTTCGAGGGTGCAGTGCAGGTCCGCGCCGTCGCGGGTGAACCGCTCGTGCGGCAGCTCCTCGACCTCGACGAACAGGTCACCAGCCGGTCCTCCGCCGGGCCCGACCTCACCCTCGCCGGCCAGCCGCACCCGCATCCCGTCGCCGACCCCGGCCGGGATCTTGACGGTGATGGTGCGCCGCGCGCGGACCCGGCCGTCGCCGCCGCACTGCTGGCACGGATCGGTGATGACCTCGCCGAATCCGCGGCAGACCGGGCACGGCCGGGACGTCATGACCTGCCCCAGGAACGACCGCTGCACGGACTGCACCTCGCCGCGACCACCGCAGGTGTCGCAGGTCGACGGGGCGCTGCCGGCCCGCGAACCGCCGCCGTCGCAGGAGTCGCAGAGCACCGCCGTGTCTACGGTGATGTCCCGGTTGACGCCGCTGGCGCACTCCTCAAGGGTCAGCTCCAGCCGCAACAGCGCGTCCGAACCCGGCTGGACCCGGCTGCGCGGGCCGCGGCCGCCGCCGGCTCCCCCGCCGCCGAAGAAGGCGTCCATGATGTCGCCCAGCCCGCCGAAACCGGCGAAGGGGTCGCCCATGCCGCCACCGGCGCCGCCGCCGTTGGACAGCGGATCGCCGCCCAGGTCGACGACCTGCCGTTTCTTCGGGTCCGAAAGCACCTCGTAGGCGGTCGTCACCTCACGGAACCGCTCCTGCGCGGCCTCATCAGGGTTGACGTCCGGGTGCAGTTCACGTGCGAGCTTGCGGTACGCCCGCTTGATCTGCTCGGGTGTCGCGTCGCTGGCCACCCCGAGGGTCGCGTAGTAGTCCCTGGCCACCTTCTCCGTACTTCCTCTGCTCGATCAACGAGTACACGCCGGTCGCGCGCCGGTGAACCGTCACCGACCGACCAAGATCTCACCAACGTATGCGGCGACGGCTCGGACCGCCGCCATGGTGCCCGGGTAGTCCATCCGGGTAGGTCCGACCACGCCCAGGCCGCCCAGCACCATCCCATCCGAACCGTATCCGGTGGAAATCACCGAGGTCGTCTGCATCTCCTTGGCCTCGTTCTCCATCCCGATGCTGACCCGCACGGTGCCCGAGTCGCGGGCCGCGGCAAGCAGCTTGAGCACCACGACCTGCTCTTCGAGCGCCTCCAAGACCTGGCGCAGCGAGTTGGGGAAGTCCGCGACGTTGCGGGTCAGGTTGGGGGTGCCGCCGAGCACCATCCGCTCCTCCGGATGCTCCACCAAAGACTCGATGAGCACACTGCACACCCGGACCAGCGCGTCGCGCAGCTCGGACGGCGCCTGCTCGGGGAGCTCGGCCACCGCGGCTGAGGCGTCGGCGAGCCGCTTCTCGGTCATCGACGCGTTGAGCACGTTGCGCAGCCGGGCGACGTCCTCGTCGGTGATCACGTCGCCGAGGTCGACCATCCGCTGGTCGACGCGACCGGTGTTGGTGATCAGCACCAACATCAGCCGGGCCGGGGTGATGGTGACCACCTCGACGTGCCGGACGGTCGACCGGGTCAGCGTGGGGTACTGAACCACGGCCACCTGCTGGGTCAGCTGGGCCAGCAGCCGCACGCTGCGGCGCATCACGTCGTCGAGGTCCATCGCCCCTTCAAGGAACTTGTGGATCGCGCGACGCTCGGCCTCGGTCAGCGGCTTGACCTCGTGCAACCGGTCCACGAACAACCGGTAGCCCTTGTCGGTGGGCACCCGCCCGGCGCTGGTGTGCGGCTGGACGATGAACCCGTCCTCCTCCAGCGCCGCCATGTCGTTGCGGACCGTGGCGCTGGACACCCCGAGGTTGTGGCGGTCGACGAGCGATTTCGACCCCACCGGCTCCTTGGTCGACACGTAGTCGGCCACGATAGCCCGCAGGACCTCGAAGCGGCGTTCATCCGCACTCACCCGCCCCACCTCCTTCGCGCCCCAGCAGCACTTGCGGTACCACCATCGAGCTTACGGTGTTCATACGCCGGAGCCGAGAGCCGCACGTGGGGCAGGCACCGGATTGCGCCGTTCGCCGGGAGGTGGCAGCTGCCGTGATCTTCAAGGATGTCCGGGAGGGACAACCGTATCCCGACCACCGGCTGTCGCTGCGGGACTGGGCCAAGATCCCGCCGCGCCCGGTGCGGATGGAAGAGTTGGTCACCACCACCAAGGTGCTGCACCTCGACCGGCTGCTGAGCCCGGACTCGACGTTCTTCGGCGACCTGTTCCCGCACGTGGTCCGCTGGCGCGGCGAGCTCTACCTGGAAGACGGCCTGCACCGGGCCCTGCGCTCCGCTCTGCACCAGCGCACGGTGCTGCACGCGCGAGTCCTCGACCTGGACGCCTCCCGTGGCGGTTTCAAGGAATATCAGCGCCTCTGAAGCGCCATCCAATTCGTTGACCCGCTTCAGCCGATCAGCCGTTGGATGGCTCCGTCCGCCAGGAGGCGTCCTCGATTCGTTAGGACACAGCGGCCCGCCGCCAGGGCGTCGCGCCGGAGCAGACCGTCTGCCACCAGCTGCTTCGCCGCCAGGCGGGCCGGCTCGTCGAGTATCTCCACGGGAAAGCCCGTGGCCAGGCGGAGTTCGAGCATGATCCGCTCGATGCGCTGGTCCTCGGCGCTGAGAAGTTCCCGCCCCACAGCAGGCGAGTTGCCCTCGGCCAGCATGGCCGCGTAGCGGGCCGGGTGCTTGACGTTCCACCAGCGGACACCGCCGACGTGGCTGTGCGCGCCCGGCCCGGCGCCCCACCAGTCGCCGCCCTGCCAGTAGCCGAGATTGTGACGGCAGCGGGCTTCGTCGTCGCGAGCCCAGTTGGACACCTCGTACCAGCCCAGACCCGCCTCGCCGAGCACTCCGTCGATCAGTTCGTAGCGATCGGCGAGCACGTCGTCGTCGGGCATCGGCAGCTCGCCCCGGCGGACCTTGCGCGCCATCGCGGTGCCGTCCTCGACGATCAGCGCATACGCCGAGACGTGATCGACCCCGGTGGACAGCACCGCGTCCAGCGAGGCCCGCAGGTCCTCGTCGGTCTCCCCCGGTGTGCCGTAGATCAGATCCAGGTTGACGTGCTCGAAGCCGGCCGTGCGCGCCTCGCCGACGGCCGCCACCGCGCGGCCCGGGGTGTGCCGCCGCTCCAGCACCCGCAGTACGTGTTCGGCGGCCGACTGCATGCCCAGCGAAACCCGGTTGAACCCGGCTTCGCGGATCCCGGCGAAGAACTCCGGCGAGGTCGACTCCGGGTTGGACTCGGTGGTGATTTCCGCCGCATCGCCGAGCCCGAAGGACTCCCGGATCGCCGCCAGGACCTCGCCCAGCCGCCGGGCGCCGAGCAGCGATGGCGTGCCGCCGCCGACGAACACCGTCTCGGCGGCCGGCACCGGCCGCTCGCCCGCCGCCAGCACCCGCGCCCCCAGGTCCAGCTCCGCCCGCAGACCATCCAGCCAACTGCCGAAACTCGCAGCTGAGCCCAGCTCGTCGGCGGTGTAGGTGTTGAAGTCGCAGTAGCCGCAGCGGGTGGCGCAGAACGGCACGTGGACGTACACCCCGAACGGCCGCGAACCCAGCCCGGTCAGGGCCTCGGCCGGTAGCGTTCCGTCGGCCGGGGCGGGTTCCCCGGCGGGCAGTAGAGCAGGCACTCGACCACTGTCTCACCATTCGGATGGGGTTGGACCGGCCGGTGAGCGCGTGGCACGCTGCTTCGCATGGGTGCGACCTTGCCGAGGCTCCTGCTGGTCACCCGCCGCTATGTGGACCTGCGGCGAGTGTCCAGCGCGCTGTGCCGCGCCAAGGATTGAATCCCGCCGCCGCGTTCTATCCAGTCGGCGTCGGGGGCGCCGAGCAGTGAGAACCGTCACCGGCGACGGGATTCCACGCGGCGCTGCCGCGCCCGAATCCCGGAGGTCGGACATGGTCCCCCCGACGGAAGCCCCTGCTCGTCCCGCCCGCAAACGCAAGACGCGCGGCGAGGGCCAGTGGGCGCTCGGCTACCGTGAGCCGCTCAACGCCAACGAGCGCTCCAAGAAGGACGACAATCCGCTGAACGTTCGGCAGCGCATCGAGACGATCTACGCCCACCGCGGCTTCGACTCGATCGACCCGGCCGACCTGCGGGGTCGTTTCCGGTGGTGGGGCTTGTACACCCAGCGCGCCCCGGGCATCCCCGGCGCGCGCACCGGCACGATCGAGCCCGAAGCGCTCGATGACCGCTACTTCATGCTGCGGGTCCGCATCGACGGCGGTGCGCTGACCACCGAGCAGCTGCGCACCGTCGGTGAGATCTCGCAGACCTACGCGCGCGACACCGCCGACATCACCGACCGGCAGAACATCCAGCTGCACTGGGTGCGGGTCGAGGACATGCCGACGATCTGGCAGAAGCTGGAGGCCGTCGGGCTGTCCACCACCGAGGCCTGCGGCGACTGCCCCCGCGTGGTGCTGGGTTCGCCGGTGGCCGGCATCGCGGCCGACGAGATCGTCGACGCCACCCCGGCGATCAAGGAGATTTCCGAGCGGTTCATCGGCGACCGGTCGCTGTCCAACCTGCCGCGCAAGTTCAAGACCGCGATCTCCGGTTCGCCGCGCTGGGACACGGTGCCCGAGATCAACGACGTCTCGCTGGTCGGCGTCGTGCACCCGGAGCACGGGCCCGGCTTCGACCTGTGGGTCGGCGGCGGCCTGTCGACGAACCCGAAGCTGGCGGTGCGGCTGGGCGCCTGGGTGCCGCTCGACGAGGTCGCCGAGGTGTGGCACGGCGTGGTGCAGATCTTCCGCGACTACGGCTACCGGCGGTTGCGGCACCGCGCCCGGATCAAGTTCCTGGTCGCCGACTGGGGCGCGGAGAAGTTCCGCCAGGTGCTGGAGGACGAATACCTGGGCCGCAAGCTGCTCGATGGCCCCGCGCCGGAAACACCGGCCGGCCACCGCGACCACATCGGGGTGCACCCGCAGGCCGACGGCAATTTCTACGTCGGCGCGAAGTCCGCGGCCGGCCGGGTCAGTGGTTCCACGCTGATGGCGGTCGCCAAGGCCGCCGAGCGGGTCGGTTCCGGCCGCATCCGCACCACCGTCGAGCAGAACCTGCTGGTCCTCGACGTCCCGAAGTCCGAAGTGGACGGTCTGGTCGCGGAACTGGCCAACCTGGGCCTGCGGTCCGACCCGTCGCCGTGGCGGCGCAACGTGATGGCCTGCACCGGTATCGAGTTCTGCAAGCTGGCCATCGTGGAGACCAAGCAGCGGGCGATCGCGCTGGTCAATGACCTGGAAGAGCGACTGGCCGACATCCAGGGCGATGTCACCGACCCGGTGACGATCAACCTCAACGGCTGCCCGAACGCCTGCGCCCGCACGCAGGTCGCCGACATCGGCCTGAAGGGTCAGATGGTCCCGGACGCCAACGGCGAACAGGTCGAGGGCTTCCAGGTGCACCTGGGCGGCGGACTCGGCCAGGACGCCGGCTTCGGCCGCAAGATCCGCGGCCACAAGGTCACCTCCGCCGAGCTCGGGGATTACGTGGAGCGCTTGGTGCGCCGCTACCTGGACCAGCGCGCCGCCGGCGAGCGCTTCGCGCAGTGGGTCGCCCGGGCCGAGGAAGACGACCTCAAGTGAGCCAACCGGAAGGCCGGGCGGTGCCGTTCTACTGCCCCTACTGCGGGGACGAGGAACTCACCCCCGAGACCGAGCCGTCCGGGGCGTGGCGGTGCGGGTCGTGTCTTCGGGTCTTCACCGTGCGACTGGTCGGGCTGGCCCTCGGAGGAAACGGAGAACCATGACTGCCGACACCACCACGAACATCGGCTCCCGGCGCGGCGACGACGAGCTGCGCGCATTGGTCGAGCAGGCCGCGGCGCGGTTGGCCGAGGCCAGTGCCGAGGAAGCCCTGCGCTGGGCCGTCGACACCTTCGGCGACGGGCTGATCGTCGCGTCGAACATGCAGGACGCGGTGCTGGTCGACCTGGCGGCCAAGGCCAAGCCGGGCGTGGAGATCCTGTTCCTGGAGACCGGCTACCACTTCGCCGAGACCATCGGCACCCGCGACGCCGTCGCGCAGGTCTACGACGTCAACATCGTCAACGCCATCCCCGCGCAGACCGTCGCCGAGCAGGACGCCAGCGAGGGCCCGCGGCTGTTCGAGCGGGATCCGAACCGCTGCTGCTTCCTGCGCAAGGTGGTGCCACTGCGCAACACCCTGGCCCGCTACGAGGCGTGGGTAACCGGAGTGCGCCGGGTGGAGGCGCCGACGCGCGCCAACACGCCGATCGTGACCTGGGACGAGCGCAACAACCTGGTCAAGATCAATCCGCTGGCCGCCTGGTCCGACGACGACATGCAGCACTACATCGACGAGCACGGCGTGCTGGTCAACCCGCTGGTGCAGGCCGGTTACCCGTCGATCGGGTGCCAGCCCTGCACCGCCAAACCCGCGCCCGGCGCCGACCCGCGCAGCGGGCGCTGGGCGGGCAGCGCCAAGACCGAGTGCGGACTGCACGGCTGAGGAACTTCGGAGGACTGCGTGAGCCACAACTCTCTTGCTCAGGCAGACCGACCGGGTGCGGTTACCCCGCAAGATACGGAGGAGACATGACCACAGTCGAGTTGCCGAACGATCTGGCCGACGCGCCGCCGCAGGTGGACAACCTGGACGCGCTGGAGTCCGAGGCGATCCACATCTTCCGCGAGGTGGCCGGGGAATTCGACCGGCCGGTGATCCTGTTCTCCGGCGGCAAGGACTCCACGGTGCTGGTGCACTTGGCGCTGAAGGCGTTCTGGCCGGCGCCGGTGCCGTTCCCGCTGCTGCACGTCGACACCGGGCACAACTTTTCGGAGGTGCTGGCCTTCCGCGACGAACTGGTGGAGCGGCACGACCTGCGGCTGGTGGTCGCGTCGGTGCAGGACTACATCGACGACGGCCGGCTGCGGGAACGCCCCGACGGCACGCGCAACCCGCTGCAGACCACGCCGCTGCTGGACGGCATCAGCGAGAACCGGTTCGACGCGGTCTTCGGCGGCGGCCGGCGAGATGAGGAGCGGGCTCGCGCCAAGGAACGGATCTTCAGCCTGCGCAACGCCTTCGGGCAGTGGGACCCGCGCCGCCAGCGGCCCGAGTTGTGGAACCTGTACAACGGCAAGCACCGGCCCGGCGAGCACGTCCGGGTGTTCCCGCTGTCGAACTGGACCGAGCTGGACGTCTGGCGCTACATCCAGCGGGAGAAGATCGAGCTGCCGGAGCTCTACTACGCGCACCGCCGCGAGGTGTACCAGCGCGACGGCATGTGGCTGACCGCTGGGCCCTGGGGCGGTCCGCGCGAGGGCGAGGTGCCGGCGACCAAGACCGTGCGCTACCGCACCGTGGGCGACGGTTCCTGCACCGGCGCGGTGGAATCCGAGGCGTACACAGTGGACGATGTGATCGCCGAGGTCGCCGCCAGCCGGCTTACCGAGCGCGGCGCGACGCGCGCCGACGACCGCCTCTCCGAAGCCGCCATGGAAGACCGCAAGCGCGAGGGCTACTTCTGAGAAGACTGATTCATGGACTCTTTCTGCGTAGCGGTGCGGGTAGCGGCCTCTCTGCGGGAGTTACCGTCGCCGCCTCGACTGCGGGATGCCCGACTCATGAATGCCATCACAAACAAAAGATCAAAACGGGGGCAACGGCAGTCCGCCCGGTGAGCGCACCAACTGCCTGGGTCTGCGCTCCCGCCCCACACTTCCGAAGCCGAACCACCAGGAATGGGTTCCCGAAATGACCGAGACGACCACCCGCACCGCGCCGGACAGCGGCACCGAGGTGACCCTGCCGGTGCACACCGACCTGTTGCGGTTGGCCACCGCCGGGTCCGTCGACGACGGCAAGAGCACTTTGGTCGGGCGGCTGCTGCACGACACCAAGTCGGTGCTGGCCGACCAGCTCGACGCCGTGCGGCGGGCCAGCGCGGACCGCGGTCTGGCGACCCCGGACCTGTCGCTGCTGGTGGACGGCCTGCGCGCGGAGCGCGAGCAGGGCATCACCATCGATGTGGCCTACCGGTACTTCGCCACGCCCAAACGCACCTTCGTGCTCGCCGACACTCCCGGTCACGTGCAGTACACCCGGAACACGGTCACCGGCGCCTCGACCGCCCAGCTGGCGGTGCTGCTGGTGGACGCGCGCAAGGGGGTCATCGAGCAGACCCGGCGGCACGCCGCCGTGCTGGCGCTGCTGGGCGTGCCCCAGCTGGTGCTGGCCATCAACAAGATCGACATGGTCGGATTCGACGAGGCGGTGTTCACCCGCATCGCCGCCGAATTCACCGCGCACGCCCGGGCCCTGGGTTACCGCGACGACGCCGTGACGACCATCCCGGTGTCCGCGCTGCTCGGCGACAACGTGGTCGAGCGCTCCGCGAACACGCCCTGGTACAGCGGGCCTTCGCTGCTGGAGCACCTGGAAAGCGTGCCGGTGGCACCGGACCCGCACGATGCGCCGTTCCGGATGCCGGTGCAGTACGTGATCCGGCCGCGCACCGTGGAGTACCCGGACTACCGCGGCTACGCGGGCCAGGTCGCCGCCGGGGTCGTCGCCGAGGGCGACGAGGTCGTCGTGCTGCCCGCCGGGGTGCGCACCCGGGTGTCCAAGGTGGACACTCCGGACGGTTCGAAACCGCGCGCCGCCGCCGGGCACTCCGTCACGCTGCTGCTGGCCGACGACGTGGACGTCTCGCGCGGCGACCTGATCGCCGCCGCGGACGCGCCGCCGCAGTTGACCGACGAGCTCGACGCCACGGTTTGCTGGCTGGCCGAGAAGCCGCTGACCCCGGCTGCCAAGGTGCTGGTCAAGCACGGCACCCGCACCGTGCCGGCAATCGTAACGGACCTGTCGGCCCGCTTCGACGAGCAGCAGCTGTCGAGTGTGGAGAGACCGGATTCGTTACAGCTCAACGAAATCGGCCGGGTGCAACTGCGCACCGCGGAGCCGCTGCCCGTCGACGAATACGCCGCGAGCCGGCGCACCGGATCGTTCCTGGTGATCGACCCCGCCGACGGCACTACGCTGGCCGCCGGGCTGATCGGGGTGCCGTTGGCGCCGTTGGCCGCCGCGTCGGAGTGAGCCGACGATGACCGCCCCGCTGGTGGCTGTCGCGCATGGCAGCCGGGACCCGCGCTCGGCCGCGACGATCCATGCCCTGCTGGACGTGGTCCGGTCGATGCGCCCGGATCTCGACGTGCGCGTGGCGTTCCTGGACCTGTCGGCACCGCGCGTCGGCGACGTGCTCAGCGCGGTGCACGGCGACGGGCATTCCGCCGCGGTGGTCGTTCCGCTGCTGCTCGGCCGGGCCTTCCACGCGCGCGTCGACGTGCCCGCGGCGGTGGCCGAGGCGGAGCGGCGGTATCCGCGATTCCGGGTGCACGTCGCCGACGTGCTGGGGCCGGACCCGCGACTGGACGAAGCGGCGTGGCGGCGGCTGGCCGAAGCCGGGGTGTCACCGGAAGACCGGCGACTGGGCGTCGTGCTGGCCGGTGCGGGATCGTCGCACGCCCCGGCGAACCGGCTCGTCGCCGCCGTTGCCGAGCGCTGGCAAGGGAAAACATCCTGGACTGGGGCCGTAGCGGCGTTCGCGGCGGCCGCCGAACCTGCCGTCCCGGCGGCGATCGAGGCCCTGCGCGCTCGCGGTGCCCGGCGTTTCGCGGTCGCTTCCTGGTTCCTGGCACCGGGCCTGCTGCCGGACCGGATCAGCGCGCAGGCCCGGCAGCATGCGGGTGGCCCGCTGATCGCGACACCGATGGCCGACGATGCGGGAGTCGCCGAACTGGTCCTGCGCCGCTATGCCGACGCGCTTGCGGCGGCGACCAGCCCGCTGCGACTGCCCACTGCGCTGTGACTTCCGTGACTTGACGAGGTCTTTCCCACGACTGAATCCACGCACGCACCGGGGCCCACGTGAGCAAAAGTCGACAACTTCACTGGTATGGACAACCTTCCGGGCATGATGTGCGCGTGTCGTCCACCTGGGTACGCGAAGACCGGCAGCGGCCGGAAACACCCCGACACGCCGGGGCGCTGCGGTCCTCGACTCGGCGGCGCACCGTGGCGGCCGGATGACCGACCGACCCCACCTCATCGCGCGGGTTCGTGCCGAGTTCGCGCGCAGCGAGCAGGAGAAGTCCTGCCACTTCTTCCCGCTGCCGGAGGAGAACTCGCTGCTGCCGTCGCGGCTGCGCGCCTACTGCGGCTTCGCCATCGTCCCAGGTCAGGCGGAAACGCTCGATGGCCCGGCCGGCATGCCGTGCGTGCATTGCTTGCTGGTCGCCGCGCTGACCGACAGCGACAAGTGAACAGGAACAACGGGCAAAGAACCTGCACCTAACGCTGGGTCGTTCTTTTGAACACTAAGCTTCACCCAATGTGGTCATGAGAGAGTTTGTTGTCAGCGTCTGGACGGGGAAGCGGCCGCTCCCTGTGCTCGTCCGTCCCCGTCAGGCCGCGCTATCGAGTGACCGCCGGTGTGTGGGGGCGATCAATGCAAGGCTGGACGAGGAGTCGGGGACAACAGCGCGAGATGAACACGCAGCAGCCGAGTCGGCCGGTCATCACACCGAGCATGCGAGAACAGGCCATGAAGCAGCCGAACACCTGGCTGTACGTGGTCGACCCGATCTTCACCGACCCGAACGCCGAGGTGCCGCCGTGGGGTTTCATCGGCGGCTACCGGGTTGACGAGCAGGGCGAGATCACCGACGACTTCTCCCCGAATCCGAACTACCGGCCGTCCCCGGTCGCGCTGCGGCTACCCGCGCCGACCAACGACGTCGAACGCGCCCTGCAACTCACCACCACCGGGTACGCGCAGGGACACGCGCTGTTGACCGCGATGCTGGACGCCGAGCTGATCCTGTTCGCGCAGCCGCAGGGCAACGGGCTGTTCACGGTGGTGCACGAATCGGGCCGTCGGCAGCTGCAGGTGTTCACCTCGGAAGCGTTCTTGCCGCCGAACTGGACGACCTGGCAGCGAATGACCGGTCGACAGCTGGCCGCGCACAACCTCACCGGCGTCGATGTGCAGGTCAACCCGACCAGCCCGGTCAAGGCCCGGCTCCCCGCCGAGGACCTGATCAAGGCGGCTGCCGCCGTGCCGCCGAAGGTGCCGGTGCACTCCCCGGCGAACGGCAACCCGGCGATCGCGCCGTCCGGCGCCGCCCCGAATCCGCCCGCGACGCAAGCGCCGAGGCCGGCGGAGCCGAGCGAGCAGCCTGCGCCGAAGCCGCCGGAAGATCCCGCCGAAACCGAGTTCGGCCGCCGGTTCCTCGGCTCGATGCTGGCCGGGGCGATCGGCGATGCGCTCGGCGCGCCGGTGGAGTTCTTCCCGGTGGACCAGATCCGCAGCCGGTTCGGCGCGATGGGCGTCACCGAGTACGACCGCACCGGCGAGCAACCGGGCGAGTTCACCGACGACACCCAGATGACGCTGTTCACCCTGGAAGGCCTCATCCGCGGGCACATCGTCGCCCGCACCGCCGGGGCCGACACCCCGCTTTCCGCGATCCAGCTGGCCTACCAGCGCTGGCTGCACACCCAGGGCTACGCGTGGATGCAGGCCGCCGGGCCGTTCACGATGAGCCACCCCCAGCCCGACGGCTGGCTGATCGAGCAGCGCGACCTGTTCGCCGTGCGCTCGCCGAACAGCAGCTGCATCGCCGCGCTGCGCGAGTTCGCCTCGGTCGGCGCGCCGGGCGCCTTCGACCGGCCGATCAACGACGCGCAGGACTGCGGCGGCGTGGTCCGGGCGGCGCCGGTCGCGCTCTGGTCCGACGACCCCAAGCAGGTCTTCGAGCTCGCGGCCGCCACCGCGGCCCTGACCTACTCGCAGCCCAACGGCTACCTGCCGGCGGGCGTGCTGGCGGTGGTGGTGCACCGATTGCTGCGCGAAGAGACGTTGGCAGACGCGGTGCGACAGGCTCGCGAACTGCTCGTGCAATACCGGGGGCATGAAGACACCGAGCACGCGTTGCAGGCTGCCGAAGAGCTTGCCCGGCAAGGGAAACCGAGCCCGGAGCAGATCACAGACGCATTGGGTGGCGGTTGGGCCGGGCACGAGGCGCTGGCCATCGCGGTGTGCGCGGCGTTGAGCACCGACACCATCGCCGCCGCGCTGATGGTGGCCGTGAACCATTCCGGCGACAGCGACTCCACTGCGGCGATCTGTGGCAACATCGTCGGCGCCCGCTACGGCGCCCCCTCGGTGCCGGGCGTCTGGCTACGGGATCTCAAGCAGCGAGAGATCGTCGAAGCCTTGACGAAGGACGCCTTGCTGGAGTTCAGCGCGACACCGCCGAACGGCGACGCGTGGGCCGCGCGTTACCCGGCCGCGAAGGACATGTCGGAGCTGGTGTTCACCTCCGCCCTGCCGCCGGCGGACGCGGCGCCGACTCCGCTCGCCGAGCCCGCCGACGCACCGGTCGAACCGATCGCGCCGGAGGCATCCGCGATTCCATTGGACATCGCGGTCCAGGCGGGCGCGGAGGTTCCCGCGAGCAGACCCCAGGAGAACCCCCCTGTCCCCGAGCCCGGGAGCGGGGCCCACGCAGCTCCAATGGAAACCGCGGTCCAGGCGGACACGACGCTCGCGGTCGCAGCCGAACCCGCGGGAGTCGATGCCGTCGATCTACGAGCGAACCGGGTCCTGGGCTTGCTGCTCGGCGGCGCCGCCGGTGACGCGCTCGGCTACCCGATCGAGGACGACTCGCTGGAGGACATCCGCCGCAAATACGGCGCGGACGGCCTGACCGATTTCGTCGACGCGCACCGGCCCGGGGGCTCGATCAGCGACGAGACCCAGATGACGCTGTTCACCCTGGACGGCCTCATCCGGGCCCACATCCGCCGTCGGCTCTTCGGCGAAAACGTGCCGACCACCCAGGTGCAGCACGCCTATCAGCGCTGGCTGCACACGCAGGGCTTCGACTGGAAGGACGCCGGTGGTCCGCTGGCCGCGTATCCGCCGGACGGCTGGCTGATCAAGCAGAAGGCCCTGTTCGCGCGCCGTACGCCCGGCGCCACCTGCATCCAGGCGCTGCATGGCTACGCCAACGGCAACGAGCAGGGCTCGTTCACCAACCGGCTCAACGACTCGAAGGGCAGCGGCGGGGTAGTGCGGGCCGCTCCCGCCGGGTTGTGGTCCACCGACTCCGCCGAGGCGTTCCAGGTCGGCGCGATGACCGCGGTGCTGACCCACGGCCACCCCAGCGGCTACCTGCCCGCCGGAGCGCTCGCGGTGATCATCCAGCAACTGCTGGATGGCCGGTCGCTGCCGGAGGCCGTGGACCGCGCCCTCACCGAACTGTCCAGATGGGACGGACATGAGGAGACCAGCGCCGCGCTGCGCAAGGCGATCGAGCTGGCCACCGCGGGCACCCCGACGCCGGAGCAGATCCACGGGCTGCTCGGCGAGGGCTGGTTCGCAGAGCAGGCCCTGGCGATCGCGGTGTGCGCGGCGCTGACCCACCCCGAGTCGTTCGCGGGCGCGGTGATCATGGCCGCCAACCATTCCGGAGACAGCGCCTCGACCGCGGCGATCTGCGGCAACATCATGGGCGCGGCGCACACCGCGGACGCGGTCCCGCTGATCTGGCTCGACAAGCTTGAACTGCGCGAGGTCATCGAGGGGCTCGCCGACGACGCGATCCGGGAGTTCGGCCTCAACCCGCCGACGGGCGCGGAGTGGCTGCAGCGCTACCCGGTCGGCGACGCCGAGCCCGCCGAGCAATCGCGGGAGGACGTCTTCGAATCGCCGGCCCCGCGGCACGGCATCGAGGCCGAAAGACCCGAGTATGCAGCGGCAACGCGGTTTTCGGAGCCCGAATCGGTCGTCATGGAGCCAGTGCTGGAAACCCCGGCCGCCGACGGCCCGGTCGAGTCCCCCGCCGCGAACGCCGCCGTCGAAGACCCAGTCACAGAAGACCCAGTCCCAGAAGACTCGCTCGCAGAAGACCCGGTCACAGCGGCCCCCGTCGCGGAAACCCACGCCCCGGAGGGCCCAATCTCAGAGACCCCAATCTCAGAGGGTCCAGTGTCAGAGGGCCCGGTCGGGGAGGCCGAATTCGAGGCAACCGCCGACCCGGTTTCTCCGGCCGTAGCGGCCTCCGTCGTCGCGCCGCCAGTCGCGTCGGCCGCGGCCGAAGCCGTCGACGATGCCGACGACGGCTTGTCGGACGAGGAACTCCGGTTGCTCGCCGCGTGGCGCAAGTTCCGCGACAATGACGGTAACCCCGCCGACCTCACGCAGGACCTGCACAAGCTGCTCGTCGAGGCATTCGGCGCCGAACGCGCGGCCCAGCTGATCGGTGAGGCCGCGGCCGAGCCGGAAGCCGAGGCCGAGCTCGCCGCCGAGACCCAGGTGCGGCTCAGCCGCCGCGAACGGCTCGAAGGCTGTGTGCTGGGCAGCGCCGTCGGCGATGCGCTCGGCGCGCCGTGGATGTTCACCGACCTGAGCACGATCCTGGACGCGAACCCGGAAGGCGTGCGGGAGCTGGCCGAGGCTTTCGGCCGTCGCGGCGCGGCCACCGCCTACACGCAGCAGGCAGCGTTCGTGCTCGACGCTCTGATCCGCGCGCGGATCCGCCCGACCCTGCGCGGTGTCAACGCGCACCGGCCCTCAATGGTGCGCTCGACGTTGCTGCACTGGATGCACACCCAGGGCGCGCAGGTGTCCAACCTGCCACTCGGCGAGCTCGCCGAGACCCTGCCGCTCGGAGTCCTCGCGGAGACCGAAGTCCTGCGTGCGCAGCGGTTCCCGGACGAGGCGACCCTGACCGCGTTGGCCCGCTTCGCCGACCGTCGCGAGACCCCGACGCCGGGCAACCCGCCCAACTCCGCGCGGACCGCGGCTGCCACGGTGCGTGGCGCGGTGGTGGGTTTCGCGGTCGCTGAGCCGCATGAGGCGATCTCGCTCGGTGCGGAGATCGCGGTGGTCACCCACGGTCATCCAGACGGGTACCTGCCCGCCGGCGCGCTGGCCGGGCTGGTGTGCGCACTGGGCAAGGGGCAGACCCTCGCCGAAGCCGTGCAATCGGTGCTGGCCGAATTGGCCCAGATGGAAGGTGCCGATACCACCGCGCAGGGCTTGCGCTCGGCGGTCGAGATCGCTAGCAACGGCCCTGCCTCGCCTGCCCTGTTCGACGAGCTGGGCCTGGGCTGGAATGCGCCGGAGGCGCTGGCCATCGCCGTCGCAGCGGCGCTTTCGCACCCGAACTCCTTCGCCGACGCGGTGGCGCTGGCCGCCACCCACGCCGGGAACACCGCAGCCACCGCGGCCATCTGCGGCAGCTTGCTCGGAACTGCCCGTGGTTTCGGGCAGATTCCGGAAACCTGGGTCGATGAACTGGAGCTGCGGGAAGTCCTGGCGCAACTGGCGACCGACGAGCATCGCGCCCAGACGGAGATCTCCACCGACGAGCCGCTGCCCGAATGGGCGCGGCGCTACCCCGGATAATCCGCAAGTGGAAGAATTCAGGCTCGACGAAACGGAACGAGCGCTGCTGGCAGCTTGGCGCGAGGCGCGCGCTACCGGCCACCGCGACCCGGTGGAGCAACGGCTGCTGGACACCTGGAGACAGTGGCGGCGGCAACCCGCCACCAGGCCGCTGTGGGCGACGGCACTGCAACACCGGCTCGGCGCGGAAACCCCGCCAGCGCCCGCCACCGGCCTGGCCGATCGCCGCGGCGCGCTGCCCGAGGCACCGGGCCGGGTGCTCGGCATGCTGCTGGGCGGTGCGGTGGCCGAGTTCATCACGCTCGGCCGGGTCGGTCAGCGCACCACCGCCGTGCTCTTCGTCCTGGAAGGGCTGATCCGCGCGCACACCCACGCGCGGTCGTCGGGCGATGGCGACCCGGTCGGCTTCGCCCTCGGCGGGCTCCAGCGCTGGCTGTACACCCGCGGCGTTCCGTGGCACGACTGCGGAATCGATGCCGCCCGCCCGAACGGCTGGCTGGTCGGGGAAGCCGAGCTTCGCTCCTCCGACACCGACGACCCGACGATGCTCACCGCGCTCGCCCGGGTCGCCGCCGGGCGGGCCGCCGGATCGCGGCAGCAGCCGATCAACAGCTCGGACACCGCCTCGGCCGTGCCGCTCGGCGCGCTCGCCGCGCTGTGGTCGGGCGATCCCGGCATGGTGTTCGCCCTCGGTGGCGACCTCGCCTCGCTCACCCACGGCCACCCGAACGGCCACAGCCCGGCCAGCGTGCTCGGGGTGGCGATACTGTGCCTGCTGCGCGGGATTTCGCTGCAAACCTCGCTGAGCCAAGGGCTTTCCGGCTGGCAGTCAGCACGCACCCCGTTGACGCGCGCCTTGTGGCTCGGGCGGATGAGCCCCGCCGGGTTCCGACCGCGCCGAGCGCACCTCGACGCGATGCGTCCCGGCCGCAGCGGCCTGGACGCGCTCGCGATCGCGGTCCGGGTCTCGACAGCGTGCGAAGACGACTTCGCCGGTGCCATCGCTTCCGCGAGCGAGCACAGCGGAGACGCGGCGACCTCGGCCGTGCTGTGCGGGCAGTTGCTCGGCGCGCTGCACGGTCCGACGGCGATTCCGGTGGAATGGCTGGAGAAGCTGCCGATTACCACGCTGATCGAGCGAATCGCCGCGGACGCGGCGACCGAATTCGGCCCCTATCCGGACGAATCCGACGAGTGGGAGCGCCGCTACCCGACCACCGAAACCGCCGATCCCCCAAGACCGTCCACAACGGACTACCGCACCGGGCTCACCGCGGTGCCCCGGCTGGCCTCGTCCCGAGACCGGTTCCTCGGCGCGGTACTGGGCTGCGCGGTCGGCGAGGCGCTCGGCATGCCCATCGCCGCCGAGAGCTGGGACGAGATCCGGTCCCGCCACGGCGCGGAGGGGCTGACCGACTACATCCCCGCCGGTCATCCCTCCGGCCGACTCGGCAGCGATACCCAGCTGCTGCTGTTCTCGCTGGAAGGCACGATCCGTGCCAACGTCAGCCGACGCGCCACCGGCACCGACGACCCGACCCGGCACATCCAGCACGCCTACCAGCGCTGGCTGCACACCCAGCACCTGAGCTGGCCACGGGCGGCGGGCGAATTCCTGGGCGGCACTGCGGCCCCGGACGGCTGGCTGGTCGGCCAGCGGGCGCTGTTCCAGACCCGCAACCCGGGCCGCACCATGATGCGCACGCTCATCGCGTTCGCCAAGGGCCAGCAGGCGATGGGCACCCCGGAGAACCCGGTCAGCGACTCACAGGGCAGCAGCGCGATCATGCGCGCCGTTCCGGCCGCGCTGTGGAGCAACGATCCGGCGGAGGTCTTCCGAGTAGGGATGAACACCGCCGCGCTGACCCACGGTCATCCGACGGCCTGGTTGAGCGCGGGCGCGCTGGCGTTTCTGGTGTCGCGGCTGATGAACGGCGAGGCGCTGAGCACGGCGGTGGACGCGACGCTGGAACAGCTCGCCCCGCACAACGGGCATGAAGAGGTCAGCCGACGGATCACGGCGGCGGTCCGGCTAGGCCGCAGCGGCCGCGTTCCGCCCGGCGATGTGGAACGCATCATCGGCACTGGGTCGACGGCGGCCGAAGCCCTGGGCTTCGGGTTGTACGCGGCGCTTGCCTGCGATGGGGACTTCGACACGGCGCTGCCGGTGGCGGTGAACCACTCCGGCAACAGCGCTACCACGGGTGCGGTCTGCGGCAGCCTGATCGGTGCGTTGTCCGGCGCGGAGGGCATCCCGGAGCGCTGGAAGTCGGAGCTGGAGCTCTACGACGTGATCGAACGACTCGCGCACGACGCGGTCCTGGAGTTCGGTCCCCGCCCGCCCGCCTGGTCCGACCGCTACCCCCCGACCTGACGAAGCAGCGGGGTGGCCGGCCGGTGCGTGTGGGTAGGGGTGCGCACCGACCGGCCCGCCGTTGTTCAGGACACGTGAGCACGTTGACCGGCTACTGCTGCCCAACGTGCTCACGGTCTTGGCTGGGACAGCGGCTCTGCACCTAGGACGGATTGGGACCTTGCTCACTGGCCTGGGATGCTAACGACGGTTAACGTGCCTGTCATGGATGAACTCGTGCACCTCGCCGTGGCCGACGGCCTAGCGACGATCACGCTGGACTCGCCGCACAACCGCAACGCGCTTTCCGCGCAGCTGCGCAGGGAACTGCGGGACCACCTGAACTCGGCGATCGCCGACGACGCGGTGCGCGTGATCGTCCTGGCGCACACCGGCACCGTGTTCTGCGCCGGGATGGACCTGAAGGAGTCGCGCTCGGCGGGCTCCGAGAAACAGGGTGTGAACGAGTTCCCGGCGATCCTGGAACAGCTCTGGACCAGCCCGAAGCCGGTGGTGGCCAAGGTCGCCGGACCGGCGCGAGCCGGTGGCGTAGGCATGATCGCGGCCTGCGACATCGCGGTCGCGGCCGAAGGAGCGACCTTCGCGTTCTCCGAGGTACGCATCGGCGTCGTGCCCGCGTTGATTTCGGTGACCGTACTGCCGCGCCTCAACGGTCGGCAGGCGCACGAGCTGTTCCTGACCGGCGAGACCTTCGACGCCCGCCGCGCCGCCGAAATCGGCCTGCTCAACTCCGCAGTGGCCGCCGACGAACTGGACGCCGCGGTCCAGCGCTACGCCGACATGCTCGCCCTCGGTGCCCCGAACGCCCTGGCGGCGACCAAGGAGATGCTGATCGGCCACCGCCCGTCGAAGATGAGCGAGGCGTTCGCCCAAATGCTGGAGCTATCGGCGAAGCACTTCGCAAGCGAGGAAGGCCAAGAAGGCATGCGGGCCTTCACCGAAAAACGAAAGCCCGCCTGGGTACCCAAAGACCTCAGATGACCGGCTAGTCAGTCGCCTTCGCCACCGATCCGGTCGCGCCAGGGCCCGCTGGCGAGCAGCCACTGCGGCACGATCTTGACCGGGAACGGGAACTCGGTGGCGAAGGTGTCCTCGCCGAGAACCTGCTGCACCTCGCGGTACTCACCGTCCGCCAACCGAAGCTCAACGATCGCCGGCTTCTCATCTCCCGGGGTGACGATCCAGTACGCATTGATACCGAACTTGGCGTACTCGCGACGCTTGGTGTGGTGATCGCGAAGGATGCTCTCCGGCGAGACGACCTCGATGGCTAGCAGAGGTGGTCGGGTTAGATACGGCTTCTCGAAGTCGGCTGCCTCGATCACAACAACGTCCGGAATGCGGTGATGCGTCCGGTCCGCATTCAAGTTGATGCCCGCTCCCTGCATCACGACGCAGTCATCCGGCGCGACTTCGAAGCCAAGGTACGCGGACAATCGCGACTCGACGAGAGAATGAACACTTACTGGCGCAGGAGACACGTCAAGCCTCCCGTCGACCAGTTCGTAGCGGCGCCCGTCGTCGGGTAGCCGTTCCAGATCGTCGGCGGTCATCGGTGCGTGCTGCTCGTTCGCCCGCATGTTCACGACAGTCATACTGCCTCCTGTTCTGCACGGAGGCCAGTATTGCGAGACACCCCTGGTCACGAACGGGCGATCACGTGTGTCAGGAACGGGTCAGGACCGCCGTGAACTGCCGGCCGCAGATGGGGTGCTCGACGGCATCCCGGAGCAAGGAGATGCTGATCGGTCAGCGCCCGTCGAAAATGAGCGACGCGTTCGCCCAAATGCTGGAGCTGTCGGCGAAGCACTTCGCAAACGAGGAAGGCCAAGAAGGCATGCGGGCCTTCGCCGAAAAACGAAAGCCCGCCTGGGTATCCCAAAACCTCAAGTGAACCGGCCGATCAATCGCCTTCGCCACCGATCCGGTCGCGCCAGGGCCCGCTGGCGAGCAGCCACTGCGGCACGATCTTGACCGGGAACGGGAACTCGGTGGCGAAGGTGTCCTCGCCGAGAACCTGCTGCACCTCGCGGTACTCACCGTCCGCCAACCGAAGCTCAACGATCCCCGGCTTCTCATCTTCCGGCGTGACGATCCAGTACGCCTCGATACCGAACTTGGCGTACTCGCGACGCTTGGTGTGGTGATCACGAAGGACGCTCTCCGGCGAGACAACCTCGATGGCGAGCAGCGGGGGACGAGTGAGGTGCGTTTCGTCATCCTCATCTCGACGTACCAGAACATCGGGGATGCGGTGATGGGTCCGATCGGCGTTGAAGTTGATGCCCGCCCCCTGCAGGACCTCGTATTCTTCAGGCGCCAGATGGGTCAGCAGGTACCCCAGTCGGTTCTCGATACGCGAATGCTTGCGCGCTGGCGATGGAGACACGTCAAGCCTCCCGTCGACCAGTTCGTAGCGGCGCCCGTCGTCGGGTAGCCGTTCCAGATCGTCGGCGGTCATCGGTGCGTGCTGCTCGTTCGCCCGCATGTTCACGACAGTCATCCTGCCTCCTGTTCTGCACGGAGGCCAGTATTGCGAGACACCCCTGGTCACGAACGGGCGATCACGTGTGTCAGGAACGGGTCAGGACCGCTGTGAACTGCCGGCCGCAGATGGGGTGTTCGACGGCATCGCGGAGGACGGCGTTGATCCGGCTGAAAGCCTTCGGGTCGTGCTCGGCAAGCGTTTGGAAGCCCGACCAGACCAGGACGTGCTCGCCCTCCGGCAGCCAGGACAGGTCCGTCAGGCAGTCATAGAGCGCGTCCAGGTTGCGGCCGGCCCACTCCGGGAAGTTCAGCACCGCGGCGATCCCGTCCAGGGTCGTTCGCTTGCTCACCAGGTCGGCACCGTCCAGGACATGCGCGACCGCGCCGCGCTGCTCCACCTCATCTACGGCCTCGCGCGCAGTGACGTCGGCGGACGGCTGCTCCATCTCGCTCACCGTCGGCTCCTTCCGCACCTTGCTGGCCCACTTCGTTGCGAACATCGCATTCAACCCGCCGCGTTGACAACCACAAATGACTCGTAATGATCGCTGGTGTAGTAAAGCTCGGAATGACCACCGGTGACCAGCCTCCGGGCTCCGCGATCGGGTGAGCCCGGGGTCGGCACGGTGTACTCGTGGTAGTAGCCCGCCGCCTGGCCCGGCAGGATGTGCTCCCGGTTACCGAACACCGAGCCGTCCTTGCCGGGGAACGGGAACGGCCCGCCCTTGATGATCAGCCGCCAGGTCTGGCCAGCCTCCGGCGGAAGCGCGGACAGTTCTTGCACCGGCAGGCCCGACTCCGCGCCGGGCACGGCCTGCTGCGTCCCGGCTCCGGCGTAGTCGCGGACGAACCAGCCGATAACGACCAGCGCGATCAGCCCGACCAGCGCCGCCGAGATGCGCCTGCGCGAGGTCACGCCGCGGTCCCCTTCCGCCCGCCGTCCCGGCGGCCAACCGGGGGTTCCGCGTCCCGGACCCTCGTCAGCTTCGCGCCGAGGCGGTCGATGCCACGGTCGATCACGCGCGCGAGGGCCCAGCACAGCGGCAGCAGCACCGCCAGCACCAGGGTCACCTGCAACGGGTACGCCAGCTGCACGAGCCACAGCTCGACGCCGTCATACCACTCGACCAGCCACTCCAACACAGAGCGTCAGGGTACGCGCGCTCCGTCGGTGATGTGCGCCGCCCCGGCTCCACTCACCGCTACCCCGCGTGCGCACCTCGCGCGGGGCAGCACGGTTTCATGGCGAAAGCGACCGTCGCCCGGGTGACGGTCGCTTTCCCCGACATGACCACGGCGCGTCAGCGCTGGTCGGAATGGTCCCGGACGGACTTGATGATCGCGCCGAAGTCGAAGCCGCCGCCACCCTCGTCGTTGAACCGCTGGTAGAGCTCGGTGGCCAGGCGGCCGATCGCGGCGTCCGTGCCGCTCTGCTCCGCCGCCGAGGTGGCCAGCTTGAGGTCCTTGAGCATCAGTGCCGCGGCGAACCCGGGCTCGTAATCGTGGTTGGCGCGGCTGGTCTCCACCAGGTCCGGCACCGGGCAGTTGGTGGTGAGCGCCCAGCACTGCCCGGTCGAGATCGACGCCACGTCGTAGAGCGCCTGATGCGAGAGCCCCAGCCGCTCGCCGAGCACGAACGCCTCGCTGACCGCGACCATCGACGCACCGAGGATGAGGTTGTTGCACATCTTGGTGACCTGGCCGTTGCCGGGCCCGCCGCAGTGGATCACCTTGCGCGCCATCGGTTCCAGCAGCGGCTCCGCGCGATGGAAGTCCTCCTCGGCACCGCCCACCATGAACGTCAGGGTGCCCGCCTCGGCGCCTGCGGTGCCGCCGGAGACCGGGGCGTCGATCGACCCGAACCCGGCCTCGGCCGCCCGCAGGTGCGCCTCGCGGGCGTCCGCGACGTCAACGGTGGAGGAGTCGATGAGCAGCGTGCCGGGCTTGGCCGCGGCGAGCACCTCGTCGTAGAGGGACAGCACGTGCTTGCCGCTGGGCAGCATGGTGATGACCGCATCGGCGTCGGTGACGGCCTCGGGCACCGACGCCACCGTGGTCACGCCGTGCCGGTCGGCGACCTCCAGCGCCGCCGGGATCAGGTCGAACCCCTGTACCCGGTGACCGGCCTTGACGAGGTTCGCCGACATCGGACCGCCCATGTGGCCCAGCCCGATGAAACCGATGACAGCCATTGTCATTTCCCTTTCTGCGCTGGAACTTTCGTCAAGGCCGCCGCGGCTCAGCCGAACAGGTTCGGCTCGTCCGCGACTGGTTCGAAGAACTTATCGACCCGGGAATCGTCCACATCGGACAACTCCGCCGGGGACCACTGCGGGTTGCGGTCCTTGTCCACCAGGGTCGCCCGCACGCCCTCGATAAAATCGCCGATGCGCACGCACGCCACGGCCAGCCGGTACTCCTGGACGAGGGCCTCCTCCAGCGAGCCGTAGTCGCTGCGCAGGGCCTTGCGGGTGACCTTGAGCGACGTCGGCGACTTCTGCCCGATCGCCTCGGCGCTCTTGCGGGCGGCTTCCTCCGGCCGTTCGCGCAGACGCCGCAGGATCTCCTCGACGTCGTCGGCCGAGTACGCTGCGTCGATCCACTCCCGCTGCGCGGCCAGCGGTGCCTCGGGGGCGGGCTCGGCGAACTTCCGCAGCACCTCGTCCACCGCGCCGGTGGACAGCGCGTCGATGAGCTCCGGCAGGTTCGCGCTGTTGACGTAGTAGTCGGCCAAACCGCAGTAAAGCGCGTCGGCGCCGCCGACCGGCGCACCGGTCAGCGCCAGGTGCGTGCCGAGTCCCCCGGGGGCGCGGGACAGCAGGTAGGTGCCGCCGACGTCGGGGATGAAGCCGATGCCGACCTCCGGCATGCCGACCTTGGAGCGCTCGGTGACCACCCGGTGCGAGCCGTGCGCGGTGATGCCGACGCCGCCGCCCATGCAGATGCCGTCCATGATTCCGACGACCGGCTTCGGGTAGCGCGCCAGCGCCGAATCGAGCCGGTACTCCTCGATCCAGAAGGTGGCGGGCAGCGACTCGTCACCGGCCTTCGCCGCCTCGTGTAGTGCGCGGATATCGCCGCCCGCGCACAGCCCGCGCTCCCCTGCTCCGTCGATCAGGATCGCCTGGATGTGCTCGGCGGTGCGCCACTGCTCCACCGCCTGCGCCATCGCCCGAACCATCCCCAGCGTCAGGGAGTTGAGCGCCTTGGGGCGATTGAGCGTGATCCGTCCGAGCGATCCCTGTTCGCGGACCAGGATCTCGGGCTCAGTCATGATGCGACTCCGTCCTGTGCTGGCCACCCCGAGCCGGTGGCGGTCACGCCGCCAGCAGTCCCCGCGAGATGATCAGCCGCATGATTTCGTTGGTACCTTCCAGGATCTGATGCACCCGCAGGTCGCGGACGATCTTCTCCAGGCCGTACTCGGCAAGGTAGCCGTATCCACCGTGGATCTGAAGTGCCTCGTTCGCGACCGCGAACCCCACGTCGGTGGCCAGCCGCTTGGCCATCGCGCACAACCGGGTGGCCGCCGGGTCCCCGACGTCCAGTGCCCAGGCGGCCCGCCACAGCAGCAGCCGGGCGGCTTCCAGGTCGGTGACCATGTCGGCGAGCTTGAACTGCAGCACCTGGAACTCGCTGAGCTTGGAGCCAAAGGCGCTGCGTTCCCGCACGTAGTCCAGGCTCTTGTCGAGCGCGGCCTGCGCGCCGCCCAGCGAGCAGGCCGCGATGCTGAGACGACCGCCGTCCAGCCCCGCCATGGCGATCCGGAAGCCGATGCCCTCCTCGCCGAGCCGCTGGTCGGCGGGCACCCGGACGCCGTCGAAGATCACCTGCCGGGTCGGTTGGGCGTTCCAGCCCATCTTCTTCTCGTTGGCTCCGAAGGACAGTCCCTCGGAGCCGCCTTCCACGATGAAGGTGGAGATGCCCTTCGCGCCCGGTTCGCCGGTGCGGGCCATCACCACGTAGACGTCCGAGGTGCCGCCGCCGGAGATGAACTGCTTGACGCCGGTGATCAGGTAGTCATTGCCGTCGCGAACCGCTCGGGTTTGGATCGCCGCCGCGTCCGAGCCCACGCCGGGTTCGGTGAGGCAGTAGCTGACCAAGCGTTGCATCGAGCACAGCTCAGGCAGCCAGCGAGCTCGCTGCTCGGCCGTGCCGAAGCGGTCGATCATGCCGACACACATGTTGTGGATCGAGATGTAGGCGGCGATGGACGGGTCGCCGGTGGCCAGCGCCTCGAAGATCAGGGCCGAGTCGAACCGGCTCAGCCCGCTGCCGCCGAACGAGTCGTCGACGTAGATCCCGCCGATGCCGAGCTGTCCGGCGGCGCGCAGCGCGTCGATCGGGAAGTGCTTGGCCTGGTCCCACTCGATGGCGTGCGGGGCGAGCTGTTCGGCGGCGAATTCCCGCGCAGTCTGCTGGATCGCGCGCTGGTCCTCGGTGAGCTCGAACGGCGACACCGGACCGGCAACCGCTGCAACGGACATGTCCGTACCCTCCCCTTTTTAGCACTTTTGGCGCTTTTAGCACTTTTGGCGCTTTTGGCACCCACCCGGATCAGTGCATGGTCGGAATGGTGAAGCTGGCGCCTTCCTTGAGGCCGGAGGGCCAGCGCGAGGTGACCGTCTTGGTCTTGGTGTAGAAGCGGATCGAGTCCGGCCCGTGCTGGTTGAGGTCGCCGAATCCGGACCGCTTCCAGCCGCCGAAGGTGTGGTAGGCGATGGGCACCGGGATCGGCACGTTGACGCCGACCATGCCGGTGTTGACGCGGGAGACGAACTCGCGCGCGGCGTCGCCGTCGCGGGTGAAGATTGCCACGCCGTTGCCGTACTCGTTCTCGCTGGGCAGCCGGACCGCCGCGTCGTAGTCGGCGGCGCGGACCACCGACAGCACCGGGCCGAAGATCTCCTCCCGGTAGATCCGCATGTCCGCTGTGACGTGGTCGAACAGCGAGGCGCCCAGGAAGAACCCGTCCTCATGCCCGGACAATTGGAAGTCCCGGCCGTCGACCAGCAGTTTCGCGCCCTCGTCGACGCCGACGCCGATCAGATCGCGGACCCGCTGCCACGCCTGCTTGGTCACCAGCGGGCCGAAGTCGGCGGACTGGTCGAAGCTGGTCCCGATCTTCAGCCGGTGCACCCGCTCGACGAGCTTGTCGACAAGCGCGTCCGCGGTGGCCTCGCCGACCGGCACGGCGACCGAGATCGCCATGCAGCGCTCCCCGGCGGAGCCGTAGCCCGCGCCGATCAGCGCGTCGGCGGCCTGGTCCAGGTCCGCGTCGGGCATCACGATCAGGTGGTTCTTGGCACCGCCGAAGCACTGGGCGCGCTTCCCGTGGGCGGCCGCGGTCGAGTAGATGTACTCGGCGATCGCCGACGAGCCGACGAAGCCGACGGCCTCGATGCGGGGTTCGATCAGGATCGCGTCCACCGCGGTCTTGTCGCCGTTGATCACGTTGAAAATGCCCGGCGGCAACCCGGCCTCGATGAACAGCTCGGCCAGCCGCAGCGGCACCGAGGGGTCGCGTTCGGATGGCTTGAGCACGAAGGCATTGCCGCAGGCGATCGCCGGTGCCGCCTTCCACAGCGGGATCATCGCCGGGAAGTTGAACGGGGTGATGCCGGCGACCACGCCCAGCGGTTGCCGCAGCGAGTACACGTCGATGCCGGTGCCGACGCTCTCGCTGTACTCGCCCTTGAGCAGGTGCGGGATGCCGACGGCGAACTCGACGACCTCCAGGCCGCGCTGGATGTCGCCCTTGGCGTCGGCGACGGTCTTGCCGTGCTCGGAGGCGAGCAGCCTTGCCAGCGACTCCATCTCGTCGTTGACGAGCTGGAGGAACCGCATCAGCACCCGCGCCCGCTTCTGCGGGTTCTGCGCCGCCCATGCCGGCTGCGCCTCGGCGGCGTTGTCGACCGCCGCCGCGACCTCCTCCGCCGAGGCCAGCGGCACCCTGGCCTGCACTTGCCCGGTGTTGGGATCGAACACGTCACCGAAGGCGCCGGACGTCCCCGCCACGCGCTTGCCGCCGATGAAGTGCTCCAGCTCGTTGGTCATGTCGCAACGCACCTTCCGCCGACCCGGTCGGTAATTACTAGGAAGCCAAACCTTTTGTACTCCAATCTTTCCCAGAAACCGGACCAACGCAACAGGTGCGCTCCGTCACAGCACCCATTCGATTCGCCGACTGTTGACAGTCAACAATTAGTAGCCCGACCGCGAGAAGGCGGAACTCCATCGCCGCACCGGGGCCGAAGTGTCCACTTCGGATGGTGGCTGAGCCGCTGCGCGCTCGGGTGGTCAGCCCTTGAGGTGCCTGTCGAGCATGGCTTCGAGTTCGGCGCTGAGCGGGAGCTCGTCGGCTGCCGAGACCCAGGCGTAGGCGTCGTGTTCGGTCAGCCGCACGTCGTCGATCGCGGTGACGGTGACCGACCAGGTGTGCTGTCGGTTGTACGTGCCGCGCTGGGCGATGTAGTCGAACGCGCCGAGATATCCGGTGACCTCGGCGATGTGCAGCCCGGTTTCTTCGACGACCTCGCGGTGCAGCGCGGTGCCCAGATCTTCGCCGGGATCGACCTTGCCGCCGGGGAATTCCCATTCACCGCCACGGGAATCCGTCTCGGACCGGCGCACCAGCAGGACCCGCCCACCAGAGTCGATGAGGGCCGCGACGATCTGCTGCTGCACGCCGTCGGCAGCGTCTTGTCGGGCCAGATCGGCCACTTCGGCCAAGTGCATGCGGACCGTCCTCCCAGGCTTTTCGCCACCGTACCGCAGGTGCCGGTCCGGCAGCGCGGCACTAGCGCAGTCGGCCAGGAAGTCCACAATGGTCGAAGCACAGCGGATCGACTCCGCTGGGGCTCGTCAATTTCAATGGGCCTTTTCCATCCTGATCTTGGCTGGCCAGAGGGTGTGGACGCGGGCGGTGGAGGTTGTGGGCGGCCTGGTCAAGGGCATGATCGTTTCCGTTGGTCATCTGACACCGGACGGGGACTCGGAGCAGCCGTGATCGTGATCATGTTGCGGGAAGAGAAGACAGACGCCCTCGGCGGGTTTGAATGGTTCGTGACAACACAATCGAGCCCCGCCGAGGGCGCAGAGCCCATTATGTATCGGGTCCGGCTTACGCTGTCGAAGACCACGATCGACTACGTCGCCTCGCTGATCACCGCCCACTGCAAGAAGATCGGCTCCCGCTGGCGCAAAGCCACTCCGGGCAAGCAGGCGATCATCGCGCTTGCGGTACTGCGTCACGACCAGCGGCTGCTGGACATGGCCGGCGGCAACGGGGTCTCGGCATCCACGATCAGCAGGTGGGTCGCCGAAGTCATCGACCTACTGGCCGCCGCGCCCCCGCCTGGACCGCGTGCCGGCCAACGCCGCCCGCGCCGGAGCGGACATGATGCTGCTGGATGGCACCCTCGTGCGCACCCAGCGGCGCACGGGTCGCGCCAACCGGGCCAACTACAGCGGTAAACACAAAGCCCACGGCCTGCTGTTTCTCGCCCTCACCGACGCCCACGGCAACCTGCTGTGGATCTCCGCGTCCGCACCCGGCCGGGCCTGGGAACCACCACCTCACGCCGCAACAAGCTCACCCCGAAACTCCGCGAGCACGGCCTGGGCGCCGTAGCCGACCTGGGATTCACCGGCCTGGAAGACGACCCCGACGACCCGGTCATCACACCGGCCGCCGCGCGGCCCGCTGCCGCCCGATCACCGACGCCCAGAAGCAGGCCAACCAGCTCCTCGCCCGGGAACGCGCCGCCTGCGAACACGGTTTCGCCGACCTGAAGAACTGGCGCATCCTCACCCGGCTGCGCATGCACACCCGCAACGCCACCCGCCTGCAGCGAGCACTGCTGGTGCTGACCAACCTGGAAATCGCCCGCTGACGAACAACCACGATCGTGCAGGCCGAGACGACGTTGCCCCTGGCCATGTCCGGCAAGCGTTGAGCGTGACGCAGTACGTCCGGCGCGATGATCGCCTGCGCGCGCGGGGGGTGGCTTTGCGCCGGCGGAAGCCGATTTCCTTACGCCAGACCGGAGATCAGGTCGCCGACGGTCTGTAGCGTGCGGGTGAAGACCGGCGGCTGGCCCTGGTACAAAATGGGCGCTGCGCCCTCGGCGAGGTTTTTTATGTTGTCACGAACCCATTCGAACCGCCGCGGGCCACCTTTTTCGTTTTCCCCGGCCGTGATCGCGATCACGCTGCCGTGGGCTGAGGGACGGTGTCAGATGATCAACCTTGATGATCATGACTCTGACCAGCCCACTCACGCCTCGCCGCCCACGTCCACCCCACCTGACCTGCAAAGATCAGGATCAAGAAAGCTCAATGGAAATCGGCGTGCCGCGCTCAGCGGGCCGCGCCGGCGCCGAGGACAAGGACCAGCGCAACGACCGACATGATTGTTTGGGCGACGGTGTAGACCTGGAAGGCGCCCCGGGTGTACAGGCCCAGCAGACCACGGAACATCCAGAACGCGTTATCGTGCACGTGACCGCCGAAGCTCGCACCGGCCTCGCCGGCAGGAGCAGCACGATCAGCGGCAGGCGGCGCTTGGGCTCCGCGACCTCGTCGATGGCGATCTCGATCGAGGTGTCCTCGTTCGATGTCCAGCACGGCGACGGCGAAGCCGGCGGCGGCTAGGTGTAGCGCCGTCTCGCGGCCGATGCCGCGTTCCGAGCCAGCCCCGGCGATCACAACGGTGCGCGTGGCGGGCATGAATCTCTCCTTGTTCGCGGGGTTTCTGGCGGGCATCGAGGTCAGGCGAGGAAAGCCGCGACCAGTTCGACGGCCCGCGCGGCGACGGCTTCGCGGTCGGCTTCGGCTACATCGTGGGTATCCAGCTCCAGGACGTAGCGGCCGGTTTAGCCGCTTTCGCAGAGGGTGCGGATGACTCCGGCGAAATCCACGCGACCGCGCCCCAGGCTGAGGTTGATCTCGCCGGGCACGGCGTCGCGCAGATGGACGTGCTCGGTCGATGAAGTCGCGGGCGAAAGCGATCTCGTCGATCTCCCCGGCGACGATGTGACTGACGTCGAGGACTAAACCCGCCGACTGCGGACCCCCGGTCGAGCAGCGCCCGAGCGAGTTCGCGGGTGTGACAGACCGGAACAGCAGCCGCTCGTCCCGCTCACCGGCCAGGTCGCCCAGCAGCCGGAAGCCGCGAGCCAGGCGGTCGAGGTTGGTGGCCTCGTCGACGAGCGGTTCCCGCGACTGCGCACCGCAGGGCACGATGATCACCGCGTCGAGCCGGGCCGCCAGGGAGATCAGCGCGCCGCCGACGGCCTTGAGCACGTCGTCGCTCAGCGCCGGGTCGTTCATGGGGCCCGCATCGACGTTGATCGCCCGGTCCGGAGTTCGTGCTGGTCGAGTACGCGGACCACGTCGTCGGCGTGGCCGTCGAGCGGCATGGGGAGGTGGTCGCAGGCCCCGGGCAGCCCGCCGAGGTCGATACCGAGCGGGCCGAGGCGCACGATCGCGCTCAGCGCATCCGCTAACGGCCGGTGGCGAAAGGAAATAGTCGAGCAGCCGATCCCGGACATCTTTTCACCGCGACACCCCTTCGTGCTGTCGGTGACGCAAAGTCACCGACGCGGCGATGCCGATTGTCAACAGTCGACCGTTGATCGTTTCCATGGGCTAGAGTGAAGGTTCTTCGACGAGCAGAGAGGCGAGAACCCGGTGTCCCTTGACGTCCCAGCGCTGTCCGGCGTCGACCGGCAGACGCTACGCGAGCAGAGTCTGCACAAGCTCCGCGAGGCCATCAGCAGTGGCCAGCTCGCGCCGGGCACCCGGCTGATCGAAACCGAGCTCAGCGATGCCCTCTCGGTCTCCCGCGGCACGCTGCGGGAAGCGCTGCGCCACCTTGTCCAGGAAGGGCTTGTCGTCGGCGACGAGCGCGGCCGACTGCTGGTTCGCGCGCTCAGCCCGGCCGAGGTCGACGACATCTTCGCCGTGCGCGGCGCGCTGGAGACGCTGGCGGTGGAGACGCTGTGCTCGGCTGCGGACCGCACCGCAATCGTCCAGCAACTCCGCGCGGCCGTCGACAAGCTCCGCGACCCCGACCAGCCCATTTCCGAGCTCGTCGAGGCCGACCTGGCGTTTCACCGGCGGCTGTGCGAGCTCACCGGGAACGAGACGCTCGTGCATTCCTGGCAACACCTGTCCGGGATGACCCGTGCGACGATCGCCCGCTCCGGGCCGGAACAAGCACTGCGCAACATGGACTGGCAGCGGCACACGCCCATCGTCGACGCCATCGAGGCCGGGGATGCCTCCCGTGCGCGCGAGGTCATGCGCGGCCACATGCAGGAGACCGCTGAACGGATCGTCTCGCTGCTCCAGGGCTGAGCCATCAGCCCGCGAGCGCTGTTCGAGAGCCCGTGCTGCGAGTTTCCCGCAGGCACAACGGGTTCTCGCCGCATCCGAGATCCTTCCTGACCGCACCGCGAGGCGGTCTACCGTCGGCATCCGGTGCCGGGGCCGGTGTCCACAATGAACAACCGAACCGGTCGAGGACTGATCGAAACCGGATGCAGGCTAGGCCGGGAAATCGCGGCGCGCTTCGCAAGCGTTGCGGGCTTACCCTGCAACGCATGCCCCACGAGTCATCGGACATCTGGGCAATGGCCGACCTGGCCACGCCATTCGCAGTTCGCACCGCGGCCACCCTGCGGGTGCCCGATGTGGTCAAGGACGGCCCGCTCCCGCTCGCCGAGATCGCGCACCGCTGCAAGGCCGAGGCGGACCCGCTCGGCCGGGTACTGCGATTCCTGGTGCACCGCGGCATATTCACCGAGCCACGAGCGGACGTTTTCGGTCCCAACGACGCCTCGGAGGCGCTCCGCAGCGACTTCACCGACGGGCCGCAGCCGTGGCTGGACCTCGACGGCGCCGTCGGTCGAGCCGACCTCGCGTTCGTCGAACTCGTCGAACAGGTCCGGGGCCACCACCCCGCATATCCGGCCGCGTTCGGCCGGTCCTTCTGGGAAGACCTCGCGCACAACCCGCAGCTGTCGGACTCATTCGACTCACTGATGGAGACCAAGACCTATGGGATCGCGCCGCTGATCGCCACCGCGCACGACTGGGGCGCCTACCCCCGGATCGCCGACGTCGGCGGCGGTAAGGGCGTGCTGCTCGCCGAGATCCTCCGGGCCCACCCGCACCTGCAGGGCATCCTGGTCGACCTGATCGGACCGGCCCGCAACGCGGCAACCTACCTGCGGGAGCAAGGCGTCGGGGAACGCGCCGAAGTGGTCACCGCGAACTTCTTCGACCCGCTGCCCATCGCGGCCGACGCCGTGGTGATCTGCGACGTCCTCGGCGACTGGGACGACGAGGACGCCACCCGGATCCTTGAGCACTGCGCGCAGGTGATCGGCCCGGACGGGCGAGTACTGATCGTCGAATTGCTCCCGGACAAAAACCTGATGGAGCTGTTCACCGAGATGGACCTGCGGATGATGGTCTACGCCGGCGGCCGGATGCGCGACCTCGACCGCACCCAGCAGATCGCGAGGGCTGCCGGGTTGACCATCGAGGACTTCACCCCGCTGGACAACGGTTACGCCATCATCGAGTGCCGCCCCGAGCGGTAGCGCCGCACGATGGCGGCGACGGACTCCCGCCACTTCTCCGGCAGATCCGCCAAGCCACCCGCGACGTGCCCGGCCAAGTCGGGGCGATCGTGCATCTGGAGGGCGAACACCTCGGCCACCCGCACCCCGTGCGCCGGCCGGGAGATCACCTCGACGGCATCACCCGCCGTCACCTCCCCCGGCTCCTCCACCGCCAGATAGGCACCGGTCCGGCCATGTTCGGTGAACTGCTCGACCTGCCCCCTGCCGTCCCAGAACCCGGCGAATACCCGGCACGGCGTGCTGCGGGCCAGTCACCCGCAGCACCGCCCCACCGATCCGCCACCGCTCACCGATTCGCCACCGCTCACCGATCCGCCACCGCTCACCGATTCGCCACCGCTCACCGATCACCGCAGAACTGCTGCCGCATCCCGCCAGCGTGAGGTTCTCGCCCGCGTTGCCGGGAGCCAGCTCCCGGCCATGCACTTGCGACCAGTATTGGAGTTCCTCGATGTCGAACGCGTACGCCGCCTGGTACCAGGCCGCGTGGTACTTCATGTCGCACACCGTGTCGCCGCGCACTCCGGACCGCTCGAACAGCACGGGGCCCTCGACCGGACGCTTGTCGATACCGGTCCGCCCGACCCGGCCGGTCCATTTCCCGGTCAGCACCACCGCGAGATTCACCGACTGGACAATCCCCATGAGCCCGACTACGCGGCCTCGGGTAGGCCGAATCCGGTGAGCATTCAGCGGCACCACTCACCCCCAACTCACCGCGACGCGCCCGCGCCAACGCCGACGACCAGAACCCTGCGCAGCCGCCGTCGCCGCTCGGCTCCCACGGGATCGTCCTCCGCCGGCCAACACACGCGCGGTTTCCTTGGGCCCCTCCCCCTCCCCCCACCCCTCCCTCCCGTTGTCTGCCGCGCGGCGGTGTTCGGTTGACCGCGTCCGTGTCGTTGGCAACGGACGTGATCAAGCCTGCGGTTGCAGCCGGGCGGCGGCCAGATCCAGCGCTTGGCGTGCCTCCTCCGTCAGGACGCGCATCAGTTCGGCTGCGGGTAGCGGGCGCGTTTGCGCGTAGGTCTGGCCCGCCCACAACGACAGCAGCTCGGGATCACCCGCCTTGCCCGCCGCGCCGCGCATCGGCTTGGTCAGGTTGTTCAGCTGCGGGTACGCCGCCGGCGCGTCAGCGTTCTCGGCCAGGAACCGGTTCACCAGCCCCCGCGCCGGACGCCCGCTGAACGCGCGCGTCAGCGCGGTTTCCCGTCGCCCGGCGGCGATTTCAGCGCGCTGGGTCGGCTGCGTACCCGCCTCATCGCACACCAGAAACGCGGTGCCCAATTGCGCCGCCACCGCACCTGCCGACAACACCGCCGCGACGTCAGCACCGTGGACGAGCCCGCCCGCGGCGATGACCGGCAGGTCGACCTCGGCCCGGATCAGACGGATCGCCGCCAGCAACCCGATCAGCGGCCCGCCACCTACCAGCGCCGGATCGTCGTTGAGCACCGCGCGGTGCCCACCGGCCTCCATGCCCTGCACGCACAGCAGGTCTGCGCCCGCATTCGCCGCGGCCCGCGCCTCTTGCGGAGTCGTCACCGTGGCGACGACCTCAGCCCCCACCTCGTGCAAACGATCCACAAGGGACCTCTCGGGCAGCCCGAATGTGAACGACACGACCGGAACCCGCTCGGCGATCACCAACTCCGCCTTGGCCAAGTAGGTGTCGTCGTCCCAGCTCGGCGAGCCCGCCACGACCCCGTGCCGCGCGGCCGCCGCCTCGACCCGGGCCCGGTAGTCGGCGAGATCAACGTCTCGCCGCTCGCCCGGGACGAAGAGGTTCACCCCGAACGGCTCCGACGTGAGCGCGCGGAAGTCCGCGATCTGGGCGGCCAGCGCTTCCTCAGACAGATACCCGCCGGCCAGGAAGCCGAGGCCGCCCGCGGCGCTCACCGCCGCAGCCAGTTCCGGCGTGGAGACGCCGCCTGCCATCGGCGCCGCGATCAGCGGGATTCCTCGCTCTGCAATCATGTTTCGACGGTAATCCCGCTCCTGGCGGGCGCGCATCAGAGCATCGTGCACCCCACAACAAGGTTCACTCGGCACGCCTCGCGTCGGTCGAGCGTGAGTCGAGCGGCAGGGCCCCGCACCACCACGCGAAGCTCCGCGAGCCCGCTGATCAATTTCGGGTGATCCCGCACTCTTTCAACGGCAATTCTCCTTTCTCTTAGGCATAACGGAGTTGAGGAGCTGATCGGAAAGGCACCCCAACATGCACACCACCAAACGCGATGACCTCGTGCTCCGCACCGCCGGCAGCGAGGACACCCCGACACTCGCGGAACTACTCAGCGCGGCATACCGCGACGACCCCCGGATGTCCGCGCTACTGCCGGACCACGCCCACCGAGAAACCAAGCTCCATGCACTGTTCTCCCTTCTGCTGACCCAAGAGCACCTCGACCACGGCACCGAGATCGCCGTGCTGAACGGGCAGCCGGAGGCCGTTGCGGTGTGGGACCGACCGGGCAGCCAGGTCGTCCCGCTCGGTCGGCGACTCGCCTACCTCCCGGCACTGCTGTCGGTGTTCCGCTGGCGGCTGCCGGAAGCCACCCGGGCGATCCAGGCGTTCAACGCCACCGACAGCCACCGACCGGACGAACCGCACTGGCACCTGGCGGCCATCGGCACCACGCCGCATGCCCGCAGCCGCGGACTCGGCCGCGCCCTGCTGGACTCCGGGCTGGCGCGGGCCGACGCGCACGACACCCCGGTCTATCTGGAGGCGACGACGCACGCCGGAGTCACCCACTTCGAGCGATTCGGGTTCCGGGTGATCCACGAATACCCGATCGCCGCCGGCCTGACCGTCTACGGCATGTGGCGCCCGGTCGAACGCTGACCGGCAAGGCCAACTCGACCACCCGAGTCAGGGACGCAACCCGGCGACCAGGTCGACCGGAGCGAACCTGACCGGGAATGGTCGCAGCGGCTCGAAGAGCTCGTCCCCGACCACCCGAGCCACCCGCTGGTAGTCGCTGCCGCCGACCAACTCCCACGCCGTCACCGTAGGCACTTCCAGATCCGGATCGACCAGCCAGAAGTGCTGGGTGCCCAGTCTCGCGTGCGCGGCCTTCCGCAAACTGATGTCGTTCAACCGGCTGCTCGGCGACGCCACCTCGACCGCCAACACCGGCGCTGTCTGCAAATTCCTCAACGTGAGTTCCGCATAGCGCGCGACCACGACGTCCGGCCGCAGTTCTGTGAACAGGTCCTGGCGCACCGGGAATGGCGCGGGCAGCACCCGGTATTCGGGCGGACTAGCCCGATGCAGCCGGACGAACAACGATCCGACCGCCTCCTGATGCGGCCAGCCTGGTGCCGGGCTCACGAGCAGCTCGCCGTCGATGAGTTCGTACCGGCGCCCGTCCTCCGGGATCGCCTCCAAGTCCTGAACGGTGAACCGGCGCCCGCCGAGATCGATGGACATCACGTGCTCCCTCCACTCAACGCCCCGAGGTTTTCGGGCCTCTGCGAATAAAGAGGAGCGAAGGGGCCGTACAGATACAGCTGAGGGCGATGATCACCGGAACGTGGCAACAAAAAAAGCGGGCGGGAACCCGACGCCTGGGTTCCCGCCCACTCGCACCATTGCGATTTTCCGACACCCCGCCACAGGGCCGCTGGTGCGTCTCGGGCGTGGTCGGCGCGCTACCCACGCGCCGAGCACGGATTCACTTGGTCAGCCGGATCAGTGGAATTGGGCCGTCTCGGTGGACCCGGCCAGCGCGGTGGTCGAAGAGTCCGGGCTCACCGCGGTGCTGATCAGGTCGAAGTAACCGGTACCCGCCTCGCGCTGGTGGCGCGTCGCGGTGTAGCCGTCGGCCTCCGCAGCGAACTCCCGCTCCTGCAGGTCCACGTAGGACGTCATGCCGTCCGCCGCGTACCCCTTGGCCAGGTCGAACATGCTGTAGTTCAGCGAGTGGAAACCGGCCAGGGTGATGAACTGGAACTTGTAGCCCATGTGGCCGAGTTCGCGCTGGAACTTCGCGATGGTGCTGTCGTCGAGGTTCTTCCTCCAGTTGAACGACGGCGAGCAGTTGTAGGCCAGCATCTGCTCCGGGTACTTCTCCTTGACGGCCTCGGCGAACCGCCGCGCGACCTCCAGATCCGGGGTCGAGGTCTCCATCCAGATCAGGTCCGAGTGCGGCGCGTAGGCCAGCGCGCGGGTGATGCACGGCTCGATGCCGTTGCGCACCTTGTAGAAGCCCTCCGGGGTGCGCTCGCCGGTGATGTACTGCCGGTCGCGCTCGTCGACGTCACTGGTCAGCAGCGTCGCGGCCTGCGCGTCGGTGCGGGCGATGACCAGGCTCGGGACACCCGCGACGTCGGCCGCCAGCCGCGCGGCGTTGAGCGTCTTGACGTGCTGGCTGGTGGGGATGAGCACCTTGCCGCCGAGGTGGCCGCACTTCTTCTCGGAGGCCAGCTGGTCTTCCCAGTGCACGCCCGCGGCACCGGCGGCGATCATGCCCTTCATCAGCTCGTAGGCGTTGAGCACACCACCGAAGCCGGCCTCGGCGTCGGCGACGATCGGCGCCAGCCAGTGGATCGCCTCGCTCTCCAGCCCCTCGTTCTGCGGGTCCAGCGCTTCAGACCAGTTGATCTGGTCGGCGCGCTTGAGGGCATTGTTGATCCGGCGCACGACCGCCGGGACCGAGTTGGCCGGGTACAGGCTCTGATCCGGATAGGTCTCGCCGGCCAGGTTGGCGTCGGCGGCGACCTGCCAGCCGGACAGGTAGATGGCCTTCAGCCCCGCGCGGACCTGCTGGACCGCCTGGTTCCCGGTCAGCGCGCCGAGCGAATTGACGTAGTCGGTTTCGTGCAGCAGCGTCCACAGCCGTTCGCTGCCCTGCCGGGCGAGGGTGTGTTCTTCCCGCACAGACCCGCGGAGGCGGATAACGGTCTCGGCCGAGTGGGTGCGCTCGATGCCCTTCCAACGCGGGTTGGTGTCCCAATCGCGCTGAAGTTCCTCGACGGCCTGCTTCGCCTGCTCGCGGATGCTCATGATGTTCCCCTTTCGGGATCTCCCTGCGGCCTGTTGAACCCAGTCTTGGCCCTGGTCCGGCGAAACACGACCAGAATTCCGAGGTAAATTTTGCCATTTTTCTGCTACCATCAATGCCATGACGGAGTTCGCCATCGAAGAAGACCGTAATTTTTCTACGGAACACGACCTTCTGGTCTTCGGTCAACGGCTGCGGCACTTGCGCCGGGCTGCCGGACTCACCCTCGTGGAGCTGGGTGAGCGGGTCGGGCGTGCGCCGTCGCAGCTGTCGCTGCTGGAGAACGGCCACCGCGAACCGAAGCTGTCGCTGCTGCGCGCACTGGCCGACGCGCTGGGCTGCTCCGTCGACGACCTGCTGTCGAAGAAACCGCCGAACCGCCGCGCCGAGCTGGAGATCGCCGTGGAGAAGGCCCAGCTCGACCCGGTCTACCAGCGGCTGGGCGTGTCACCGCTGAAGGTCGGCAAACGCGTCCCCACCGAAGCGCTGGAGCACGTCCTCGCGCTCTACGAAGAACTCAAGCGCCGCGAGACCAAGCAGGTCGCCACGCCCGAGGAGGCCCGCAAGGCCAACGCCGAGCTGCGCCGCATGATGCGCGAACATGGCAACTACTTCCCCGAGATCGAGAAGGCCGCCGCCGGCATCCTCGACAAGGTCGGCTATCACGGCGGCCCGCTGTCCGAAGGCCTGATCCAGTCCATCGCCACCAACCTCGGCTACGGGCTCCGGTTCGTCACCGACTTGCCCCGCTCGGTCCGCTCGGTGACCGACCTGAAGAACCGGCGGATCTTCCTGCGCCGTGAATCACTGGGCATGCACAGCCCGCGAACCATCCTGCTGCAGACCCTCGGCCACCTCAGCCTCGGCCACCGGCAGCCCCGCGACTTCGCCGACTTCCTGCGACAGCGCGTCGAGGCGAACTACTTCGCCGCGGCGGTCCTGGTGCCGGAGCAGACCGCGGTGCCGTTCCTGCAGGACGCGAAGGCCGAACGCGACCTCGCCGTCGAGGACATGCGCGACGTGTTCTCGGTGTCCTACGAGATGGCCGCGCACCGCTTCACCAACCTCGCCACCCAATACCTGGACCTCGTCTGCCACTTCGTGCGCAACGACGAAACCGGCATCATCTACAAGGCGTACGAGAACGACGGGCTGGTCTTCCCCAGCGACCCGACGGGCGCCATCGAGGGACAGCGGATGTGCCGGTACTGGGCCGGGCGCCAGGTGTTCGCCTCGCCGGACCGCTACTCGACCTACTACCAGTACACCGACAAGCCCGGTGCCACCCACTGGTGCGTCGCGCACGTCGACCCCAGCCGCGGGCGGGACTTCGCGATCACCCTCGGCGTGCCCTACACCGAGTCGCGGTGGTTCCGGGGCCGGGACACCAACAACCACTCCAAGTCGAAATGCCCGAACGGCGAATGCTGCCAGCGGCCACCGGCGGATCTCGCCAGCCGCTGGGAAGGCATGGTGTGGCCGTCGGCGCGGGCGCACTCGCACGTGCTCGCCGCGCTCCCGTCGGACACCTTCCCCGGCGTGGACGAGGCGGATGTGTACTCGTTCGTCGAGGCGCACCAGGGCTGATCAGCGGCGGCGCGGTTCGGCGCTGGCCCCGACCATCCGCACGAACTCCGCCGCCGCAGGCGAAAGCGGCCCAGGACGCCAGAACAGCACGCCCCGCCTGATCACCCGCGGCCGCAGCGGCAGCACAACGGCCCCGCGAGCGGCGGCGTCCCGGGCCATCAACTGCGGCAGCAAGGTCGCGCCGGCACCCGCGAGCACCAGCGGGACGACCATCGCGTGGTGCGTGGTCTCCACCGCGACCGCAGGGCCGTTCGCACCGACCATGTCCTCGATGACCGCACGGGTCGCGGTGCCACGCGGCGTCGTCACCCAGTCCAGAGTGGACAGTTCGGAGCGGCTGAGCGTCTTGCGCTCCGGCGCGGAACCCGGCGGCAGCACTGCGAGGATCTCCCGGCCGCGCAGCACCACGTTGGCCAGGTCGTCGATCGACTGCTCTGTGTCGACCATGCCGAGCTCGCACTCCCCGGCCCGCACCGTGCCGGTGACGTCCGCACCGAGCTCGGGATCCGAGACGGTGACGGCGACCTTCGGGTGCGCACGCAGGAAGGCGCCGATCAGCTCGGCCAGCGGATCCACGGCCAACGTGGTCTGCGCCACCACATCGAGTCGCCCGGCCGAGAGCCCAAGAACCCGCCGAACCGACGCCGACGCCGTGCTCAGGTCGCGCATCACCTGCCGCGCCGGCTCCACCAGCGCCTCCCCCGCCGCCGTCAGCGCAACCCCGTGCGGGAGCCGGTGGAACACCTTCCCACCCAGTTCGTGCTCCAAGTTCCGGATGGCATGAGACAACGACGGCTGGGCCACGTGCAGCGCCTGCGCGGCAGCGGTGAAACTGCCGTGCTCGGCGATGGCCAAGAAGTACTCCAGCTCCCGCCGCTCCATACCCTCCCCTTCACCGCCTGCGCCTCCGATATTCGCAGGTAGACAGGGCCGTGACGAACCCACGCCGCCGTTGAAGAGCGTTTCAAAAGTGGTTTGCACAGCTGACCGAACACGGGCGCGGCCCAGTCAGGCCCTTGCCGACGCGCTCGCGGTGTGGACGAACCAAGTTCGCCAGCCGCTACTCGTGGGCGGTGCGGAACGTGTGCTCGGCCGCGAGGTCGGTGTGCTGGTCGTCCGCGAGGTCGACGCGCACGTGGTGCAGGCGCCCGGTGAACCGGTTGTCGACCACGGGGTAGTCGTCGACCACCGGCGAGGCCCGGTCCACCCCGATGTCGAAGGTCTCATCGAAAGCGAAGTAGTACGGGATCGTCTCCTCGATCCGCCCGGCGGCGACCTCCGCGCCATCGACCAGCAACGACGCTGTGCCGCCCTTGCCCACACCGCCACCCTCGTAGTCGAACCGCAGCCGCACCTCATGCCGACCGGCCGGCACCGGCTGCGGTGCACTCACCCGGTGCACCGTCAGCCCGAAGTAGTTGTAGGCGTAGCAGGGCCTGCCCCCGTGGAAATAGAACGACCAGCCGCCAAAGCGACCGCCCTGCGCCACCAGCACCCCCTCCGCGCCGCCGGCAGGCACCTCGACCAGAGCGGTCAAGACATGCGAGCGGTTCTTGACGTTCGGCGCGGTCTCCTCGGTCAACCGCTTGGCACCGTCGTGGAAGGTGACCGACCGGCGCTCACCCATCAGATCCAGCCGGCCCGCCTCCAGCGGGTTCTCCCGCTCGGTCATCCGGTCATCGAGTGGCAGCACGTTGTGCTTGGCCGCCTCGACGAGGAACAACTGCTGGAGTTCCCGCAGCTTATCCGGGTGCTCCGCCGCCAGGTCGTGAGCCTGAGTCCAGTCCACGTTGGTGTCATACAGCTCCCACCGGTCGTCGTCGAACGAGCGGCGCGCACCGTCGTGCACCATCACCCACGGGGTGCCGTGCCTGGTCACCGCCATCCAGCCGTCGTGGTAGATGCCGCGATTGCCGACCATCTCGAAGTACTGCACCCGATGCCGGTCCGGCGCCGCCGGGTCGTTGAAGCTGTAGAGCATGCTGGTGCCCTCGATGGGCTGCTGCGCGACACCGTTGACCTCGGCGGGATGCGGCAACCCGGCCGCCTCCAGGATCGTCGGGACGACGTCGATTACATGGTGGAACTGATCGCGGATCCCGCCCCGGTCGGCGATCCCGGCCGGCCAGTGCACGATCATCCCGTCCCGGATCCCGCCGAAGTGCGAAGCGACCTGCTTCGTCCACTGGTAGGGCGTGTTCATCGCCAATGCCCAGCCGACCGGGTAGTGCGCGTGCGTGGTTGCATCACCGAGCGCCGAATCCTGGGAGTTGATGAACTCGGCGCTGTCCGGGATGCCGCTGGCGAAGCGGTGCTCGTTGAGCGTTCCGCCCAGACCGCCCTCGGCCGACGCGCCGTTGTCACCGAGAATGTAAACGAACAGCGTGTTGTCCAGTTCACCCAACTCCCGCAAGGCATCGACGAACCGGCCGACCTGAATATCGGTGTGCTCGGCGAAACCCGCGTAGAGCTCCATCAACGAAGCCGCCGCACGCTTCTCGGGCGCCGACAGCTCGTCCCAGTGCGGGACGCCCTCGGCCCACGGCGCGAGTTCCGCATCGCGCGGTACGACGCCGAGTTCTTTCTGCCTCCGCAAAGTGGCCTCGCGCTGCGCGTCCCAACCGTGGTCGAACTTCCCGCGGTAGCGCTCCCTGAACTCCTTCGGCACGTGGTACGGCGCGTGCGTGGCGCCGAACGGCAAATAGACGAAGAAGGGGTTGTCCGGCTTGAGGGCCTGCTGATTGCGCACCCAATCAATGGCCTGATCGACAAGATCCTCGGACAGGTGATAGCCGTCCTCCGGCTTGCGCGACGGCTCCACCGGATTCGTGCCGTCGAACAGCACCGGATACCAGTGGTTCATCTCCGCGCACAGGAAACCGTAGAACTTCTCGAAGCCCTCACCGGTCGGCCACCGGTCGAACGGCCCGGCGGCGCTCACATCACGCGCCGGGGTCTGGTGCCACTTGCCGAACGCCGCTGTGTTGTAGCCGTTGCCCTGCAGGATCTGGCCGATCGTCGCCGCCGACAACGGCCGGATGCCGCAGTAACCGGGCGCGGCGCTTGCCATCTCGGTCGTGACGCCCATCCCGACCGAATGATGGTTGCGCCCGGTCAGCAACGCCTGCCGGGTCGGAGAGCAGATGGCGGTGACGTGAAAGCGGCTGTAGCGCAGGCCGCCGTCGGCCAACCGGTCAGCGGTCGGCATCTGGCACGGCCCGCCGAACGCGCTCGATGCGCCGAAACCCATGTCGTCGATGAGCACCACGACGACGTTCGGCGCTCCCTCCGGCGGGCGCAACGGCTGGCGCGGCCGAAAGGCCGGGCGCTGGTCGCGCACGTCCAGCGCGGTCGCGGATGGCGGCTCGGGGTCCGGAATCGGCAACCGATCACGCAACATTTCCACTCTCAACCTCCCGCAGATTCGACGGTGTAGCAACGAACTGAGCGGCGACAATCCGAAAACGCCACCTATTCAAAGCATTCCACGATCCATGCTAGCGGCCACTGAATCGCGCACCAGCAGGTTCGACGTGCCCAGCATCGCAAACCCGCAGCGTCATGCCTGATCAGCGCGACATCGCAGCGAGGAAGACCATTTGTCGATTCGCTCCATAGAAGATGTCTATCTCACCCGAGTGCGCCGCGCAGTATCGCCAACCAGGCCGCCGTGGCTTCCAGCAACGCACGCCTGGTGCGCAGTACGACGTCGAACGCGCGGCAGACCCAGCCGACCATCGGTGGCCAGATGCGCGAACGCCCTAACCCCTGCTCGACGACGCGCTCGATCGCGGCGTCGGCAATGCGCGTTCGGCGGTCCCGCTCACGCCTCACTCGGCCTCCTCGATATCACACCCGTGCTCTACATCCGTAGAGCCGCTATGTATGCAGAGGGGGAAGGTGTTCGACCGATCGCATGGCGATGTGCGGGTGCGCTTCGACCCGCTCCGCGGCTGATCGCGTCAATCCACTGACGACAAACCGGTACCGGTGATCGCCGGTACCGGTTGTGCTGTCGACTATCCCGACCGACGACGCCCCAGGAGTTCCGAGTAAACGATGCGCACCGGGAACGGCAGCCAAGTTCAACCCTCCGGGCCGCTGACCTTGGCCACCAGGTGGTATTCGCCGTTGTCGACGAACTCGTACCGGTGTCCCTCGTCGGGCATCGTGTCGTACACCGTGAACGGGCGATCCTGGACGATGCCGTGCGAACCGGTCGTCTCTGCCTCGGCTGCCATGGTGCGCCGAATGCCGACGGCTACTTCTTGCCTTTGGCCTTGTCGTCCTTGGCCTCGTCGGTGGACAGCGCGGCAACGAAGGCTTCCTGCGGGACCTCGACCCGGCCGATCGTTTTCATCCGCTTCTTGCCCTCCTTCTGCTTCTCCAGCAGCTTGCGCTTCCGGCTGATGTCACCGCCGTAGCACTTGGCGAGCACATCCTTGCGGATCGCGCGGATCGTCTCGCGGGCGATGATCCGCGACCCGATCGCCGCCTGGATCGGCACCTCGAACTGCTGCCGCGGGATCAGCTCGCGCAGCTTCGAGGCCATCTTCGTGCCGTAGGCATAGGCGGCGTCGCGATGCACGATCGCGCTGAACGCGTCCACCGGTTCGCCCTGCAGCAGGATGTCGACCTTGACCAGGTTCGACGCCTGCATGCCGGACTCCTCGTAGTCCATCGAGGCGTAGCCGCGGGTCCTGGACTTGAGCTGGTCGAAGAAGTCGAACACGATCTCCGCCAGCGGCAGCGTGTAGCGCAGCTCGACGCGGCTCTCCGACAGGTAGTCCATGCCCGACAACTGTCCGCGACGGCCCTGGCACAACTCCATGATCGTGCCCACGAACTCCGACGGTGCGATGATCGTGCACTTGGCGACCGGTTCGAAGACGTCCTTGATCTTGCCCTCGGGCCAGTCGGACGGGTTGGTCACCACCAGCTCCGTGCCGTCCTCCATGTGCACGTGGTAGACCACGTTCGGCGCGGTGGAGATCAGGTTCAGGTTGAACTCGCGTTCCAGCCGGTCGCGGGTGATCTCCAGGTGCAGCAGCCCGAGGAACCCGCAGCGGAACCCGAAGCCCAGCGCCCCCGAGGTCTCCGGCTCGTAGGTCAGCGCCGCGTCGTTGAGCTGCAGCTTGTCCAACGCCTCGCGCAGCAGCGGATAATCCGTGCCGTCCACCGGGTAGAGCCCGGAGTACACCATCGGCTTCGGCTCGCGGTAGCCGCTGAGCGGCTTCTCGGCGCCCTTGCGCTCGGCCGTGATCGTGTCACCGACCTTGGACTGCCGGACGTCCTTCACCCCGGTGATCAGGTAGCCGACCTCGCCGACGCCGAGGCCGGCGGACGGCTTGGGTTCCGGCGAGATGATGCCGACTTCCAGCAGCTCGTGGGTGGCGTGGGTGGACATCATCCGGATCCGCTGCCGCGGGGTGATCTTGCCGTCGACCACCCGGATGTAGGTGACCACGCCGCGGTAGGTGTCGTAGACCGAGTCGAAGATCATCGCACGCGGCGGCGCGTCGGAAACACCTTCCGGCGCCGGGATCTGGCGCACCACCTCGTCGAGCACCGACCCGACGCCCTCACCGGTCTTGGCCGACACCCGCAGCACATCCTCCGGCTCGCAGCCGATGATGTGCGCGAGCTCGGCGGCGTACTTGTCCGGCTCGGCGGCCGGCAGGTCGATCTTGTTGAGCACCGGGATGATCTGCAGGTCGTGCTCCATGGCGAGGTACAAGTTCGCCAGCGTCTGCGCCTCGATGCCCTGTGCGGCGTCGACCAGCAGCACCGCGCCTTCGCAGGCCGCCAGCGACCGGCTGACCTCGTAGGTGAAGTCGACGTGCCCGGGGGTGTCGATCATGTGCAGCACGTGGTCGACGCCGTCCGCGGTCCACGGCAGGCGCACGTTCTGCGCCTTGATCGTGATGCCCCGCTCCCGCTCGATGTCCATCCGGTCGAGATACTGGGCCCGGTACGCGCGTTCCTCCAGCACACCGGTCAACTGCAGCATGCGGTCGGCCAGCGTTGACTTGCCGTGGTCGATGTGCGCGATGATGCAGAAGTTCCGGATTCGCTCCGGGGGCGTGAACGTGGTGTCGGCGAAACTGCTCACTCAGTGTTCCTCGCGGATGTCGACTGGTGCGGGGGTTCACTCCATCGTCCCATGACACGCCCGGTACCCGGCGCCCAACTCCGGGTCATCCCCGATGCGACCACCTGCCCCGGGGTGCTGAGCTGGTCATATGAGCGGATTCGCCGGTTTCGCCCTGCACCGTGCGTTCGGTCACCCCAGCGGCCTGCTGGGGGCCTTGGGCGGGGCCCTGATGGCGCGCGGCAACGCGGCGGCGGAGCAGCAGGTGGTGCGCCTGGCCCGGCTGACCGGGAGCGAACAGGTGCTGGTCATCGGCCCAGGGCCCGGCGTGGGTTTGCGGGCAGCGGGCGAGCAGGCGGCTTCAGTGGTCGCGGTCGAACCGTCGGCGCGCATGCGTCAAGCCGCCGACCGTCGGTGCGCTGACCTGCCGAACGTGGTCGTGCGCGGCGGCACCGCCGAAGCCACCGGGCAGGGGGACGCCGCGTTCGACGTGGTGCTGAGCGTGAACAACGTCCAGCTATGGCCGGACCGCGCGGCCGCGCTCGCCGAACTGCGCCGCGTGCTCCGGCCCGGCGGAATCCTGCTGCTGTCGACGCACGAACGCTGGCTGCCCGGCGGCCGCTCCGGTCTCCACGCCGACGTCCAGGCGGCCGGTTTCACCGACGTGCAGACCTGGGCCTGGCAACCGCCTACCCGAGGCACCACCCAGGCCCAGACCCGAGCCGTCCGGACCTAAGAGGACAGTCACACCACGGACCGAAGCGAAACCTCGGGACGCTTCAGCACGGCACCGCCCTCCCTGCCCTGACCTGGCCCGTTTCGGTTGCGGACAGGGCAGGTTCGGCCAATGGCTCAGGGCTTGCGGGCGTCGACGCGGAGCGGGTGACCGGCGGGAATCTCCACCAAGACGATGCGCATCCCGTCCGGATCGGCGACCCAGCCCTCATCGAGACCCCACGGCTGCCGCTCGGGTTCGGCGAGCACTGTCACGCCCTGGTCGCGTAGCCGGTTGAATTCGCTGCGCACATCGCGCACCTGCAACCACAGCACCTGGTCCGGGCTCGGCCCCGGCCCGCCCCTGCCGGAGATCTCCAGAAACCCCTGCCCGAGGAAGAAAACCGTGCCACTCGGGAATTCGCGCGCGATGGCCAGCCCGAGCACGTCCCGGTAGAACCGCAACGAGCGTTCCCAATCCCGGGGCCGAAGGATCAACCGGCTGTTCAAGACCTCCATGCCCCGTTTCTACCCGGAGGCACCAGCGATCGCCGAGTGGCGGGTCACCGCAGGACGGTGATGCTTCGGCGGACCGGGCGGCCACCCTTGACGTCTGGCACTCCAGCGCTTGTATGGACACGCAGCTTCAGGCGAATCGGGGCTTGGATCACCGCCGGGGCGCGTTGGCGCGGCGGCGCCGGTTCAGACGCCGGCGGCGAGCTTCCAACCGAGACTGATGACCAGCCCGACCACCACGGTCAGGAAAACCCGCCGCACGAAACCGGATCCACGCTTGGCCGCCATCGCCGCGCCGAGAACACTGCCCGCCATGTTGCACGACGCCATCACCAGCGCCAAGCCCCACAGCACCTTCCCGGCCGGGATGAAAAACGTCAGGGCACCGATGTTCGTGGCGACATTGACGATCTTCGCCGTCGCCGAAGCCGTGACGAACGCGAAACCGACCAGGCCGACGAGCAGGAACACCAGGAACGAGCCGGTACCGGGCCCGGCGATGCCGTCCCAGAACCCGATCAAGGCGCCACCGATGAGCATCACCACCAGCTGCCGGCCTCGCTCGAACCGCGGCACATCCGCCGAACCCAGCCCAGGTTTGCGCCAGATGTACACGCCGACGACGGCCAACGCCACCAGGACGATGACGTTGAGGACCTGCGACGGCAACGCATCGGCCAGCGCTGCGCCGCCGAGCGATCCGAGCAAGGCGACGAGCGCCATCGACAACGCGGAGCGCCAGTCGATAGGCGTTCGCTTGGCATAGGTGCGGGCGGCTGCCGCGGTCCCGGCGATCGACGACACCTTGTTGGTGGCCAGCGAATAGATCACCTCGCCGCCCGGTAGCAGCAGCATCAACGCCGGCAACTGGATCAGGCCACCGCCACCGACAATCGCATCAACCGCCCCGGCGAGGAATGCGGCGCTGCCGAGGAACAGCAGCCCGGCGAGAGACAGATCGGCGAATCCGGGCCAGTTCAACGCTGCGAGCACGAGACTCGACCCTATGGTGTGCAGGCACCGGTTCCGAGCTGATGTGATCGCTCTCGCGGCTGGTGTGACCATTCACGCCCTGCGCCGCCCGGTCGCCATCCACGCAGGTGGCCGCTGTTAGCATGGACGACCGTGCCGTGCGGCATTCCGCCGTGGAGGAAACCTGCCTGAGCGCAGCGCCGACGACAGCGCGGCACGATCGATTCAACAGACGAGAAAGAGGCGCCACCGTGGCCAACATCAAGTCCCAGATGAAGCGGATCAAGACCAACGAGCAGAACCGGCAGCGCAACAAGGCCGTGAAGTCCTCGGTCAAGAGCGCCATCCGCAAGTTCCGCGAGGCCGCTGACGCCGGCGAGAAGGACAAAGCCCTCGACCTGCAGCGGGCCGCCAGCCGCGCACTGGACAAGGCCGCCAGCAAGGGTGTCATCCACAAGAACCAGGCCGCGAACAAGAAGTCCGCGATGGCGCAGCGCGCCAACCAGCTCTGAGCTGAAGCCGAGCTTCGGCCCCTTCCTCGTTTCCGGGGAAGGGGCCTTTTGCCGTTCACCCGTCCCGGGCGGAGACCGCGATTTCTCTTGAAACCGCTAGCGGCTATGAACCGCGAGGGTCAGGAGCGTTGGTTGCGCAGCTCCACGAGGCGCAGGACGGTGCGTTCCAGGGCGTAGGTGGCGTCGGCGGCCATGCCCTTGACCCCGGCGTTGACCTCGGCGACCGCCTGGAGAGCTTCGGCGAGGCTCGTCGGGTTCCAGCCCCGGGACTGCGCCAGCGCCTTCTTCACCTTCCAAGCGGGCATGCCCAGCTCACCGGCCAGCCGGAACGGATCGTTTCGACCACCGGCGGCGGCCACCCGGCCGATGGTGCGGACCGAGTCCGCGAGGGCGTCGGCGATCAGCACGTGCGGGACGCCGAGCTGCACCGCCCACCGCAGCGCCTCCAAGGCGGCGGCCCGGTCCCCGGTCACCGCCTTCTCCGCGACCGCGAAGCCGGTCACCTCGGCCCGGCCGCGGTGGTAGCGGCGCACCGCCGTCTCGTCGACCTTGCCGCCGGTGTCGGCGACCAGCTGCGCCGCGGCCGACGACAACTCGCGCAGGTCCGAGCCGACCGTTTCGAGCAGCGCGGCCACTCCGGCTGCATCGGTCTTGCCACCGGCCCGGCGCACCTCGTCGCGGACGAAGGCCTCCCGCTCGGCAGGCTTGGTGATCTTGTTGCACTCGGTGACCCGCGCGCCGAGTTTGCGTAGCGCATTGGGCAGTTCCTTGGCGTGCTTGGACCGGCCGCCGCCGCTGTGCACGATGACGAGCGTGACCCCGTCCGCCGGTTGCCGGGCGTGCGTAAGCAAGGCTTCGGCGATCTCCTTGCCGACATCCTGCGCGGACTCCACGGCGAGCACCCGACCCTCCGCGAACAGCGACGGGCTGAGCAGTTCGGCCAGCTCAGGCGGGGTGAGTTCGCTCACCTTCACCCGGCGCAGTTCGGCTTCCGGATCAGCGGCGCGGGCCGCCCCGACCGCGGCCCACAGCGCGCGTTCCACCAGCAGTTCTTCATCGCCGAGAACCAGATGCAGCGGATCGGGAACCACGGCCGGTGCGCTCATGCATGCATCGTCGCACGCCCCCGTGACGGTCCCGCCATCTGGATCGCGCTGGCCAGAACCTGGCACGGTCCACTAGCGTTGCCGACACAACTGCATAGCTCATCCAGAGGGGCAGAGGGAACGGCCCGACGAAGCCCCGGCAACCGTTCGTCAGCGAATCGTGCGCGACGCGAGGTCTCTGACGAAAGCGGTGCCAATTCCGACCCGTCCGCGGGACAGATGAGGAGAGGACCTCGCGATGACTGCTGCTGCCCACGCCCAGACCCCCGCGAACAAGGCGTTCGACCTGGGAAATGCCGTCGAACTAGTGTCCAAGGAAGAGGGGCACCGGCAGCCGCTGGCCCCCGAGTTCGTCTCGCTGGAAGACTTCTCCCCGCTTGAGGTCGCCTACGACTTCGGCCGCATCCGTCGCGAGGACATCGAATCCGGGCCGCGCTCCATCTGGCGCTACAAGCAGCTGCTCCCGGTTCCCTCCAACGTCGAAGAACACCCGAACACCGAGCCGGGCTGTACCCGGCTGATCCGGGCCGACAAGCTCGCGAAGGCGTTGGGCGTCAAGCGAATCTGGGTCAAGGACGACACCGGCAACCCCACCCACTCGTTCAAGGACCGCGTCGTCGCGGTGGCGCTGGCCGCCGCCCGCGAGTTCGGATTCAGGGTGTTGGCCTGCCCGTCGACCGGCAACCTCGCCAACGCAGTGGCCGCCGCGGCGGCCCGCGCCGGCTGGGACTCGGTGGTGCTGGTGCCCAAAACCTTGGAACGGGCCAAGATCCTGATGAGCGCGGTCTACGACGGATCGCTGCTGGCCGTCGACGGCAACTACGACGACGTGAACCGGCTGGCCACCGAGCTCGCCTCGGAGCACGAGGACTGGGCGTTCGTCAACGTCAACGTGCGCCCCTACTACTCCGAAGGCTCCAAGACGCTGGCCTTCGAGGTCGCCGAGCAGCTCGGTTGGCGCAAACCCGAGCAGATCGTGGTGCCCATCGCCTCCGGCGCGCAGCTGACCAAGGTCTACAAGGGATTCAACGAGTTGGGCCAGGTCGGTCTGGTGGAGCCGAGCCCGGTGCGGATCTTCGGCGCGCAGGCCACCGGCTGCTCCCCGGTGTCGACGGCGTACAAGAACGGCCACGACGTGGTCCAGCCGGTGCGGCCGGACACCATCGCCCGCTCGCTGGCCATCGGCGCCCCGGCCGACGGCCCGTACGTGCTGGACATCGTGCGCAAGACCGGCGGTGCGATCGAGGACGTCAGCGACGACGAGGTCCGCGAGGGCATCCGACTGCTGGCCCGCACCGAGGGCATCTTCGCCGAGACCGCCGGCGGGGTCACCGTGGCCACGGCGAAGAAGCTCATCGAGACCGGGAAGATCGACCCGGACGCCGAAACAGTGCTGCTGATCACCGGTGACGGACTGAAGACCCTGGACGCGGTGCAGGACCAGATCGGCCCAAAGGCCACCGTCGCCCCGACCACCGAAGCGGTCAACCAAGCCCTGGGTCTCTGAGCCCGGTTACAGGGGCCCCAGCCATCCTGATCGAAGACGAGCGGCGCCACGCCACGACGATGGCGCCGCTCGTTTCGTCACGAACGACGATCTCGATCCCGCCACCGGTCTTTGCCTCAGCGCCTACCGCTCGGCCGCAGCGGGTCACCTCGGGAGACGAAGCGGGGGCCATGCGGCCCCGGCAGGATGGCGATGTCTCCTTCCCGGTCTGTGCGCAGCACTTTCGTGCCCGCGCGGGTGAGGTGGTCGACAACTAACGGACTCGGGTGGCCGTAGCTGTTACCGGCGCCGACGCTGATCACGGCTAGTCGGGGACGCACCGCTTGCAGGAAACGCGGTGTGGTGTAGCGGGATCCGTGGTGCGGGACCTTGAGCACGTCGGCTCGCAGATCCGCACCGGACGACATTAGCCGCCCTTGCCCAGGCAGTTCGACATCGCCGGTGAGCAGGACCCGCCCGGCCGGGGTAGTCGCCAGCAACACAATCGACGCATCGTTGGCGTCGTCAGCCGACTGGGTGCGGGCCAGCGCCGGATCCGGGCCCAGCACATCGAGCACCAGTCCCGGCCAGGCCGCGTGCTGCCCCGACGACATCGGCACGACCGGAACCCGGTGCGCGCGAGCGTCCCGCACGACCTCGTCCAGCGCCCAGGCCGGTTCCCGCAGCGGGCCGATCGCGACCGCGTCAACGGGGATCTTCCCCATCAGCGCGGCGAGTCCGCTGACATGGTCGGCATGCAGGTGGGTCAGTACGGCCAGCGGGACTCGGCGAATGCCCAAGCGGTGCAGGCATTCCGCAGCCCGCTGCGGATCCGGTCCGGCATCGACCACCACCGCCTCACCCGGGCGGCCGGTGGCCAGCACCAGACCATCACCCTGCCCGACGTCGCAGGCGACCAGGCTCCACCCCGGAGTCGGCCAGCCCGGCAGCATACTGCGCACCGGCACCAGCACGAGCACCGCGAGCAACACCGCCACCGCAACCACCCAGCGAATCCGCTTGCTGCGCAAGGTGATCAGCCCAACCACCACGAGCACCGCAAGCAGCACCCCGCCGACGGTGCCCGACGGCCAGTCGAACTCCGCGCCGGGAACCGCCGCGGCCCGATCCGCTACCAGCAGGACCCATTCCAGTTCCGGTGCCGCCAGCCAACCGAACACACCGGCCACCCAGGTCGACGCCGGTGCCGTCACGGTAGCCAGCACGCCGAACACCGTCGCCGGTGCGACAACGGGGTCGGCCAGCATGTTCGCCGGGACCGCTACCAGACTGACCGCGCCGGAGAGGGCCGCGATCAACGGTGCGGTGACGACATGCGCCGCCAACGGGACCGCAATCGCTTCCGCCACCCCGATCGGCACGCCCCTGGCTCGCAACGCCGCCGACCACGCCGGAGCCAGCAGCACCAGACCGGCGGTGGCCGCGACCGACAGCGCGAACCCAGCGCTCGTCGCCAGGTCCGGTTCGAGCAGCAGCAGACCGATCACGCTCGCCGACAGCACCGGCAACGCCGACCGCTGTCTGCCCAGGACCAGTGCCAGCAACGTGATCGCACCCATCACCGCCGCACGCAACACGCTCGGTTCCGGACCCGCCAAGACGACGAAGCCGATAAGTGCCGCGCCGGCACCGATGGCCGAGATGACCGGACCGGCACCGGCCAGATGCAGCAACATCAGCACCGCGCCGCACACGATCGCGAGATTGGCACCCGATACCGCCGTCAGGTGTGACAAGCCAGCGGTTTTGAAGTCCTGCTCGACTTCCGGGGGCAGCTTTCCGGTGTCGCCGACCACCAGCCCCGGCAGCAGGCCCGCCGCGGCCGGGCTGAGCACATCCGCGGACACCTGACGAAGGCCGACACGCAGATCCTCGGCCACACGCTGCCAACCCGGCGCAGCCACGACGTCAGCCGGCGGGCCCAACACCTGGAGCGCGGCGACCGTGAGCTCCCCGGCACGCGGCGGAGCCGCCTTGCCGGTCGCGGTCAACTGCTGCCCCGCAATGAGATTCCGCCATGCCGCAGTAGGGACCAGCAGCACCACCGCACCGTCGGCCCGCACTCGGCGCCCGGCCACCTCGGCGGCCTGCAACTCCGCATGGACCAGCGATCTGTCTGCTGCTCGTCGAGTGCCGAATGACGCGCCACGCAACGGGGTTGGTGCGCTCGTCAACGTCACCCGCAGCGTCGCCCGCTCGCCATGATCGGCGGCCAACCGCACTGGATGGTGCGCTACGCCGTAAGCCCGCACCGCGATTCCGGTCGCCGCGACACCCGCCAGCAGCAGGACAACCAGCGCTGCCCTGGCGAACGGCCGGACGCGCGCCGCCTTCCACGCCAAGATCGCGGCCGGCATCGCGAGCAGTGCCAAGACCGCAGCCGGAAGCCAACCCGCCAGCAGACCGGTCAACGTCACGACCCAAACCGCGAGCGCGGCCGGTGCCAGGCGAAGATCGAGGCTCGCGGTCACACCCGCACCACCTCCCGCAGCCGGGCGAACCGGGACTCTCCGATGCCGTCGATTTCCCGCAACTGCTCCACCGAATCGAACCGGCCGTGTTCGTCGCGCCACTGCACGATTCGCTTGGCGGTGACCTTGCCGACGCCGGGTAGTTCATCGAGTTGCTCCACTGTCGCGGTGTTGAGATCGACTTTTCCGTCGCCCCCGGGCTGGCCCGGCGACGCCTGCGGTGGCGGCGAGACGGCGACGTAGAGCTGTTCGCCGTCGACCAATCGACGGGCCAGGTTCAGCCCCGTCAGATCGGTGTCCGGCAGCGGACCACCCGCGGACTCGACCGCATCGGCCACCCGGTCGCCCGGCGACACGGTGACCAGACCCGGGCGAGCCACCCGGCCGACGACACTGACCACGAGCTCCGGTGGCGCCCGCGTCGTGGCCGGTGCCAGCGGCGAGATCGGGGGCGGCGAGATCGGCGGCGGCGCAGGTTCGGCCGTGGGCTGACCCGCCCACGCCCCGATGCCAACGCCGACCAGAACCACGAAAGCCACCAGGGCGAGCGCGAGCACACCAACCCGGCCAGGGTCCACTCTGGACCGAAGCAGGGACTCGGGAAGCCACCGCTCGGCGAGTCGCCGCCAGGACGAACCCGAGCCGGGATCCGGTGGCTGCACCGAATAATTCGATCCGGCGCGCTCCGCCGGGTCGTCGTAGGAAGCATGTCGCCGCAGCGTTCGCAGCCTGCTTCGCGGGTCGAGCGCTTCGTCGGATTCGACCGTGCCGGAACGGAAACCTTTGGTGTCGAACATGAAGTCGACGGTACGGCAGTGGAAACTCGTTTCGCAGCTTTATTTTTCGTCGATCAGGACACTGTGGAGGAAAGTCCGACCGGATTCAGCTCGAAGGTGTGGAATCCGCCCGCCGAAAGGTTTTCAGGCGCCCGAACGCCACCCGTTCGGGAGCACCACGACACCCACCGCGCCCGGCCCGATGTGCGCGCCGATGACCGCGCCGACCTCCGAAGCAACGCAATCCACCGAGTCCCCCAGCCCTGCCCGGATCCGCACGGCAAGCTGCTCGGCACGCTCCGGTGCGGCCAGGTGGTGCACCGCGATCGCGGCTGACCCGGACCCGGCCGAGCGCAACGAAATCTCCAACAACCGAGCCATCGCCCGGGTGGTCGTGCGCACCTTCTCCAGCGCGTCGATCCGCCCGTCGTGGACGTGCAGCAGGGGCTTTATCGCCAACGCCGTGCCCAAGACCGCAGCGGCGGTGCCGATCCGCCCGCCACGCCGCAGGTATTCCAAGGTTTGCACGGAGAATAGTGTCGTCGTGCGCTCGGCGGTCGATACCGCAATGCGTTCCACCTCCGCCAGTTCGGCCCCCGACTTGGCCGCCTCGGCCGCAGCGAGCACGGAGAACCCAAGCCCCATCGCGGTGGAGCGGGAATCGACCACCCGAACCAGTGCGGGATCGACTTCCCGCGCGGCCAGCCGCGCCGCGTCCCACGTGCCGGATAGCTGCCGGGACAGGTGCACCGCCACCACGCCGTCGGCACCGGCGTCCAGCGCGTCGCGGTAGGCCCGCGCCAATTCCTCCGGCGTCGCACCGGCAGTGGTGACCCGGTGCTTGCGATCGAAGGCGTGCGCTAGATCGCCGGGACCGAAATCGGTCTCGTCGATCGCGGCGGCCCCATCCAAGCTGACGTGCAGCGGGACGGTCCGCACCGCGTAGGTCTCGGCGTATCCCGCCGGCAGGTACGCCGTCGAGTCGGTGACGACTGCAATGGGCACGCCGCAACCCTACGACGTCACCGTCGCAAAGCGATCAGCCCTCGGCCAGTACCCCGGCGTTGTAAGCCATCAGCCGCCAGCGGTGATCGCTGCTGCTGCGCCGCCTGAGCTCCACCCAGTTGCAGTTGCCGACGCCGCCCAGCCCCGGCCACAGGTCCGGCGGCAAGCCGAGCAGCTTGGCGGTCAACCCGGTGATCAGGCCGCCGTGCGCGCACAGCAGCACCGTGCCCTGCTGCTGGTGGTCGAGTTCCGCTACGACCTCTAACGCGCGCTCGGCGACCTCGACGCGGGACTCTCCTCCCGGCGGCGCCCACCTCGGGTTCGCCCGCCAGGTGCTCATGGCCCCGGGCCAGCCGTGCTCGACCTCAGGTCCGCTGAGGCCCTGCCACTCCCCCAGATGCGTCTCGCGCAGCCGCTTGTCCAATCGCACCGAGGCACCGCTGACCTCGGCGAAGGCCGCCGCGGTCGTACGCGCCCGGCTCAGGTCCGAGCTGACCGCGAGGTCCGGGGCGAACCGGGCGATCGCCGGTGCCGCCCGCCTGGCCTGCTCATGGCCGGTCTTGGTCAGCGCGCTGTCGAGATGCCCCTGGAGGCGGCCCGCCGCGTTGTAGTCGGTCTCCCCGTGCCGCCAGAGCACCAGCCGGTCCAGGCTCACAAGTCCGCGTCCGGCGAATCGGCCGCGGCGGGAGCGTTCTTGTCCTCGAACTCGATCCGCGGGCAGTCCTTCCACAGCCGTTCCAGCTGGTAGAACGCCCTCTCTTCGGAATGCTGCACGTGGACCACGACGTCGACGAAGTCCAACAGGACCCACCGGCCCTCGCGCGCGCCCTCCCGGCGCACCGGCTTGGTGCCGTTCGCGCGCAGTTTCTCCTCGACCGCGTCGACGATCGCCTCGACCTGCCGTTCGTTGGGCGCCGAGGCGATCAGGAAGCAGTCGGTGATGACCAACTGCTCGGAGACATCCAGCAGGACCACATCGGTGGCCTTCTTGTCCGCCGCGGCCTGCGCCGCGATCAGAGCCAGCCGGCGGGCGTTCTCGGTGGCTGCCACGTCACTCCTCTCGGGTAGGCCCGGTGTGCGGCCCACGCCGAGTAGAGGATAGCCAGCCCGTCCGGCACGGGGCCCGGCCCGCCTCCACGGCCATTGGACCCCGGCGTCAGTTATGCCCGAAGAACGTGGCCGACTTCAACGCGCTGAAGCCGGCCAGGACTTCCCCGCCCCCGAAAGTCGTTGCCGCGAGAGGCATTCCGGAGTGATGGACCGTTATGCGACGGGGTTCAGTCCACGGCGCAGCGCGTCGAGGATTTCGGCCGCCTGTCGCCGGGATACGGCCGCGCTCGTGATGATGGCCGATCGGTGAAAGGTGCCTGGGAACAGGTGAAGCTCGACCGACACCCCGGCATTGAGCAGGTCGGACGCATAGGCCAACCCCTCGTCGCGCAGCGGATCGTTCTCGTAGACCGACACGTACGCCGGAGGGAGACCGGAGAGATCGCTGGCACGCGCCGGTGCCGCATAGGGAGGAACCGTCCCTTCACGGCCGGTCAGCCCTTCACCGCCAGTCAGCCCTTCACCGCCCGTCAGGTAGTGCCGCCAGCTCAGTACCGCGTCGGCATGGTTCCACAGCGGGGTGTCGCCGAGCGTGCGCATCGAGGTCGTGTCCAGCCGGTCATCAACCTCGGGTGCGTCAAGCAGCTGGAAGCACAGCGGCGGTCCGCCACGGTCGCGGATGAGCAGGGTGAGTGCCGCGGCGAGGCCACCGCCGGCGCTCATCCCGTACACGCCGATTCGTGCGGTGTCGACGCCGAGCGCCTCGCTTTCGGAAGCGATCCAGCGCAGCGTGGCCTCGCAGTCTTGCAGGGCAGCCGGATACGGATGCTCGGGGGCCAGCCGGTAGTCGACGCCTACGACGACCGTCGGCACCTGGTTACACAGGTCCGCCGCCTGCGCGGTGACCGCTTCCACGTCGCCCATCACGAATCCGCCACCGTGCAGCAGGAGCAGAGCGGGCAGTGGGCCGGTGGCGTCGGGCGGCTTGCAAACCCTGACTGGCACGGAGTTGCCGTCGGCACCAGGGACCGCATGGTCGGTCATGATGACCTCGTCCGGTGGGGGCCGTTCCCCGCCCGCGGCCAGCTGCCGCATCCGGGCGCGAGCTTGGGCGAGGTCCTGGATGTGCAAGTTGGGCAGCGCGGGCAGGGCTGCTGCCAGTTCAGGATCAAAGTGCACGCGGCCACCCCCTTGCCGACGTTCTGACATTCTCCTCCCGAACAAGCCGCCCCGGCCACTGCCGAGGCGATCTAGGGGCAGGAAACCTTCGGCCTGATCGAGGTGCTGGAGGTCGTCGGTGTGGTGCGCTGTTCGTCCTCACTGCGATCACGGACGGGGCGGAATCGGTACATACCGCGCCACCGGGGTGACCTAGTCCACGGCGGGTCCGACTACGAGCGAAAGCCCTCGTCGTCGTGGTGGTAGGTGCGTACCTGGGCATAGGCGCTGTAGGCACGGCGGTCGGCATCGGTCTGTGGGGCGGCGACCAGTGCGCGAGGGTGCAGACGTTCCTTGAGCACCACGTTGAGCTGTGCGCCCAGCAGGGTGATGACGCTTTGCAGATAGAACCACCACAGCATGGTGATCACGGTGGCAAAGGGGCCATAGGTGCTTTGAGCAGTGTGCAAGAACCGGCTGATAATCAACGACGAAGCGGTTTGCAGCACAAAGAACAGGACCCCGCACAGCGCCGCGCCGGGCAGGACATCGCGGGTGGTGACCTGCCGGTGGGTGAGAAGCCGAAACGCAGCCACGAACAGCCCCAGGTCCAGGATGATCGCGATCAAATAGCCGAGCAGGCGACCAAACCAGCCCAGATCGATCCCCGCCGCAGCGCCGGAGACGTATCCGTTGACCAGGGTGCTCACCACCAGGCCCACGCCGACGGTGGCCAGCATGGCCACACCGCGCACGATCTGCTGGACGATCGTGGGATGCCGAGCGAACGGCAATCCCCAGACCGAGTTGAGCGCGGCTTGGGCGACGCGAACCACCCTCAGACCGCTCCACAGCGCAGTGACCACACCAAGGATCAGCGCCCACCAGGCGCCGCTGAGACCCTGCACGGTTGCGGGGTCCAGCAGCGGCAACATCGTCGCCGCACTGCTGAGCACCCGGTCTTTCATGCTGACCGGCAGCAGGAAGCCAAGCAGCGTGACCAGCACCAAAAGCAGGGGAAAGATCGAGAAGAACGCCCAAAAAGCGAGCATACTCGCCAAGTTCGCGGACCGATCTTCGCCGAACTTGCGGAACACGGCCACCGTCACGCCCAACGATCGGTGGCGCTGCTGGAAGCTGTCCACCCGTTGCACCGGAATCTTCAACGCATTCCGGCGGCGAGTCCCGGACGTGCAGTCGCGGGTGTGCTCACTCATGGCGGGCTCCGATCCGCACCACATGTGGTGCTTCTACCCGCGACGACTCGCCGCTCATCACGCCCGGTCACCGCCTCCGCGGGGAGCCGGCTCCGAGCGCCGAACCGGCAGTGCATGCCGCGGGTCGGCCTGAGCATCGAATACCCAGAGGCGGGATCGACAACGCGCCCCACCGCCCGCCCACACTCCAGCACCCTGCGGGTGCCGAAAATCGGGCGACCCTATGCAATCTGTCTGGGCCAGCACCGCCACGACGCAGATCGCCGAACACGACGGCACCACCAGCAGCAGCGGTGGGCGCTGTGGGGCAGCCCTGTGCAACGATGCCTGCTACGGACCCCATTCCGGGGTCGTCTCGCGGTAGAGGCCGCGCTTGGTGATGAAGTGCACGTCGAAATCCTCTGACCAGCATCGACGGGGCTCAAATGCGCCGTGACCAGGCACAATGCCTGCCGTCGTTTGTCGTCGTTTTCGGGTGGTCGACGTGCTCACATGTACCGAATTTGTACCGGGCGGCTCTTGCCTCCCCCAGCAAGGGAGTGCCGCTGCCTTCACCCCGTCGACCTGGCTCCTTTCCCCGCCGGGGGGATCTTGTCGACTGGGCTGCCTGATCGGGACCACAAGCGGGCAACCCCGTTCGGCAGGTGACGGCTCGGTTCCTGCTGGAGTGGTAAGGCGACCAGCTCGGCGACGTGCCCAGTACCGTTTTTTGACCTTGCCCAGGCGACCCAGTGCTCTCGCGACGGCTCCTTGGCCCGCCAGTCCGGCGAGGACATCTCTTTGCGCTTCAACGCGCCCCTTCTGCGGCGCGGGGCCGCCTGCCTTCCCGTCCGGCCGGGCCGCGGGGCGCAGGGTGGCCGCTTGCGGCCGGGCCCCTGCGGCCCCGCTGGCCCGGCCAGGGAAACAGCAGGCAGGCGGCCCCGCAGGGGCCGCCCTTGATGAAGAAAAGAAACTCTGAACACGCGGGTTTGGGTCTGGCTACTCGACCGGCATGTTGTACAGCAGACCACTCATGTCTCCGCGCATCACAAACCTGGTGACCTCGTAGGCCGTTTGTTCAGCGGTGAGGCTTGTGTGGACAACTTCGAGCACGGGTACGCCTGACGGCAGTTGTAGGTGCTCAGCTTCTTCTGGGGTGGGCATTCGAGTCTTGACTGACTCACGGATGCGTGCCATGACATAGCCCTTGTCTTCGAAGATTCCGTGGATGCCGTACTTGTGTGGAATCTCGTCTCGGAGAAGTCCGCTCCCCTTCGCGATACCCCAGGGCACGTAGGTCGTCACTCGATACACGGGGTCGTCGCTCGCCCAAAAGACGTTCTCCCGCTCTAGAACGTTGCTGCCGTTCTCTACCCCGAGTTCGTCGGCTACCCATTCCGGGCTGCGGATCTTCTCGACAGACAGGACTTCAAAGCGGCCGACTTTGCCCTGCTTCTCACACTCAAGTAGGAACGGCGACAGCCCTGACTCCCTGTACTTGGGGGAGTACCGGTCACTCCCAAGCCTGATAAGTGCCTGTTCACCCCTAACGAAGTTCCCCTTCCCGTGCTGGCGGGTCACCAAGCCTTCCTCGGCGAGTAGCCGAACCGCTTCGGCGGCGGTGTTCCGGGCAATGCCGTACTCCGCAGCGAGCGTTCGTTCCGATGGCAACTTCTCCCCGGGGGCGTAGTCGCCTCGCTGGATCTTTGCCCGTAGCTGCGTCGCAAGGGCCCTGCTGGGCGGTTCCTCTTTGGTCGTCACTCCTCCTCCTTAGCTCTGTTCATATCCGCAGGTTACACGTGGTGGCTTGAGCCAGTCGAGTGATACTGGCTCAAGCCACTTGACTTCACTGGCTCAAGCCAGTAGAAATGACCTATCGGCACTGGCTCAAGCCAGTTGAACGGCAGCTGACTTCGGACAACGATGGTCGATCTCCACGGAGGTAGTGATGGCTCTGAAGAACATTCCGGCGAATATGCAGGGTTACAAGCTGATGATCACTGAGGCTCCGGCGATGAAGATGCGAGAGAACGAGGACACGGGTCAGGTGGAGCCGGTCACGGATCGTCAGGGTGTGCAGCAGTTCGTGGTGTCGCTGTTCGCGAAGCGGAAGGCGCAGCCGGGCGAGTACGCCGAGAAGGGCGAGGAAATCAAGGTGACCCTGACGGCGGACCCGGGTGAGGGGTTCGAGGAGGGCACCTACGTCCAGCTGGTGGACGCGACGGTGAGCCCGTGGCAGACCGAGCGTAAGGGGCGGTACTCGTCGGGGATCTCGTTCAAGGCCAACGGCTTGACCCCAGCGGCCTGAGATGTTGTGGCAGCACACGTTTCGCTGGCCTGACCCCGAGCCCGGGGACTGTCCCGATCACTGGGGCCCGGACTGCGAGGCCTGCGAAGGTGACGGCCGGGTGAACCTCTCGGTGGTCGAGTACGCGCTTGATCCGTCGGAAACCGAATCCGACTGAATTCTTTTAAGCCATTCGGCTGTTTGTTCTTTGAGAACTCCATAGTGGGCCGAGCTATGCCCTTTTTCGGCGTGAATTGTTGCGCCGGGGAGGCCAGGTTAGCCCCCGAATGCAAAAGAGTCGGGGGCTTTCATGGTTTCCCGAGAGGAAGGAGAGAGCGTGCTAAATCAGCGTCAGTACCACGAGTTGATGAACTCCTACACGCACGTTGCGGAGATAGTAGAGAGCGCCACGTCGTTTCTGGACGAAGACTCGCGGACCGTCGTGTCAGCCGGTGGCGCTTGTCGCCAGCGATCAGCGAATCTCATCCACGACATGGAGAGAATGTGCATGGAGCTGCGCCGCTGGATCGCGTTCTTCGAAGAGAATGCCGAGGTGGAGTAAATGCCCACGTATAAGGAAGTGGTAAGAGCATGTCTCTTGCGTATTGCCCAGCGTGCCACATTGACCAGCTTCGGTACCGGCACTCGGGTGATCGATTCTGTGAATCCGGTGCCCGGGAGGTGAGTAGTGGTGACCGGTGCGAACGGTTCTGAGTGCCGCGATCTGCACTGCATCACGGAACGACTGAAGGCGATTTCGGAGAGTATCGAGGATTTCGCCCGGAGCACTCGTTCTCGGGCGGGGGAGCGGAATTGGCGGGTGCCGTTCGCTTTGTCCGCAGTGGAGCAGGCGCGGGATGAGTTGCTGACAACCGCAAGTGAATGGGAAGGGTAGGGATATCGATGTCCGATGATTTCCGGCTGGGGTGTGGGCACTCGGTTTCCGATGAGGTTGAGGCCGATCACCACGAGTGTGAGTGGGCGCGGGCGGCTGATTACCTGCGGGGTGATGACGAGTGAGCGGGTTCGGTTTTCACGGGTCCGGCTGCCTGGGAGCGGGTAAAGGGGTGACCGGCCGTGGTTGGTGAGACGGATTTGTTGGGCAACCCGGTGGCCTCGCCTGCGCCTCGTTCGGAGCCTCGCCCGACGGTCAACGATATGGAGTTGATCGAGCGGGTGTTGCGTGAGGCGGCGTCGGTGGGGTTCGTGCTGGTGGGCATCCGTGAGCTGGTGTGTCGCCGTGTCACTGATGATCTGGTCGAATCGGTGTCGCCGGATGTGGATCACGCGGTACACCAGCTGATCGAGTCTAAGTGGCTGGAGGTCGGCGGTACGCACCATGTGCGCTATGACCGCTACACGGGGTCGGCGCGGTCGGTGCTGGTGCCCCGGAAGTCGAAACAAGCCGCGTATCGCTGGGGCTCGCTGGCAAAGCCGTGGAAAGCCGCCTAATCGCTTTCTGAAAGCATTCCTCGACGCAGATGGCGAGGAGTGAGCACGGAATCCGTAACGGAAGGGAGTAAAGAGAAAATGCAGGTGCAAGCGCTGAACAAGCGCGCGATGAACAAGTATCAGGAGTTGCACAACGCGCTGGAGGTGGTGCGGATCGCTTTGCAGGAAGCGGCGAGGCTGCACGCCAAGATCAGGAAGCCCGTTGATGAGGACTCCGGGTGGCGGGTGCCGGACCGTGAACAGGTTGAGGCCGGGCATCACAAGGCGACCGAGCAGTTGAACGTGCTGCACACGAGCACGGTGAAGTGGGAAAAGGAACTCGTTTCGCGTGGATGGAGGGTTTAAGGAATGGGCCGGTTTCAGGTGGATGCCGTGATTGAGGATCTGGACAAGGCGATGGTCAAGCTTCGTGACGCGATGGCCGGGATCCAGGTGCGCACGGCGGGGTTCAAGAAGGAGCATGACGAGTTGGCCCGGAAGGTGGCCGATTACAAGGTGGACCTGGAAGACGTGGCCCCCTACATCGCCGCGTCCAGGTAGCAACACGCACGATCGTTTCGGGGCTCGGCTGCCCTATGTGGTGGCCGGGCCCCCCTTTTTTGTCTTTTTCCGCGATATCGGGAGTTGGTCAGTGATGGGTAAGGAAACCCGACGCAAGGGAATCGAGTGGCGCGTTGCCGGGTGGATGGTGCGGCATCCGGGGATGAGTGCCGCTCCGGCCGTGCTCGGTGCCGGTGTGGCCGAGTTGGGGCCCGCTGGTGCCGGGGCCACGCTGGCGGCTCTGGGTGTGGCGGGGTTGTCGTGGTACCGGGGCCACCCGGAGACCTTCGACCGTTACGCGGCTCCGTATGTGCGGGCGTTTCGCCGTAGATGGCTGCGGTATGTGGGCCGCAGGTGGCGGGATTTGATGATCGATTGCGAGTTCGGGCGGGAGAACCGCCGCACCGGCCACATCGAGGTGCCGCGCCTGCTGCGGGTGCGTTCGGCGTCTCCGTCGATCGACACCCTGTATGTCAAGGTCTTGCGCGGGCAGTCGCTCAAGCGTTTCCAGGACGCGCAGGATGAGTTGGCGATGGCGCTGCGGGCCGACGCGCTGGGCATCGTGAAGGTTCAGCCGGGTGTGATCGCGTTGACCGTGGTGCGGGGCAACCCGTTCGCCGACGTGATCGACCCGGCCGAGGTTCCCGTGGATTCCGCTGATGTGGATTTGCGCAACCTGTATTTCGGTGAGGACGAGTACGGCAACGACTGGACCGAACCCCTGCTCGGTCATCACCTGATCGGGTGCGGGGCGACTGGTTCGGGTAAGGACTCGCTGATCTGGAATCCGTTGCGTGGGATGGGCCCGGCGATTCGTGACGGGTTGGTGCGGGTGGACTTCCTCGATCTCAAGGGCGGTATGGCCGCCGGGACCGCCCGGTCGCTGTTCCACCGCTACGCAGCCGAGCCCGACACCGGTCTTGAGGTCATTGAGGCGTTCCGCGATGACATGAAGGCTACCCAACGTCACCTGGCCGAAAGGGGCTTGCGGAAGTTCACCGTCAGCCGCGAGACCCCGTTTCGGGTGCTGATGATCGATGAGCTAGCCATGATGACGGCCTTGGGCAGTTCAAGCACCACGCGGGCGGCCATCAAGCTCATGGCCGAGGTGATGACCCAAGGCCGCGCCCCGGGTTTCGCGTTGTGTGCCTACGTGCAGGAGCCGACCAAGGACATTGTTCCGGTCCGGGACCTGTTCACCCGCCGGATTTGCCTGCGCACCACGGCCGAGAACCACCCGGACATGGTGCTGGGCGAGGGCATGCGCATCAAGGGCGCGCTGACCGATGAGATCCCGGCCGATGAGGAATACGCCGGGATCGGGTTCCGGGTGGATCAGCGCTCGCGCCGCCCGACCCGTGTGCGGGCCGGGTGGGTCTCGGATGCCGATATCGCCGAACTCGTGCGCACCTGCACCCCGGGCCCGGTGGATGAGTCCAATGTGGTCCAGTTCCACCGCGACGAAGACCAAGACGAAGACGAAGTCGCCTGAAAATCCTTACGTAGAAGGGAAAGCGTGATGAAGCCTGTTGTCCTTTTTGAACTGACCGGTCAAGCGATCAAGACCATTCTCGGGTTGCTGGTCCTGGTCGTGGTGGTGCTGGCGTTGGTGTGGTTGCTGATCGGGCCCGCCTACGCCATCGGCGGGGGCATCGGGGTGATCGTGCTCGTACGGGCCCTGTATGCCCTGCTCACCCCCAGCGGCGAATAAGGGAGGGCGGGTTATGCGTGTGCGCCCACGCCCCCAGGACGGCCAGGAGGGGGAGACGCGGCGGGTCGGCAAGCTACGCAAGCGGATCGCGGAAGCGACCCGCCTGCGGGGCCTGGTCCGCAACCCCGACCTCAACGCGGTGGAGATCGAACGACACCGCAGGCGCACCCTGGCCGGGTTGTGGTTCTTCCTGGCCCTGGGGCTGGTGTTCACCAGCGCGGGAGTGCAGAAGTTCCTGGCGGGCAAGGCCACCTTCACCGACCCGTTGTGGTGGGCTGCGTGGACGGTGGAACCGATGTTCGCCGGACTGCTGATCGTCTTGCTGAACTTTGAGGCCCTGATCCTCTCCCACGGGATCGAGCCGGATCACCAGTGGTGGTCCAGGCTCAAACGGGTCTTGCTGGTGGCCACGCTGTTCATGAACGTCATTCCCCAGCTCGTTCCCCTGTTCACCGACTGGGATGCGTTCAACCCGGGATCGGCGTTCGTGCACGCGATCGTCCCTGTGATCGTCTACGGGCTGGCGGAGGTGATCCCGGTCATCCAGGCCCGGGCCCGGCAAGCGATCCTGCAAGGCTACGAACAAGCCGACCAAAGCGAACAAGTCGACCAGGCAGACCACGAGGCCCCGTCACCGCAGGAAGGCGTCCCCTCACCTGCTGAAGCGGCACTCCTGCAACCGCGGGGCCTGGGGCCTGACCAGCCGCCTGCTCCTTCACCACCGCAGGAGCCTGCGCCGACACAGAAGTCCCCGACCGTTGCCAAGCGGGGGCCGAATCTGCCGCCCCCGATGGTCAAAGCCGTCCTGGGCGCGCGATCGAAAGCGGCTGCGCAGGGGCGAGAGCTTACCGTTGCCGACGTGCAGGCCGTGATCAATATCTCCGGTGAGTTGGCCGAGCGGATCGTGGCCGACTACACCACCAACGGGCACCCGGTCGCCTGAAACCCGTTGCCGCACAACTGAATACCCGGAACCAATGCCAGCTCGGCGGGACATCACCGCAGGGCCAATGGGTCCGGGGGTGTCCCGCCTTTGCTTGTCAGGAGGTGGACACCCATTGCCCCCAACCGCTCTCATCAACCACACCGACTACCAGCGGATCACCGCCGATGGTTTCCAGCGCCGTGCCCGCGCAGCCGGGTTTGCGCAGTGGCGCACCGATATCGAACGGCTCGGTGGCTGCACCCATCCGATCCGCTTGTCGGGCTCGTGGGCGGTTCAGGACAACACCACCGGCACCGTCTTGGACTCGCTGCATGGGCGGGTGATGGTGCCCTGCGGCAACCGCCGCGAAAGCGTCTGCCCCGCCTGCTCCGACCGCTACGCCGCCGACGCCTTCCACCTCCTACGCGCCGGGCTGGCCGGGGGCACCAAGGGCATCCCGGTCACCGTTGCCGACAAGCCACGCCTGTTCCTCACCCTGACCGCCCCCAGCTTCGGGCCGGTCCACAACCGCCGCACCCCCCATGGCACAGCGATCCCGTGCCGCTGCGGCGAATTCCACCACCCCGATGACCCCCGCCTCGGGCAGCCGGTCGACCCCGGTAGCTATGACTACCTCGGGCATGTTCTCTGGCAGGCCCACAGCGGCGAACTCTGGCACCGGTTCATCACCGCGCTGAAACGTCACCTCGCCCACGCAGCGGGGCTCCCGCAACGCGCGTTCGCCGACCACGCCCGGCTCTCGTTCGCGAAGGTGGCCGAATACCAGCGGCGCGGGCTGATCCACTTCCACGCCGTGATCCGCCTCGACGGCCCAGACGGACCCGGCGACCCCACCCCCACCTGGGGCACCGTCCAGGCACTCACCGACGCCATCCACGCCGCCCACGCCTGCACCCGGGTCACCTCACCCGACATTGACGGGCGCACCTGGGAGCTGGCCTTCGGAGGGCAGATCGATATCCGCCCGATCCGCCCGGCTGAGGCGGGTCGGGTTGAGGACGAGCGCGGTGTGATCACCGATGATCGGTTGGCCTCCTACGTGGCCAAATACGCCACCAAAGGCACCGGCAAGTCCGAAGCCGCCGACCGCCGCATCCGCTCCCAGGCCGATATCGACCGGCTACGCGTCACCCCGCACCACCGCCGGATCATCCAGACCGCCTGGGATCTCGGGGCCCCGGTGCCCTGCCCGGACTGTCACCCCCACGGCTTCCACCACACCGACGGGTGCGGCTGCCAGCACGCCCACTACTGCGCCACCTGCAACAACGGCGGCGAGGTCACCCGCACCGTGCGCCAACGCCGCCTGCACCCCGAACTCGGCGACCGCCCCGACCCGGTGGATGCGCTCAAGCTGCGCCGCTGGGCACACATGCTCGCCTTCCGGGGCCACTTCCTCACCAAGTCCCAGGCGTATTCCGTGCCGTTCCGGCAGATCCGCGACGACCGACGCCGCTACCGGCACGAACACACCCTCGCCGAACTCGGGGTCACCGAGGAATCGATCACGGTGGTCAACCACTGGTCCCTGGTCAGCGTCGGCCACCACACCCCCGAAGAACGCGAATTGGCTGCCGCTATCGCCGAACGGCAGCGAGAGGCACGCAAACACCGCTACGCAACAGAAAGGAAAGACTGACCATGATCCGCAACCTCTGGGGACCACAAGACGTCGCCAACTACCTCGGCGTACCGCTCGGCACCGTCTACCAATGGCGCAGCCGGGGCACCGGGCCAATAGGACGCCGCGTCGGCAAGCACGTCCGCTACAGACCCGGCGACGTCGAAGCCTGGTTCGAAACTCAGGCGGTGATCTGAGTGCCGGTCGATGACCTGTGGTACCTACGGAAGCGAGACCCGGGGACGGGTGAACGGCTGCCGTCCAAGCGGCACGGTCGGGGTAAGCGATGGCGGGTTCGGTGGGTCGATCCTAAGACGGGGCAGACGCAAACCTCCTTGTTTGACAAAAAGGCCCAAGCCGAGCGGCATGATGCGACCGTTCACGCCGACATCTCGCGGGGGCTCTATATCGACCCCAGCGCGGGAAAGATCACTGTTGCTGAATATTCGGAGGGGTGGCGTAAAGAGCAGCTTCACCGTGATTCAACGGCGGACCTGGTTGAACGTGCCTTCAGGCTCCACATCAATCCGATCCTAGGGTTTCGGGCACTGGGTGATCTTCAGTCGAGTCATCTCCGGTCGTGGGTGAAGGACCGGTCGGCGGAGCTGGCACCGTCCACGGTGCACCTGTTCTACGGGTACATAGCGTCGATGTGTCGGGCCGCACTCTATGACAAAGTGATCGCGTCAACGCCGTGCAAGGGGGTGCGACTCCCTGAGCTGGAACACGGAGATCGATTCATTCCGACTCCCGGGCAGGTTCACGCACTTGCTGGAGAGCTGTTCGAGCGTTATCGGGCTGTGCCGTACGTTGCGGCGGGTTGTGGACCACGTCCCAGTGAGGTCTTCGGCTTGGAAGTCGAGCATATCGACTTCGACCGCCGGGAGATCGCAATCGCCCAGCAGCTCAAGCAGCTCCCTGGCCAGCCGCCCCAGCTGGCAAAGCTGAAGACCAAGACCAGCAAACGGACGGTCGAGCTCCCCGAAGTCGCAGCTCGGGCACTTAAGGGGCACCTGAAGGCGTATCCACCGACGGTGACCATGATCGATGATCTGACCGATCCGAGAAATCCGATCCGTCGGCCTGCTCGACTGGTATTCACCACGACGACCGGGCTGCCTGTCACCCGGTCGAACTGGTCTCCGGTTATGCGATCGGCGGTGAAGCGGGCAAAGCTTCCGCAGGGATTCGGATTACACGGTCTTCGGCACTACTTTGCTTCGTTGCTGATTCATGCGGGGGCGTCAGTGAAGACGGTGCAGCTGGCACTCGGACATAGCACGCCGACGATCACACTCAACACCTACGCCCATGAGTGGCCGGATGCGGTTGACAGGACTCGAACGCTCGTGGATGCCGCGCTCGGCGTCGAGACAAAGTTCACGTAGCTAAGCGGGGCCAGGTTGTACCGGAGTTGTACCCGGGCAGCCTGAGCCCCGTTTGCGTTTGGTAAACCGCCTGCTACGGACCCCATTCCGGGGTTGGTTCCCGGTAGAGGCCGCGCTTGGTGATGTATTGGACGATGCCGTCCGGAACCAGGTACCAGACCGGCAACCCCGCTCGGACCCGGTCGCGACAGCCGGTGGACGAGATCGCCATCGCCGGGATCTCGACCAGCGACACCGCCCCGGCCGGCAGGTGGGCGCCGTTGAGCGAGTAGCCCGGCCGGGTCACGCCGATGAAGTGCGCCAGGTCGAACAGCTCCTCCACCCGGTGCCAGGACAGGATCTGCTCCAGCGCGTCGGCGCCGGTGATGAAGTACAGGTCCGCATCCGGGAACTGGTGGTGCAGGTCGGTGAGGGTGTCGGCGGTGTAGGTGGGCCCGCTTCGGTCGATGTCGACTCGGCTGACCAGGAACCGGGGGTTGGACGCGGTGGCGATCACGGTCATCAGGTACCGGTCCTCGGCGGGGCTGACTAGCTCGTGGCTCTTCTGCCACGGCTGACCGGTGGGCACGAAGACGACCTGTTCCAGGCCGAACTGCGCCTGCACCTCGCTGGCGGCCACCAAGTGTCCGTGATGAATGGGGTCGAAGGTGCCACCCATGACCCCGATCCGGCGACGCGACATAGCTGATAAGCCTAGAAAGCCGATGCCCCGCGATGGTCAGCGGGGCGTGAGTCGTACGTCACGCTGACCGTGAAGCCCGGCCCACGCTCCCCCCTGAGCCGGGCCCCGCGGTCCTGCGCGACCCGCAGCGGCTGGGGGCCCACCTCGGGTCGCGGGCGCTGCCGTGTCTCAGGCGCGCAAGGGTGAGACACGCTCGCCCGGACGCCATGACACGATCGCGGGAGTGTCGTGCGTCACTCCGCTGGAGCGACGATCTCACCGGTATCGGCGTCCTTGACCAGGATCGCCTCCACCGGGCACGACTCCGCCGCGTCGACCACCTGCTCAGCCGGGTCCACCGTCGCGTTCTTGACGCACGAATACCCGTCCACCAGATCGAAATGGTCCGGCGCGATGCCGGCGCACATGCCGGAGCCGATACACGTGTCCGCGTCGACCTCGATCGACCAGCTCATTCGCCACCTCTTTCACATGATGAGCAAGATCACCCGCAACTTTGCCACGACAGCGGCATGCATTGGGGTCCGGACGAGTATCTGGTTTTCGGTAGACGCCCTCGTCGCCGTCGCGAAGCGCAGCCCGCCCCGGTTCGGCGCGTCGGCCGGGTCACGTGAAGGGCCCTGGATCGGATCAGCTCCCCGCGCCGGGGCTGGTGCTTACCGGTGCGGAGCCCGGGCGCACGTGCCCATCGCCGAAGGCCAGCCACTTCGTGGAGGTCAGCTCCGGCAGCCCCATCGGCCCGCGGGCGTGCAGCTTCTGGGTGGAGATGCCGATCTCCGCGCCCATCCCGAACTCGCCCCCGTCGGTGAACGCGGTCGACGCGTTGACCATCACCGCGGCGGCATCCACCTGGGCGGTGAACTGCCGAGCCGCGCGCACGTCGCTGGTCACGATGGCCTCGGTGTGCCCGGATCCGTGGGTGCGGATGTGCTCGACGGCGTCCGGCAGCGAATCCACCACCGCTGCCGCGATGTCCAGCGACAGGAATTCGGTGTCCCAGTCTTCGTCGGTGGCCGGCACGATATTGGCGCCACCTTCGGCGACGACGCGCTCGTCGCCGTGCACGGTCACACCCGCGCCGTGCAGCTCGACGAGCGCCCTGGGCAGGAACTCCGCTGCGATGTTCTTGTGCACCAGCACGGTCTCCGCCGCGTTGCACACGCTGGGCCGCCGTGCTTTGGAGTTGAGCAGGATGCGCAGCGCGGTGTCGATATCAGCGCTCGCATCGACGTACACGTGGCAGTTGCCGACGCCGGTCTCGATGGCCGGTACCGTGGCCTGCTCCACGACCGCCGAGATCAGGCCCGCGCCACCACGCGGGATCACCACGTCGACCAGCCCGCGCGCCGTGATCAAGTGCTGCACCGACGCCCGGTCGTGGCACGGCAGGAGCTGCACCGCGTCGGCCGGTAGGCCGTGTTCGCGGATCACGTCGGCGAGGATCGACACCAGCGCGGTGTTGGAGTTCTCCGCCGAGGACGAGCCCCGCAGCAGCACCGCGTTGCCCGCCTTGAGCGTGAGCCCAGCGGCGTCCACCGTGACGTTGGGTCGGCCCTCGTAGACGATCCCGACCACGCCGAGCGGCACCCGGACCTGCTGCAACTGCAACCCGTTCGGCAGCACGCCACCGCGCACCACCTCACCGACCGGATCCGGCAGCCCCGCGACCGTGCGCAGTCCGTCGCCCATCGCGGCAATGCGCTCGGTGCTCAGGCTCAGCCGGTCGATCAGACCCTCCGGCATCCCCGACTCGCGGCCCGCGGCGACGTCCCGGTCGTTGGCGGCGAGGATCTCCGGTGCTCGCTGCATCAGCGCCTCGGCCATCGCGTGCAGCAGCGCGTCCTTGGTGCCCCTGGTGGCCTGCGCCAACTCGGCCGCTGCCCGCTTGGCCCGCCGCGCCGCGTCGCGGACCTGCTCCCGCAGCTGGTCCCCGGACACCTTGCCTGTGATCGTGGACTCGGTGGTGGTCACCCGCCCAGACTAGTCCGTTCGGACAACCACAGACACCGGATTTGGCCCGGTCATCACCCCGGCGGCGGCACATCGCGGGCGTCCGGTAGGAATCGGGGGGTGGACGAACACGCCCTGCGCGAACTAGCCGACGATCGACTCCGCGCGCTGGCCGGACCCGATGCCGCGCTGCGCGAAGACCAGTGGAGCGCGATCCGCGCGCTGGTGCTGGAGCGCCGTCGCGCGCTGGTGGTGCAGCGCACCGGCTGGGGCAAGTCCGCCGTCTACTTCATCGCCACCGCGCTGCTGCGCGAGCTGGGCGAAGGCCCGACGGTGATCGTTTCGCCGCTTCTTGCGCTGATGCGCAACCAGGTCGAGGCAGCCGCGGCCGCGGGTGTGCAGGCCGCGACGATCAACTCCGCGAACCCGGACGAATGGGCCGACGTCGAGGAACGGGTCGCCGCCGGCGAGGTCGACGTGCTGTTGGTCAGCCCGGAACGGCTGAACAACCCCGACTTCCGCGACACGATCCTGCCGGAGCTCACCCAGACCGCCGGCCTGCTCGTGGTGGACGAGGCGCACTGCATCTCCGACTGGGGGCATGACTTCCGGCCGGACTACCGGCGGCTACGGACATTGCTCACCGAGCTCCCCGAAGGCGTTCCGGTGCTGGCGACCACGGCCACCGCCAACGACCGCGTCGTGCAGGACGTCGCCGATCAGCTCGGGGTGGGCGGCGAGCACACCGACCCGCAGGAGACGCTGGTCCTGCGCGGCAGCCTGGATCGGGGGAGCCTGCGACTGGGCGTGGTCCGGTTGCCCACGGCGCAGGCCCGGCTGGGCTGGCTGGCGAGCCACCTGAAGGACCTGCCCGGCTCCGGGATCATCTACACGCTGACCGTGGCGGCGACCGACGAGATCGCGGCCTACCTGCGTGACCAGGGCTACCAGGTGGCGTCCTACTCGGGCCGCACCGACCCCGCCGAGCGGCAGCAGGCCGAAGCGGACCTGCTGGCGAACCGGGTCAAGGCGCTGGTGGCGACCTCCGCGCTGGGCATGGGTTTCGACAAGCCCGATCTCGGTTTCGTGGTCCACCTCGGGGCTCCGTCCTCGCCGATCGCCTACTACCAGCAAATCGGCCGCGCGGGTCGCGGCGTGCAGCGGGCGGAAGTGCTGCTATTGCCCGGCCCGGAGGATCGCGACATCTGGAGCTACTTCGCGTCGCTGGCCTTCCCGCCGGAACCGACGGTGCGCGCGGTGCTCGACGCGCTGGCCCAGCAGGAGCGCATGTCGACGGTGGCCCTTGAGCCGCACGTCGAGCTGGGGCGTACCCGGTTGGAGATGGTGCTCAAGGTGCTTGACGTCGACGGGGCCGTCCGCCGGGTCAAGGGCGGTTGGGAAGCCACCGGCGAGCCGTGGCAGTACGACGCCAAGCGCTACGAGCGCATCGCCGCGGAGCGGAAGTCCGAGCAGCAGGCGATGCTCGACTACCTCGGGACGACGGCGTGCCGCATGGAGTTCCTGCGGCGGCAGCTCGACGACCCGGCGGCCGAACCCTGCGGGCGCTGCGACAACTGCACCGGCTCCGGCTACTCCGGCGACGTCGACGAGCAGGCCGTCCAGCAGGCCGAGGAACGGCTGCGCCGGCCTGGCGTGGAGGTTTCGCCGCGCAAGATGTGGCCGAGCGGCATGGACGCGCTGGGCATCCCGGTCTCCGGCAGGCTTCCCGTCGGCGAACAGGCGGGGGACGGCCGTGCGATCGGACGGCTCACGGACATCGGCTGGGGCAACCGGCTACGCGAGCTGCTCGCCACCGGCGCGCCGGACCAAGAGCTGCCGGACGATCTGTTCCAGGCCGGGATCAAGGTGCTGGCCGCCTGGGACTGGGCGCGGCGCCCGGTGGGCGTGGTCGCGCTCGGATCGCGGACGCGCCCGCGGCTGGTGCGCAGCCTGGCGGAACGAATCGCCACGATCGGCCGGTTGCCGCTGCTCGGCGAGGTGCTGACGAATCCGAACACGACGCCCCGGCGCGCCACCAACAGCGCCCAACGAGTGGCGTCGCTGTGGTCGCAGTTCAAGGTGCCTGAGGACCTCGCCGCGAAGCTGTCCACACTGGATGGACCGGTGCTGCTGATGGACGACTACGCCGATACCGGGTGGACCATCACGGTCGTCAGCCGGTTGCTCCGCCACGGCGGCGCCCCCGCGGTTCTCCCCTTCACCCTCGCCACCACGAACTGAACAGTCCGTAAGGCACCCGAGTTTTTCCCGATTCGGCCTGAACTCGGGAAAATCCCCCGGTTCGGTGCCCTCGAACGGCGGGTCGAGGGCACCGCGGTAGGCGGCTCAGCAATCGAATCGGCCGGCACGCACACCGGCGATGAACAATCGCCACTGCGCGCCCGGAACCGTGAAAAACCCTGCCGCGCGGTGCTTCGAATCCCGGACGGCCGCGCCGTCACCGCAGCGTCCGACCTCGACGCAGTCGGTAACCTGCGCCGACCGGCTCGACTTCCGCCAACCAACCGGCTGTGCCGTACTCACGCCATACCCTCCATCTCGGTCGCACACTCGGCGATGAACCCGATCGATTCGGCTTCGTCCATCGCGAACGAGAGCAGGGTAGTGATCGCGTCCAGGTATTCCTGCGCGGGTCCGGGGTTGTACAGGAATGCGGCGGAGCGGTAGTGCTCCAAGTGGACGATCGGCCGGGCCTTCGGGAACTCGAACACCACGAACGGGCCGACGTGGCCCGGATGCCACGTCGTCGAACCGCTCGCCACCACCCGGACGTCGACGTTGGGCCGGTCGGCCAGTTCCACCACCTTGCGGAGTTGTTCGGCCATCACCGCGTGCCCGCCGATCGGTTCCCGCAGAGCGTGTTCGCTGATGATCGCCGTCAGCCGCGGCGCGTTGCGGGCGGAGAGGATCTCCCGGCGGCCGACGCGCATCAGCACCAGTTTCTCGACCTCGCCGACCGGTCTGCCGCGCATCACCGCGCGCGCGTAGTCGGAAGTCTGCAGCAGCCCAGGAATCAGCCCGGTGGCCACGTTGGTGATTCGGGTGGCGGTGCGCTCGAACTCGATCAGCGCGGTGAGTTCCTGGCGCACGCCGGAGCGGTCCGCGGTGAGCCAGTTCGGCGCATCGGCATCGCGGGCCATTTCCACAAGTCGATCACGTTCGGTAGCCGAAACACCCAACGCAGTGACGAAGGCGGCTACCACTTCCGGCGGCGGCACGGATTTCCCCGTCTCGAACCTCATCAGCTTGACGTGGTTCGTGTCCAGTTCGTGTGCCAGCGCGCGTAGGCTTTTGCCGACCGCTTCCCTGGCTTCGCGCAGCTCAGCGCCGAGCGCACGGGCTTTCGGCGTGCCGCCAGTGGTACGGGTCATGAAACATAGCGAAACAGAATTCGAGTCTGGTAACTACTACCTGTTCAGGTAATTGGCCAGCCGTTTCAGTACCACCAAGATGGTACTCCCGACGACGACCAACCAGGAGCACAACATGTGGACACCGGCCAATCTCGCAGCAGTGCGACGCAGTCCGGTGCCCGGTACCGCGTTCCAGTCGACGTCGTTTCCCGAAACCGGCTGCCCGGATGCGACCCGCGGCGGTCGCCTCCAGCCGAGTTGGAACAGGCGGTGATCGTGCATGCCCCACCCGTTTCGTTGGCAACCCGGCGAGGGACAACGACACGCCACGCTGAAACCCCGCCCCCACGGCGGATTTCCGGTCGGAACGCAGCTTGAGACGCTGTGCGGCGCGCAGATCACTGTGGACAATTCCGATGTCGCGTGGCTGTGGACGACCTGTCCGGAGTGCAACAAGGCCGCGCACGAGCTCGCGGGTACCCCCATCGCACCCTGTCGTCCAGGCCCTCCCACTGGGTGAACTCGAACTTTCCGCGCCGGTGTCGCAGACCGTCCTGTGTCCGCACCCGTTCAAGGCCCGGAGGAACACGGCACGCCTCCGGAGCGCGGGCGTCCTGGTACGGCACCGGAGGATGCGAAATGGCGCATGACGCGGCGACTGCCGAGGAATCCCGGCTACCGGTCCGCACCTTGGTCGCCGCGAGCATCGGCAATGCCGTCGAGTGGTACTCGATTGGACGATCTACCTTCCGCGCTGCTGGTCGCCTCGCTGCTCGGCTATGCGCTGACCGCACTGCTCACCGAGGACCAGCTCACCGACTACGGCTGGCGGATCCCGTTCCTGATCGGCGGCGTGCTCGGCCTGCTCGGCATCTGGCTGCGCCGCACGCTCGATGAAACCGAGCAGTTCGGGGACAACCAGGCCCGGGCCAGGGCGCTGAAGAATCCACTGTGGATCACGCTGAGGTACCATCCCAAGGCGGTCGGGCAACTCGTGGGTTTCAGCATGCTCTCGACTTTGTGCTACTACACGTTCTTCAGCGCGCTCACGCCGTTCGCGGTGAAGAACCGGGACGCCGACGCCACCGATGTGTTCCTTGCGCTGTCGATCGCGACTGCGTTGTTCATCGTCCTGCAGTACCCGATGGGCGCGCTGTCGGACCGCATCGGCCGCAAACCGCAGCTGCTGGTCTGGTCGGCGGCCACCGCGATCCTCATCGTGCCGTTGTCGACGTTGGTGCGGCCCGGGCTGGGCAACCTGCTCGTGGCGTTCTGCGTCGGAATCGCGCTGTACACCGCGATGACGTCGATCGCACCGGCGATCATGTCGGAGCTGTTCCCCACCGAACTGCGCGGCCTGGGCATCGGTGCCTGGTACAACCTCACCGTCGCGATCTTCGGCGGCACCGCACCGCTGGTGATCCAGGCACTGGCCCGCTACGACCTATCGGCGATGTTCTTCTGGTACATCGCGATTGGCGCGGTAATCGCGTTCTTCGCGATCCGCACCCTCCCCGAAACCAAGGCCGCCGAGCTCCGCTGACCCGGCCCTTGGCAGGAAGTCCGGCCTGGGAAAGGTGCGGCCGTGTCTTAGCGCAGCGGTACGAGGTCGTCGGCGTGGACCACCTCTCGGCGCTGTTCGGCCGGGAGCTGGTGGCTGGAGCGGCCGATCAGGTCGGGTAGTTCCGCCGCGTCGTAGGCGACCACGCCACGGGCCACCACCTCGCCCGCCGGGTTGACCAGTTCGACCACGTCCCCGCCGTCGAAGGCGCCCTCCACCGCCGTGATACCTGCCGCCAGCAGGGAGCGGCGGCGTTTGACCACCGCCGCGACCGCACCGTCGTCCAACCACAGGCGGCCGTTGGCTCCCGCCGCGTGCGCCAGCCAGAAGCGGCGGGCCGAAAGCCTGCTGCCGGTTACCGCGAACGCGGTTCCGACATCGGCCGGGCCGAGCGCGCGATCGGCCAGCGCGGCGGAGGTCAACAGCACGGGAATCCCCGATGAGCAGGCAACCCTGGCAGCCTCCACTTTGGACGCCATGCCTCCGGTGCCCAACCCGGATGCCCCGGTGCGCCCCGCCCGCACGCCCGCCATGTCCGCATCGCCGTTGACCTCGCGGATGACGGAAGCATCGCCCCGCCGCGGGTCCCCGTCGTACAGTGCGTCCACATCGGACAGCAGGATCAGCGCATCGGCCCCCACCAGGTGGGATACCAGCGCGGCCAAGCGATCGTTGTCACCGAAGCGGATCTCGTGCGTCGCTACCGTGTCGTTCTCGTTGACCACCGGCACCGCCCCGAGGCCGAGCAGTCGGTTCAGAGTGCGCTGCGCGTTGCGGTAATGACCGCGACGCACCACGTCGTCCGCGGTGAGCAGCACCTGCCCGACGGTCAGGTCGTAGCGCGAGAAGGATTCGGCGTAGGCGTGTGCCAAGGCTTGCTGACCGACGCTCGCCGCAGCCTGCTGGGTTGCGAGGTCCTTCGGCCTACGGCGCAGGCCCAGCGGCGCGATCCCTGCCGCGATCGCCCCCGACGACACCAGCACCGCCTGACCGCCGGAGGCCACCCGCTGGGCCACGGTGTCGACCAGCAACATCAGCCGCTCGGCGTCCAGGCCGCCCGTCGTCGTGGTCAGCGAGGACGACCCGACCTTCACCACGACGCGCTGCGCCGCCGCTATCGCCTTCCTGGTCGCCGACGCCTGATCGCTCACCGCCCGTCCTCCTCCTCGACGTACCGGCCGAACTCGTCCAGCGAGCTGCGGCGCGCCTTCTTCGCGGCCTTGCGGTCCGCCGCCGAGATCCGGTCATCGTGGTCTATGCGCAGGTCGGTGCCGCGACGGCCGAGCACGCCCGCCACCCCGGCCGGGGTGGACGGCTCCCAGTCGAAGGTCATGTTGCCGATGGTCACCTGGCTACCCGGCTTCGCGCCGTTCTTGGCCAGGGCCTCCTCCACGCCGAGCTTCGCCAACCGGTCGGCGAGGAAACCGATCGCCTCGTTGTTGCCGAAGTCGGTCTGCCGCACCCACCGCTCCGGTTTCTCGCCACGCACCACGAACGCGTCCTCGACCTCGGGATCGGGTTCGACGGTGAAGCTGCCGCCGTCCACGGCCGCCGGCCGGACGACCACTCGCGCCGGCTCGGGTGGCGGCAGCTGCGCGCGGTAGCGCTCGACCTCGGCGGCCATCGCGAAGCTCAGCTCGCGCAGCCCCTCGCGGGACGCGGTGGACACCTCGAACACCGGCCACCCGCGAGCCCCGACGTCCGCCTTGACCAGTTCGGCCAGCTCGCGTGCTTCCGGCACGTCCATCTTGTTGAGCACCACCATGCGCGGGCGGGACGCCAGGTCCTGACCGCCCTGTTCGGCCTTCAGCGCTGGCGTGTACTGCGCCAGCTCCGCCTCCAAGGCGTCCACATCGGACAACGGGTCGCGGCCGGGTTCGAGCGTGGCGCAGTCCACCACGTGCACCAGTACCGCACAGCGCTCGATGTGGCGCAGGAAGTCCAGGCCCAGCCCGCGGCCCTCGCTGGCGCCCGGGATGAGCCCCGGGACGTCCGCCACGGTGAACACCGTTTCGCCCGCGGTGACCACGCCGAGGTTGGGCACCAGCGTGGTGAACGGGTAGTCGGCGATCTTCGGCCGCGCCGCGGACAGCACCGAGATCAGCGACGATTTGCCCGCCGACGGGAACCCGACCAGGCCGACGTCGGCGACCGACTTCAGCTCCAGCACCAGCTCGAACTGCTCTCCCGGCTCGCCGAGGAGGGCAAAGCCCGGCGCCTTGCGGGCCTTGGAGGCCAGCGCCGCGTTGCCCAGGCCGCCGCGGCCGCCGGCGGCGGCGACGAACGAGGTGCCGGTGCCGACCAGGTCGGCCAGCACCTCGCCGTCCGGGGACAGCACCACGGTGCCGTCGGGGACCGGCAGGACCAGGTCTTCGCCCATCGCGCCGTTGCGCATGCTGCCCTTGCCCGGCTTGCCGTTGGCGGCGCGCGCGTTCGGCCGGTAGTGGAAGTCCAGCAACGTGTGCACGCCGGGATCGACGATGAGCTGGACGTCGCCGCCCTTGCCGCCGTTGCCGCCGTCCGGGCCACCCAGCGGCTTGAACTTCTCCCGGTGCACCGAGGCGCAGCCATGCCCGCCGTCGCCTGCCGCGACGTGGATGGTCACGCGGTCAACGAACCGCGACACGAATGCCTCCAGGAAAATCCGGCCGAGCTCGGCCCGGCGAAAACAGTCTTGGCGCCCGGCTCGCGAAGGCCGAACCAGGTCGAGCTCCCGCGAGCACCGCCTAGTCGCCTACCTCGATACTGCCGCGCGGGGCGCGTTGTTGTCGTGGGGCGTGAGCACCCGCACAACACAAACGACGAGGGGCGGGCCGGACTGAGCCGGACCCGCCCCTCGTCGGGAAGTACTTCGCAGCCGAGAGCCGGGTCAGGCCTCGGCCGGCAGCACGCTGACGGCCTTGCGGCCGCGGTAACGTCCGAACTGGACGGTGCCAGCGGACAGTGCGAACAGGGTGTCGTCGTTACCCCGTCCGACGTTGAGACCGGGGTGGAACTTGGTGCCCCGCTGCCGGATCAGGATCTCACCGGCCTTGACGACCTGGCCGCCGTAGCGCTTCACCCCGAGGTACTTGGGGTTCGAGTCGCGGCCGTTCCGAGAGCTGGATGCGCCCTTCTTGTGTGCCATGACTACTCAGGTCCTCACTTCGTGATGCCGGTGACCTCAACGCGGGTCAGCTTCTGCCGGTGACCCTGGCGCTTGTGGTAGCCGGTCTTGTTCTTGAACTTGTGGATGCGGATCTTGGGGCCCTTGGTCTGCTCGACCAGCTTGCCGGTCACCGACACCTTGGCCAGCGCGTCGGCGTCGGTCGTGACCTCAGAGCCATCGACGACCAGAAGCGCCGGGAAACTGACCTCGGAGCCCAGCTCGCCCTCGAGCTTCTCGACCTCGACGACGTCCCCGACAGCCACCTTGTACTGCTTGCCGCCGGTCTTGACGATCGCGTACATGAGTCGGAAGTCTCCTGCTGCTCGGTTTCGCTACTTCACCAGGTCTGCGGCGGACGTCCACCCCGACCGTGTGGATCGAGGATTCCTACCACGCCGCCGGTGCAGCGCCTCGGTGGGTTCCCGTCTCGGCAGCCGAGCCGCGCGTGCGATCGCGTCCGAAACAGGCGTTTAACCTCTCCGCCCGTCCGGCGGCGAGAAGTTCCCACCCATCATACAGACCGCGTTAGTGGTCCCGATCGACCGGGGGCGGCACTGCGGGAGAGACCCGGCCGCGACAGCCGGTGACAGGCGAGCCGCGCCAGCCTACGGCCGCCGGATCCGGCCGGTCAACCACATCCGACAGGCCAAAGGGCGTCATCCGACTTTCGGGAGTGCCGGGTGCCGACCCGCGCTTGCTAACGTGAGTCGCTATTCGATTTGATCTGGGAAAAACATAGCGTGACTGAAATCGCATCAGATACCGACCGGGCCGAGTCCGCCACCCCCGAAGCCCCTCGTACCGGGCCGGTGCAACGGTTCGGCCCCGTGCTGCTCGGCCTGTCGGCGATCGTGCCGCCGTTGATGATGCTCCGGGAAGTGCTGCGCTACCGGCAGATGCACTTCTACGACTACTGGTGGGTCCTGCTCGACATCACCAACGACGACGGCTCATTACGCCCGGAGGCGCTGTTCGGATTCCGCAATGAGCACCCGTTCGTGTTGCCCAGCCTGCTCTTCTGGCTCAGCGCCCGCTTCGGGCACGGGCTCAACCAACCGCTGGGGCTGCTGGTCATCGCCTTCGGGATCGGCTGCGTGCTGCTGGTGCGCGCCATGCTGCCCAAGGAACTGAACCCGTGGCAGCGGGCCGGGTTGGTGGCAGTGGCCTCGACGCTGGTGTTCAACCCGCACGGCATCCACAACTACGTGCGCTCAATGAGCGGGGCGTCCTGGATTCTCGCCTTGCTGCTGGTGCTCGCCGCGCTGCTGGCGATGCAACGGGAGCACCGGGTGTCGGCGATCGTGTTCGGCCTGTTGGCATCGATCAGCTACGGTACGTCGTTCGCCGTGTGGCCGGCGCTTGCCCTGGTGGCGTGGCTGCGCGGGGACCGCCGCCGGTCGGTGGTGACGCCGCTGGTGGTCGGCGTGCTCGTGGTCGCCGCATGGCTGGTGCTGCGCGGCCCGCAGGGCGGCGGTGGCAGCTCACCCACCGACGATCCCGCACAGGCCCTGCTCGCCGGGCTGAGCATGCTCGGCATGGTGTGGACGGGCACCGAACCGTCCGTCGCGCTGATCGCGGGCGTGTCCGGCTTGGCCGTGCTCGTGCTGCACGCCCGGCAGACGCCGGAAGAGCGCCGTAGCGCCGCGCCTTGGTGGGGCATGGCGATCTACGCGGTCGGGTGCGCGGTGATGATCTCGGGTTCGCGCGCCGCGTTCGGCGAGACCGCCGGGCTGCAGAGCCGCTACAACAGCATGACCGCCGCGCTGTGGATCGCGGTGCTGGTGATCGTGGTCACCTGGCCCCGCTGGCCTAAGATCCGCACCGTCATCGTCGCCGGTACGGCCTTGGCCACCGTCGCGCTGGGCGCTCCGATGGCGCAGGGCGTGCGGGCCGATGCGCCGAACCAGAGCCTGCTGGCCATCGCCGCGCGCATCGGTCATCCCGACGCCTTCATCGATCGGTTTCCGGAACCGGACCGGCTGCTGCCACGGCTGCGGGCCCTCGGGCACTACCCGTTCTCCGCCGAATTCACCCTGGGCTGTCCCGATGGCGTGGAAATCGGCGACCGCGCGGACACCCGGGATTGGCGGGTGCCCAGCGTCGGCGCGTTCCGCGAGCCGCGGCCGAACGGCTGGGACGTGTTGCTCAACGTGGAGACCGATCAGGTCCACGGTGGGGCCCGGATGCTCAAGGGCTGGGCCATCTCCGGGATCGAGCGGGCGGAGTGCGTCGCCGTGCTCGACCAGACCGGCACCGTCGTCGGCGGCGGGGTGGTCGACATCCCGCGCTCGGATGCCGAGGCGCAGACGCCCGGCATCGAGATCGGGCTGGGTTTCCAGGCGGTCGCGCCGGCCCAGAGCGGTCCGCTGCGCATCGCCTTCCGCTTCCCCGACGGCTGGTGGATCCGGCCCCTCAGCGAAAGTCCGCAGGTCACGCCATGACTGAAGCCGCTCCCGAAGTCGAGGTCTCGCTGCTTGCCCCGGCCAAGAACGAAGCCGAGAACCTGCCCCGGCTGTTCGCCGAGGTCCGGGACGCGATGCAGCGGCAGCACCGGTCCTGGGAGTTACTGGTCGTCGACGACGGCAGCACCGACGACAGCTGGCAGGTGATCACCGCGCAGGCCCGGGTTGATCCCCGGTTCCGCGGCATCCGGTTGCGGCGCAACTTCGGCAAGGCCGCCGCGCTGGCGGCCGGGGTCGCCGAGGTCCGCGGGCACCTGCTGGTCACGCTGGACGCCGACCTGCAGGACGATCCCGCCGAGATCCCGCGATTACTCGCCGAACTCGACGACGGGGCGGATCTGGTCAGCGGGCACAAGGCTCAGCGGCAGGACCCGCTGGGCAAACGGCTGCCCTCGAAGGTGTTCAACTGGATCACCGGGCTGATCACCGGCCTGAAGCTGGCCGACCACAACTGCGGGCTCAAGGCGGCGCGGACCGAGGTCTACCGGCGCGTGCCGCTGTACGGGGAACTGCACCGCTACATCCCGGCGCTTGCCCACCAGCTCGGCTACCGGGTCCGCGAGCTCGCCGTGCACCATCGACCGCGGGTGCACGGCAAGTCCAATTACGGTCTGGAGCGCTACGTGCGCGGCGCGCTGGATCTGCTCACGGTCGTCGCGCTCACCCGCTACGGGCGCCGCCCGGCGCACCTGTTCGGCGGGCTGGGTCTGCTGTCCGGAACGATCGGCACGCTGATCCTGCTCTACCTGAGCGGGGTGTGGTTGTTCACCGACCAGTCGATCGGCACCCGCCCGCTGCTGACGCTGGGCATCCTGCTGGAGATCTTCGCGGTGCAGATGATCTCCGTCGGCCTGCTCGCCGAACTGGTGCTGCACCGGACCGGACGGGACCGCGATGTGGACGTGCTTGTGGCCGATCACACCAGCCGCGACCCCCGCGCCCAGTCGAACGTGAACTTCCGTCTCGGCAAATGATCATGATTACTTCGAGGGGCTATTAACACCGGACGCTTCGCCGGCCTTGACCAGCTGAACCAGCAACAGTGTGGTCGGATTAACGCGTTCCGGTGGCTACCCAAGGGGTCCGCACAACTACAGCCGATCACCGCCCGTATGGTCTCCTCGTGCACCCTGAGTCGGCGAAAAAACTTCGGCTGTACGCCTCGCTGCTCGGGCTCGTCGGCACCGTGCTGGCGCTGCTCGTGCCCTTCCTACCTGTCAACCACGACGTGGTGACATTGCGGTGGCCAACTTCGGAAGGCACTAGATCGGTGTCGGCACCGCTGGTCGCTTACTCGCCGCTGTGGCTGGATGCGAAAGTGCCTTGCGCCGCCGCGCACAGCCTGGATGCACGCAGCGCGGGGCCGGGCATCCTGCTGAGCACCAACCCGCCGTCGTCGGACTACGGCAAGCTGACCGGTTTGACGCTGCAAGTCGACAACGGCCAAGCCGCGCTGCTCGCCAAGGGCCAGCAGGTGAGCACGGTGCAATTGCCCGCCGACGACTGCGCGATCAAGGTGCACGCCGATGCATCCGGCGTCACCGCCGCCGTCGGCAAGCAGCAGTGGGCACGCGTTCTCGGCGATCAGCGTCCGCAGCTGACCGGCATCTATTCCTCGCTGGACAACGCCTCCGACGACGTGCGCGGGCTGTCCTTCGAAGCCCGCGTCGACAACCGGTTCAGCAGCTACGCCACGCCCCTCAAGTTCATAGTGATCGCCGTGACCGTGGCGGCGTTCATCGGCTCGGTGGTCTGTCTGCGACGGCTGGACGTGCGGGCCGGCCGACGCCCACCGCGGCTGGCCCCGCGCGGCTGGTGGAAGCCGACCTTCCGCGATGCGGCGGTGTACGCGGCGCTGGTCGTGTGGTGGCTGCTCGGCGCGATGACCTCGGACGACGGCTATGTGCTGAGCATGGTGCGGTCGGAGCAGAGCGCCGGGTACGTCAGCAACTACTACCGCTGGTTCGCCAATCCGGAGTCACCGTTCGGCTGGTTCTACGAGCTCTACTCGTTGTGGGTGCAGGTGTCGACGTCGACGCCGTGGGTGCGGTTGCCCGCGCTGCTGATGGCCATCGTCAGCTGGCTGTTGATCAGCCGCGAGGTGCTTCCCCGGCTCGGCCAGCAGGTGCGGCGCAGCAACGCCGCCGGTTGGGCCGCCGCCGCCGTGTTCCTGGCGTTCTGGCTGCCCTACAACAACGGGCTGCGGGCCGAGCCGGTCGTGGTGCTGTTCTCGCTGCTCGCGTTGTGCGCCGTGGAGCGGGCCGTGGCGACCGGGCGGCTGATGCCCGCCGCACTGGGCTTGGTCGGCGCCGCGCTGTCGGTGGGGGTCAACCCGCATGGTCTCGTCGCGGTGCTGCCCTACGTCGCCGCGGTGAAGCCGCTTTTCCGGCTGGTGCGCAAGCGGGCCCAGGAGTTCGGCTGGGTGCCGGTGCTGGCGCCGATTTCCGCGTCCGGGTTCGTGATCCTGACGCTGGTGTTCTACGACCAGACCTGGCAGTCGGTCATGGACGCGATGGAGCTCAAGACCACCTTCGGCCCGAACGGCCGCTGGTACGAGGAGCTCAACCGGTACAGCCTGCTGTTCAGCCAAAGCCCGGACGGATCGCTGACCCGCCGGTTCCCGGTGCTGCTGGTGATCCTGTGCCTGACCACCTGCGCGGTGGTGCTGCTGCGGCGCGGGCGGATCCGGGGTGCCGCGCTCGGACCGAGCCGACGGCTGCTGGCCATCACCGCGCTGTGCTTCGCCGTGCTGGCGCTGACCCCCACCAAGCACACCCACCATTTCGGGATCTTCGCGGCGTTTGGCGGCGCGCTGGCGGCGCTGACCGCATTGGCGACCAGCAGCACCGTATTGCGCTCCTGGCGCAACCGGGCGGCATTCGTGGCCGGGCTGCTGGTGATCCTGGCGTTCGCGTCCACCGGTCCGAACGCCTGGTGGTACGTCTCGGGCTGGGGCATTCCGTGGTTCGACAAGCCACCGTCGATCGAGGGGCACAACTTCAGCACGCTGTTCCTCATCTTCGCCAGCATCGCCGGCCTCATCGCACTGGTCGAGCACCTGCGCATCGACGAGAACAACCCCAAGATCGTCGACGAACGCTGGGACAGCCCCGAGAAGCGGAGCCGGGCGCTGCGGCTCGGCACCGCGCCGTTGTCGGTGTTGTGCGCGCTGATGGTGTTCGGTGAACTCGCGGCCTTCGGCAAGGCCATCCAGGAGCGGGGCGACAGCTACAGCCTGTCCACCGACAACATCAAGCAGCTCACCGGATCCAGTTGCGGGTTGTCGGACTACATCGGGGTGGAGACCGATCCGCAGGCCGGCGTGTTGCCGGTGTCGGCCCACCAGCCGTCGGTGGCCGCGCCAACCGTGGACCCGGAAATGGCGGTGCCGCCGCGCCGACTGGCCGACCGGGAGACCGCCGCGCAGTACCTCCAGCCCAAGGAGGTCGGCTTCACCCGGCCCGGCGTGCCCACCGCCGACGGCTCCAACTCGGACGCACCGAACTGGAAGCCGCCGCACCAGTTCGGCGGCACAAAAGCGCCGGTGTGGGGCAGCTTCGACGAGACCGGCACCACCACCGGCGAGCTGCGCACCCCCTGGTACGACCTGCCGGACTCGGCCCGCGGCGGCAACTTGCCGGTGGCGCTGAGCCTGGCGGGGGCGGAATCCGGCGCGAACTTCGTGTTGCTCGAATTCGGCAAGGACACCGACCGCGGTTTCCAGATCACCGGCCGCTACACCGTGCGGCAGGGCCCGCCGCCCGGGTGGCGGGACCACCGGTACATGCTCGGCGCGGAGGCCAAGGCCGCGACGAAGATGCGGCTCATAGCGGTCGACCAGGCGCTGGGCCGGGAGGGCTGGCTCGCGGTGACCGCGCCCCGGGTGCCGAAGCTGACGAACATGACCGAGGTCATCGGCGACAGCCCGACGTTCGTGGAGTGGCCCGCCGCCCTGGTGCACCCCTGCCTGCGGATTTCCGGGCTGTACGACGGGATCGCCGAGATGCCGCAGTTCCGGGTGTCGGCCGGCGAGGAGGTCCGGGGCATCGGCGAAGGCTGGTCGTCGCCGGATGCGGGCGGTCCGTTCGGCTGGCTGACCGTGGCGTCCAGCGTCCGCGAGCTGCCCACCTACCTGCGCAACGACCCGCAGCAGGACTGGGGTTCGCTGTTCGTGGTGCACCCCTACGACGCGGACGCGCTGCCGGCGCAGGCGGCGATGGAGGTGCATTCCGAAACCCACTGGGGCACCTGGTCGCCCGGCCCGCTGACGCAGGCCGTGGAACTGCCCGGAGACATGCCCAGCTCCGACAACCGCACCGACATCCCTGCCTTCGACAGCGACTCGGACTGACCGCGATCAGGTGCTTTCGGTGTTGGAGGGATGGTGCGAGCCGGTCGAGGGCCCCTTTTCGACTGGTAGAAGCTGTGTCGGGGTGGCTGCGCATCATGGACGGATGAGTCGGTATCGGCAGCGGCAGCCGGTCGGGGCGCTGGCCGGGGCGATTGCCTGCGTGTGGTCGCACGGGGCGGACGCGGACGGCCATCTGCAGCGCGTTGTCCCGGACGGCTGCGTGGATCTGATCTGGATGGGCGATCGCCTCGACGTGGTCGGGCCGGACACCGCCGCCCGGCTCGTGGCGCTGCCGCCGTGGAGCCGCATCATCGGGATCCGCGCCAGGCCCGGCGCCGCCCGCGTGCTGTTGGGCGACCTGCCCGCCACCGAACTCCGGGATCTCCAGGTCGACAGCCTGGATGTCTGGGGGGTTTCGGTCCGCGACACTGTGGACAGGATTGGCGAGCAACCGGATCAGGCGGCACGGATCCTCGAAGAGTTCGCTTGTTCACGGTTGTCGGAATACCGGCCCGACCCGGTACTCACGCCCGCGGTCGCCGCTCTCGATGCCCCGGTGCCGCCGTCCATTCCGGCGCTCGCCGACGCGCTCGGGCTCTCCGAGCGCCAACTGCGGCGACGGGTCACCGCAGCCGTCGGTTACGGCCCGCAGACCCTCGCCGGTGTGCTCCGCTTCCAGCGGGCGACGCGGCTCGGCGTCGGGCCGGGTGGGCTCGCCGAGCTCGCCTGCACCGCCGGTTACGCCGACCAAGCGCACCTTACCCGCGAGTTCCGCCGGCTCAGCGGCCTGACTCCGCGCCAGTACTTCGCGCGCTGACGCGCTGCACCACATGGGCCGGTGTCGCCTTGTTGACGAGCAGGGCGGGCTCCGAGCGCGCGCCAGCCGTAGTAGATCACGATCGGCAGCACCGGATAAGTCCGCGGCGGCCACGCGTTCTGCGACGCATCGAGTCATGCGCCGACGTCAAAGACGAATGGCCGACTCGCCCCTGGGCGAATCGGCCATTCCCGCGGATCTGCTCAGCCTTCGGTGGAAGTCCCGGTCGGCGTGTCCTCCACCGGCGGACCGGCCGGACGCGACGCGGCCCGGCGGGCCCGACGGACCCGGCGCACCGGCGTGGCCGGAGCGGCTCTCGGCAGGCCGTTGTCGACGCCCTGCTGCGGCTCCGCCGGCTTGCTGACGATCAGCGGAGACGTCGGCGCGCCGGCGCTACCAGCGGCCCGCCTCGCCCTTCGGCGCGGCCGGCCGTTGGCAACCGCGCTCTCCGGCTGGGACGCCGAAGCCACCGGCTGCGTCTCGACGGGCTCGGCCTTGAACGGCACCGGCCGGCACCCGGTCCTGGGCTCGACGGCTGGGGCCGCCGCCGGCTCGGGCTCCGCCGCCGGCTTCGCGGCCTCCGCCATCGGAGCCGACGACACCGGCTCGGCCTTGGCGGTCGGCGGCTCGACGGCCGCAGTGGGCTCCGCTCGCACCGGCTCCGCCGACTTCACGGGCTCCGGCCTGGGCACCTCGGTCTTGGCAGCCTCCGGCTTGGCCTCGCCACGGGGCTCCGGGGGCGCGGGCTGCTCGGCCTCGTGCTGCTTGCCGCGGTGCCGACCGCGGCGGGTACCGTTGGCGGCCGCCTGCCCGTTCGACTGCGTGACCGGATCGGTGGAGACGATCAGGCCGCGACCCCGGCAGTGCTCGCAGGTGCTGCTGTATGCCTCCAGCAGCCCGGTGCCGACCCGCTTGCGGGTCATCTGCACGAGACCCAGCGAGGTCACCTCGGCGACCTGGTGGCGGGTGCGGTCCCGGCCCAGGCACTCGGTGAGGCGACGCAGCACCAGGTCCCGGTTGGACTCCAGCACCATGTCGATGAAGTCGATGACGATGATGCCGCCGATGTCGCGCAACCGGAGCTGCCGGACGATCTCCTCGGCGGCTTCCAGGTTGTTACGGGTGACCGTCTCCTCCAGGTTGCCCCCGGAGCCGGTGAACTTGCCGGTGTTGACGTCGATCACCGTCATGGCTTCGGTGCGGTCGACCACCAGGTAGCCGCCGGAGGGCAGCCAGACCTTGCGATCCAGGGCCTTGGCGATCTGCTCGTTGATCCGCTGTTCGGTGAACACGTCGTTCTTGCCGACGTGCTTGGACAACCGCTGCGCCAGGTCCGGCGCGACGTGCTTGACGTAGGCCTCGATGGTGTCCCAGGCGTCGTTGCCCTGGACGGTCATGGCCGAGAAGTCCTCGGTGAACAGGTCGCGGACGACCTTGATCAGCAGGTCAGGCTCCTCGTAGAGCAGCTGCGGGGCCTGCGCGCCCGGCGTCTCGGCCTTCTCCTTGATGACCTCCCACTGCGCCTGCAACCGGCGCACGTCGCGGTCCAGCGCCTCTTCGCTGGTGCCCTCCGACGCGGTGCGGATGATCACCCCGGCGTTTTCCGGCACGATCCGCTTGAGGATCTCCTTGAGCCGCTTGCGCTCGGTGTCCGGCAGCTTGCGGCTGATGCCGGTGGCGCCGCCGCCGGGCACGTACACCAGGAAGCGGCCGGGCAGGCTGATCTGGGTGGTCAGCCGCGCGCCCTTGTGACCCACCGGGTCCTTGGTGACCTGCACCAGAACGCTGTCGCCGGTCTGCAGGGCCTGCTCGATGCGGCGGGCCTTGCCGGCCAGCCCGGCGGCGTCCCAGTCCACCTCACCGGCGTAGAGCACGGCGTTGCGGCCCCGGCCGATGTCGACGAACGCCGCTTCCATGCTGGGCAGCACGTTCTGCACGCGCCCGAGGTAGACGTTGCCGACCAGCGAGCCGGAACCCGACGAGGTCACGAAGTTCTCCACGAGGACGTTGTCCTCCAGGACCGCGATCTGGGTCTGGTCGCCGTTCTGGCGGACCACCATCTTGCGGTCCACCGATTCGCGGCGGGCCAGGAATTCGGACTCGGAGAGCACGGGCGCGCGGCGGCGGCCGGCCTCTCGACCGTCCCGACGACGCTGCCGCTTCGCTTCCAGGCGGGTAGAGCCCTTGACCGCGCGGACCTCGTCGTCGCTGCTGTCCTGGCGGGACTCAGCGGCCGGCTCGCGCACGTGCACGACGGTGTTCGGCGGATCGTCCTCGCGGGCGCTGCTCTCGTCATCGGCAGCGCCCTTGCGGCGCCGGCGACGCCGACGACGGCGGCTGGACTCACTCGCGCCCTCGGAGGACTCGGCCGACTGCTCCTCGGCGCTTTCCTCGGAAGCTTCGGCGCTGGTCTCCTCGGCGGACTCCGACGATTCTTCCTCGCCGCCCGGCTCGGAGTCGGCGCCGCGGCCGCGGCCCCGGCCCCGGCGGCCACGCCTGCGGCGACGGCGACCAGAGGGTTCGGATTCGTCGTCGGTCTCGGCGGATTCCTCGGGCGCCTCGGTCCGGGCGGCTTCGGGCTCCGGCTTTGCCTCCGCCGGCTTCGGCTCGGCCTTCGGTTCGGCTTTCGGCGCGGGCCGTGCCGTCTGCGGGTCGGGCGCCAGGAACATCGCCTCCGGTGCGGCGAAGACCGGCGTCAGCCCGGGCACGGACGTGCCCGCCCCCGGCTTGCTCCCGGCGGGCGCGAAGTCGGCGGCCGGCGCTGCGGGCTCGGCCGCCCGCTCCGGCTCGGTTTCGACCCGGGATTCGGATTCGTTCTGCGCGGCCGTGCCCCCCGACTCCGCCACCAGTTCGGGGTGCAGGGCCTGCACCACCTGCAGAGCGACCTCGCGGGTGATGTTCGACTGCGCGCTGCGGACCGGTTCGCCGACCGATTCCAGCGTCGTGATGATCTCCCGGCTGCTGGCGCCCAGCAGCTTGGCCAGTGCGTGCACCCGGAGCTTGGCGGGCAGCTCGATCGTGCCCTGCTCTTCTCGGGTAGGTGTGGGCGATTGCCCGCTGGTGTTTCCAGCGGGCGTATCCATGTTCAACATCCAGCTCCTCCGCCCCCGGGCGCGTCCGGCTGGACGCGGCCGCACAGAGGCATGTGCGATCTTCGGTCTCCGCCGCCCGCTGGCGACGGCAATTCTGGTGGTCCCTCCGCCCCGGGCCTTCAGGCCGGGAAGTCACACGGCGGGTCGACGACGTCCGCGCCGTCCGTCACCCGGTCGCGGGCTCTCCCGCCGGAATCCGGTCGCCGCCTGAGGCCCGGGCCAACGGGTCGACAATCCCTCCCCCGTCGTCGAGCCGACCCTGCTCCAGCCGGGTCGCGCTCGCGACGACCGACGGTGCCAGACCGGCGACGACACGCAGGGCGCTCAGTACGTCGTCGGGTCGTACGACCGGTGTTGTCTGCCGCACGACCGTTACAAGTATCCCATACGGTTCCGATGCCTCCGGCCAATCGTCCACCTGGGCGGTCGACGCGGAATTTTGATCACTCTGCGCGATCGCCCGACAACCGTCCTGAACCTCCGCGCTGAGCAGCGCCGCCCGCGCGTCGATGGTGCGGAGACCGTCCTTGGTCATCCGCTCCACCAGCGCGGTCTCGGCCGCCATCAGCGCCGCTACGGCGTCGCGCAGTTCGGCGACGTCCGTGCCGGGAAGATCGATCCGCCACCGGCTGACCTGCAGCCGGTCGGCGAGTGCGCCCGGCTCGGCCTCCGCCGCGTCGAGCACGTCGATGCCGTCGGGCAGCGCGGCGTTCAGCTCGTCGCGCAGCACCGCCGGTTCGAGTCTTTCGACGAGTTGAAGCTCGGCGTATTCGGCCATGCTGGAAACCCCGGTGGGCACCGCGCCCGCCCAAGACACCTTCGGGTGCGGGCTGAAGCCCTGCGAATACGCCATGGGTACCCCAGCCCGCCGCAGCGCGCGCTCGAAGGTGCGCGCCACGTCCCGGTGCGAGGTGAACCGCAGCCGCCCCCGCTTGGCGTAGCGCAGCCGCAGCTTCTGCACCGGCGGCGCCGAGGGATTGGGGTGATCTCGCCGACTCAGAATGCCCTCCCGACCAATGATCGTCATCGGCGGTCGTCCGACCGCTCCGAAACCGATGCTTGCGTGCTCAACCGCAGTGTGACAACACCTGCGGGTCATGTTTCGAAGGACAGTACCTCGGCCCGTACCCCCGCACCGACCGCTGGAGCGGGCGGGGGTTCTTCTCGGCACATCCCCTGCCCGATGGCCGTGAGTCTGCCGGGCGGATCTCGCAGACCACCAGGCTCACATCGGATGACCAGCGAAAACCCGCATCCGGTCGAGGTGGTCAGCCGTGGTCGAAGGCCGGGTTGCGCACCGGCGAGCCCTGTCCGACCGGGGAAATGGGCAGCAGTTTTCGCCCGGTCGGGCCGACCTCGATGTCGGTGCCCATCGTCGGGCAGACGCCGCAGTCGAAGCACGGCGTCCACCGGCAGTCATCTTGTTCGCGGGCGTCCAGCGCGTCCTGCCAGTCGGCCCACAGCCATTCCTTGTCCAGCCCGGAATCGAGGTGGTCCCACGGCAGCACCTCGTCCTCGCCGCGCTCCCGGATGGTGAACCAGTCCACGTCCACGCCCAGCGGCGCCAGCTCGGCGGCGGCGCAGGACATCCAGCGCTCGAAGGAGAAGTACTCGTTCCAGCCGTCGAACCGGCCGCCCTCGCGCCACACGCGCTCGATGACCCGGCCGAGCCGGCGATCACCGCGCGACAGCAGTCCCTCGACCAGCGACGGCTTGCCGTCGTGGTAGCGCATGCCGATGTTGCGGCCCAGGCCGCGATCGGCGTTGATCGCCTGACGCAGCTTGCGCAGCCGGTCGTCGATGGTGTCCGGGTCGGTCTGCGACGCCCACTGGAACGGGGTGTGCGGCTTGGGCACGAACCCGCCGATCGAGATGGTGCAGCGGATGTCCTTGCGCCCCGATGCCTGCCGGCCGGCCCGGATGACCTCCTTGGCCATCTCGGCGATCTGCAGCACGTCCTCATCGGTCTCGGTCGGCAGCCCGCACATGAAGTACAGCTTGACCTGCCGCCAGCCGTTGGCGAACGCGGCCGAGACGGTGCGGATCAGGTCCTCCTCCGACACCATCTTGTTGATCACCCGCCGGATCCGCTCGCTGCCGCCCTCGGGCGCGAAGGTCAGCCCGGAGCGCCGCCCGTTGCGGGACAGCTCGTTGGCGAGATCGATGTTGAAGGCGTCCACCCTGGTGGACGGCAGGGACAGCCCGGTGTTGGTGCCCTCGTAGCGATCGGCCAGCCCCTTGGTGAGCTCGGCGATCTCGGAGTGGTCCGCCGAGCTCAGCGACAGCAGCCCGACCTCTTCGAAACCGGTGGCCGCAAGCCCGCGCTGCACCATCTCGCCGATGCCTTCGATGGACCGCTCCCGCACCGGTCGGGTGATCATCCCGGCCTGGCAGAACCGGCAGCCTCGGGTGCAGCCGCGGAAGATCTCCACGCTCATCCGCTCGTGCACGCTCTCGGCCAGCGGCACCAGCGGCTGCTTCGGGTACGGCCAGTCGTCGAGCTCCATGGTGGTGCGCTTGAAGACGCGGTACGGCACCCGCTCGCGGTTGGGCACGACCTGGTCGATCGGGCCGTCCGGGCGATAGGTGACGTCGTAGAACTTCGGCACGTACACGCCGCCGGACTCGGCCAGCCGGAGCAGCAGCTCGTCCCGGCCGCCGGGCCGCCCTTCGGCCTTCCAGCGCCGGATTGCCTCGGTGATCTCCAGGACGGCTTCCTCACCGTCCCCGAGCACCACCGCGTCCAGGAAGTCGGCGATCGGCTCCGGGTTGAACGCGGCGTGCCCACCTGCCAGCACGATCGGGTCGTCGTCGGTGCGGTTCGCCGCGTGCAGCGGGATGCCCGCGAGGTCGAGCGCGCCGAGCAGGTTGGTGTAGCCCAGTTCGGTGGCGAAGCTGAGGCCCAGCACGTCGAAGGCCGCGACCGGGCGGTGGCTGTCCACGGTGAACTGCGGGATCTCGTGCTCCCGCATCAGCTCCTCAAGATCCGGCCACACCGAATAGGTGCGCTCGGCCAGCACATCGGGCTGCTCGTTGAGGATTTCGTAGAGGATCTGCACGCCCTGGTTGGGCAGCCCGACCTCGTAGGCGTCGGGGTACATCAAGCACCACCGCACGGCGGCGTCGTCCCACGCCTTCACCGTCGCGTTGAGCTCCCCACCCACGTATTGCACGGGCTTGGAGACGCGCGACAGCAGCGGTTCCAACCTGTCGAAAACGGACTCCACACGCACTCGGCCAGGGTAGAGGTCCGCGCCGAGTGTGGGCGAAGCGGTGGTCCGGGGGGCGATGTCAATGGAAATCGACGTGCCAGACGTGCCGATTTCCATTGTCATCGCCGGGCACTCAGAGCTCCGGGAACCACAGCTTAAGCTCGCGCTCCGCCGATTCGGCGGAGTCGGACCCGTGCACGAGGTTGTACTGGACCTCCAGGCCGAAGTCGCCGCGGATGCTGCCCGGCGCGGCCTTGTCGACCGGGTCGGTGCCGCCGGCCAACTGGCGGAACGCCGAGATCGCGCGCGGGCCCTCGACGCACGCGGCTACGACCGGGCCGGAGGTGATGAACTCGATCAGGCTGCCGAAGAACGGCTTCCCGTCGTGTTCGGCGTAATGCTGCTCGGCGAGCTGGCGGTCGACGTTCTTCAGCTCCAGCGCGACCAGCTTCAGGCCCTTGCGCTCGATGCGGCTGATCACCTCGCCGACCAGGCCGCGCTCGACCCCGTCGGGCTTGACCAGGACCAGGGTGCGCTCGCTCACGATTACCTCTCCTTCGCTACCTGCGGCGCCGGCTACGAACACGCACCGCGCCCGATTTGCCCGCCAGCGTATCGATGCAGGTGACATTACCCGCCAGGGGGCGATCAACCGGACCGGCGGAAAGTACGTGCGGTTACCGCCGGGCGTCCCACCGCAGCATGCGCGCCGGTGCGGAAAATCGGCAACGGCGACCGCTCGCACTCCACCACACGCCTCGATCCTCGCCGGTCAGCGCCGCGGGTCGAGGGTCTTGTTCCAGAGGGAGCGGCCGGTTTGGTCGCGGAGGTCCACGCGGAGTTGTCCGGTGTGGCCGTCGATGTTGACCTCGCCGAAGTGCTGGAAGCCCTCCAGCGGCGAGGCGCCCTGGCGGGTCGGGGCGCTGACGAACACCTGCTCCGGGCCGAAGGTCGGGTCGAGCTTGTTCGGGCCGAACGCACCGGCGTGCAGCGGGCCGCTGACGAACTCCCAGAACGGGTCGAAGCCGCTGAAGGCCGCCCGCTCCGGGGCATAGTGGTTCGCCGCGGTGTAGTGCACGTCGGCGGTCAGCCACACGATGTTGCGCACTGCCTGGCGACTGATCTCCTGCAGCACCCGGGCCAGCTCGGCCTCGCGCCCGTTGGGCACGCCCGGCAGTCCGTTGGCCACGCCCTCGATCTTGTCGCCATCGGGCACGATGATGCCGATCGGCATGTCCGAGGCGATCACCTTCCAGGTCGCGCGGGAGCGGGTGAGCTCGTCGACCAGCCAGCGCGCCTGGCGGTCACCGAGGATCCGCTCGGGCGCGGTGCCGGGCGAATTCGGGTCGCGGTAGCTGCGCATGTCGAGCACGAACACCTCCAGCAGCGGGCCGTGCGAGACCTTCCGGTACACGCGGCCGTCCACCGCGTCCTGGCGGCGGACCGGCTGCCACTCGTGGAATGCCTGGAACGCGCGCTGCGCCAGCACGTCGACCCGCTTCTCGGTGTACTTGTCGGAATCCAGGATTTCGCCCGGGTACCAGTTGTTGGTGACCTCGTGGTCGTCCCACTGCACGAGTTGCGGGACCTGCGCGGTGAAGCGGCGCACGTTCTCGTCGAGCAGGTTGTAGGCGAACTGGCCGCGGTACTCGGTCAGCGTCTCGGCGACCTTGGACTTCTCCGGGGTGACGATGTTGCGCCACACCCGGCCGTCGGGCAGCGTCACGGATTCCCGCAAGGGGCCGTCGGAGTACACCGTGTCGCCGCTGTGCAGGAAGAAGTCCGGGTTGCGGGCGGCCATAGCGGCGTAGATCGTCATGCCGCCGATGTCCGGGTTGATGCCCCAGCCCTGCCCGACGACGTCACCGGACCACAGGAACCGCACGTCGCGCCGGTTTCGCGGCACTGTGCGCAAGGTTCCGGTCAGCGCGTCGCTTTCGACGCGACCGTCGAGGTCCTGGGCGATGACGCGGTAATGCATCTGCTTCCCCGGCGGCAATCCGGTCAGCTGGAGCTCGCCGGTGCCATCGGTCTCCGGCGTCAGGACCGGGCCGGGAATCCGCACCGCGCCGCGGAAATCGGCGTCCCGAGCGATCTCGACGAACATTCGCGACGGCCGGTCGGCGCGGGTCCACACCACGGCCCCGTCCGGTCGGGGGTCGCCGAGCTGCACGCCGTGGGTCAGGACCGGACGACCCGAGCTTGCCAACGCGGTGCCGGGCAGCAGCAGCCCGGCCGCCGCGAGGCCGATGCCGGTGGCGCCACGTCGGAGGAGGTCGCGCCGGTTCAAAACTGGTTCATGGCTCATGCGGCGTTTTCTAATCGGCCGTGGCGGCAGCGTGACCACCGAAAGTGGGCCCGCAGGTGAAGATTTCGTGCAGATTGGTCATGAGTGCACGACTCGGTCACGAGCGCACGACCCGGTCATGAGTGCATAAGGGCCTCCAACCGGGATAGAGCCCGGCCGGGCAGCCGCGAGCGTCGCATCTCTGGTGCGGGCGAGATCGGCGCGATAGCTTCACGAGCGAACCGACTGGGCGGTCCGACGAGGAGGTCCGGATGCGCGCCGCCGTGCACACCGCCGCGAACCAGCCGATGCGGATCGAGCAGCTCGCCGATCCCCGGCCGAAGCTCGGCGAGGTCGCGATCGACGTGCGATCGTGCGGCGCCTGCCACACGGACCTGCATGTGCTCAAGGGCGAACTGCCGTTCCCGACGCCGACCGTGCTCGGGCACGAGGTAGCCGGGATGATCTCCGAGGTCGGGCCGGGCGTCACCGGATTCGAGGTGGGCGACCGGGTGGTGACCAGTTTCATCATGCCGTGCGGCCAATGCGAGCAATGCGCGCGCGGCAACGAGGAGATCTGCCAGCGGTTCTTCGAATTCAACCGGGGCAAGGGGCGGCTCTACGACGACGAGACCCGGCTGTTCCGGCCGGACGGCGAACCGGTGTGGATGTACTCGATGGGCGGCCTGGCGGAACGCTGCGTCACACCCGCGACCTCGGTTTACCGCGTTCCGGAGGGCGTCGAGCTGACCGACGTCGCTTCGGTGGGGTGCGCGACGATGACCGCCTACGGAGCGCTGCGCCACGCGGCGAACGTGCATGTCGGCGACGCCGTGGCAGTGGTCGCGGCGGGCGGGGTCGGCTCGGCGTTGATCCAGCTGGCGACGGTGTTCGGCGCCTCGCCGATCGTCGCGGTGGATATCAGCGAGGAGAAGCTGGCCGGGGCGCGCAAGCTCGGCGCGACGCACACGGTCAACTCGGCCGAGGTCGACGCCTCGGCGAAGATCCGCGAGCTGACCGGCGGGCGGGGCGTGGATGTCGCCTTCGAGGCGCTGGGCGCGGTAGCGACGTTCAACATCGCTCGCGACGCGGTCGTCGAAGGCGGGCAGGTCGTGGTGGTCGGCATCGCCGCCAGGGGCACTACCGGCGAGTTCGACCTGGCCACCATCGCCCGGCGGAAGTTGCAGATCAAGGGCTCCTATGGCGCGAAACCGCGACGCGACATGCCGGTCCTGCTGGACCTGGTGGCCCGCGGCCTGCTGCGCCCGCAGGACGCGATCAGCCGCCACTACCCCTTCGAGCAGGTCCAAGATGCCTACGACGCCCTGAAGCACGGCGAAACCGTCGGCCGAGCCGTCATCGACATCGGCTAGTCACCCGAGCAGTTCTCCCGGCTTCACCACGGCTCCGCCGATCGCCGGGCGAATTAGCGGCGGTATCGCAGCACGGAGCACGGTCCTGGCCAGGCGGAGCCTCAGTCGGTCTGCTCCGGCGGATACCCGGGCGGGTGGCCGAGCTGGTCGTAGAGCTGACCTTCGCGCATCCGGCGGGCGACGTCCCGCCGCAGGTAGAGAAGGTAGCCCCACACCGCGGCGAAAATCACGCCCATGACCCCGACCGCCAGGTGCACGAAGGCGCACAGGATCATGGCGACCTGCAGGGCGAGCGCCACGCCAAGCCCCCAGGGACGGCGCTGCACGAACGCCGCGACCAGCATCAACACCGACAGCACCGTGACGATGATGAAGCCGATGCTGGAGACGCCACCGCCGAGCTTGCCGACCACCGGCAGCGCGAGCATGAAGGTGATGAACTCCAGCACCAACGTGCCCGCCATGATCCCGCGCAGGCCCTTCCAGGGGTCGCGCACGCCGGGCGGCGCCTCCGGCAGGCCCCTGCCTGGCTCGGGTTTCGGCTGATCGGTCACGACGGCTCCAGTGTTCTGCGGATCGCTCACGCCGGCTCCTTGCCGAACAGCGCGCGTGCCTCGCCCGCGGTCACCACGGAACCGGTGATCACCACGCCGCCGCCGGAGACCGACTCGCCCGGCTCCTCGGTCTCCTCGGCCAGCTGGATCGCGGTCTCGACCGCATTGTCCAGCCGGGGCTCCACGACGATCCGGTCCGGGCCGAAGATGCCCTTGGCCACGCCCGCTAGTTCGTCGGGATCCATCGCGCGGGGCGAGGAGTTCTTGGTCAGCACGATCTCCTCCACCACCGGCTCCAGCTCGGTAAGGATGCCGCGCACGTCCTTGTCGCGGAGCACCCCCACCACGGCGATCAGGCGGCGGAAGGAGAACTCTGAGCTCAGCGCGTCAGCCAAGGCGCGAGTGCCGTGCGGGTTGTGGGCAGCGTCGACGAGCACCGCCGGTGCGGCCCGAACCCGCTCCAGGCGTCCAGGCGTAGTGACGCTGGCGAAGGCTTCGCGGACCCGCTCGACGTCGAGCTGCCGGTCGGCGCCGGCACCGAAGAACGCCTCGACCGCCGCCAGCGCCAACGCGGCGTTGCGCGCCTGATGCTCGCCGTGCAGCGGCAGGAAGATCTCGTCGTACACCCCGCCCAGACCCTGCAGCCGGAGCAGTTGACCGCCCACCGCGACGGTCCGGGACAGCACGCCGAACTCCTGGCCCTCGCGGGCCACCGTCGCGTCCACCTCGGCGACCCGCTCCATGATCGCCTTCTGCGCTTCGGCTGGCTGTGCCGCCACCACGGCGATGGAACCGGGCTTGATGATCCCGGCCTTCTCCGTGGCGATGCCACCCAGCTCGGTGCCGAGGTACTCGGCGTGGTCCAGCGCGACCGGGCAGATCACCGCGATCTTCGCGTCGGCGACGTTGGTGGCGTCCCAGCTGCCGCCCAGGCCGACCTCGACCACCGCGGCCTCCACCGGGGCGTCGGCGAAGGCCGCGAACGCCATCCCCGTGAGCACCTCGAACTTGCTCATCCGAACGTCGCTGCGCGAGTCCACGATGGACACATACGGCGCGACGTCCCGGTACGCCTCGACGTAACCGGCCGGGTTGATCGGCGCGCCGTCGATGCTGATGCGCTCGGTGGCCAGCTGCAGGTGCGGGCTCGTGTAGCGGCCGGTGCGCAGCCCGAGCCCGCTCAGCAGTGCGTCGATGATGCGCGAGGTCGACGACTTGCCGTTGGTACCGGCGATGTGCACGACCGGATAGCTGTGCTGCGGATCGGCGAGCAGGTCGGCCAGCGCCCGGATCCGGTCGAGCGACGGTTCGATCTTGGTTTCCGGCCAGCGTTCGTTGAGCTCGGCCTCCACCACGCGCAGCTCCTGCAGCGCGGCGGGATCGGTGCCGGACAAGTGCTCACTCCCCTGCGATGTCTTGCTGGGCGACGAAGAATGTCGAGGTCACAGTCTACGTCTCGGCCATCGGCCAGCCGCCGAAGACCCGCTCCGGCCGACCCCGCCTGGAACTGCGGGGGCAGCCGCGGCGGCGGGGGCCACGACTCGATGGTCAGTTCCCGGAAATGCGTGCGGGGCTCCTTTGCACAGGTCAAAGGAGCCCCTCAGGTAGCACGTCGCCAGGTGGTCAGGCCTCGGGGAGAGCCGCGAGGCGGGCGCTGATGCGGGCGATGTCGGCCTGGGCCGTTTCGCGGCGGGCCTTGATCTTGTCCACCACGTCGGCCGGGGCCTTGTCCAGGAACGCCGGATTGTTCAGCTTCTTATCGGTTCCGGCCAGCTCCTTCTCCGCCACGGCCAGGTCCTTGGCCAGCCGCTTGCGCTCGGCGGCCACGTCGACCGCACCGGAGAGGTCCAACTCCACCGACACGTTCCCACCGGTCAATCCGACCTCGATGGCCGCCGAGCTGGTGAACCCGTTGGTCGGCGCGGTGACCCGGGCCAGCACCCGAACCGCGGGCACGTGGTCGGCCAATCCCAGCTCCGCCACGCCGCCGAGCTTGGCCGCGACCCGCTGCCCCGGCTTGAGCCCCTGGTCGGACCGGAACCGCCGGATCTCGGTGATCAGCTTCTGCACCGCGACGATCCGCTCCGCGGCTGCCTCGTCGCGCACCGCCCCGGACGCCTTCGGCCAGTCCGCGACGACCACGGACTCGCCACCGGTCAACGAGGTCCACAGCGTCTCGGTGATGAACGGGATGATCGGGTGCAGCAGCCGCAGCAGCACGTCGAGCACGTGGCCGAGCACCTCGCGGGTGCGCTCCGCCCGGTCGCCACCCGCGTCCAGCTGAACCTTGGACAGCTCTAGGTACCAGTCGCAGAACTCGTCCCAGGTGAAGTGGTAGAGCGCCTCGGTGGCCTTGGCGAACTGGAAGTCCTCCAGCAATTCGTCCACATCGGACACCAGCTGGTCGGTCAGGTCCAGGATCCAGCGGTCGGCGTCGGTGAGCTCGGCCCGGTCGGCCAACCGCTCCGGCACCCGGGCACCGTTGAGCATCGCGAACTTGGTGGCGTTGAACAGCTTCGTGCCGAAGCTGCGCGACCCGGCCACCCATTCCTCGCTGATCGGCGAGTCCGCGCCCGGGTTGGCCCCACGCGCCAGGGTGAACCGCAGCGCGTCGGTGCCGTAGGTGTCCATCCACACCAGCGGGTCAACGGTGTTGCCCGCGGACTTCGACATCTTCTTGCCGTGCGCGTCGCGAACCATGCCGTGCAGCGCGATCACCCGGAAAGGCACGGCACCAGACGGCTCTCGATCGCTCATCGCGTACAGGCCGAGCATCATCATCCGGGCGACCCAGAAGAACAAGATGTCGTAGCCGGTGACCAGCACGCTGGTCGGGTAGAACTTCCGGAGCTCCGGGGTGTTCTCGGGCCAGCCCATCGTGGAGAACGGCCACAGGCCCGAGGAGAACCAGGTGTCCAGCACGTCCTCGTCCTGGCGCCAGCCCTCGCCCGACGGCGGTTCCTCGTCCGGTCCGACGCAGACGACCTCCCCGTTCGGGCCGTACCAGATCGGGATGCGGTGGCCCCACCACAACTGCCGTGAAATGGCCCAGTCATGCAAGTTGTCGACCCAGTCGAAGTAGCGCTTGGCCATCTCCGGCGGGTGCACCGCCACCCGGCCGTCGCGCACCGCGTCCCCGGCGGCCTTGGCCAACGGGCCGACCTTGACGAACCACTGCAGCGACAGCCGCGGCTCGATCGGCTCCTTCGACCGCGAGCTGTGCCCGACGCTGTGCAGGTACGGGCGCTTCTCCGCGACGATGCGGCCCTGTTCGCGAAGGGCCTCGCGGACCGCGCCGCGTGCCTCGAAGCGATCCATGCCGTCGAACTGCGTGCCGGTGTGCGCGATCCGGCCCTGCTCGTCCATGATCGTCAGCATCGGCAGCTCGTGCCGCTTGCCGATCTCGAAGTCGTTCGGGTCGTGGGCCGGGGTCACCTTCACCGCGCCGGTGCCGAACTCGGGGTCGACGTGCTCGTCGGTGATGATCGGGATCTTGCGCCCGGTCAGCGGGAGCTCGATCTCGGTGCCGACGAGGTGCCGGTAGCGCTCGTCGTCGGGGTGCACCGCGACGGCCGTGTCGCCGAGCATCGTCTCGACCCGGGTGGTGGCGACCACGATCGAGTTCTCGCCGTCGCCGTAGCGCATGGAGACGAGTTCGCCCTCGACCTCCTTGTGCTCCACCTCGATATCGCTGATCGCCGAGCGCATCTCCGGCGACCAGTTGACCAGCCGCTCGGCCCGGTAGATCAGCCCGTCGTCGTAGAGTTTCTTGAAGATCGTCTGCACGGCGCGGGACAGCCCGGAGTCCATGGTGAAGCGCTCGCGGGTCCAATCCACGCTGTCGCCCAGGCGACGCATCTGGGACAAGATCGCCCCGCCGTGCTTGTCCTTCCATTGCCACACCCGCTCCAGGAACGCCTCGCGGCCCAGGTCGCGGTGGTCGATGCCCTCGTCGCGGAGCTGCCGTTCGACCAGCGCCTGCACCGCGATGCTCGCGTGGTCCATGCCGGGCAGCCACAGCGCCTCGTAGCCCTGCATCCGGCGGCGCCGGGTGAGGATGTCCATCAGGGTGTGCTCGAAGGCGTGCCCGATGTGCAGGCTGCCGGTGACGTTCGGCGGCGGGATGACGATCGAGAACGGCGGCTTGTCGCTGTTCGCGTCGGCGGTGAAATACCCGGCGGCTACCCAGCGCTGGTACAGCTCGGCCTCTACGTCGGCCGGGTTCCAGGTCGACGGAAGTTCACGTTGCTGGGCGGCATGGGTCTGTGTCACGCACCGAATTCTACGAGTGCCTGTTCAGCGCGTTTTGCGGGCATTCACCTCCGTCGCAACCACCGCTGATGTGACTCCCGCCACCCCCGCGGTGCTGCGCTCTGAACCGTGTCGCACGCTATTCCCATGTCGCGAGGAGCCCCAGAACAGGACATCGACGAAAACGCCCTCCGAGTCGGCCAGCCCGGCCATGCCGCGGCCGGCGTGAAAGGGGTGCTGGTCTCGCTGCAACGCAGTTGGGAGCAGATGGGCCTGGCCCGGACCGCCCGGACGTTGCCGCTGCTGAACCAACGCGCGGGTTTCGACTGTCCGGGGTGTGCGTGGCCGGATCCTCGCGAGGACGAGGGCGACAAGCGCAAGATCGCCGAATTCTGCGAGAACGGGGCGAAGGCGGTCGCCGAGGAGGCGACGACACGGCGGGTCGGGCCGGAGTTCTTCGCCCGTCACTCGGTAACCGACCTGGCCGGCAAGACCGACTACTGGCTGGGTCAGCAGGGCCGGCTGACCCAGCCGATGATCCTGCGCGACGGCGACAGCCACTACCGCCCGATCGGCTGGACCGAGGCGTTCCGGGTGATCGCGGCGGGCCTTCGCGGGCTGGCCTCGCCCGACGAGGCGGCGTTCTACACCTCGGGCCGCACCAGCAACGAGGCGGCATTCCTCTACCAGCTGCTGGTGCGCAGCTTCGGCACGAACAACCTGCCGGACTGCTCGAACATGTGCCACGAGTCGTCCGGTTCGGCGTTGACCGAGACCATCGGCATCGGCAAGGGCTCGGTGTCACTGTCCGATGTGGAGCACGCGGACCTGGTGCTGGTGGTGGGCCAGAATCCGGGCACCAACCACCCGCGGATGCTGTCCTCGCTGGAGAAGGTCAAGCGGCGCGGTGGGAAGATCATCGCGGTCAATCCGCTGCCGGAGACCGGGCTGATGCGGTTCAAGAACCCGCAGAACGTGCGCGGCGTGGTCGGTGACGGCACCCAGCTGGCCGACGAGTTCGCGCAGATCCGCATCGGCGGCGACCTGGCGCTGTTCAAGGCTCTCAACGCGCTGGTACTCAAGGCGGGCGCGGTGGACCAAACATTCATCGACGCCCACACGCACGGCTTTGCCGAGTTCGCCGCCCAGGCCGAGGACGTCGACTGGGAGGCCACCGCCGAGGCCACCGGGCTGGCCCGCGAGCAGATCGAGCGGATCGCCGAGATGCTGATCTCCTCGCGGCGCACCGTGGCGTGCTGGGCAATGGGGCTCACCCAGCACCGGCAGGGTGTCGCCACCATCCGCGAGGTGGTCAACCTGCTGCTGTTGCGCGGGATGATCGGCAAGCCCGGCGCGGGGGTGTGCCCGGTCCGCGGCCATTCCAACGTGCAGGGCGACCGCACGATGGGCATCTGGGAGAAGATGCCGGACTCGTTCCTGGCCGCGCTGGAGCGCGAGTTCGAGGTGCCGATTCCGCGCCACCACGGACTGGACACAGTGGACACCATCCGGGCCATGCAGTCCGGCCGGGTCAAGGTGTTCCTGGGAATGGGCGGGAACTTCGTCTCCGCGACGCCGGACACCGACGCGACCGCGCGGGCGCTTCGTGGCTGCGAGCTGACGGTGCAGGTGTCCACCAAGCTCAACCGCTCACACGTCACCCCGGGGCGGACCGCGCTGATCCTGCCCACGCTCGGCCGCACCGAACGCGACGTGCAGGCCGGCGGCGAGCAGTTCGTGACCGTCGAGGATTCGATGTCGGTGGTGCACACCTCGCGCGGACGGCTCGCCCCGGCATCGGGCGATCTGCTGTCGGAAGTCGCGATCGTGTGCCGGATGGCGCGCGAATTGCTCGGCCCGGATCACCCGGTGCGCTGGGAGTCTTTCGAGCACGACTACGACGTGATCCGGGATCATATCGCGCAGGTCGTGCCCGGCTGCGCCGATTACAACCGGCGGGTCCGCGAACCGGATGGTTTCGTGCTGCCGCACCCGCCGCGCGACAGCCGCACCTTCCCGACCGCGACCGGCAAGGCGAACTTCACGGTGAACGTGCCGGAGCCGATCCGCGTGCCCGCGGGGCGGCTGCTGCTGCAGACCCTGCGCAGCCACGACCAGTACAACACCACGATCTACGGGCTGTCGGACCGCTACCGCGGCGTCGAGGACGGCCGCCGCGTAGTGCTGGTCAACGGCGAGGACATCGCCGAACTCGGCTTCACAGCCGGAGATCTGGTAAACGTGATCTCGGAGTGGACGGCCGTGGACGGCGCGCTCGAAGAACGCCGCGCGGAGCGCTTCCGGATCGTCGCCTACCCGACGGCCCGGGGCTGCGCGGCGGCCTACTACCCGGAAGCCAATCCCCTGGTGCCGCTGAACTCGGTGGCGGAGCGGTCCAACACCCCGGTCTCCAAGGCCGTCATCATCCGGCTGGAGCGGGCCTGACCGTGTCGACCGCCGATTTCAACGGAAATCTCCCCCGGAGGGATCAGCCGGTGATGAGCTGGGTGACCTTCTGCACGAGTTCATAGACGCCGTAGGCGAAGGGCAACCCGACCCACGCCCAGGCGAGCACGAGCAGCGCTCGGCGGCTCATCGCGCACCTCCGGAGACCGGTTCGTGGAACTTGGGGTTGACCGGCCGCACCAGCTCGTTGGCCGCGAAACCGACGATCAGCAGGCCGATCATGATGTACAGCGATGTCGTGTACAGGTCCGGCCCGGTGGCCCCGGCCGCCTTGCGGACGTCGGCGATCGCGTTGACGATCAACGGGCCCAGCACCCCGGCGGCCGACCACGCGGTGAGCAACCGGCCGTGAATCGCGCCCACCTGGAGGCCGCCGAACAGATCCTTCAGGTACGCCGGGATCGTCGCGAAACCCCCGCCGTAGAACGACAGGATCAGCATCGCGCAGAACACGAACACCGGCACGCCGGTCGCCCCGAGCAGCAGGATGCCCAGGTAGAGCAGCGCGCCGCCGCCCAGGAAGAGGCGGTAGATGTTCTTGCGCCCCACGATGTCCGATGTGGACGACCAGGCGAACCGCCCCGCCATGTTGGTCAGCGACAGCAGCGCGACGAAGCCGGCCGCCGCGCCGGTCGCGACGGGCGTCGAACTCCCGGCGAAGAAGCCGGCGATCATCGGTGCGGCCTTCTCCAGGATCCCGATCCCGGCCGTGACGTTGCAGCACAGGATCACCCACAGCAGCCAGAACTGCGGCGTGCGGACCGCGTTCCGGGCCGTCACGTTCGCCGTGGTGATCACTTGCCGGACACCCTGCTTCGCTGCCGGCGGCACCCGGACCAGCGCGACGCCCAGCGACATGAACACCGCGTAGACCAACCCGTGCACCAAGAACGTCAACGCGATCCCGGACCGGCTGGTGCCGAAGGACTCCAGCATCTGCGTCGACCACGGCGAGGCGATCAGCGCGCCGCCGCCGAAGCCCATGATCGCGATCCCGGTCGCCATGCCCGGCCGGTCCGGGAACCACTTGATCAGCGTCGACACCGGCGATATGTAGCCGATGCCGAGCCCGATCCCGCCGACGAACCCGTAACCGAGCACCACCAGCCAGTACTGGCCGAGCGCGACGCCAAGCGAGGAGAGTAGGAACCCCAGCGAGAAGCAGGTGGCGGATACCGCCATCGCCCACCGCGGCCCGCGTCGCTCCACCAGCGTCCCGCCCAGCGCGGCGGACAGTCCCAGCATCACGATGCCCAACTGGAACGGCAGCGCGCTGAGCGTCCCGGACAACCCCAGGGCGTCCTCCAGCGGCGGTTTGAAGACGCTCCAGGCATAGACCTGTCCGATGGACAGGTGCACCGCGAGGGCCGCGGGCGGAACCAGCCACCGGTTCCAATCAGCGGGTGCGACGATTCGTTCGGGAGCTAGCAGGTCTGCGACCACGGGACCTCCCCGACGCGATGTTGATCACAGCGCGGCCGAGCATACTGTGTACAGGCGCTGAACGAGGGTGATTTCGCCGACGCAGCCGGTAGGGAGGGCCTGATGGGACGTGTCACGGTGCGACGGCCGGTGCTGAAGATCGCCGCCGACGGCAGCCGGACCAGACCGGACACGCTGGCCGCCGAAGAACCGCTGGAGATCCGGGTCAACGGCGGACCGCTTTCGGTCACCATGCGCACCCCCGGCCACGACATCGAACTCGCGCACGGGTTCCTGCTGACCGAGGGCGTCATCCACGACAAGGAGCAGTTGTCCACGGCCCGCTACTGCGATAGCCCCGGGCCGGACGGCCGCAATACCTACAACGTGCTGGACATCCAGCTCTCGCCGGGCGTGCAGCCCCCGAACGCCTCGGTGACGCGCAACTTCTACACCACCTCGTCGTGCGGGGTGTGCGGCAAGGCCGCGCTGGACTCGGTCCGGCTGAGCACCCGGCACTCCCCCGCCGACGACCCGCTGGTCCTCGACGCCGACACCCTCGTCGACCTCCCGCACCGGCTGCGGACGGCCCAGCGCGTCTTCGACACCACCGGCGGGCTGCACGCGGCAGGACTGTTCGCCGCCGACGGCGAACTACTCGCGGTGCGCGAGGACGTCGGCAGGCACAACGCCGTCGACAAGGTCTTGGGCTGGGCGTTGCTGGCGGATAGGGTGCCGCTGACCGGGTGCGTGCTGATGGTATCGGGGCGGGCGTCCTTCGAGCTCGTGCAGAAGGCGGCGATGGCCGGGGTGCCCGCACTGGCCGCCGTCTCCGCGCCGTCGTCTCTCGCCGTGGACCTCGCGGCGGAGCAGGGTATGACGCTGGTCGGGTTCCTCCGTGGCCGGTCCATGAACGTCTACACCGGAACCGAGCGCATCGTGACAAAGGACATCGCCTGAGCCCACCCCGCCAGGTTGGTGCCGGGCCATCCCGTTGGCACGATGAACACCGGACGGCGGAGGGAGGACGCATGGGCGACGGCGAGTCGACCGGCCGCATGCTGAGCCGGCGCAGTGTCCTCGCCGGCGGGGTCGCCGGGCTCGCGGGGCTGGGCCTCGGGCTAAGCGCCGATGTGAGCCCGCCCCCGCCCATGCCGCTGGCCGGGCAGTCGAACGTGTCCGTGGAACAGGTGTACTCGCGGGCCCGCGATCGCGTCGTCAACCTGGTCACGATGTACCCGAAAGACGTTGCGCGCGAAGGACTTCCGGTGTGCCTGATGCTGCACGGCCGGTTCGGTGACGCGCGCAAGTCGGCCGGCGGGCTGCCGACCTGGCTGTCCGAGTCGGTCGGCGCGGGCCGTATCCCGCCGTTCGCGTTCCTCGCGGTCGACGGTGGCGGCAACAGCTACTGGCACCGCTGGCCGGGCGACGATCCGATGTGGATGTTGCTCGACGAGGTGCCAGGCTGGCTGGCCGAACGCGGCCTCGGCGGCGAGAACGGCGAACCGTTCGCGGCGGCTGGCATCTCGATGGGCGGATTCGGCGCGTTGCTCTACGCCCGCCGCCGACGAGAGCAGCGGAACCCGCTGTCGGCCACCGCCGTGGTCTCCCCGGCGCTGATCACCAGTTGGCCGGAGATGAGTAAGCGGCGGGCCTTCGCCAGCGAAGCCGAGTGGGCGGCGATCGACCCGCTCCACCACCTCGACGCCCTCGGCGACATCCCGCTGGGCGTGTGGTGCGGCACCGAGGACCGGTTCATCGAAGGCACCCGCCGCTTCATCAGCGCGGCCCGGCCCGAGTACGCCTCGACCACCTCAGGCGGCCACAACAGCCGCTACTACCGCAAGGCACTGCCGGAAGTCGTCGACTTCGTCGGCGCCCGGCTCGCCACACCGTAAGGGCAGTCGCCACCAGGCCCCGGGGTGCCCAGAAGGAATTGATACCGACGAATTCACACCAGGCGGAGTCGGCGCGAGCGGTCGGCGGAGTAACGGTCCGTGTCGAATCGGTCGGTCAGCGGCACCGAGCCGTAGAGGGCCCAGCGCAGCAACGACGGCCACGGTCCGTAGCCGGCGTCGGTGTTCAGGTGTTCGCCGTCGAGGATCACGTCCATCTCGACCTGCAACCGCTCGGCCAGCCCGTGCGCCCGGTGCATCGACAGGTACGGATCGCCGGTGCCCACCACGAGCCGGGTGATCCCGGCGGCCCGGCGCAGCGCCGCGGCATCCGCCGGATAGGGCGTGATGTCCTCGACGTCCGGATGCTGCCAATCCGGGGCGGGCGGGGCCACCAGCAGCACCCGGTCCGCGCGCCGGGCCCGCCCAGCGATCGTCGCCGCGTGGTGCAGCCACAGCGCCACCCCGCAGGAATGGGCGGCCACGACGAGCTCTGCCTCCGGCGGCACGGCCGCCAGGAGCTCCCGCAGCACCGGCAGCCACTGCTTCAACACCGGACGGTCCGCACTGGGCAGGCGCGGCAGGTCCACCCGGACCCCATGCTCGCGCAGCTGCCCGGCGAGCCACTGCTGCCAGTGCCAGGGACCGGAACCGGCCATCCCGTGAACCAGCAGGACATGCATCTCGCTCATGGCACCGCTCCCGGAGTCGATGGTCATCGCAACCAATGATCATCTAACCCCGCGAGGTGCGCAGCCAAAGATCACGGGTACCCACCCACCGGGTACGGCTTCACCCGGCCGGGACGACGGAAACCGGCGCGCCGAGCACTAGGCGGACTTCTCGCGGCGCTCGCGACGGGTGGCCTGGCGGGCGACGATCGTCGGGTTGACGTTCTCGCGCACCGTCTGCTCGGTGATCACTACCTTGGCCACGTCCGAGCGGCTCGGGATGTCGTACATCACCGGCAGCAGGACCTCTTCCAGGATCGCGCGCAGCCCGCGGGCGCCGGTGCCCCGCAGGATCGCCTGGTCGGCGATGGCCTCCAGCGCGGTCTTGGTGAACTCCAGCTCCACGTTGTCCATCTCGAACAACCGCTTGTACTGCTTCACCAGCGCGTTGCGCGGCTCGGTGAGGATCCGCACCAGCGACGGCTTGTCCAGGTTGGTCACGCTGGCGACCGTGGGGAGACGGCCGATGAACTCCGGAATCAGCCCGAACTTGATCAGGTCCTCGGGCATCACGTCGGCGAAGTGGTCGGCGGTGTCGATCTGGTTCTTCGAACGCAACTCCGCGCCGAACCCGACGCTGTGCTTGCCGACCCGGTCCTCGACGATCTTCTCCAGCCCGGCGAACGCGCCCGCCACGATGAACAGCACGTTCGTGGTGTCGATCTGGATGAACTCCTGGTGCGGATGCTTGCGCCCGCCCTGCGGGGGCACGCTCGCGGTGGTGCCCTCCAGGATCTTCAGCAGCGCCTGCTGCACGCCTTCACCGGAGACGTCCCGGGTAATCGAGGGATTCTCGCTTTTGCGGGCGATTTTGTCGACCTCGTCGATGTAGATGATCCCGGTCTCGGCCCGCTTCACGTCGTAGTCGGCCGCCTGGATCAGCTTGAGCAGGATGTTTTCCACATCCTCGCCGACATAGCCGGCCTCGGTCAGCGCGGTGGCATCGGCGATAGCGAACGGGACGTTGAGCATCTTCGCCAGCGTCTGGGCCAGGTAGGTCTTGCCGCAGCCCGTCGGGCCGAGCATCAAGATGTTCGACTTGGCCAGCTCGACGGCCTCTTCGCCGCGGCTCTCCCGCCGCTCACCAGCCTGAATGCGCTTGTAGTGGTTGTAGACCGCGACCGAAAGGTTCCGCTTGGCCGGGTCCTGCCCGATGACGTACTGGTCGAGGAACTCGTGGATCTCCGCCGGCTTCGGCAGCTCATCGAGCTTGACCTCGCCCGCCTCGGCCAGTTCCTCTTCGATGATCTCGTTGCAGAGATCGATGCACTCATCGCAGATGTACACGCCGGGGCCGGCGATGAGTTTCTTCACCTGCTTCTGGCTCTTCCCGCAGAAGGAGCACTTCAGCAGGTCGCCGCCGTCACCGATACGTGCCATGACCGCTGACCCCGTCCCCTCCGGCACGCCGTCCGGTGGCGCGCCTGACCGTATTTGCCTCCGACGGTACCTGGCGTTCCCCGAGTTCGGGGAGACTCACAGTGTCCGCCATTGCCGAGCGTGGTGTGACCAGCGTCGCGCCCGGCGTGTCGGCGATGACGGCCGGGCGTGGCGCGCTCGCCACAACACGGGCCGTCATCGCTGACCGATTCAGGATTTCTGCGCCGACAGCTTCCGGTACGGCAAGACCTCATCGATGAGGCCGTATTCAGCGGCCTGCTCGGCGGTGAGGATCTTGTCACGGTCGATGTCGTCGCGGATCTGCTCCTGGGACCGGTTGGTGTGCTTGGCCAACGTGGTCTCCAGCAACTCCCGCATCCGCTGCACCTCGGCGGCCTGGATCTCCAGGTCGGAGACCTGGCCGTAGATGCCCTCCACCGACGGCTGGTGGATCAGGATCCGCGAGTTCGGCAGCGCCAACCGCTTGCCCTTGGTGCCGGCGGCCAACAGCACCGCCGCGGCCGAGGCGGCCTGGCCGAGGCAGATGGTGCGCACGTCGGGCCGGACGTACTGGATGGTGTCGTAGATGGCCATCAGCGCGGTGAACGAACCACCGGGCGAATTGATGTACATCGCGATCTCGCGGTCCGGGTCGTCGGACTCCAGGAACAGCAACTGCGCCATCACGTCGTTCGCCGAGGCGTCGTCGACCTGGACACCGAGGAAGATGATGCGTTCCTCGAAGAGTTTGTTGTACGGGTTGGACTCCTTGACCCCGTACGCGGTGCGCTCGACGAACGAAGGCAGCACGTACCGGGACTGCAGAGGCTGGAATGAGCTCACGACAGGTGACTCCTCGTTACTAGGTCCGGGCGTGTGATCAGCTGCTCGGCAGGTTCGCCGCGCTTGCCACGTGGTCCACGAATCCGTAGTCGCGGGCCTCCTCCGCGGTGAACCACCGGTCGCGGTCCGAGTCGGCGGTGATCTTCTCCACCGTCTGCCCGGTCTGCTCGGCGATCAGCTCGGCCATCTCCTTCTTGTGCCTGGAGAACATCTTGGCCTGAATCTCGATGTCGGATGCCGTGCCGCCCAAACCGGCGGAGGGCTGGTGCATCATGATCCGCGCATGCGGCAGCGCGAAGCGCTTGCCCTTGGCGCCCGCGGACAGTAGGAACTGCCCCATCGAAGCGGCCATGCCCATCGCCACGGTGGCCACGTCCGGCTTGATCAGCTGCATGGTGTCGTAGATCGCCATGCCCGCCGTCACCGAGCCACCCGGCGAGTTGATGTAGAGCGAAATATCGCGGTCCGCGTCCTCGGCCGCCAGCAGCAGCAGCTGCGAGCAGATCTGGTTCGAGATCGAGTCCTCGACCTGGGAGCCGAGGACGATGATGCGCTCCCGCAGCAGCCGCTCGTAAACCGAGTCGTTGAGCGAGAGCCCGTTCGTCCCCGTCCGCATGGACGGCGACTGCGCGTCGGACGCCGGAACAGTCAGGTGCTGCGTCACGTCTCCCTGCCTTCTCCCACAATGGGCCGTTATCCACCAGGGCCACTTCGGCCACTCGGTCCCCTTCCACAGTGGACCGGTGCGGCCGGGCCGTCGGACGACCGCGGCGGCCCCCGGTGATGTCCTGCTTCCCTCTCGGGTGATCCGCTACAAGCGACCCTAACGAACGTGGACGGCACCAGCTTCCCAGTACCGCCCACGTTCGCTTAGAGCATGCTTTTCAGTTGTGCGCCGAGAGACGGGTCACTCCGCCTTCGCGGCCTCGGCCGGCTCGGTCGCCGCATCGTCCTGCTCGCCCTCTTGCGGGCCGAACAGCTCGTCGAGATCCAACTCGTTGCCAGCCGCGTCGTGGACGGTTGCCTGGCGCACGACGGAGAACAGCGCCTTGCTGCGCCGCACGTCCGCGTACAGCGCGCCGAGCTGACCGGACTGCTGGGCCTGCTGAACGAACTGGTCCGGGCTCATCCCGTAGCGCTGGGCTTGGTAGATGATCCGCTGAGTGAGCTCCTCGTCGGAGACCGACACGTCCTCGGCGTCGGCGATGGTGTCCAGCACCAGCTGGGTCTTGACCGCCTTCTCCGCCTCGGCCTGGGTCTCGGAGTCGAACTCCTCGCGGGTCTTCTCCTGCTGCTCAAGCCACTCTTCGAAGCGCGCCTCGTCGTGGTCGAACGGGTGCACCGCGTCGTGCCGACGCGCCTCGATCTCCGACTCGACGACCTTCTCCGGCAGCGGCACCTCGATGGTCTCCAGCAGCGCGTCCAGGATCTTGTCCCGGGCCTCCATGCCCTGCTGCATCTTCTTGACCCTGCCCAGCCGCTCCCGCAGATCGGCGACCAGGTCCTCGACGGTGTCGAACTCGCTGGCCAGCTGGGCGAACTCGTCGTCGGCCTCGGGCAGCTGCCGCTCCTTGACCGAGTTGAGGGTGACCGACACCTCGGCGTCCTTGCCCGCGTGCTCGCCGGCCACCAGCTTGGTGGTGAACGTCTTGGTGTCACCCTCGCTGGCGCCCACCAGCGCGTCGTCAATGCCCTCCACGAGCTGGCCGGAGCCGATCTCGTAGGACAGGCCACTGGTCTTGGCGTCCTCGACTTCCGCACCGTCGACGGTGGCGGACAGGTCGATGCTGACGAAGTCGCCCTCCTGCGCGGGCCGCTCCACCCCGGTGAGCGTGCCGAAGCGGGCGCGCAGCGAGTCCAGCTGCTCGGTCACCTCTTCCTCGGCGACCTCGACGTCGTCCACGCTCACCGAGAGCTCACCGAACGCGGGCACGGTGATCTCCGGGCGGACGTCGACCTCGGCGGTGAACGCGATCTCCGCGCCGTCCTCGATCTTGGTCACCTCGATGTCCGGGCGACCGAGGGTGCGCACCTCGCTGCTGTTGACCGCCTCCAGGTACTTGGCCGGGACCGCTTCGTTGACGACCTCGTCGAGCACGGGGCCCCGACCGATGCGGCTCTCCAGCACCCGCGCCGGGACCTTGCCCGGCCGGAAGCCGGGGATGCGGACCTGCTGGGCGAGTGCCTTGTACGCGCGGTCGAAGTTCGGCTTGAGCTCGTCGAACGGCACCTCGACGTTGATCCGGACGCGCGTCGGGCTCAGGTGCTCGACGGTGCTCTTCACGTGGTCTCCTAGTGCGAACGTGCTTGATTCCCGGCGCTGCCAGCGGACGCGGCATACCACCACGTCCAACGATGCCGGGCTGACCTCCGAGTCTATTGCTTCCCACCCGGGCACACGGCCCGGGGTTGCATGAACCCGCATTGGCCAGCCTCACCTAAGCCATGTCACCCATCTGGCGTCCATCCGTGTTTGAGTGGAAACGTGCACCACACCACAGCCGCCGTCGCCACCTGCGCCGGACTCTCCGAGGCGTTCACCGAGCCGCTGCCCGGCACCGCCGCGGTAGCCGGCAGCTGGCTGTGCCTGGAGCAACGCGGCCCCTGGGGCCACAACGCGCTGGTCCAGAGCCACCTGAACCCCGAAATCGGGCGTTTGCTGTCCGCGCGAGGCGACGAACACGGCGTGCGAATCCAGCTCATCCGGCACCCCGGTCGGCACGCGGACACCCCCGGCGATTCGCCGCGGCGGGTGTTCATCGCGCACACCGGCCCGGGGACCAGCTGGCTGCGGACGGCAACCACCACGAGCCCCGCCGACCTGCTCGACCTCGACTTCGACCGGATCGCCGCCGGCCACCACGACGATTGGGGTCGCCCGGTCACCGACCCGCTGCTGCTCGTGTGCACCAACGGCCGCCGCGACCGCTGCTGCGCGCTCCTTGGCCGCCAACTGATCACCGCGCTGACCGGGCGGCACGACGGCTCGATCTGGGAGTCCTCGCACACCGGTGGACACCGCTTCGCGCCGACCGCGGTCGTCCTACCCAGCGGATACACCTACGGCCGGCTGACGCCGCACACCGCTGAAGCGGTGCTCTCCGCTGCCGCAGCCGGCAAAGTAGTCCTCGACCACTGCCGTGGCCGCTCCTCGTGGACCCGCGCCGGACAAACGGCCGAACTCGCCGTCCGGGAACACATCGGTGAATACCTGATCGACGCCCTGCGCGTCACCGGCGAGCAAGCCGGCCAAGTGCTGATCACCCACCAAGACGGCCGAAGCTGGCAGGTGACGGTGCAAGAACGCGAACTCGACCCGGCCCGCCCCAACAGCTGCGGCAAGGCAGCGGTCCGCCCGACCGCCTACACCGCCGACGCCATCACTGGCCGACCAGCACCCGGCCGGCCGCTGAACCCAGCTCGGTAGGCGTGGCCGCGGTAACGATGCCATCGGCCGGGGCCGACCCCGGCGACGCGGGCGGGCCCGGCACCCACAGCGACACGCCCACCAGGAAAGCCACGACGGCGCTCAGCACCGCACACACCACCGCAGCAGGCAGCTGAACGCGGCACCCGACCAGACTCCAATCGCGCACGAAAACGAAATCGGCCCCCTCCGGCCGACCGTTACCAACGCGTCCCAACACTGCGCCGGATGTCACCGGGCCCACGGCGTCCACGGGCAAAAGAAAACCGGCCACCCACCAATGGCGAGCGGCCGGCCGCGACGTCGGGGTGGCGGGATTTGAACCCACGACCCCTCGCACCCAAAGCGAGTGCGCTACCAAACTGCGCCACACCCCGTCCGACGTGCGACGCACCCGGAAACCCGGGTGCGTTGCGAAGAGCTTATCGCGACCCGCTAAGCTGTGGCACGCAAGGTCGCCTAACCCGACGAGGACAGGCGAAACCCGCACGCGGGCGTAGCTCAATGGTAGAGCCCCAGTCTTCCAAACTGGCTACGCGGGTTCGATTCCCGTCGCCCGCTCCGAGTTGGACTTAGTGTGTTGCGGCTTTGCCGCTAACCTTTACCCTCCGCCATTGCCGTGGGGGGCCGAGCCCCCCACACCCCCACGGTGCCGTGGCCACCTCTCGACGGGCTCCTCACGAATCACCGCGTTCCCGGCCTGGGTTTGCGACCAGCCAACCCGACTCCGGCTTTGCCCCAACCTTCACACACCCCCACAGTGCGGTCGCCACCTCTCGACGGGCTCCTCACGAGTCGTGAGCGTTCCCTGCCTGGGTTTGCGACCAGCCAATCCACTCCGGCATTGCCTTCACTCTCGGAGCGTTTCTGGACTGGGTTTTGACCGGCCCTTGCGTTTCGTTGTCTTGTGCCGCTTCGCGGCCGTTGGTCCATCTTCGCGACAGCATGTCGCTTCCGGCATCGGCTCGACGTGACGGGCCGTTGGCCATACCTCAGGAACGCGCTGCAGTTCGCCTGTTACTTCAGGACGTCGCCGCACGAGCGGCGCGGCGCCACCCGCGCTTGGTTTTCGGCCGGATCGACCACCTCGGCGGCGGCGCGCTGGAGAGCCTCAAGTTGCCCCGGGCGGAGGATTTCGCGGCGCACCCACGCCGTCTTGGCGTTGAGCGTGGTGATCTCGGCGTAGTCGGCGGCCATCCGCGGATCGTCCGGTAGCCCGGTGCGGATGGACCAGTTGCCGTGGCTGGTGATGAACGTCGGCCGCACCGTGCCGAACACATGATCACGCAGGCCGGGCATGTCCTTCGCGCGCCAGTAGCGGGCCATCCGTGGGTCGGCCAACCCAACCAAGTCGACAACCTGCAACCGGCTGGTGAGGGCGGCCCCGCCGATGTCCGGGGCCAAAACCGTGCCGCCGGGCAGGCCGAGGGTGTCGGCGTAGACGTTGAAGTCCCGGCCCGGATGCTGCACGACCACACACAGCGGCACCGTGGGGTCGGCCCGGAACACGCGGGCCTGCTCAGCGAGCACTGCCGCCGACAGGACCGCCGACAGCACAGCTACCAGAGTGAGGGTGATACGGCCGCGGACAGCGAGCCGGGGCAGCAGGTGGGCTGCGGCGAGCGTGCCGACGAGCGCGCCGAGCGGCCACACCGGGGTGGCGAACCGGTACTGCTCCATCCAGTCCTCAGTGAGTACCGCGAACGCGGCCAGGGCCAGCCCAAGCGGGACCAGCAGCAGGATCAGACCACGACGCAGCCGCGAGGGACGCGCCAGCGCCGCACCCACGCACACAGCCGCGAGCAGCACGGTCAGCCACCCGAGATAGGCGACCAATTCCCCGGGGCGGGCCAGATCAGCCGGGGCCGGGACGGCTTGGGATTTCGCGAGCGCGGTGTTCGGCAGGTAGGCCCCGAACGTGGCCAGCCGGTAGGCCAGGTACGCCCCGACCGGAACCGCGAACGCCACCACATTGACCGCCGCCGCTGTGATCGCGCGGGCGAACGCCTCCTGGCGCAGCAGCACCAGCACGGCGATCGGGTACGCCCCCGCATAGACCAGCCCATCCGGGCGGGTGAGCGCGGCCACGGCGGCCAGCAGCCCACACCCCACCGCCGTCGGCGTCGCCAACAACCGGCCCACCGTCTCGGCCCGCACCAGAACCACGCCGACCCCGACCACGGTGACCGCCAGCAGCGGGTTTTCCATCCCGGAGAAACACCAGATCACAAACGACGGCACCAGCGCGGTCACCGTCCCGGCAACGAGCGTGACCAGCACCGGCCGGGCCGAAAGCGCCCGGGCGATGACGTAGAACCCGGCGAACACCCCGGCCACGCACGCCAACGCGACGACCTTGGGGAACGCCACCCAGTCGGGCACCCCGAACCAGGCGCCGTGATCGAACAATCCCAACCAGCGGCCCACCACCAGGACCGCCAACCACGCCGGGTTCGAGTAGCCCTCCACGGCCTCGACGCCTGCCTGCAAAACCGGGCCGGCGCCGGTGGCGACCGAACGGGCGTAGGCGAAGGTGATCGCCGCGTCGTCGACGATCCACCGCCCGTAGGCAATCGCGTGCAGCCCGGTGAGCCCGGTCGGGACGGTGACGGCGGCGAACGGGCCGAGCCAAGCGGCCCGGCCGGATGGTCCGTCGGAGATGTCGTCGTCCACCGCGTGCGTCATCACCCGAAACCTCTCCGTGATCGACTGTGGACTGAACGTAGCGGAATACGAGGCGACGGGCTCGGGACAGGCAGGCCCGCCAACTGAAAGGGGGTCGGTGGCGTTGTGAACGTTGTCGGTTTTGGATGGATTTTCTCGGGATCGGCGGAATAAAAAGGCTTTGGGTTTTGTCAGGGGGTTGCGCGAGGCTTGGGTCCGGCTTGAGTTCCGGTCCGGATTTTTCCGATCTTGGGGGTTTCGTGCGGCGGCTCGAATACAAGTGGATGGTCGGCATCACCTTTGTCCTGGCGCTGATCATGCAGATCCTGGACGTCACCATCCTGAACGTCGCGCTGGCGACCTTGGGGCGGGAGTTCCGGGTCGACGCCGCCGCCCTGCAGTGGGTGCTCACCGGTTACATGATCAGCCTCGCCGTGTTCATCCCCTCCTCCGGTTGGATCGCCGACCGGTTCGGCAGCAAGCGGACCTTCCAGTCGGCCGTGGTGATCTTCACGCTGGCCTCCGTGCTGTGCGGGATGTCCACCGAGATGTGGCAGCTGGTCGGCGCTCGGGTGTTGCAGGGTGTTGGCGGCGGCATGCTGGTGCCCGTTGGTCAGGCGATGCTTTTCCGCACCTTCCCGCCCCACGAGCGCGCCAAGGCCGGGGCCGTACTGTCCATTCCGGTCACCATCGCCCCCATGCTGGGCCCCGTGCTCGGCGGCCTTCTCGTGGAATACGCGAGCTGGCGCTGGATTTTCTTCATCAACGTTCCCGTCGGCGCGCTGGCGCTGGTCTTCACCGTGCTCTTCCTCAAGGAGGAGGCGCGTAGCGATCCTGGGCGGTTGGACCTGCCCGGGTTCGTGCTCGCCGGGGCAGGACTCGCTACCCTGCTCTACGGCCTGGACCAAGGCGCCCAGCTCGGTTGGGGCGAAGCCCAGGTGTGGCTGAGCCTCATCGCCGCTGTGCTGCTTATCGGCGGGCTGATCTGGCGGGAGCTGACAGTTCGCGCCCCGATGCTCGACCTGCGGCTGCTGACCGACCGGTTGTTCGGCACCGGCAACGTGCTGCTGCTGTGCCAGACCGGGGCGATGTTCGGGGTGCTGTTCCTCATCCCGCTGTATCTGCAGAACCTGCGCGGGGTGTCCCCCATGCACGCCGGCCTGGTACTCATGCCGCAGGCAATGAGCATGCTGCTGACCACCCAGGTGATCAGCCGGATCTACGGCCGGGTCGGGCCGAAGCGGTTGATCCTGGCCGGATTCGCGGTGCAGATCGCCATCGGCCTCGGACTCCAGCTCCAGGGCGTCGACACCTCGCTGTGGTTCCTTGTCGCGTTGCTCGCGGTGCAGGGGGTGGCGATGGGGCTGCTGATGACGCCGGTGCAGACCGCGACGTTCGCCCGCATCTCCGGTGCGGCTATGGGGCAGGCCAGTTCGATGTTCAACGTCAGCCGGCAAGTCGCCACCGCGCTGGGCACCGCGATCGTGGCGACCGTGCTGGTGGTGCTGACCGAACGCGGCATGTCCACAGTGGATCCCGCGGCGGCCGGTCAGGTCGCCGCAGCGCAGCTGGGTGGTTACCACGGCGCGTTCCTGGTCTCCGTGCTGTTCGCGGGGCTGGGCCTGCTGGTGGGGCTGCGGGTGCGCGACGCCGACGCGGTGGCCAGCCTGGACACCACGACGGTGAAGGCACAGCCGGGTGAACGCACGCCGTCGGAAACCGTGAGATAGCTCAAGCTCGCCCCACTTCCGGACCGGCCCGGGCAGTATGTGAGGGGTGACCGACATGCCGCACGCCGATCAGGTTCGCAACCACGCCCGCTGGCGCCCGGGCTGGCACGCCGGGCGCACCGGCTACGCATGGCTACTGCCGCTGGCCGACCAACCCGGACTGCGCAAGCTGGTGAACGACTACCAGTACGCGCTGCGGGACCTGCCAGGTTTCGACCTCGTCCCGCTGGAATGGATGCACATTCTGGTGCAGGAGATCGGTTTCACCGACCAGGTCCACCAGTCGCGCATCGAGCCCCTGCTCGAGGCGGCACGGACCCGGCTGGCATCCGTGCCGCCCCTCACCCTGGCGTTCCACCACGCCGTGGTGCTGCCGGAGTCGTTGTCGCTGCCCGCCGAACCGCAGTCGACGGTGCTCGATCTGCGCGCCGCGGTGCGGGAAGCGACCGCCGAGGTCCTCGGTGAATCAACGGTGCCGGCCGAGCCTGAGGACATCGACAAGTACGTGAGCCTCGCCCACTCCACCACCGACGGTCCGGCGATCTTCGCCATCGCCACGCTCAGCGCCACCGTTGTGGAGCCAACCACGGCCAAGGTGTCCGCGCTGTCGCTGGTCAAGCTCAACCGGGATCACTCGTGCTCCGAGTGGGAAACCATCGGCGAGGTCCCCCTCGGCGCCACGGGCTGATTTCCGCTGAAATCGTCGCCGCGCTGAGCGGAGTACCGTCGGAGGCAACCGGTTCCGCCAGGTCAGGAGGCAGCGGTGTCCACGGCAACAGTCATCATCGTGATCGCCCTCGTCGTGATCGCCGCCGCGGTCTGGTGGTCCCGCCAGAAAGCCGTGGCGCACCAGCAGAAGCAGCTTGAGGACGCCAAGGCGGAGGCGCGGCGCTGGGTGGAGCGGCTGGGTGGTCAGGTGCTCAACCTCGTCGGCACCAACGAGGCGGCCAAGCAGGCGCTCGCCGACGCAGCGGAACGGCACGGCGCGGCGGTCTCCCAGCTCGACCAGGCGAACACGGCCGCGCAGGCGCGCCTGACCACGGAATCCGCGTTGGAAGGGCTCTACTACGTGCGTGCCGCGCGAATCGCGATGGACATGGATCCGGGCCCGGAGCTGCCCGACCTGTCCGGCCAGCGCGGCGCGGGCAAGGTCACCGAATACCGCGAGGTCGAGGTGGAAGGCCAGCGCCAGATGGCGTCGCCGAACCCGACCGAGCAGACCCCGCACTACTACCCGGGCGGCACGGTCGCCGGACGACCCGTTCCGCAGGGTTGGTACAGCGAACCGTGGTGGAAGCCAGCCCTGGTCGGAGGCGCGTGGGGCGTGGGCTCGTTCCTGCTGATGGGCGCGCTGTTCGGCGGTATGGCCGGGGTCCCCGCGGAGGCCGCCTACGCGGACGGGTTCCAGGATGGCATGGGCTTCGACGGCAGCGATCCGGGCTTCGACGGCGGCGGTCAGGGCTTCGACGGCGGCGACATGGGGGACAGCGGCTTCGACGGGTTCGACGGCTTTGACATGGGCGGCTTCTAACCCCGGTTGATGGCGATCTCAATAGAAAGCGACGTGCTGCAAACAGGATGGAAACGCTCATTGAAATCGGCTACTCCGCCTGGCAGGTGGGGCACCAATAGAGTTTGCGGGCGGACAGGTCCGCACCGGCGACCGGTGTCGCGCACACCAGGCAGGGCATCCCGGCCCGCCGGTAGACGTAGACCTCGCCGCCGTGCCGGTCCTGTCGGGGCGCTCGGCCGGTGACCTCCGGCAGGTGCTCCGGTCGCACGGTGTCGATGCGGCCGACGCGCACGCCGGCGGCCATCAGGGCCACGAGATCGGCCCAAATGGATTCCCACTGCTCGCGCCCGAGCGACCGGCCGGGCGTGTAGGGCGGGACGCCGTGCCGGAACAGCACCTCGGCCCGGTAGACGTTCCCGACGCCAGCCAGCACCTTCTGGTCCATCAGCAGGGCGGCAATACTCGTGCGGGAACGCGAGATCCGCTGCCAGGCGCGCTCGGGTTCGGCATCCGGGCGCAGCGGGTCGGGCCCCAGCCGCCCGCGCAGCGCGGCGACCTCCTCGCCGGTCAGCAGCTCGCACGCGGTCGGGCCGCGCAGGTCCGTCCAATGTGTACGGCCAACGACGCGCATCCGCACCTGGCCGCGCGGTTCGGCCAATGGGAGCTCGGACTCGGTGAACGTGCCGTACAACCCGAGATGCACGTGGACGACCCGGTCCGGGCCGTAAAAGTGGAACAGGTGCTTGCCGTGCGCCTCGGCCCGCTGGAACAGCGAGCCGTCCAGCAACGAAGCACTGGTGGCGAACCTGCCCTGCGGGCTGTGCACCTGGACCTCGGTGCCGCCGAAGAGGTCGCCGTGCAGCCCGGCGAGCCGGTGCAGCGTATGGCCTTCAGGCATGTCGACGTTCCGTCCGCGTCAAGCGAGGATCCACAGCACGACGGACTCCACGAAGTACGCAACCACGCACCACAGCGCGACGAACAGGCCACGCCGAACGGGCCGATCACGATCCCGGAACACCACCCCGGCCAGCAGCGAAACGACCAGCATGAGGAAGCCGCCCACGATCAGCCACACGCCGACACCGAGCATGCAATCGGGCTGGGCGCAGACCGAGCCTCGGCCACCGGCCAGGACAGGCGCGAGCGCGCGTTGCCCGAAATACAGCACCAACACCCCGACCGCGGTTCCCGCCGCTGCCACCAGTGGTGTCAGCAGTGCCGCGGTCGGACGCGCCGTTGCCATGGTCAGTTGCCCGGCAGAGCCGGGGGCTCGCCGGTCTCCTCGTACCTGGTGAGCAGGTCGATGCGGCGCTGGTGCCGACCACCCTCGAATTCGGTGGTCAGGAACGCCTCGACGATCTTTTCGGCCTCGTCGACGGAGTGCATCCGCGCACCGATGCCGGCCAGCAGCGCGTTGTTGTGCTGCCGAGCCAGCTTCGCGGTCTCGACGCTCCAGGCCAGCGCGGCGCGGGCGCCGGGGACCTTGTTCGCGGCGATCTGCTCGCCATTGCCGGACCCGCCGAGGACCAGCCCGAGGCTGCCCTCGTCGGCGACGACGCGGCGGGCGGTCTCGATGCAGAACGGCGGGTAGTCGTCCTGGGCGTCGTATTCCGCCGGACCGATGTCGGTCACGTCGTGACCCTTGTCGGTCAGCCACTTGACGAAGTGGTTCTTGAGTTCGAAGCCGGCATGGTCGGAGCCGATGTAGACGCGCACGCTGGCAGTCTGCCAAATAGCCCGCCTACCCCGCATACCCTGGTTAGGCTTGCCCCCGTGACCAGCGCGAACACCGAGGTGCACCGCGGCTGAGCGCACCCGGCCCGCGCTCTGCCGCCTCGCGCGCTGGCCGTCGAGGTGGCCGGCGGCCGGGAATGGAAGTGGCGCCGTGAAGTGGCTGGAGATCGCGCCGGACGTTTTCGTCCGGCGCTACGCCGAGCTGGACCTTTCGGTCGGGCTCGTGGTCGGCGCGGAGTCCGCGCTGGTGATCGACACGCGCGGTGACCACCAGCAGGGTTCGGAACTGGCCGACGCGGTGCGTCAAGTCACCGCACTGCCCTGGCAGGTCGCGATCACGCACGGCCATTTCGACCACTGCTTCGGCACCGATGCCTTCCTGCCCGCACCGGTCTGGGCGCAGGAGCGTTGCCCGGCGTACCTGGCCGCCACCGCGGACGAGCAGCGCGGCCAGTGGGTCGCGCACTACCAGCGCGAAGGCCACCCCGAAATCGCCGCCGCGCTTGCCGACTCCGTCCCGACCACGCCGGACCGGCTGGTCCCCGAACGAGCCGATCTCGACCTGGGTGGCCGAACCGTGCAGCTGCGGCACCTCGGACTCGGGCACACCGACCACGACCTGGTCATCGCGGTCCCCGACGCCGGGGTGGTGTTCGCCGGTGACCTCGTCGAGCAGGGCGCGCCCCCTGACTTCGGCGACTCCCACCCGGAACACTGGCCATCCACAGTGGACGCCCTGCTGGCACTCGACCCGATCACGGTCGTACCCGGACACGGCGGCCCGGTCGACCACGCCTTCGTCCGCACGCAGCACGCCGAACTGACCCAATTGGCCGTCGCCTGCCGCGAATACCGCACCGGCCGGGCGTCTTGGGACCAAGCGGTTCGCCGCTCACCCTTCCCCGCGGACACCACCCGCGACGCGTTGCGACGGGTCCGCTGATCTCCACTTCCCCAGGATCAACTAGACCGTTCAGATCCATATACTAGGCCGTTCGGCCGCATTGTGCGGCGGAGTGGATCCGAATAGCGCCCACGCACGTCATTCTTTGCGAAACAGGGGGGTTCTGCCGAGGAGGGGCGCGTGCCTGACAACGTGGGTGCGGACATCGGCGCTGCTGAGCGGATGGTTCAGCAGTGGCAGGAGCGGGCTGCGGAGAAGGCCGAGAAGTTCAGCCGGATGCAGCAGGAGATCGAGCAGATCGCGGTGACCGAAACCTCCCGCGACGGCTCGATCCAGGTGACCATCGGGTCGAACGGAATCCTGCGGGACCTCCAGCTGACCGAGAACGCCAGCAACCGCCCGATGGCGAAACTGGCTGCCGAGATCATGCGCGCCGTGCAAGCGGCGCAAGCGAGGGTCCCGGCACTGATGCAGCAGGCGGTGGCCGACACGGTCGGACTGGAGGACCCCGCCGCCCAGCACGTGCTCGGCGAGGCGCGCAAGAGCTTCCCGGACCCACCCGCAGACGAGGACGAACCGCGGCAAGGCCGTTCCGGCGTGCCGCAGATGCGGTTCGGCATCGAGGAAGACTACGAGGAACCGCAGCGGCCGCAACCGCCGCAACGGCCCGCCGCCCCGCCGCCGCACCAACAGCGGCCATCACGTCGCCGCCCGGACGACTTCGACGACGACGACTTCGGCGACCGTTCGTTCCTGCGCTGAAGCACCTTACTGAGGGGAGCTGACGATGGCGGACCAGATGAACGTCGTCACCGAAAACCTGCGCGCCCATTCGTCCAAAGTGGATGGTGTGGTCGACCGGCTGAACACCGCGTTGGACGCCTCGCAGCAGGTGACCATGGACGACAGCGCCTACGGAATCCTGTGCCAGCCGTTCGCGATGATGCTGCAGCCCGTTGAGCAGAACGGGGTTCAAGCGTTGCAGAAGGCCGTCTCGGCGATGGAGGGCATCGCCGAGAACGTGCGTGGCGCCGCCGAGGACTACCAGTCCATGGACGACGACAACAGCTCCATGTTCCGTGGGATGCAGTGATGGCCGACAACGACCTGGTCGTCACCGAAGACACCCTCCAGAAGGACCCGAACGAGACTCCCGACAGCATCAAGGGAGTCGGCATCCTGGAGTCCGCCCACGACATCAAGAGCCTGGAAGACGGGTCCAGCTGGGTGGAAGCCGGGCTGGCCTACGGCGGCATGGCGATGGAAGTCGCCAGCATCGCGATGGACCCGATCGGCACCCTGGCGTCTTACGGCGTCTCGTTCCTCATCGAGCACGTGCAGCCGCTCAAGGAAGCGCTGGACTGGTTCGCCGGCGACCCCGACGGCGTCAAGGCCTACGGCCAAACCTGGGGGAAGGTCTCCGAAGCGGTCAAGGCAGCCGTGGAGGAGTACAACAACGCGGTCAAGGGCGACACCGCGGAGTGGACCGGCGCGGCGAGTGACGCCTACCGCAAGCAAGCGGCCGAGAAAGCCGATGCGGTGGCCAGCGCCGGTGAGCTGGCCGGAACGCTCAGCACGGTCGTCACGATCATGGGCGAGGTCGTCTCTTTCGTCCGCGAGTTCGTTCGCGATCTCGTCGCCGACTGTGTCTCCCGGCTCATCACCTACGCCCTGGAAGCGCTGGGCACCTTCGGACTCGGTACGCCGGTGATCGTCGCCCAGGCGACCGCCTTCATCTCCAAGACCGTGTCGAAGATCGGTGAGGTCGTCAAGAAGCTGATCAAGACGATCAAGAACGTCGCGCCGAAGATCAGCAAGATGGTCGAGGTCCTGGGCAAGGTCATCAAGAAGCTCGGGGATATGCCGGACAAGTTCGCCGAAGGCGCGTGGAAGAAGGTCGACGACGTCTTCGGCACCAACATCGTCGGCAAGCACAACGCCAAGTTCGGCGGCGGCGGCAGGAGCCTGCCCGACGGCGGCGGATCCGACGGCGGCTCGGGGTCCGGTTCGGGCTCGAACGGGTCCGGTTCGGGCTCGGGTTCGAACGGAACTGGGTCGGGTTCCGGCGAGACCGGTTCGGGATCGGGTTCGGGAGGCAACGGTTCTCACTCGGATTCCGGCAGCGGTTCCCGCTCGGATTCCGGCTCGGGCAACGGCAGTTCCGGCTCCGGCTCAGACAGCGGCTCCGGCTCCGGCTCCGACCACAGCCCAGGTTCGGACAGCGGTTACAACTCCGGCTCCGACCACAGCCCAGGTTCGAGTGGTCCCGCGAGCCCGCGCTCGGATACGTCGTCCGACGGTCCGGCGCGCTCCCACAGCACCGACTCAGGGGGTTCGCACTCGTCCGGCTCGTCGCCGGGATCTCACTCCGCCCCCGACGGCCCAGCTTCGTCGTCCGGCGGTGGCCCGTCGCACGATGGCGGCGGTTCTAGCAGCGGCCACTCCGCCGGGAACGGCTCGGCGGCCGATTCCCCCAGCTCGCCCGGCGGCGGACACCTGCCGGACGGCCCGCGCACCACGTCGTTCTCCGGCGATCTCTCCGGCAGCCCCGATGTGGGCGGCTCGCACGGCTCGCCCAATGGAAGCTCCAGCCCCGACCTCGGTGGCGGCTCGTCGCACGGCGGCTCAAGTCCTGATGGCGGCGGATCACCTGGCGGCAGCCACTCGTCCGGCAGCCACTCGTCCGGCAGCCACTCGTCCGGCGGCAGCAGCACCGGCGGCGGAATGCCCGGCGGTGGCGGGACTTCCGGCGGCGGGATGCCCGGTGGTGGCGGCAGCCACGCACCGTCTTCGTTCGACCGGCCGAACCCGAACACCCCGTCCAGCACCAGTTCGTCCAGTGTGGACGCGCCTGAGGCACACGCTCCTAGCCCCACGGCGTCGCCGAACCCGCCCCGCGCCGACCAGCCGCCCGCCAGCGCCCCGGCGGGCGGCCCGACGGGTGGTGGCGGCATGGCAGGTAGCCCCGGCGGCGGTGGTGCGAGCCCGAGTGGCGGCGGAAGCCGTCCAGGCAGCGGTGGCGGCTGGACCGGCACGCCGGGCAGCCCCGGCGCGGCGGGACGTCCGCCTTCGACCCCGGACGGTCCGCCTCGCCCACGTGGCCCAGAAGGCAGCGGGCCCCGCACACCGGAACGCCCCACCGCGGCGCCTCGCGGATCGGCTGGCCCGGACGCACCGTCTCGCCCACGCAGCGGGCCCGACAGCCCGTCCCGGCCGACGGGTCCCGACGGTCGCGGCCCGGGCGGCACCGGAACGCCGCGCACCGACGCGCCGGGCTCCCGCCCGGACGCACCGTCCCAGCGGCCCACCCACCCCAACAACGGCCCAGGCCAACGCCCCGACGCGGGGGGCCCCGGCTCGACCAAACCGGACAGCCCGAAGACCCCGGACACCACGAAGACTCCGGACTCGACGAAAACCCCGGACTCGACGAAATCTCCGGACACCACGAGGCAGCCAGACGGCGCCAAGTCGCCCGACACGGCCAACCAGCCGGACTCGAAGCGCCCCGATCCCACCGACCCGGACCGCCCGAAGGACGGACCGGACTCCCAGAAGGAGCCCGACGGCTCGAAGGACGGGCCCGACTCCCAGCGAGAACCTGACGGGTCGGACAGCCCGAAGGACGGGCCGAACGATCCGGATCCCGACACCCCGGAGCCCGGCACTCCCGAATACGACCAGAAGATCAGCGACGGCGCCGACAACCTGAGGGAGACCGACGCCGGCATGTCGGGTCACACCGACCCGAACCACCAGAACCTCGCCGACCAGGTCCCCAACGACGGCAAGCACACCACCGTCGACGCCCATATGGGCCCGGACGGCCGCATCCAGATCGGCGGCCGCAGCTACTCGCCCGACGAGTTCGCCGACGTGCTGCGCCGCTCCGGCTGGGACGGGCAGAGCCCGATTCGCCTGGTCAGCTGCGACTCCGGCGATTTCGCCGGCGACCTGGCGAAGAAGCTCGGCGTGGACGTGACGGCCCCGCGGGGCCTGGCGTGGACCGACAGCAACGGCAGGGTCTTCTCCACCAGCCAAGCACCCGACGGCGGTCCCACCTGGCCTCCGGACGGCGGTTGGGACACCCACCACCCCGACGGCTCCAACTCGCCGGCCAGCGACGATGCCTTCCACCCGTCCCGTGACGGCGCCGACCCAGGCGACCGCCCCGACGACGCGACCCACCGGGGAAACCCGCCACGCGATGTCCACGCCCCGTCGGAACACGAATTACTCGACAACGGAAAACCCAACCCAGACTTCCGAAAAACCGCCGAAGAGCGGGCAATACACGATCCGAACTATCGCGAGCGCTACTACGACGGCCCGGACAAGAACGGAAACTACCGGCGACGCACGGAAGACACCGAAGACCTCGCGGGCGACCAGGTCCCACGACTGCGCTACAGCGACGAAAACGGCTTCCACATCCCCAGTGACGACATCAAGGTCTTCGCGAAATGGGACGACCTTCCGCACACCCCGCCAAGCGGCGACGACGCCTTACGACACTCGAATCTCGTCGACGAGCGGCAACGGCAGCTCGACAATCTTCAGCAAAAGAAGGACAACTACGAGCCGTATGATGAGCAGAAGGACGCGGACGGCAATGTCATCCGGGAACGAGACTCCTCCCCGGAGGCCCAGGAAGCCAAGGACGAACTAAGCGCCGCGCACAAGGATGTCACGAACACCGGGGAAGATTTCGGCGAAGCCGCGGCCGACGACATGCTCGCGCAGCATTACGGTGTCAACCCCGATCAAATCCAGACATTCAACGGTTCCGGAGTCTTCGACAAGGTCGTCGAGCTTGACGACGGCCGAATCATCATCGTCGAAGCCAAGGGCCCGAACGCCGACCTGGGGGCCAGGAGAGACCTGAACGGCGACCTCGTGCAGCAGGGAACGCGGGAGTACATGGAATCGATCCTCGACAACATGAGGCGAAATGGCCCGGACGAGGCGCTCGCCGCCCGCATCAAGGCGGCACTCGAGGACGGAGACGTCGAGTATCTCGAAGTCAAACCATCCGTTCGAGAGGTTGTCGGCCCGGACGGCCAGAAACATCACGTCTACGCGGGCTACAATCGCAGGAAGTTCCACATTTGACGCCGCGACCAGGGACAACAATGACCTCGACCACCAGGCACGTGAGCGCCGACGCCAATACCGAAAACGAAATCGCGAAAAGCGCGGGCTTCGTGGACATGTTCTTGTCCCGCGCGGCCCGCAACACCCGCCAACTCCGAAACGTTTCCGACGAATCGCTGATCACGACGAGCTATCGGGTGCTGCTGGATCCCACCGCGGCGAAAAGAGAAACCCACGCCGGGCTCCTGCTGTCGGCCGAAGCGGGAGCGGGATTCTTCGCCGCGGCCAACCGGCCGGAAGAGGAATTCGAGTACACGGTCGGCGCCACCACCACATTGCACCGCCTAGGCCCGACGAAGAGCCACGCCCCGAAAATCTGGCTGAATTCCCTGTGGGCATCGGTCATTTGCCGAGCACACCACCTCGCCGAAGACCTTTTCCAGACACCGCTGGAGACCCTTCGCGAGGGCGGTGGCACGTTCGATGAATACATGTACTCATGGATCGACACCTTGCAGGGATACTTCCGCGGCGACGACGACGTGTATGCGAAAGTCAACCGAAGCATCGAGCTCACCGACCCCGAAGGGCTTCAATTCGGCTCGCCAGAGATCGTGCTGCTTCGCTACTACCCGGCGATGAAGTTGCTCTACAACATCGCGGCAGGCGAGGCCGATCAGTTCAACCAGAACCTTGCCGAGGCAGTTGAACTCCATCGTCGCTTTTGGACCGCCGATGCCGAGCGATCCTCGAACCCGGACGGTTTCTTCGCCCTCGCACCAACGGCGCTCGCGGCCCTGGCGCATGACAACGGGATCGCGGTGCAGGTTGATTCGGAGTACCTGCCGAGGAACTTCGTCACCGGCACGTGGCCCGAGGTTGACGCGTAGCGATTTCGCGAAACCGGCGGTCCTGCCGCGGGGTGGCGGCGATTTCGCGCGAAATCGCCGCCAGCCCCAGGGCGGGCCGGACGGGCCGTTCGGCTCAAAGCGAGGACATCCGGACAAGATGATCGGCCGTTCGGGTCGTCTCCGGTAGGCGGTACTTCGGGGCGAGGCGGAGTACGAGCTCGCACGCATCGTCGAGGGTGAAGCGGTGGCCGACCGAGACGAACACCGGTTTCACCCCGCGCCGTGTTCGCAGCGCTCGGCCGACGACCTCGTCGTCGAGCCGAAGCGGAGACCATTCGCCGCGCTCCACGCCGCACGGCTCGTAGCGGCCGGCCGCGTTAAGCGTTGGGGCGGTCTTGCCGACGCCTATGCTGGGAAGGTCGGTCAACACCCCCAGGTGGCAGGCCAGGCCGAAGCGGCGCGGGTGGGCCAAGCCCTGCCCATCGCACACCAGGACATCCGGTTGCACCGACAGCTCGGACAGCGCCCTGAGCAACGGGGGCGCCTCGCGAAAAGCGAAAAGACCTGGAATGTAAGGAAATTCCGCCTTACCATCGACGACTACGCTGTCCACAACGGTCAGATTCGCCACGTCGAGGACCGTTACCGCGGCGACCAGTTCGGCCGAGTCTTCGCGGTACGCGACGTCCAAGCCCGCCGCCGTGCGCACCGCTGCCGGCCCGCCGTCGAAACGCACCAGCGGGCGCAGTCGTTCTTGGATCGCAACGGCTTCGGCCTCGGTCGAGGGCCACGGGTGCAGGTCGCGGACGCGGATCACTCATCCGATCGTAGGCCACGGCAGCGACGCCCCGGGGGCCTGCGATGAGCCGTCATTTGCGCGAACGCCGATCCGAGCGGGGAAGAGCTCGGCCGCAGCTCGTGCGTGCTTTGGGTGCCACGGCGCTCCGAAGCACGCACGAGGTCTGGCCAGTCGTCTGCGGGTGCCCGCTCCTCAGTCGAACTGCGGGGACTCGGTACGGGTGCGCTTGAGCTCGAAGAAGTACGGGTAGCTCGCCAGCGCCACCGCGCCGTCGAACAACTTCGCCGCCTCCTCGCCGCGCGGGATGCGGGTGATCACCGGCCCGAAGAACGCGACCCCGTCGACGTGGATGGTCGGGGTGCCCACCTCTTCGCCCACCGGATCCATGCCCGCGTGGTGGCTGGCGCGCAGCTCCTCGTCGTACTCGGTGCTGCCGGCCGCCTCGGCCAGCGACGCGGGCAACCCCACCTCGGCCAGCGACTCGCTGATCACCTGCTCGAAGTCCTTATTGCCCTGGTTGTGCAGGCGGGTGCCCATCGCGGTGTACAGCGGGTCCAGGACCTCCTCGCCGTGGTGCTTGGCGGCGGCGATGGCCACCCGCACCGGGCCCCACGCCCTGTCCAGCAGTTCCAGATATTCCGCCGGCAGGTCGCGGCCCTCGTTGAGCACCGACAGGCTCATCACGCGGAAATGCAGATCGATGTCACGGACCTCGGCGACCTCCAAGATCCAGCGCGAGGACACCCACGCGAACGGGCACGCCGGGTCGAAGTAGAAGTCGACCCGGGGGCGGGTAGCGGCACTCATCAGTCCTCCCATGTTCTGCGGTACACCGGCCGACGGGCACGAGCGGGAAACCACCGTCCGTATCGCCTCCGATGTCCGTTCGATCGCGGATGCGTTCCGGCACGCCCCGTCATGGGTACCAACCCCGGTAGGGTCGGTTGTCTTCCCGCCCGACCCGACACGCCGACGACAAAGCCGGACCCGCCCGGCGACACGCCCGAACGCGGACGTGATTTGATGCCTGCGCCAGGTGCGCCGCACGCCCCTGGCATGACGAGTCCCGACGAGCAACGAGGTGATCCGTGGCCCCGCCGAACCTCACCCGCGAACAGGCCGAGCAGCGCGCGGCCTTGCTGGAGATCCAGTCCTACGCGATCGAACTGGATCTCGCTGCCGGCGCGGGTGGGCCGGACGTGGAGACGTTCGGTTCCACCACCACGGTGCGGTTCCGCAGCAACCAAGCGGGCGCCGACAGCTGGATCGACCTGGTGGCCGAACGGGTGTATGGTGCCGTGCTCAACGGAGTTGAGCTCGACGTCTCCGACTACGACGAGTCCACCGGCATCCGGCTGCCGAACCTGGCCACCGACAACGAACTAGTGGTGCGCGCCGACTGCGCCTACACCAACACCGGTGAGGGCCTGCACCGCTTCATCGACCCGGTCGACGGCGGCGTGTACCTCTACAGCCAGTTCGAAACGGCCGACGCCAAGCGGATGTTCGCCTGCTTCGACCAGCCCGACCTGAAGGCCACCTACCAGATCACGGTGGACGCGCCGGCCGACTGGAAGGTCATTTCCAACGCCGCCGCCGAGGTCACCGCCTCGACGAACGGCAACCGGCACGAGTTCGCCACCACCAAACCGATGTCGACCTACCTGGTGGCACTCGTGGCCGGTCCGTACGCGGAGTGGCGCGATGTCTTTCCCGGCGCGGACGGTCAGGACGAGATCCCGCTGGGCATCTACTGCCGCGCCTCCCTGGCCGAGCACCTCGACGCCGAGCGACTGTTCACCGAGACCAAGCAGGGTTTCGGCTTCTACCACAAGGCGTTCGGGGTCCCGTACCCGTTCGGCAAGTACGACCAATGCTTCGTGCCGGAGTTCAACGCGGGCGCGATGGAGAACGCCGGCTGCGTCACGTTCCTGGAGGACTACGTTTTCCGGTCGAAGGTCACCAGCTACCTCTACGAGCGGCGCTCCGAGACTGTGCTGCACGAGATGGCGCACATGTGGTTCGGCGACCTGGTGACGATGCGCTGGTGGGATGACCTCTGGCTCAACGAGTCGTTCGCCACCTGGGCCAGCGTGCTCGCGCAGGTCAGCGCCACGCAGTACCACCACGCCTGGACGACGTTCGCGAGCGTGGAGAAGTCGTGGGCCTACCGGCAGGACCAGTTGCCCTCCACCCACCCGGTGGCCGCCGACATCCCGGACCTGCAGGCCGTGGAGGTCAACTTCGACGGCATCACCTACGCCAAGGGCGCCTCGGTGCTCAAGCAGCTCGTCGCCTACGTGGGCCTGGACAACTTCCTGGCCGGGCTGCGGATCTACTTCAACCGGCACGCCTGGGCCAACGCCACCCTCAACGACCTGCTGCGGGCATTGGAGGAGGCATCCGGCCGCGACCTGTCGTGGTGGAGCGCCCAGTGGCTGGAGACCACCGGTCTGAACATGCTGCGGCCCCGGTTCGCCACCGACGACAAGGGGCGGATCACCTCGTTCGAGGTGGTGCAGAACGGTGCCCGGCCCGGCGCGGGTGAGCTACGCACGCACCGGCTGGCGATCGGCATCTACGACGACGAGGGCGGCAAACTGGTGCGCAAGCACCGCGTCGAACTCGACGTCAGCGGCGAGCGCACCGAGGTACCCGATCTGGTCGGCGTGCACCGGGGCAAGCTCGTGCTGGTCAACGACGACGATCTGACCTACTGCTCGCTGCGCTTCGACCCCGAGTCGCTGACCACGCTGATCGACCGGATCGGCGACATCGAGGAATCGCTGCCGCGCGCACTGTGCTGGTCCACGGCCTGGGAAATGACCCGCGAGGCGGAGCTCAAGGCGCGCGATTTCGTGACCCTGGTGCTCGGCGCCTCCGCCGCCGGGGGCATCGGCGCCGAGAGCGAGATCGGCGTGGTGCAGCGGGTGCTGTTGCAGACACAGACCGCACTTGGGTCCTATGTGGACACTTCATGGCAGGCCGAGGGCTGGCGGCGGTTCACGGCTCGGCTCTTCGAGCTCGCCCGCACGGCCGCGCCCGGCTCGGACCACCAGCTCGCCTTCGTCAACTCGCTTGCCGGATCGGTGCTTTCCGATGGGCAGGTCGCCGAGCTGCGCGGCTGGCTGGACGGCTCCGCACCCCTGCCCGGGCTGACCGTCGACACCGACCTGCGTTGGCAGCTGCTTCAGGCGCTGGTCGCGCACGGCGCGGCCGACGAGTCCGAGATCGACGTCGAGCTGGACAAGGACCAGACTGCGACCGGCCGGCGACGTGCGGAGCGGGCGCGGGCGCTGATCCCGACCCCGGAGTCCAAGGAGAAGGCCTGGCAGCGGGCGGTGCATGACGACCAGTTGCCGAACGCGGTCAGCGACGCGATCATCGCGGGCTTCCAGCACCCGGCCCAGCGCGAGCTGCTCGTGCCGTACGTGCGGCGCTACTTCGAGGAGATCGACGAGGTCTGGCAGCGCCGCTCCAGCGAGCGGGCCCAGCCGACGGTGATCGGGCTGTTCCCGTCGTGGGCCGTCGCCGACGAGACCGTCGCGGCCGCGGACGCCTGGCTGGACGGCGAACACCCCTCGGCGCTGCGCCGCCTGGTGTCGGAGGGACGCGCGGGCATCGTGCGCGCCCTCGCGGCTCGCGAGTTCGACCGCTCCTGACACCAACGGGTGATAAGTGCGGGCCCCCTGGACCGAGCCTCTCTGGTCTAGGGGGCACTTGCTTGGTTCGAAACGCGGTCGAGCACGGTTCGTGTTCGACCGGGCACGGCGCGTAAGCTGCTTTTGATCTGCCCGGCGTGAGGGGTAGGAGCGTCGATGCCCGAGTTGATCTCTGCGTTCGCCCAACTGCTCTGGCCGTTGATCGCGCTGATGGCGATCGTCGTGTTTCGGCGCGCGATCGGGCGGGTCTTGCGCACCGCCGAGAAGCGTGAGCTGGAGTTCGAGATCGGCGGACAGCGGCTCACCATGCACGAGCTCAACGACCAGCAGAACGAGATGATCCAGGACCTCCAGCGGCAGCTGAGCATGCTCAGCAAGCAGTTGGAGGACCGCGATCGGGTCGACGCCGCGTTGGAAGTCCCCAAACCGATCGCCGTTCCGGCGCTGCCCGAGGTAGCCGACCTCCCCGGCAACGGCGAGGGAGAACACCAGGGCGAGCTACCACCGGTGCAGGCGCCGACAGGCCCCGAGCCGTTCGCCGTGCTGTGGATCGCCGAGAGACCGGAGGCGCACGCGATACTGGCCGAGCAGCTCCGGGAGAACGGCGTGCGGGTAACGATGGCGACGACCACCGATGCAGCGCTCGCTGAACTCTCGCAGCGCCCGTACCGGCTGATCGTGGAGGACATGGGGCGTAAGGAGAACGGCCGGTGGCGGCCCGACGCCGGGCTCGCACTGCTGAGCGAACTCCGCGACCTGGGCGTCGACACCCCGGTGATCGTTTACAGCAGCGCACGGGCCCAGCAGCAGTACGGCGAGCACGCGCGGCAGTTGGGCGCGGTCGGCACGACATCGTCGGCCTACGAGATGTTCCAGAACTTCCAGAGCTTCGACCTGCTCTGACCGAACCCGCGCACTAAGTCCGGCACGGCGCGGAACCCGCCCGAAACTCAAGCACCCGTGGCACCGAGGGCGTCACAGGTGCTCTGCTGACCTTGCTCAGTGGTGGGCGCGGGATTCCGGGTAGCTGGTGCCCGCCGCGTCGGCGAGCATGCGCAGGGCGCCGATGATGCCGTCGATCAGCTCGCCCTCCTTGAAGGAGGCCACCATGCTCATCGCGGCGAGCTGGCAGCTGCGGTCCGGGATCCGCCGGTGCGCCTCTTCACCGGTGACGATCTCGAACTTCCGCTGGCCGGGCGAAACGGCGATCAGCACGCCCTCTGGCGCCTTGGGACCGAGGCCGGCATGCAGATCCTCGGCCTGCTTGCGGGTGTCCTCGCCGAGGTCGCCGAGGTAGATCGCAAACTCCAGCCCGGTGCTGCGGGTGGACAGGGTCAGTGCCTCGTCCAGTCGCGCGAGCTGGCCGGGGCTGAATGGCAGCCGGGGCCGGTCGGGTTCGACGTGGCGAGCGACGGACAGCCGACCGGTGGCCATCATCGCTTCGCCAATGGCGAGCTCGCCCGGGTCCGCGGCGGGCCGCCCCGCGATCTCACCAGTTGCCACGTGCGCCTCCCCGAGCGGTGCTGGGCCGCGCGTCTTCCGGCGCGCTCTCCGAATCCACGTCTGCCGCTGGTGCGGCGGTGTTCACGCCCGCTGGGTTGGCCACCCAGAACACCGGCGCGAAATCCCAGTCCTGCCCCGAGCGGTAACGCGGGCGGGTGAGCCTGGGCCACATCGCGATGAGCACGATCAGGCCGTAGATGGCCGCTGGGATCACCGCCAAGGCGAGCACAGTCTCCAAGACAGTCACGCGAGTACGGTATCGGATGGCCTCCGCTCCGTGCGCCCGACCTGTGCCGCGCAGGATCGACGCCAGCGGCCAGGCGCCGCGACCTCGCGCCGACACGTTCGAGTTGACCCGACGACCGGGATTCGCCCCAACCAAGGTTTCCGCAGGTGAAAAGCGAATTGACAATTCCGGAAACTACGTACGGTTACTAGTCAAGCGTGTTGTACATCACTTAAGGTAACTCTTTCAGAGTAACTACTGCCACCGAATGGAGTCCAACCGGACGGTTGCAATGCGCGGCGACTTGGCGGCTTGTTCCCGAGGTTTTCGGCTCCTAGTTTTTCACCTGTATGGGTCTTGCATATTTGATCACATGCGTTCAAAGCAAATTTTGAATGCGGGAGGCACACTATGTTGATCATCAAAACCGCCACTCAGAGCAACGCCCTCACTCTTCCGATGCCCAACCGGCCACTGCTTGAACACGGTGTTCGGATCAGCGGCCGGGGCCCCGGCGTGCGCATCAGCGGCGAGCGCGGTGTGCGGATCAGCGGCAAGTGCGGCGTCCGGATCAGCGGCGAGCGCGGTGTGCGGATCTCCAACGGTGTGCGAATCAGCCGTGGCGTACGGATCAGCGGACAACAGGGCGTACGGATCAGCGGACAGCAAGGCGTGCGGATTTCCAACGGCGTGCGGATCCGCCGTGGCGTCCGGATCAGCGCGCAGCACGGCGTGCGGATCAGCTAATCGACTGGGCAGCAGAGGAGCCGTCCGCCGACGCGTCACGCGGTTCTCGTTCGGCACCTACGACAAGTCAGGCCGCGGGCTCACCGAGGTACGGCAACCACAACGGGTCCGTCTCGGAAAGTCCCGCCAGCAGTCGCCAGTGCCGCCCGCGCGGCGCGTGCGGCACCACCGGCAGGCGCCAACCCAGCTCGCTCAGCGTCTTGTCCGCCTTGCGGTGGTTGCACTTGGTGCAGCAAGCGACGCAGTTTTCCCAGGTGTGCGGCCCGCCCCGACTGCGCGGCACGACATGATCTATCGTTTCGGCGCGAGCACCGCAGTACGCGCACCTGTGGTTGTCCCGCAGCATCAGCGCCGCCCTGGTCAGCGGCACCCGGCCGCGGTAGGGCACTCGCACAAAGTTGCTCAACCGAATCACGGACGGGACTTCAACGCTGTCCGTGGCGGAATGCAGCACCATCCCGGCCGAATCACCGTGCACCACCTCAGCCTTACCGCAGACGAGCAGCACAATCGCCCGGCGCAGCGGGAGCGCGGTCAGCGGCTCGAACGTCGTGTTGAGCAGCAGCACCCGCCGCTTGCGCCAGGACGGGGCGTGACCGGGAGGGCGGTCGGCCTGCGGTGGCGACGTTCCGGCGCGGCTCGGCGGGCACAGCGTGGCCCGCGACGCGAGGCCAGTGGCCTTCAGCGCCGGTTGTCGGGTCGGTTGTCGGTCGGGCACGCGACCACCTCCACCGGTGTCGGGCATAGTCGAACACAGAACCCCGCCCGAACGCACGTGTGATTCGACACGCCACGCTGAACTACCGCCGAACGCGGCATCAATCATTCTCGATCATGCGTCCTGGAATCAATAATGATCATTCCGGGGCGAATGCGAATCGAAATTCGGGCAGTTGATCACTCATAGAACACCGAACGACTGCGGAACGAACGTATCGTCGCGTGGGTGACCGACGTGCAGACAGCGCATCTGCGCTACCCCAACGCCGACCGCGACGACATCGTCGAAAACCTGCACGGCCACCAGGTGGCCGATCCGTATCGGTGGTTAGAGGACCCGACCGGGCCACGCACCGAGGCCTGGTCGGCCGCTCAGGACGAACTCGCCCGGAGCTGGCTAGACGCGTTGCCCGGCCGGGAGGCGGTCGAAGAGCGGATGCGATCACTGCTGTCGGCCGGCTCGGTTTCGGCCCCGGCGTGGCGGGCCGGACGGTCGTTCTTCACCCGCCGGGAGCCCGGGCAGGAGTTCCCGGTGCTCTACGTGCGCGAGCCCGACGGCACCGAGCGGGTGCTGCTGGACGTCACGGAGCTGGACCCGTCCGGGTTGACCACGCTGGACAGCTGGAGCCCGAGCCTGGAGGGCAACCGGCTGGCGTACCAGATCTCCGCTGGCGGCGACGAGGAGTCGTTGCTGCACGTGCTGGACGTAGCCACCGGGGAGATCATCGAGGGCCCGATCGACCGCTGCCGCTATTCGACGATCTCCTGGTTACCGGGCGGCGAGGAGTACTTCTACATCCGGCGACTCGCCCCGGAGCTGGTGCCCGACGGCGAGGAGCAGTTCCACCGCCGGGTGTGGCGACACCGGGTGGGCGCCGACCCCGACCAGGACCTCCTGGTGCACGGCGAGGGCCTGGACCACACCTACTACTACGGCACCCAAGTGTCGCGGGACGGCCGCTGGCTGGTGATCGAAGGCAGCCCGGGCACCGCCCGGCGCGACTCGGTGTGGATCGCCGATCTCGCCGAAGGCGGTGAGGTACCGAACCTCCGGCAGATCGTCGACACCTCCGACGGACACCGGGTCGACGCCTGGGTGGAGCGCGATGGTCGCCTGTACGTCATGACGACCTCGGACGCCCCGCGCTGGCGGCTATGCGTGGCCGACCCGACTCGGCCCGAGCCGGCGAACTGGACGGAGCTGATCGCCGAGGAGCCCGACTCGGTCCTGGAGGCGGTGCGCTGGTTCGACACCGGCGACGGTGACCCGCAACTTGTCGTGCTGCGCACCCGGCACGCGGTCTCCGAGGTGACGCTGCACGATCCGGCCACCGGGCGGCAGATCGCGGAGGTCCCGCTGCCGAGCACCGGCCAGGTCACCGCACTCACCACCGTGGATGAGACCACCGACGGCGACCGGGACCGGCTGTGGATCGGGTGGACGGACTTCGCCACCCCGCCCTGCGTGCACGCCTTCTCCCGCCGGACCGGGCAGACCGCGCTGGACCAGCAGGCCCCCGGCGTCATCGAGCTGCCCGCGGTGCACACCCAGCAGGTCACCTACCGGTCGTTGGACGGCACCCCGGTGCGGATGTTCCTGCTGAGCCCGACGGCCGAGCCGGACCGCCCGCGCCCGGTGTTCCTGACCGGCTACGGCGGTTTCTCGCTGTCCCGCGAGCCCGGCTACACGCCATCCGCCCTGGCGTGGGTCGCCGCTGGCGGCGTCTGGGCGCTGCCGTCGCTGCGCGGTGGCGGCGAGGAAGGCGAGGAATGGCATCTCGCGGGCATGCGCGAGCACAAGCAGCACACCTTCGACGACTTCCACGCGGCCGCGCAGCACCTGATCGACGAGGGCTGGACCACGTCCGACCAGTTGGCGATCTCCGGTGGCTCCAATGGCGGTTTGCTGGTCGGGGCGGCGCTGACGCAGCGCCCGGAGCTCTACCGGGCGGCGGTGTGCTCGGCACCGCTGTTGGACATGGTCCGCTATGAGCAGTTCCTGCTGGGCCGCACCTGGAACGACGAGTACGGCACCGCCGATGACCCGGCGGAACTGGGCTGGCTGCTGTCCTACTCGCCGTACCACAACGTGGCCGACCAGACCGACTATCCGTCGGTGCTGTTCACCGTCTTCGAGTCGGACTCCCGGGTTGACCCGAATCACGCGCGCAAGATGTGCGCGGCGTTGCAGCACGCCACCAGCGCGGCCCCGGCCAAGCGGCCGGTTCTGCTGCGCCGGGAGACCGAGGTCGGCCATGCCGCGCGCTCCGTGTCCCGTACTGTGGGGCTGGCGACCGACCAGCTCGCCTTCCTCGCGGAGGCCACCGGACTCGCCCTGGACTGAGCCCCGAACTCGGTCCCGGCGGTCAGCTGTTCGAGTCTCGTGCGCGGCGGGGCGCGCACGATGCTCAGGTTGGCGGTTGCGCTACCCGGTGATGTAGCCCCAATGCACCGGCACTTCGTGCCGGCCACCACCGTGGGCACTGAACGACAGCATGGAGAACCCCCGACCCATGAATCTGCCGCTGCTGACCCAACCGACCTGCACGTCAGAACCAGGCTGGTGCCAGACGATCTTCCGGTGGACCGGCAATGAGTGGCTGGCGTCCTACTCCGACCTGCTCATCGCCAAGCCGCTGAACATCCTGCTCATCCTGATCGTCTCGTTCCTCCTGCGCTGGCTGGTGCACCGCACCATCACCCGCCTTACGCGCGGCAATGGCAGGCCCCCGAAGCTGTTGCAGCCGTTACGGGAGCGCCGGGCTGACACACTGACCGCCGAACTGCTTTCGGAGCGCCGCGTCCAGCGGGCCCGCACGATCGGCTCGGTGCTCAAGTCGCTGGCCTCGTTCGTGGTCTTCGGCCTGGCCGCGATCTACATGCTGCAGGTCCTGGACATTCAGGTGGCGCCGGTGCTGGCCTCCGCCGGGGTGCTCGGTGTGGCCGTCGCCTTCGGTGCGCAGAACCTGGTCCGGGACTTCCTGTCCGGCATGTTCATGCTCGTCGAGGACCAGTACGGGGTCGGCGACGTGGTCGACCTCGGCGAGGCCAGCGGCACCGTCGAGGCGGTGGGCCTGCGGGTCACGACGCTGCGCGACATCAACGGCACCGTCTGGTACGTCCGCAACGGCGAGATCCTGCGGGTCGGCAACTCCAGCCAGGGCTTCGCGGTCGCCGTGGTGGACTTCCCCATCTCGCACAACAGTGACGTGCAGAAGGCGATCGAGGTGGCCACCCAGGTCGCCACCGAGGCGACCTCGCGGGAGCCGCTGTCCAAGGACGTGCTCGAACCGCCGGACATGCTGGGCGTGGACCAGATCACAGCGGACACCATCACCCTGCGGCTGACCACCAAGGTCCGGCCCGGTCGGCAGTGGTCGGTGCAGCGGCGGCTTCGCGTGGAGATCAAACGCGCCTACAGCAACGAGGACATCGAGCCGCCGTACCCGTACGGCCGGCCTGGGTTGCCCGCCAGCCCGGCGAAGCGCTAGCCGACCCCGAGTGCGATTTCAAATGGAAATCAACGCGCCGATCTCCATTTGAAATCGCCACTCTCCACGGCGCGGGCACGTCGTCCACATGGCAACCTGCCCTGAGAGGATGGAGACGTGACTTCCGTGGAGACCTTCTACCAGCAGGTCGGCGGCGAGGCGACCTTCCACCGGATCGTGGCGCGGTTCTACGAGGAGGTGGCCAAGGACGAGCTGCTGCGGCCGCTCTATCCGGAGGAAGACCTCGGGCCCGCCGAGGAACGCCTGCGGCTGTTCCTGATGCAGTACTGGGGCGGCCCGCACACCTACTCCGACCGGCGCGGCCACCCGCGGCTGCGGATGCGGCATGCCCCGTTCAAGATCGGCCCGGCGGAACGGGATGCGTGGCTGCGCTGCATGCAGATCGCGGTCGACGAGGTCGATCTCCAGCCCGAGCACCGCGAGCAGCTGTGGCAATACCTGGAGATGGCCGCCAACAGCATGATGAATTCGTGGTTCTGAGACAAAGGACCTGGTGATGCGGCGGGCGGACGCGCTGGCCGACCACGGTGAACGGCCGTGGTGGTGGGACGCGGTGTGCTACCAAGTTGACGTCGGTTCGTTCGCCGATGGCGACGGCGACGGCGTCGGCGACCTGGACGGGCTACGCGACCGGCTCGGCTACCTGGAACTGCTCGGGGTCGACGCGGTCGTGCTGGCCGGAACCGCCGGGCTGGATCCGGCGGCGGAGAACTTCGCGGACCTGCTCGTTGAGGCGCACGAGGCCGGGATGCGGGTGATGCTCGCGCTGGATGTCGATCCGGCGCGCACCGACCCTGGATCGGTGCTCCTGCCTTGGCTGGAGCGCGGGGTGGACGGGTTCCACCTCGCGCCGCGCCCCGATCCGGCCGATGCGATCGGCGCCGTGCTGGCCGATTACCCGGACCGCGTGGTGATCGGCAGCGGCCCTGGCGACTGGCATTTGGCGTTCAACCTCGACCTGGCCGTGGCCGGGTTCGCCGCCGAACCGGTCCGCGAGGCGATCAAGGACGTGCTCGCCGCCCCGGCACCGCGGCCGGCGTGGGCGATGGCCAGCCGCGACACCGAGCGGAGCCGAGACGAAGCCGCGCTGACCCCGGTCCGTGCGATGGCCCTGGTGCAGCTGGCGCTGCCCGGCGCGGTGTGCCTCCGGCACGGTGAAGAACTCGGGTTGCCGGGCGCACATCGGGTGCGGATGCCCTGGGAAGGCGATCGGCCGCCATTCGGTTTCTCCACCGCCGAAGCGGACTGGTCGTCGATCCCGGCGGACTGGGTCGCCTTCACCGTGGAGGCGCAGCTGGAGGACGCGGCGTCGACGCTGTCGCTGTACCGGCAGGCGCTGGAGACCCGGAGCACGCATCCGGCGTTCACCAGCGATCAGGTCGAATGGTTCGGGGCGCCGGAGGAATGCTTCGCGTTCCGGCGCACCGGCACCAGCCTGATCTGCGCGTTGAACACCTCACCGTCGGCGGTGCCGGTGCCGCCGGGCGAGTTGCTGCTGAGCTCCCGGCCGCTGGAGTCCGGCGAGTTGCCGCCGGGCACGGCGGCCTGGCTGGTGTGAGCCGGGCCTCCCGAAACTGACCTTCCGCGAGTGGACCGTAACGGCTATCGGTAAATTCTGGTGGATCCGCCCACCGAACTCCCGATGGATGCTATGACTGCCTGCGCGCCCGAGCTGAACTCGTCTCGGACGGAGCGCACCCGTCGGCTGGTCGGCATCGACATCGCCCGGTTCTTCGCGGTGTTCGGCATGTTCTGCATCCACTTCGGCGTGCCGTTCACGCACGGCGCGCCGGAGGTGTGGGTCGCGCAGTTCTGCAGCGGCCGGTCGACCGCGCTGTTCATCCTGCTGGCCGGGGTGTCGCTGGCGATGCTGTCCGGGCGCGGCGAACCACCGACCGGCAGTGCCTTGCGCGAGGCCCGCACCCGCATCGCGGTGCGCGCGGTGTTGTTGCTGGTGGTCGGCATCGCTTTGGCCAGGGCAACCAATGCGACGGGCTTCCTGCTGACCGTGATCATCCCGTTCTACGGGTTGTATTTCCTGCTGGCGGTGCCGTTCGTCCGGTTGCGGGCCCGCGGGCTGCTGATCGCCGCGGTGGTCGCGGCCGCGGTGGGGCCTCAGCTGTCGTTCCTGCTGCGGACCTGGATCGCCTGGGACACGTCGTTGGGCACGGTCATCTCCGTGGTCAACTCGGTCGATCCGGGGCATCTGATCGCCGACGCCGGCGTTTTCGACCTGCTGCTGCTCGGCTTCTACCCGGCGGCGTCGGCCCTGCCGCTGGTGCTGGCCGGGATGGCGGTCGGGCGACTGGACCTGCAGTCGACCAAGGTGCGGTGCTGGCTCGGCCTGACCGGGCTGGTCCTGTCGATCGTGGGTTGCCGGGTATCGAGCCTGCTGGTGGAATCCGTCGGCGGACTGCCGCCGGGCCCCACCCAAGGCACCGTGCCGATCGAGCACTCGGAGTGGCTGCTGGCCACCACCGCGCACAGCGGCACCACGTTTGAACTGCTCGACTCCGGCGGCATCGCGCTGGTGATCCTCGCCGTGTGCCTGGAACTGGCGGACCGGACGGGCCGCGCGTTGAAGCCGCTGGCCACGGCCGGGTCGATGGCGTTGACGCTATACGCGATCCATGCGCTGGTGCTGTCGTGGCAAATCGTCGTCGGCGGCTGGCCGCTGAGCGGCGTGCCGGACTTTCTGGCCAAGCTGGCCAGCATGGGTCCGGCGCTGCCCACGGACATCCCGAACATGCCCGCGTTCCCGCGCGATGGCCACCACCCCGAGGGCGTGGTGGCGTTCGTGAACACCTACATGCCGGAGGTGTTCCTGATCTTCTCCATCGGTTTCCCGCTGATCTGGCGCCGGTTCTTCCACCGCGGGCCGCTGGAGGCGGCCGTCAGCGAAACCGTCCGGTGGCTCACCGAACACCTGGCCCGAAGCCGCTGACCTGGGAGAAGCCCGGTCGCGCAACGTGTGGGACTTTCGCCTCTTAACAGTCTCGCCGTGCGGGTCGTTGCGTTGACGAATGACCGTCGCGCACCCGGAGGTGGTTTCCATGAATTTCCGGCACCAGCCCGACGACGCAACGGAAGCGGTCGAAATCCCGCCCGCCCTCGGCAGGGCCATGGCGAGCTACCGGACCCTGCTCGACGAGTTGGAAGCGGGCCGCATCGATGATGCGACCTTTCGCCGCCGCGCCCTGCGCATCGGGCTGATCGTGCGCGAGCACGACGCCTGGATTCTGGACCTCTCAACCGAACGGTGGTGGCGCTACGACGGCGTCGCGCTGTCGAGCCTCCGGTTCGACGAAAACGAGGGCTGAGTCATGTCCGCCCTCACCGACCCGGCGATCGTCCGGGAACGCCTCGACAGCCTCGACAGCCGGATCCACGAGACCGGCGAGACGAACCTGGTTCACTTGGGCGGGCCCCTCTCGATCAGCCCGCTCCCGGTCGCCGCGCTGCAGGACCACCTGGGCAACGCGACAACCTGGCTCGGCCGGGTTTGGATCTCGCATACGCGCAACGGCACGGCGGTGCGGCGGTGGCTGGTGAGCGAACCGCTCGTATCGCCGGTCCTGGTCCCGGAGCCGCGCGTACTGCCGTTTCGGAAGCAGTTCCGCCTCTCACTCGCGACGGCCGCGCTCGGTGCCGCGGTGGCGGCGAGCAGCTACACGCTGACGGCGCCTTTTTCAGACCCGTTCCTCGGCCTGATTCCGCCGGACATCTTCAACCGGATCCCGCCGTTCGCCGAGAACACAGCGCCCCCAGCCGCGGACGGCCAAGCGCCGCTCCTGTTCACACCCAACGGGGCGGCGCTTCCCGAGACGCCACTCGTTGCGGCTGCTCCGGGCCCGCCGCCCCCGCAGGGTACGGCTCCCCCAGGTGCGCCCGCTCCCCCAGGAGCACCCGGTCCCTCAGGCGCATCCGGTCCCTCAAGCGCATCCGGTCCCTCAAGCGCATCCGGTCCCTCAGCCGCACCGACACCGCAGTCACCGCTTCCGCCCGGGACATCGCGTCCATCGGCCGGGCAGCAGGGGGCACCGGAGACGCCGCGAACAGCTGAGCGCAGCGCCACTCCGTACCAGGCGTCGGCACAGGTCCAGACTCCGCAACCGACCGGCGACGCCACGCCGCAGCAAGGCGTTACTGGCACCACTCCGGCAGCGCCCGTGGCACCCACGCCACAGCCCACCGCCACTCAGCCGCAAGTGCCCGACGAGCCAACCACCACCAATCCTCCGCAGACGACCACGACGGCCCCCTACCCGCCGCACACAACGACTTCAAGGCCCGAGCCGACCACCAAGCCCCCGACGCAACCGGCCACAACGGCCACCGAGCGCCCGACGCAACCAACGACAGCGGCCACCGAACCGACGACGACGCCGACGCATCCCACGGGCACGCCGGCCAATCCCACGAACACACCGACAAATTCCGCGAACACACCGACAAATTCCACGAGCACACCCACAAATTCGACGAACACACCCACACATCCCACGAACACACCGACCTACACCACGCCGAGCGACACCAATAACGGAACGTCCTGAATACGTCTGTGGCTCCCGGCACCGTGATCGTCTTCAGTCCCTACTTGTCGGGAGCGCCGCGTGGGGGGGCACAGATGTGTCGGCGGGACTCGTACGCAACGACGGTGTGATCGCGTTGTTGCCAGCACGCAAGAGAAAGCGGCCCGAATCGACGTAGCCGATCGAAGGCCGGGCAAGGGTTTGATCGGTACTGTGCACCCGTGACCGATGCCCCGACGCACCTCGAAAGGGCCGACCTGCTCGATGTCGCCCGAGCCGCATTCGAAGGGCGCGAGCTGGTCGCGGTCGAACGGTTGCGCGGCGGGACCAAGAAGGGCGTCTATCGGCTGTTTTTGGACGATGGCGCGACAAGCATTGCCGAGCAGCTTCACGGAGTCTCTCGGATCCAGGGCAGTCGCTCGCAGGTGGTCGAAGTTCAGCGTATACCGCGCGTTTTCCTCGGGTTCCGCCAAATAGAGGCTGCCGGTGGGGAACTCCAGGAGGAAGGAGTCGAGATATTGCCTGGCGGCGCGAAAATCTGGCGTTGGCAGCCAGTTACCGGCGGTCGGCACGCCTTCGATTCGCGCGCAACGCTAAGCCGGGACTGACGGTCAACACCAGGGCCGCCGATTCGCGCGAGATCGCCACGTGCGCTCGATTACCCGGCCAACATTCCCGGGACACGGCACGGGAAGTGGGCGTTCGCGTCGCGGCGAACACCTACAACCTTAAAAAGCCAGCCGCGCGTTTCCCGAGGGAAGGGAGCACCAGGAACACGACGCGATGGAAGGCGCACTTGACCGAACGGGCGCGAAAATTAGGCGGGATTCGATCTGCGAGGACGGAATTGGCTGTGCTTTGAGGGCTGTGGTTGAGCGGCGGACGAGGCGACGAGCGCGTGCGGCCGGGAGACTTGGCCGGATGAGGTGTCAGATGAGCAGTGGTAGCAGGGCGTGGCGGCGGCGGACCACTGCGCCGTAGCGGGAGTCGAGGCGCAGCCACGCGTCCGTCGCGCTTACCCGGACGATCTCGGATTCCGCTGGTTTGGCAACCAGGAAACCCATGCCGGACAGCACGAACAGGCAGCGGAGCGGGATCTTCACCTCGTAGCCGGCACCGCTGACCGTGAAGACCTCCTGGTCCAGCAACGACGCCGGCGGTGTTCCCTTCGGACCCACATTGTCCTTGGCGACGTCGATACCGCGTTCGGCGACCTCGCCGACAAGCTTCGCCGGCAGGTCGTCCACCCGGTGCCAGCCCTCGACCGGGGGCAACTCCGATCGCCACATCAGGTCCCGCGGCGGCCCCGGGTCCATCACCGGGGCACCCGCCACGGTCAGCGTGGCCAGCAGCTCGTTGCCGGACACCGTGAGGTCCGCCGGTTCCACCTCGCCTTCGACCGACCGCGTGCACAGCGCGTCGAACGGCGTCGCCGCCCAGACGTCGATCCGGTCCCCGCCAGGGCGGTTGCGCAGGCGCACCACCGCTTGACCGTCCAGCCGCACCGCGCGGGCGACGAAGGCGCCGAGGTCTTCGCGCTCGACCCGGTCGGGCATCCGCAGCTCAGGCACGACCCAGCTCCGTCTTCTCCGAGTCGACCAGCTGCCACTCCGCGAGGAAGTCGCGCTCGTCGGCGGACAGCCGCCGCGGTCGCCCGGCCCGCAGGTCGTAGGGCACCATCAGGGTTTCCGCGGTGGCCACGGCCTCCTGCGCATAGGCGGTGTAATCGATGATGAACGACGCCGCCTTGAGCTCGCGCACCGACATCCGCACCTGAAGCGACCTCGCCCGGTACAGCAGCGGGCTGTGGTAGTCGATCACGACCCGAGCCACCACCATGCCTTCGGCCATGCCGAACAGGCCCTGCCGTTCCGCCTCGGTGAACAGCAGGTCGGCCCGCGCCTCCTCCAGCAGCGTGATCGTCCTGGCATGGTTGACGTGGCCGAACGCGTCCATGTCGGACCAACGCAGCGCCACCTCGGCTACGAACGCGCCCACTCGCGAGCTTCCTTTCTGCCGTTCGGGTGGCTTGCGGTCACCCTGCCGCAAGCCACCCGCCCATCCACCCGATCATGCTGTCACCGGACCATGCTGCGCAGCTGCCGGGCCGCCACCGACAGCGTGGCCAGATCCAGTCGACCGGAGTTCTTGATCTGCTCCAGCGACGAGTTGGCCCGCGCCAGTCTCGACTCGTTGGTCGATTCCCAACGAGCGATCTTCTGCTCCGCGTCGTCCTCCGGTTCGCTGGTCCGCAGGACGTCGATGGTGATCGCTCGCAGCGACGCGTAGAAATCATCCCGCAACGCCAACCGGGCCAGTGAGTGCCACCGGTTTTCCCGCTCCAGCTTGTTGACCGCGAGCAGCATCCGTTCGACGTCGAGGTGCTCGGCCAGCGTGTAGTACAGCTCCGCGCTCTCCCGCGGGCTGCGCTCCGCCGCGACGCCGGCGTCGCGTTCCGCGAGCTCGGCGACCTCCCGGATGTCCAGCAGCGCGAAGGAATCCAGCAGCACGCCGACGCGTTCCGCCAGTTCCGCCGGGACTCCGGCCGCCGTCCAGCGGTCGATCATCTCGGTGGCGCCCTCGGCGGCCCGGCCGCGCAACAGGCCCCGGACCCCGGCGGACAGTTCCGCCACCACCGGGCGGAACCGGCTGATCTCGGCGCCGATCGCCAACGGCTGCGGCCGGTTCGTCAGCATCCAGCGCGCCGCCCGGTCGAGCAGCCGACGGCTCTCCAGCACCAGCTCGTCGGCCACCGAACTCGGCACCGAACCGCCCAGCGCGTCGATCTGCTCCCACAGCTCGGCCAGCTCGTAGACGTCGGTGACCACCGCAAACGCCCGCACCGCATCGGTCGTCGAAGCGCTGATCTCCTCGGCCAGCCGATAGGCGTAGGAGATGCCCGCACCGTCGACCATCTCGTTGACCAGCAGCGTCGTGATGATTTCGCGGCGCAGCGGGTGCGCCGCGATCGCGTCGCCGTAGCGTTCCCGAAGCGGCTTCGGAAAGTACTCGGGAAGCCGGCTGCTGAACGCCTCGGTGTCCGGCAGACTGCTGTCCAGCACATCGTGCTTCAGCGACAGCTTGACGTGCGCCAGCAGCGTCGCCAGCTCCGGCGAGGTCAGCCCCTCCCCGGCCTTCTCGCGGTCACGGAACTCCTTCGGCGTCGGCAGCGCCTCCAGCTCGCGATCCAGGCCCGCGCTCTTTTCCAGCGCCGCCACCTGTCGGGCGTGCACCGACACCATCGGCGCGGCGTGCGCCCGCGAGATGCCGAGCACGGCGTTCTGCGCGTGGTTGTCGGCCAGCACCAGCTCGCCGACCTCGTCGGTCATGTCCGCGAGCAGCTCGTTGCGCTGCGGACCGGTCAACTTGCCGTCGGTCACCAGGTGATCGAGCAGAATCTTGATGTTGACCTCGTGGTCGGAGCAGTCCACCCCGGCGGAGTTGTCCAACGCGTCGGTGTTGACCTTGCCGCCGACGCGGGCGAACTCGATACGGCCCAGCGACGTCAAGCCGAGGTTGCCGCCCTCGCCGACGACCTTCACGCGCAGGTCGGCGCCGTTGACGCGAACCGCGTCGTTGGCCTTGTCACCGACGTCGGCGTGCGTCTCGGTCGAGGACTTGACGTAGGTGCCGATACCGCCGTTCCACAGCAGGTCCGCGGGGGCCAGCAAGATCTTCTTGATCAGCTCGGCCGGGGCCAGCTGGCGCACCGACTCGTCGATGCCCAATGCCTGCCTGATCTCCGGGTTCAGCGGTATGGACTTCAACGACCTCGACCACACGCCGCCGCCCGCGCTGATCTTGTTGCGGTCGTAATCGTCCCAGGTCGACCGCGGCAGTTCGAACAGCCTGCGGCGTTCGGCGAAGGACACCGCCGGGTCCGGATCCGGGTCGATGAACACGTGCATGTGGTTGAACGCGGCCAACAGCTTGATGTGCTCGGACAGCAGCATGCCGTTGCCGAAGACGTCGCCGGCCATGTCGCCGATGCCGACCACCGTGAAGTCCTGGGTCTGGGTGTCCACGTCGAGCTCGCGGAAGTGCCGCTTCACGCTCTCCCAGGCACCCTTGGCGGTGATGCCCATCGCCTTGTGGTCGTAGCCCACCGAGCCGCCGGAGGCGAACGCGTCGCCCAGCCAGAACCCGTAGGACTTGGCCACGTCGTTGGCGATGTCGGAGAACGTCGCGGTGCCCTTGTCCGCGGCCACCACCAGGTAGGTGTCGTCGCCGTCGTGGCGCACCACATCGCGCGGCGGGGCCACCTCGCCGCCGATCAGGTTGTCGGTCAGGTCGAGCAGGCCGGAGATGAACATCCGGTAGCAGGCGATGCCCTCGTCGAGGGTGGCCTTGCGGTCCACCGCCGGGTCGCCGGTCGGTGTCGGCGGCCGCTTCACCACGAAGCCGCCCTTCGCGCCGACCGGCACGATCACCGCGTTCTTCACCGCCTGCGCCTTGACCAGGCCCAGGATCTCGGTGCGGAAGTCCTCCCGCCGGTCCGACCAGCGCAGGCCGCCGCGGGCCACCGAACCGAACCGCAGGTGCACGCCCTCCACCCACGGCGAGTACACGAAGATCTCGAACTGCGGGCGCGGCTCGGGCAGCCCCGGGATCTCCCTGGGCTCCAGCTTCAACGCCAGGTAGGAGCGCTTGCGGCTGTCGTCGGCGACGAAGTAGTTGGTCCGCAGGGTGGCCCGGATCAGGCTCAGGTAGCTGCGCAGGATCCGGTCCGCGTCCAGGCTGGTGACCTCGTCGATCAGCTTGGTGACCTCGTCGGTCAGGTCAGCCTCGCGGGATTCGCGGTCGTCCTCGGACAGCGCCGGGTCGAAGCGCGTCTCGAACAGCTTGACCAGTGTCGTCGTGGTGGTGCGGTGCGCCAGGATCGCGTCCTCGATGTAGTCCTGGCTGTAGGCGATGCCGACCTGCCGCAGATACTTGGCGTAGGCGCGCAGCACCGTGGCCTGCCGCCAGGTCAGCCCCGCGCGCAGCACCAGCGCATTGAACCGGTCGACCTCGGCTTCGCCGAGCCAGGCTGCCCGGAAGGCGCCCTCGAAACGCTCCCGCAGGGTGTCCAGCACTCCCGCGCCCTCGCTGTCCAGCAGCCCCGGCTCCAGCCGCAGCCCGAAGTCGTAGATCCAGTACTGCTGTTCGGTGTCGTCGATGACGATCTCGTACGGGCGCTCGTCGACGACCTCGACACCCATGCTCTGCAGTACCGGCAGCACCCGGGACAGGATGACCCGGCCGCCGACGTAGAGCTTGAAACGGCGCTGGCCCGCGCTGGCGTCGCGCGGCGCGTAGAACGACATCCGCAGGTCCCTGGGACCCGACAGCGACTCCAGGCGCCGGAGGTCCACCAGGCCCTCGCTGGCGGTGAAGTCCTCCTTGTATGCCTCTGGGAAGCCCGCCGCGTAGCGCTGGCCGATCTGGCTGATCGCCTCCGACAGGCTGCGCGTCACGTGCCCGTCGTGGCCGCCACCGGACTGCTCGGCGTCGACCTCCTCGATCATCTGGTCGTCCCAGGTGTGGATGGCCTCGCTAAGCCGCTGCTGGATGCGCACCAGGTCCGGCTCCAGCCGGTTCTCCGGGTCGGTGTGGACCACGAAGTGCACCCGCGCCAGGGTGGATTCGCCGACCCTGGTGCTGTACTCCAGGCCGGTGCCGCCGAGTTCTTCCAGCAGCACCTCCTGCATCGCCAGCCGCGAGCTGGTGGTGTAGCGGTCCCGCGGCAGGTACACCAGGCAGGAGTAGAAGCGGCCGTAGGGGTCGCGGCGCAGGAACGGCTTGAGCTTGCGCCGTTCGGCCAGCGCCAGCACACCGGTGATGGTTTCCTGCAGCGTGCCCAGGTCGGTGGAGAACAGCTCGGTGCGCGGATAGTTCTGGATCTCCTCCAGCATCCGCTGTCCGGAGTAGGACTCCATCGGGAACCCGGCGCGGTGGATGACTTCGCGCACCCGGCGATCGATGAACGGAATGTCGAGCACGTCTTCGTGCAACGCGGTGGTGGTGAACAGCCCGAGGAAGCGGTGCTCGCCGTTGACCTGCCCGGACTCGTCGAAAGTCTTGACACCGACGTAGAACGGGTGCACCGGACGGTGCACTGTGGACGGTGCGCTGGCCTGGGTCAGCACCAGCAGGTCCTTGGACAACGCGCTGCCGCGGGCGCCCGGCCCGGCGGTCAGGCTGCGCGCCGCGACACTGTCGCTGCGCAGCACCCCCAGCCCGGAGGCCAGCACGGCCTGCAGCGCGGGTTCGGCACCGTCGCCGACCAGTTCGTAGTGCCGGTAGCCGAGGAACGTGAAGTGACCGGCGGCCAGCCAGCGCAGCAACTCGGCCCCGTCGTGAACCGCCTCGCCCGGCAGCGGCGGCGGATTCTGCTCCAGCTCGTCGGCCAGCGACCGAGCCGTGGCGTGCATCCGCTCGGTGTCCTCGACGACCTCGCGCACGTCGTTGAGCACGTCGGTCAGGCCCTGCTTGAGGACGGTCAGCCGCTCGGCGTCGACTACCCGGTCCACCTCGATGAACATCCAGCTCTCGGCCATCGCGTCGGCCGGCGGGGTGGTCGGGTCCGCGCCCGGCAGCACCTCCAGCAGCTGGCCGGCCACGTCGCGGCGTACCACGAAGATGGGGTGGATGATGCGCTGCACCTCGGCGCCGTCGCGGCCGAGTTCGGCGATCACCGAATCCACCAGGTAGGGCATGTCGTCGGTGACGATCTGCACCACCGTCGCCTGGCTCTGCCAGCCGTCATCGGTCCGATTCGGGTTGAAGATCTGCACCAGCGGGCGCCCCGCCACCCGGGCCGAAGCCAATAGGTGGTGCGACCGCAGCGCCCCGACGAGGTCGGTGGGCTCGTCGTCGACGAGCTCCTCGGCGGGCACGTGCCGGTAGTAGGCGCGCAAGAGGTCGGCGAGGTCCGGGGCGAACTCGACCGCTCTGTCCAGCAGGCGGCGCTTGGCCAGTTCGGGGTTCTCGGACCACTCGCCGACCGCGCCGTCCCCACCGGCTTGCGGGTGTTGTCCGGTCTTCAACTGTCCGGGATTCCAGGTCATCTTCAGGCAGCTCCACGCTTGACGGCACCTCGTTGTGCCAACAGGTTCCACCTTAAGACTGCCAGCTCCGGCGGTTCGCTGCGGGCGGTAACGCGGTCGAACGCGTGAAAAGCGGCACAATGATCGATGTCGGGTTCGTTTCAGAACCTGTTCCTCGATCCCAGCTTCGCTCGACGACCGTCTTCGGGATCGCTGTGGGATCCCCGACCAAAGCTGCGCTAACACGCCGCTGCCGGGGACGCCGGACCGCAACGCAGCCGGAAAAATGCGCTGCGGTGCGAGCTACGGATGACTGCGCCGCCGCCGAAAAGTCTTTCAGAACAGGGGATCCGTCGCCGTGGCGTCGATCCCTGGACGGCGGTGCCGGGCGGCCGTGCCCGGTTCCCGATCGTCCGATGTGGACGAATAGCCGTTGTGGGAGACCTGAGAACGGCTGGTGATTCCGGCCACACGCGCTTCGCTGTGCCGACCGGGCGACGCGGCCTGCTCGGCTTCGGGCTGCCCTCGTCGACCGCTCTCGTAAGCCATCAACGCCTCGGTGAGCAGCTCGGCGAGCCCGATCTTCTCGGCCGGTCCGGCACCCTCCGGGGGTGAGCCCGCAGCTGCCTGGTCACCGGCCGGTTCCAACCGTTCTGACCCCGAAGGGGGCTGCTCCGCCTCCGCCACCGGGAGGTTCGGCTCGGTCGCCCAGTCCTGGCGGTGACGGCCGAGCAGCTCTGCGGCCGGAGTGGGCAGCACGGGGGCAATTTCGGATGATTCGACCGACTCGGCCATTTCAGACACTTCGAGCGTTTCGGACGGTTCGGCGTGCCGGGCTCGACGACGACTCGGCCGCGGCTCACCGGACAACTGCAGGCTCGCGCGGATCTCGGCCAGCGATCTACCGCGCGATCGGCGACCGCCCTCCTGCTCCTCGATCCCGTCTGCCAGGGCCTCGACCGCTTCGGGTTCGCGTTCGCCGTAGGCCGGCTCGTTCCGCAGCCCGCCTACGACCGGGTAGGCATCCGGCCGGTCGATGCCGGGAAGTTCGGCCGCCCGGTCCTGGTCGTGCCGCTGGCGCTGCGAATCTTCCAGCTGTTGATCGGCAGCCGACCCTGATTCCGGTCGGTCGGCCAGTTCGGCCGAACCCCCGATCACCGGAAGGATCGCGGTTACGTCCACCGCGCTAGGGCCGGGAGCGGCCGTCGACCAGCCAAGGTGGTCCGCTGTCGCGGCCAACGCCTCCGCGCTGGACTGCGCCCCGGCGGACCGGGGCTGCGCCGACGGGGAACTCGTCGGCTCGGGTTCCGACAGCTGGGATTCTGGTAACTCGGGCGGCTGGGGCTCGTATGCGGCAGACCCCTTGCCGAAGGTGCGCTCGGCGTTGGACGGCTGACCCCACGACTCCGACGGCCACCAGTCCGCCTGCGAGGTAGCCGCCGCGGTTGGCTCCACGTAGCCGTCGGACACCGATTCGCGCCCGGCAAGCCCACCGTCGTCGGGTGGCGCGAAGGCGGCTGTCTCAACCTGAAGGTCCACTGGTTCGGCGATCGCCTGGCGACTCGGTTGCCCGGTCTCAGACTGCGACTCGAATACCGTGGGCTCGAATACGACCGTCGGGGACGCGGGCTCATCGGAGGAAGTCCTAGGCTCGGGCATCACTCGCCGACGGTGCTCCTCATCGCGCTGTTCGGCGGCCCGGTTGGTGAGGGTCTCCATCAGTCGACGCGCAGCATCGTGCGCGTCCTCGTACTCCGACCGGCCCTTGGACCGCGCCCGTTCGGCGTCGGGCTGCCCGGGGGTGGGCGGTCCCGGTTCGCACGGCGCCGGATCGGATGGCCAGCTTGGCTGCCGCGGCACCTCGATGTCGCTGGTGAGCACCGGGAATTCCGCGAGCAGTCGAGCCCTTGCGGTGTGCAAGGCTGCACGCCAGCGACGATCAGCGGAATATGCGCCCCGCAAAGCCCGAAGCGCTTCGGCGAACTCCGCTCCCCGCTCAAGTATGTGGGACAGCGTGTTCAACGTTTCGGCGAGCAAACCGTCCAGCTTGTGCCGCTCCGAGATTGCCGCAGTGTCGTTGAGCGTCCGCACCGCTGCCCCGTCGTTGCCATCCGGAAGGTGCACGCGCGTGGCCAAGGCGAGACCTAACCAGCCGACCGGCCCCGCCGCCGCGGCGCGAACCGGCTTCGCCAGCACGGATTCCGCTGCTTGGACGGCCTCCGGACGCCGCCCCAACTCCAGCAGCGACTGCACCTGCTCCAGCACCAGCCGGGTGTGCATCTCCCCGCTGTCGGCGGCCGGATCACCGAGTTGCCCGAGCAGCGCCAGCCCGCCGTCGGCTGCCGCGATGGCCTCGTCAAACTCGCCCAGCCTGCGGTGATGTCCCGCGCGGGCAGCGCAAACCCGGGCTTTGAGCAACCGAACTGTGTCCCGGTTGAGCCCGCAGCCCGCGTACAGCCGGTCGGCCTCGTCGAGCGCTTCGGAGCGTTCCCCGTCCTGCCGGTGCGCAGGCAACGACGCGGCAAAGGCCAGCAAGGCGTGTGCCCGCACCGTCGGCTCGATCCGCTCCTGCTCCAGCACCGGGTCCAGCACCCGGACCGCGACCTCGCTGGTGCCAGCGCTACGGGCGCACCACGCCAGCTCGACCCTCAGCTCCGCGGCGACTTCGGCGTCGCCCGCCACCTCCGCGTCGCGGACCGCGGCGAGCGCCCGGCCGGTGGCCGGGACACCGCGTCCCAAGCGGTTCGAGGCGAACAGGGCAAGAGCCTCGGCGCGCAACCGCGCCGCTTGGTCGCCGGTGCGCCTGGCGAGCGCAACCGCATGATCACTGAGCACCAACGCCAACTCGGGGACTCGCCACCGCATTTGCCGTGCGGGTTCGAGAAGTCCCTGTGCCGAGCCAGTGTTCGGTGAACCGGGCACGCTCGCCAAGGCGCCTCCGTTCAGCCCCGGGTCAGCTTGCGATGCGTCACGCGGTGCGGGCGGGCCGCATCCGGTCCCATCCTCTCGATCTTGTTCTCCTCGTAGCCCTCGAAGTTGCCCTCGAACCAGAACCACTTCGCCGGGTCCTCGTCGTCGCCTTCCCACGCAAGGATGTGGGTGGCGACGCGGTCCAGGAACCAGCGGTCGTGGGAGATCACCACGGCGCAGCCGGGGAACTGCTCGAGCGCGTTCTCCAGCGAGCTCAGGGTTTCCACGTCGAGGTCGTTGGTCGGCTCATCCAGCAGGATCAGGTTGCCGCCCTTCTTAAGCGTCAACGCCAGGTTCAGGCGGTTGCGCTCACCACCGGAGAGCACCCCGGCCGGCTTCTGCTGGTCCGGCCCCTTGAACCCGAAGGCGCTGACGTAGGCGCGCGACGGCATCTCGACCTGGCCGACCTGGATGTAGTCCAGCCCGTCGGAAACGATCTCCCAAACGTTCTTGTTCGGGTCGATGTTCGCCCGGTTCTGGTCCACATAGGACAGCTTGACGGTGTCGCCGACCTTGACCGTGCCGGAGTCCGGCTCTTCCAGGCCCACGATGGTCTTGAACAGCGTCGTCTTGCCGACCCCGTTCGGGCCGATGACGCCCACGATGCCGTTGCGCGGCAGGGTGAACGACAGCCCATCGATGAGGAGGTTGTCGCCGAAGCCCTTCTTCAGGTTCTCCACCTCGACCACGACGTTGCCCAGGCGCGGGCCCGGCGGGATCTGGATCTCCTCGAAGTCGAGCTTGCGGGTCCGCTCCGCCTCGGCGGCCATCTCCTCGTAGCGCCCCAGTCGGGAACGCGACTTGGTCTGGCGGGCCTTGGCGTTGGAGCGAACCCACTCCAACTCGTCCTTGAGCCGCTTCTGCAGCTTCGCGTCCCGTTTGCCCTGCACGGCGAGCCGCTCGGCCTTCTTCTCCAGATAGGTCGAGTAGTTGCCCTCGTATGGGTAGGTGCGGCCGCGGTCCAGCTCCAGGATCCAGCCGGCGACGTTGTCCAGGAAGTACCGGTCGTGGGTGACGGCGAGCACGGCGCCCGGGTAGTTGGCCAGGTGCTGTTCCAGCCACAGCACGCTCTCGGCGTCCAGGTGGTTGGTCGGCTCGTCGAGCAGCAGCAGGTCGGGCTTGCTCAGCAGCAGCTTGCACAGGGCGACCCGGCGGCGCTCACCACCGGAGAGATTCTTGACCTCGGCGTCCGGCGGCGGACAACGCAAGGCGTCCATCGCCTGCTCCAGTTGGGAGTCCAGCTCCCACGCATCGGCGTGGTCCAGATCCTCCTGGAGCCTGCCCATCTCCTCCATGAGCTCGTCGGAGTAGTCGGTCGCGAGCAATTCGGCGATCTCGTTGAAGCGATTGAGCTTCTGCTTGATCTCCCCGACGCCCTCCTCGACGTTGCCGAGAACCGTCTTCTCCTCGTTGAGCTGCGGCTCCTGCTGCTGGATGCCGACGGTGTAGCCCGGCGTGAGGAACGCTTCACCGTTGTTCGGCTGGTCGAGTCCCGCCATGATGCGCAGCACGGTCGACTTGCCAGCCCCGTTCGGACCGACGACGCCGATCTTGGCGCCGGGGTAGAACTGGATGGTCGCGTTGTCGAGGATGACCTTGTCACCATGCGACTTGCGCACGTTCTTCATGGTGTAAATGAACTCGGCCATGCCATGAATCGTAGTTGCGTCCCGTGTTGGACCGCGCACGCGGTCCCCCAGCGCCCCGCCCACGGCGCCTACCCGCCGAATCTCGACGTCTCTCACCTCCTTCGAACCGGAAATCTGGCTGGTCGGCAGCGAAGATCGCGATCAGCCGCTAGGTAGCGAAACCAGCCCGCGGTCGCTGACCGAGCGCTGCCGTAACACGTCCTCCGCCGGCGGCGCACCACGCGCCAAGTCCAGCCCCACCGCGTTGGCCTCCAACTCGACGACGGTGCTCCACTGCCCGCCCCGCTCGTACTCACGCGTGCGCAATCGCCCGGTCGCCACCACCGGATCACCCTTGCCCAATGCGGTTGCCACCCCGTCGGCGAGCCGTTTCCAGCAGTTCACCGTGGCGTAGAACCGAGCGCCGTCAACCCATTCCTCGGCATCCCGGTCGAACCGGCGGGAGGTGGCGGCCACCCGGAAACTGGCCACCCGATTTCCATTCGGCGTATCCCGCACGACGGGTTCGGTGATGACGTAGCCCACCACCGTCACCAGGGTCTCGAACATCGCTGCCGCTCCTTTCGGTGTTGCGCGGCCGACCTCCGGCCACCACCCAAGGTTGCCTGAAGATCGCCACGCAGCGCGACAGATTTACTACGTTACGTAGATATTCCGGCCGATCGGCCAGGTCAACTGCTCCGAGGAGTGTCCTTCTCGGCTAGTTGCCTCAGCATTTCGTTGTACGCGGCCAGATCCGCGTCGCCGTCCGCATCGGCCTTCCGGTCAATTCTCCGGGCCGCGCGGGAATCCGCGCGGGACCATTGGACCAGCAGCGCCAGCATCACCACGACCAGCGGCACCTCGCCCGACGCCCACGCCAGCCCCCCGCCGAGCCGCTGGTCGGCGAGCAGGTCGGTCATCCAGGGCAGGTCGATGCTGCGGTAGAAGTTCGCCCCGATCACCGTCTGCGACATCATCAGCGCGATGCCGAAGAACGCGTGGAACGGCATTGAGGCGAAGACCAGACCGACCTTGCCCATCGGCGGCAGCGGGCGCGGCGCAGGATCGATGCCGATCACCGGCCAGTAGAAGACATAGCCCACCAGCAGGAAGTGCGCGTTCATCGCCAGGTGCGCCCAGTGCTGCGTCAGCGCCACGTCGAACAGCCCGGAGAAGTACAGCGCGTAGAAGGAGCCGACGAACAGGGCCAACGCGACGATCGGGTTGGTCAGCACCCGTGTCACCGGCGAGTGCACGAACGCCAGCAACCATTCGCGCGGTCCCGGCGGCTGCTCCTTCCCGGCGGGCTTGAACACGCGCAGCGCCAGCGAAGTCGGGCCGGCCAGCACCAGCAAAACCGGCGCCAGCATCGACAGCAGCATGTGCTGGCCCATGTGCACGCTGAACACCGCGGGCGCGTATTTGCCGATGCCCGACGAGGTGGCCGCCAAGATCGTCGCGCAGCCGCACAACCAGGCGATGGTCCGCCCGACCGGCCAGCTGTCGCCCCGCTGGCGCAAGCGGTAAACGCCGCACAGGTAAAGCGCGGCCAGGGCCAGCGCCAGCGTGCCGTAGACCAGGTCGAACCGGACGTCGAACAGCAGCCGGAGCGGGGTCGGCGGGACGTCCAGCGGGTAGCCGATCAGCAGCTCGGTCCGGCCCGGCACGGTCGCGCTCCCGGCGGGCGGCGGCGTGCGTCCGAGGGCTACGGCGACGCCGATCGTGGCGAACATGACCAGCACCTCGACCGCGCCGAGTCGCAGCAGGGCGGACCCGCCCGCCCCGCCGTCCAACCGCCGGACCACACTGCGGCGCTGGAGGTACCCGAACCCGCCGAGCACCACCAAGCCGACGATCTTGAGCACCAGCAGTAGGCCGTAGGTCGAGGTGAAAAGCTGCCCCGGCGACACCCGCACCAGCGCGTTGATCATCCCGGACAGCGCCATCGCCGCCCAGCACACCAACGCGACTCGCGAGAACCGCCGGGCGACCAGTGGGAGATATGCGCCGCGGCGAGCCGCGTGCGCCAGCAGCGCGACCAGGCCGCCCACCCAGAGAACCGCCCCGAACAGGTGAAAGAGCAGGCTGTTGGTCGCGATGTCGTGCGCGCCACCGCTGGCGGAGTGGCCGGTGGCGATCACCGGGAAAAGCCCGAGCAGCCCCAGCCCGAAGGCCACGACGGTCCAGCCCCAGGACAGCGCCACCCGGCAAGCCAGCGCGACCACGAACGCGATGAATGCGGTCAGGGCCCACGCCTTGGCTTCCTCCAGAGCGTCGACCAGGCCGAAAAGCACTTCGGTGTTGAGCACGTCGGACACCGGGCGACCGGTGGCATCGGCGGCGATGAACGGCACCATCAGCGCCGCGCCCACGCACCAGACCGCGGCCGCCCAACCGGCGGTCCGCACGGCGGCGTATCCGTCAGCGGCCAGCGCACCCGACCGCTTCGCCGGGATCCCGAACGCGGCCAGCAGCAGCGAGCCGATGCACACGACGGCACCGGATTCCGCAGTTACCCGAACGACCGGCAACCCGTAGTGCGTGATCGGCCCGGGATCCGGCAAGCCGAGCAGGGCGTACGAGGAACCGGCGGAAAGCGCGGTCAAGGCGGCGGCGATCAGCGCCGCCAGAACCCCGGCGGTAACGACCAACACGCCCACGGTGCTCGACGTGCTGCGCCGTTCCGGTGGTGGTGCGGGGACGGTCTCGGAGGGCACGTTCTGAGCGTAACCGCCGCGTACGCACGGCTGGGGAGCCTGGCCACGTTAGCGCCGCGTCCGAAACGTTCAGCGAACACCGGGCACCCTGCTTGCGTGCGGAACCGCCGTCGCACGTACTCCGCACCGCGGCCTTCACACCGTTGGGGAACGTGTTCTCCCGTGCGCGTGGGCCGCTACGGTTGCACAGTGACAATCGTCCGTCGCTGTGTACTTGTGTTGCCGGTGTTGTTCTTGTCCGCAGTGACCGGGTGCGCCGCGCAGGTGCCCGGCGAACCGATTCCGGCGGCAGGATTCCACGACAATTACCCGGGGCAGCCGCGGTCGTCCATCGCCACGCACGCGAACATCGCGACGCCGCGCAACCCCGACGGGATCGCCCCCTGCGCCCTGCTGACACCCGCCGACCTGGCGGTGGTCGGCGGTGCGGTCGGGTCGCCGCATCCGGACAACCCGATCGCCGGTGCCTGCGCCCAGCTGCTGGCCAGCGGCCCGGAGAACACCGCGGCGGCCGGTTTTTACGACCCTTACGAGATCGCGGTCAGCCGCCAACCGCGGGGCGTCCCGGTCGACGTCGAGGGACATTCGGTCTGGTTGTACTGCGAGCTCGTCAATACCCACCAGACCTGCACCGCAGCCACCGCGATCCGGTCCGACCGCACGCTGCTGACCATGCTGTCGATGCAGGGTGCGTCCGCGGCCGACACCTCTGACCAGCTCTTCCAGCTCACTACCGCCGCCCTGCACAAGTTGCCCCCGGCCTGACCGGGGCGAACCCAGGTTGTCGATCAGCTTGCCGTTAGGTACCGGCTCGGCAACGGTGTGGCGTCAGTCCCGCACCTGATGACGCCTCCGGTTACCCTGCTTGCTGCGGCTCAGACGAGCTGTCGCCCGAACGGCCCCCATAGCTCAGCTGGATAGAGCAAAGGACTTCTAATCCTTAGGTCGCAGGTTCGAGTCCTGCTGGGGGCGCCACCAGCCAAAACAACGGGACTTAGTCCTGCACAGCGTATAGCGAGCACAGGATTCGGCGACCTACTCTCGGGTTATGCCGAAGACCACGCCATTAGCCTCCCAGGCTGCCGCGCTCGACGACCTCGGCGAGCTGCTGACAGACTGACGTAGGCACCTGCGCGCCACGAACACGGCGCCGCGCACGATCCTCTCCTACCTCAACGTCGGCGAGGAGTTCGTGAAGTTCCTCAGCGACCGAGGGATGCCGACCGCAGCCAGCGCGATCACCCGCGAGCACGTCGAGCGTAGTACTGACCCACGCCCTCGCTCCGTCCGTTCGACATCTTTTGGAGAGACGGGGTGTCTTTGCTTACTCGCGTCCTGCGCCGTCTGGCCAGATGACGGTTACCGGCACATCGTGCTCGCGGGCCGCCTTTACGACGTCACCCGTACCGCTGTGTCCGGCCGATGGCTGGCCATCCCATACGGCCAGCATCGCGTCGACGGTGTCGAGGATGTGCTCACTTGCGCCCATGTAGGCGTCGCGACCGGACTCGGCGAACGGCATCGTTCGAACCTTCGATGCTGCGCCGATCAGTTCGTCGAACTCGGCGGCGTTGTCCGGCTTCACCTTGCGGTCGCGGTAGTCGGCGGCGGGAAGAACGACTTCGAGTGAGCCGCCAACGTTGAGTACTGCACGGGCGAAGATCTGATCAGCACCGCGGGCAAGGCAGCTCACCCCGATGAGTCCTTCACGGTGAGGCAGCAACTCAGCCTCTAGTGCTTGCTGTACGAGTGGGACGCTCGCGGCTGTGAGGTTCGAGTGCCCAGTGATTCCGATACGCGGCAAGTCCGGCCCTTTCCTTCACTGCTGATCAGGCTTCGATCAAGGCGCGAACCGCGTCGCGTGTGCTGCGCACCGCCGCTGACGACGCGAACGGCTGCGATTCGCGGTGGAAGTCTCGCAGCTTCTCGCCGACGCGCCCGTTCGCCCAGTGCTTGGCGATGGGCAATGCCTCGTCGACCAGTTCGCACGCGCGGTCGGGCTCCGCGGTGATGAGGTGAGTGCGTGCAAGGCCGATGAGGTCGAATGCGCGGTTTCGGGCGCGGGACGGGTCGCGCAGGGCAAGCGCGCGACCGATGTATGCCTGTGCGTGTCGGGCTTCCGTCGGTTCCTGCCTTGTGGCGGCGAGATCGCGCCACCGGGCGCCGAGCACGCCGTACAGCTCGGCCTCATCGAGTCCCCGTACTCGGCTATCAGGCTCTTCGGCGCCGGATTCCGCGAAGTGGTCTTCGGCGAGGCCGACCGCCCGGCGGAACGGCTGTACTGCCCCGGTCTGGGCGTAAGACCACGCTTCGCGTGTGGCCAGCAGGGAGCGCAGTATCGGGCGCGCCGACTTCCGGGTGCCGTACTGGGCAAGCTGGACGAGTTCAAGACCATCGTCGGGCTGGCCGAGGTCGAAGCATTGTCGTGCGAACGCCGCGAGGGTGACCGCGGCGAAGTTGTCGTCGCCGCCGACTTTGGCGAACTGGACCGAAAGCGTGTAGTAGCGCTGGGCGGCTCGGTGTAGGCCGGAGTCCCACGACATCGACGCGGCGATCTCAGCGATCTCGGCGCCTGCGAGAAATCCCTCGCGCGTTGTGACGGTGTCGGCAGCGTTCTTCAGCCGGTCGCTGACGTCGTTGAGTTGCGCGATCACGGCTTTGCGGACGAGTTGCCCAGTGGGTGTGTTGTTCCACCCCTGGAGACCTCCTGCGATCTCCCGCCAGCCGTCCAGTTCGGCCCGGCTGATCACAGAGGTACCCGAGAACCGACTGTGCTGGGGCATCAACCAGCGCTGTAGGGGGTCGGTCAGTGCTGCACCGGCGATGGCCGACGCGGATGCCAGCGCTTTTCGTCGCGAGAGGGTCACGTCCTGACTCGTCATTTCCTCGGCAGTGGCTACGACGTCCGAAGGATGCCAGCCCGTGGACTGCGCGTCTGCCCCTGAAGATCGAGACTGTGTCGGCGTCTGCCTACGCGGAGTGAACCCCAGTTCGCTGTCGAATTGCGCGTCCAGCACTGCGCGCAGTCCTGACCGGTAGGCCGCGCCGGGCCACCTGACTTCGCCACGCTCGTATCGAGCAATTTGGTGTCGATCGAGATCGTACCGATCGCCAGTCGCGGCGAACAGGTAACGATTGACCTCCTCGGCCAGCTCGGACCGCGACATGGACTCGCCCGGAACGCGGCGGGATGGAGTGGCCTCACGTGCTGCACGAAGAGATGTGTTCGGCGTTGGCACGATCTCTCCTTTCACGATCAACCACAGAGTGTATCTACATGGACGCAGCGGGTCATATAGCAACCTGACCCGAGATGACCCGGAAACTGTGTCGGATGACCCGCGTTTTCTGACGAGAGTCAGGTCATGACCAATTCGGGGAGCACCAGCGGGTTCCTGGGACACGTGTTCTCGGCGGCGAAAGCCTGGTGCAGAGCGAGACGCGTGAGCGCGCACACGAGGCGTGAACGACGAGTGATTGTTCGACATCGGGTGCGCGTCCATCTTCCCGCACCGGGCCAGCCGACTTCGCCCTTGGCGCGGCGGCGTCCTGGCGGAGGCGACCGACCGTGAGTACCCAGATCGACGCCCTGTTCGCCGAGCTGCGCCGCCAGTCGTGGGGAACGTGGGTGTTCGGCCCGAAGGATGGTCCCGACATCGTCGCTTCGGTGCGTCGGTGGCCGACATGCTCGGATGTGGTGATCCTCCGTGGCGAGGATGGCGAAAACGACGCGACCGCCTACCGCACAGCCACCTTGCCCGGCGCCGACCCGCTCATGCCCGAACTGGTGTCCTGGCAATACCACTCGTCGGCGGTGTGGACCCTGCGCGCAGTGCTCGCACTGCCCGAACCGGGGCACGTTGAGGCGCCGATCGCGATGCTGCGGCCCGACCCGCTGTGCTTCCTACCCCCGGACCTAGGCCGCCCCATCAGTTATCGGCCGCCGTCGATCTCCGGCGATCCTCCGCACCCAACGCGGCCGATTCCCCGCTGATTTCCCGCAACCACCAACCATCACGAGCAGAAGGGCCGCCGCAGTGGTCGTCCTAGGCGTTGTAATCGGCGTTGCCGCAGTCGTCCTCACGGCGGTGTGGGCCAGTCGCTACTACCCGGCGCGGAATCCTCGCAACGGCGCGGTGTCCGTGCGGGAACTGGTCGACCGTGTCGAGTCCGAGGCGAGCAGCGGCGGCTGGCACCAGCGGCGCGGGCCGGTCACGATCCGCGGTGACCTCGCCGACGACCTCGCCGACACGCAGACCCGAATCCTGACGCTGCCACCCGAAATTCGGTCGCTCGACCGCGACGACCAGGCGCGCAACCTGCTGGTGCTGCAACGCCTGCTCGCGAGTGTGAAGCGGCTTTAGACCCGGCCCGGTGTCGTAAACGCCCCCCGACCGGCACCGGGTCGCCCGGCTAACGGTGCACTTCCCCCGGGCGCACCGTCCAGCCGGTTCTAACTTCCCGCACCAACGACGTTGCGGGCCGAAATGGCCACTGTGGACAAAGAGAGGGGGTGAGACCGATGCCCGACAATCCCGAGCTCGAAGACGAATCCACCACCGAGCAGAACGACAGCGGCGAGGGCACGCCGTACTACGACTCGTGGGGCGTAGCGCACTGGCCGGGAGTTGGCCCGCAACTGTGACCGCCGGCCGAGCAGCGTCGAGTGACGTTCCAACTGCTCGGCCAGCTTTCCCGGCCCCGGCGCGTCGCAGCCGCAGCACGGCCGCTGCGACCGGGTCGACGAGCGGCACAACGCCGCAACCGACCCCACCGCGCCGGGGCCTACCCGCGGGTGTCTGAGCGGGGCACCAGGGAACGAGCGATCAATGCAAGCGGCGAATTCGGAGGTTCACTGTGGACGCAGGGATATCGTTCGTATGGCTAGAGATCACCGGAAAATGTCAGCTGGAATGCACCCACTGCTACGCCGAGTCCGGCCCGACCGGCGACCACGGCCAGATGCAAGAGAATGACTTTTCCCGTTTACTGCGGTGGCCAAACGTGGCCTGCTAGCTCAGGGCTCTTGGGGATACTGGTGGTCGCCACCTGGTCGTGTTGTCGATACGCTCAAGGTCACTGTTCGCCGAGGCTGAAGCCCCGGGGGGGGTAGCTCACAAGGCGCGGCGAAGGGAACACACGGCGAAGTAGGTGGCCTCATGGAAACGTTCGGCCAGACGCTCCGGAAAATCCGCAAAGCTCGTGGAAGGTCGCTGGCAGTGGTCGCCGGTTTGGCGGGCATTTCTCCTTCGTATTTGTCACGGCTGGAGTCCGGTGACCGCTCGCTCGACCGGCGTTGGCTAATCGTGGCATTGGCGCACGCGTTGGACGTCGCTCCAAGCGAGATCACTGGTTCCGCACTGGCGATACCTCGTGATCCGGGTGACGATCTGGCGCTGAACGAAGTTCGTCTTGCGCTGCTGGCTGTAAGCCTCGACGAGCCGCGAGGTGAGGTTCGGCCCGTCACGCGGATGTCCAGCGCATGCTGGCGGCACAGAACAACGCCGAAAGCGCCGCTGTAGGGAAATCGTTGCCCTCGCGGGATCTGCACACGACATTGAAAGCACACTGCGATGAGCCCGAAGTGTTGCGGCTGCTGACGTTGGCCCACATGCAGGGCACGCAGGCGTGGCTGACAACGATCGGTGCTCCGCTGGATCTATCGTGGCAGGCAGCAATTCTGGCGCGGCAGGCTGCCGAGCGGCTTGACGATCCGATTTCGCTGGCCGTAAGTGCGTATGGCACCGCGCTCGGGCTTCTGTCCGCCGGAGCGTTGAAACTCGCATCCCAGACCGTCGCCGCAGTCGAGCTGCCGCCGACCAACACCGAGGACAAGCAGATGGCCGGGTCGCTGGCGTTGGCGTCGGCGCTGATCTCCGCGGCACGGAAAGATCACGCCGACCGGTCTGCCGCTTTGGAGCACGCTGCGGAACTGGCAGAACAGACAGGCGAAACCAACATGCTTGGTTACGGCTTCGGCCCATCGAATGTGGCAGTTTGGCGAATGCAGGGCGCGCTCGAAGCCGGCGACTACGCCGAGGCTGCCGAAATCGCCGAGACCGTCAACCCAGATGCGCTAACCGTTCGCGCCAGACAAGCCGTTTACTGGCGGGAGACCGGCCGGGCGCTGGCGCGTTTGCCGAAGAGGCGCGATGGCGCTGTGATCATGCTGCGGCGAGCTGAGCACATTTCTCCAGAGCACGTACACAGGCACCCATTCACACGGTCAACGCTCGTCGAGCTGCTAGCGCTGGCGAAGCGTGATGCTGTGGGCCGCGAGTTGCGTGGTATGGCCTACAGGGCTGGGCTCCACGTGTAGCCCATCTGGGTGTTTGCCACGAGGGCAACAACTTCCTTAGCATCGGGGCGAAGGTCGTCACATGTCGCAATGGCTGTTGATCCTCGCCGCTGTCCTTCTGTGGCTGCCATGTATGGCATCAGGCTATAGCGCAACCCTGCTGACGAACGAACTAGCCCGACGAACCTGGGAATCCCCACCGACGGGGCACCGCGAACGAATGATCAATACGAAGCCCCTTTCCCCGCAACACTTGTCAGTGTCGGCAGCGAACTCGTCTGCCCAGCGAGGGCGAGCGAAAGGAAGTCATCAGGTTAGTCCGGAAAAGACGTACGGCGTGATCGTGCTGAACAATACGGTCTGCAACATGGACACAGGATGCGGCGCGGCCGTGCCGGAGCGCGGCCGACGTGCGTGCAGTGGCAACCCGGCCGCGCCCACGTCACGCCGTACGCGGCCAGCACCGCCGGTCCCCGTGCTTGACAATGTCGAGCTGCTGCAACCGGGGAACCCTTCCCCGCGAGGGCAAAGACCGTTATTTGCCAGGAAGCCATACATACACGGCCGCGTCATCTCGCTCAGCCACGTCACTTCCCAGCTGCCGTAGTACATATGACGTACCGGTGCGTCCTCAGTGGTCTGCTCCCTTTGCGTCCGCTGAGCCGACACATGGACGCAAAGGGAGTGGACGTGACCGGCGCCTTGTGTCGATGGCGCGGGGGATCATCTCCAACTGCTTGAGCTCGGAACGTCTCGCGCCTGGCCCTTCTTCACCACGACCGTCGGGGCTCCGCACTCGAGGTCCGAATAGAGCGTGGCGTCGATACCGGTGGCGTTGATGACGGATCGAGCTGGGTACCTGGGGAGCGGACTGCATGTGTGCTGGAGGGGATTCTTGTAGTAAACCAGTGTGCCGAAGAACTCTGCCTGGGTGTAGAAACAGACGGAGTTTTCCGGGCAATCGTTCGCCGAGGCGCTCTCGACCACGGCTGGCTCCGGGTCCCCGGTGAAGCCCGGTTGCGCGTTGGCGACACTCGCGGGCAACGCGAGCGTCAGAAACATCACCGCGGCAGCACACAGGTTTCGCTTGGACATCGTTCTCCTCTGCGGATTGTTTGACCGGGAAAATGCACCCGTGCACAGTTCGCCAGCAGGTGCGTGGCCAGATTATGTGCTGATCAACTTGCGGGAAACCCGAGTTGCCGCTCGCCACTCGGACGTTGAACTCGATCATTCTTCTGAGTTGTCCGGCGCGACAACGCGTAGTGGATCTCGTTCAGAGAGCCGCGGTTTCCCCCGTGCAAGCACTGCTCCACACACCAGTGGCGATTGCTTCCGTCACGCGGCGGACATCCGCTGCCAATGGGCGGTCTGCGTGTACGAAAGGCGACAGTTTCCGGACGGCTGCGTGGACCGCGGTCGTCTCCGGGCTCAGCCTTTCCAGCCCACGCAGGTCGGCGGCTTGGCACAGCGCGATCAAGTGGATGGCGGCGACCTCTTGGATTAGCTCCACGACGGAGCGCGCATCACGGGCGGCGATCGTTCCCATGCTGACTTTGTCCTGGTTGTGCGCCTCGGTCGAGCGGGAGAAGGCGGTCGCCGGATTCGTCCACCGCAAGGCCTCGGCGACCAGAGCCGACGCGGTGAGCTGCATTCCCTTGAAGCCGTGGTGCAGGCCGGCGTTCCAGCTCTCCGGGTCGAAACGCGGAACGAGGTTCGGCGTCAACCCGTTGTTGAACTTCTCGTCGACGACCAGTTGCAGCTGCCGGTCGAGAAGGTCACCGACGCTCGCCACCGCGATTTTCAACGAGTCCATTGTCTGGCCGACGTGCCCACCGTAGAAGTTGCCGCCGTTGAGCACCGTGCCGTCGGGCGCGAACAGCGGGTTGTCGTTGGACGAGTTGACCTCGGTCTCCAGCATCCTCTCGGTCCAGGTGAGCGTGTCGCGCAAAACCCCGATGACGTGCGGTGCGCAGCGGATCGAGTAGCGGTCCTGGATTGGCTGGTCGAGTTGCCGGTAGCCGAGCCCGGACCAGTCGGTGTCGAAATCACCCGTGAGGCCAGGGGATGTCACGCCGTTGAATAGCTGCCGGATGTGCCGGGCACTCCTCCGCACACCGTCGTGGGGTTTCTGCTCGAACAGGAAATCGTCGAAATGGGCGGGATTGCCGCAGAGGACTTGGCTGGCCAGCGCCGTGCACATCTCGGCCGTGTTCGCGATCTCTGCCGCCGCGTGCGCGGCGAGGACGGCGAACGCCGCCATGAAGGACGTGCCGTTGACGAGCGCCAGCCCTTCCTTGGCTTCGAGCGCGACCGGCTTAAGCCCGGCGGCGGCGAGTGCGTCGGCCGCCGGAAGAACTTCTCCGCCGTACCGCACCTCCCCTTCTCCGATCAGCATTCGCGCCACGTAGCTGAGCGGTACCAGATCCCCGCTGGCGCCGACCGATCCGCGCTCTGGGATGACCGGGAGGATATCGTGGTTGAGGCACTCCACCAGCAGTTCCACGACGTTCGGCCGGATCCCCGAATAGCCACGGGCCAGGCAGTTGGCGCGAATGAGCATGGTCGCTCGCGTGACCTCGGGCGAGGCGGGCGAACCGGTGCCACAGTTGAGGAAGCGCAACAGGTTTTCCTGGAGCGCGGCACTCTTGTCGCCGTGGATCTGCCTGGTGTTGCTGTCACCGAATCCGGCGGTGACGCCGTAGATCGGGACGCCCGCGTCCATCAGCTTGAGCTTGACCTGGACGGCGGCTTCCATCCGCCCGACCGCATCGGTCGCAATGCCGACGTGACGTCGATGCGGGCCACGTGCGACGGCGACCACATCGGGCAGGGCAAGCCCGTGGCCGTCGAGAAGCAGGTCTGACTCGACGCGCTTGGTCGAATACGGTTCGGTGAGCGAGTGCGCCATGTGTTGCTCCAGATCTCGGGGGGCGTGGACGCTGCTATCGGCATCGCCATTCCGCGATTCGATTGAGGACTCTGTCGACAACTCGCGCGGAGGTCGGGTGGAAGCGGTTCGGCACAGCGGCGATCCATGAGTCCACGATCACTTACCGCAGGTGGTACGTCGCCCGCTCGTACGCACGCGTCGACAGCCGTCCCGCCGCGCGAGAGCACTATGCGGGTTCCTCGGCTTGAGCCGCCAGGACACCTTTCGATCGACGTTGCACGACCGTTCCTCGGCAGCGGCGAAGAGCATGTCGACTGTGGACCCTGGGCTCTCCGAAATCGGTTCCACCGCTGACGTGAGCCACGTTCCGGCATGACGCGACAAGGCGAGCTTTCGCCGGGAAACACACTGTCAAGTGAGGGACCTTGGACGGAGATCGGTCCAGTGCTCCTCGATGTAGTCCACACAGGTCTGTCGGCTGCTTTCCGAGCGCGCGACGGTCCAACCCGGCGGCACCTCGATCGTGGCAGGCCACAACGAGTGCTGACCTTCGGCGTTGACCAAGACGAGGTATCGGGCATCCTCGTCCTCGAACGGGTTGGTCATGACGGTCCTCCTGGTTCTGGTCGAATGGCCGCCGGCGGGCAGCGTCGCGTGTCCCGCACGAGGCCGCGTTGTCGCACGGACAGGATGCAGATGGGAGGGTGCTGATCCGTTGATTCCGTTGCCCTGGAAGGCATCGGGGGCGCCAAGCCACGCTAGCGAGGCCGCGCGGAGATCGGCAAGCGGTTGTGCCCGAGAGGGGTAACGTCCGCGACCCGAACGACCGCAGACCACGAAACACCCGGCCACGCATCGATTTTTCACTAGGAACGGTGGCTCCTCGGCGAGATTGACCCATACCTGGGTAAGATCACGAACGGTGATTATTCGACTCCGGAGTGTACTAGAGAGCGGCGGTGGCCGATATGCGACGAGAAGACGAAGCGGCGGTGCGCGTCGGCGCATTGGCCTCGTTGACCGCCCCGTGGGTGATCCGGGTCGCGGTCACCCTGCGGCTACCCGACCTGATCTCCGATGGCACCACCGAGATCAGCGCCCTAGCGTCTCGCGCTGGGGCCGACCCGGACGCGCTGGCTCGCGTTGTTCGTCACCTCACTCACCTCGGCCTCGTTCGCCAGCCCCGACCAGGGCACGTCGAACTCACCGAGCTCGGGCAACCATTGCGCACCGAGCACCCTGCCCGACTCACCAACGCCCTGGACCAAGAAAACGCCTTCAACCGCCGGGAAGCCGCCACGATCACCGGCCTGCTGGAGGCGGTCCGCACCGGACAACCCGTGTGGACCGCGTTGTGGGGCCGTGACTTCTGGACCGACCAGGACCAGGATCAGGAGCTGTCGGACGGGTTCGACCGCGCCATGTCGGGTTTCCCCGAGCTCCTCGCCACCTGGATCTCGCAGGGATACGACTGGGCGTCCGCACAACACGTGGTCGATGTCGGTGGCGGCACCGGACGCATCCTCGCCGAGTTGTTGACCAGCCACCCTCGGCTGCGCGGAACGCTGGTGGATCTGCCCCGTCCGGCGGCGGAGGCAGCGGACCGGTTCGACCAGCTCGGTATCGCCGGGCGCGCAACGGCGCTCGGTCAGAGCTTCTTCGACCCGTTGCCCACCGACGGGGACGTGTACCTGCTCGCCAACGTCCTGCACTGCTGGAACGACGAGGACAGCCGGAAGATCCTCGGCCAGTGCGCCTCGGCCGCCGCCCCCGGGTCCCGGATCGTCATGGTCGACCAGGTCGTTCCCGCCGAGACGTCCGGCCTCGATCAGGACATCGTCGAGACCGATCTGGGTCTCCTGCTGCTCTTCGGTGCGAAGATCCGCAGCGAACGTGAATTCCGAGCGCTCGGTGAATCGGCCGGCCTGACCCTGTCCGAAACGACACCGCTGGTGTCCCGCGGCGGGTGGTCCCTGCTGACCTACCGCATCGACGACTGACGAGCAGGAGCTGCTGGAACCATGTCCGACCACCCGCAGGTCCCTACCTTCCCGTTCCCACAACCCGCACCGGCGGTCCCGTCCGCGGAATTCGCGCGGTACCGCTCCAGCACGCCGGTGCTGCGGGTGTCGCTGGCCGACGGTCAGGTGGCGTGGTTGGTGACACGCCACGAGGACATCCGCGCGGTGTTGACATCCCCGAACTTCGAGCTGCACGCCCCCGAAAAGGCCGGGGACACCCGGGCCGAGTTCATGCTGTTTGACGACGGGGCCCGGCATACCCGGTTGCGACGGCTGGTGGCCGCAGCGTTCTCCACACACCGCGCGGAGAAGTGGCGGCCGAGGGTGCGCGAGCTGGTGGCCGGAATCCTGGCCGACATGACCGCCGACCGCGCCTCGGCGGACCTGATGGCCGACTTCGCGCTTCCGGTGCCGCTGACGGTGCTGTGCGACGTGATCGGACTGCCCGTGCCGGACCGGGACCGCATGGCCCGGTGGGCGGCCATCCCGATGGATCCCGCGACCGGCGACGAGCGGGCGCGGGCGGCGATCCAGGACGTCGAGGAGCACATCGGCGAACTGGTCGCCCGTCACCGCGGCGACGGCGTCGGATTGCTCGGCCAGCTCGCCGAGGTGAGCACCGAGGACGGTGGTCGGCTCAGCGACGACGAGCTGCACAGCATGGTGGTCTGGGTGCTGCTGGCTGGGTATCTGACCACAGCCAGCACCATCGGCGGCGGGATGCTGGCGCTGCTTCGCCGTCCTGAGCGGCTGGAGCAGGCGCACCGCGCTCCCGAGGCGCTGGAACCGCTGGTGGAGGAGATTCTGCGGTACAAGTTGACCGGTGCGGAGATCAGCTCACAGCGCAGGGCGTTGGTCGACGTCGAGGTGGGCGAGGTGCTGGTCCGCCGCGGCGAGATCGTGATCCCCCCGCTGGTGGCGGCCAACCGGGATCCGGAGCGGTTCTGCGACCCGGACAGGTTCGACCCGGACCGAGACGGGAATCCGCATCTCACCTTCGGCGCCGGGCTGCACCACTGCCTCGGTGCCTCGCTGGCCCGAGTCGTGTTGCAGGAAGCCATCGGCGCGCTGGTCCGTACGCTGCCGAATGTGCGGCTGGCGGTCCCGGTCGACGAGATTTCGTGGAATCCGCCGGGCACCGAGATCGATCTTCGGGCACTGCCGGTGGCCTGGTAATCCACCAGAGACCGACCGGAACGGGATTTACCCCATGGGCTTAGGGAAAAACCCGGTGTGGAGGAAGTAGTCGACGTACCGTCCCAGCACGTCGTCGTCGACGTCCGGGCAGTGGATGGCCGTGTCCGCCAGAGCGCGGTCGGTGTGGTCGGCGTCGAACCGCAGCGCCGAAGCCGCCCGCAGCATCGGGACCAGCCGACCGAACATCGCGGCCACCCGGAACGGGTCCGAGCCCTGGGCGGCCTGGGTGTCCAGTCGGGTGGACCAGTCCTCGGGCGAGACGACGTCCAATCGATAACCGGCTTCGCGCAGGGCGTGCACCACCGCGTCCAGCGACACCAGGTGCGGATTGCGAATGTGGTAGGTCGTGCCGACCGACTCGGGCCGCCCGGCCAGCTCGGCCACGGCCCGCGCCACGTAGTCGACCGGCACCAGGTCGACCTCGATCCCGGTGTGGTCCCCGGCGAAGTGTGGAACCGCGCCGAGTTCGAGCATGGTGCGCACGATGAGCCAGAAGGAGTCGGTGGTGCCGCCGATTCCGGTGCCGCTGTGCCCGCTGACCCGACCGGGGCGGAAGACGGTGGTGGGGATGCCGCGGTCGCGGGCGGCGTGCACCAGTTGCTCGGCGACCCACTTGCTGCTGACGTAGCCGTTGGGATTGACCGACTCCGCCGATAGCCGGCAGTCCTCTCGCACTGTCGTCGTGCTGCCATCGGCCTGCACGGCGGCACCGATGGTCGACATGTAGTGCACCGGCGTCCCCGGTGCGGCCGCCGCCAGCCGCAGCACCTCCCGGGTGCCGCCCACGTTGGCCGACCGGAGCTGCCGGTACGGGTGCATGGTGTGCACCCACGCGCCGGTGTGATGGATGACGTCGACCTGCTCGGCGAGCCGGCCGTGCAGCTCGGGGCTCAGGCCCAGCAGTGGCTGCGCCAAGTCCCCGACGACCGGGATAACCCGACCGTCCGGCACCGCATCCGCCAGCCGATAACGCCGCAGCACGTCCCGCAACCGCCGACCGGCGTCCGCCTCGTCGGAACCACGCACCAGACAGAACACCGTGGCGCGGGTGCTCCGCACCAGTTCGGCGAGCAGGAAGGAGCCGACGAAACCGGTTGCTCCGGTCAGCAGCACGTGCTCAGGGTCGGCCATGCGGGCTGCCGGCTGCGAGCTACTGGGCTCGGTGTCGATCGCCGGATCCAGGGTCGCGTCCGCCAGCAGTTCCCGGACGGTCGGAGCTTCCCGCCCTGGCGAGTCGACGCGTTCCAGCGCCTCGGACAGGCCCGCGACGGTCGGGGCGTCGAATACCGCCGCGACCGGCAGATCGCTTCCGAATTCTTGGTTGATCCTGCTGATCAGTCGCGCCGCGAGCAACGAGTGGCCGCCGAGATCGAAGAAGTTGAGGTCGATTCCGACCTCGGGGCGGCCGAGCATTTCGGCGAACAGTCGGCAGAGCGCGCGTTCCTGCGGGTTGCGGGCCGGGCGTCCGCGCGGCTGTTCCTCGAAATCCGGTGTCGGAAGCGCCGCGTAATCGAGTTTTCCGTTGGCGGTGAACGGAAACCGCTCCAGACCGACGATGACGGCCGGCACCATGTGCTCGGGTAGCCGATCCCGAAGGTAGTCCCGCAAGGTGGCGGCGATCCGCCGCGCGCGCTGGGCAGCGCCCGGATCGTTGGCGAGCCGCGCCGATCCTATCCCGCGCTGTGCCGGGCGGTAGAGCCCGCCCGGGGGCTTCTGGTGCCCCGACCGGCTGAACACCACATCGACAGCGCCGTCGGCGGAGGCACCGTTCCAGGTCACCTCGACCTGATAGCCGAGCCGGGCACCCAGGTCGTACCAGGTCTCCGGGTCGACGCCAGGCTGCGGCGGCTGCGTCAGCCGGTGCAGCACGTCCGCGCGGACCTCGTCGGCGGACAGCGCGTGGCTGGCGGCTGCCTCACCGGCGAGCCGGGCATTGGGCACTGCGGCGACTCGCAGGCGGGCCGGCCGCTGGGCGCGAAGCACGTCGGCCACCCGCTCCGGATGGCCCGCCGTGTCGTTGCACACCAGCTCTGAGTCCTGCTCGGCACCATCATGCACCGGGAGGCGCTGCAGGATGACGTCGTAGCGGTGGCGGGTCAGCTCGGTGTGCTGGAGGCCGCGTTTGAGTCGGATGTCCACGCCGCCGATTCCGTCGAGCTTCGCGGGCAGCGCGGCGAAGTAGTCCGGGTCCAGCAACAGTTCCCGCTCGTCGGCGCTCCGGCGCTGCACGGCCTCGCGGATCGCGCTCGGCTCCACGACCCCGTCTGCGCGGTGCAGTTCTACCGCCGTGTGCAGTAGGTGCAGTGTGCGCAAGTTCCGCACGTCGCCGAGGAAAATCCGGCCCCCGGGGGCGAGCAGGTCGACCGCATGCCGCAGCACCTGCTCCAGGTACTCGGTATCGGGGAAGTACTGGACGGTCGAGTTGAGCACGACGAGATCGAAGAAGCCGTTGGGCAACCCGTTGACGTCATCCGCGGGCGCGGTCCGCAGCCGCGTCCGGTCGGCCAGTTCCGGGCGCTGGGCGATCTGCTCGCGGAGCTTGGCGATTGCGGCGGCCGAGATGTCGCTGCCCCAGTACTCTTCGCACTCCGGGGCGAGCTTGGCCAACACCAGCCCGCTGCCGACACCGATCTCCAGCACGCGCCGTGGGGCGAGGGCGCGCAGCCGCTCGACCGTGGCGGCACGCCACTCCCGCATCGCCGACAACGGAATCGGGTGCCCGTCATAACTACTCACCCAGCCGGCGAAGTCCTCGCCCCAGGCTGTCTGCGCGCTGCTGGAGTACAGCGCGTCGTTGAACGTCCGCCATTCCTCGACCTCGTCGGGTTCGCTGGCCGCGAGCCCAGCGGATCGCGGGGTCGGCACGACGTAGGCGACCAACTGCGGCCCGACGACGGGGTGGTCCTGCCGGACGACGGCGGCATGGGCGACCTCGGCGTGCCCGGCGAGGGTCGCCTCCACCTCGGCTGGCTCGACCCGCAGGCCCCGGACCTTGACCTGATCGTCCGCCCGGCCGACGTAGTCGAGCTGGCCGTCCCGGCGCCACCGCGCCAAGTCTCCGGTGCGGTACATCCGTTCTCCGTTGGCGGCGAACGGATCGGCGACGAACCGCTGCGCGGTGAGCCCCGGCTTGTCGGCATAGCCTCGCGCGAGCCCTGCCCCACTGACGTAGAGCTCGCCGGGGACGCCGGTCGGGCACGGCCGGAGGCGTGCGTCCAGCACGTAGGAGCGCAGACCGGTACTGGGTCGGCCGATCGGCGCGTCCGGCCCGGTCAGCGGATCGGACAGGGCCGCGCACACCGTGGTTTCGGTCGGCCCGTAGCCGTTGATCAGCCGACGATCGCAGGCCCATGCGGCGGCGGTGGGTGGCGGGCACGCCTCCCCCACCACGACCAGCGTGCGCACGGTGGGCAGTTGGTCCGGTCGCAGCGTGGCCAGTGCGCTGGGCTGCAGGATGAGATGCGTGACACGGTGGCGCTCGGCCGCCTCGGCCAGTTCCGGGCCGAGCGGGGGGCGGGTGCCCGATGGCACCACCAGCGTGGCGCCGTTGAGCAGAGTGCTGAACAACTCGGCGACGATTCCGTCGAAGCCGAGCGCGGCGAACTGCAGCATCCGAGAGCCCGGTCCTAGGGCGAACCGGTCGGCGTGCGCCGCGACCAGGCTGGCGATGCCGCGATGTGAAACGACGACGCACTTGGGGACTCCAGTCGAGCCCGAGGTGAGGATCATGTAAGCCGCATGGTCCACCGACAATGCATGGGACGTCGGCAGTGCAGTGGGCTCCGGGCGCTCGTCCCGCGACGACGGTTGGTCGATCAGTACAGGGTCGGACGAGGCGAATCCGGCCACGCGGGCCGCCAGGTCGGTGTCGGTGAGCACCGTTCGGGCCCGCACGTCCGCGAGCAGCGCATTGATCCGACGGTCGGGGGTGGTCGGGTCGATGGGCAGGAACGCCCCACCGGCTCGGAGCACCGCCAACACCGCGACTACCCAGTCGACCGAGCGCGGCAGCAGGACCGCCACGACCTGCTCCGGCCGCACGCCGCGGACCCGCAGCCGATGGGCGAGCTCGTCAACCCGGCGATCCAGTTCGGCGTAGGACACGGATTCGCCGTCCGAGCACACCGCCACGGCGTGCGGATCGCGGTCGACTGAGGCGGCAAACAGTTCGGGCACGGTCGCGGGCTCGACCCGGTCGGGCGAGGCCGCCCACCGGCGGAGCAGGCGATCCCGCTCATCGGGCAACAGCACGTCCAACTCGGAGATTCGCGTTTCCGGGTCGGCCACCGCGGCGGCCAGCACCCGGACCAGCCGGTCGGCGAACTGCTGGACGGTCTCCCGGTCGAACAGATCGCTGCTGTACTCGACCGTGGCGGAAAGCCCGGCACCGCCGCCATCTTCGGTGTAGCGCTCGATGAACGACCAGCCGAGGTCGACCTTGGCGACATCCAAGTACCGCGGTTCCAGGCTCGCCTTCAGCTCGGGCAGGTCGAGGCGGATCTCCGGAACGTTCTGCAGCACCAACATGTTCTGGAACAGCGGTTGCCGATTCGCCGACCGGGTCGGGTTGACGGCCTCGACCACCAGGTTCAGCGGCAGGTCCTGGTGCGCGTACGCGCCGAGGTCGACCCGGCGTGCCTGTTCGAGCAGGTCGGTGAACCGAGGGTCGCCGCTGGTGTCGGTGCGCAGCACCAGGGTGTTGACGAAGAAGCCGACCAGGTCGTCCAGCGCGGCGTCCGTGCGCCCGGCGATCGCGGTGCCGATCGGGACATCCGTGCCCGCACCCAGCCGGGTGAGCAGCGTCGCCAACGCGGCGTGCAACACCATGAACAGGGTGACGTCGTGCGTGCGGGCGAGCGTCAGCAGGGCCCGGTGCAGCCGGGCGTCCACTTCGAACGAGACGACCCCGCCGTGGTACGAGGACACCGCCGGGCGCGGACGGTCGGTGGGCAGCGCGAGTTCTTCCGGCAGGTCCGCCAGCGTGCGCGTCCAGTAGTCGAGTTGTCGGCGGTGCCGGCTGTCCGGATCGTCCGCGCTGCCCAGCAGCCGCCGGTGCCACAGCGTGTAGTCGATGTACTGCACCGGCAGCGGCGACCAGCTCGGCTCGGTGCCGTCGCGCCGGGCCCGGTAGGCGGCGGCCAGGTCGCGGCACAACGGCCCCATCGACCAGCCGTCGCCCGCGATGTGGTGGATCAGCAGCAACAGCACCCGTTCCTCGGTGTCCATAGTGAACAGTTCGGCGTGGACCGGGGCATTCTTGGTGAGGTCGAAGGTGAACCGGGCCCCGGCGTCGAGGCGTTCGGACAGCTCGGTGGCGTCGATGCGGTGCACGAGCAGTGCGGGCGAGGCGTCCTCCGGGTCCAGCACCACCTGCCGCGGTTGATCGTCCACTTCGGGGTAGATGGTGCGCAGGCTCTCGTGCCGGGCGATGACGTCGTGCAGGGCCTGCCGCAGGGTCGGTACGTCGAGTTCTCCGGAAAACCGGACGACGGCCGCCATGGTGTAGGTGGAACTCGGTCCCTCCATCCGGTGCAGGAACCACAACCTGCGCTGGGCGTAGGACAGCGGGGCCGGGTCCGGTCGGCTTTCCGGGCGCAGCGCCGGCAGGCCCACCGGAGCGTCGATGCGTTCGTTGAGCTGGGCGGGGGTGGGAGCCTCGAAGACGTCGTGGATCGACAGTGCGGCGCCGAAGGTGGCCCGAATGCGGTTGACCAACCGGGTCGCGAGCAGGGAATGCCCGCCGAGAGCGAAGAAGTCGTCGTGGACCGACACCGAGGTGACGTCCAGCAGGTCCGCGAAAAGGCCGCACAGGATCTGTTCCTGCGGCGCCCCACCCGCCGGCTCGGTGCCGGCCGCCGGTGACGTCGGCAGCGCCCGGCGATCGAGCTTGCCGCTCGCGGTCAGCGGGAGCCGGTCCAGGGTGATGAACGCCGACGGCACCATATGCCGGGGCAGCCGCGCCGCGGCGTGGCGGCGCATCTCGCCCGCATCGAGGTCGGTGTCGTCGGCACCGACCAGGTATGCGATCAACCGAGGCGGACCGGAACCCTCGGACTGCGGGAGCACGGCGGCGGCAGCGACGGCCGGGTGGTTGGTGAGGACCGCCTCGACCTCGGTCGGTTCGATGCGGAAACCGTGGACGTTGACCTGGCCGTCGGCGCGGCCGAGGTACTCCAGGTTTCCGTCGGGCCGTCGGCGTACCCGGTCCCCGGTGCGGTACATCCGGCTGCCGACCGGACCGAAAGGGTTGGCGACGAAGCGGCCCGCGGTCAGCGCGGGGCTCCGCAGATAGCCCCGGGCAAGCGACGGGCCGGCGACGTAGAGCTCTCCGGCGATGCCGTCCGGGCAGGGCTGGAGGCAGGAGTCCAGGACGTAGGCGCTGCCCCCGAGAATGGGACGACCGATGGTCGGCGTGCCGCCCTCGGGGGTCAACGGGTCGGACATGGTCGCGCAGACGGTGGTCTCGGTCGGGCCGTAGGCGTTGAGCATCCGACGGCCGGGCGCCCAGGCCGCGACCACGTTCGGTGGGCAGGTTTCCCCGGCGACGATCACCGTGACCAGGTTCGGGTAGTCGGCCGGGTTCATGCCGGCCAGCACGCTCGGCGGGACGGTCGCGTGGCTGACGCGCCGGTCCGCGACGAACTCGGCCAGTCCGGCGCCGGGCAGGTGCTCCGTCGATCGGGGAATCACGACCGTGCCTCCGGCCACCAGCGTGGTGACGACCTCCGCGACCGCCGAATCACAGCCGAGGGCCGCGAAGAACAGCACCCGGCTGCCGGGGCACAGCGTGAACCGCTCGGCCTGCGCGGCGGCCAGTCCGGCCAGTCCCCGGTGGGACACCACCACGCCTTTGGGCGTCCCGGTCGACCCGGAGGTGTAGATCACGTACGCGGCGTGATCCAGCGCGGGTGACGCGGGCGCGACATCGTGGTCGGGGGTGTGATCGGCGTCGGAGGCGGGCCTCAGCTCGTGGTGGTCGAGCACCAGCCGGACGACTCCGCCGTCGGCGGGTATCCGCTCAATCAGCTCGTCCGAGCAGATGACCGCGTGCGGCTGAGCGTCGTCGAGCACGGCGGCGATGCGGTCGACCGGTTGGTCCGGGTCGATCGGCAGCGCAGCGCCGCCGGCGTGGCTGATCGCGAACACCGCGGTGACCCACTCCGGGCAGCGGGGAAGCAGGACGGCCACGATCCGCTCCGGCCCGACACCGTGCGCGCGCAGCAGGGTGCCCCAGCTCCGCATTTGTTTCGCGACCTCGCGGAAAGACATTGCACGGGCACCGGACTCCAGGGCGGTCGTGTCCGGATTCCGCGCGGCTCGGTCGGCGAACAGCTCCGACAGCGTCGCCGGCTGAACCTGAGCCGGTGGCGCGGTGCTCTTGCCCAGCAGGACTTCCCGCTCACCGGCGCCGAGCACGGTCAACCGCGCGACTGCCGTTCGGGCGTCCGAGACGAAGGAGGCTAGGAACCGCACGAGCCGCCGCAGATGGTCCGCGACCGTGTCGGCGTCGTAGATATCGGCGTTGCCGACCAGGTCGATCCGCACGCCGGCCTCGGTCGGCCGGTCGTAGATGTTGACGGTGAGGTCGTCGACCGGGCCGTTGGCCAGGATCTCCGCCGTGCCCGCGGTGCCCGCCAGGTCGAGGTCGTAGTCGAAGGGCATGAAGTTGATCACCGGGCAGAACAGCGGGGCGTCCGGGGCGTGGAGGCCGAGGTCACGCCGGATGTGTTCGAAGCGGTACCTTTCATGCCGTTTGGCAACCCGGACTTGCTCCGCCACCTGCCTGATCAGCATCTCCGGGCTCTGCTCGGGCGAAACCGCCACGCGCACCGGAAGATTGTTCGCCAGCATGCCCGGGATCTGCTGGAGGGCCGCTGTGGGGCGGCACATCCGGGGCAGGCCGACGACCATGTCGCGTGCTCCCGTGAGCCGGGAGACGTAGGTCGCGATCCCGGCCGTCAGCACGTGCGTCCAACCGGCCCCGACGGTCCGCCCCAGGCCGCGGATGTCGGTCTCCAGCTCGGGTGACAACCGCGCGGTGCTGGACACCTTGCCCGTCCTGCGCTTCGCCCACCGACCGGCGAGATTGACCGGCTCCGGGCGGTCGGCGAGCCGATCACGCCAGAATGCGGCGTCCAATTCGGACTGTTCGGACTCGCAATAGGCGGCATCCTCGGCGCAAAGCAGCCGGTACTCACCGAACCCGGGACGGTCAGGCCGAGCGCCGCGGACCAGGCTGGTGTAGACGGCGGCGATCCGCCGGTCGATCATCGCCAGGCTGAAACCGTCCATCATGATGTGGTGCAGATGGTTGAACCAGACGTGCCGATCGTGCGCGAGACGCAGCAATGCCGGGGCGAACAGCGGTCCGCCGAGCAGGTTCAGTCCCCGGTCCAGGTCATCGCGCATCCACTCGTCGGCCGCGGTCCGGGGGTCCGGCTCGTCCGCGAGATCGACGAACCGCAGCGCGTGCGCGGGCTCCCGGGCGATCCGCTGCGTCGGAACCCCATCGCGTTCCACCAGTTCCAGCCGAAGAATGTCGACCTCGGCCTGGACCCGGTGCACGGCCGCGGCGAAGACGTCCCGGTCGACCGGACCGGCGATGTCGATGCGCTCGCCGACGTCGAACGCGGTGCTGGAGGGGTCAAGGAGTTGAGCGGTCCAGATCTCCCGCTGCCCGGACAGCAGCGGAAATTCGACCCCTTGATGGCCGTTCTCTGACATGCGCGATCCCTACCGAAACGACGCGCTCCACGGAGCTGAACCAGGTTTGCCCGACGAAGGTTGCGGGCGGCCTCAGATGAACCCGGCGATCCCGTTGCAGGGCGCGTCCGGGTCCGTCGTGCAGTAGAACTCGATGTAGTCCGCCACCAGGTCCTCGACATCCGCATAGCCGTCGCCGTCCCGGTCCATCCGGGCGAACGCGGCATTGCGCTCCTCGTCGGTGAGCCCGTCTTCCCGGGTGACCCGGGCGAAGTCGGCCTGGCTGATCCGGCCGTCCCCGTCGGAGTCCATGAACGACAGCAGGCAGCGGACGCCGTCCTCGAAGACGTACCGGACCGCCTCGCGATCGGTGGACAGTTCCAGCAGTGCGGCGACGAACTGGCCGCGATCCACCTGCGCCCGGCCGGACGGGTCGACGGTCTGCCACCACCGTTGCACCGTGGTGCGCAACGGAAGCAGTTCCGGTGCGTCGTAGTCCCGGCCGGTGTGTTCGGCCTCGGCCCGGATCACCGCGAGCAGGTCGGCGAACCGGAGCACCCCGTCGTCGTCGCGGTCGAGCAGGGTGAATCCCTTGCCGAACTTCCGGATCTTGTGGTCGTCGAGCGTGGTCACGTGCCCTCCCGGGCGGTCAGTTCGGCAGGAGTCGCTGCTCGGCCATCGCCTGCAGGCTCTCGGTGATGGCCATCGTTATCTGGTCGATGTCGGCCTCGGTGTGTGCGGCGGAGATGTTCATGGTGGGAATTCCGGGGGTGAACACTCCGCGAAGCCGCAGGTGCAGGCTCAGGAACTGGAGGGCGCGCAGGGACGTCGGCGACGCCATGTCCCGCATCCAATCGGCGTAGCCGACCGTGTCGGCCGGGGGCTCGCCGAGCGCGAGAAGCGTGACGTGGCGCGGATTTCCCCTCAGGTGCACGGGAATGCCGCTGCGTTGCGCGAACTCGGCCAACCGGGCCCGCAGCGCGTCGTGATGCCGATCGATACGGTCGAAAAGCTCGTCGTAGTTGTCCCGGAGGTATCGCAACTGCGCCAGGGCCGCCACCACCGCCACGTGGTTGCCCTGATTGGTGCTGGACAACCAGGTCTTGCCGGACTCGGCGTCGGCGAGCAGGCCGTCGGTGCGGGCGGCGTCGAGGTAGCCGGAGCGCCCGGCGACCGCGGTCAGGGGCACGCCGAGGCCGCTGGTGAGCTTGCCGAAGCACGCCATATCGGCGGTGACGGACAGCGCCTGCTGCGCACCACCGCGAGACAGCCGAAAGCCGGTGATCACCTCGTCGAAGATCAGCGGTACATCGTGCTCGGCGGTGACGGTCCGCAGCGCGGCTAGGAAGTCTCGGGCGGCGTACGGCGCGTGGGTCCGGAACCGGGGCACCGGGTCGACGAGCACGCAGGCCAGCTCGGACGAGCGCTCGATGACTAGCTTCAACGCGGCCTCGTGGTCGAACGGCAGCACCAGCAGCTCACCGCCGGTCAGCGAACGCAGGCCGCCACCGCTGGGTTGCGGGCTGATCCCGTACCGCGAATCGGCGTCCCACTGCCCGGCCGCCCCGAGACTGTTGTAGAGGCCGATCTCGTGGGCCCCGTGGTAGGCGCCCTCGAACTTGGCCACCAACTGGCGCCCGGTGACCGCGCGCGCCATCCGCACGCTCGCCGCGGTCGCCTCGGCGCCGGTGTGGAACAGCCCGACCCGGTCGGCGCCCGGAACGAGCTCGGCGATCAGCTCGGCCAATTCCACCTGCGCCGCGGCGAAGTAGCCGACCCCCACGCCGCCGGACAACTTCTCCCGCACCGCCGCGACCACCGGCGGCGGATTGTGCCCGAGGGTCGCGGCCGAGTAGCTCAGGTGGCAGTCGACGTAGTCGTTGCCGTCGACATCCCGCAGCCGGGAACCGTTCGCGTGCTCGATGCAGATTGGCAACAACGGCGCGGAAAACGGCAGGTTCGCCGGTAGCGACGTGGAGACTCGGTAGGCGCGCTGGGCAAGTCGCAGCGAACGGGGCTGGCGCCCCGCCACCGCCGTGACTGTCTCCCACAGCGCGGGATCGGCCCCGCACAGCGCCGACAAACTGGCCTCGTCCGGTGGTGTCATCGTCGAGGTATCGGGACTCAAGTCCACTGGGGTCTCCACATGTCGTTGTAGGTGCGGTCCTGCGTCGACGCCTCGCGTTCGGTCGCCCGGCTCGCGGGCTCCTGGTCGACGGCGATGGGCATGAAAAGCGGCCGCACGCTGTACGGTTGGCCGATCGTTTGCGGCGGCGCCGTGTGGCGCATCGCCGTCCACCGCGCCCGGATCGCCCGCAGCACCTCCTCCATGATCACCACCGAGGGCACCCGCCCGACGCAGAAGTGCCGACCGACGCTCCAGGTCAGCGGCGGATGACCGATCGGCCGGGTGATGTCGAGCCGGTCGGGTTCCCGGTACACCTCCGGATCCCGGTTCGCCGCGATGATGTGGACGAAGACGAACTCGCCGCGCTGGACCGGGACACCGCAGAGTTCGGCGTCCTCGCGGGTGATCCGTTCCGTGGCGAACACGGTCGGCCGCAGCCGGGCACATTCCTGCACCGCGCCGGAGACCAGGTCGGCCCGCTCGCGCAACAGAGTCCACTGCTCGGGGTGTTCGATCAGGGTGTCGATCAGCAGCGCGATCTGCCCGGCCACCATCTCGGTGCTGGCACCCAGGACCGTGATCGCGAGCCGAAGCGATTCGGCCCGGCTGCGTCGGCCATCCTGCTCGGTGCATAGCAGGTGGGAGAGGAAGTCGTCGCCCGGTTCGGCGCGGCGGTGGTCGAAGAGGTCGAGCAGGTAGGCGTCGATTCCGTCCCGGAACTCCCGGTATTCCGACTGGTTCTCGCCGCGCAAGATCGCCGAGAAGGCCACCGAGTGGCGGTGCACCTCCTCGGCGTCGGACTCGGGCGCACCGAGCAGGCGGCAGAAGAAGCGTGCGGCGGCGGGTATGCCGACCTCGCCGACGGCGTCGCACCGGCGGGCCCGGCCCGCCGAGGAGACCACATCGGTGGCGATCTCCGCGGCGTGCTCGCGCATCCGCCGCAGCCGCGTGGCCGTGAAAAAACCGGACACCGCGGAGCGCAGCCGCCGGTGCTCGGCTCCCTCGTGGCTGTTGAGCTCCTCGCCGACGAAGCTCAGCACGTCCCGGTTGGTGACGCCGACCACGGCGCCGAGTTCCGGCATGCACGGGGTGAAACTCTTGCTGGAGAAGACTTCCTGGCAGGCGTGGTAGCTAAGCACTTCTAGGCCGCGGGAGCTCCGGGCGAGGGCGGTGCCTGCGGGCAGGGTGGCGAGCACGCGGTGCGGGTCGGCGGCGAAATCCTCGGACGCGACGTCGAGAGTCGGCAAATCGCGTTTCACGTCAACCCCTTGCCTGGAATACGAGCCCGACTACGAAAACGCAGTACGGCGATCACGCTACGCACTGTCGGAGAGGTCGGCAGGGCAAGCAAGGGCAAGTCCCCCACTATTACCCGTCAGAGCCACCGATTCACCGATTCAGTGGCGACTGCTCGGTTCCTGTTGAGGGGCCCCGGGAACGCTGCTTAGATGGCGGCGATCGATCCCCCGAAAGGAGTTGAATTCCCAGGAAATGCTTCGCACCCCCGAATTCAGCGCCTTTCGGCCGACAACACGCCGCGCGGTGGAAGGCAGGAGCTCTGGATGGTCAGGTCAGTCGTAATCGTCGGTGGTGGCACCGCGGGGTGGATGAGTGCCGCCTACCTGAAGACCACGTTCGGGGATCGGGTGTCGGTCACGGTCGTGGAGTCCGACCGGATACCCACTATCGGCGTGGGCGAGGCGACATTCGCGACGATCCGGCTTTTCTTCGAGTATCTCGGTCTCGACGAGCCGGAGTGGATGCCGGAGTGCTCCGCCTCCTACAAACTCGCGATTCGTTTCGAGAACTGGCGGGAACCCGGTCACCACTTCTACCACCCGTTCGAATGGTTCCGGACCGCGAACGGTTTCAACCTGGCGGACTGGTGGCTTCAGCTCGGCGACCGCAGCACCGGATTCGACCAGAACTGCTTCATTACCACGGCACTGTGCGAGCACATGCGGTCGCCGCGCATGTTCGACGGATCGACATCGTCTTCCAACCGCGACGGTTCGCCCGGCCGCCCCACGCCGCTGGAACGCCCGTCGCCGTACTACTACGCCTACCACTTCGACGCGGCGCGATTGGCCCTCTTCCTCACGAAATTCGCGACACAGCGCGGAGTTCGGCATGTGGTGGACGATGTGCTGCAAGTCCGGCAGGACGAACGCGGCTGGATCACGCACGTGACCACGCGCGAGCACGGCGACGTGACCGGCGACCTGTTCATCGACTGCACCGGGTTCCGGGGCATGCTGATCAACCAGACGCTCGGCGAGCGGTTTACCTCCTTCGAAGACGTTCTGCCGAACAACCGGGCCGTGGCGCTGCGGGTGCCCCGGGACATGGCCCGACTGGGCATCAAGCCTTACACCACCGCCACCGCGATGGACGCCGGATGGATCTGGACCATCCCGCTCTATGGGCGGGTCGGCACCGGTTACGTGTACTCCGACCAATTCTGCTCCCCCGAAGAAGCGGAGCGGACGCTGCGCCGTTTCGCGGCTCCGGACCAGGAAGACCTGGAAGCCAACCACATCCGGATGCGCGTGGGCCGCAACGAACGGTCCTGGGTGAACAACTGCGTGGCGATCGGCCTGTCCAGCGCGTTCGTCGAACCGTTGGAGTCCACGGGAATATTCTTCATCCAGCACGGCATCGAGCAACTGGTCAAGAACTTTCCCGACGCCGACTGGGATCCGCGCTTGCGGGACAACTACAACACCAGGATCAACCGCGCGATCGAGGGCGTGAAGGAATTCCTGGTGCTGCACTACCGCGCCGCGAAACGGGACGACACGGCGTACTGGAAGGAAGCCAAGATTCGGAAAGTGCCGCCCGGGCTCGAAGAGCGGCTCGACATGGCCATGACGCGGCTGCCCAGCGAGGAGAACATTTACCAGCATTACCACGGATTCGACATGGATTCCTGGAACACGATGCTGCTCGGCCTCGGCTGGGAACCCGGCCGCCCCAAGCCCGCGCTCGCGCACATCGACCCGATGCAGGCCCAGGCACAGTTCGGTCGGCTGCGCGCCGAGGCCAAGGAACTCGTCGCCACCCTGCCCAGCGCTTACGAGTACCTGCACTCCATCAACTGACGGTCCCGGCCCGGCTCTCCAGATCGTGGGCGGAGACCGGGACGCCGCCCGCGGCTTCCGCACGCCCGCCCGGAAGGCGACACCATCATGGTCGACGTACCGATCCAGCCATCCGCGCCCACGGTGCGGAGTCTTCCGCCCCACCCCGCGGCCGTGGCGGTGGACGACTACCGCAGCTTAATGAGCGCCTTTCCCACCGGCGTCGCGGTGATCACGACGGTCGACGACGAAGGGAAACCGCACGGCCTGACGTGTACCTCGCTGTCGAGCGTGACCCTGGCCCCGCCGACCTTGCTCGTCTGCCTGCACCAGCACAGCGGCACACTCGGCGCGCTTGGTGCCCGGGGTGGTTTCGCGGTGAACCTGCTGCACGCCCGGGCTCGGCACGTCGCCGAGATCTTCTCCTCGGGAGTGGACGACCGCTTTGGGAAGGTGGCGTGGTGCGCGGCTCCCCGGACCGGGGCTCCGAAGCTCGTCACGGACGCCTTCGCGATCGCCGAGTGCACGGTGACCGGAACCCACATGGTCGGTGATCACGCCGTCGTGCTCGGCGTGGTGGTCGGGGTCGCGCACGTGGCCGACGTTCCGCTGCTCTACGGCATGCGCCGGTTTGACTCGTGGAGCCACCCGTCTTCGCACGGCTGATCGGGAGCGGTTCGATCTCGTCGTCTTTCCGGGCGATCATTTCTCCTAGTTCGACCGGGATCTTCCCATCGTGGACACAATTGCCTGCAAGCCCGTCAGCTGGCGACTTCATTGCGGGCGGGCATCGGGCGACACCGAAGGGCTTGTGATGGAGCCGAAGCAAGACGACGTGGCGGACCGCGGAAAGCTGGTTCAGCTCGCGTGCGGACACATGGCGGCGCAGGCGGTCGCGGCCGGTGTGCGCTTGGGCCTGGTGGACTTGATCGGTGACAGCCAGCGAAGGGCGGCCGACCTGGCCCGGGAGTGCGGTGCGGACCCGCAGGCGACGACCCGGCTGCTGCGGGCCCTTGCCGCGCTGGAACTGCTCGTCGAGAACCGGCCTGGCAGCTTCTCATTGACGCCGGCCGGGGCGTTGCTGCGCACCGATCGGCCAGATTCCCTGCACTCCCTCGTCCGCATGGTCACGTGTCCGGCAACGATGCGATCGTGGGACGGTCTGGCAGACAGCGTGCGCACCGGTAAGACGTCCTTCGATGCGGTTTTCGGCACTGATTTCTTCAGCTATCTCAAGGAAAACCCGGAGTTGTCCGCGGAGTTCAACGCGGCGATGGGTCAGGGCACGCACGCGACCATCGCCGACATCCTGTCGCACTACGATTTCGGCGGGTTCGCGACGGTCGTGGACGTTGGCGGCGGCGACGGTACGCTGCTCGCCGCGATCCTGCGGAAACACTCGTCTCTGCGTGGGATCCTCTTCGACACTCCCGAAGGACTCGGCCGAGCTGGCGAATCCTTGGGGAGGGAAGGAGTCGAGGACCGCTGTGCGCTCGACGCCGGCGACTTCTTCGACTCCGTCCCCGACGGCGGAGACCTGTACCTGCTCAAGAACGTCGTTCACGACTGGGACGACGGCCGGGCGACGGTCATCCTGCGGAACTGCCGGAGGGCCGTGCCCGAGAGCGGCCGCGTGCTGCTCGTCGAAGTCGTGCTTCCGGCCACCGTGGCCTCCTCGACAGGGCCGATCAATTACCTGAGCGATCTGGACATGCTGGTGAACCTCGGCGGCCGGGAACGAACCCGCGCCGACTTCGAGGACCTGTGCCGGTTGGCCGGTCTCACCCTCACCCGGATCCTTCCGCTCCCGCCGCCCAGCCCGTTTTCCCTGATCGAAGCGGCACCGGCCGGGTAATCGAGGGGCCCGCGCCGCCGGGGTGGGCGTCCCGTCGCATCGCTGGCTGCCCCTCCGGTGAGGGCGCCGGAAGTACGTACTACTCCGCCCGGCGGCGCCGCTCACCAGGTCACGGGGAGTTCGTGGACGCCGTAGACGGTGCCGTCCTGTTTGAACGGGAGGTCCTCCACCGCCGTGGCCAGCCGCAGTCCGGGAACGCGCCGGAACAGGGTGTCGAAGACGATCTGCAGTTCCAGGCGCGCCAGGTTCTGCCCGATGCACTGGTGGGGGCCGAACCCGAAGGCGACGTGCTGCCGCGCGCTTCGGGTCAGATCGAGCTCATCGGGCCGATCGAAGACCTCCGGGTCATGGTTGGCGGCGAGCGCGAGCGCGACCACACCCTCGCCCGCGCGGATGCGCACACCGCCGATTTCGATGTCGGCCAGTGCGGTGCGCGATGTCGCGGCCTGGGCGATCGTGAAGTAGCGCAGCAGCTCCTCGACCGCCGCGGGCGTGCGGGACGGGTCGGCCACGATCTGAGCGCGCTGGTCGGGGTTCTCCAGCAGCGCAAGGGTGCCCAGCGCGATCATGTTCCCGGTGCTGTCGTGCCCGGCGATCAACAACAGAAGCGCCAGGCTGACCAGGCTGTCGTGGTCGGGCTCGCCGGTCTCGCGCTGCTTGCGGATCTGCCGTCCCAACAGGTCATCCGGTTCGTCTCGCTCCTTGGCGGTGACCAGCTCGTCCAGGTAGGACCGGATCTCGGTGAACGCGTGCTGCACGTCCGAACCACTGCGCTGGATGATCATCGCGGTGTGGCGCTGGAAGAAGTCGTGGTCGGCGTAGGGCACGCCGAGCAGTTCGCAGATCACCAGCGACGGCACCGGCAGCGACACCGTGTGCACCAGATCAGCCGGCCGCGACGTGGCGAGCAGATCGTCCACGCACGAGTCCACGATGTCCTGGATGCGTGGGCGCATGGCCTCGATGCGGCGGACCGTGAACTCGCCGAGCACCGCGCGGCGCGCGGCGGTGTGCGCGGGCGGGTCCATCCCGATCAGCGAAGGCGCGATGATCGCGTCCGGCGGTTGCCGCCCCGCGGCCAGGCGGGGAAAACCGGGACGCGTGCGGTCGGAGCTCATCCTCGGATCCGCAAGCAGTTTGCGCACGTCTTCGTGCCGTGTCACGAGCCACGCGGTGCCGCCGCCGACCATGCGCACCTTGGTGACGGGGCGCTCGGCGCGGAGCCGGACGTATTCCGGCGGCGGAGAAAACGGGCAGGTGCGCGGCAACGGGTGCGCGGTGTCGGTGGCGGCAAGCTGGTCCGTCATGGTTACTCCCGGATCGCTGCGGATGAACAGCGGGATGAACGGGTTCGAACCTAAATGATCTTTGCCAATCCCGGCACCCGGACGTGCGACAATCACCCACTTGATCAGCCCGGGCGAGGCCATTACGGCCGCCGATGGCTGTTACCCCTGGCCGCCGCGATCCGGATCAGATTGGGAGCCTGCCAATCGGGAAACGCCTACAGGCGTCGAAAGAACTCCGAACCGGAAGGGGGGCAGGGCGAATGGCTCAGGATTCCTGGGATCGGCTGGGCGGGATCGCACTGTCCGCGGTGCGGATCGTCGTGTCGTTCATGTTCATTCTGCATGGCATTTCGGCGCTTTTCGGGGTGCTGGGCGCCCCGTACCCCGCGCCCTTGTTCGCGTGGCCGTCCTGGTGGGCCGGACTGATCCAGTTCGTCGGCGGCGTCCTGGTCCTGCTTGGGCTGTTCACCAGGCCCGCTGCGCTGGTGTGCTCGGGCGCGATGGCGTTCGCGTACTTCAGCGTGCACCAGCCCAAAGGACTTCTACCCCTCCAGAACGGCGGGGTTTCGGCCGCGCTGTACGCCTGGTTCTTCTTGCTGATCGCGATACTGGGGGGCGGCCCGTACGCACTCGATACGCTGCTCCGACAAATCCGGCAGGCTCCACCGCGCACTCGGGCGCACACTGGCGCACAGTGAATGCCCACGCTCGCGTTGCCGGGAAACGCAAGATGCTCTCGGCTTCAGCGGCGTGCGGTATGCCGTTAGGCGTTGACGCCGGTGAGGGCGAAGAACTCCTGACGGGACCGCGCATCCTGCCGCAGGGTGCCCAGCAGGGTCGAGGTCACGGTGTTGGAGCCGGTCGCCTGGACACCGCGCAGGGTCATGCAGGTGTGCTCGGCTTCGATCACGACGCCGACGCCCTTCGGCTGCAGCTGTTCGCATAACCAGTCGGCGACCTGCTTGGTCAGCCGCTCCTGGACCTGCGGGCGGCAGGCGAAGTGCTCGACGACCCGGGCCAGCTTGGACAGCCCGAGGATCCGCTCGCCGGGCAGGTACCCCACGTGCGCGGTGCCGACGAAGGGCAGCAGGTGGTGCTCGCAGACCGAGCGAACCGGGATCGCCCGCGCGAGGACCAGCTCGTCGTACTCCTCATCGTTCGGGAAGGTCGTCAGCTCGAACGGCCGCGGTGAGAACAGTTCGGCGTAGGCGCGGGCCATTCGCCCCGGCGTACCGCGCAGGCTCTCGGAATCGGTGGAGATCCCCAAGGCCCGCAGCAGATCTCCCGCCGCTTTCTCGGCGGCGGCGAGGTCGATCTGGCCGTCGGGCTGGTGGACGACGTGCAGGGCGGGAGCGGGCATCAGCGTTCCTCGGGTCGGTTGCGCCGGCCCAGGTGGCGCGCCCGCCCGTGCGAACCGACCGGAACCGTGCTCACCCACCCGGGACTATTTCACCAAGTGACATTAGTCTTTTTGATGCCAACGGGTCAATGTTGCAGCACTGAGCGATCCGCATCCGATTTCGGACACTACATTGGGCGCGACAGGGCGTATCCTGGGGAAATGGTGTCCAGCAACGTGCCGACCAGCAACTCGATGGCGGCGGTGGCCGCGTTGACCGACGAACTGCGGCGCGGGATGTACGAGTTCATCCGGCGCGCCCGGCGCCCGGTCGGCCGGGATGAGGCCGCCGCGGCGGTCGGCATCTCCCGCAAGCTCGCCGCGTTCCACCTGGACAAGCTCGTCGACGCCGGACTGCTGTGCGCGCGGTTCGAACCGGTGGGCGGCATTCGCAAGGTCGGCCGCACGCCGAAGGTCTACGAACCCACCGACGCCCACATCGGGGTGAGCATCCCGCCCCGCCGCCCCGACCTGCTGGCCGAAGTACTGCTTGACGCCGTGCTCACCGAAGGCGACCAGGAGACCGCGATCGAGGCCGCGCTGCGCACCGCGCGAGAGCACGGGCACCGCCTCGGTACCGAGGAACGGATCCGCAGCCGCCCCGGCCGCCTCGGCCCCGAACGCGCGCTGACCAAGACCGAAGACGTGCTCACCGGCTACGGCTTCGAGCCCGACCGGGAGACGCCGACCTGCGTACGGCTGCGCAACTGCCCGTTCCACCCGTTGACCGCCCAATCACCGGAGCTGGTGTGCGGACTCAACCGGGCCTTCCTGCAAGGGTTCCTCGCGGGACTGCAGGCCCGCTCAGTCGAAGCGGTCCTTGACCCGCGTGTAGGCGAATGCTGCGTGGCCGTGCGCAGCAGATGACTGCTCACCAGCGGGCACGTGACTGGGGGTGCGCCCGCTGATGGACAGTCATCGGACGTGATCAGCGTGCCGAGCTCGCGGGTGCCGGATCGGGCGTGGCCTGGCTGTCGGCGACCTGGTTCCGGAACGGCGCGGCGAGGGTGGACCGGATGTGGCGGCGGTTGCGGATAAGCGCGGCGACCGCGATGACCGCGTAGATGCCGCACAGGACGTAGCGCGCGGTTTGGCCGGGCAGCGCGAACTGGATCGCGAACAACCCGAGCAGCGTCCATGCCGCCCAGCGCGGGAACCGCAACGCGAGCAACGCGGCCACGCCGAGCACCGTCTGCGTCGCGGTCAGCAGGAACTCCTCCACCTGGCGGGCGTCGAGGTGCAGGGCCGTTCCACCGCCACCAAGCAGGTAGGCCAGCGGCAGGCTGCCCACCAACAGCGTCCACTGGTTGACCTTGCTGGAGATCAGCGTGCCGATCGCGGCGGCGCCGTTGCCCCGGACGGCGAACAGGATCGCCACGATGAACTCCGGCGCTTCCGACGCCAGCGGCGCAAGCCACTGCACGAGCAGGAACTGGTCGATGCCAAGCTGGGTGCCGGTGGCGATCAGCGAGTGCGCGAAGGGCTCGGCACAGGCAAGGATCACCACGGCGGCGAAGACGAACAACGCGATCACCAGCGGTCGGCGGAGGTGCTTGGGGAGGTCGCCGATGGTCGCGGCGGTGCCGACCAGGTCGGGTTCCGCTGCCTCGGCGCGCGAGACCTTCCACAGGTAGAACACGAAGAACGCGAGCAATGCGAACCCGAGCAGCAGCGAGATCTGGCCGGTCGTCGGCACCACGAAGGCGACCAGCGAGCCGATCGCCAGGAAACCGAGCTCCACCCGGTAACCGGACTCCAGGGTCAGCTCCCGCACCGACTTCCCGGTGCGCTGCTTGGCCCGCGCGAGCGCCACGATCGCCACCAGCGACCAGCCCAGGCCGAGTAGCAACCTGTTCGAGCCGGTCATGTTCGCCGCTGCGTAGGCGACGTATTCGGGGTTGCTGCCCGCGGTGTAGGCGAAGTAGAGGTCGACCGCGTACTCGGGCAACACGGCGATCACCGCGAGGATCGCGATCGCCAAGCCGCCGGAGATGTCGACCTGCGCCGCCTCGGCGGCCCAGGCCAGCACGAACGACGAGGCCACCACTGCCATGCCGAACAGGAGCAACCCCAGCAACGGACTCGGGGACAGTCCGGCGAACCGCACGATCAAAGCGGGCACCGTCAGCGCCGCGCAGAACGCGAGCGGACGCAGCAGTGTGGTGGACATCGAGTTCCTTCCCGGACCTCGGTCGGCCACCGCCGGAGACGGATCTCAGCGTGTCGAACGGTGGGCTTGCGGACTACTCCCCTTCGGAATGCCACTACCTTCACCCTGGTTTCGTAGTTTTCGCAACCAACGAAACGTTTGCGCGGCATGCACCCAGGGGTTGCGTGGTGAGGAACAATCGAGCTCGCCATGCCGAAAAATCCCGCACCGAACGCCGCAGAACCCGGCCTGCCCAGGCAGGACGCCGAACCGACCGAGGCCCAGCTCACCGCCGCCGCGGCGACGTTCGCGCTGCTGGCCAGCCCACCCCGATTACACCTTGTGTGGTTGATCACACACGGTTCCTACGACGTCGGCACGCTGGCCAAGCGAGTCGGCATCAGCATCGCGACGGTCAGCCAGCACCTGAGCAAACTCCGCCTGGCCGGGGTCATCACCGCCCGCCGAGAGGGCCGGCGCCACCTCTACACCGTCGACGACCCGCACGTGATGACGCTGGTCGAGCAGATCTTCGACCACATCGCCCCGGACGGCACCCTCGCGCCCGACCCGCCGACGCCGCCGCGCTGAATCCGGCTGTTCCAGCGCGTTCCCCGGCTTCGTTCTGGCAGTCTGTTCGGGTGCTGGAGATCGCAGACAAGCTGGGCTCGGTGCTATCGGCCCTGATCGGCCTTGTCGGGCTGGTCCTGACCGGGTACGGCCTGTGGCTGCAACGCCGCACGACCCCCACGCCGCCGGTCCTCCAGCCGCCTCCAGCCGACCCGCCGGAGCCGGAGCCGCGGCTGGAGGTGCCGGACCGCTCGGACTGGGTGCCGCCGTCAACGCACCTGCCCCCCGGCAGCCAGGGCTACGGCGGCCCACCACCAATGCCGCACCCGCGGGTCGAGGCCCCGACCCCGGCACCGCGCCGAACTGCCCTGGTCGTCGGTCTCGTATTGCTCGGCGTGGCGGCGGTGCTCGGCGTCGTCACCTGGATCCTGTAGCGAAGTCGGCGACTGGGCTGACCGCAGTGTCAATTGACGCTGCGGTCAGTGCACCGCCCAGGAGTTCGCCAGTCGCCGCTCGTGGGGGCAGATGCGAAAAGCGGTGCGGGCCACCCGTGGCTGGTGACCCGCACCGCTTGTCGGTCCGATCTGTCAGATGTCGAACCTGCCGTCCTGCACTCGACGTACGAAGGCGGCGAACGCCGCGTTGTCGATGTTCAAGATCGGGCTGTGCGCGCCGAGCTTCGTGTCCCGGATACCAGTGCGCCCCGGGGCGAAGCCGACCTCGACGCAGTTCGCGTTCTGCTCACTTCGTGTGGACTTGCGCCAGCCTTTGAACTCCATGGCGACGATCCTTGCTCTACAGGGGTTGTGCTGGACTCAGTAGCTCTCGGCTACTTCCAGCACCTTATCCCTGGATGCCACGGGATCGAGCGCTGCGCCGACCATGCGGGACCACAGCCGGTTGTAAAGCTCTACGTCCTCGCGGTTGTCGAGGTACTTTCCGTCGTGGTGTTCCTCCAAGTACACGAACTCCAGTGGGCCGGAGTTTCCCGGGGCCTCGATGCGGAACGTCATGAACGACTGGCTCCGCGCCGCAGCATGAATCCGCGCGTCGAAGGGCAACACCTGGAGTTGCACGTTGGGAAGCTCGGAAATCTTCGCCACGTGCTCAAGCTGCTCCCGCATGACGTCTGAGGTTCCAACCATGGTGCGAAGGGCGGATTCAGACAGCACGAAGCCAATGTCAGGCGCTTCCTCCTTGGTGAAGATCTCCTGACGTTCTGCTCGTGCCCGAAACACGTCATCCATGTCCGGCACGACCTGCCGCACAGCCTCGGCGCGCATCGCTTGGATGTATCCGGGCGTCTGCACCAAGCCGGGTAGGAACTCGCATTGGTAGTGGTTGATCACCGAGGCGTCAGCTTCGAGGTCGACCATCATGCGGGCGTACTTGTGGTAAATCGCTCGATAGCCAGTCCAGCGGCCGCGTTGTTCGCTGCCCTTCGCCAGGCCGAGGTAGAAGCTGCGGTCAACGCGGACGCGGACCTTGCTCGCGTAGAACTCGACGAGCTGTTCCAGGACTTGGCGTTTCAGGCCGGTTTGCCCCGACTCCAAACGGCTGATCGTGCTTTCCGCTTTGCCGATCGCACGCCCGGCCTCGCCCAGGTCGCAGCCTGCGTCTTCACGTAGGTGTCGAAGCTCGTGTCCAAGCTGGAGTCGACGCACTGTTGGTGTCGGCATGTTCTTAAGCCTTCCACGCTCCGGGCGATCGGCGGCGCGATCTCACCCGATCATGTTACTGCCCAAAACGCAATTGCGTTGCTACCTTGGTCGTACTCAAAACGGAATTGCATCGAGAACGCGAGGACTCAGATGGCCTATCTTTCTCCTTGTTTTCAGCACCTATGACATCAAGGTGAAAGATATGAACATTGTGCACTTGCGTTTTAGGGACTTGGGGCCCGGTGTTGGTCGCCGTGGCTGGTCGCCTGGACGGTGTGGGGCCGTTGGGTGTTGCGGTGCCTGGTGGACGTGGTTGGCCCCGGCCTCACACGTCCGCCAGGCCCGCTCCTGGGACTTCCCGAGCAGAACGGATTTCGCGATGAGGAGCACCACTGCACCGGTCTCCCGAGGATTTGCGGCCTCTCCTTCCCCGGCCGTGCCGCAGCCTCGGGCGGGAGAGGTGGCGGTCGAACGCCTCCCGACCACGGCCAACGGCCGTCACCCTCCCATTCCCCCTGCACCGGAAGAAATCCCGCCCGGGACCTTGGTGCAGGCCCGCGTCAATGGCGAGGTGTGCCGTGGATGCGTGATGCCGCACGACTCGTCAACCATCGGCCGAATGCCGTTGGTGCCCGTCAGGTTCGGGCAATTCTGCTGCATCCTGCTGCCCACCGATCTGTCCGTCGTGGAAGTTCCTGCCGCGACGGACTGACCGTCGCCCGACGCGACGCACCACACCCCCTGCGGCGCGCGGCGACGCTGCGGGGCCGGGAGAAGAATCGTGGCACCTCCCGGCCCCGCCTCGGGCCAACCGGATTGGCGGGAATGCCAGTCGCATGGCGGGATTAAGCTGGGTCCGGTTCCTTGATCACCTCGGGGAGGTGCGATGACGTCCGATCCGGCGGAGCTGGACGAGGCTATCGCGCAGCGGTATGCCCGGCTTACCGAGGAACTCGACGACGAGACCGCGTACCAGGTCCTGGTTGAGCTGGCCGACCTGCTGCTGCACCGCGCCCAGACCACGGGCGCGGACGTCGCCGAGGTGATCCAGGTTGCCGGAAGCCTGCTCGACAACCTCGCCGATGACTCGCCCGCTCGCGCCGCGCCGCTGTACCAGCTAGGTCTGGCACACGCGTTGCGAGCCGAGCGCGGGGCCCGGGAGGAATTCCGCACCGCCGTCGGCTATCTGCGGCAGTTGCGGCCGCTGCTGTCCGATGAGGCGGCCGAGATCGTGGGGCGCATCGGCCTGATCACCGCGCAGCTGGTCGGTAGCCTGGAGGCGTTCGAGGAAATCGACGTCGCGCTGGCCGATCTGAACACGGCGTTCGGGCTGTTGCCTGATTCGTTGCTGCGCAAGCAAGTCCGCTTCAGCCGCGGACTGATCCACCTCACCCGCTACCTTTCCGTGGGCGGGGACGAAACCGATCATCGGATCGCGACGGAGGATTTCACCGAAATACTCCGGGATTTGCCAGGAGATGCGAAAACCTCCGACGCCTGCCACATCGGCCTCGCCTTCCTCCTCTTGACCAAGGACATGCCCGCCGAGCTGCGACACGGCCGCATCGACGCCGGTACCGTCGACAAGCTGTCGCTGACGCTGCCCGCCGACGCACTCGCCGAGACGCGCCGCCATCTGGACGCGCTCTCTCCGAGCGCCGCCGGTGACGGCTCGGTCACCACCCTGAAAGTCCTCGTCCAGGCCGCGGGCAACCTGGGCGACTCGTCCCGTGAGGACTGGGAAACAGCGATCGGCGAACTCGACGATGCGGCGCGCGGCTGGCCCGAAAACGAACCAGGAAAACGGGAAATCGCCGCGCTGCGGGCCAGTCTGGCGGCAAAGCTCGCCGAACTCAGCGGCAGCGCCGCGGACACCGACGCCGCGACCAGCCAGATCGCCGCTGCCGCCGCTGCCTTGCCGACCGACCACCCCATGCGCACGCTGCTGCTCTCTGGCCTGCGCACCACCTCGGTCATGCCCGGCCGGGCCTCCTCGGATCTTGACCCGGCCGAACACACCGCCGTCGTCCGGCGGCTGGAGCAGGCGTTGGCGCACTTCCCCGACGACGATCCGGATCGTGCCTCGGTGCTCACCTCGTTGGCGACGGCGCTGCTGACCTCGGTTGCCACCAACCGCGAGCAGTCGCCGCAATCCCTGGCGAGGGTCCGGGAGATGAGCGAGCAGGCGGTCCGTCGCGGCGCCGCCGACCCGGTAAACACCGGCATCAACCACTTCCTGCTGGGGGTCGCCGAAGGCTTCCAGGCCCTCACCGACCGCGCCGGAAAGCTGCTGGACGCCTCGGTGGCGAACATGCGGCGAGCCGACGAGTTACTGCCCGCCGACCACAAACTGCGGCCCTTGCTGATTCCCTGGCTGAGTACCCTGCTCACCCAGCGGTTCATGGCCTTCGGCGGCCAAGAGGATCTCGATGCCGCGCGGTATTACGCGGCGGGCACCGGCGGGGACGATCTGATCGCGCGCTTCACCGCGGCGGTGAGCCGGATCACGCCGCATCGGTTCGACGCCGAGGCTTTGGACCGGACCGCCGCGGAGCTCAAGGAGCTGGGCGCGGAAATGTCGACCGACCACGTCCTACAGCCGCGAATCGCGAGCGCCCTGGGATCGGTCCGGCTGCTTCGAAGCATGCTAGACGGCAACGAGTTCAGCCTTGATCGCGTCAACACCGACCAGGCTCGCAGCGCCACGGACGCCATCCTCGATGCGGTGGGTCGGCTGCCCGACTACCACGTGGACCAGCCGAATGAGACCCTCGGTGCCGCACTGGCCTGCGTCGGCCAGGCCGTGGCGACCCGGGATCTCACGCTGCTCAACCGGGGAATCGGCATGATGGCGGAGATCTGCGGCCAGCCCCACCTGTATCCGCGGGAACGCCGAGGGGCGCTGGATGCGTTGGCGACCGCATTGCGGACTCGCTACGAATTCACCCGCGCCCCACGCGATCTCAGCAACGCGATCGACCGATTCGAGCAGGTGCTTCGCGAATTCGAGCCGGAGCCCGGCGCATTCGAGACCGCGAACCTGCTCAACGCGCTGGCCGACTGCTACTTCACCCGGGGTGACAGTGTCCGCCGTGATCAGCAACGCGCGGTCACGACCGGGCTTGAGGCGCTGCGCGAGCGCGCGCGCACCGTGCTTCTCCAGTCCAGCGCACGCCGAGCGTTGGAGACCGCGAACACGGCCACCGGAGAAGCAGCCGAGGTGAGCCGCTGGTGCCTCGCCGCCGGGCAGCCCGAGGCCGCGGTGCAAGCGCTGGAATTGGGGCGCGGCATGGTTTTGCACGCCGCCACGGTCGATGCCACCATGCCGACCCTGCTGCGGGAGAACGGCCACGCGGAGCTGGCCGATCGGTGGGAATCCGAGCTGGGGCAACAAAAACCGTGGGATGTGGGCGGCGCCAACGACGTCCGCGTGGCCGACGCCGCGTTGCCCAGCGACCTGCGATACCGGGTGCTGCGGGCTTTCGAGGGCACCGACGCCGAAGCGAAACTGCTAGCTCCACCACCGGTCGCGGCAATCGCCGCCGGGCTGCGCGCCGCACGCACCCAGGCCCTGGTCTACCTCCTGCCCGGCGTCGCGGTGCTGGTCACCGCCGACGGGCGGGTCGAGCAGGTGGAATCGCCCCGGCTCACCGAGGACGGCCCGGTCGACAGGTTCGACCGGATGCAGCGCGAACGAGCACGCGTCGGCGACGCCGCTGACGAGCAGTGGCGGCCCGCGTTGGAGAGCGTGTGCGACTGGGCGTGGGCGGCGGTAATGAACCCGGTGCTGGACTTGGTCGCCGCCGGATCCGGCGAACGTCCGCTGCGAATCGTGTTGGTGCCGGTGGGAAAACTGGGCACGGTGCCGTGGCATGCCGCGCGGCGGCGGGTGCCCGGCGGCAAGGTTCGGTACGTCTGCCAGGACGCGATCATCTGCTACGCGGCGTCGGCCCGGCAGTTCGTCGAGGCGGGTCGGCGCGAAACCCGTTCCTGGGCGAGCGAACCGGTGCTGGTGCGGATGCCGGAGCTGCACTGGAGTCGGCACGAACTCGGCCACCTCCACGAGTTACACTACAAACACGGCTCCTACCTGGGCAAACCTCCTGACCCGAAGCGTCGCACCCGGCGCCGCGAGCCGCTGCCGAAACCCGGCGGAGTGCTCGCGCGGCTGCCCACCGCCTCGCTGCTGCACCTGGCCTGCCACGCCAGCCCGGCAGAGTTGCCGATCGAATCGGCGCTGCTGCTCGGATCCGGGGAAATCCTGCCGGTGCAGGACATTCTGCGCCAGGCGCGGGACCGACCACGCGATGCCGCCGGCGCGCTGGTCGTGCTCGCGGCGTGTGCCAGCGACCTCACCGACCGGCAGCACGATGAGGTGCTGACGCTGTCCACCGCGTTCCTCGCCGCCGGTGCCGCCGGCGTGGTCGGCACCCGCTGGGAGGTCCTGGACCTGCCCACCGCCATGTTCATGATCGTGTTCCACCACTACCTCAACACCGGCTACGCCGACCCGGCGAGCGCGCTGCGGGCCGCGCAGCTCTGGATGCTCGACCGGCGTCGCCGCCCGCCGCCCGGAATCCCGGCGGAACTGGCCGCCTTTTTCGCCGAAGTCGACCCGGCCGCGCCCCCGCACTGGGCAGCATTCACCTATCAGGGCCGATGAACCTCAACCGGAAGGAAACCAATGGCGCCGGCGACGTTCGGCATTGACCTCGGCACCACGCACTCCTGCATCGCGCACATCGACGAGGCGGCCCGCCCGGTGATCGCCAAGAGCGCGGTCGGGGAGGACACCACGCCCTCGGTGGTGTACTTCGAGCGACCCGGGGTGGCGTTGGTGGGCACGGCGGCGAAGAACTCGGCGCTGCTCGCGCCGCATCTGGTGGCGCAGCTGGTCAAACGCGACATGGGACGCAAGAACACCGAGTTCACCTACCACGGGAACCGCTACACCCCGGAGAAGATATCCGCGCTGATCCTGCGCGAACTCGCCCGCGCCGCCGAGGAGAACACCGGGCACACCGTGCGTGACGTGGTGATCACGGTGCCCGCCTACTTCGGCATCGCCGAGCGCGACGCGACCCGCAAGGCCGGGGAGATCGCCGGGCTGAACGTGCTCGACGTGCTGGACGAGCCGGTGGCCGCCGCGCTGCACCACCACGCGCTGGACAATTCGCCGCAAACCCGGCACGTGCTGGTCTACGACCTGGGCGGCGGCACCTTCGACACGAGCGTGATCCGGGTCACCGGTGACGACATCCAGGTGGTGTGCACCGACGGGGACGGTGAACTCGGCGGCGCGGACTGGGACGAACGGATCGTCGATCACCTGCTGGCGGCATTCCGCGAGGAGCATCCAGAGCTGGACCCCAGCGCCGACGAGCACGCCATGCAGGAGTTCGCCGACCGCGCCGAAGACGTCAAGAAGGCGTTGAGCGCCACCATGTCCCGCAATGTCGCGCTGCGGATCCGCGGTGCCGCGGCCACCGTGCCGTTCACCCGGCAGCAACTGGAAGAACTCACCGCCGACCTGCTCGATCGCACGATGGCGATCACCGAGCGGATCATCGAGACCGCTAGGCGCAAGGGAGTCGAGCGGTTCGACGAGGTGCTGCTGGCCGGCGGGATGACCCGAATGCCGGCGGTGGCGGCCGGGCTCCGGCAGCGGTTCGGGCTCGACGCCCGGCTTTCCGAGCCGGACCTGGCGGTCGCCAAGGGCGCGGCCCTGTTCGCGCTGATCCGGCAGGCCAATAAGGTCCGGGACGGCTCCGCGGGACAACAGTTGGGGATCAGCGCGGCCGACGTCGATGCGATGGCCAAAAAACGGGTTGCCACGGTGGTGCCGCGGGCCTTCGGGGTCAAGGCGCTGGACCCGCGGGACCCGTTGGCGCTCACCGATCCCATGCGAGCGCGGCAGATGGTGGCGCACCTGCTGCAGGCCAACACCGAGCTCCCGGCCGACACCGGCCCCTATCCGTTCCAGACGGCCATCGACAACCAGCGGATGGCCGAGATCGAGGTGTGGGAGCAAGCCGGTCCGACCCCGTCCGACGACCCGGCCGACAACACCAAGGTCGGGCACGCCATGCTCACCGGAATACCGGCGCGACCGGCCGGCTGCCGCATCGAGATCACCTTCACCATGTCCGAAACCGGTGCGCTGACCGTGCACGCCAAGGAGTTGGAGAGCGGCAACGACGTGCGCTTCGAACTCAGCATCGGCGGCATGGACCACAAGGCGGTGGCCCGGGCCCGCACCGACATCGCCGGACACCAGGTCAGCGGATAGGAGGTCCACGTTGAGTCAGCAGCGGATGCTGGACGCGCTCGCGGCCGAGTGGGACGACGTGGCCGATGGGCTCGATCCCGAGGCATTCACCAGGTTGGTCGCGCTGGTCGCCGAGTTGCAGGACGCGGCGGACACGGAATCCGCCGCGCTGATCGCCGAGGACATCGCCACGCTGCTGGCGGATGTGCTGCCACTGACGCACCCGGTGCGGCGGGCGCTGGCAGAGCCCGAGTCGCGGTTCCGGCGGCCGACGGTGGATTGGCGGCGACTGAGCACGAACCTGCGGGACCGGCTGACCGGGTCCGCACCGAACGCCGACCTGGACCGGCTGCGCGCGGCGGATTCGCTGGATGCGCGGCAGATCGAGGCCGCCGGCGGCGATCCGGCCGACCCCGACCTGATCCGGCTGCCGTCGGCCACCGGCCCCGCCCGGTGGCCCGCGTTCCAGTTCGACGCCTCCGGCGCCCCGCGCGAGCTGGTGCGGACCGTGAACCGGTATCTGCACGCCGCGGCGGACCCGTGGGGCGCGGCGGACTGGTGGCTCGGGCCGAACGATTGGCTCGGCGGTGTGCCGGCGGAGCTGATCGATCAGGTCGACGAGCGGGCACTGATCGACGCCGTCCGCGAAGACACGGCGGAGGTGTGAGCATGCCGGAGGCCACACCACCCCTGCAGTTCGAAGCCGTCCCGAACCGTTACGTGCTGCCCGCCGACACGACGCTGTTCCGGTTGCACGACCGCAAGCGGCACGCTGCCGAGTTCAAACCCGCTCAGGTCGACGTCGGGTCGCCCGGCGGCCGGTTCGACGGGACTACGGCCGACCCGTTCCCCAGCTACTACGCCGGGCTGCACGTGACGACCGCGTTGGCGGAGGTGCTGCTGCGCAACCTCGGGTTCGGCGGCAACGGGCAGCGGCTGATCCGCCGGGCGCAGATCGCCGAGCGGCGGCTCAGCGCGGTGCGCACGGCCCGGGAACTGACCCTGGTCAGCCTGCTGACCGGCCCGGACCTGGCCGCGGTCGCGCAGGATTCCTGGCTGGTCGACGCGGAAGGCAAGGACGCCTATGTGCAGACCCGGAACTGGGCGGCCTGGATCCGGGAACGGGCGGACTGGGCGGACGGGCTGATCTGGCCGTCCAAAAGGGACACCGGGCATCCGGCGCTGGTGCTGTTCGGAGATCGCTGCGGCGCGGACGGCCTGGACGGCGACGAACCGGAGCTGCAGATCGACCTGGACACCGCGATCGGCGAAGCCTGGCTGAGCAAGATGCTCGCGCCCTACCGCGCGGTGGTCGCCCCGCGGGTGAACTGACATCCCCGCGGACCGGGCCCGGAGGGTCCAGTTTTAGGCAAAATCGGGAAATTCATCGCTGGGACCAGGTGCCGCCGTGCTGCAGGAACGCCCATTCGCGTTCCCAGGCGCGCATGCAGACCCGGCGGGCGAAGTGCTGAGTGCCGACGATCAGGGCGATGCAGGTCAGCTCGATCACCAGCAGCACGAGCACGGCGGCGAAGATCGCCGATGCGGTAACCGAGCCCGCGCTCGCCGGCGGCGGCACGCGGTTTCCGGCCTGGTCGACCCACACCGTCACGGTGTCGCCCACCGAGCTGTCGGCCGGGACCTGGATCGTTTCGGTGTGCGGTTGCTGCGCCGGCCCGGTGCGCCATTCGGCGACAGCGGTCGAGCCGAGGGCGTCCTGGCTGTATGCCTCGGAGGCCGGCGCGCTCAGCTCCGGCGCGGTGGTCAGCATCGCGGTCACCTGGCGGGTGGTCGCCGCCGATTCCGCTGCCTGCTGCGTCAAGCCGGTGTGCAGTGCCGTGCCGAACAGGACCGATGCGGGGATCGCGATCAGCGCCGCCACCAGCAGCAGCACCGAGATTCCCGCCGCCATTCTATCGATCGGCCTTCGCAACGGGTTCCGGTTCACACCCAGTGCGTTCACCAACCATGCTGCGTGCGCTTTTAGCGCCGCGATCATGACAACCTCCAGACTTGCGGGGCACCGTGTGCCGCGGACGACCGTCATCTGGTTGTGCCCTGATGGTTGTGCGCGGCAACCTCTACGTGAGTATCCACCCCACTCGCCCCATTGTTATCGCAACGTGACCAGACATACACCATTGGTGCAGCAGATCACGTCTAATTTGCCCGCCATTTCCGCAGACCGGGGAGGATCGGGCAGGCCGACCGCGCGCGACATTCAGACATTTCTCGTGCCGGCTTTCGACGCGGTGTCCCTTCGGCGGCAACGACAAGCCCCTTCGGGCAACGACAATCGGTCAGCCGCGACGGATCGACAGGCCGGTGGCCATCGAGGCGATGCCGGACGCGACCTGGGCCACATCGTCGATCTGCTGGTCGTCATCCCGCATGCCGGGACAGGCGAGGTCGGCGAGCGCCGCGGCAGCTGTGGGCCCGAGGCCGCGAACGATGATGCGGATCCCCATCGCGCAGGCCTTCCGCGCCAGTTCACGAGCTTGCTCGGGATCCGCCAACCCACCGTCGCTGAAGATGCACAGCACGCGGTCGCCCGGGTAGCTCGGCAGCACGTCGATGCCCAGTCGCAAGGCATTCGACAGCACGGTGCCGCCGCGCGGAATCGCCTTCCGGAGTGCGGAAACCACTTCGTCGAGTGGGGTCTCCGGCGGCAGGTACCGCTGCACGGAATCAGCCCACAGAACCAGCCCGCTCTCGTAGTGCGCGCCTTCGGCCTCGACGAGGAACTGCTCGCCGCCGGCAATCGCCTGGGACAGCGGGCTTCCCGCCATCGAGGCGCTCACATCGATGCACAGCAAGACGTGCCCGAGGTACCGCTGTTGCAGCTTCGGCAGGTACCGGCCCGGCGGGGACTGTGTCAGCCCGATCCCGGCGAAGCTCCGACGAATCCACGAACTCATCGATCCCCCACTCAGCAACGCACGGCGAGCCCGGCGATGGTTTGGGCGAGCCGCTCGGTCGTCGCGCCATCGACGACACCGTCCACATAGGCCTCCAGGTCGAGTGCCGCGCCGCTGAGCGGTTCCCGCGCGGTCACCGCGAGCAGACCGTCCGCGCTGACCCGCAGCGTCAGCTCGATCACCGAGCCCCCGGGCAGCGGCGGCAGCCCGGCGAACTCGCCGTCCAGGACCCGCCGGTTGTGCTCGACCTGCGCCGAGGGCAGGTCCCCAGATTGCTCGAACACCTGGATCCGGACCGATCGCTGCCGATCCACGATGGTGGCGAACCGGGCGGTTGCGACGGCGGGCAGCGGATCGTTGCGGTGCACGAGGTGCTGGACGAAACTCCGCAGGCTTTCGTCGTGGCTGTCCTCGATCAGCACGCCGAAGCTGCGCGGCACCACCGCGGCCGTCGTCCCACCGCCGGGTAGGGACGAGGCGAGCCGGTTTGCGCGAACGGCGGCACCGAAGACGACCGCGAGGTCCGGATCGACGATTTTCGGGGCCAGGCCGAGATGTTCTTGCAGCGCGGCACGAATCGCCGGCGTCCTGGTCGCGCCGCCGACCAGCAACACCTCGTCGACTCGCGGCACGCCCTTCGCGGCGGCGGCGGCGAGAACCCGGTCCACGATCCGCACGGTGCGCTCCACCAGATCCGCCCCGAGGCGCTCCAGCGTCGCCCGGTCGACATCGAAGCTCGCCACGTCGTCGTCGCAGCGCAGCGTCACCTTGCGGCCGGTGACCGTGCTCAGCTGGCGTTTGACCTGCTCGGTGACGTCCTGGAGCTGCTGCCGGAACGCCTCGTCGTCCGGGTCGGCGGCCGGGAACTCGCGGGCGAAGGCCGCCGCCAGGTGCTCGGCGATGCGCTCGTTCCAGTCGGCACCGCCCAGTCGGCTGTCGCCGTCGGTGGCCACGACGTGCACCCCGTCAGCGGCCACCCGCAGCACGGTCGTGTCGAACGTACCGCCACCAAGGTCATAGACGAGCGCGGCGCCCGGCTCCGCCTGGGCGGAGTAGTGCAGCGCAGCCGCGACCGGTTCGCTCAGCACCTCCAGCACATCGATTCCCGCCAGCCGGGCTGCTTGCAGTGTCGCTTCGCGTTCGCGGATCCCGAAGTACGCGGGAACCGTGATCACCGCCCGAACCGTCCTATGTGGCCCGAAGCGGGCGATCGCGTCGTCGACCAGGCTGCGCAGGATCAGCGCCGACACCGACTCCGGCGTGTGCCGCACGCCGTGGAACATCAGCTCGAACTCGGTGCCCATCCGGCGCTTGATCAGCGCGACGGTGTTCTCCGGGTCCAGGCTGTTCCGCGCCGCCGCCCCGACCACGGCCGTGTCGGCGGAAGGGAAGTGCACCACCGACGGCGTGGTCAGCTCGCCGAGGCGGTTGCGGATCACCTCGACGCCGTCCGAAGTGGACGCGAGCGCCACCGCGGAGTAGGTCGTGCCGAGGTCGATGCCGAGCACCAGCTCGTCAGCCACTGTTCCACACCCCGGTCAAGAGGTCGGTGGAGCCGGTCACCGAACCCAGGACGCTGAGCAGCATGGCGATCGCGAAGACCACGAGCAGCACCACCCGGGCGATCCGGTAGTTCGCGGGGGGACGAATGCTCATGCCGCCTCCGGTGTCTTGCGGGACACCCGCACCCGGTCGGCTTTCATGAGCGGGGGAAAGGGATTTTTGCTCATGACGCCTCCGGTGTCTTGCGGGACACCCGCACCCGGTCGGCTTTCATGAGCGGGGGAAAGGGATTCTTGCTCATGACGCCTCCATTGTCGGCTTCTCCTCGCGGCTCGCTTTTTCGGCACGACCGAGGGCGAACCCGCCGAGCCCCAGCAGCCACCGGAAGGGTGCGGCCGGGGTGAGCCGGTGGCCGGGCCGGATCCCGGTGACCGAGGAGACAACGAAGTACCGAACCTCGGCGAAATCCCGCTCCGCGGCCAGCACGAGGTTGTCCAGGCCCGCGGTGTTCAGCCAGTCGCGCACCGCCCCGGCGCACAGGTCGGCGGCCCACGGCAGATCGGTCAGCAGATCGGCCTTGACCACGGTGATCGCCAGCGCCCGGCGTTCGGTCTCGACCCCGTAGTCGCGTAGCCGCCGGGCCGTCACGTGGTAGACCTGCTCGGGGTCGCCGCTGGCCGGATGTGCTTCGGCGAGACGGGATTCCAGTGCGCCGCCGAGCTGATCGCGCACCCAGCCGATGGCGAACGGGTCGACCACGAACACCAGTCCCCCGGCGTGGTCCAAGAACTCCAGCTCGCTGTTGTCGTCCCGGTCAAGGAAGAACTCGCCGGCCGCGTCGAAGAGGTGCACCAGCGCCTGGCCGCGGGCCTTCGCCGTGCCGCCGCGGGTGAACCGGACCGTGATCGCCGGGGGCAGCTGGCCGGCCGGGGTCTTCGCGGTGTCACCGCCGCTGGTGATCAGCTGCTCGCCGTGCAGGAAGGCCTGCCTGCTGGCCTCGTCGACGAAGTCCAGTACCACGCCTTCTGCGGCGGCCCGGTCCCGCAACGTGACCAGGCCGGCGTGCACGAGCCGGGTCTTGCCCGCCGACACCGGGCCGAAGACCGGTACCCGGATGTCGGTGACCGCACCCGAACCGCCCCGCAGCGGTCGGTCGCACCGCTGGCACAGCGCCTCCAGCCGCCGGGACGCGCGCAGCACGGTCGTCGGCAGCTTCGTGCCGCACCCGCAAGTGCGCGACATCGCGCCCAGCACACCGGGCCGGATGTCGTGATGCACCACCTGGCACCCGCCGCAGCGGTAGGCGGGCACGGCCATTACGTGGTAGCACACCGCGCAGCTCCCACTTGCCTTGCGCAGCCGCCGCACGACGTGGTCGTACCCCCGCAGGCTCCCGACCAGCGCACCCCAACCGAGCCAGCCGAGGCCCAGCGCGATCGCGCCGATGACCAGCACCTGCACGGCCCCCACGATCGCGCCCAGGGTGACGCCGGACCAGATCAGGATGGTCAGGCAGCTGCTCACCCACCGGAGCTTGCTGCCGATGCCGTAACCGAAACCCCATTGCCAGCCGCGCACGATGAAGCCGTAGGCGTTGTGCCAGGACGCCACGAGGTCGCGGCGCCACTGCGCGGCGAGGTAGCTCGGCCAAGCCCAGTCGGGCGGAAACGGTCCGTGCGGCTTGCGCAGGCCAGCCGTGCCGTTGACCACGTCGTTGGGCGTCACCAGGACCGGTTTCCGGGATCCGCGCCCCGCCAGCACCAGGCATGTCGAGACGAACGCCCAGGTACTGCCGACCAGCATGAAGACCGGGTACAGCCAGGCGACGATGGCGACTATCACCGCGGCCAGCCAAAGACCGATGCACAGCAGCAGGGCGCCTCCGATTACGTAAGGCATCACTTCTCCCGTCTGCTGAACAAGCGCCGCGCGATTTCACGGGTGCGGCTCGATTTGGGCTTCTGCTGGGAGTAGTCCTTCAGCCATTCATGCCAGGCGGCGGCGTAGTCGGCCTCGATGCCGCGCAGCAGCTTGCTGATCCGACGGTAGTCGGCCTGCTTGTGTTTGGCGGCCCAGCGTTCCAGTGCCTTGTCGAACGCCGTCCGGACCTGTTCGGAAGAGGCGTCCTGCCAGCAGGTAAGAAACGCCAGCGCGAGGGCCTGATCTCGCCGGTCGGACGCGACCTGCTCGTCGTTCCACACCCTGGGCAACTCGTGCACCAGCGTCTGCTGCAGCTGGTTCCCGGCCTGCACGATCACTGCCAATGCCGCCTGCGGGGTGGCGCCGAGCAGCACTGCGGTGATCTCGGTGGCGCGAGCGATGAACACCTCTTCGGAGACGTTTTCCAGCGATTCGGCACCGGTTTGCGCCCCCTTGCGGGCGAAGGAGCTCACCCAGGCCCGCAGCCGGCCGTCGTCTTCCCAGAGCTTGCGCAACTTCTCCCGGTCGCCGATGTGGTGGCCCAACATGCGCAGGACGTCCAGGTATCTGCCGGACACTGTGGACTTCTCCAGGACCGCGAAGGCCCGCTGCGCCACCGCATCGGACATCGCGGTGGACGGCAGTGTCGTGACGAAGTCCTTCAGCTCGGCCAAGGTGGGCGGGGAGGTCCGGAACAGCGCCTCCCACACCGCTTCGCCGGTGCCGGGGTGGTCGGGCGAGCGCAGCCGCTCGCGGAAGACCGCGATGGTCTCCCGCCGGGCCGTATCACCGGTGGCCACCGCCGCGGCGGCGACCGCCGCATCCAGTGGGTCGAAGGGGTCGCTGATCGCCGGGGCGAGCAGCCGCCACCAGCGATCGTTGATGTCCCTGGCGACCTCGTCCGCGTTCGGCCCGGTCAAGCGGCGGGTCAGCGCATCGCGCAGCAGGTCGAGCATGTCCGGCCCGCAGGTCCAGCGCGCCGGATCGATCCCGGCGTGCGGGTGCTGGGCCCACCATTCGACGAACCGCCCGGACGCTTCGCCGAAACGGCCCAGCCGGGGCCGGATGTCGAACCTGGTCGCGGTCCGCAGCAGCAGGTCCATTCGCTCCGGGGCGATGGCACCGGCCGCCGCCTCGACCAGAACGCTGGCCGCCTCTTCCTCGTCCGGGCTCCACGGCCGGGGGGAAAGCGGGGCGCGGTGCTCGGCCGGGGTGCCGCGGACGATTTCGTCGATCTCCCCGCGCAGCAACGCGATCCGGACCCGGCCCGCCTGTTGTGTGGTGGTTTCGGCGAGCCTGGTCAGCACCGGTAAGGCCGGTGCCGCCGCCAACACCGCCTCCAGCACCGGCTCAAGAACGTCCGTTGTGGACACCGGCGGCGGGCAGGCCAGCCATTCGGCCAGCGACATCGCGGAATCCTGCCCGGTCACCGGCTCGTCGAGCATCAGCACCCCGGCGGCCAGCCGGTCCGCCCCGATCGGCCGGCCACGGTTGCGCGCGAACTGGTGCGCCAGCTCGACGGCCTCGACCACGTCGTAGGGGTCGGCGGCGAGGAAGCGCGGCACCCAATGCCGGGCCGCCTCGGTCGGCTCGGCCTTCCGGTACTTGCCGCTGACCAGGTTGAACACCGCGAAGTCGGCGTTGCGGTCCGGATCGGCCAACGATCCGGCCCAGTCCGGGTGCACCGCGAGCACCTCGTGGCGGCTGTATTGCGGATTGGTGGCGAACACCCGGAACTCCACCCGCAGCGCCCGTTCCTGCGGCAGCAACAGCGTTGCGGCCGCGATCCAGCGCACCGCGGTTTCCGCTTCTTCGCTGACGAACAGCACCCGCGGCGCGTCCTGTTCGTGCACCCGGTCCAATGCGGAATGCACGGCGAGCAGCCACGCTTCGCCGTCCTGCTGGCCTAGCACCCATTCCCGCAGCGCCTCGACGCCGAACGGGCCCGCCTCGGGTTCGGCCGGCACCGGCTCGCACTCGGTGCTCGACGCGGGCTGTTCGACCCACCACGGCGCACCCCACAGCTGCGCCGGCCGGATCGGCCCGTACAGCTGCGGATCAGCGGTGGCCAGCGCGTGGGTGAACTGGTTGCCCTCGCGCACGCCACCGGCCTCCGCGCCCAGGTAGATCCCGCGCGCCGTCGCGTAAACCCCGTCGTGCACGTGGACCAGCGACGGCGGGTAATCCGCGACCTCACGCTTCGCCCGCATCCAGCCCACCGGGGCCTCGTAGAGCGCCGAGCGCTGCACCGCCGTCATCATCTCGTCCGTCGTTCCCGGCGAAACGGCCTGGAACTGGAAACCCGCGCCGCCGCGCAGGCCCTGCCCCGGACGGCAGTCGGTGTAGTACAGCGAGTGAAACTCACGCGCGCTCATCCTCGGCTCCGTTCGATGATCCTGAAGTGGCTGAGCAGCCACAGCAGCGGTTCGTCCACGCGGAACGGCCGCACTCCAGCCGGATCGATCTGCTTGCGGCCGTAGTCCGGCTCCGCCCCGAGCGAGGAAACCGCGAAATAGCGGAACGTCTGGTAGTGCGCCCGCAGGTGACCGTCGATGTCGTCGGCGCCAAGCTCGGCCAGCAACGCCCGCAGGTGCTCGTCGGTGTCCTGTCCGCCCGCCTCGTCGTACTGCGGGCCAGTGGGCGAGGGGCGCAGCAGCGGATGGTTGGCGCCGAGCATCCCGAAAAAGGCGTCGATCTTGGAGAACACCACCGCGATCGGCGTATCGACCCGCTTGCGGTCGCTGAGCCCGACGCTGGAACGCAGCATTTCGGTGACGCGGGTGAGGACGTTGATCGGCGGTTCGGTGTCGCGGCGGCCGGCGTCCGGCACGGCGATCCGATCCGGCACGCCGGGCAGCTGGAATGGGTCCAGCAGCACGATCATCCCGTCCGCCGCGGTTAAGTACGCCTGGCTGTTGACGAACTCCTGGGTCGTCATGTCCTCGCCGGCGGCGTCGTAGAACGACAGCGTCGTGGTGTTGTGCACCTCGCGGCCGAACCGCAGGCGCGGCTGCCGCCACTGCATGACCAGCGGGATGCGGATCCCGTCGGCGGAACTGGCGGTGGACTCGAACAGCGCCCGGTCGTCGAAAAGGGCCTGCTCGTAGCGCTCCAGCCACTGCGCGGTGCCGACCCCCGCCGGTTCCCCGGCGAAGGAGATGTCGGCGTCGAACCGACGCCGGATGTTGTGCCGCAGCTCATGCACCAGCACCGTGGTGTAGACGGTTTTGCCGGCGTTCTTGCCGCCCACCACGCCGATCAGTGGGCTGTTGCCCTCCGCGAAGTTGGCGGGCAGCGGGGTATGGCACACCGGGCAGGCGCGGATGCCGCTGACCGTGCCGCAATCCGGGCACGGCGCCCGGCGCGGAGTGCGTCCCAGCCGGGACGACGGCGGCGCGAAGGTCGGCCAGGCGGCGGTGGCGTAGCCGGTAAGCCGCTGCCGCTCCGGATCGACGACCTTGCGGCACTTGTCCCGCCCGGGAGCGGGCCGGCCGGTGCACTGGAACCGCAGGTTGCTCGGGGGAAACCGGTGGTAGCAGTAAGGACAGGCGACCTTGGCCATCAGGACCCCTCCCCGGACTCGTTCCGTGGCGATTTCCCTGGAAAACGGCACGAAAATTTCCCTTGAAATCGACCAATGAACATCAGGACACCTTCAGTTGCGAGATCGGCGGGTCGATCAACTGGACCCCGTCGGCCGTCACGAAACACCGCAGCCAGAACGGTTTTCGGCGCGGTAGCGCGACGGTCAGCTCCAGCGGTCCGCTGAGTTCGTGGACCTCGCGGTGCACGATCTGGCCGTCGTCGGGCTTGCGCGGCATGACCCGGCCGGGCGCGATGACCACCAGCACCAGGCAGTTCGGCACCGGCTGGTCGGCGGTCAGCATGATGCGCGCGGTGCCGCCGCCGAACAACCGGGTCTGCCGTTCGACCCGGTAGCTGACCTGCGCAGGCGCCCCCGGCACCTCCAGCGCGGCAGGCAAGGACCGGCTTTCGCCATTGTCCGCGGTCGCGATCGCGCACACCTGCACGCGCACGGTGCCCGGTCCGACGTCGATCCGGCAGCCGCCATCGGCCTGGTACTGCTGCCGGGTCAGCCGCATCCGCCCGGCTTCCGCGTCCGTCGGCGGGCGCGTCCAGGACACCTCGGCCATCCGGATGTCCTCCGGCCACACCCAGGACAGCACCAACCCGCCCCCGAAGCGCCGCCCGTCCAGCGAGGTGACCGGCGGCAAGGTCGCCGCAACGCGCGCGGTGTGCCGGACCGGCACGGTGTCCGCGGCGACCTCGGTGCCATCCGGGCGGCGGTAACGAGCGGTCAGCAGGTAGGTGTAGTCACCATCGATGTCCACTGTGGAGTCTCGGAAGCCGGTTCCGCCGCTGGTCGGCACGGGAACATCGCCGGATTCCCCGTCGCGACGCCGCCGCACGTCCACGCCGACGGCGTCGCGATGGACCGTCCAACTCCCCTCGACCGCACCGTTGCGAACGGCCAGCCGCACCTTGTGCACGGGCGGCAACACCTCGATCATCACCCCGACCGCGCGCGACCACACGCCAGCGGTCCCGGCGGCGAACACCGCATACCCCACGGTGCCCCCGGCCGCCACTGCGGTGTCCACCACCGCCGTGTCGCCGCCTTCGACGACTACGTCGCCGTCATCGGCATCGCCGGGCGTCCGCCCGGCTCGGCGCACCACCCGGTACCGGGTGCCGTCGTCGTGGTCGGGCTTCGCCCGCCACGACACCCGAACCCCGACGCCTTCCGGCTGCGCCGTCACGGCGTCGACCGGGCTCAGCGGGATCCGCCGCAGCTCCGCCGCTATGGCGTCATCGTCGGCGGCGAGCCGCGCCGCTTCTCCGAGCTTCCGACGGGCTTCGCCCTCGGCGCCGCTGCGCACCGCGCGGTGCGCGGCTTCGCGCAGCTCGCGCACGTGCTTGGCGTGCCGGTCGATGGCCGCTTTCGCGGCTGCCGCCTCGTCGCTGTCGGCGATTCCGGCCAGGACCTGTTGGGCCGCTATCAGCTTGCCGTCTGCCAGCAGTTCGACGACCTTCGGCAGGCCGGTGACCGCCGGTGTCGCCGAGCCGGTTTCGCTGAGGACACTGACCACGGCCTGACGGGCTTCGTCGGCGTCGAGCCCGGATCGGCGGAGCACTCGCAGCAACGCGCCGGCCGGTGCGCCGCTCTCGCGGAGCCGCCGCACGTCGGCGAGCAGGTGGTAGAGGGATAGCAGCCGGAGGTCGACGCCCTCCCTGCCGACCGCCGTGTTGAGCAGCCCGAGCGCCTCGCGAGCGGGTTGGTTACCGGATCGCCGGTTCTCCCGGTCGATTGCCTGCTGGACGGCTTTCGCGCTCAGCCCGGCCGGGAACGGCGGGGTGCTTTCGAACGCCGACAGGAGCCGGAAGCCGTCGAGCTTTCCGTGCAGGAGTTCGGGAATCCCGGTGACTTCGGCATCGTTGAGCAGCGCCTTCAACCGACGGAACAGGGTGTCGGGCAGGCCGCTGGTCTTCGGCAGTTCCAGCGGCGGCGCGGACTTCACCCCGGCCTTGGCCAGCGCCTGATCGACCTCGGCGGGCGCCAGCTGGCCGAACGTCTCGCGCATCGCCTCCAGTTGTCCGGGCGTGATCAGGCCGAGCTCGCCGAAGTTCGCCGTCAGCATCCCGGCCAGTTCGGCGATCTGCCCCTCGCTGGCCCCGGCCCGCTCGCTGTCCCGACTGCGCCACCAGGACATTGTGGACATCGCATCACCGTGCGCGCGCCGCAGTTCTTCGTCCTCGCGCAGGAAGGCTTTGTAAACGCTTGTGGTGAAGCTGGATTTGGCGGTGGACTGGGCGCTCTTGTTCCAGTGCGAGCGGATCTGGGTCAGGCGCTGGCCCAGCTCCGCTTCGGAGAAGCCCGGTTCGACCGCGTACCTGGTCAGCAGGTCGTCGGGTAATCGGCCGCTGCGCCCCCGCAGCGGCCGCACCACCTCACGTTCGTAGGCCTTCGGATCGAAGGGTCCCATCAGCGCCTGTCCTCGTCGGTTGCGATGGAAATCGGCTCGTCGATTTCCACTGAAATCGCCGCCCCAAGCACTCAGCCCGAGACCGTGATCCCGGCGACCACCTTGGTGGCCGCCGCGACCTCCTCGTCGCTGCGGACGCTCACCCGAACCTTGATGTCCAGCGATTTGCCGGTGGACGGTTCGGTGGCGGTCAGCTCTAGCAGGCCCTCGTCGTCGACGGTCATCCGGATGTTCACCGGCGATCCGACGGGCAGCGGCGGCAGCCCGTCGATGAGCCCCTTGCCCTCGTTGATCGGCTTGTTCTCGGACAGCTCCGGGCCCGCGACGACGCCGGACTGCTCGAACAGCTCGATCATCACCCCGGTCTGGCCCGCCTCGACGGTGGCCGCCTCCAGTGTCCGCTCCTCGGTGGGCAGCGAATCGTTGGCGTGCACCAGGTGCTTGACGAAGTGCCGCTCCGGCTTCTGCTGCCAGTCCGGGTCGCTGGTGTCGACGAGCTTGACGCCGAATGCCTTGGGCAGCACGTTGCGGGTCTGCTTGGCCGCCAGGTCCTCCAGCGCCTTGACCGAGATTCCGGTCTGTTGCGCCACGTTCTGCACTGCCTCGGCGACGCCGGTAGAGCCCTGCTCGGCCGCCTCGGTCATCTCCCGGTGCACCACACGGCCCAGCGCGTACAGCGCGGCGCCCTTGGCCACCGCCAGGTCGGGGTCGTGCAGCTTGGGATCCCAGCCGAAGTCGGCGCGCAGCCGCTCGGCGACCGCGGGCATCTTCGTGGACCCGCCGACCAGCAGCACGTCGTCGATCTGCGCGCCGGCCTGCTTTTCCCGCAACGTCGCCAGGGTGCGCTTGACGATGTCGATCGTCTTGTCCAGCAGGTCCTGGGTTTCGGTTTCGAATTGCGCGCGGGTCACCTCGACGCGCGCGCTGACCCCGGCGCCGCGCAGCGCCACCGCGCGGGATTCCGCTTTGGACAGCTGCTTCTTGGTGTCCTCGGCGGTGGTGGCCAGCGACTGGAGGAATTCCTCGTCGTCCTCGACCTCGGTGCCTTCCGGGGCCTGTTCCTGGAACTTCGCGAGCAGGTGGTTGCGCAGCCGCAGGTCCCAGTCCGCGCCACCGAGGTGATCGTCGCCGTCGGTGCAGACCACCACGACCTCGTCCTTCGACACCCGGATCACCGTGGTGTCGAAGGTACCGCCGCCGAGGTCGTAGACCAGGATCGTCTTGTTCTCGGCGTCGGTGGTCGCCTCGTAGTGCAGCGCCGCCGCCACCGGCTCGGGCACGATGCCGATCACGTCCAGCCCGGCGATCTGCCCCGCGTTCTTGGTCGCGCTGCGCTCCAGCATGCCGAAGTAAGCGGGCACCGTGATCACCGCGCGGGTCGCCTCGCCGCCGGTGTGCGCGGCGGCGTCCTGGGTCAGCTGCTTGAGGATCAGCGCCGAGATGGACTCCGGGGTGTAGGTGGTGCCGTGGAATTCGAACTCCGCGTCGCTGCCCATCTGCCGCTTGATCAGCGACACCACCCGGTCCGGATCGATGATCGCGGAGTTCTTGGCCACCGAGCCGACGACCACATTGGACTCGTTCTCGAAGAACACGACCGACGGTGTGGTCTCGTTGCTGTCGGTGTTGCGGCACACCGTCGGGCGGCCGGTCTCGTCCACATACGAGATGGCCGAGTAGGTGGTGCCCAGGTCGATGCCGAACACCTTCAGGTCGCGGTCAGACATCTGCGCTCATCCCCTCTGCTCGCGGGTCGTTCTCGGTGGCCGGCGCGGTTTCGGCGCTCCAGCGGTACACGTGCACCCGCGCGGGGACTGTCACGCGATCGGTCGTGGTGTCCAGGTATCCATCGGCGACGACGGCGGCGATCCGCTCGTGCTGGGCGGGGTCGTCGGCCGGGAGAACCTTGATGGCGCGATGCTCGCGCGCGGAGAACTCGGCACCGACCGCCGGGCTGATCGGTGCGCTGCCGCAGCGCTCCAGCGCCTGCTCCGCGCTCAGCGCGAAGGATTCCAACAGGTCCACGACCTGCTGGCGGCCGAGTTCGGCGGGCAACGTGCGGGCCTGGTGCAGCAGATCCTTGCGGAGGTTCTGCAGATCCGTGGTGATCGGCCGCAGCACCAGATTCTGCTCACCGGCGCGCAGCCGTTCGACCTCGGCGTGCAGCTTGTCGATCACGCGTTCGCGGGCGGCGGCCCGGTCATGGTGTTCGCGAACCTGCTCGGTGAGCGCGGCGACGGCTTCGGCCAACTCCGCGACCGAGTCCGGCTGGGCTTCGGGTAACGATTCGGCGGATTCCGCTGGCCGCTCAACCGGTTCCGGCGCATCGGCCACGCCGGGCGGAGGTTCGTCGGCCGGGGGTTCGTCGGCCGGGGATTGCTCCTCCGGCGCGGCCGCTTCCGGCACGGCGACGATCGCCTCGACCGGCTCCCCGGCTTCGGCTCGCCGGTCGTCGTGCCCTGGCTCGTCGCGCATGACCTCGCCCGCCTCGCTGCTCCCCGCTGTCGCGGAGTGACCAGTTGATGATCACCAAGCCTAGTATCGTCCCGCCCCGGTTCGAGCGGGATTCAACGAGTTCGGACGGCAAAGCGGCGTAAGCGGTTCCCCCGGCGCGTTGGGCCGAACCGGTGAATCAAGAGCGGCACCTGCCTCGGGGCTACCGCATCGGCCGCCTTTACGCCCTTGACCAGCGAAAATAACGAACATTTCGGATATATCGGGCGTCGATGCGAGGACGGCCGCCGCCGGCGCGCTCACCACTGGGCGAGCAGGTCATCGCAAATACCTGCGGCGCGACACGGCCGCTGGATCCGCCCGACAGCAGAATGGACGAGCCACCAGAACTCTTGGAGGACGCCACGATGGCCGACGAACTCAAGCCCATGCCGCAGGACTGGCGCCGCGCGCTGGCCATCGTCGCCCACCCCGACGACCTGGAGTACGGCTGCTCCGCCGCGGTGGCCGCGTGGACCGCGAGCGGCCGCGAAGTCTCCTACCTGCTGGTGACCCGGGGCGAGGCGGGCATCGACGGGGTGGCTCCGGCGGATGCCGCGCCGCTGCGCGAGTCCGAGCAGATCGCCAGCGCCGCCGCGGTCGGCGTCCACTCGGTGGAGTTCCTTGGCTATCGCGACGGGGTGGTCGAGCACGGCCTGCCGCTACGCCAGGACCTGGCCCGCGCCATCCGGGCGCACCGGCCGGGGCTGGTGATCACCCTCAACCACCACGACTACTGGGGTCCGGGCAGTTGGAACAGCGCCGACCACCGCGCGGTCGGCCGGGCGGTGCTGGATGCCGTCGCCGACGCCGCGAACCGCTGGATCTTCCCGGAGTTGCTGGTGCAAGGCTACGAACCGTGGTCGGGGGTGCGCTGGATCGGCATAGCCGCAGCACCGAACCCGACACACGCCGTGGACGTCACTGCCACCCTGGACCGAGGCGTGGCCTCGCTGTCGGCACACCGGACCTACCTGGAAGCGTTGAGCGACGAGCCCTCGGAACAACACGCCCGCAGTTTTCTGGAGAGCGCCACCAGCGAGCACGCCAACCGCTTCGGCGGCCGGGCCTGTGTCACCTTCGAACTGATCGGAGAAGAATGATCACCGACGCGCTGGATCGAGCGTGGCAGGCGTGGGCGGAGCTGGGCAGCGACCTCGACGAGGCACAGTGGCAGCGGCCCACCCGCCTGACCGGCTGGACCGTCAAGGATGTCTACGCCCACCACAGCGGTTTCCCCGCCGCCACCGCCGCGGGCATGGACGCGCCGGAGCCGTCAGGTCCGGTGACTCACGCCGACGCCGCCGAACTCCTCGCCTTCATGCAGCAGCCCGGCGGGATCGCGGACGAGACGGCGGACCTGCTCCGCGACCAGGCCACCGCGCAGGCCTCGGCGGCCCCGACCAGTTCGCTCGTCGCGCAGTTCACCGAGGTCGCCCCGAAGGTCATAGCCGCGCTGCGGACCGCCGACCTGAGCCGCCGGGTCGACTACGGAGGATTGGCCGTGGTGCCGGCGGGCGAGGCGTTGCGGATCTTCCTGATGGAAGCGGTGGTGCACTACTTCGACATGGCCACCGGGCTTGACCGGCCGGTACCCGGACCGTTGGCCGGTGAGCCGCTGCGCGAGACGGTGCGGCTGCTCGCCGACACCGCCGACCCGATCGCCTTCATCGACGCCGCCACCGGTCGCGGCACGTCCCAGATCTTCCCGATCATGCACTAAAACTGACCGTTTGCGCAGGTCATATGCCGTGAGCGCGGTGAAGATCCAACTCACGTCCGCAACGAGTCCAAGCTCAGCCCAGTGCGGGCAGGCCGATGGCGGCATCGACCGCGATCGCCACGAACAGCAGCGCCAGGTACGAGTTCGACAGGTGGAACAGCTTCATCGGGTTGACGGCCCGACCGTTGCGCACCGACGTGTGCAGGCGCTGCGCGACGATCAGGAAGGCCGCCCCGCCCAGCACCGCGACCGCCACGTACACCCAGCTCGTCACCGGCACCAGCAGCAACGTGCAGCCCACCGTGGCCCAGCTGTAAGCCAGGATCCGCGCCGACACCTGCCGCGCGGTGGCGACCACCGGCAGCATCGGCACCCCGGCGCGGGCGTAGTCGTCCTTGTACTTCATCGCCAGCGACCAGAAGTGCGGCGGCGTCCACAGGAACACCACGCCGAACATCACCAACGCGGGCCACTCCACCTTGCCGGTCACAGCCGCCCAACCGACCACCACGGGCATGCAGCCGGCCGCGCCACCCCACACGATGTTCTGCGGGGTCCGGCGCTTGAGCACCAGCGTGTAGACGAAGACGTAGAACAGGATCGCGGCCGTGGCCAGCACCGCGGCCAGCAGGTTCGCGCCCAGCCACAGCACGGCGAAGGACACGATGCCCAGGGCGATGCCGAAGATCAGCGCGTTGCGCCGCGGCACCTCGTAGCGGACGAGCGGGCGCTTCTTCGTCCGGTCCATCACGGCGTCGATGTCGGAATCCGCCACACAGTTGAGCGCGTTGGCGCTGCCCGCGGACATGGCTCCGCCGACCAGCGTCACGATCACCAGCCAGGGCGACGGGATGCCGCGCTGCGCGAGGAACATCGCCGGAACCGTGGTGACCAGCAGCAGCTCGATGACGCGGGGCTTGGTCAAGGCCAGGTAGGCGGCCAGCACCCCGCGGCGCCGACCGATAACCGGAGCGGGCTGGGGGGCGGTGGACTCGTGGGTTGCTGTCATGAGGCCCGCGATTCCGCCGACTTGGCGGCGCCGCGCGGCTTGACTATCGGCTTGCCCGCCAGCCGCAGCTCGTGCCAGTGCGTCACCTTCCGCTCGGCGACGAATGCGCCGAACGGGACCGTACCGGCCAGCAACACCAGCAGCATCCGGCCGATCGGCGCGCGCAGCTGGGTCGTGGCGACCACGGCGACGAGCAGGTAGACCATGTACAGCCAACCGTGCGCCACGCCGATCCGGAAGGTCCACGTCACGCCGAGCTGCTGGGTAGCGGAGCCTTCCGACCACAACCCGATGTAGTGGCCGTACTTGAGCACCACCGCGGCGCACAGCAGGATCAACAGCACCGCGGTGACATACGCCATGATCCGGTAGAAGGTCAGCACACCAGGCTTCACGCCAATCCCTCAATCCCGCCTCGTGCCTAGAAAGACCGCTGTCAACAGACCGTACGCCACCTGCCCGAAGCCACTGCGCCTGACCTCGGGCAAGAGTGGCGCCGCACACCTAGCGGAGGTTCAGATCATCCGGTAGGCCTAGGCGAGCAGCTCGAAGGAACGCAGCTTGCTGTCCCGGTCAGGCAGGTTCGTGGTGAGCATCAACTCGTCGACCCCGGTACGGCCGCGCAGCTCGTCGAGCCGTTACCGGGAGCGGGTCAGCCTCGGGTGAGGGCGTAGTCGCGGGTGGGGTGACGCCGCGCTGCAGCGCCGCCATCAGCGCGCGGGCCGCATGTCAGTCCAGTTCACCTCGATGTGGTCCACGCAGGCCTCCCGGTCCGCCGGACCGTGCGCGATAGTCCACCCGGCCGGCACGGCGATCGCGGCCGGCCACAGCGAGTACTGGTCCTGCTCGTTGATCAGCGCGTAGTACTCCGCGGCCGGATCCTCGAACGGGTTCCTCATGCTCGTGCTCCTCCAAGGTTCACTTCGTTTCGCCCGGCGGGCACCGGGACCGATCCGCGCACGTCATCCCTGGTGGGAGCCCGCGAACACGGCGGAGTGCCGGGCCACCCCGACGTACCCGAGACAGTTGACCAGCGCTGCCAGCGGGCAGCCAAGCCCGAGCGGCTCGGGTCGGCGGCGGTCACGGGGTGGCCTCGGTCAAGGCTTGGTCGACGATCGCGGCGATCTCGGCGAGCGGGCCGCGTTGCGTCATATCCTTGTGCTCACAGGCGATGTCGTGGTTGTGCACCGTGCCATCGACGTAGGGCTGCCACGTCTGCGCGGTCAACGTGGACCTGGCCGGGTTGACCGTGGCGGTGAAGAACAGCACGTCGCCCTGGTACTTGTCGTGGTCGGCCTGGTGCTCCAGCACCGCGCAGTTGGCGAAGTTGTCGATGATCGCGGTGATGCTGTGCGCTTCGAGGTTGGCCAGCGCGCTGCCTTCGGCCGACAGGATCGCCAGCACGTCCGCGCGGGTCAGCGGCCCATCGCCCAGTTCCGAGTAGCCGGCCATGTAGAGCAGCCTTTTCAGCGCTTCTTCTTCGGTCGGCAGTTCGTCCCACACGTCCTTCGGGTACGAGTCAAGCATGCACAGGAAACGCACTTCCTCGCCCTGCGCCTGCAACTGCGTGCTCATCTCGTGCGCAACCACGCCGCCGAAGGACCAACCGAGGAAGTAGTACGGCCCGCGCGGCTGCACCCGCCGGATGTGTTCCAGGTACTCCGCGGCCATCTCGTGCAGGCTAGCCGCGACCGGCTTCGGCTCGGCGAGCCCGGGCGACTGGATGCCGTAGATCGGCCGCTCGGCGTCGATGTGCTTGAGCAGTCCGGAGAACGGCCAGGCCAACCCGGCGTCCGGGTGCACGCAGAACAGCGGTTCCTGGCTGCCCCCGGTGCGCAACGGCAGCAGAATCTCCAGCGCATCGCGCGAGCCGCCCCCTTCCCGGGAATAGCCGCCTTCCTGTGAATAGCACCCTTCCGGTGAATCGCAGCCGTGCAGCCGCCGCGCGAGACCGGCCACGGTCGGCGCGGCGAACAGGCTGCCGACGTCGACCCGGCGGCCGAGCGCGTCGCGGATGCGGCCGATCAGCTTGGCGGCCAGCAGCGAATGCCCGCCGAGGTCGAAGAAGTCGTCGTCGATCCCGACCCGTGGCAATCCGAGCGCCTCGGCGAACAGTCCACAGAGGATTTCCTCGGTCGGTTTGCGCGGCACGTTGACCTGCTGGTCGGCGCGCCCCACGAACTCGATGCCACCGTCCACCCGCCACCGGCCGAGGTCGCCCGAGCGGTACATCCGGGTCCCGGGCTCGCCGTGCGGGTCCGCGACGAACCGCTGCGCGGTCAGCCCCCGTCGCCCGAGGTAGCCGCGGGCCAGGCCCTCCCCTGCCACGTACAGCTCCCCGACCACGCCCGGCGGCACCGGCTGCAGCAACTCGTCGAGCAGGTAGACCCGCAGGTCGGGAAGGCCGCGGCCGATCAGGCTGCCATCGCGGCGGGCGACCATCGCGCGATCGAGCTCCACATAGGACACATGAACGGTGGCCTCGGCGATCCCGTACATGTTGATCAGCTTCGGCGACTCGGAGCGCCGGGCATACCATTCGTCCAATCTGGACAGTTCTAGCGCCTCGCCGCCGAAGATCACGTAGCGCAGCGCCAGCTCGTTGCCGGGATCCTCCCCGTCGGCCTGGCTGAGCCGGTAGAACGCCGACGGCGTCTGGTTCAGCACCGTCACCCGTTCCCGGGCGAGCAGCCGCAGGAACTCCTGCGGCGATCGGCTGACCTCGTGCGAGACCACCACCAAGCGGCCACCGTGCAGCAGCGCGCCCCACAGCTCCCACACCGAGAAGTCGAACGCGTACGAGTGGAACAGCGTCCAGACGTCGTTGCCGTCGAAGGAGAACCACGGGTCGGTGGCGCTGAACAGCCGGACCACGTTGTGGTGCGGGATCGACACGCCCTTGGGCCGGCCGGTCGAACCGGGGGTATAGATCACGTAAGCGGTGTGCTCGGGCGCCAGCGGGCCCCGCTCGCCGGGTTTGGGGTCCCAGTGCGAGTGCCGGGTGATCTCGGCGATCGCCACCGAATCGTCCAGCAGGATCCGGGTGATCCCGTCCGGCAACCGGGCCGCGTGTTCGTGGTCGCTGATCAGCACCGTTGGCTGCGCGTCCCCGAGCACGTAGCGGATCCGTTCGGCGGGATGCCCCGGATCCAGTGGCAGATACGCGGCACCGGCCTTGAGCACCGCGATCAGCGCCACCACGAGCTCGGCGGATCGCGGCAGCGCCAGCGCCACCAGCTGCTCCGGCCCGACACCGTGGTCGATCAGGTGGTGCGCAAGCTGGTTGGCCCGCGCGTTGAGCTCGGCGTAGCTGAGGTTCCGCGCGCCGAAGGTGACCGCGAGGGCATCCGGCGTGCGGGCGGCCTGTTCCTCGAACAATCGCGGCAACGTCGCCGCCGACGGCCCCTGGACGTCGGCGATCGGCGCGTTCCACTCGTGCAGGATCCGGTCGCGTTCTTCGGGCGACAGCAAATCGATCAGGCCGACCTGGGTATCCCCGGCGCAGTCCGCGAACGCGGCGAGGAACCGCAGGAACCGATCGCGGTGCGCGGCCAGCTCCCGTTCGCTGTAGCGCCCGGGATTGGCGTCGAACTCGAACCGCAGGTCGCCGGCGCCGGCGTACACCGCGATGGTCAGGTCGTCGACCGGACCCGCCGCGAGGTTGTGCACGCTGGCCGGGCTGTCGCCGAAGACCAGGTCGCAGTCGAAGGACTTGATGTTGATCATCGGCCCGAACAGCGGCCGGTCCGAGCCCAGCAGCTTGAGGTCCCGGCGCAGGTCCTCGCCGCGGTAGTGCCGGTGCCTGCGCAGCTGCCGCACGGCCTTGGCGACCTGCGAAATCAGCTCCGCCCGCGTGGTGTTCGCGGCGATGCGCAGCCGCAGCGGAAGCACATTGACGACCATGCCGGGCACGCGCAGCGAAGCCGACCCCAGCCGCCCCATCACCGGCAGCCCGAGCACGATGTCCCTCGCCCCGGTCATCCGGTGCAGATAGGCGCCGAAGGCCGCGATGAGCGCGTCGGACCAGATCGTGCGGCTTTCATTGGCGGCGGCGGCCAGGGCGTCGGCGGCACCAGAGGCATCGGTTTGCCGGTGGAAGGAGTGCCCGCTGGCGCTCGAACCGCCGGTCAGCGACACGACATCCGGCCGGTCCGCGAACTGCTCTCCCCAGAACTCCGCGTCCCGGTCGAACTTCGGCGAATCGCGGTAGTCCCGCTCCTCGGCCAGCAGTGAACGCAACGAACCGAACGGCGAGCACCCGTCATCCGGGGTGCTGTAGAGCTCGGCGACCCGCCGGATGATGATGGAGAAGCCGTACCCGTCGATCGACACGTGGTGGATCCGCTGGTACCACCACCAGCGCTCGTCGCCGAGCTTGAACAACGCCGCGGTCCACAACCGGCCGCCATCGGCCCGGGATCGCGTGAGGTCCACCGGTTCCCGCAGGTCGGCGCGCATCCAAGCGAGCGCCTGCGCGTCGGGTTCGGTGGCCGCCGAGCAGTCGATCACGGGGAGTTCGAACTCGCCGGCCTCGTCGATGACCTGCCGCGGTTCGCCCGCGTCGTCGACCACCCGCAGCCGCAGCGCCTCGGCTTCGCCGACCACTTGGCGCAGCGCCGCAGCGAACCGCGCGGGCTCCACCGCCCCGTCGATCTCGACGTACTCGGCGGTGTTGAAGATCGGGTTAGCCCGATCCAGCTGCTGCGCGAACCAGATCTCCGACTGCGCAGCCGACAGCGGCAACCGCTCGTCAGCACACCCCGGCATCGTTCTCCCCACGATTAACAAGATAAGTAAGGCTTACCTTAGTTGTTATCCGATCGGGAGTACAGCCGATCACCGTACCGTCCGACGTGGGGCTACTCACCCGACGCGGGCCGCCCGAACACCATCAGCGCCGCGTTCTTGTTCGGTAACCCCGCCTCGGCCGCCCACCCGAACCCGGCCTTGCCGAACGCGCCCAAGCGAAGCTCCATTATGGACGTTCGGCTCGGCGGCGACCCGCGCGGATGTGCGAGTAGCGCCGCGCCAGCACCAGCGCGACGTCCGGTCCGCCGTCGGCGCCATCGACCCGAACCGGCCGCAACGACCAGCCTGCCCCCAGTTCCGGGATCGGCACACCCGGAACGTCCGGAATGCCCGAGCACAGTGCATTTTGCACCTAGAACGGCACGGCCTGCACGTGGATCGCACAGGAGGCCGATACCGCAGCCCAGAACCGTTGAGCGCGGCGATGTCGGTCAGCGTCGGGCCGGTCAACCAGTGCGCCGACTGCCCAGCCCAGAAGCGCGGGCACCAGACGGCTCTCGACGTGCGCGGACAGCCACCGGCGCAGGTGCGCCGACGCGCGCCGGTGCGGTCGCCCGGCCAGATCGGCTCCACTCGCCCCACCACACTCCCCAGATCGCGCGCCCCCCGCGAGCTGAGCCTAACCTAACTGCTCAATCTCGTGGCTGTGCTTCCGCCCACTGCCGCACCGGCCGAGGCGACCGGTCGCACCGGATCGACCGAGCACAGTGGACGAACGTGTGCCACCATCACGGAGCGCAGAACGGAGTGTTGATTTCTGGATGATCATTACCTGATCCGGTGATGATCGTTGTTTTTCGCTGGGCGGGCGGCCAACATCCGACCTACTCTCCGACCTAATTGAATCGGCCCCGCCGTCCGGAGAGGAGTTCAGCCATGGAAGACGCAGACTCTGTCGTGCCGCTCCGGCCGGGATTCGACATCCAGGTCCGTGGCTTCAACCGCACCCAGGTCATCGAGCACCTCGAACTGCTGGAGGATCAGCTGAGGCTGGTCACCATCGATCGCAACGAGGCGGCGCAGCTCAATTCCGACCTCCGGAAGCTCTGCGACGACACCCGTCGAAGCCTGGACGAGGCCGAGCGACGGCTCAAGCGGATCGAGTCCTCCGATACCGGTCTGCCCGCGGCTTCCCAGCGGGTGCAAAACATGCTCTCGATCGCCGAAGACGAAGTGCAGACCCTTCGTGACCAGGCTAAACGCCATGCCGACACCATCCGGGGCACCGCCGAAACCGAGGCGCGCGAACTGCTCAGCGCGGCCGAGCAGGCCGCCAGCGAGCTGCGCAACGAGTGCAATGAGCTCGTCACAGACGTCGAGTCGCGGCGCGCCCGGCTGCACCGCGAGCACGACCAGAAGGTCAGCGACCTGCGCACCCGGGAACAGCGACTGCGGCAGAACATCCGCAACGAGTACAAGCGGACCATGTCGATAGCACAGGAAGAAGCCGACGAGCTGATCACCGACACCCGGCGGCAGTGCAGCCAGCTGGACGCCGAATCCGAGCGGATGCGGTTGACGACACTGGAAGAGGTCCGCACCAAGCGGCAGCAGCTGGAGGAGCTGCAAAACGCGGTGCTGTCCGCAATGGACAACGCCCGGCAGACGCTGGACGCCTCCGTGGCCAGCCTGCGCAACCACGACTTTGCAACGGAACTCACGGCCGACGGCGATTCCGAGCCCGTCGAGCCGGTCGAACAACAGTCCGTTCGGCTGCCCGAACAGCGCGACGACGTGCAGACGTACACCATTCCCATCGAGCGACAGCACACCAACGGCACTGCCCCCAAACCCGGCCCCGCGCGGCGGAACTGATCGGAGCCCCTAGTGGATTTGCTCGTGCTGATGTTCGTAACCGGTTTCGCAATGGCCACGCTGATCTTCTGGCCGTTGCTTTCCCGGGCGAACCGACGTCTTGCCGAGAGCGGCATCTCCGACGCCGCAGCCGCACCGATCGGCAAGCACGCGCTGCGCTCTCCGGCGACGCCGAAGGTCGTCGCCCGCGAGCCGAGCACCGACGCTCAACCGGCGCTGGCCAAGCCTGAGACCGCGCCAGAGGCACCTCGGCCGGTGCCGGTCGCGCCGCAGCAGCGGTCAGCCGAGCCGGTGCAGATTCCGGTGCTGCCCACGGACCTGTTCGCGAAGAACTTCGAAGCCAAGTTCAACCGATCCCGGCAGCGCCTGGCCCGGCTCCGCGACGAAATCAGCAAGGAATGAGCCGGGGATCGCCTCGCGACTGACGCCGCCCGCCTGCCGTCGAAGTGCCGTTGAGCAGGCATAACCAGCCGATCCTCGCAGTCAGTGGATCGCCCGGCTACTAATACTCAGTCGTTCATCCAGTCGACCTTCAGGCCGTCACGCTGGCCGAAACGTTCGAGATGGCGGCCGATCACGTCCTGCACTCGGTCGAGCAGCTCGGCGCTGTCTGCTTCGGCGTGCAGCGCCAGCGCGTCCGGCTCGTTGACCAGCAGACAGCTGCCCCCGCCGCCGTCGGCGGGCAGCGCGATCCGGATACCGTCGGCTTCTTCGGTCACCGAGCACCGACGGCCCAGGTGCGAGGACAACTGCTTGGCGTAGCGAGCCGGTTTGTCGGTGCCCACCGTCGCCTGCGAACGGATCATCAACAGCCTCCCAAAAAGTCAGCCCAGCATTACCGGCGGTGGCGGCGCGGTGCCGGAGATCACTCGTCCCGGCGACCGCGGCTTCGGCGTTGCTACGTTCGAAAGGACTCGGCACCCAGAAGGCTGGAGCCCCACCGTTGAGTAACCCTCCCACCATCTACTTAGTCGCCACCACCGGCCACCCGAACTACGGGGACGAAATCATCGCCGCCGCCTGGCTGAAGCACCTAGCGCGCGTCGCACCGGACAGCGAGATCTGGGTGGACTGCCCCAACCCCGGCCCGAGCGAGGTCATGCTCGGCCACCTGCATCCGCGGGTCCGGTTCACCGACACCTGCTGGCGGCTGTGCTGGGCCGCCCCGTCGGACGGGCCGTGGGAGGTGGCGTCGTTCGTGCAGCACGCATTCAACAACCCGGGGCTGGCGCCGCGCTGGGTGGCGGGCATCGAGCTGGCCGCCCGCGCCGACCTGGTGCACATCATCGGCGGCGGGTTCATCAACGGCATCTGGCCGCGGCACATCGGCCTGCTCGCGGCGGCCGTCGCGGCGACGCGCCGATCCGGCGGCCGGGCGGTGATGACCGGGCAGGGCCTGTGGCCGGTCGCGGCCGAGGCGGAACCGCTGCTGCGCAACCTCGCCGCCCAGTTCACGGTCGTCGACGTGCGCGACGAACCGTCGGCGTCGCTGGCCGGCTCGGCGACCCTCACCGGCGACGACATGTTCTTCGGCGTCGAACCCGGCCTGTACCGGGACGACGACCTGCGCGAGTTCATGGTGTGCCTGCAGTCGGACCTGCTCGACGTGTCGGTGCCCGCGCTGGCCGGGTTCCTGCTTGACACGCTCGGCGAGTGGGGCGTGCGGCCGGAACAGGTCGGCATCGTCGAGGGCATCCCGCGCGTGGACCGGGAGGTCTTCGCGCTGGTGGAACACGACCTGCCGGGCGCCCGGTTCTACCCGTTCGCCGAGATCATGAACTCCGGGCTGCCCGCGGCGGCCGAGCAGCGCTGGCTGTCCAGCCGGTTCCACCTGCACCTGATGGCTGCCGCGGCCGGGGCTCGCGGGGTCGCGGTATCGATCAACTCCGGCTACTACACCAACAAGCACCGCTCGCTGATCGACCGTGGCTCGGGCTGGGCGCTCAGCGAGGGCCTGCGGATCCCGGCCATGCCGACCAGCGGTGGGTTCGCCGCGGACGCGCTGCGAGAACTCAAGAAATCCAAGGAAGAACTCGCGGCCTCGATCTACGGGAGCTGACCTACTCGTCGTCCTCGACGGCCGCCCGCTCCCGCCGACGGTCGGCGATGTAGAAGGGCGCGGCCGCGAGCACGGGCACCAGCATGCCCAACAGGACGATCAGAACAGAAGTGCCCAATGCCCTCGAAACTCCGTCCACGGTGGGAAGAACCCACATTTGCCCCTCGCCCGGACGGGCGTCCACTGAGCACATCGCTCCAGCTCGTGCCGCTATTAGCGACGCGTCACTTGCGCCGAATCACAGCACCCGAACGGGGATCTTGCTGGTCCCGCAACGGATTTCGCGTTTACTTCAGGAAACCGGCAGTCGGCCACTCTTCCTTGATCCAGGCGCTGTTCCAGAACAGCCACTCGTACTCGGTGGCGCGGGTGAACGCCTGAAGCATCCGCTGCTGCATCTCGGCATCCATGCTCTTGGCAACCCGGTCGGTCAGGTCGCGCGCGGCAAGCACCGCCTCGGCGAACTCGTCGTCGGCGTAGGTCTGGATCCACGCCTGATACGGGTGATCCCCGGCGCCGCCGGTGGCCTCCAGAATCGTGGTGCCGACGTGCTGGTACACCCAGAAGCACGGCAGGATCGCCGCCAGCAGCACCGGATACGGTTCGGTCAGCGCGTTCGCCCGCAGGTACGAGGTGTAGGCGAGGCAGGACGGGGACGTGTCGATCCCGGCGATCTCGGTGTCGGACAAACCGAACTCCGCGACGTATCCGGCGTGCAACCGGCGCTCCTCGATCAGCGCGCCCTGCGCGGCACCGGCCAGGAAAGCGGCGTCCTCGGCATTGTCGGCCCGCGCCGCGGCGGCGGCCAGTGTCTGCGCGAAACCGACGAGGTAGCGCGCGTCCTGCACGATGTAGAAGGCGAAGCGATCCCGGTCCAGGGTGCCGTCGGTGAGTGCGGCGTTGAATGGGTGCTCGACGATCGCCTGCTGTAGATCGGCGGTGTTCGCCCAGGCCCGGGCGCAGAAACCATCGGCGGGCGGGGCAGGCAGCTTGCTCATCGGAACCTCTCGTGGCATGTCAGTGTCTTGGCCGGTGATGCGCGACCCGGGCCTGTGAGCACTTCGGGTGCTGCGGCACCGTAAGGCGCTCACGCGCCCTAGCCCCGTGGAAACCTCGTTACCACCAGTGGTGGAAGTGGTGCACTGGGCCGTGGCCGTGGCCGACGTCCAGTCGCTCGGACGCGCGCAGCGCCTCGGTCAGGTACTCCTTGGCTTCACGCACCGCTTCGAGCCAATCCGGGCGCTGCGGCCGCAGCGCGGCGATCGCCGCCGAGAGCGTGCAACCGGTGCCGTGGTCGTTGGTGGTCGCCACTCGCTCGCTGGACAGGAATTCCGCCACCCCGTCGCCATAGAGCAGGTCCACACTGGACAGACCGTCGAGGTGGCCGCCCTTGAGCAGCACCTGCTTGGCGCCCAGCCGGGCCAGCCGCTCGGCCTGCGCGGGCATGTCGTCGGGGTCGGTGATCTCCGGCTCGCCCAGCAGGTCGGCGGCCTCCGGCAGGTTCGGGGTGATCAGATCGACCCGCGGCAGCAACTCGTCGCGCAGCACGTTGACCGCCTCGGCTGCGAGCAGCCGGTCACCGCTCTTGGCGACCATCACCGGGTCGAGCACGACGTGCGGCGGCGCATAGCGGTCGAGCACCCCGATCACCGCGCGAATCACCTCGGCGTTGGCAAGCATGCCGATCTTGACTGCGTCCACCCGCACGTCGTCGAGCAACGTGACGAGCTGGGCGGTGATGAACTCCGGCGGGACCTCGTGCACCTCCGAGACCCCCGTGGTGGTCTGCGCGACCAGCGCGGTGATCACGGACATGCCATAGGCGCCGTGCGCGGAAAAGGCTTTCAGATCGGCTTGCACACCGGCGCCACCGCTGGGATCGGTGCCGGCGATGGTCAGCACATTGGGAACCATGACGTCCCTCCGCTAGTACGAGCTAGGTCAGGTTCAACGGGTCTGTTCTCAGCCCGGCAGTTGTCGGGCACCCCGCGTCACTTCCACCAACCTAACAACCGGAGACGCCCCGGGACCATGCCCGTCATCGATGTGGGCCACGGGTTATCTCGCGACGAGACCATTCGGCCGCCGAGCCACTCCGATGCCGAGCGCGGCGCCATCCGTGCTCGTCCGGCCAAGTGGATCGACACAGCGATCGATTTCACATCGAGAAGGCACCCACCGGAAGGCAAGGTGAACCTTCCTCGCGGACTAAGGTGGGAACTGATGGAAACCACGACCGATGCTCCGAGCTTCGCCCGTTCCCGCCGACAGCGCCCAGAGAATCCCGCCCGGATCTGGGCCCCGCTGGCGGACCTGACCGAAGCCGCCGTGGCGGCCGCCGGCTCGGGGACGGTGGCGATCACCCGCGGATTCGACCGCAACAGCAGGCAGCGCGCCAAGGCACTGCGGGAGCTGCTGAACCGACGGGGTGTCGCCGCGGTCGAGGTAACACCGGCTCCGGGCAGCGATCGGCTGCTGGCCGATGTCGAGATCACCGCCGTGGTCAACCTGGTCGGTGCCGGTTCGTGGCAGCCATACCGGCTGGCCGCGGAGCTGCACGCCCCGGTGCTCACCCCGAAACCCGGCGACGGCCGGGCCGAGGAGGTCAAGCGGGACGTGATCGCCCTCGCCGACGACTCGGGCCAACGCGACGTCGCGATCTCGCATGTCGCCGTGCGCTCCGAGGACCCCGCCGCAAGTCGGTTGACGCTGACGCACGACGGGGAGCAGCTGACGGTCCCCGGCGGCTGGTTGACCCTCACGGTGCACGAGGGCGAACTGCGGGTGCAGGTCGGCGGCGTGGATTTCCCGGAGCGCACCCTGACCACCGCCCAGGTCCGGGTGGAGGCCTTCGACGCGCCGCATCGGCTGGTTCGCGATGAACTGCCGATCGCCGACTTCGAAGAAGGCGCGGTCACCTTCACGGCCGAACCGAAGGGACTCGTCGTCCGCCCGGTCTGAGCCGCCCCTTGCCGAACTCACAGGGTGACCGCAGTGTCCGAGGAAACTGTACCCAAGGAGACTGCGGTCACCCTTCGTGACTTTAAGGCCCGTTACGGTGTGACTTGGATCATCTTGAGTGGCTGATCTGATGATTCGCCGTCACGGATCATGCTCGGTCGCGTCCCTTGAACGACACCGCGCGTGGGAGGCAGAACGCGCGGACTGCACGAGGGAGGCTGGGGATCGTGGAGTCCACCAAGCAGTGGCACGTGAGCTGCCGCGATGTCGCCGGCAGGCGCCGGGACATGTCGGTAATCGTCAACCAGGGGAATGTCGTGGTGGTCGCGCCGCCGGGTGAGACCGCGGTGCTGTCCCCGCTGGAGGTGGGCAGGCTGCGTGCTGCTCTGCGAGATGCGATCGTGCAGGCGGCCGCGCTCGAGTGAGGTCGGCCGTGGGCGCCTCGGGGCCAACCATGCCTCGAGGCGCCCACGGCCCTACCTGCGCCTGGCGTTGGGATCGAACGGCTTGTTCGCGCCGCCGGACGAGGCGAAAGGTCCGTTCGCCGCACACCCGGTAGCACGCTCGCGCACCATTCGGTCTTCCACAGGCCACAGCGCTCGCGCCAGCATCTACTCGCGGTAACCTGGCGACCGAGAGGTGACTGCGTGAGCACGTTGAGGCAACGGTCGGCTGCCCTGCTCCGGCGCGTGACGCCGGGTCTGCACACGGTGTTCGTCCTGGCAAGACAAGGCGTGATCCGCCCGCTTCGACCGGACAAGCTGCTGCGGATCATCCTCGCCTGGCGACGCTGGGGCATCACCCCACCGCTCGGCTTCGCGGTAGGCGCCGTGCGCCACCCCGATCGCCCGGCGGTGATCGACGAGCGCGGTGCACTCAGCTACGCCGAACTCGCGCAGCGCACCACCCGGCTCGCCAACGGCCTGCGCGACCGCATCCCGCGTGGCACCCGGATCGGCGTGCTGTGCCGCAACCACCACGGACCGGTCGAAACGATCGTCGCCGCGGCCAAGCTCGGCGTGGACGTGGTGCTGCTCAACACCGGCCTGAGCACTCAGCAGCTCAACGACGTGATCACCGAACAGCGGGTGGGGCTGCTGGTGCTGGACGCCGAATTCCGTACCCACCTGCCGGACCTGCCCGAAGGCATCGACGCCGTGCTGGCGTGGACCGACGGCACCACCCGCCACGACACGCTGGAAAACCTGATCGCCATCTCCTCGGCGCAGCGGCCGACCCGGCCGACCCGGCAATCGCGCATGATCGTGCTGACCTCCGGCACCACCGGAACCCCGAAGGGCGCGCGCCGCCCCGACCCGCCGGGCCTGGCACCCGCGGCGTCGATCCTTTCCCGCGTGCCGCTGCGCAGCGGGGAACGGTTGCTGGTGAGCGCGCCGCTATTCCACACCTGGGGCCTCGCGGCGTTCCAACTCGGCGCCGTGCTCGGCGCGACCCAGGTGATGCGCCGCAAGTTCGACCCCGAACAAGCGCTTTCCGCGGCCCAACGCAACCAGTGCACGTCGATGTTCGCGGTGCCGGTGATGCTCCAGCGCATCCTCGACCTCCCCGAACAGATCCGCACCAAGTACGACCACAGCGCGCTGCGCATCGTGGTGAGCAGCGGATCGGCCCTCCCCGCCGACCTGGCCACCAGATTCCAGCACGCCTTCGGACCCGTCCTGTTCAATCTCTACGGATCCACCGAGGTGTCCTGGGTAAGCATCGCGACACCGCAGGACCTGCGCGCCGCACCGGGCACTGCGGGCCGACCGCCGCGCGGGACGACCGTGCGGATCCTCGGCGACGACGGCACCCCGGTCCGGCGCGGCGCGACCGGGCGGATCTTCGTGGGCAACGACATGGTCTTCGAGGGCTACACCAACGGCAGCAGCCGCGAGTCCCGCGACGGCCTGATGTCCACCGGCGACCTCGGGCGCATCGACGCCGCCGGGCGGCTGTTCGTCGTCGGCCGGGAAGACGACATGATCATCTCCGGGGGCGAGAACGTCTATCCCAAGGAAACCGAGGACGCCATCGCGCGCCTGCCGGAGGTGTCCGAGGCGGCCGTCATCGGCGTCGACGACGCCGACTTCGGACAACGGCTCGCGGCGTTCGTGGTACTCCACGAGGAGGGCGGGCTGGACACGGAACGGCTGCGCGAGCGCCTTCGTGACCGGCTGTCGAAATTCGCGATGCCGCGCGATGTCGTGTTCCTCGACGAGTTGCCGCGCAACGCCACCGGCAAAGTCGTGCCGCGCGAACTGCTCGACCGTCTGAGGTCCTGACCGACACGCTGCACGATCACCCCGCGTGTGGAGTTAGGCTGCCTCGGGTGAATGACCGTCTAGTGTGGATCGACTGCGAAATGACCGGTCTCGATCTCGGCAAGGACGCACTGATCGAGATCGCCGCCCTGGTCACCGATGCCGACCTGAACATTCTCGGCGAAGGCGTGGACATCGTCATCCACGCCGACGACGAGGCGCTCGCCGGGATGCCCGACGTGGTCCGCGAGATGCACGACCGCTCCGGGCTCACCGAGGAGGTGCGCCGCTCGACCGTGACCCTCGAAGAGGCCGAACAACGGGTGCTGGACTACGTCCGCAAGTACGTCCCGGACGGGCGGTCCGCGCCGCTGGCCGGCAACTCGATCGCCACCGACCGCAGTTTCATCGCCCGCGACATGCCACGGCTGGATACCCACCTGCACTACCGGATGGTCGACGTGTCGTCCATCAAGGAACTCTGCCGACGCTGGTACCCGCGGGTCTACTACGCCCAGCCGGAAAAGGGCCTCGCGCACCGCGCGCTGGCCGACATCCGGGAATCCATCCGCGAGCTCGCCTACTACCGGCGGACCGCGTTCGTCCCGCAGCCGGGGCCGACCAGCGAGCAGGCCCAGGCGGTGGCCGCAGAGCTGCTCAACGGCGATGACGGCGTCGGCGGCACCGAGAAAGCCCGCGAGCAGTCCGAGCAAAACCCCGAATCCGGCCACTGACCAGCACACTCCGGGTTAACCGGAGCCCGTGGAAAACCGGGTGGCCGCGCACGCTACGATATGAGCGTTGCTCCGGGAGAGGCCCGAAAGGGCCGGTCCGAGCGGCCACGGTGGGTGTAGCTCAGTCGGTAGAGCACTGGGTTGTGGTCCCAGGTGTCGCGGGTTCGAATCCCGTCACTCACCCCATCAGAAAGGCCCCGTTCCGCTGGAACGGGGCCTTTCTCGTTGCCCATTGGCCCCGGGAGCGGCGACCCCGGTTCCCTCCGGAACAGCCGCTCCCGACCGCCTAACTCACTTGTTGCCCTTCACCCACTGCTCCCACGGAATCTGCCAGTCGCCGAAACCATCCCAGGCGCGCAGGTTCGGCCCGCCGGAATTGGTGATCTGCACGACATCGCCCTTCCGCACCAAGTTGAAGATCCACTTGGCGTCGGCGGTACTCATGTTGATGCAGCCGTGGCTAACGTTGCGCCTGCCTTGATCGCCCACCGACCACGGCGCGGCGTGCAGGAACTCGCCGCCGTTGGAAATCCGGACCGCCCACTCGACCTCGGTGCGGTAGCCGCCCGCCTCGACGGGCAGGCCGTAGGTGGAGGAGTCCATCACCTTCTTGGCGTGGTGCTCGGTGACCACGTGCACGCCGTTGCTGGACGGAAACGAGGGCTTGCCCAGCGACACCGGCATGGTCCGCAGCAACTTGCCGTTCTTCTCGATCCGCATCTGGTGACTGGCCCCGTCGGCCTTCAGCACGACCGCATCGCCGATGGTGACGGTGGCCTTGCGGTCCTCCTGGCCCCAGACCCCATTGCCGAGCTCCTTGCCGTACACGTTGATGTCGATCGACACCTTGGTGCCCGGCTTCCAGAACTCCTTCGGCCGCCAGTGCACCTCGCGGCTGCCGAACCAGTAGAAGGCGCCCTCCACGGCCGGCTCGGTGTGGATCTTGATCGCTTCCTCGGCCTTGGCCTTGTCCGGCGCCGGAGCATCCGCACTGAAGTAGAACGCCAGCGGCTGGCCGACGCCGACTTTCTGGCCGTCCAGCGGGTTCATCGAAACGAAGGTCTGCGCCCCGGGCGAGACGGTGCTGAACGTGGACTGCTGGATGATCTCGGGCCCGCTCGCCCCCTGGGCGGTCACCGCCAGCGTGTAGGTCTTGCCGTACCCAAGCGGTTCCGTTGCTGCCCAGCCGACCCCATCCGGCGAGATGGCACCGGCCACCTGCTCGCCTTCCGCATTGGTCAGCACCGCATTGACGATCTTGCCGTTGACCGCGGCCGCACTGATCCGCGCCGTCGGCAAAACATCTTTGGCCCCGTTCTGCGGCGTCAACTCCAGAACCGGCGCGGGCGGCACGTCATCCGAAGCCCCCGAACCGAAACCACTACAACCGGCGACGAGTAACGCCACCAAGCCGAAGATCAACATCATCAACGGCCGCGAAACCCTTGCAGGAATCCCGGCCGGGTTAAGCCACTCCCTCATGGGCAACAGTCCGTCCGATCCGATGCGCCACTACGCCTGTGAACAGTGTGCAGCAATACCCCGACAGTGAGTGAAGGGACCAGGGTGGTGCGCACCCCGAGTGATCCGCGCTCACTCTTCCAATAAGACGCGGCACCCCTCCCCAAGGTTGCGTCCCCACCCCCGACGACCTCGGCCACCCCCGAAACCGACCCCCCGGTTCGGCACCCTCCCGACACCGTGCTAATGTTTTCCACGTCGCCAGGGAGACCGGAACGGAAAGCCGCCCGGGAAAACCTGGTTGACAGCCAGCGCCAATAGCTCAACTGGCAGAGCAGCTGACTCTTAATCAGCGGGTTCGGGGTTCGAGTCCCTGTTGGCGCACAAAAGCCCCAGGTTAACAGCCTGGGGCTTTTTGCATGCCCGAGCTTCCCCGCACTTTATCCGCACAATTCAGGCTGACTCGGTAACGAAGGCACCTTCTAGCGCCTGAGCCGCTTCCCTGCCGACGGCCTTGCGGCCGAGGTACACGTCCTGCGTCATGGACGGCCGCGAGTGCCCCAGCTGATCGGCGACAACCCGAGCGGTCAGGCCAGCAGCATCGAGGATCGTCGCTGCCGTCTTGCGGAACACATGCGAAGTAACCCACGCAAACCCAGCGGTGCCACGAGCGTTGCGAAGATCACGCCGGGTATTCGACGGGTCCCGCAGACCACCAAGGCTGTCCGGAAACACCGGCCGGTCCAGGCCGACACCGCCAGTGTGCCGCTTCTTCAGCATCTCCACGGCCCACGAGGGCAGCGGGAGGGTCCGTTCACCGTATTCGGTCTTGGTGGACTTCCTGATCAAGCCCTTGCCCTTGACCCGGACCACGGTGAAGTTCACATGGACGACACCCTTATCCAAGTCAACTTCGGACCACTGAACCGCTAGCGCTTCACCGATGCGGACACCTGTCGCAAGCATGAACCGAGACAGATCCGGCAGATCCTTGGCAACCGCCTTTTCGTCGGCCTCCAGCTGCGCCAGCCACTGAACACGCTCGTCTAGCGTCAAGGCTCGCGGATTCTTCTTCGGTCCTCCTTCGATCCTGGCGATGTCTCGTGTTGGGTTGCGGTCAATTGCGCCGTGCCGTGCCGCGAGTTTCAGCACGCCCGAGACCACGCTACGAGCCGTCTTCGCCGTCGGCGCTCCGACATTCCTGCGCACAGCGCCGATAAAAGCATCCACGCGCGGCACCGTCACCTCCCTCAGCCTGAGTTCACCGAGCGCAAGCAACACGTGTCCATCGAGGACTCTGCGGTAGGTTTCCGCTGTAGTCGGAGACCTACTCCCCTGTTCCACGGCCGCCTCAACACCGCTGAACCACTCCTCCGCCACCTTGCGGAACCGTGTATCCGCGCTTATCGCACCGCCCTGTGTCGAACTCCGCTCGGTCAGCGCCTTTTTGAGAGCCCGCTCAGCAGCAGCCCGCGTCTTACCTGACCTCTCTACAGGACGCGTGACTCCATCGAAGTCACGAAACTTGGTCAGCGCCCGCCAACCCGATTTCGTTTCATAGCAGCGGATCTTTCCGTACGTCCCGATCGGCAACGGGGGCCTTCCCATCAGATCATCCCCTCTGCCTGGGACTCGAACCAGGACTCGACGTCGTCGGGCTTGAACCGGATGTACTTGCCGATCTTGCGACCGACCGGACCATAGCCCCGAGAACGCCACTGGTAGACGGTTCCGACGGGAACGCCGAGGTACTTGGAGACGTCTTCGATGCCCCAGAGGTTGCGGATCATGGTCAGTCTTTCCTTTCGGTGTTGTAGCGGTGTTTGCGTGCGGCGCGGGTGCGTTCGGCGATGGCTGCGGCGAGTTCGCGTTCTTCGTCGGTGCGGTGGCCGACGCTGGTCATGTCCCAGTGGTTGATCACGGTCACGGTGTCGGCGGTGACGCCGAGTTCGGCGAGGTTCTGTTCGAACCGCCAGATCTGTCGGTCCTCGCGGAGTTGTTTGAAGGTGGTGGAGTAGGCCCGTGATTTGGACAGGAAGTGCCCGCGGAAGGCGAGCATGTGGCACCAGCGCCGGAGGTTGAGTTCATCGAGCGGTCCGGGGATCAGTCCGCCGTTGTCGCAGGTGGCGCAGTGGTCGATGGACGCGCAGGCACATCCGGCGGGGTGGTGTTCGCCGTGGGGGTGGCAGTCCGGGCAGGCGATGGGTGCGCCGAGGTCCCAGGCGGTGCGCATGATCTGTTTGTGGTGCTCGGTGGTCCTGAGCAGTTCGATCTGGGTGCGGGAGCGGATCGGCCGGTCGGCGGCTTCGGACTTGCCGGTGCCTTTGGTGGCGTATTTGGCGACGTAGGAGGCGATCCGGTCGTCGCTGATGGTGCCGTCGCCGTCTTCGACCTGGTGGGCGTCGGCGGGGCGGATGGGGCGGATGTCGAGTTGTTCGCCCCAGGCCAGCGTCACGGCTGCCCCGTCGAGTTCGAAGCCTTTGACTTCGACGTGGGTGGCGGTGTGGGCGGCGTGGACGGCGTCGGCGAGGAGTTCGGGGGTGCCCCAGGCCGGGGTGGTGTCTACCGCGCCGTTGGGGCCGTCGAGGCGGATCACGGCGTGCAGGTGGATGATGCCCCGGCGCTGGAATTCGGCGACTTTGGCGTAGGAGAGCCGGGCGTGATCCGCGAAGTCGCGGACGGTGAGCCCGGCGGCGCGGGCGAGGCGACGTCGTAGGTGTTTGGTGAACAGGTTCCACAGCTTGCCGACGTGGGCCTGCCACAGGACGTGTCGGGTGTAGTCGTAGGAGCCGGGGTCGGTGGGCTGGCCGATCTGTGGGTCGTGTTCGTGGTGGTAGCGCCCGCAGCGGCACGGGGCGTGCTTGCCGGTGGCGGTGGTCCGCCGGTTGTGGACCGGCCCGAAGGAGGGGGCGGTGAGGGTGACGAACAGCCTCGGCTTGTCTGCGACCTCTACGGGGACGCCTTTGGAGCCGCCGGATAGGCCCGCCCGCAGCAGGTGGAAGGCGTCGGCGGCGTAGCGGTCGCTGCACGCGGGGCAGACCGATTCCCGCCGGTTGCCGCAGGGGGCGAAGATGTGGCCGCCGTGGCTTTTGAGGACGTCACCGGAGGTCTTGTCGGCGATCTCCCACAGCCCGGACAGTCGGACGGGGTGCAGGCAGCCGTAGACGTCTTCGACCTTCTTGCGCCAGTCGCGGTAGTCGGGTGCCTGGATCCGCTGTTTGATGCGGTCGATATCGGGAAGTGCGGGCAACACCATGTGGTGACCTTTCGAGGGACAAGGCCCGGCGAGCAGCACCCGCCCGAAGCCCGTTGCCCCTTTGCGGTACTGCCCGCCGAGCGTGGGTGACACGATTCGGTATTCAGTTGTCTCGTAAGGGTTTTCAGGTCAAGGCGTGACCGTTGTCCGTGGCGAACTCGGCCGCGATCTGTTCGGCCAGGCCGTCAGGGACCGGGATCGCTTTCCTGACTTCCGCAGCGGTGAACTCCCGGCCCTGGGCCAGCACCCGCGAGCGGGCATCGGTGACCCTGGCGATCAGTGGTGCGGGCAGCATCGCGGCGGTGCGAGAAGCCTTGACCACCTGCGGTTTCGGTTCAGCGACAGCGGCCGTCGTGGCCGGCTGTTCCTCCGCCTGCGGTGGCTGTCCCGCCGCTGGTGATTCCTCGTCGGCGGGGGCCTCGTCGGCGGGGGCCTGGTCGGCGGGGGCCTGGTCGGCGGTGTCGTAGATCAGCAACGTGATCTCCCGCCGTTTGGCTTGGATGACCGGGATGACTTCGGCGATCCCGTAGACGATGACCGGGATGATCGCGTGCACCGCCGCCGAGCCCAGGTTGAACTCCTCCCACCGCCACCGCAGCAGCGGGACCGCTTGCGGGATGACGTTCATCGCCAGCGTGGAGGTCAGCAGCACGCGCTTGAGCCGGTACCACCACTGGTGATCCGGTTCGCGGCCGTAGGAGAGGATCACGGCCTCGAAGTTGAGGATCACGATCAACAGACCCGCGAACATCGGTTCCACGGTCCACGCGGCCCACCACAGCGGGTCGGCTTGCGTCGCGTCGCCTGCGAGGAACTTCTGGACCCCGGTGGTCGTGAACACCAGGCCCAGCGACAGGAAGAACCACAGCCCGATCAGGGTCCGCCGTCCCTGCCGCTCGATCTCCACGGCCCGCAGGTCCGGGTCCCGCACCAGCCCCCGCAGTTGCCGGGCCTCGCAGATTTTGTCGCCGAGCCTGCGTACCCGCCGGGTCTTACCGGGGTCGCTGTCACGGTGTTTACGCCGCAGCAGGCCCATATCCGCCTTCCTTCCTATTCGCTGCTGGGCTTGAACAGGGCGAACAGGCCCCGGATGGCCAGGACCAGGCCGATCCCGATCCCGATGGCCAGGGCCGGGGTGATCAGCAGCCACACCAGCGCCAGCACCCCGAGCACCACCGCCAGCACCAGCAGGAGCGTCAGCACGCCCTTGCCCGTGATCTCCAGGTGAATGTGCTGCATCAGCAACCTCCGTTTCCGCGCGTGAGTCCGCGCATCCTCATCGCTTCATCCCGGAGCGCGTCGACCTGCCTGATCACGTCCAGGCCATCGCAGAGCAGTTCCCGGAACTCCTCGAGGCTCAACACCGACGACAGTTCTATGTCCCCGTCCGGGCCCGCCTCGGTGATGGAGATCTCGACTCCCCGCCGAACCGGACGCAGTTCGACAAGACCGGGCCCATCGGCCCCGTAGCAGTGATCTTTCTTCCGCATGACTGTCCTTTCCGGACTCTTAGGTGTGGCTTGTGGCCAGTCGGGTGTGGTGTCGGGTGGCGTGTTTGTCGCCGTACATGCGTTCATCCGCCGAGACCATCAGCGCGGAGAGCTGGGCGGTGTGCACTGGTGCGGTCATCACGCCCAGCGACATGCCGACCTCGACCGGCTGGCCGTCGATCTCGGCGATGCTCGACACCGCCGCTTGGAACTGCCGGATGCGTGTCTCGGCCTGCTGCGGGGTGCTCACCTGCGGCAAGAGGACCGCGAACTCGTCGCCGTGCAGACGCACCGGTAACTCCCTGCCGGTGGCGGTGGTGCGCAGCGCGGAGGCGACCGCGATGAGGACCTGATCACCGAAGCGGTGCCCGTGCACGTCGTTGAAGGCTTTGAAGCCGTTCATATCGCCGACCGCCACGGCCACCAGACCCCGGCCGCGACGCATCGCCCGGTTGAACGCGGCCACCAGCGCCGCCCGGTTACCCAACCCGGTCAGCGGGTCGCTCCGGGTCTGCCGGAACAACCGGTACGCGCAGGTCCCGGCCGCCACGCTGGCCGCGCTCGTGACACCCAGGGCCACCTTTGCCAACATGGATAGTGCCTCCTTAGCGAGGTAAGGCCCGCCCGGGATGCTCTGGCCGGAGTCCGGGCGGGCCGTCTGAAACAGGGAATGATCAGGCGATCTCTTCGCCCTCGTCGTCTTCGTAGTAGTCGTGTTCTTCGATCTCGTCGTCCTCGTCGTCCTCGTCGTCCTCGTCGTTCTCGTCTTCGAGCGCTTCGAAGTCGAAGCTGTAGATGTCCTCTGCGGTCTGCCCGGCGTGTTCGCCGTCGGTGGCCTCGCGGCGGATCGGGGTGACCGTCGCGCCCCGGTCGGTGCAGAACCGGACGAGTTCGGTGATGTCGTCGTCGGTGGTGTAGGCGGCACGAACCCGCAGGGGTTCCCGACGGCCCTCCTTCTTCACGTAGGCGACACCAGCGAGGTACTCGGGGATCTTGTCGGCGAACGCGCCCGCATCGCGCATGCCCTCACCCAGGCACATGTCCACATACGACGCGGAATCCAGCCGCAACGCGATCTTCGTCGGGAACAGACCGCGCATCGGGATGACATCCTTGGTCGGTTCCTGCGACGCGGCAACGGTGCGGCCACCCACCGCCCGGTACTGCGTGAGCGCCTTGCTCAGATCCAGCTCGAACGGTGCCCGGATCGCCTTGTCCGCGTAGGCGGTCATCGCGGCCAGCTCATCGCAGATCAGCAACTCCAGCGGTGTTTCCAGCGACGGCGTGAACGTCCTGACCCCTTGGCGGCCGAGCTCCAGCTTCCGGGCGTCGAGAACGCTGGTGTACTCCTGAATCAGCTTCTGCCCGGCCTGGTCGCTTTCGGCGAACTCGTAATACATGTCCTCGCCGATGCCGAATTCCATACCGCCCTTGGGGTCGATCACCCACAACCGCACGTAACCGGCCCGGATCAACGGGGCCAGAGCGCGCAGAAGCGCCCACATGAACGAGCCCTTCCCCGCCCCGGTCGCCCCGCCCAGGAGGATGTGCAGGTCCCGGCCCAGCAGGTCGAGGGTGAAGTCCCGGCCGTATTCGTCCCGGCCGATCGGCAGCCGCCGCAGATCCACCGCCTCGACCGACTCCGCCAGGTCCGGCAGGGGAACGAACATGTCGTCGAAGGGTTCCCGGCGCTGGAAGTCCAGGGCGATCTTGCCCGGTTTGAGCTGGCGCACGTTGGTCGAACGTGCCTGAAACGAGTTCGCCAGTCGATTGATCACTTTCTCGAAGTCCTCCGGTTCTTGGCCCTTGGCCATTCGGACGTGCACGGTGTCCCATGACCACGTGCTTTTCACCCGCGTCACGCGCGGAGCCAGTGTGTTTCCCTTGTGATCGATGGTGGTCAGGTTGCAGGCGGTCATGATCCGAAGCCATTGCCGCCGGTAGGACCACCACCGTCTCCACCACGCCCGCAGCAGGCGACCGGCGAACCTGTCGAAGGTCGGCCGGTCCAGCAGCCGCCAGGAAGCGCCGGCCACCACGGCAATCCCGGCCGCCATGAGCACGGTCTGATACCCCACCCACAGCACCGCAGCGTCCAGGACCACCACCGAGCCCACCGAACGCGGATGCCGCGCGACGAACCGTGCCGCCGCCCGAACCGGGGTTCTTTCCGTGTCAACTCGCGTGTCCCGCATTGCCGCCTTACCTTTCTACGAGCAGAAGAAAAAAAGGGGGGCGCTGATTCTCCGTAGAGATCAACGCCCCCGTGCCGAGTCCAGCCGGTATCAGTTCCGGCGCTGGGTCATCTCCAGCTTGGCGACCAAATCGCCAACCGAGTTCCGCATCTTGTTCAGCGGGGTCCCCATACCCTTCGGGACCCCGAAATTTTTCAAGTGGTTCACCAGCGCCAGCATCGTCGAATCGATGCGCCGGACCGTCGCGTGTACCTCGTCACCACGTGCCATTATTTCTGGTATCCCTTCGCCACATTCGGACCGCCCTTCGCGGCGATCGCGTCCCGAACCCCGAACACGGACGACTGCGCCGCGCCCGCCAAATCCCCGACTTCCTCGAAGTCCTTCTTGACCATGATGTCGTCTTCCAGGAACTCCACCCGCGACAGCTCCCGGAACAACGCATCCAGCAACTCACCGATCTTCTTCAACCGGGCGATAGCGGGCGTGTTCTTCCGCATCCCGACCGGCAAATTCGTATTCATCGACAATCATTCCAATCTGTTTGTTTTCACGGTCAGCGCGATCGACCGTCGCCCCATTCCTGGTCCCACCGATCGCGATCGGTCACACCCCAGACCTCGATGGAAATTCCGCCAGCCGCACCGGAATAGCTAGCAGACCCGACCATCGGGTCCTCGTCCTTGCACAACCCGAGGTGATCAGCCCACTTCTGAAGTGCTTCCGAGACCTGATCCTCGGTGAACTCTGCGCCGACGTGACCAGTGAGGAACACACCGCTGCGCAGCGACGAGCGCCAGTACAGCCCGGTCGGCAGCCCGTGTTGCCGTGCGTAGCGCTCCATTCCCGTCCTCAGCGCACCCATGAGCATCTGCGTTACCTCATCGCTCATCCGCTGGTTCATTTTCAGCTCCCAAAAGTCAGATCGCCATGGATGTCGCCCCGAACCTCCACGTGCTTTTTCGCTCCACCGAAATTCAGGTTGATCGCCGCCGGGCTCGACACATCCGATCCGGTCCCGTTGTTCTCGGCCGACTGAATAACGATCTCGCCCGACGTGCTATTGCGGTTGTGCTTCACTTACTTGCTCCAGCCGCCGAAGACCCAATGCACCCGGAGCCGTGAAATCCGAAAACTCGCACTTCTGATCACTTCCAATCGCCAGCGAGTGAACGCAGGTTGTCTTCCGCCCGCCCAAGCGAGGCCATCGCGAACGGCATCAAGCAGTTCGTGACACCGAACTTCCGGGCCGTCTGCCGGTCCAGCTCATCAAGCCGGTCACTGATCACCTTCAGCTGCTCCGCAATGCAGCCCAATTCCTCCGCTTCCTCACTCACTGCCGCCCCCTGAACTGCCTCAAGAAGCGATCGCAATACACATCCTGCGAGTGCCGGTAACGCCACCGGTCGACGTGGCACGCTCCACAGTAGAACAATGCAGAACCCCTTTCGTTCCTGCCTTGCAGAAAGCCATGAAGACCCCCGGGATTCGCTCCGTGTTTCCGCCGGTATTCCGGGGGTCAATATGGCCTTCCCGACGTGTCAATTCACGCCGAAAAGGCATAGCTCGGCCCACTATGGAATTCTCAAAGAACAAGCAGCCAGAAACGGCTAAGAAAAGAGACTCAATTCGCGGGTAACTCAGCCCGCGAGCGTGACGCCGGTCGCCTTCAGGGTCACGCCCTGGGCTCCGTTGTCCAGGTGATACTGGGAGATGCGCGGGTTGACCAACGCAACAAGCTCGCCCTCGACGACATCGGCAGGCGGCTCCGCCTCCAGCGTCACCTTCATCTCAAAGCCCTTGGGAGCCCGCTTGCCTTCCTCGGTCGGGACCGCCTTCATGAAGACCGACATCTCATAGAGCGGCGCACCGTCCTGCCCGGTGGCGATCTCCGCCTTGCCCGTGTCCCTGTTCTTGTAGCTCTTCATCACCGGCTCTTCCACAACCCGCGCCTTGTAACCCTCAAGCACAACCGGAACGTTCTTCAGCATGTCCAACCTTCCACTGGGATCTAGGTCCGCGACTAGCGACATCACAGAAGCTACCAGTTGAGAGATCAACGAGTCAACTGGGAGTTTGATCAGGCTCGTAAGTGGTGGACTACCTGCGGGTTTCCGTTCGTCTAGCTGGTAGTCTGTCGTGAATCAACTAGGAGGAAGGGGAGCTAGTGAAGCGTCCAACACCGTCTGTAAGTCGTTCGGAGCCGCTCCATCTGCAGGTGGCGCGCAACATCCGGAACAGCATCGAGTCCGGAGCACTCCGCGACGGCCAGCGCTTGCCGTCCACTCGCGATCTTGCGCGAGAGTGGGGAGTCAGCACTCCGGTGATCAACGACGCCATGTCGATCCTCAGCGAGGAAGGGCTTGTGGAAACCATCCCGCGCGTCGGTCGGGCAGTTCGGGCGCCAGAACAGGCGAGTACGCCTCCACGGCCGGTTGCTCCGCGCGTCATGTTCATCGGTGGTTATGCGGGTTGCGGCAAGTCCGAGCTGGGGCGAATTATTGCCCGCGAGACCGGCTGGGCATTGTTGGATAAGGACTCGCTGACGCGACCCGTTGTGGAGTCGGCGCTTGAGTTGGTTGGTCGTTCGCCTCACGATCGTGAGTCGGACTTCTATTTGACTTCCATTCGGCCACGCGAGTACGAATCACTGATAAATACGCTTGTCGAGAACCTGCAATGCGGAAATAGTTCCATTGTTACGGCTCCATTCGTGCGAGAGTTTGTAGATATGGCATGGGTGAGCAGGATACAAGCCACTTGCAAAGATTTTGGCGCCTCGGCTACATTTGTGTGGGTGTACTGTGACGCAGATACAATGCACACTTATGTTCGGCATCGTGGTGCAGCGCGAGACGCGGCAAAGCTTGCCAACTGGACCGAGTATCTAGCGGGGATAGATCTTGAATTCAGACCACCGGTTCCGCATGTTGTAGTAAACAATTCTGCCTCAAGTGAGCCGCTACAGAAGCAGGCTCAGGAGCTAATCAAACTCGTCGAGGAAAATGACGGATCAGGAAAGTAGGGTTAATGTGATGCAGAGGAACGCTGCCGTGCGAGTGCTTGTAAGTTGTGAGGATGACGACAAAATCGGCGTTGACCTGCTCGGTAAGATCGATAACCTTGAGGTATTAGTATACGACCCCAATAAGGGAATCCCGACAGAAAAACGCCACGCCGAGATACTCATTCCTCCGTACCGAAGCAGTCACCGGCCGATTCCGCTGCTGAAACAAATTGCGGGTCTTCGCATGGTTCAACTACTGTCCGCCGGGGCAGACGAATGGGCAGGCGACGTTCCCGCCGACGTGTTGCTCTCGACAGCGCGTGGTGCGCATGCAGGCCCCGTTTCCGAATGGGTCTTGTCGGCAATCCTGTGCCTGTATCGGCAATGGCCAGCGCTGGGCGAATTCAAGCGCGAAGGGATATGGGCGCACCGGCGCGTTTCCGCTAAAACTCTCAATTCCAGCCGTGTTCTTATTGTCGGCGCTGGAAGTATTGGAAGCGCTGTTGCTGACCAGCTCAAGGTCTTTGGTGCGCGGTCAACGCTCGTAGCAAGCACAGCACGGCCAGGCATACATGCACCCGCAGAGATTCCATCCCTGCTTCCTGACCACGACATTGTGGTTATCACTGCTCCACTGACCGAGCAAACGCGCGGTCTAGTTGATAAAGACTTCCTTGCATCCATGCCGGATGGAGCCCTACTTGTGAACGCTGGGCGAGGAAAGATCGTCGACACCGCCGCACTCGTAGCGGAGCTGCAAAGCAAGCGCCTTCGAGCTGCGCTTGATGTTACTGACCCAGAGCCTCTGCCAGAAGATCACCCACTATGGCAGTGTGCGGACGTCATCATTAGCCCACACATGGCCAGAACAGTCCCAGGAACGAACGCACTCTGCTACGCCGTCGCGGCCGAGCAGGTCAAGGCTTTCCTCGCAGGCACCACCCCACCTAACGCGGTCCGACCGCAGCTAGCCACGGAAAACGACTAGGACCTGCGTCTCAAGCTCCCGAGGAGACTTACGCGTCGCGCTTCCCGCGTTCAGCGGGCGCCGTGCGTATCTTCGTGATCGTTGAGCTCTTGGCGCTGCCCATGCTCGAACCGCTTCCCGCACGCGTAGCACGACCACGCCAACCGCGCGCGCCAATCAGCGACGGTTTCGCCGGGGCGACGAGCCATGTGTGGTTTCCAGCCACGTAGCTTGCGCACTTCGAGCTGTTCGGCGGGTTGCGTCTTGGCGGCCTTGATCGGGAACAGTGCCTTACCCATGCATTCGAGGATAGGACGTTTATGTACCTCTCTGTGCCTATCTGTACGTAGAGGTGCATACGTGCAGGTCAACGGATACCCATCGTGGGTGCCATGTGGGAAGACAGACGAGGCAGGATTGACCACGACGGCCCGGCAACGCTGTGGGCGCAAGTGGTCGCCGACATCGAAGCTGACATCGCAGCAGGAGCCTTGTCAGCTGGATCGCGCTTGCCCACCGAGCTGGAGCTAGCCGAGATCTACGGCGTGGCTCGTGGCACTGTGCGTCGCGCCGTGGCGGACCTTGCCGAGCGTGGCGCGGTTGTGGTCGTTCATGGGCGGGGCACCTTCGTCGCGAACAATCGATAACGTAAGCGGCCAGTGCCCAGCATTCTCCCGGTCCGGCCTCAGCCCACGCGTGTCTAAACTTTCTCTACTTCATCAAGGGCGGCCCCTTCGGGGCCGCCTGCCTGCTGTATGCAAGCCCGGCCGAGGCCGCCGACCCGCTGTATGCGAGCCCGGCCAAGCCGGACCGCCGGATGCTCCCTTCGGTCCGCTCCGGCGGCCGGCGTCCGGGCGCGGGCGGAAGGGTCGGCGGCATCGTCCGGGCGCGAGCGGAAGGCAGGCGACCCCGCAGGGTCCGCCAGACGTAGATCTTCAGCCGCAAGGGTCCTGACCGCACGGGGTCGCCTGGGCGAGCCATCGAAGAACGGTGCTGGGCGCGTCGCCGAGCTGGTCGCCTTACCACTCCAGTAGGCTGCGCCCGGTCGCCCGCCGAACGGGGTTGCCCGCTTGTGGTCCCGACCAGGATCCGGCAGACGAAATGCCCACACTTTTCCCTCACTTAATGATGTCAAACGACCGTTATCAATGCCAGCCAACGAGCGTTTGCAATCGCTATTCATACAGAAGGCAATAGGTATTGGGCAACCACGTCAAATACTGCCGAACGTTGCCCCAGAATCAGCGGGTTCGGGGTTCGAGTCCCTGTTGGCGCACTCGAAAGTCGGAGTGCCCTGCTCACGCGGGGCGTTTCGGCTTTTTTACTTTCTCGGTTTTGTTGTGGGGGGTCGAACCCCCCCACACCCCCCACGGTGCGGTGGGCGCCTTTTCGTTGTTGGCTTGCGTTTGGCCCTTCCGGGCCTGCGCAGTCGCTGGGGCCCGAAACGCATCCGTAGGACTGGGTGGTTACCCGTGCGGACTCACGCTGTCGACATCCTTTCTTGCGGGCCTGAGTAGTCGGTGGTGCCCTAGCGCATCATTGGGACTGGGTGGCTGTCCGTGCGGACTCACGCGGTCGGCATCCTTTCGTCCGGGCCTGAGTAGTCGTGGTGCCCTAGCGCATCCCTGGGACTGGGGGGCTGTCCGTGCGGACTCACGCGGTTGACATCCTTTCTTGCGGGCCTGAGTAGTCGGTGGTGCCCTAACGCATCCCTGGGACTGGGTGGCTGTCCGTGCGGATTTTCGTGGTGGGCATGGGATTGGGGTGTTGCGGGCCTGCGCAGCCGGTCGTGGCGCATAGCGTCCTTCGGACTGTTTGCGGCTTTAGCCGTCATCGGAGGTAGCCCCAGCACTTGGCGTCGGTGACGGAATCTGGGGTGGCAGAACGTCGTCAGACAGCGGTCATTGCGCCGATCGGGGCAGTTGGTGGCGTCCGAGCCTGCGATTCCCGGCCGGACAACGGGAGTGCGCGCGGGCCTAGACCGGGGCCATCTCTTCGCGAAGAATCGAGCACCAAGGGCCACCGATCGGACACCAGGAGTTGCTGAAGGTGGACATGATCGACCGGGTACTGACCGTCGCGGTCACTGCGGTGACCCTGGCCTGCATCGTCCGCCTGATGCTCCTCCGCAGGCAACGTCGGGAAAACCAGCCCACCGACGGCAGCACGGACGTCGCGCACGCCTTGATGGGCATCGGGATGATCGCGATGTTCCTGCCGCCGGTGCTCCCGCCGGGAGCGTGGGCGGCGCTGTTCATCGCGAACGCCGCGTGGATGGGCATGCTGGCCCTGCGCCGCCGACCTGCCCGGGCCTACCTGCACCACCTGGTGGGCGGGCTGGCGATGGCGTACATGTTCGCCGCCACCAGGTCGCACGAACCCATGTCGCACCAGTTGTCGTTATCCACCGCGCATTCGTCCGGGCACTCGCACGGCAACGCGCTGGCGGTCGTCGAAGCCCAGCCCGCGGGCTTCGCATTCCCGCTGGTGGCCTGGATCCTGCTGATCTACTGCCTGCTCAGCGCCGGATTCGCCGGAACCGACCTGCTGCGCCCGGCCACGCCCAGGCTGACCGCCACCACCGAACTGGTCCTGTCCCTGAGCATGGGCTACATGTTCCTGACCACGCTCTGAGACCGCACCGACGAGCTCCCTGGGCTCAAATCCCAGCGATTTCAATGGAAATCGACCTGCCGATTTCCATTGAAATCGCGTCAGTCCATTCCGGACACTCGCAGCGTGATGTTCAGGCGGCCGGTGGTCATGCCGATGTCCGGTCCGGTTCCGGGCAGCGTCTTCGGCACACCGTGATAGGCCAGGCGAGACGGGCCGCCGAAGACGAACAGGTCCCCAGAGCACAGCTCCACGTCCGTCCACGGCCGGTTGCGGTTCTCGATGTTGCCGAACCGGAACACACACGTGTCGCCGAGGCTCAGCGACACCACGGGTTCCCGGCTCTGCTCGTCCCGATCCTGGTGCATGCCCATCCGCGCGGTAGCGTCGTAGAAGTTGACCAGCGCGACATCCGGACGGTAGTCCCCGGCGCGGCGGCCGTAGGCGTCGGCCACCGCCTGCCGACCGAGGTCACCGAGCCAGTCCGGGAACGGCGTGACCGGCGAGCCGTCGCCGTCGTCGACTGTTCGCGAGTACCGATACGGATACCAGTGCCAGCCTAGGCACACGGTGCGCACCGACATCACGCCGCCGCTGGGCAGCCGCGCGGACCGCATGCCCGCCGGAGAACGCGCCCACTCGCGGCAGGCGGTGACCAATGCGCGCTGCCGGTCGAGTCCCAGCCAGTCGGGTATGTGCACCGCGCCCGGCGCTATCTCGGCCCGCTCACGCGGGATCAACGACTCCACGTTCGCCCCCCTACCACGCGATGATCATCTGAGCGGACGATCTTCCAGTGACAACGCTCTCAACGCTGGTCTCCTTACGCCGTTCAGGTTAGGCTTGCCAAACTTTTGGAATCAATCGGACAGGTAAGGAGCATCATGTTCCGTCCCCGTCGACTGCTCGCGGCGGTCACCACCGTGCTCGCGCTCGGTAGCGCCGCAGCGTGCGGCACGTCGGCCTCCGAGCAGCCCGCCGCGCCTCAGGGCGGCGAGCGAATCGTCACGCACGCCAAGGGCCAGACCAAGATCACCGGCGCCCCGCAGCGGGTGGTCGTGCTCGACACCGGTGAGCTCGACGCGGTGCTAGCACTGGGGATCAAGCCGGTCGGCACCGTGCTGCCGGACGCCAACAAGACGCTGCAGCCCTACCTGGCCGAGAAGGCCGGCAACATCGAGATCGTCGGCACGATCGGCTCGCCCAACCTGGAGAAGATCGCCGCGCTCAAGCCGGACCTGATCCTGTCCAACAAGGTCCGCGACGACCAGAACTACGACGCGCTGAGCAAGATCGCACCGACCGTGTTCGCCCAGAGCGTCGGCAAGTCCTGGAAGCAGAACTTCCTGCTCGACGCCGACGCGCTGGACAAGAAGGCGCAGGCACAGCAAATCCTGGACGCCTATCAGCAGCGGGCCACCGAGATCGGCAAGCAGACCAGCGACCCGGCCGCCCGCAAAATCAGCATGCTCCGCTTCATTCCCGGCGACATCCGGCTGTACGGCAAGGGTTCGTTCATCGGCACGATCCTGACCGACGCGGGCTTCGGCCGCCCCGACAACCAGCAGACCGACCAGACCTTCGCCAAGATCAGCCGCGAGCAGATCTCCCAGGCCGACGGCGACCAGCTCTTCTACGCCGCGTACGGCGAGACCGCCAAGCAGCAGATGGCCGACGTGGTCAACTCAGTGCAGTGGACGACCCTCGGCGTCGTCAAGAACGGCAAGGCCGTCGAGGTACACGACGACACCTGGTTCCTCGGCCTCGGCCCGCTCGCCGCCAACCTGGTCCTGGACGACCTGCAGAAGGCCGTCGCGCAGCAGTGACCCGCACGAGCCCGTGAGTCCGCCGGACTCACGGGCTTTTTGCTGCGCCGATCCGCAGATCACCGACGCTTCGCCCCACCACGAACTCGCCGCCCGGCTCGACGTCGACCACCACCGACACCTCGGCTCCCGCCTCGGCCACGGCGACGGCGAACCCCGCCAGCCGGAGCGGATCCGTGCGGTACACCTGCACGACCTCGCGTCCCGCTCGGGCGCCGGTGTTGCGCAGCTTCACCCGCACGGCCTCGCCTTCGGCGACCGCCTCGACATAGTCCCAGCTCGTATACCCAATCCCATGTCCAAAGTGGAACGCTGGGGCCACGCCCCGCTCCTCATACGCGCGGTAGCCCACCGAAGTTCCCTCGGCGTAGTGGAGTTCGCCGTCCAGCGGCTGCACGCCGGGCAGCGGGACCGGCACGTCGGCGAGCTCAGCCGGGAAGGTGGTGGGCAGTCGGCCGCCGGGTTCGAGCCGGCCCAGCAACACGTCGGCCAGCGCGTCCCCGTACTCCTGGCTGCCGAACCAGGTCCACAGCACCGCAGGCACGTCGGCCGCCCAGGGCATGAGCACCGGTGACCCCGCGTTGACTACCACGACGGTGTTCGGGTTCGCCGCCACCACCTCGCGGATCAGCTCGTCCTGGGCGCCCGGCAGGTCAAGCGAGGTGCGATCCCGGCCCTCGGTCTCGACTTCGTCGTTGGTGCCGACCACGACCACCGCGACGTCGGCGTCCCGGGCGATCGCCAGTGCGGCGGCGAGTTCGGTCGCGTGGTCCCACTCCGACGCGCGGTGGCCGATCCCGACGCCCACGGGCCCGGAGGAGCCCTGCGGGGAGAACTCCACGGTCAGCGCGGCCTGCCCCGAGGCGTCCAGGTCCGACTCCACGAGCATGACGTTGAACCGCTGTTCCGGCGGTTCCAGCATGTCCCCCATGGGATCGTCGACGCTGTCGGCGCGCGTCACGTCCGCAGCCAGCACCTCCCGACCGGAGATCTCGACGCGGAAGTGCCCGGTGCCGTTGACCCCGAACACGTGCTCCCCAACGTCGATTTGAAGCTTTCCTCGCATCCGCAACGATTTCGCCCCGGAAGGCAGGCCCCCGAGCCACAGCAGCCGGTCGGTGCCGCGCAGCTCGCTGTCGAGGACCTCGCCGGAGCCGTCCAGGTACTCGACCCGAAAGCCCGCCCCTTCGCCGACCGGATCGGTGATCTCGGCTCGCGGGATCACGTCGAGCAGCCGGCGGTGCCGGACACCGCGCTGGTACACCACGTCCGTCCCGGGCAACGCGGCCCGCAATCCGTCCAGCGGCGTCACCACGTGCGGCGGGCTAACGTGCGACGATCCACCGCCCTGTACCGCGGGAATGGTGGCGTTCTCGCCGATCACGGCGACCTTGGCAACCTTCGGGTCGATCGGCAGCAGCGGCGCGTCGCCCACCACTTCGTTGCGAAGCAGCACGAATCCCCGCGCCGCCAGCACCCGGATGACCGGCCTGGCCTGCTCCGACGGGCCGTCTCCGGGTTTCGAGTCCGCGAAGGCGCCGACGCGTGCCGCCAGCCGCAACACCCGCAGCACCTTGTCGTCGAGGACCCTCTCGGAAACCTTGCCCTGCTCCACGGCCGTCGCGAGTTTCCCGTCGCTCCACGGGCTTTTCGGGCCGGGCATGGCCAGGTCGAGGCCGCCGAGGGCCGCCGCCTCGACCGATCGGGTGGCGAACCAGTCCGACACGAGCATGCCGTCCCACGCCCACTCACCCTTGAGGATGTCGTTGACCAGCACGGAATTCTCGGTCATCGTGTGGCCGTTCACCGAGTTGTAGGCGGCCATCAGCGCCCACGGCGAAGCCTTCGCGATGACCCGCTCGAACGGTTTGAGGTAGACCTCTCGCAACGTCTGATCGTCGATCACGGCGTCGTAACTGAGCCGCTCGGTTTCGCTGTCGTTGGCTACGTAGTGCTTCGGGGTCGCGGCCACCCCGCGCGACTGAATACCCGCGACGATCTCGGCCCCGATCTCGGCGATCAGCAGCGGATCCTCCGACAAGTTCTCGAAATGCCGTCCGCCAAAGGGACTTCGGTGCACGTTGACCGTCGGTGCCAGCACCACGTGCACGCCCCGGCGGCGCGCCTCGTCGCCGAACAGCTCTCCCATGATGCGTGCCGACGCCCGGTCCCACGTCGCGGCCAGCGCGGACGCCACCGGCAACAACAGCGACGGGTCGCGCTCGTCCCAGGCCGTGCCGCGCACCCCATTCGGCCCGTCGGAGAGCACCAGCGACCGCAGTCCGATCTGGGGCATCGGGTGCAGGGTCCATAAGTCCGCCCCCGTGAGCAACCTTGCCTTATCCGCCACAGTCAGCCGCGAGACCAACGACCGCAGCTTCGCCTCGTCCACTGGTACCCCTTTCGCCCGGCTCCGGCCGCCCAGTCTCTGCTACCTCGCCCGCGCTGTCGACCAAGACCGCGACACGCCGTTATCTGCCCATGCACGTCACATCCAAACCCAACATGTAGTGTGTCGCTCGCTGGTGGTTCACCGGAAGCGTCCGGTGAGGCAAGAGGGAACCCGGTGCGAATCCGGGACTGCCCCGCAGCGGTGAACGGGAACGACCGTCGTGACCCGGCTGCCGAACGGTAGCGGGTTAAGGCACTGGGCAAGAAGCCCGGGAAGCCACGACCAGTAGGCCGCCCGTGAGTCCGAAGACCTGCCGCCGGTGCACGCGAGAAAGCGTGCTGTCCGGGACCTCGAGGGCGGGTCCACGCGGACGACCAGCGGTTTCGTGCCGCCGTGGTCTCCTCGTGCGCCGTCGTGGTCCGCCGAGCTCGCGAGGGAGAGAGCCCGTGACGGCGACACTCAACGACTGGACCCGTGTGTCCACTGTGGTCCACCAGGCCTGCGCCGGGCTGCCCGGCGTTTCGGCGGAAGCCGTGCTCGACGAGGTACGTCGCACCGGCTACGCCGGTATCAGCGACGACGAGCTGTCGCTGGCCCAGATCATGGCGGCGCGCACCCTGATCGAGACCGAACCGAACTATTCGCAGGTCACCGCCCGGCTCTTGCTGGACCGGATGCGCCGCGAAGCACTGAGCTTCCTGGGCGAACCGCAGGAGGCCGACCAAGAGGAAATGCGCGACCGCTACCCGGAGTATTTCGCCGACTACGTGCGCCGCGGCATCGAACTGGCCCGGCTCGACCCGGAGCTGGGCACCTTCGACGTTGCCCGACTGGGCCGCGCGCTGGTGCCCGAACGCGACCTGACCTTCGGTTTCCTCGGCCTGCAGACCCTGTACGACCGCTACTTCCTGCACCACGACGGCACCCGGTTCGAGTTGCCGCAGGCGTTTTTCATGCGGGTCGCGATGGGGCTGGCGCTGCGTGAAGACGACCGCGAGGCCAGGGCGATCGAGTTTTACCACCTGTTGTCGTCGTTTGACTTCATGTGCTCGACGCCGACCCTGTTCAATTCCGGTACGACCCGGCCGCAGTTGTCGTCCTGCTTTCTGACCACTGTGGACGACAATTTGTCCGGGATCTTCCACTCGATCAGCAACAACGCGCTGCTGTCGAAGTACGCCGGTGGGCTGGGCAACGACTGGACACCGGTGCGCGGTATCGGCGCGCACATCAACGGCACCAACGGCAAGTCCCAGGGCGTGGTGCCGTTTTTGAAGATCGCCAATGACACCGCGGTGGCGGTGAACCAGGGCGGTCGGCGCAAGGGAGCGGTGTGCGCGTATCTGGAGACCTGGCATATCGATGTCGAGGAGTTCCTTGACCTGCGCAAGAACACCGGGGACGAGCGCCGCCGCACCCACGACATGAACACCGCGAACTGGGTGCCCGACGAGTTCCTGCGCCGCGTCGAGGCCGACGAGCAGTGGACGCTGTTCTCTCCGGACGAGACCCCCGACCTGCATGACCTGTACGGCCAAGCGTTCGCCGACCGCTACCGCGCCTACGAGCAGGCCGCCGACCGAGGCGAGGTCCGGGTGTTCCGGCGGGTGCGCGCGGTGGAGCTGTGGCGGCGGATGCTGACCATGCTGTTCGAGACCGGTCACCCGTGGATCACCTTCAAGGACCCGTGCAACCTGCGCTCGCCGCAGCAGCACAGCGGGGTCGTGCACTCCTCCAACCTGTGCACCGAGATCACGCTGAACACCAGCGCCGACGAGGTCGCCGTGTGCAACCTCGGGTCGATCAACCTGGCGCGGCATGTCACCGCCGAGGGCATCGACACCGAGCGGCTGGAGCGCACCACGCGTACCGCCGTGCGGATGCTCGACAATGTGATCGACATCAACTTTTACACGATTCCCGAGGCACGTCGCTCCAACCTGCGGCACCGGCCGATCGGGCTCGGACTGATGGGCTTTGCGGATGCGCTGTTCGCCCAGCGCATCCCGGCGTCTTCGCCGGCCGCGGTCGAGTTCGCCGACCGCAGCATGGAGCAGATCAGCTACCACGCCATCGCCGCGTCCAGCCGGCTGGCGGCCGAGCGAGGCCGGTACGAGTCCTTCGACGGGTCGCTGTGGAGCCGGGGAATCCTGCCCATCGATTCGCTGGAGCTGCTCGCCGACGCCCGCGATGGTGACGTCGACCTGGACCGAACGTCCACTATGGACTGGAAGGCGTTGCGGGAGCGGGTCCGGCGGGACGGCATGCGGAACTCCAACGTGATGGCCATCGCACCGACCGCCACGATCTCCAACATCTGCGGGGTCAACCAGTCCATCGAGCCGGTCTACCGCAACCTGTACGTCAAGGCGAACATGTCCGGGGACTTCACCGTGGTCAACCCGCACCTGGTCGCGGACCTCAAGCGGGCGGGCCTCTGGGACTCCGCGATGGTCGCCGACCTGAAGTTCTTCGACGGCAGCCTGGCCGCGATCGACCGGGTTCCCGCCGAGCTCAAGGCCCTGTACGCGACGGCGTTCGAGGTCGAACCGCACTGGCTGGTCGAGGCGGCGGCGCGTCGCCAGAAGTGGATCGACCAGGCGCAGTCGCTGAACCTCTACGTGTCGCACCCCAGCGGCCGGCTACTCGACGAGCTCTACCGGCTCGCCTGGCGCAAGGGTCTCAAGACCACGTACTACCTGCGCTCCACCAGCGCGACGCACGTGGAGAAGAGCACCCTGCGCGGCACCGACGGCAAGCTCAACGCGGTCCCGACGGAGGCGGCGGTGGCCTGTTCGGTCGAGGACCCGGACTGCGAGGCCTGCCAATAACGGCGACCAGCGGCCCGAGCACCCCATCACATCTCCACAACCGCGGCGACTTTCCCTCCAGGAGCATCAACGGCATGACCTCACCGCAAACACCCTCCTCCGGCGCCGGACTCGGCGAGATCGACCGCGCCGCCGGGCGCGTCGACGTCAGCGACAAGGCGATGATCAACGCCCGCGCCGACGTCAACCAGCTGCTCCCGCTGAAGTACGGCTGGGCGTGGGAGAAGTACCTCGCGGGCTGCAACAACCACTGGATGCCCACCGAGATCTCGATGCAGGCCGACATCGCGTTGTGGAAGTCCACCGACGGCCTCAGCGACGACGAGCGTCTGCTGCTCAAGCGCAACCTCGGATTCTTCGCGACCGCGGAATCCTTGGTGGCCAATAACATTGTGCTCGCCGTCTACCGGCACATCACCAACCCGGAATGCCGCCAGTACCTGCTGCGGCAGGCGTTCGAGGAAGCCGTGCACACGCACACCTTCCAGTACATCTGTGAGAGTCTCGGCCTCGACGAGGGCGAACTTTTCAACATGTACCGGGAGATCCCGTCGATCTCCGACAAGGACGCCTGGGCCCTGCAGTACACCCAAAGCCTGGAAGATCCCGATTTCGCCACCGGCAGCACCGAGGCCGACCAGGCCTTCCTGCGCGATCTGGTCGCCTTCTATGTGATCTTCGAGGGCATGTGGTTCTACACCGGGTTCGCGCAGATCCTGGCGCTGGGCCGGCGGAACAAGATGGTCGGCATCGCCGAGCAGTACCAGTACATCCTGCGTGACGAGTCGATCCACCTGAACTTCGGCATCGACTGCATCAACCAGATCAAGATCGAGAACCCGCACCTGTGGACCCCGGAATTCCAGGCCGAGATCCGCCGCATGCTCACCGAAGCCTGCGAACTGGAGATCGCCTACGGGCGCGACACCATGCCCCGCGGCCTGCTCGGCATCAACGCCGAACTCTGCGCGCAGTACATGCACTTCATCACCAACCGGCGCTGCGCCCAGCTCGGCCTGGAACCGGTGTTCCCGGAGACCGACAACCCGTTCCCCTGGATGTCGGAAGCCATGGACCTGAAGAAGGAGAAGAACTTCTTCGAAACCCGAGTCATCGAATACCAGTCCGGCGCCTCGCTCCAGTGGGACTGACCCGCATCACGACCTGACTTCCGCGGGCGGGCGCGCACTCCCACCCCGCGCCCGCCCGCGGATCCTCCCGTCCAGGTCACGCTGTTCCTTACCCTTTGATCACGAACAGACCGCGCCTTCGGCGGCGGAGCCAACCAGTTTCGCGTACTTGCCGAGCACACCCTTGCGGAGACGCGGTGCCGGTGGCGACCAGTTCTCGCGACGCCGCAGGAGTTCCGCGTCGTCGACGAGCAGGTCCAGGGTGCGGTTGGCGAGGTCGAGCCGGATCGGGTCGCCGTCCTGCACCAGCGCGATCGGCCCACCGTCGGTCGCCTCCGGCGCCACGTGGCCGATGCACAATCCCGTGGTGCCGCCGGAGAACCTGCCGTCCGTGACCAGCAAAACGTCCTTGCCTAGGCCGGCACCTTTGATCGCCCCCGTGACGGCGAGCATCTCCCGCATGCCCGGCCCACCGCGCGGTCCCTCGTAGCGGATGATGACCACATCACCTGGCTTCAGCGTGTCGTTCTCCACCGCATCCATCGCGCCCTGCTCGCCGTCGAAAACGCGTGCCGTGCCGTCGAAACTCGCCGAGTCGAAGCCCGCGCTCTTGACCACCGCACCGTCCGGCGCCAGCGAGCCCCGCAAGATGGTGAGCCCACCGGTGGGGTGGATTGGGTTCGACAGCTGGTGCAGCACCTCACCGTCCAGCTCCGGCGGATCGAGTTCGGCTAGGTTTTCCGCAACGGTCCGACCGGTCACCGTCATGCAGTCGCCGTGCAGCAGGCCCGCGGCGAGCAGGGCCTTCATCACCACTGGTACGCCGCCGATCCGGTCCACCGCGGGCATCACGTACCGGCCGAACGGCTTGACGTCGGCCAGGTGCGGCACTCTGTCGCCGATCCGATTGAAGTCGTCCAGCCTCAGGTCGACCTCGGCCTCCCGCGCGATGGCTAGCAGGTGCAGCACCGCATTCGTTGACCCACCGAAAGCCATCGTGACGGCGATCGCGTTCTCGAACGCCTCCTTGGTCAGGATCTGGCGAGCGGTCAGCTGCCGCGCCAGCATGCCGACCACCGCCCGGCCCGCTTCGCGGGCACCCGCATCGCGCCGCCGATCCACGGACGGCGGGCTTGCCGACCCCGGCACCGACATCCCCAGCGCCTCGGCCGCGCAGGCCATGGTGTTCGCGGTGTACATCCCGCCGCAGGCACCCTCCCCGGGGCAGATCGCACGCTCGATGCGGTCCACCTCGGCGCGCGTGATCAGGCCGCGTGCGCAGGCCCCGACCGCTTCGAAGGCATCGATGATGGTGACTTCGCGGTCATCCACGCGCCCCGGCAAGATCGAACCGGCGTAGACGAACACCGAGGCCAGGTCGAGTCGGGCCGCCGCCATCAGCATGCCCGGCAGGCTCTTGTCGCAACCCGCCAGCAACACCGAGCCGTCCATCCGTTCGGCCTCCATCACGGTCTCGACGGAGTCGGCGATGATCTCCCGGGACACCAGGGAGTAGTGCATGCCAACGTGGCCCATCGAGATGCCGTCGGAGACCGAGATGGTGCCGAACTCCATCGGGTAGCCGCCGGCCGCGTGCACGCCTTCCTTCGCGGCTTGCGCCAGGCGCTGCAAGGAGAGGTTGCACGGGGTGATCTCGTTCCAGGAGGAAGCCACGCCGATTTGCGGCTTCGCGAAGTCGTCGTCTTGCATGCCGACGGCGCGCAGCATCCCGCGCGCCGCGGCCCTTTCCATTCCTTCGGTGACCTCGCTACTACGAGGCTTCAGCGTGCGCTGGTCAATGGTGAGCTTGGCATCGTCCACACCCCGACTGTAGGGCGCGTCACACCTGCGCCGCTTGCCGAGCGGCGGCTCCACAACGTTGCAGGCGCAATACGAAAAGGGTCCCTTTCCTTCCGCAATCGGAAGAAAAGGGACCCTTCTCTTAGTTGTGTGTCGGCGGTGTCTTACTCTCCCACACCCTGTCGAGTGCAGTACCATCAGCGCTGGGGAGCTTAGCTACCGGGTTCGGAATGGGACCGGGCGGACCCTCCCCGCCATCGCCACCGACAACCCACACCCCACCACCACAAGCAGCGGGAAAACTCGGGTGCCAGAATCAATGACACAAAACCATCTTCGATTACCAAGTGTCTGATTGTTGTCTCAGACACCGTATAGTGGGTGCGTAGCAATCTTTGTGAACAAGTCCTCGGCCTATCAGCACCAGTCAGCTCCACACGTTACCGCGCTTCCACACCTGGCCTGTCAACCCGATCATCTCTCGGGGGCCTTAACCCACAAAGGGGTGGGAGACCTCATCTAGGAACAGGCTTCCCGCTTAGATGCTTTCAGCGGTTATCCCTCCCGCACATAGCCAACCAGCCACGCCCTTGGCAGAACGACTGGCACACCAGAGGTACGTCCGTCCCGGTCCTCTCGTACTAGGGACAGCCTTCCGCAAGTCTCCTACGCGCGCGGCGGATAGGGACCGAACTGTCTCACGACGTTCTAAACCCAGCTCGCGTGCCGCTTTAATGGGCGAACAGCCCAACCCTTGGGACCAACTCCAGCCCCAGGATGCGACGAGCCGACATCGAGGTGCCAAACCATGCCGTCGATATGGACTCTTGGGCAAGATCAGCCTGTTATCCCCGGGGTACCTTTTATCCGTTGAGCGACACCGCTTCCACCAGCCAGTGCCGGATCACTAGTCCCTGCTTTCGCACCTGCTCGACCCGTCAGTCTCACAGTCAAGCTCCCTTATACACTTACACTCAACACCTGATTGCCAACCAGGCTGAGGGAACCTTTGGGCGCCTCCGTTACCCTTTAGGAGGCAACCGCCCCAGTTAAACTACCCACCAGGCACTGTCCCCGATCCGGATCACGGACCCGAGTTAGATGCCCGGAACGACCAGAGTGGTATTTCACCAACGACTCCACCACAACTAGCGTCATGGCTTCACAGTCTCCCACCTATCCTACACAAGCCGAACCAAACACCAATACCAAGCTATAGTAAAGGTCCCGGGGTCTTTCCGTCCTGCCGCGCGAAACGAGCATCTTTACTCGTACTGCAATTTCACCGGGCCTGTGGTCGAGACAGCGGAGAAGTCGTTACGCCATTCGTGCAGGTCGGAACTTACCCGACAAGGAATTTCGCTACCTTAGGATGGTTATAGTTACCACCGCCGTTTACTGGCGCTTAAATTCTCCGCTACACCCTTACAGGTTCACGGGTCCTCTTAACGTTCCAGCACCGGGCAGGCGTCAGTCCATATACATCGCCTTACGGCTTCGCATGGACCTGTGTTTTTAGTAAACAGTCGCTTCTCCCTGGCCTCTGCGACCACCACCAGCTCCCACCGCAAGGGCGTTCACCAGCAGCGGCCCCCCTTCTCCCAAAGTTACGGGGGCAATTTGCCGAATTCCTTAACCACAGTTCACCCGACCGCCTCGGTATACTCTACCTGACCACCTGTGTCGGTTTCGGGTACGGGCCGTGAAGACACTCGCTAGAGGCTTTTCTCGACAGCATGGGATCACTCACTTCACCACCACGGCTACGCATCACCCCTCACCCCTCATGGCATGCGGATTTACCTACACACCGGGCTACAGGCTTACACCAGTACAACCACTCACTGGCAGAGCTACCCTCCTGCGTCACCCCATCACTTAACTACTACCCCATCAGGCCCCATGCCAGCATGCACATCACCCAAAGGATCAACACACACCAGGATGGTTAGTATCAAAGGATTCGCTATGGACGCATCAACACGGGTACGGGAATATCAACCCGTTATCCATCGACTACGCCTGTCGGCCTCGCCTTAGGCCCCGACTCACCCTGGGCGGACGAACCTTCCCCAGGAACCCTTAGTCATCCGGCGGCAGAGATTCTCACTCTGCACTCGCTACTCATGCCTGCATTCTCACTCCCACACACTCCACACCTGGCTCACGCCGGCGCTTCACCGCATGCAGGACGCTCCCCTACCCAACCATATGTCACCACACAGTTGGCATGGCTTCGGCGGTGCGCTTCAGCCCCGCTACATTGTCGGCGCAGGACCACTTGACCAGTGAGCTATTACGCACTCTTTCAAGGATGGCTGCTTCTAAGCCAACCTCCTGGTTGTCTCAGCGATCCCACATCCTTTCCCACTAAGCGCACACTTAGGGGCCTTAGCCGATGCTCTGGGCTGTTTCCCTCTCGACGACGAAGCTTCTCCCCCGCCGTCTCACTGCCACGCTCAACTCAGGCGTATTCGGAGTTTGGCTGATCTCAGTAACCCGCGAAGGCCCATCAACCAACCAGTGCTCTACCCCACCCAAGCAACCACGCAACGCTGCACCTAAATGCATTTCGGGGAGAACCAGCTATCACGGAGTTTGATTGGCCTTTCACCCCTACCCACAACTCATCCCCCAGGTTTTCAACCCTGGTGGGTTCGGGCCTCCACACGGTCTTACCCGCGCTTCACCCTGGCCATGGGTAGATCACCCCGCTTCGGGTCTACACCACGCGACTAAAACGCCCTCTTCAGACTCGCTTTCGCTCCGGCTACCCCACACACAGGTTAACCTCGCCACGCAGCAGTAACTCGCAGGCTCATTCTTCAAAAGGCACGCCATCACCCGAAGGCTCTGACGGTTTGCAGGCACACGGTTTCAGGAACTCTTTCACTCCCCTCCCGGGGTACTTTTCACCATTCCCTCACGGTACTATCCACTATCGGTCACCAGGGGGTATTTAGGCTTAGCGAGTGGTCCCGCCAGATTCACAACACCCTCCACGAAAGCGCTGCTACTCGGGAACACCACCACACGCGCCATGCAGATTTTCGCCTACGGGACTCTCACCCACTACGGCCGGCTATCCCAAACCATTCGACTAACCCACACAACAACGCTGAAGACTCGGTAGCGTCTTCCAGCAGCGTCCCACAACCCCGCACACGCAACCCCTACCAGGTATCCCACGCGCACGGTTTAGCCTCCTCCGCTTTCGCTCGCCACTACTCACGGAATCACCAGTGTTTTCTCTTCCTACGGGTACTAAGATGTTTCACTTCCCCGCGTTCCCCCCAACACCCTATACATTCAGGCATTGGTAACCCGACATCACCCGGGCTGGGTTACCCCATTCGGACACCCTCGGATCACAGCTCGGTTGACAACTCCCCGAGGACTATCGCAGTCTCCCACGTCCTTCATCGGCCCCTGGTACCAAGGCATCCACCATGTGCCCTACACAACTTGGCCACAAAGATGCTCGCACCCACTATACAGTTCTCAAACAACAACCAAACACACAAGAAAACACACACAATGTGCTCCCTCAGACACCCAACAGCGAACTGTCTTGTTGACGTTAGTGTGTTCCACAATCCATCGAGCACCCACAGCGGAAAACATTCGCTTCCAAACCATGGACACTCCCAACCCCACAGGAGTCAGAGTGTTATTGCTCCTTAGAAAGGAGGTGATCCAGCCGCACCTTCCGGTACGGCTACCTTGTTACGACTTCGTCCCAATCGCCAGTCCCACCTTCGACCACTCCCCCCACAAAGGTTAGGCCATGGGCTTCGGGTGTTACCGACTTTCATGACGTGACGGGCGGTGTGTACAAGGCCCGGGAACGTATTCACCGCAGCACTGCTGATCTGCGATTACTAGCGACTCCGACTTCACGGGGTCGAGTTGCAGACCCCGATCCGAACTGAGACCGGCTTTAAGGGATTCGCTCCACCTCACGATATCGCCACCCTCTGTACCAGCCATTGTAGCATGTGTGAAGCCCTGGGCATAAGGGGCATGATGACTTGACGTCATCCCCACCTTCCTCCGAGTTGACCCCGGCAGTCCCCCACGAGTCCCCGGCATAACCCGCTGGCAACATAGGGCAAGGGTTGCGCTCGTTGCGGGACTTAACCCAACATCTCACGACACGAGCTGACGACAGCCATGCACCACCTGTACACCAACCACAAGGGAAACCCCATCTCTGAGGCCATCTAGTGCATGTCAAACCCAGGTAAGGTTCTTCGCGTTGCATCGAATTAATCCACATGCTCCGCCGCTTGTGCGGGCCCCCGTCAATTCCTTTGAGTTTTAGCCTTGCGGCCGTACTCCCCAGGCGGGGCGCTTAATGCGTTAGCTACGGCACGGAAACAGTGGAACCCATCCCCACACCTAGCGCCCAACGTTTACGGCGTGGACTACCAGGGTATCTAATCCTGTTCGCTCCCCACGCTTTCGCTCCTCAGCGTCAGTATCGGCCCAGAGACCCGCCTTCGCCACCGGTGTTCCTCCTGATATCTGCGCATTTCACCGCTACACCAGGAATTCCAGTCTCCCCTACCGAACTCAAGTCTGCCCGTATCGACCGCAAGCCCACAGTTAAGCTGCAGGTTTTCACGGCCGACGCGACAAACCGCCTACGAGCTCTTTACGCCCAATAAATCCGGACAACGCTCGCACCCTACGTATTACCGCGGCTGCTGGCACGTAGTTAGCCGGTGCTTCTTCTACACCTACCGTCACCCGAAGGCTTCGTCGATGTCGAAAGAGGTTTACAACCCGAAGGCCGTCATCCCCCACGCGGCGTTGCTGCGTCAGGCTTTCGCCCATTGCGCAAGATTCCCCACTGCTGCCTCCCGTAGGAGTCTGGGCCGTGTCTCAGTCCCAGTGTGGCCGGTCACCCTCTCAGGCCGGCTACCCGTCGTCGCCTTGGTAGGCCATCACCCCACCAACAAGCTGATAGGCCGCGGGCTCATCCTGCACCGCCGGAACTTTCCACACCAGACCATGCGATCCAATGTCATATCCGGTATTAGACCCCGTTTCCAAGGCTTATCCCAGAGTGCAGGGCAGATTACCCACGTGTTACTCACCCGTTCGCCACTCATCCACACCCGAAAGTGCTTCAGCGTTCGACTTGCATGTGTTAAGCACGCCGCCAGCGTTCGTCCTGAGCCAGGATCAAACTCTCCAACAATGCCTGTTGAAACAATCCCAGCAGACACTCAAACCCACAAAAGGCGAGCGCCATACTCAAAGAAACCACCAACCACACAACCATGTGGTCGGGGGCATAAAAGAACACTAACCAAAACAGTCCGCTGTTGAGTTCTCAAAGAACACACCCACACCATCACCCAGACCCCCATTCCAGGGACCCGCAGCTCCGGGGAGCATTTCCTTTCGCGCTTTCGTGTTTCCCACTGTAGACCATCGCGATTTCCACTGTCAAACCGGGGGGGCTCACTTTCCGTTCCCACCCGAATTCGTCACCGAACCGGAAACCACCGATGTCTTCAGTTATCAACACGGGTAAGCGTTTCGCTTTATCAAGTCCTAGCCTTTTCGGGCTCACCCACCCTAACACTCACTTGTGAAAGTGTGGTTCGCGACCCCGCGTCAGCCCCGGCCCGGTTTTCCCGGCCCGTGTCGCGCTGACCTGGATAAATTTACACACCCCCGAAACACCCCCGAACACCACCCCCCCTTAAACCACAAAACACCAGTTCAGAGGGGATCTTGAAGCGTCTTCCGGGGAATGGCGCCGCGACCACGGCTCGCCGCCCCGATCGAGGGGGCACGTTCGTGTGGTCCTGCTTCGCCACCAAGATTCATCCGGAGTGCGCAGGTAGCCTCCGGGGCGACCGGCAGGTCGTCCGGCGGAACGGGGGTTGCAGTGGACTCGACACCGATCTATACCGAGCTGCGAAAGACTCTGATGGACCCGGAAGACCGGAACTGGGGTCCCAGCGCCCCGCCCGAGTTCGCCGCCGCCCTGGCGGAGAGGGCCGAAGGGACGAAGCTAGAGCCGACGAAGTCCTCGCGCCCCAAGCCCGGCCAGCGCGGCCGTGCCCGCCGGCACCGCGCTGCAGACTGAACTGAACCCCGCCGCACCCAGCTCCTCCAACGGACTCGGTGCTGGTTCGTATTCCTCAGCGGAGAGCGTCCGCTCGCACTGGCGCACCGAGGCCCACACCGGCACCGCCTGGAACCATTGCATGTACCCGCGCTGCGAGTCGCCGCGTGCTTACCCGTGATGGCCCCGGCAAGACGATCTCGCCCAATTGTCGTAGCGCAGCAGTTTAGGTTGATCGAGCAGCACGATCCCGTTGTCCCGCACCAGGATCGGCACTCAGGGGCGGGAAAGCCCTCAAAGGAATTGTCGGACTCGCCAGGGCGCAGTTTTGGTCATCCGGAAGTTGTCGTCCGGCACTGTCGGGTACCGAACCGCTTCGGCGAACCGGAACGGACGACGTTGCTCCGTATGCGTGATCATTTGCGGCATCAACCGGAAAACAATGACGGTGTTACACGGCCGAGGCGACGGCCGCGGGGACAAGACCGCTGTCTACCGGAAACGCGTTCGGAACGCGAGCGAACCCGAGGGGCCGCCAATCGGGAAAATATCACGCGTTCGGCGCAGGCTCGGCGTCGAACAATGCGGCGGAGCCGCCTTCAGTCGACGGCGGAGGAGAACTGGGGCATCGAGACCGCCGGGACGCGCGCGGCGTCCTGCTTCTGCTCCTCGGCAGGGGAAGTGTCGAACAGCGTCTCCTCGGCGGGTTCAGGCTGTTTGACCGATTCCGGCTCGGGCCGGTCGGCGGCCTTCTTGCTGAGGTGCTCGCGGGTGCGCTGCGCGGCGCCCCGGATCTGCTCGGTGAGCTGCTTGTTGGCCTGCCGGGCCTGTTCCTCTGCACGCTCTTGCTGGCGGGTGCTGCGCGCCGGCTCCGGCTTCGGGGCGCGCGCCGCCTTGACGTAGCGATCGAGGACGGCCCGCAGCTGTTGAGCATGCGCGTCGTTCAGATCGATTTCATACGTCGCGCCATCCAGCGCGAAGGTGACGGTGTGGTTGGCTGGCGACCCGTCGATGTCATCGACGAGTTCGACCTGAATCCGCTCGGCCATGATCACCTGTCTCGGGAACGTGCCCCGCCTCGATCCGCGACACTTGCAGGTAAGACTACTGCGAGCCCTCGCCACGTTCTAGCACGCGGCACCGCCGTTGTCTCGTGCTCAACCATAGAACAGCTCGGCGACCGGCCGATAACCGCCGGGTGGGTTACGTGTCTCCCCGCCCCGCTGACCATCGGGGCCGCCAACGGACTGTAACCGATGCGGGCCAATCCAAGAAAGTAATCCAGCGCACATCGCAGAACTTTCCGGCGGCGGGTGGAACATTCTTACGACGATCGTTTATTGTTCGCTCGCTCTTCGCCGCACCGGCCGTGCGGAGAACAACGGGAATCGAGCCGGAATCGAGGGTTACCGTGGCGCAGAAAGTCACTGTCCAGCTCGTCGACGACGTCGACGGCACACCAGCCGACAGCACCGTCGAGTTCGCCTTGGACGGGGTGAACTACACAATTGACCTGTCCGCCGAAAATGCGGCCAAACTCCGGGACTCGCTGGCGTCTTTCGTGGCCAGCGCGCGGAAGACCGGTGGCCGCAAGCGCGCCGCCAGCAAGCCCGGCAAGGCCTCGGCGACGCCGACCGCTGCCGACCGCGAACGCAACCAGGCCATTCGGGAATGGGCCCGGAATCAGGGGATGCAGGTTTCCGATCGGGGCCGCATTCCGGCCGAGGTCGTCGAGGCTTACGACAACGCTGAGTGATTGCGCGGCACGGGCGGCCGGTTCGAACTGGCGGCAAATCCGGCCGCCCGTGAAACTCGCGCAATGACTCCTCGTAGCGGCCGCGAACAAGCGGTAATTGACGCGGTGTATCTCTTATCTGGTCGCCACGAAGTCGATGATTTCCTGGCGGGTGGGCATCGAGCTGCTGGCGCCGTTGCGCTGCACGGACACCGCCGCGCCGGCGGAGGCGAGCCGAAGTGCCTCGGGCACCTCGGCGCCCTCGCCGAGTGCCGTGCTGAGGACGCCCACGAAGGTGTCGCCCGCGGCCGTCGTGTCCACGGCGTCGACGGGGAAGCTGGGCACCTCCACGCGGGCGCCGTCGCGGTTGCCGTACAGCGAGCCGCGAGCACCGAGGGTGATCACCACCTCGGGAACCAGTTGGAGTAGCGCGGCCAGCGCGCGGCGCGGGTCGGCGTCGCCCGCCAGGATCGCCGCCTCGTGTTCGTTGGGCACCAACAGATCCACATTTGAAAGGATGTCCGCAGACAGCGGCACCGCCGGCGCCGGAGTGAGCACCACCCGCACTCCATTGCGACGTCCCGCCGCCGCGGCCGCAGCCACCCCGGAGAACGGAATCTCCAGCTGCAGCAGCAAACTCCGCGCTCCGGCGATCAAGTCCTCATCGCCTTCGACAAGTCCGTCCACCGTTGCGTTGGCGCCCGGCACCACGACGATGGAGTTCCCGCCCTCGGCGTCTACGACGATGTGCGCCGTCCCGCTGCGTCTCGGCACCACCCGCAATCCCGAAACGTCCACAGTAGACTTCTGCAGGGTTTCGCGGATCTGGGTGCCGAAGGGATCCTCGCCGACCGCCCCGATCATCCGCACTGCCGCGCCCGCCTTGGCCGCAGCGATCGCCTGGTTGGCGCCCTTGCCGCCGGGCACCGTGTGGAACTCCCGCCCCGGCACAGTCTCGCCCTGCTTGGGCGCGGTCTCGACGTAGGCGACCAGGTCCATGTTGCAGCTGCCGAATACGGCCACAGTCGTTGTCACGTGGTTCATCATGGCCGATGAGGGGGGCCCGAGAGCTTGACGGGTCCTGGCCTGTCGGACGACGTACGATGCCGACCAACCGTCGAGGAGAGGGCGAGACGCGGTGGACTATGCGGTGACAGCGGAGCTCGAACCGCCGACCAAGGTAGTGGAGCTCGACGCGCTGCAGCAGGAAGGGATCGCGGCCGTGCTGGACCGCCACCTCGCGCTGGTGGAAGGGGTCTCCGGCCCGGGGGACGCCGACATCGACGTCCTGGACTACCGCATCACGGTGCACCTGACCGGCGCCAACGTGGTGCTCGCGCTCGACGCGCCATCGCTGCTGGCCGCCGAGGACGCCGCCGCCTCAGTGCTCGACGAGCTGATCGGCGAGACCGAGGTGCTCAGTGGCTGGTCGGTGGCGCACTCGGAGGTGCGGATCACCGAGGACGAGTTCAACCAGCGGCTGGCCGCAGCCGGCGAGGTGAGCGCGGACGATGCCCTGGAAGCCGCGGTCGAGGAAGCATTGGAGACCTCGGCGGAACCCGCGATGGACGTCGAGCACTGGCGGGCCCGGCTGACCGACCTGGCGCCGCAGCTACGGGCGTTCGAGGCGAGCGCCTTCGGCGCCGAGCAGGACGATCAAGTCGTGTGCGCCGGGGCGCTGATCCACGCGGTGCGGGTGGTCACCGACGAGATCTTCTACGACGAGCTGGCGCTGGCGGTGAACAACGCGACGGTCGCCGACGCGGTCGGGCTGCTGGTGCTGGAGGAGCTTCCGCCGTGCTATGACCACCGCTACGACGCGTTCTTCGCCCGCGCGTTCGTGCTGTCCGCGGCGGCGGTCGCGGTTCGGTTGACCGAGTCGACCTGGACGCCGCCGCGCACGGTGGCGGAGGCGCTCGCGTTGCGGCTGGTCATCAACGAGGCGCGAGTGGTGCTGGAGGCTGCCGAGTTGATGACCTGGGAGGCCAGCGAGTCGGTGTTCGCCGGGTTCGCCGGGCGGGCCTTCGGCGGCGTCGACCACGACGAGCTTTACGAGGTGGACCTGCCGCTGGCTGGCGAGGCCGAGCCGGAGGTGGCGGAGCAGGTGACCAAGCTCGAGACCGAGCTGCGCGCGCGGGGCCTGGCCTTCGACCAGTGGTTCACCCCCCGCGACGGGAACCCCGCGCGCCACCCCTACCTCGGCTCGCTGTAGGCGATGATTTCAAGGGAAATCACCGCGCTGATTTCCCTTGAAATCGCCCATTAATCCTGATTACGGACGGAGTACGGGGGGACGGTGCAGCCGATGAGGCTGGCTTCGTCGATCGTCTGCGGCCGGTAGGCGGACTTGGAGAAAGCCTCCAGCATCACGTTGGTCGGGTCGTCGATCTGCTCGACCCGACCGAACAGGAACGCCCACTCGTGCTCATCGGAGCCGAAGTAGGCGACCGTGTCGAACACCGACCGGAACCGGTTGTAGGCGCGGATCAGCGTCTCGTTGCGCCACACGGTCGGGCAGCCCGCCTGGAAGGCGACCACGCCACCGGCCGCGAGCACCGCCTGGCAGCGCTGGATGAACTCCAAGCCGTACAGCCGGTTGTGCTGGCCATCGGCGTCGTCGGGCCGCTCGTCGGGCAGGTCGACGACCACGATGTCGTAGCCCTCCGGCGGCGCATGGTCGAGGAAGCCCCAGCCGTCGGCGTAGTGCAGCTTGATCGGCCCGTCACCCTGCTCGACGCGGGCGAGTTCCTCGGTGCTGTAGCCGTACGGCAGGTGCTCGGCACAGACGCGCACGCACTGCTCGTCGATGTCGACGTGGTCGACCCGGCTGGCGCCGGCGGCCACGGACATCTGGCTGGCCACGCCCTCGCTGGAGCCGATGATCAGCACCCGCTCGACCCGCTCGGCGAGCAGGAACGCCGGCACCATCATCGCCTCGTGGTAGACCAACTGGGAGAACTCGGTGCTCTGCCGGTCGTCGTCGCAGAACAGCGAGACGCCCTGCCCGGTGCGGGCGATGACCACGTGCTGGTAGGCGGTGTCGCCCTCCCACAGCACCTCGTCAACCCGCCACAGGCGCTGCAGGTCCTCGCCCATCGGTTCCTTGATCCACCGGTGCCCGTCGAGTTCGATCAACGGTGCTCCTCCTTGATTCGCGTTGCCCGGTAGGGCATGTTCTTCGAGCGGCATAGCCGCTCAACGCCACGCGCGCAAGATGACCACCCGCGTTCCGCCGAATGGACACCCACGCACAACGAGCTACCGACAGTCTTCGGCAAGGTCACGAGACCAGTTCGGCGTAGTCCCGGCCGCGGTGAATGGTCTGGACGTGCTCCGACGCCGGCTTCAGCGCCTCGGCGAGCAGCTGCACCGCGCGCTCCGGCTGGGCGGTGTGTCCGCAGGTGAAGACATCGATGAAGATCGAGCCGTCCTCCGGGTAAGTGTGCAGCGAAGCGTGGGACTCCGACAGCAACGCCAACACGGTGACACCTTGCGGCTCGAACCGCTTGGCGATCATCTGGCACACGGTGGCGTGCGACTGGCTCAACGCGTTGTGCAAGGTCTCCCGCAGGAACTGCTCGTCATCTAGCAGTTCCGGATCAACGCCCTCCAGCTCGGCGAGGACATGCTGGCCGGTGAACAACCCAACCGGCGGCGTCCCGGTGTCAACGGACATCTATCGACCTCCCATCAATTCGCAGAAATTCCAGTGCGGAAAGCACTGTCGGTGTCGGCTTGCAGGCCGAGGCGATCACGACCGTTGGTCGCCATCGACGCAGTATGTGGGCAGCGGATTGAATCCGTTGAAACCCACGGATGAATAGCTGGCGGTGTACGCACCGGCGCTGAGCAGGTCGACCCAGTCGCCGCCGCGCAGCGTTCGCGGCAGCTCGTACCGGGTGCGCTGATAGAGCACGTCGTCGCCGTCGCAGGTCGGCCCGGCGAGCACGACCGGGCCGAGCGGGTCGCCGTCGCGCGAGGTGCGCAGCCGGTAGGTGATGGCCTCACCTTCCGTCTCGGCCAGCCCGTTGTAGCGGCCGATGTCCAGGTAGACCCAGCTGCGTTCACCGTCGCACGAGTCGCTTACGAGCACGACCTCGCTGCGCAGCACGCCCGCGTCGCCGACGATGAAGCGCCCCGGCTCGATGAGCAGTTCCGGCCGCCGGGCACCGAAGTTGTGGTCCAGCGATTCCTCAATGCGGCGCACGTAGTCGGCCAGCGGCGGTGCGGATTCCGTGTAGCCGGCGGGCAATCCGCCGCCCAGGTTCACCATCCGCAGTGGCACTCCGTGCGCGGCGCAGTCCTCGAAAACCCGCCGTGCGGCGCCGATTCCGTGCTCCCATGCGCCGGGTTCCAGCTGCTGCGATCCAATGTGGAACGACACGCCGTAGGCGTCGAGGCCGAGCTCCCGCGCACGCCGCAGCAGTGGGGCGGCCGTCTCCGGCGGGCAACCGAACTTGCGGCCGAATGGGGTGCGGGATCCCTTGTTGTCCACCAGGACCCGGCAGAACACCTGCGAGCCCGGCGCGACCTCGGCGATGTTGGTCAGGTCCGCGGCGCTGTCGGTGACGAACAGCCGGACGCCCTGCTCGTAGGCGCGGGCGATGTCCCGGCGCTTCTTGATGGTATTGCCGTAGGAGATCGACTCCGGCGCGGCGCCCTTGGCCAGGCACAGGTCGATCTCGCCGGGGCTGGCGACGTCGAAGGAGGCTCCCAGGCCGACGAGTTCACCGACCACTTCGGGAGTGGGATTGGCCTTGACCGCGTAGCAGATCCGGGCGTCCGGTAGGGCGGTTCGCAACTGCCGGTAGCGGTTGCGAACCTGCGCCAGATCCATGACCAGGCAGGGAGTTTCGGGACGCTGCCGGTCGAGGAACTGCAGAATCGGGTCCGGCGCGGCGGATCCGGCTTGCTGCGCGGTGCCGCTCGGGCGGTCCGTCACACCGGTGGTGGCGGACAGATCGGTCAATCCCGGTACCTCCGTCTCGGGTGGTGGGGGTGGGGTTCCCTGGGGAGTTCCCAAAACGGGCGGGCCCCTTTAGCGCGTAACCGCGACCAAGCACAGTACCGCGCCTGCTTGCAGATTTCGAACTGTGCCCACCGCTTACCCCGGACAGCGGGGCCGATTGTGAGCACACCCACGAACGTGCGGGCCCCTTGTCGCGTTGCGTGATCGACTTCCAACATCGCGTATTCGGCACCGCGCAACGGGCCACCGGGTTCCGATGCCGGGGAATCGGCCTGGCACAGGTGGACGTATCGCCTGGTCAGCACGCGCGAGTGCGCCGGCGATCGGCAGTACCAGGGCGGCTGGCCTGGAAAAACGCGCCGGAGCGATTCGCTTGCCCAGTTCGTGACGGCGGCGCTAGTCGGCGGGTTCGCGGTCGAGTTCCAGGGCGAGGTAGAAGTCCACTCGGGACGGGAACTCGGTGAGATTGCGCCCGGTGATCTCCTCGATCCGCCCGATCCGGTAGCGCAGCGTGTTGACGTGCACGTGGAGTCGCTTCGCACAGCGCGACCACGAGCCCGAGCAGTCGAGGAAAACACGCAGAGTGCGCACCAGATCCGAGTTGTGCGCCGAGTCGTAGGCGATCAGCTCGGCGAGCAGCCGCTGCCGGTAGGAACGGCGCAGCTCGTCCGGCGTCGAAGCGAGCAGCACCTCGTGCGAGGCCAGCTCCGTCGCCGTGACGACCTCTGCGCGCCCCCGGCGGCGCTGCGCGAGCCGTCGCGCGTATCCAGCCTCCTCAAGCGCTCCCCGCAGCGCGGTTGCCGGGCTGACGTCGCTGACGCCGACCGCCAGCCGCCGCTCACCGAGGCCCGGTTCAGTTTCGGCGACCAGGCGGCGCAGCCGAACGTCCAGCTCCGCCAGGTGGGCTTTGTCGTCGACGAACAAAGCCGTGGCTCCGTCGCCGAGCGGCGCGGTGACCGAGGCCATGCCGGTGGCCGCGGCGATCTCGCGCAGCAGCGTCGTCGATTCGGCCGGGTCGCCGATACTGAGCGCGACCGCCCGCAGCGGCTCGTTGGTCGGCAGCCCGGCGGTCTCCAGCCGGGCCGCGACCTCGGCCGGGGTCGAGGTGCCGTCTAGCAGCCGCCGCAGCGCGGCCTCCACCGACCGGCCCGCGATCCGGCGGGCCTCGTCGACTCGCGCCCGCACCAACGCCACGACGGTGCCCAAATCCGTGGCGATGGCCTCTTTCTCCTCGTCCCAGCCGGCCAGATCGCCCCGCGCCAACACGAACCAGCCCGCGACATGCGGCACGGTGTCGGCCTCCACCGGCCACAGCAGATATGCGTCGGGCTGTTCGGGCGGCAAGGCGCGCGGCAGTCGGCCGGTCGCGAACTCGCGCAGCGCCGCGCAGCGGATCGGGTCCGGTAGCTCGGCGGTACCGCCGACGATCCACCCTGCTGCGGAGAGCACCCAGCAGTCCGTGCCGAGCTCGTCGGCGGCCATCCGCAGCACCCGGTCCAGGTCGGCACCGGAGGCGACGGCCGAGACCAGCTCCCGACGCGGCGCGGACCGGCGCTGGATGCGGTCGGCGAGGGTGTTGAAGCTGACCGCCAGCGGCACCTCGAAGGCCGGCAGGCGGTGCCGGCGGCATGCCTCGACGAGGTCGGGCGGTGTGTGGCCGAGCCGCGCCGTGCCCGCGGCCAGGCCCACCACCCCGGCGGCGGCCAGCGCGGTGACGAACCTCTCCGAGTCGCCGGGGTCGTTGCGCCACATCAGGCCGCTGAGCACCAGCTCGCCGCCGTGCAGGTAGCGCCGGGGATCGAGCAGGTCGGTGATGTAGACGCCGCGGACCGGCCGGTCCATCTGCTCCGCGCCGTTGAGCAGCACCAATCCGAGCTCCGGATCGGAAAGGAGATCGCCTAGCAGCACCCGCGCACCTCAGAGCCTCTGCCCGCGCTCCGCCGCGAAGCCCGGGAGCCTGCATCTCGTCGGTCGCAGCCGCCGACCGCGACCTCCGGCCCGAAGCAGGCATCTGTTCTGGGTGGGAGCTCCGCCGTGTTTCGCTCGGGTGACCCGAACTGGTAACGGAGCGACCCGTATTCGGAGAAACATACAACTGGCGTCCGGCCCCGGGAAGGCTTTTTCGGGCCTTCCACCGCTAGTCACCGAAAGCCCCCCGGTTGTGTACTTACTCACACCTTTTCACCGGCCGTGACAAGGAGTGCAAGCGTGGAATTCCTCCGCCCTGCCTCGTGGCGGGAGGCTCTCGAAGGCAAGGCCGCGCATCCGGGCGCGACGCCGATCGCCGGTGGCACCGACGTGATGGTCGGGATCAACTTCGACCACCTGCGCCCCAGCGCGCTACTGGACCTGACCGGCGTGCCGGAGCTGACCGGCTGGTCCGAGGCGAACGAGGCGCTGCGCATCGGCGCGGGCCTGCCCTACACGCGCCTGATCAACGAGCTCGGCGACCGGGTACCGGGTCTGGCGATCGCCAGCCGCACCGTCGGCTCGCCGCAGATCCGCAATCGCGGCACGCTCGGCGGCAACCTCGGCTCCGCCTCCCCCGCCGGCGACGGCCACCCGCCGCTGTTGGCCTCCGACGCGCTGATCGAGGTGGAGTCGGTGCGCGGCAAGCGGCTGATCCCGGCGACCGAGTTCTTTACCGGCGTCAAACGCAACGCGCTGGCCGAGGATGAGCTGATCGCTGCCGTGCATCTCGCCCCGGCGACCGGCCCGCAGCAGTTCTCCAAGGTCGGCACCCGCAACGCGATGGTCATCGCGATGTGCACCTTCGCCATCGCGCTGCACCCCGACCGGCGGCAGGTCGGCACCGGCATCGGTTCCGCCGCGCCGACACCACTGCGCGCGCCGGTCGCCGAGGAATTTGTGAACGCCGAGCTCGACTGGGAACGGCGGCGGCCGTTGGCGGAATCGGTGGCCCATCGCTTCGGCGAGCTGGTCGCGCAGGCCGCATCGCCGATCGACGACGTGCGCGGCACCGCCGACTACCGCCGCCACGCCCTGGCCGTGATGGCCCGCCGGACCCTGTCCTGGGTCTGGCACGACCACTGTTCAGGGAGGCAGGAATGCGCCTGACGGTCACCGTCAACGGACAGCCGCACGAGGCCGACGACGTGTGGGAGGGCGAGAGCCTGCTGTACGTGCTGCGCGAGCGGCTCGGCCTACCCGGCTCGAAGAACGCTTGTGAGCAGGGCGAATGCGGCTCCTGCACGGTTTACCTGGACGGAGTCCCGGCCTGTGCGTGCCTGGTCGCGGCCGGGCAGGCCGAGGGCCGCGACGTGCGCACCGTGGAGGGCCTTGCCGACGGCGAACGGCTCGACGAGGTGCAGGCGGCGTTCGTCGAGGCGGGAGCGGTGCAATGCGGCTTCTGCACGCCGGGGCTGCTGGTACAGACGCACGACCTGCTCAACCGCAAGCCGAACCCGTCCGACGCGGAGATCCGCGAGTCGCTGGCCGGGAACCTGTGCCGCTGCACCGGCTACGAGAAGATCATGGACGCCGTCCGGCTCGCCGCCCAGCGGAAGGCAACAGAGCGGAAGGCACACGCATGAGCCGGACCATCATCGAGGGCGGCGCCGTGGTCACGGTCGACGACTCGGGCACCGAGTTCGGCGAGGGCCACGTCGTCGTCGAGGGTGAGCGCATCGTGGCGGTCGGCCCCGGTTCCGCCTCGGCCCAGGAGGGCCCGGTGCGGCGCATCAATGCGTCCGGCTGCCTGGTCACCCCGGGGCTGATCAACACCCACCACCACCTCTACCAGTGGGCCACTCGCGGCTACGCGACGGACGCGGCGCTGTTCGACTGGCTGGCCGAGCTGTACCCGGTCTGGGCGGGCATTGACGCGGAGATCACACACGCCGCCGCGTCGGCGGGCCTGGCCAGGATGGCGCTGTCCGGCTGCACCACGGCCGCCGACCACCACTACGTCTTTCCCCGGACCGGCGGCGACGTTCTCGGCGCGGTGGTCGCCGCGGCCGAGCGGATCGGCGTGCGGCTGCATGCGGTACGCGGTTCGATGGACCGGGGCCGCTTGCACGGCGGGCTGCCACCGGATTCCGTCGTCGAAGACCTCGACGCGGCGCTGGCCGGCACTCAGGACGCGATCGACCGCTTCCACGACCCGGAACCCGGCGCGCGGGTGCGCGTCGCGGTCGGCCCGTGCGCACCGTTCTCCGTCAGCCCCGATCTCATGCGTCAGGCCGCGGAATTGGCGCGCCGCAACGAGGTTCGGCTGCACACCCACCTCGCGGAGACCGCCGACGAGGAGGAGCAGTGCCGCGCCGAGTTCGGCCGCACCCCCGTCGAGTACGCCGACGAGCTGGGCTGGCTCGGGCCGGACGTGTGGCTGGCGCACACGATCCACCTGTCCGGCAAGGGAATCACCCGGCTCGGCGAGACCGGCACCGGCGTGGCGCACTGCCCCAGCTCCAACGGGCGGCTGGGTGCCGGGATCGCACCGGTTCGGCCGTTGCTGGACGCCGGCTCCCCGGTCGGACTGGGAGTCGACGGGGTCGCCTCCAACGAGGCCGGCGGGCTCGGCGAGGAGATGCGCCAGGCGCTGCTGGTTTCGCGCGCCCGATACGGGCCGCGGGCTCTTACGGTTCGCGACGCGCTGCGGCTCGCCACCCGTGGCGGTGCGCGCTGCCTCGGCCGGGACGACGAGCTGGGGTCGTTGGAGCCCGGGAAGCTCGCCGACATCGCGGTCTGGCAGCTGCGCGACCTCGATCACGCGGGCATCGCCGATCCGGTCGCCGCGCTGGTGCTCGCTCGGCTGCCGAAGCTGGCGTGGCTGCTGCGCGGCGGCACCGTCGTGGTCGACGACGGTCGGCTGATGCCGGTGTCGGAGACCGTTCTCACCGACGAACTCCACCGGGCGAGCGCCCGGATCCGCACTCAGGAGGCGTCATGAGCCAAAATCCCCGCTCCTCGCTCAGAAAAGCCGACCGGGTGCGGCTGTCGCGCAGGGCACTGGAGGTGGTCCGATGAACGGCCACGCACCTGCTCGCAGTCCGCAGGAGCTCAACGACGCCATCAGCGGCGGCATCGGCGAATCCCCGCTGCGCCCGGACGGTGCGATCAAGGTGCGCGGAGAGTTCGCCTACGCCTCGGATCTGTGGGCCGAGGACATGTTGTGGGGGGCGACGCTGCGCAGCCCGCACCCGTACGCGCGGATCAAGTCGATCGACGTCGGCCCGGCAATGGCGATGGCCGGGGTGCAGACCGTGCTGACCGCCGAGGACGTGCCGGGCGAGAACTGCTACGGCCTGAAGTTCGCCGACCAGCCGGTGCTGGCCGTCGGCGTGGTGCGCTACAAGGGCGAGGCGGTCGCGCTGGTCGCCGCCGACCACCCGGAGACCGCGCGGCGGGCGCTGGAGCGCATCGTCGTCGACTACGAGGTACTGGAGCCGGTCGTCGACGCGGAGCGGGCCGCGCACGACGACACGTTGCCGAAGCTGCACCCGGGCGGCAACGTGGTGCGCCACCAGAAGATCATCAAGGGCGATCCGAAGGCCACCGCCGAGGTCGTGGTGTCCGGCGTTTACACCGTCGGGATGCAGGATCAGGCGTTCCTGGGGCCCGAGTCCGGGCTGGCCATCCCCGCCGAGGACGGCGGGATCGACCTGTACCTGGCGACCCAGGACCTGCACTCCGACCGCAAGCAGACCGCGCGGGCGCTCGGGCTGCCGCCGGAGAAGGTGCGGATGACCATGTCCGGCGTCGGCGGCGCGTTCGGCGGCCGGGAGGACCTGTCCATCCAGATCCACGTGTGCATGCTCGCGCTGCACCTGGGCAAACCAGTGAAGATGGTTTACCACCGCGAGGAGTCGTTCTACGGCCACGTGCATCGGCATCCGGCCAAGATGTACTACGAGCACGGCGCGACTCGCGACGGGAAACTCGTCTACATCAAGGCGCGGCAGTACTTCGACGGCGGCGCCTACGCCTCGAAGACGCCGGTGGTGGTCGGCAACGGCACCACCCTCGGCGCCGGCCCCTACGCCGTGCCGAACGTGGACATCGAGGGCTGGGGCCTCTACACCAACAACCCGCCGTGCGGCGCGATGCGCGGGCTTGGCGCGGTACAGCCGACTTTCGCGTATGAGTCCCAAATGGACAAACTCTCCGCCGCGTTGCGCATGGACCCTGTCGAGCTGCGCATTCGCAACGCCATCGAGCAGGGCGACTCGATCCCGACCGGCCAGGTGCTGGACTACCCGGCGCCGGTCGCGGAACTGCTGGAGCGGGTGCGCGCGTTGCCGCTTCCGGAAGAACGCACCGGCCCCGTGGACATCCGTGAACTGCCTGGCGGGGTGTCGAACACCACGCACGGCGAAGGCGTAGTGCGCGGTATCGGCTACGGCGTGACGATCAAGAACATCTGCTACGCCGAAGGCGCCGACGACTTCTCCACAGCGCGGGTGCGGTTGCAGGCCATCGGCGGTGAGCCCGCGGCCATGGTGCACACCGCCGCCGCCGAGGTCGGGCAGGGCCTGGTCACCGTGCAGCAGCAGATCGCCCGGACCGAACTCGGCGTCGAGCGGGTCACCATCCACCCCAACGACACCAGCGTCGGTCCGGCCGGATCCAGCTCCGCATCCCGGCAGACCTACGTCACCGGCGGTGCGGTCAAGGCCGCCTGCCACGCGGTGCGGGAGGCGCTGTTCCGGCGGGCGGCGGAGCGCTACGACGTCGATCCGGCGCAGTTGTCCCTGCACGGCGGCAAGATCGTGTCCGTGGTCAACGGTGTGCTGACCGATCTCGTCGAGGTGCTTGGCGACGACGTGATCGAGGAAACCCGGGAGTTTCACCACCGCGAGACCTTCCCGATGGACGACACCGGCCGCAGCGAGCGAGTGCAGGCGCAGCACGCGTTCTCCGCGCACCGCGCGGTGGTCGACGTGGACCTCGACCTCGGTCTGGTCAAGGTGGTGCAGCTGGCCTGCGCCCAGGACGTCGGCCGGGCGATCAACCCGGACGCGATACTCGGGCAGATCCAGGGCGGCTCCGCGCAGGGCCTGGGACTGGCGGTGATGGAGGAGATCAAGGTCGCCGGGGGGCACATCCGCAATCCCTCCTTCACCGACTACCTGATCCCGACGATCCTGGACATGCCGCCGATGGAGATCGACGTGATCGAGCGCGGCGACCCGAACGCGCCCTACGGGATTCGCGGGGTTGGCGAGCCGCCGACGATCTCCACCACTCCGGCCATCGTGGCCGCCATCCGCGCCGCCACCGGCAAGGAACTCACGCACATCCCGGTGGCCCCCGAACACATCGTGTGACCGGACCCGCTGTGGCGGCGGTACCGGGCCGCCGGCACGGCAACCCAATCCACGAGAAACCCTAGGAGCGAAGCAATGTCCGTGGACGTCGCGGTGGGCACCGAACAGGACTGGATGGCCCGCGCCATCGAACTTGCTACGTCCAATGTGGACAATGACGGCGGGCCTTTCGGCGCCTTGATCGTCCGGGATGGCGAGATCATCGCGACCGGAACCAATAAGGTAACCGCCGACCTCGATCCGACCGCGCATGCGGAGGTGACCGCGATCCGCAACGCCTGCCGGGCCTTGGACTCCTTCAAGCTGGCCGGTTGCGTGCTGGTGACGTCGTGCGAGCCGTGCCCGATGTGCCTGGCCGCGGCGCTGTGGGCGCGAGTCGACCGGGTGCTGTTCGCCGCCGACCGCGATGACGCCGCCGATGCGGGCTTCGATGACCGGGCCTTCTACGACGCGTTCGAGGACCCCGAGACGAAGTGCCCGACGCCCGTTCTGCGGGTGCGGATGCCCAACCGCAACGCCGCTTTCGATGCCTGGCGCGGCAAAGCCGACCGGGTGGACTACTGACGTCGTGCGCGTTTTCCAGCGCGACCGCAACCCAATGGACACCCGGCGCTGGGGAAACGCCAATTTCGCGGCAAGAACGCCGACTCGCCCCGCCAGCGGTGGCGCCCGCCAGCGCGCTGATGATGGCCCAGGTCCGGCAAGTCCCGTGCGACTACGTGATCCCAAGCGTTCCTGACCATCGCGGTCATCCCGTTCGCCTACCTGATCACAACGGCATCGGGGCGGGTCTGGTCGCGTTCGCGGTCATCAAGATCACCCGGCGCAAGTGGAGTGCGGGGTACCCGTGACCGAGTCGCACGGATGGGTACCTTTGCGGAGGTGGGAATGTCGGGAGTTGCCGGGATCGTGCTGGCGGCCGGGGCGGGCCGCCGCTTCGGGATGCCGAAGGCACTGGTGGAATACCGCGGCACACTGCTGGTCGACCGGGCCGCACAGGTGCTCGCCGCAGGCGGCTGCGCGCCGATCGTGGTGGTCCTCGGGGCCGCCGCGGACGAAGTTCGCGAGCGCGCCGCGCTGACCGGCGTGACGGTCGTGATCAACCCGGACTGGCCCACCGGCATGGGCTCTTCGCTGCGCGCCGCGCTCGACGCGCTGGCCCCGACCGATGCCACCGCCGCGCTCGTGCTGCCGGTGGACATGCCCGGGATCGGCCCGGAGGCCGTCCGGCGAGTGGCCGCGCACGCCAGCCCCACCGCCCTCGCCGCCGCAGCCCACCACGGCATCCGCAGCCACCCGGTACTGCTCGGCCGCCGGCACTGGGCCGGGGCCAGCCAGGCGGCCACCGGTGACGCCGGTGCGCGCGGTTACCTCAAGGATCGCGAAGTGACCCTGCTGTCCTGTGACGACGTATCGGAAGGCTTCGATATCGACCGTCCCGAAGACCTCGACCCGGTGGACCCGTAGAGTCGACGGCCACGCGTGACCGGCCCGGAGCCGCTGCGCAGCGCCGACCCGAATCGGTGCCGTCGTGGCACCCGGTCCGCGACGCAACAGAACGCCCGAGCAAGCCGGAGGCGGAGGCATTCATGGCAAGCGGACACATCACCGCCAACTACGTGCCGGACGGCGACGACTGGCTGGTCACCGTCACGGCCGGTAAGGATCGCCGCACGGCCCGCGCGCCGGGCCTGATCGCGGCGCGGGACCAGGCCGACCAACTCATCGAGCAGTTCTCGCCCAGCGCCGCCGGTCGGGTCGTGATCCACCTGCTCAACGGCGACGGCTTCGCCTTCACCACGGCCTACCTACAGGCCAGGCACGGCCTGTCCGACGAGGCGACCCGCCAGGCCGCCGCCGCGGTCAGTACGCCCAGCACTCGCGGTACCCGGTGACCGCGCGCGACACTCGGAATGCGTGCACAGTGGACGAATCCGGCGCGAACCATAGGATGTCGGTCGTGAATGCGCCGAGCAGTGCACGCGAGGAGGAAGCAGCGTTGGCCAGCGTCGAACCGAGCCGCCCCGCCACCGGCCGGGGGCGACCGCGGGACGCCACCCGCGACGCAGCGCTGCGCCAAGCCGCGATGGAGGTGCTGGCCCAGGTCGGCTACCGCGCGTTAACGATGGACGCCGTCGCCGCCCACGCGCGTGCGGGCAAAGCCACCATCTACCGCCGCTGGGACTCCAAGCTCGACCTGGTCATCGACACCTGCAACCAGCTCGTGCAACGCAGCGTCCCGGAGCCCGACCGGGGCTCCATCGAAGGCGACCTCGGCGAGTTCCTCCGCGGCTTCGCCTCGTTCCTCACCGGCCCGGCCGGCAAGGCCGCCCAGGCGCTGGTCGGCGAACTGCCGCACGAACCCGAACTGGCTGCGGCGTTCCGCGAGTCCTTCCTGCTGCCGCAGCGCGACATGCTGCGCCGCATCATGGAACGCGGCGTACAGCGCGGCGAGATCCGCTCCGACGCCCCGATCGACACGGTCGTCGAACTCGCCGGCGCCGGGCTCATCCACCGCCTGATGCTCACGGGCGAGCCGCTGGACGCCCGATTCGTCGACCGCCTCCTCCACGAAGCGCTTCTGCCGCTGCTGCGCGGCGGATCCACGCCGTCGGCGTAATACGGCGGCACAACCCACGCGTTAAGGTGGAGAAACCCGGTGAACGGAGGTCTGGGTGGCGCAGGGATCGGTGACGGAGCTCAGCCGCTGGCCGGTGAAGTCGCTGCGCGGTGAGCGCGTGAACGCGGCCCGCTTCGACGAGCGCGGCATGGCCGGCGATCGCGCCTACACGCTGCTCGACGAACGCGACACCCGGTCCGGCAACGTGCTGACGGTCCGGCAGAACCCCGCCATGCTCAGCTGGGGGGCCAGCTACGGCGAGACCACCGACCCGACCGAACCGCCGACCGTGCAAGACCCAGACGGGGTCGAATGGTCCTGGTCGGACCCCAAACTCGTCGACGCGCTAGCCAGCTCGCTGAACATCCCGCTGCGCCTGCACGCGGCGGACGGGCAGCAGGACCGCGGGCCGACCGTGCTCGTCACTTTTGAGGCATCCCGCGCCGGGCTCTGCGCGGAACTGGGCGCCGATGTCGACCTGCGCCGATTCCGCACGAACCTGCACGTGACCGCCGACCTGCCGGCCTTCGCCGAAGAAGAGTGGGAACCGGGCACCGTGCTCACCGCAGGTGACGTGGAACTGGCGGTCACCGGCGACGAGGCCGGGCCGTGCATCCGCTGCGCCGTACCCAGCTGGGACGCCGAAGGCCGGGAGCGGTGGCGGGACCTGCAAACCCACCTGATCCGCCGCCATGAGAACAAGTTCGGCGTGATCATGCGCGTCACCAAGCCCGGAACGGTGCGCCGGGACGACGCCGTATCGCTGCATTGAGGCCGATCAGTCGTGGATGTGCTGGGGCGCCCACACCAGCACAGCCACGGGCATCACCGGAAGAGCTTGCGCACCACTGCGATGGAAATGAGAGCGCCGACACCGATCAGGGCGTAACGCACCCTCGGGTCGCTGAGCTTCTCCTGCACGCTGGACTTGCCGTACTCGACGAAACGCTTCGGGTCCGCCTTGACGCTCAGTTGGTCCAGCGTGGCAGCCAGCGCTTCACGCGCCTGCTCGATGTCGCGTTCGATGGTGTCTGGATCACGGGCCACGCGTCCTCCTCACGTTCACCTGGCTGTTGACACCGTAGAGCACTGCCGGACCTACCACGCACCAGCGGTTCGCGTGTCGCGCCCCGCACCCGGTTGGGCAACGCCCTTACCGGCGAGATCACGCCACCCGCTACGCTGTGCAAAAGGGGTCGTAGCCCAATTGGCAGAGGCACTAGGTTTAGGTCCTAGCCAGTGAGAGTTCGAGTCTCTCCGGCCCCACGCAATGGGTGGCGAGTGCTCGCGGAGAGCGCTCGCCATTTTGCGTTTCGCGTGTCGCCTACGGGGCCGAGCCCCCGTAGGACCCCACGGTGCGGTGGTCGCGTCGCGTCGGCTCAGCACCTTTCGATTTGTTCCCTGCCTGCTCACAGACCAGCCTTCCCGTGCTGTCGCTGGCCGCCGGGGTGTTCGTGTTGTGAAGCGTTAGGCCCTCTGGATGATGGGTGGCGGGTGTTTGCGGGGTTGCGCAGACCTGCGCCACTCGGCATCACGGCGGCGTCGAGCTAGTGCGTTCCGCGTCGAACCGGCCCCGGTGCTGACCGACCTGCTGGCAACCGCGGGCGGAGAATGTGCGTATACGCAGCAAGAAGGCTTTCGGTTGCGATCGGAGACGCGATGGCGGGCAGAGGGAAACGCGTGGTTGTGGTCTCGGTGGGCGTGCTGGCCCTGCTGGGGTCGGCGACTCCGGCGACAGCTCAGCCGGCCACCGGGACCGTGCGCGGGTTGCACTTCTTTGACCGCAACGCCGATGGCCGGTGGCAGCCAGGCGAGCCGGGCGGCGGCAGCGCCGTTGGCCTGTACCACCTGGACGGCCGTTGGGTGGCCACGGTTGGCACGAATCCCGATGCCACGTACGAGATTCCCCATGTGCCGCCCGGCCGGTACCGGGTCGGCATCAACCCGATCGGCTATCAGCCGACCACCCCCAGCGAGACCGTCGTGGAAGTGGTCCCGCGCGGTACCAGCCGCGCCGACTTCGGCAAGCTCGGCAGCGACATCACCGGGGTCACCTGGCACGACCTGAACGCCGACGGGCAACGTCAGCCGGACGAGCCGCTGCTGCCCGGTATCCAGTTCTGGATCGGCAGGTGGGGCAGCGGCACCGACTGTATCGGGCGTTACGCGATGCCGAACCAGGCAACCGGCACCTACGTCCTGCGCTTCGTCCCGCCCGTGGGCATGGGATTCTCGCCGCAGCACGTCGGCCCGCCCGCGACCGACTCCGATGCCGATCCGGCCGACGGAACGGCCACCGCAGTCGTCGAGGTGCCCAACGGCGCAATCAACCAGATCCCGAATCTCGACATCGGGCTGATCACCCGGTAGCCCGGCGCGGTCGATTAGGCGACCGCGATCATGCAGCCCGGACGGGCGGCAATGGGCAACGGCCACGCCGACTTGGTGCGCGAGCGCATCGACGGCGCGGCCGGGATGCGAGTCAGCCGCGCATCTTTCGGAAGGCTTTCGTGACCGCTGCGGCATCGAACGCCTTCGGGTCGAACTGGTCCGCGCTGTCCAACCCGAGCCACCCCAGCATGTCTTCGTGGTCGGGGTGCTCCGGGTCGCCGAGGACCTCAACGAGTTCTGCGTAGCCCCAGATGCCGCCGCAATCGTCCGGGGGCGCTGCCCGGCGTCCGCCGGTGCAACGTGGATACCGCACGTCCGCGTCCCGGTCGAGCAGTTTCTCCACGAGGATATCGAGTTCCCAGTTGTCGCCGAAGTCGTAGCGGTACCGGATGCGGTCCTTCGCACCGACGACCTGCTCCAGGGTGACCGGCCGCTCCGAACGGAAACCGAGGTCTGGGTCCCGAATTCCGAAGTCACCGTAGGGCGTTTCGAAGACGTGCAGGTGGGAGTCTTCCCACCCGAACGCGAGCTGGATCAGTTCGTGCAACTCGGACAGGCGGAGGTCGGCGGGCACTTCGAGCCGGCGCCAGATCGGCGGCTTCGCGTTCCGCAGCGAGGCCTTGAGCTGGTAGATCGGTGCCGGACCGTCCGCCTTCTTCCGCTTCGGCGGCAGCTTGACCGCCCGCTCGCGGTTGTCCGTCGCAGCCCTGAGCGCGCCACCGAGTGCACTTGCGCGCGGAAGTCCTGCGATGACCTCGGCTAGCGACGTTTGGCCATCGTGGCAGTGATCGCCGTGCGAGGCCAGTTCTTTCCCGTGTTCCGGCAGTGCCTCCAGCCGAGACCGCAGAACGGCCGTCGAAACCGGGTAGGGCACCCCCTCGCCCGCCAACAACTCCTCGACGGACTGCTCGTCGTCGTCATGGTCGGCCGTCGTGGCAAGGACAGTCTCCAGATGCCAACGGAACTCGGCCGGATCCAGCTTCTCCTCTCGTAGCTGGCTGCCCTCCGCAGCGAACTCGGTCATGCAATCGGCCACGAGTTCGTCAAGCTCGCTGACGTCCGAAAAAGCGATGCCCACCACGTGACCGCACGGCACCAGGTCGACCTCGACCACGGCCGCGTGTCGACGACCCGCCAACGAGAAGGCACCGAAGAAAACGGCGAACTCACCGTCCGTGTCCACCAGCCTCCGGTAGTCGCCCGCCATGACGGGCTCGGCCGGTTCCGCCCACGCCGGCTTCGTCATGCCCGCCTCAACCAGGCGGTCGGTCGCGGCCGCTGCCGCCGCTCCGGCCTTTCCCTGCCGTGCCTGGGCGATCAGGGCAAGGGACGCCAGGGCGGATTCGTCGGCACGGGCTTCTGCGGCCGGGATGACCGAACCGACCAGCACTTCGTCGGCCCCCGGAACGAACTGCTGGAATTGCGCGAACCCGACGACCAGGAGTTCCACCCGCAGCGGATCTTCTTCGGCTGCCAGCGCCGAAGCACTTTCGAAGATGGTTTCAAGGAGTTCGCCGGGGTCCTGCGGTCCGGTGCAGTCCGGGCAGGTGCAGCCGGACGCTGTTGTGGACTCGACTACATCGGGCCGGGACTTTCGCTTCGCTGCCACAGTTGCACAGTGTGCATCCAGCTTCGCCCGAAACTCACTGGGGGGCACTCATCAACGGTCGGCGAGCCACTCCAGGGCCGTGGTATGGCGGGGCCCGCCCAGTGGCCATACATAAGTCGGGGATCCCGGAGACCAGGCGGCGACGGTAACTCCCGCAGGGGCCGCTACCGGCACCGCTACGCAAACCACCTTTGAAACACTCGCTAACGTCAGGACATCTTCGCGTTGGCTGCTTCGCCGCGTTTCCACTTGGCGTTCTCCAGCTCCAGCGCGGTCCACAGCAGATTCAGCGGGTGCTCGGCATAGTAGCTCTGCCGTTCCCCGCGCCGCGTGAACGCGCCCACCAGCACCTGCATCTTCGGGCCGACGTCGTTGACCAACTCGATAGTCCGCAGGCCCTGCCCCTCCGGTAGCCGCCCGTCACCGGCCGCTTCGCCCACGCCCTGCGTGACGATCATGCAGCCGTGTAGCAATTCCGAGCGCAGCAGGTCGAACCCGTAGCGCACGTCGTCGATCTCGGCGGCGATGTCGAGCTTCTCCCGGAAATCGGTGCCGAACCAGCCGTGCAGGAATCCGGAGATCAGTCCGCTGGCCGGAACCACCAGCGGCACGCCGTGCAGTTCACTGGCCCGCATCACCCGATTCGGCAACCGCCCACGGGACAGGTTCGTGACGAGGCTCAACCCGCTGCGCCGCCATTCCATCACCTCGAATTCGGCCAGCGCGGCGGCGTCATCCGCTGTGATCAACACGCTGCCGCAGACCAGATCCGCCTGTTTCGTCCGCAGCGCATCCAGCAATTCGCGGGTCCGCAAGTGCGTGACGCGCAAGTCGATTCCGCGTTCCTGGAATTCCGCCGCGACGTGCTCACCCGCATTCGCGAGAAAACCCAGAGTAAAGCGAGTGGTGCCCACGGTAACCGTTTCGCCGCGAAGGCGTCGCGATTCGTGCACCCCGTCCAGCCAGTCGCCCAACGTTTCCCGCGCGATCGCCACGAAGGATTCCCCGGACGCGGTGAACAACACCTTCTTCCCGCGCCCCTGCTTGATGACCAGCGGTTCCCCGCAGAGTTGTTGGAAATTCCGGTTTAACGTGTCCAACTGCTTCTGCACACTGGACTGCTCGCGGCCCAGCGATCGCGCCGCGGCCAGTGCGGTTCCCACCTCGTGCACCAGGATCAACGTTCGCAACTGGTCCAAGGTGGTCTCCAGCAACGCCGCGGGCGACCGTAGCAAGCGGCTGCGCGGGTCGGTCGCGGGCAGGCTGGCGGTTCCGGCTAGCGGCACGGCACGCTTCCCTCTCTTCTGTTTCCCCGCCCGGGAGTGTAGTGCCCCGAACTGATCTGGTTTCCAGAACCAATGATCTCCGGAAATCTTTTCGCGAAATACTGGAAACCGGTGCGGCGCGGTGTAATGATCTGGCTCGCCCGCAGCGGCCCATCGGCGACCGCCCGGTTCGGTTCCGTACCGGCCGGTGAGATCGGGGCTATTCGCACGGATGCGGGCCCCGCCAACAACCGGTTCGCGAAGGCCCGCACGCTCGCGGCCTGAGCCTGGTCGGCAGCGCCGTCCTGGGGGTCGGCGCTGGGGAATCGCGGCGAGTGCGGGGGTCTCGCTGCGGAATTCCGCAACGCGGCGGCCCGGCACCGACTTCGGTGCCGGGCCGCCGCCTCTCATGCCTACTTGAGCTGCGGGCGGCCAAGGACGTCGATCTCCAGCTCCATCACGTCGTCGGCGCCGCACAGGACTAGCAACCGTCTTCACATATCTGAAGTCAGTTCCGGATCGGGAGATCTTACGCGCGGTCAGCCCTCGCGGAGCGCGCGTGCCACCGCGCCCAGCCCCGTCGCGATGGCGCTCAGCTGGTCGCGGCTGAGCACGTCGATGAGGTTGGCGCGGACCAGTTCGACGTGCCCGGGCGCGGTGGCCCGCAGCTTCTCCCGACCCGCGTCGGTGAGCCCGGCACAGACGCCCCGATCATCGGTCTCGCAGGTCCGGCGGCGCACCAATCCCGCCTTTTCCAGCTGGGTGACCTGGTAGGTCAGGCCGCTCTTCGAGGTCACCACCTGCTCGGCGAGTTCCGTCATGCGCATCTCACCGTCCGGCGCGGCGGCGAGGCGGACCAGGATCTCGTACTGCGGGTGGGACAGCCCGGCCTGCTCGCGCAGCTGCTGCTCGACCCGCCGGGCGACCAGGTTGCTCGCTTCTAGGAAGGCAGTCCAGGCCGCCATTTCCTCGGCGTCCAGCCAGCGCGGTTCCGTCATGCCCGCAGGCTATCTTGTTCGAATTTGAACTACCAAGTACGGTGGGTGGTAGTTCAAATTCGAACTTTGGAGGACCGCCATGACCGCGCCGACATCGGAACGGATGCCCGCTCTCTACCTCAGCCACGGCGCCCCGCCGCTGGCCGACGACCCGCTGTGGCCCGACCAGCTCGCCGCCTGGTCGCGCGGTTTACCCAAGCCCAAGGCAATCCTGATCATCTCGGCGCACTGGGAAGAAGCCCCGCTGGCGATCGGCGCCACCGCGACCGTGCCGCTGGTGTACGACTTCTGGGGCTTCCCCGAGCACTACTACGCGGTGCGGTACGCCGCGCCGGGCGCCCCAGAACTTGCCGCGCGAGTGCGTGCTTTGCTGCGCAGCCCGGACACCCCGGTGCAGGACTTCCCGGAGCGCGGCCTCGATCACGGCGCGTACGTGCCGCTCAAGGAGATGTACCTCGACGCCGACGTGCCGGTTCTGCAGATCTCCATGCCGACCTTGGAGCCGGAGCGCCTGATGCGCATTGGCCAGGCGCTGGAACCGCTGCGCGACGAGGGTGTGCTGATCGTCGGCAGCGGCTTCTTCACCCACAACCTCGCCGCGCTACGCGCCGAGACCACCCCGAATTGGTCGGTGGAGTTCGACGACTGGGGCCAGCGAGCGCTCGCGGCGCACGATGTCGATGCCCTCCTCGACTTCCAGCGCAAGGCCCCGGCGGGCCGCCTGGCGCATCCCCGCACCGAGCACTTCGCACCGCTGTTCGTGACGCTGGGCGCGGCCGGCACCGACCTCGACCAGCAGAAGATGGCCATCGATGGCTTCTGGTGGGGCCTGGCCAAACGTTCGATCCAATTCGGCTCGTGAGCGGCGGCCAGAACGGTCGTGCGTGGCTGTTGGCCGGTAGCGCGGCCATTACCACTCACCAGGGCTGCTCAGCGGCGGAGCTGCTGCTCGACGGAGGCGACCACAAAGGACAGCGGGGCGCGGGTCTGGTCGGTCCAGTTCGGCCCGCAGCGGGGCGTCGGCGCGGAAACCGACATGGCGGCCACGACCTCGCCGGAGTGGTCGCGGATCGGCATCGCGACGCAGCGGCAGCCGATGATGTACTCCTCGTTGTCGGTGGCGTAACCGCGGGCGCGGGTCTGCGCGATCTCGGTCAGCAGCTCGGCCAGCTCCGTCACGGTGTTCTCGGTGAAGCGCTCCAGCTCCACGCCGCGGTAGCGTCGGCCCAGCTCGGCGTCCGGCAGCCCGGCCAGCAACGCCTTGCCCAGCCCGACGGCGTGCGCGGGCAGCCGCATGCCCACCGCGGACACCAGCTTCATCGGCTGCGGCGACTCGGCGATGGCGATGTAGACATTCTCGACGCCGTCCAGCCGGGACAGCTGCACGGTCTCGCCGGTTTCCTGCGCGAGCCGCTCCATCAGCGGCAGCGCCAGACCGACGATGTCGCGGTGCCCGGTGTAGCCCTGCCCGACGGTCCAGGCCTTCAAACCCAGCCCGTAGGTGCGGGTGGTCTGGTCGAACTCGGCGAACCCGCGATGCACCAGGGTGCCGAGCAGACCATGCACGCTGGACAGCGGCAGCCGCAGGGTCTCGGCGATGTCGCTGAGCCGATGGCGGCCGCGGGAGAGCAACTCCAGGATGACCAGGGCGCGGTCGGCGGATTTGACCACGTTCTGCCCGCTGCCTGCCTGCTCAGCGGTGACCGGTTCCGCCCTCACGCCGACTTTCCTCCTGCTCCGTTGCCGCCGCACTCACCCCTGCGGGGCCTTCTGCACAGTACAGCGGGCACGCCGGGAACGCCCAGTTCGTTCAGGCGCAGCGACCGCGCCGCTGCGGCGTTTCCCTTGCAGGGCCTCGTGAGCGCTTTCGCCGGTGCCCGCCCCGCACCGCACTCATGGCATTTGACCAGCGGAAACGCTACTCAACCAGCCCGCGACAGGGCGGCGGCCACGTCGGCCGCGAGCGCGATGTTGTTCCGGTAGCCGGCGATGTTGACCGCCATGCTTTGCCCGCCGGTGACGCTCCGGATGCGGTCGAGCAGGAACGGCGTGATGTCGTGGCCGCCGATGCCCAGCTGCCGAGCCTGCTCCCACGCCTCGGCCAGCGCCCGGTCGTGCAGCTGCGGATCGAGCTGCTCGTCCACCGGCACCGGGTTGGCCACCAGCACCGCCGCACGCAGGCCCAACGCGTCTCGCGCGGCCACTGCGGCCGCGACCTCCTCGGGGCTTTCGGCGGAATACTCGATCACATGGCCGGAATCGGCCACGTAAAACCCGGGGAACCGCAGTGTCCGGTAGCCGAGCACCGCAATGTTCAACGTCTCCAAGCGTTCCAGCGTGGCGGCAACATCCAAAATGGACTTCACCCCGGAACTGACCACCGCCAGCGGCGTGGCCGCCAGGGTCACCAGGTCTGCTGATTCGTCGAAGTTGGTCGCCGCACCGTGGTGCACGCCGCCGAGCCCACCGGTGGCGAACACCCGGATTCCCGCGCGGTGCGCCAGGAACGACGTCGCCGCAACGGTGGTCCCGGCAGTGCGGCGCTTGGCCGCCGCAAGCGGCAGGTCCCGAAGGCTCGCCTTCACTGCGGTGGGATCGGCGGCCAGCCGGTCGAGCCGCGCTCCGGTCAGGCCCACCGTCGCGACCCCGTCGATGACGCCGATCGTCGCGGGCACCGCCCCTGCGTCCCGGATCTGCTGCTCGGCGGCCCGAGCCACCTCGCCGTTGTCCGGACGCGGCAGCCCGTGGGTGATGATCGTCGACTCCAACGCGACGACCGGGAGACCGTCGGCCACGGCCTGCCGGACCTCGTCGGAGACCACCGGTAGCGACATCGCACCTCCACTCTTGCTTCAAAAGCTTGCCCCGGCGGTGGGGGAAGCGCCGCCGCGTTCGGTGCCGCCCCTCGCGACGCTACCCGCACCGCACCGCAGGCCACCCCAGAAACATTTCCTCGGGTTCGGGCACCGGGAAGGTGCGAGCATATCGAGATGGAGCAGTTCGATACTCCGTTTCGACCGATCGCGCCCGCGATCGAGCTACCGGCCATGGAACGGCGCATCGTCGAGTGGTGGCGCACCCACGAGGTGTTCGAGCGCAGCCTCGCCCAGTCCGCCGACGGGCCGCGCTGGGTGTTCTACGAGGGCCCGCCGACGGCGAACGGCACGCCCGGCACGCACCACGTCGAGGCACGCGCGTTCAAGGACGTCTTCCCCCGCTTCAAAACGATGAAGGGCTACTCCGTGCCGCGCCGGGCCGGGTGGGACTGCCACGGCCTGCCGGTCGAGCTCGCCGTCGAGCAGGAGCTTGGGCTCAACGGCAAGCCGGACATCGAGCGCATCGGCATCGCCGAATTCAACGCGCGCTGCCGGGAGTCGGTGCAGCGCTATGTCGGCGAGTTCGAGGCGGTGACGAAGCGGATGGGCTACTGGATCGATCTGTCCGCGGCCTACTGGACGATGTCGCCGGACTACGTGGACAGCGTGTGGTGGGCGCTGAAGCAGATCTTCGCCGCGGGCCTGCTGGTCGAGGATTACCGGGTGGCCCCGTACTGCCCGCGGGACGAGACCACGTTGTCCGATCACGAGGTTGCGCAGGGCTACGAGAACGTCCACGACCCGTCGGTCTATGTGCGGTTCCCGGCCGACGGCCCGGTCGCCGGGTACCGGAACGTCGACCTGCTGATCTGGACGACGACGCCGTGGACCCTGGTGGCCAACACCGCGGTCGCGGTGCATCCGGCGGTCGACTACAGCGTGGTGCGCACCGTGCGCGGCACCTTCCTGGTCGCCGAACCGCTGATCGAGGCGGTGCTGGGCGCGGACGGCGAGGTGCTCGCGACGCTGCCGGGCACCGAACTGGCCGGGCTGCGGTACCGGCGGCCGTTCGACCTGGTCGACATCCCGAACGCGCACCGCGTGGTGCTCGCCGAGTACGTCTCCACCGAGGACGGCACCGGTCTGGTGCACCAGGCACCGGCCTTCGGCGCCGACGACCTGACCGTCTGCCGCGACAATGACCTGCCCGTGTTGAACCCGGTCGCCGGCAACGGCCGGTTCCTCGACGATGTCCCGCTGGTCGGCGGCATGTTCTTCAAAGACGCTGACGCGGTCCTGATCGAAGATCTGCGACACCGCGATTTGTTGTTCCGCTACAGCACTTTCGAGCACCCTTACCCGCACTGCTGGCGCTGCCACACGCCGCTGATGTACTACGCGCAGCTCTCCTGGTACATCCGGACCACGGCGATCCGGGAAGAGCTGCAACAGGAGAACGAACGCACGAACTGGTTCCCGGCGAGCGTCAAGCACGGCCGTTACGGCAAATGGCTCGACAACAACGTCGACTGGGCGCTGTCGCGAAGCCGCTACTGGGGCACGCCGCTGCCGCTGTGGCGGTGCCCGGACAACCACATCACCGCTATCGACTCCCGCGCCGAACTCGGCACGCTGACCGGCCAGGACTTCACCGACCTCGACCCGCACCGGCCCTACCTGGACGAGATCGAGTTCCCGTGCCCGACCTGCGGCCTCGCCGCCGCGCGGGTGCCCGAGGTCGCCGACGCGTGGTTCGACTCGGGCTCGATGCCCTTCGCGCAGCTCGGCTATCCGCACGCCCCGGGCAGCTTGGCGGAACTCGCGAAGACCTATCCGGCGCAGTACATCTGCGAGGCGATCGACCAGACGCGCGGCTGGTTCTACACCCTGATGGCGGTCGGGACGCTGCTGTTCGACCGCTCGGCGTACGAAAACGTCGTGTGCCTGGGGCACATCATGGCCGAGGACGGCCGGAAGATGAGCAAACACCTGGGCAACGTGCTGGAACCGCTGCCGCTGATGGAGGCCCACGGTGCCGACGCCCTGCGATGGTTCATGCTGTGCACGGGTTCGCCCTGGTCGGCGCGGCGGGTGGGGCACGGGCCGCTGCAGGAGATCGTCCGCAAGGTGCTCATGACGTACTGGAACACCGCGTCGTTCTTCAGCCGGTACGCCGGCCTGGTCGACTGGATCCCGGCGGATGCGGACCCGCCCGCCCGGCGCCCGGTCCTGGACCGCTGGGTGCTCGCGAAGGTCCACCGGCTGGCCGAGGAGGTCGACCTGCGCCTGGAGGACTACGACACCGCCGGGGCCGGACGGGCGCTGGCGTCCTTCGTCGACGACCTGTCGAACTGGTACGTCCGCCGGTCGCGGCAACGCTTCTGGGACGGCGACATCAATGCCCTGTGCACGCTGTACGACTGCCTCGACGTGCTCACCAGGCTGCTCGCGCCGTTCGTGCCGTTCATCACCGAGCAGGTGTGGCAGGACATCATCCGCCCCGGAGCGCCGGGCGCGGCGGAATCGGTGCACCTGGCCGATTGGCCGCACCCGGACCTCGGGCTGGTCGACCGCGCCCTGCTGTCCCAAGTGGACACCGAACGCCAGCTGGCCGAGGCGGGTCGCGCGGCGCGCAAGAGCAGCAACATCAAGGTCCGGCAGCCGCTGGGTCGCGCACTGGTCAACGCCGCGTTGCCGCCCGAGTTGCTCGCCGACCTCGCCGACGAGCTCAACGTCCGCCGCATCGACCCGCTTGAGTCGGCGGGCGAGGTGCTCGACGTGTCGGTGAAGCCCAACTTCCGTGCCCTGGGCAAGCGATTCGGCAACCGCACCCAGCAGGCCGCGGCGGCGGTCAACGCCGCGGACCCGGCCGCACTGGCCCGGGAGCTGCGCTCGGCGGGGCGCGCCACGATCGAAGTCGACGGGCAGTCCGAGCCGCTCACCAGCGACGACGTGATCATCAACGAGGTGCCCCGCACCGGGTGGGTGGTGGAATCGCAGCGCGGGAAGACCATCGCCCTGGACACCGCGATTACCCCGGAGCTCAAGCGCGCGGGGCTGGCCCGCGAGGCGATCCGCTTCGTGCAGGACTGCCGAAAGCAGCTCGGGCTCGACATCGTGGACCGGATCGTGTTGCGCTGGCGGGCGACGGGCGAACTGCGCGAGGCGCTGCTGGCACACGCCGACGAGATCGCCGCCGCCCTCCTGGCCGTCGACATCACCGAAGCCGCTGCCGCTGCCATTGCCGCCGAGGAATTCACCGAACACGTCGAACCCGAACTCGGGCTGGTGGTCTGGCTGCGTACGGCTGGTCCACAGTAGACGATGGGGATCAGCGATTTCAATGGAAATCGACCGACTACCGACCGATTTCCATTGAAATCGCCACGACACCCCCGTCAGGAACCGATCTGTTCCATCAGCACGTCGTGGTACGTGCCGACGCGGGCGTACACGCCGGGCTTGCCCGGACGGGCGCAGCCCTCGCCCCACGAAGTGACGCCGATCAGCTTGTTGTCCACGACCATCGGTCCGCCCGAATCGCCCTGGCAGGTGTCCACGCCGCCTTCCGGCAGCCCGGCACACACCATCGCGTCCGGCTTGAATTCTTGGTACGACTTCGTGCAGGTGTCCTTCGAGCCCAGCGGCACCGTGGCCTTGCGCAGGTTGTCGGACTGCTGGCCGCCCTCGGAGGTGTTTCCCCAGCCCAGAATGGTCGCCCGGGTGTTTTCCGCGTAACCGGGGTCATCGGTCGCGGCCAACACGATCGGCATTTCCCGCACCGGCGCGTCAAGGGTAAGCACCGACACGTCGAAACCGTTTGTCGCGTCCTGATATTCCGGGTGCACCCAGATGTCCTTCACCGTCGAAACGGTGCCGCCCTGCGCGCTCAGCACCGTGCGACCGCTGACCACGTTGATGTCCGACGGCCGCTGGTGGGTGGTGCAGTGCGCGGCGGTGACGACCTTGTTCGGGGCGGCCAGCGAACCGCCGCAGAACTGTTGGCCGGTCGGTGTCACCAGCGCGACGGTGAACGGGTGGTCCGCGATGTTCGCGTTTTCGCCGCCGATGATCTTCGATGTGATCTCCGATGGCTGCGCCTGTGCGGCGGAGGCCGTGGTCAGGGCGGCGACGGCGATCGCGGCGATTCCGGCGAACCGGCCCAGGCGATGTGGGGCATCGACCATCGTGATTCTCCTTGTCCCAGAAGGGTCGCTGCGCACTTCCCCCAGGCGGTTACGCACAGCGACAAGCTTGATCACACGATATCGGCGCTTTCACCTATCGGGAAGGTGGCTGAATTTGCCGTTTTAACCACTCCGCGCAACCACTTTGCGCGGATCAAGGGTTCGACCTCCTCGCCCGCACGGGGCCACCGGGCAACCGACCAGCGGTTTTCGCCTGCACTAACGGGATTCCACGGATGCGGGACACCGGTGAGCGGGAGTTGGTGTGGTGGGGTGGCCAGCGATCTCGACGCCGGGCAAGGCCGAAGTTCCGCCATTCGCACCGCGCCCTGAGTCCGCAAGGACACCCCGATTTCGCCTAAACTTGGCCGAGGTTTCCGATTCTGCCTGAACTTGGGAAAGCCCCCGGCCCTGCTAGGCAAGCAGGCGCTTGTGAACGTTCGTCAGCGCCTCCCGCACCACCCGGTAGGCGGTCCGCCCGACAGCCGCCGAGACCATCGCCGGGTCACCGTCGACGACGAATTCGACCGGCACGCCGACCGCCTCGGACTGCCCGACCAGCTCGGCCAGGTCCGGTACCTCGGTCGGCGCGGACACGTCGGGGACGCTCTGCTGCTCCGGCGATCCGCGCCGCAGCACGCCGACGAGATCCCGCAGCTCTTCCAACGCCTCGCAGCCGCTGGTGCGCAGTTCCTCGGCGGCCCGCCTGATCTGCGGGTCCTTGGCCGCCACGCCCAGCGCACGACCGGATGTACGGAATCGGCGGGGAACCTACTCGCGGCGGCCGAGCCTAGCCGAAAGTTGCGCCTACCCCGCCAGGTCGCAACTTTCGGCCCACCCAATTCGACCAAACGCGGTGTCGGGGAACCGATCGACAGGCTTGAATGGATCTACATTCCATCCGAGACCTGGGGGAAAGATGCGTGCCGAGCTGATCAGCCCGCTACCACCGCCGCCGACCACAACCGGACTGCGACCACTCGCGAAATGGCCGGTGTTGACCATCGCGGGGCTCGTCGCGGCCGCCCAGCTGGCGATCAGCCCCTTCGGCGGTTACTGGATCGACGAGGCGTACATGGTGGCCGCCGGGAAGTACCACCTGGACTGGGGCTACGTCGACCAACCACCGCTGGCGCCGCTGATCGCCGCCGCGATGGACTGGATCGCACCGGGATCGCTGCCGGTGCTCCGGCTGCCCGCGGTGCTCGCGACCGCCGCGCTGGTCGTGCTGACCGCGCTGCTGGCCCGCGAGTTCGGCGGTGACCGACGGGCTCAGGTGCTGGCAGCGGGCGCCGGTGCGACCGGCCTGTGGACCGCACTGGTCGGGCACTGGATCACGCCCTACACCTTCGAGCCGATGTTGTGGCTGGTGCTCACCTGGTCGCTGGTGCGCTGGGTGCGGCTGCGCGACCTGGGACGGCCGGACGATCGGCTGCTGCTCCTGTTCGGCGTGGTGCTCGGAATCACCATGCAGACCAAGTTCCAGGTCGCGATCTTGTGCGTGGCGCTGCTGATCAGCGTGCTGCTGGTCGGCCCACGAGACATCCTGCGCCGGCCGATGTTCTGGGGCGGTGTCGGCATCGCGGCGCTGATCGCCCTGCCGACGTTGCTCTGGCAAGCGCTGCACGGCTGGCCGCAGTTGCAGATGGGCGCGGTCGTCGCGAGCGAGTCGCCGGTACTCTCCGGGGGCCGCAGCGGCACCGCCATGACGCTGGTGCTCTACGCCGGAATCGCCGGTGCCGCGCTGTTTCTGCTCGGACTGTGGCGACTCGCACGCTCGGCCGAGCTGCGGTCGTACCGGTTCTTCGCCATCACGATCGTGCTGCTTTACGGCTTCTTCGTCGCGACCGCCGGGCGGCCGTACTACCTGATCGGCGTCTACGGCGTGGCGATCGCGGCGGGGGCCCTGGGCCTCCAGCGGCGCCGCGAATCCCGGCGCACGCGGTTGGGTTGGACGGCGTGGCCGCTATACGCGCTTTCCGCCGCGGCGGCGGGGTACATGATCTGGCTGTCCACGGCGCTGACTCCGCTGTTCGGGGTGCCAACGGCCGATTCGCTGGCACGCGAGACCTCGGCCGCATTCACCGCACTGCCACCGGAACAGCAGTCGCACACCGCAGTCCTCGGCGACAGCTACCTCCTGGCGGCGATGCTCGAAGTCGATAGCGGCCACCACGAACTGCCCAAGGTCTACAGCGCGCACCGCGGCTATGGCTACTTCGCGCTGCCTGGCGAGCAGATCGACTCCGTGCTGTTCGTCGGCGACGACTTGGCGGCGGTGCGGTCGCAGTTCACCGACGTCCGAAAGGTGCGGTCCGGTCAGGTCCCGGTCTGGCTCTGCACCGGCAAACACGGCACCTGGAACGAAATCTGGCCACAATTGCAGTCCATGTAGCGCAGCGATGAAAGCGGCTCGGTGCGGGCCGAGCCGCAGCACGCGCACTGCAACAACGGCTTCAGCGAGGCGCGAACAAGAGAGGGGCCGATCGTGGCCGCCCAAAACAACACGAATACCGCCGGACTCCGGCTCCGACCACCGCGCAACCGCGTCGAACGTCGCGCCATCGGTTGGTGGACGACGCAGGCTCTGATCCTCGTCGCCCCGCCGCTGATCGCGCTGGGGGTCACGGCGGCGCTTATCCCGCCCGCACGGCACTGGCTGGTGCTCGCTTTCATCGTGGTCGTCGTGCTCGGGGTGCCTTATGCCCTGGTGATGCCGCAGTGGCGATATCGCGTGCACCGCTGGGAAACCACCCAGGACGCCGTTTACACGGCAGCAGGCTGGCTGCGGCAGGAGTGGCGCATCGCGCCGATGTCGCGCATCCAGACGGTGGACACCGTGCGGGGCCCGTTGCAACAGCTGTTCAACCTCTCCAGCGTCACCGTCACCACGGCGTCTGCCGCCGGTTCGCTGTCGATCGACGGCTTGGACCGGCAGGTCGCGGAGGCGCTCGTCGAACAGCTGACGGCCACCACCCAGGCGACCCCGGGGGATGCGACATGAGCGGCGTCATCGACGGGCAGTGGCACCGCCTCGATCCGAAGACCATCGCGGCGATGAGCGCCCTGGTGTTGGCGCCGCTGGTACCGACCGCGGGGTTCATGCTGCTCTCGGGGGCCGAGGCGCAAACCCTGCTCAATACCGTGCTGATCTGGGTTGGCGCCGATGTGCTGATCACCGCGCTCGTCGCGATCGACTGGTGGTTCACCTGGTACCGGATCACCGCGGACCGCTTCGAACTGCGCCGGGGCAACCTGACCCGCAGCCACCGCTGGATCCCGCGCGACCGGATCCGCAGCGTCGACCTCACCTCGGCGCCGAGCCACCGGTTGTTCCGGGTCACGACGGTCAAGGTCGGCACCGGCGGGCAGGCCGGCGACAGCAGCGAGCTCAAGCTTGACTCGATCGCCCGGCACCACGCCGAATCCCTGCGCCAGGAACTGCTATTCGGCGGCGCGTCCACGTCGGACACCGCGGCGGCGAGCGACGCGGACAGCATCGCCGCAGGCGCGGATCACACCATCGCTCGGCTCAACCCGGCGTGGTTCCGCTACTCCGCCCTGACCCTGTCGCTGGCGCTGATCGTCTGGGGCGCGATCGGTTCGGCCGTCGGGTCGTTCAGCGAACTGCTGAAGGCCGTCGGCTTCTACGACGCGATCGCCGACACCGTGCTGTCGATGTCGTTGTGGATGGTCGTCACGGCCGGGCTCGCCATGGTCCTGCTCGTCGGCGTGATCGGCGCCATCGCGTTGTCCGTGGAGATGTGGTGGGGCTTCCGGCTGACCCGGGAGCGGGGGGACACCCTGCGGGTGAAGCGTGGCCTACTCACCACGCGGTCGGTCTCGCTGGAGGAACGCCGACTGCGCGGCATCGAACTGTCGGAACCACTGCTGCTGCGCTGGGCCGGCGGTGCCCGGCTCAACGCCGTGGCCACGGGGCTCAAGCAGAAGCAGGAAGACCGCCAGCCGGAGAACAAGACGTTGCTGCCCCCGGCGCCCAGAGCGGAAGCGCAACGAGTGGCATCAGCGGTATTGCGGGAACGAAAGTCGCCTGCTGACGCGGAATTGCGTCGGCACCCGCGGGCCGCGCTGCGGCGCCGGACCACCTGGGCGCTCGTGTCGGCGATGCCGTTCGTCGCGGCGGCCGCGGTCGCGGCGACGATCGGTTGGGTGCCGATCGCGTTGGCAGCGGCCGTGGCAGTGGTAACGGTCGCGGTTGCCGTTGGTTTCGCGGTGGACGCCTACCGCAACCTCGGCCACGAGGTCACCGATCGCTACCTGATCACGCGGTCCGGCAGCGGGATTCGCCGCACGGTCACCCTGCAACGCAGCGGGATCATCGGCTGGCGGATCACCCGAACCGTGTTCCAGCGGCGGGCGGATCTGATGAGCGTCGGTGCGACTACGGCTGCCGGGTGCAGCATCTACGAGGTGCACGACGTGAGCACCGAATCCGGCCTGGAACTGGCGGAAGCGGCAGTGCCGGGGCTGCTCCGGCCGTTTCTTGAACGGCCCTGATCATCGGGATCTTGGGTCGCCGGATCCTGGGTCGCCGGATCCTGGGTCGCCGGATCCTGGGCCGCCGGATCCTGGGCCGCTGAATCCTGGGCCGCCGGGTCCTGGGCGCGGCCCGAGGAGTCCGACCGATCGGTGATGGTGGCTCCGCTCGGACCTGAGCGGAGCCACTACTGCTCAGGAGTCGAAGCAGCCGTGCTTCAGGCCGCGGACGAACTCGTGCCAGCGTTGCGCTGCCACGGTGATCTGCCCGGCGGCTCGGTCCTTCGTGTCGCGAACTCCGACACAATCAGCCCCGAAGCCGACCTCGACGCACTGCCCCTGGCCCTGGGTGCGGGTGCTGGTGCGCCAGTCGGTGATACTTGCCATCTACAGCTCTCCTATGCGTTGTTGGATGAGTTGAATGGAACCTTCCGGATCTACCGCATGCGCCCGTAAATGGTCCATCATCGTGTCGTAGTTCGACAGTTCGATCTCCCTTTCGAGGTAAAGCCCGCCCACATGGGTTTCCAGGTAAACCACATCCGGGTCAATGCGATTCGAGTAGCGCAGGATCACGAACGGCCCGGCCTGCGCCGGGTGTGCGCCCGCGTCCAGCGGCATCACCTGCAGCGTGACGTGTGGCATTTCTACCAGCTTGAGCACGTGCTCCAACTGGCGGCGTAGCACTCCGTTGCCCCCGACGCGGCGCCGAAAAGCCGCTTCCCCGACGACCGCCCACAACTCCAGCGGGTTCGAACCAACAACCCGCTGCTGACGTTGGATGCGCAGATCGACTCTTCGGGTTATTTCCGAATCGTCCGCCCGAATGAGTGTCGCTTTGGTGAGCGCGTACGCATATTCGCGTGTTTGAAGAAGCCCCGGAATGGCTTCGGACTCATACGTGTGAATTGAAGATGCTTCGGCTTCCAACCCGACGTAGGTCTCGTACCACTCCGGCAGGACATCACTGTAGGAATGCCACCAACCGCGCTTCCGGGCGTCCCGCGCCAGGTTGATCAGCTGATCCCGCTCGGCTCCATCCACTCCGTAGAAGTCCAGCAATGCCGAGACATCACCGACCGAAGGGGACCGCTTCGCGGTCTCGAACCGCCCGATCTTCGCTTGTGTGCAGCCGAGGTGGGTTGCGGCCCCCTGCTGGGTGACCTCCGCTTGCGCCCGAAGCCGGCGCAACTCGGCGGCAAGGCGACGGCGACGCACCGTGGGACTCACTGTCATGAGCCCCATCCTCCACGCATGTCGACACTGAGTCACCACCCCATCACCCTTACGACATATGGCCCGCCGGGCCTGTCCGGCGGATGCGTGCAATGGGCGGGCCGAGGGCACCAGCCGAACGCGGTTCGCCGACCACCGGAGGGCGTTTCGCGGTGTACGTCCGGATCGCATTTCCGGTTTCGCGATGGGCCACCCTGCCCAGTTCCGGCCTCCTGTTGTGGTGGCAGGCAAGCAGATCCGGTCGGCAGGCGCCGCGCCACCTTGTCGACCCCAGATCCACCAAGTCCGGGCCGAGCGCCAAGAACCGCAGCCCGCTCGCGGTCGGCGGCCTACGGCCGCGGCACGTTGCGCAGGTTGCTGCGGGCCAGCTGCACCATCTTGCCCACCCCACCGGTCAGCACCGTGCGGCTCACCGCGAGCGCGAACCCCTTCACCTGGTCACCGGTGATTCGCGGCGGGATCGACAGCGCATTGGGATCAGTCACCACGTCCACCAGCGCCGGTCCTGGCCGCCGCAACGCATCGGCCAGGGCATCACGCACCTCGCCGGGTTTTTCCACCCGCGACGAGGGCATCCCGGCGGCGGCCGCGAGCGCGGCGAAGTCGACGTGGTCGTGGTCGGTGCCGAAGTCGGGCATCCCGTCGACCAGCATTTCCAGTTTCACCATGCCCAACGAAGAGTTGTTGAACACCACGACCTTCACCGGCAGCCGCTGGGTGCGCAGGGTCAGCAGATCACCGAGCAGCATGGAAAGCCCACCGTCGCCGGACATCGAGATCACCTGGCGGTCCGGCGCGGCTAGCTGCACCCCGATGGCCTGCGGCAACGCGTTGGCCATCGAGCCGTGCACGAAGGAACCGAGCACCCGTCGCCGCCCGTTCGGCGTGATGTAGCGGGCCGCCCAGACGTTGCACATCCCAGTGTCCACTGTGAACACCGCGTCGTCCGCGGCGAGGTCGTCGAGGACGTCGGCGACGTACTCCGGGTGGATCGGCACCTGGGTCTCGACGTGGCGCGTGTAGGCGTCGACGACGCGCTCCAGCTGACCGGCGTGCTCGCGCAGCATTCGGTTCAAGAAGGACCGGTCTGTCTTCCGCGGAACATGCGGCAGGACAGCGCGAATTGTCTCCCGCACATCACCGTGCACGGCGAGGTCCAGCACCGTGCGGCGCCCCAGATGGGCGGGTTCGATGTCGATCTGCACGGTGTGGGCCTGCGGCAGGAAGTTGTCGTACGGGAAGTCGGTGCCCACCAGCACGACCAGATCCGCGCGGTGCATCGCGTCGTAGCAGGCGCCGTAACCGAGCAGGCCGCTCATCCCGACGTCGAAGGGGTTGTCGTACTGGATCCACTCCTTGCCACGCAGGGCGTGCCCGACGGGCGCGTTCAGCCGCGCGGCGAGTTCCATGACGTCCCGGTGCGCGCCGCGGGATCCCGCCCCGCAGAACAACATCGGCCGCTCGGCCTTGTTCAGCTTTTCCGCCAGTGCGGTCACCTGCTCCGCCGACGGCACCACCACTGGCGGCTCGCACTCGACGATCCCGTGGCCGGTGGGTCGGACCGCCGGTTTCTGCGCGACGTCACCGGGCAGCACGAGCACCGAAACGCCGCGTCGGCCGGAGGCGGTCTGGATCGCGGTGCGCAGCAGGCGCGGCATCTGCTCGGGCTGCGACAGCAGTTCGCAGAAGTGGCTGCACTCGTTGAACAGCTCCTCGGGATGGGTTTCCTGGAAGAACCCGGTCCCGATCTGCTCGGACGGGATGTGCGACGCGAGCGCCAGCACCGGCGCTCCGCTGCGGTGCGCGTCGAACAGGCCATTGATCAGGTGCAGGTTGCCCGGCCCGCAACTGCCCGCGCAGACCGCCAGCCGCCCGGTCAGCTGCGCCTCGGCCCCGGCGGCGAACGCCGCGGCCTCCTCGTGGCGCACGTGCACCCACTCGATGCCGTCGGTACGGCGGACCGCATCGACCACCGGGTTGAGGCTGTCCCCCACGATGCCGTAGATCCGCCGCACCCCGGCCTGCACGAGCACTTCGATGAACTGGTCGGCGACAGTGGGCATGGGATCCTCCGACGGTCGACGGCACGGCCACTCCCCGCCTACGCGGGGTGTTCACAACCCGCGACCTCGAAACCAGAAGTCACCCTTTCGATTGATATCAGTAACGAATCGGGCGAAGCTCGCGATCTTAATCGATGCCGATCGATGCTTGATCGATGCCGAACAGCACACAGTCGAAACCTCTGCCGCCGAAAGGGATTTGCGGTGACCGTCCGCCTCTACACCACCTGCGCATTGGCCCTGACCGCCTCGGCGGTGGCCGGACTGCTCGTGGGTGGTTTCCTCGCCACTGCGGACCGCGCACCCGCGCAGCCGGAGATCTCCCAGCTTTCACGGCTCACCCCGGCCGCCGGCGGCAGCGGCGTCCCGCGCCAGTGACGTCGCATCACCGCCGACCGGCCCGTCGAGCGCATCGGCTAGCGTCGGGCGCATGAGTGAGCAGAATCGACTCTCGGTCGGCGACAAGGCACCCGAATTCGCACTGCCCGACGCCGACGGCAACACCGTGTCGCTGGGCGACTACCGGGGCCGGTCCGTGGTGGTCTACTTCTATCCGGCGGCGAGCACCCCCGGCTGCACCAAGCAGGCATGCGACTTCCGGGACAGCCTGGCAGTGCTCAACGACGCCGGTTTCGACGTTCTCGGCATCTCCCCGGACAAGCCGCCGAAGCTGGCGAAGTTCCGCGACGCCGAGGGCCTGACCTTCCCGCTGCTGGCCGATGAGGACAAGTCCGTCATGACGGCGTGGGGCGCGTTCGGCGAGAAGCAGAACTACGGCAAGATCGTGCAGGGCGTGATCCGGTCGACCTTCGTCGTGGACCCGGAGGGCAAGATCGCCAAGGCGCTGTACAACGTCAAGGCCACCGGCCACGTCGACCGGATCCGCAAGGACCTCGGCGTCTGACGCCGGAGCGGGATCCCGATTTTGCCTGAACTTGGGGAGATCCGGCGCGCCCGGCGCCGGTTCTGCCTCCAACCGCCGCCTTGTTCGCCCGGTTTCTCCGGCGGCCTTCTGCCGCTACAACTGCCCGTCCCCGGCGGAGTTAATCCAGGATCATGTAGATCGCCACTGCCGCGGCGATCGCCACCACAAGGTAGCGCAGCAGGTTCGACGGCAACTTCTGGGCGATCTTGCCGCCGACGAACCCGCCGAGCACGGTGGTGGGCACCAACAACAGCACGGCGATCCAGTCGACCGGCGCGATCAACGCGTAGACGATGAAAGTGACCGCGCTGCCGATCATGCCCAGCCAGCTCTTCAGCGCGTTCAACCGACGCATGGTGTCGGTGGCGGCGAGCACCAGGATCGCCATCAGGATGACGCTGCGCGCGCCCCCGAAGTAGCCGCCGTAAATCGAAGCCAGGAAGATTCCCACGGTCAGCAGCACGGAGCGGTCCGGGGCATCCTGGCCGGGCGTGCCCAGCCACTTGCGAATGGTGTTCTGGAACGCCATCAGCACAGCGGCCAGCCCCACCAACGCGGGCACTACCGCGTCGAACACCTCGCTCGGCAGCACCATCAGCAGCACGCAGCCCAGCGCCGATCCGGCGGCCGAGGCCGCCGTCGTCAGCCACAACCGCCGAGGAGTGCCGCCGAGGTCCTTGCGCTGGCTGATCGCGGCCCCGACGAATCCGGGGCCTTGCGCCACCGAGTTGGTCACGTTGGCGACCAGCGGCGGCATCCCGGTCGCCAACAGCGCCGGGAAAACCAGCAGGGAGCCGCCCCCGGCCACCGCGTTGATCGCGCCGGACAGGAAGCCGACGACGACGAGCAGGGCCAGTTCGAGCCAATCGGTGAACACGACTTCCGAAGTTAACCTCCGGAACCGCTCGAGCTCACAGCGGGGCGAGCGGCATCACACCGTGGTCGCCGAACACCTGCGCATCCGGCGAACCCGTTGTCCGCGCTCGATAACGCCACTATGGTTTTATAACACTGTCACGAGACTTCGCGGGAGAGTGTTTCGCCCATGAGCAACCCGTTCATGCAAGGCAATTGCGCACCGGTGCGCCAGGAATACACCCGCACCGACCTGCCCGTCATCGGCGAGATCCCCGCCCATCTTGTCGGCCGGTACCTGCGCAACGGCCCCAACCCGATCTCCGAGATCGATCCGGACACCTACAACTGGTTCATGGGCGACGGAATGGTGCATGGCATCCGGCTTACGCCGCTACAGCCTGGCTAAGCGGGAAGAAGAGCGAAAACCGCCGGGGCGCGGAGCTCACCGAGCTGATCGCCCTGCGCTTCGGCGGACTTCGCGAGCGAGATCAGCGAGCGCTACGCCGAAAGCTGGAAGAGGTCGGCGAGCTCGCCGGTGAGCGGCTAGAAGAGCTGTGCGCACTCTGCTGATTCGTGCAACGCCGCCAGGAGTAGCCGGAGGGCACGGCCTCGGTGGGGGGCCGCGTCTTTTCCCTCCGGAAGTCCTTCTACTGCGCGCATCTATGCGATGCAGTCGAAGCGTTTTGCCTTGACAGCGTTCAAGAACGTCGTGAACGCGGGGGGTTCGAACATCAGCGGCGCTCCTGCTGGGTCCTTGCTGTCCCGCACCGCGCGAAGGCTAGCGACCCAAGCGGTCAGGAACACCGCACGCAGAAAGGAGGAATGCTGCTGGACGCTGCGGTGCACGCGGAACATCACTACCCTCCTCCCAGCCGAGAAGTTCCGTTGCGTGCACCGAATCTCTGGAGCGAAGGGCGCCGTTGACCGACTTTGCCGGTCAACGGCGCCCTTCAGCAACGCTCTGTGTTCCTAGTTCAGTCCCGCTAGTCCCGTGTTTCGCACATGGGGGTGGTTGGGGTTGGAAGAGCGTTCCGCTTTGATCATCTTATCGTTGCGGGATGCGTGCACGACCGCTTCCGCAACCGATGGTCTTCGGTGGGCCGAGTGTGGAAAAGATGCTGGGTGCGTTGCCGGTGGTGGCCGACTACTGCGGCAGGTTGGACCTGGCCGGGATTATCGACCGGGCCTGCCCGGTGCGTGATGTGGCGATCCTGTCGCATGGGCAGGTGATCGAGGCGTTGGTGGCGAATCGGTTGACCTCGCCGACGCCGTTGTTGCGGGTCACCGATTGGGCGCGGGCATGGGCGGTGGAGGAAGTGCTGGGTATCGACCCCGCCAGGCTCAATGACGACCGGATCGCCCGCGCGTTGGACGCGATCGCCCCGGAGCTGGACCGGATCGTGGGATCGGTGGGGGCGCGAGCGATCTCGGCGTTCGGGCTGGATGTGTCCCGGTTGCATTGGGATATGACGTCGATCTCGCTGTATGGCGCATACGAACAGACCGATCCCGGCTACGCCGCACCACGATTCGGGCACCCGAAAGACCGTCGCCCGGATCTCAAGCAGGTCCAGGCCGGACTGGCGGTCACCGGCGACGGCGGGATACCGGTGCTGCATCGTGGCTACGACGGCGGCGCGGGAGAGGTCGCCCAGGTAGTGGGGGCGATGACCGCGCTGAAAAACCTTGCCGGGCCACGGGATTTTCTGTTGGTGGGGGACTCGAAGCTGATCTCCTACGGCAACCTGCACGCCATGGTCACCGCGGGCGTGAGATTCATCGCCCCGGCATCCAAGCTCTACGTCCGCGCCGCCGAGTTGGCCGCACTCGACCCGCAGGCGGCCACGGTTGTGGATTACGTAGCTGGACGGGACACCGGTAAACCAGCCGATCGCCGCGGCGCCTGGCGGGTCATGGAGGACACACTGAGCCTGCCCGGCAAGCGCAAGACCGACCCGGTACTGCGGCTGCGACGGGTGTTCGTGCACTCCACCGCCCGAGCGACGGCTGCCATGGCGGCACGGGCGAAGAAACTCGACCGGGCCCGCGGCGACCTCGACCGGGTCGTGCGTGGCCTGGGGTCGCGGCACTACCCGAGTGAGCACGCCGTCACCGACCGGGTCACCACCATCGCCCGCACCCGCCGTGTCAAGACCTACCTGCGCACCCAGGTCGGCACCGACCCCGTCACCGGTAAACCCACCCTGACGTGGTGGTTCGATCAGACCGCGCTGGATGCCGAGGCCTCCACCGACGGCTGGTACGCCCTGTTGACCAACCTGCCCGCCACCGTCACCGCCGCCGAGGTCCTCACCCGCTACAAGGGCCAGGAAGTGGTGGAACGCCGCTACTCGGCGTTCAAGGGCCCCCTGGCGGTGGCACCGATGTTCCTCAAGACCAACCGGCGCATCGCCGCCCTGCTCACCGTGATCTGTCTCGCCCTTCTCGTCTTCTGCCTGATCGAACGCGCCGTGCGGACCGCGATCGCTCCGGAGGTCAGGATGGCCGGCCTGTATCCCGGTCAGAAAGCCAAACCCACCGGCCGCTTGATCTTCCAGGCCCTGTCCGAACTCCGGCTGATCCCCGCCACCACCGGCCAACCCGCGACCATCCCGCAACCCGGGCCCGTCCAGACCCGACTACTCAACCTGCTTGCCGTCGATCCCACCCAACCGCCATGATCATCCGGCATACCCGGGTTCGTCCCACCCTCACCCATGTGCGAAAGACGCGGCTAGTTCTCGCAGGGCGGGGAGCAGCAGTCTGAGGGCACGGCCTCGGTGGGAGGCCGCGTCTTTCTCCTCGGGCGAGAGCTCGGCGCTGGTTCGGGTTTCGCCTTCCGGGACGAAGATCGGGTCGTAGCCGAAGCCGTTGGCGCCGCGCTCCTCCCGGATCACCTTGCCCCGCCACTCGCCGCGCACCACGGTTTCCTTGCCGCTCGGCAGGACCAGCGCCGATGCCGAGACGAACGCCGCGCCGCGGCGCTCGTCCGGGACGTCCGCGAGCTGGCCCAGCACCAGGTCCAGGTTGGCTTGGTCGTCGCCGTGCTTGCCCGACCAGCGGGCCGACAGGACGCCGGGCATGCCGTTGAGCGCATCGACCGTGATGCCGGAATCGTCGGCAACGGCCGGCAGACCGGTCGCCTTCGCCGCATCCACAGCCTTGGCGACCGCGTTCTCCTCGAACGTCGCGCCGGTCTCCGGGGCCTCCGGGAACGGCGGGACGTCGGCCAGGCCGACGACCTCCACCCCGGTCACGCCCTCGGCGGCCAGGATGCGGCGCAGCTCGACCAGCTTCTTCTGGTTGCGGGTGGCCAGCAGGACACGGGTCATGCCGCGCTCCCCGGCAACTCGCCCGGATACGGCTTGGCCAGCGCCGCGGCCTGCAGCTCGGCCAGCTTGGCGCAGCCGTCCAGCGCGAAGTCGATCATCGTGTCCATCGTCGAGCGCGTGTAGGTGGCGCCCTCGCCGGTGCCCTGCACCTCGACCAGGGTGCCGTGGTCGGTGGCCACCACGTTCATGTCCACCTCGGCGCGGGAGTCCTCCTCGTACGGCAGGTCCAGCCGCACCCGACCATCGACCACGCCGACGCTGACCGCGGCGACCGAGCAGGACAGCGGCTTCGGGTCGGCCAGCCGACGGGCCGCGCCCAGCCACGTCACGGCGTCCGCGAGCGCCACATAAGCACCGGTGATCGCCGCCGTGCGGGTGCCGCCATCGGCCTGGAGCACGTCGCAGTCCAGCGTAATCGTGTTCTCGCCCAGCGCGGCCATGTCGATGCAGGCCCGCAGCGACCGGCCGATCAGCCGGCTGATCTCGTGCGTCCGGCCGCCGATGCGGCCCTTCACCGACTCACGGGCGCTGCGGGTGTTCGTCGACGACGGCAGCATCGCGTACTCGGCGGTCACCCAGCCCAGCCCGGAGCCGGTCCGCCAGCGCGGGACTCCGTCCTGGACGGTGGCCGCGCACAACACCCGGGTCCGGCCGAATTCCACCAGCACCGACCCGGCCGGCCAGTCCTGGTATCCGCGCGTGATCCGCACCTCGCGGAGCTCGTCGTCGCTCCGCCCATCCGCTCTAGCCACGCCCCAACCCTAAGCCCGCCCGGCACCCGCCCCATAAGTGGCACCGCCGTGAGCGCTACTGCCGTCACCCACGAAGCGCCGGGACGGCGAGCCTAGACGTCGTAGGTGCGATCGGGACCGACGAGCTCGGTGGGGCCGTCGAAGGTGGCGATCGCCTCGGCGATGATCGCGTCGCGATCGGCCCACGGCACGAGGTGCGTGAGCAGCAGGCGACGGGCTCTGGCGGCCTTGGCCACCTCCGCCGCTTGGCGCCCGGACAGGTGCACGCCGTCCGGCGCGTCCGGGAAGTCCGCCCAGGACGCCTCGGATAGCAGCACATCGGCGTCCGCGGCGAGCTCGGTCAGCTGCGGGCACGGGCCCGTGTCGCCGGTGTAGGCCAGCACCTTGTCCTCGGCCGCGACCCGAAATCCCCACGCCGCGCACAGGTGCGCCACCGGCACCGCCTGCACCTCGAAGGGCCCGATGCGCACCGGCTCCGCGGAAATCGGGATGAATTCGAACACATCCGACAGATCGGTCTCGGCGAGCTCGGCCGCGTTCGGCGCGTAGAGGGCGGCGAGTCGTTCCGGCGCGTTCTCGGGCGCGATCACCGGCAACCGCCGCTCGGTCGCGTCGTACGGCGGGTTCGGGTGGTACCGGCGCAGCACCGTCAGCGCGCCGAAATCCGCGCAGTGGTCCGGGTGCAGGTGACTCAGGAACACCGCGTCGAGCTGGAACGGATCGAGGAACCGCTGCATCGCGCCCATCGTGCCGTTGCCGAGGTCCAGCACGATGCGGGTGCCGCCGGATTCCAGCAGGTATCCCGACGAGGGCGAATCCGGGCCGGGAAAGCTGCCGGAACAACCGAGGATCGTCAGCCTCATGCGATCGAGCTTGACACGATCAGCGGTCGCACGGCATCCGCCACTAGCGCCGGTCCGAGGAAGCGGGCCGCCATCCGGGCGAACCGGTCCGGCTCGCCGGTGGCGCGGAACTCGTGCTCGGGCACCGTTTTTGGGGCTGCGAGCAGGTCGTTCTCGGTGAGCACGCGCAGCACGTCTTTCGCTGTCTCCTCCGCGCTGGAGACCAATGTCACCTGCTGACCCATCACGAGCTGTAGCACGCCGGTGAGCATCGGGTAGTGCGTGCAGCCGAGGACGAGGGTGTCGACATCGGCCTGCTGGAGCGGATCCAGGTAGCTCTGCGCCAACCCCAGGATCTGCCGACCGCTGGTGATGCCGCGGTCGACGAAGTCCGCGAAACGCGGGCACGCCGCCGTGGTGAGCGTGATGTGCGGGGCGGCGGTGAACGCGTCGTCGTAGGCCCGGGACTGGATGGTGGCATTGGTGCCGATCACGCCGACCCGACCGTTGCGGGTGGTTGCCACAGCTCGCCGTACCGCGGGCAGGACCACCTCGACCACCGGGACCTGGTAGCGCTCGCGGGCGTCGCGCAGGCAGGCCGACGATGCGCTGTTGCAGGCGATCACCAGCATCTTCACGCCCTCGTCGACCAGCGAATCGGTGATCGCGAGAGTCCGGGCGCGAATCTCGGCCAGCGGCTTCGGACCGTACGGGGCGTGGGCGGTGTCCCCGACGTAGTGCAGCGTTTCGCCGGGCAGCTGGTCCATGATCGCTCGGGTCACGGTCAGCCCGCCGACGCCGGAGTCGAAGATCCCGATCGGGGCGTCAGTCACCCGGCCAGTGTGCCAGGTGTGGTTCCGGTGGCTTGCGGACGCGTGTTGCGCGCCACCAGCCAGGCCGCGAGCACGCCGCCCAGCGCGCCGAACAGGTGCCCCTCCCAGGAGATCCCGGGCTGGCCGGGCAGCACGCCCCACAACATGCCGCCCCAATAGAAGAACAACACCAGCGCGACCAGGATCTGAGCGAAGCTGCGCTGGAAGAAACCGCGCAGCAGCAGGAACACCATCCAACCGAAGATGATGCCGGACGCGCCGACGTGCACGCCTGGCGCACCGACCAGCCAGGTGCCGAGCCCGCCGATGATCCAGACCATCGCCGTCACGGCGATGAACTGGCGCAGTCCGCCGGCCAGCACCAGCCAACCGAGCACCAGGAACGGCAGCGTATTGGCCCACAGGTGCGGCCAGTTGAGATGCAGCAGTGGCGCCCAAATGATTCCGTCCAGGCCGCTGACCTGGCGGGGCTGGATGCCGTACTCGTCCAAGTTCGTCGCGGGGGTGGCAACGTCGTAGAACTCGATGCCGTACAGCACCGCGACGGCCATGAGCATGCCCACCAAGGCACGCAACGGGTTCTGCGGCACCACACGCGCTCGGCGACTGTCGGGCAATCGGCTCACACCATCGAGGCTACGCGGCAGGGCTCGTTCCGGTCTCGGGGATGACCCTGAGTTTTCCCGCCACGGTAGGGTCTTGCCCCGTCGCATCGGGTGTTGAAGAAGGTGACGCGTGCAAGCCCAGGTCGAGATCGCAGTTCGGGCCGCGGCGCGTGCGGGGCAGGCGCCGACCTGGGACGTGGGGACGGACACCTTGCTCTGGGTGGACCCGCCGACGCGCACCGTGCACCGCTACGCGCCCGGCGACACCGATCACACGATGCAGGTGCCGCAGCCGGTCAGCGCCGCGAAACCGCGCAGTCGTGGCGGGCTCGTGCTGCATCTCTCCGGCGGGATCGCGCTGTTCGCGGCCGACGGCGAGCAGCGGACCTGGCTCGTCTACTGGGCGCAGGACGGCGTCCAGGGCGGCGAGACGATGATCGACCGCAAGGGCCGGCTGTGGGCGACGACGGTGCCCGAGGGCGAGGCGGGCGACGGCTGGCTGGCGCGCATCGCGGGTGACGGCGCGGCGGGCATCGTGCTGCGCGGGCTGGCCGCCGGGCGCGGCATCGGCTGGAGCCCGGACGACACCAGGATGTACGTCGCGGACAGCGCGGCGCGGCGCATCGACGTGCACGACTTCGACCTCGCCTCGGGTGCGGTCGGAGAACGGCGGGTGCTTTGCCAGGTCGACGGCCAACCCGCCGGGATGTGCGTGGACGCCGAGGGCGGAATTTGGGTCGCGATGCGCGACCACGGCGAAATCCGTTGCCTCACACCGGAAGGCGAGCTCGACCGGGCGATTCCGCTGCCGGCCCAACGCCCCACGGCCTGCTGCTTCGGCGGCCCCGATCTCACCGACCTCTATGTCACCTCGGCCCGCGATGGCCTCGCCGAGCCGGCCGATGCGGACGGCTCCGTGCTCGTCCTCCCGAATGCCAGCACCGGAACCCGGGGCTTCGCGTTTACCGGCTGAGCCGAGCCGAGCTGGGCTACGCCCAGAGCTGGCCTTCGAGGCGTTGGGCGGCCTCGTCCAGGGTGCCGCTGTAGGCGCCCGTGGAGAGGTACTTCCAGCCCGCGTCCGCGACGATGAAAGCGATGTCGGCCGATTCCCCTTCGGCCGCCGCCTTCTCCGCGATGGTCAGCGCCGCGTGCAGCACGCCGCCGGTGGAGATCCCGGCGAAGATGCCCTCGCTCTCCAGCAGCTGCCGGGTGCGGCGCAACGCGTCGTAGGAGCCGACGGAGAACCGGCGGGTCAGCACGTCCGGGTCGTAGAGCTCCGGCACGAACCCCTCGTCGAGGTTGCGCAGGCCGTAGACCAGTTCGCCGTAGCGCGGCTCGGCCGCAACCACCTGCACGTCCGGCTTCTGCTGGCGCAGGTACCGGCCCACCCCGACCAGGGTGCCGGTGGTGCCCAACCCGGCCACGAAGTGCGTGACGGTCGGCAGGTCCCGCAGGATCTCCGGACCGGTGGTGCGGAAGTGGGCGTCGGCGTTTGCCTGGTTGCCGTACTGGTAGAGCATTACCCAGTCCGGGTTCTGCTCGGCCAGCTCCTTGGCCATCGCCACGGCCTGGTTCGAGCCGCCCGCCGCGGGCGAGGAGATGATCCGCGCCCCGTACGCCTGCAGCAGCAGGCGGCGCTCCTCCGAGGTGTTCTCCGGCATCACGCAGACCAGGCCATAGCCCTTGAGCTTGGCGGCCATGGCCAGCGAGATTCCGGTGTTCCCGGACGTCGGCTCCAGGATCGTGCAGCCGTGGGTGAGCCGGCCTTCCTTCTCGGCGGCTTCGATCATGGCCAGCGCCGCCCGGTCCTTGATGGAACCGGTCGGGTTGCGGTCCTCCAGCTTGGCCCAGAGCCGGACATCACGAGCCGGTGACAGGTGGGGCAGCCCCACCAGCGGGGTGTCACCGAGCGCGTCCAGCAACGAGTCGTAGCGAGCCACGGCGTACCTCCTCACCCTTCGATTTCCATTGAAATCGCCGGAAAGGGCGTCAGCGCATGCCGCCGGCGACGGCGGGCAGGATGGTGACGCTGTCGCCGTCGGCGACCTTGGCCTCCAGGCCACCGGCGAAGCGGACGTCCTCGTCGTTGACGTAGACGTTGACGAAGCGGTGCAGGCTGCCCTCCTTGACCAGGCGGTCCTTCAGGCCGTTGAAGTTGGTGTCGAGGTCGTTGATGACCTCGGCGACGGTGTTGCCGCTGGCCTCGACGGACTTCTGGCCGCCGGTGTGGGTGCGCAGGATGGTCGGGATCGAAACGTTGACTGCCATAAGGAACCTCCTGTCCACGAAGGACTTCGTTGGGAACGGAACGCGCGGCGCGATCGGCGGGCTGGGGTGGGCGAACCGCGGATCAGTCGCGGTCGGGAACCTCGTCGGCACCGGTGTGGGCGAACATGTACGACTCCACGACCTCCACCGGCTCCTCGGTCACCTGACCGTCGAGGATCCGGTAGGAACGCAGTTCATGGGTCTTCGGGTCCCGGGTGGACACGAGCACGTAGTGCGCGTTGGGCTCCGAGGCGTAGGAGACGTCGGTGCGCGATGGGTACGCCTCGGTCGCGGTGTGCGAGTGGTAGATGACCACCGGCTCCTCGTCGTTGGCGTCCATCTCGCGCCACACCTTCAGCTGTTCGGCGGAGTCGAACCGGTAGAAGGTGGGCGAGCGCTCGGCGTTGATCATCTCGATCAGGCGTGCGGGGCGGTCCGACCCTTCCGGGCCGGCGATCACGCCACACGCCTCGTCCGGGTGGTCCCGTCGGGCATGCGCGACCATCGCATCCACGAGGTCGCGTCGGATCACCAGCACAGCAACCATCCTAGTAGGTGAGGCACCGGTCTCCCACGATGTGGAAGTTTCTCGCACCGGTGCGGCTTCGTCGGCCGAAACGCAGGACCACGATGATTCATTCCCGCACCGAGGGGTAGAGGCGCGTGTAGGAAGTCACCTCATCGACCGGATCAGCAGCCAGCACGCCGCGCACGATCGCCTGCGCGGCGACCTCGGCCGCGACCGCGCAGACCGCGTCGAGCCGCGTGGACCAGCCCGGCTCCCCCGGGGCCGGTAGCGCCGCGCCCGTGCCCGTGGCCAGCGCGAACACCGTATCGCCGTCGACCAGGGCGTGCGCGGGCCGGATCGCGCGGGCCAGCCCGTCCTGCGCGGCCACCGCCAGCCGTTGGCATTCGGGCTTGGCCAGCCGGAGGTCGGTGGCGACTACGCCGATCGTGGTATTGAGCGGGCGGTCGATCGGGCCGTGCCGCCCGGGACGCTTTCCGGCCAGCCGCCGAGCTGCCTCGACCTCCGCCGGGTCGGGGGCGCGCAGCCCGGGTGTCGGGATCCACGGCAGCCCGGTGTCCGGGTCGATCGCCGAGCCCGAGGCGTTGACCACCATCAGCGCGCCGACGGTGGTGCCGTCGTCCAGCACCGCGCTGGCCGTGCCGATGCCGCCCTTGACGGTCCCCACGACCGCGCCGGTCCCCGCGCCGACGTTGCCCTGCCGGATCTCGCTGCCGCTTGCGTTCTCGCAGGCCCGGTAGCCGAACTCGGCGTCGGGCCGGTTGCCCCAGTCGCTCATCGGCAGGTCGAAGATCACCGCGCCGGGCACGACCGGAACCACGTGCGACGGATCGGCACCAACGCGGACACCGTGCCCCCGCTCACCGAGCCAGCGCATCACACCGTCGGCCGCCGCTAGGCCATAGGCGCTGCCACCGGTGAGGACCACGGCTTGCACCTGCTGCACCAGGTGGCTGGGTTCGAGCACGTCGGTTTCGCGGGTCCCGGGGCCGCCGCCGCGAACGTCCACCGCCGCGGTCGCCCCATCCGGCGCCAGGACGACGGTGGTTCCGCTCGCCCAGCGCGCGTCAAGCCGCTGCTGGTGCCCGACGCGCAGTCCGCCGACGTCGACGATCGCATCGAGCTCTCCTGGTCGGGTGCCCACTCGGCAGCCTCCTCGCGTCCGGGGCCGGTTCGGTTGCGACGGCCAGACACACGGGTCACTCGGTTACCGCACAACACGATCGCCATCACGTTAACCAGACGTAAAGGAAGCGCCGTCGTAGTTGTTGCCGACCCGCCGCCTCCGCACTGTGAGTTCGTTCACGACGAGGAGGACGGATGTCTACTGAGGTGCACGGCCGCGGCGAGGCGGTACGGCCCGGCGGCGAACGCCGGGTGGTCGCCAATGTCTTGCGAGGCTCGATCGGCAATTTGATCGAGTGGTACGACTGGTATGCCTACACCGCCTTCAGCGTGTACTTCGCCGGGGCGTTCTTCCCGAAGGGCGATCTGACCGCCCAACTGCTCAATACCGCGGGCGTGTTCGCCATCGGCTTTCTGATGCGTCCGCTCGGTGGCTGGTTGCTCGGCCGCTACGCGGACCGCTTCGGCCGCCGCGCCGCGCTGACGCTTTCGGTGACCCTGATGGCCTGCGGCTCGCTGGTGATCGCGCTGACGCCGGGCTTCCAGACGATCGGCCTCGGCGCCCCGGTGCTGCTGGTGCTAGCCCGCCTGGTGCAGGGCATCTCGGTCGGTGGCGAGTACTCGACCTCCGCGACGTACCTGTCCGAGGTCGCCAGCGCGAACAAGCGCGGCTTCTACTCCAGCTTCCAGTACGTGACGCTCGTCGCCGGGCAGCTCACCGCGCTGGGCGTGCAGATCGTGCTGCTCCAGGTGCTCAGCGGCGACGAGATGTCGGAGTGGGGCTGGCGGATCCCGTTCGTGATCGGCGCGATCGGTGCGCTGATCGTGATGTGGCTGCGCCGCAGCATGGACGAGACAGACAGCTACAAGAAGGCATCCAGCGGCAGCGACGCTCGCGGCACCGTGCGGGCGCTGCTGCAGCACCCCCGGGAATGCCTGCTCGTGGTCGGGCTGACCCTCGGCGGCACGGTGGCGTTCTACACCTACACGACGTACCTGCAGAAGTTCATGGTGAACACCTCGGGCATCGACAAGAGCACCGTCGCGTGGATCAACTTCCTGGCGCTGCTGGTCTTCCTGTGTCTGCAACCGCTGGCGGGCGCGCTTTCGGACCGCGTTGGGCGACGCTGGCTGCTGCTGGGCTTCGGGGTCTGCGGCACCGTGCTGACCGTTCCGCTCATGACGCTGCTCGGCTCCACGACAAACCCCGTGGCGGCGTTCGCGCTGATGCTCGCCGGGCTGGTGATCGTCACCGGCTACACCTCGATCAACGCGATCGTCAAGGCGGAGCTGTTCCCGACCAACATCCGCGCGCTCGGGGTTGGCCTGCCCTACGCGCTGACGGTGGCGATCTTCGGCGGCACCTCCGAGTACGTGGCGTTGTGGCTCAAGCAGGCGGACCTGGAACCGGTGTTCTTCTGGTACGTCTCCGGCTGCGTGCTGATCTCGCTGCTGGTCTACCTGCGGATGCGGGAGACCTCGAAGGACTCCCGTCTGCAGGGTTGATGCGGCGCGTGGCCATACTCTGGGCGGGAACTTCGGAGGTGGCCGGTGCGCGTGCTTCTCGTCGAGGACGACGATGGTGTGGCGAACGCGCTGGTCGAAGTCCTCACCGCGCACGGCCACCAGCCCACCCGGGTCGCTCGCGGCGCGGACGCGCTGACCCGGCACCGGGACCACGACCTGGTGCTGCTGGACCTGGGCCTGCCGGATGCCAATGGCCTTGACGTGCTGCGAAAACTCCGCCGGATCGGGCCGATTCCGGTGGTGGTGCTGACCGCCCGCGGCGAGGAGCGCATGGTCGTTCGCGGCCTGCGCTCCGGCGCGGACGACTACCTGGTCAAGCCGGTGCGGATGGCGGAGTTGCTGGCCCGTATCGAGGCGGTGGCCCGGCGGGGTCGCGCGATGCCCGTGGCGGCCGACGAGGTCTTGGTGGGCGATGTGCGCGTCGATCTGCGGACCCGCCGGGTGCGGGTCGAGGACCACGACGTCGAGTTGACGCCGAAGGAGTTCGACGTGCTCGCGGTGCTCGCGGGCGAGGCCGGTACGGCGGTCAGCAGGCAGCGCCTGATGGACGAGGTGTGGGGCGATGCTTACCTCGCGGTTTCGCGCTCGCTGGACGTGCACATCGCGCAGCTGCGCGCCAAGTTGGGGCGCCCGGAGTTGCTGGTGACGATCCGCGGTTTCGGTTACCGGTTCGGGGAGCACTGAGCCGGTGAGTGCTTCGTCCGGTAAGCACCAGCGCAGCCGTGTGGGGCTGGGCTCGTGAGCGGCCATTCCGATAAGAACCACGCACCAGCGTTGACTTGCGGCGGCGGCTGATGCGCCGGAGGCTGCTGCTGGTCCTGCTCACCTTCTCGGTCCTCGCGGTGGCCGGGTTCGCCGCCCCGCTGCTGCGCGCCACGGCCGCGGAGCGGACGCAGCAGCTCGTGCTGGCCCGCACCGCCGACCTGGACCGGTTCGCCGCGCTCGCCGACCACGCCTTCGCCACTGGCGATACGACCCAGCTGATCATCGAGACCGGGCGGTACACGGAGCTCTACGGCGAGCCGCTGGTGGTGGTGGACGCGAACCGCGCGCCGGTGGTGGAAACGGGCGGGATGCGGGCCGCCGAGGTGGCCGACTTGATCGACAAGGCGCTGCGCAACGAGCTGGCCGGCCCGGTGCCGTGGCTGCGGCCGTGGTCCGAGGTCGAGTTGATCCGCTACCGCCCGGTGGGCGACGGCACGCGGGTGACCGGCGCTGTAGTCCTGCGCGCTTCGGTCCAGCATGCGACGCAGGACATCACCGGGCGGTGGGCACTGATCGCGGCGGGCGCGTTGAGCGCGTTGGTGGTTTGCGGGCTGCTGGCGTGGGTGCTGGCCCGGTGGGTTCTGCGGCCGCTGGCGGACCTGCGGGCCGGGGTCCGGGCAGTGGGCGCCGGATCGCGCCGCTCGCAGGTTCCGGTGGACGCGGGGCCGCCGGAGCTCCGAGAACTGGCGGTGTCGTTCAACCGGATGTCGGAGGCGGTCGCGGACGCCGACGAGCAGCGGCGACGGCTCGTAGCGGACGCGTCGCACCAGCTGCGCAACCCGATGGCAGCGCTGCGCTTGCGGGTCGACGCGCTGGAACGGCGGATCACGCCGGAAGGAACGAACACCTACCGGTCCGCGCTGGACGAGGTGGCCCGGTTGGAGTCCCTGCTGGACCGGCTGCTGGCCTTGGCCACGGCCGATCGCGGGCCGGAGTCCACAGTGGAACCGAGCGAGATCGACGCCGTGGCGAGCGACCGGATCCAGGCGTGGCGGGCCGCCGCCGAGGCGGCCGGAATCCGGTTCGCCGATACCCGGCTCGACCAAGCCGAGACCGACATCCCCGCCCATGACCTCGCCCAGATTCTCGACATCCTGCTGGACAACGCCATCAAGTACGCCGGCCGTGGGACGACCGTGACGGTCCGCTGCGAGGCCGGGCCGCGCAGTTGCGCGCTCACCGTCAGCGACACCGGTTCGGGCCTGTCCGATGCGGAGATCTCGCTTGCCGCGCAACGCTTTTGGCGCGCCGGGCGGCATCGCGGCAGTCGCGGTTCCGGACTCGGGCTGGCGATCGCCGACCGGCTGGTGAGCGCTCGCGGCGGCTCGCTGCGCATCGAACCGGTCCGGCCGCACGGCCTGTCGGTGCGGGTGGAGCTGCCGGTCCGGGGGGACGCGTGATGCGCCGCCGGACGCTGTTCGCGCTGGCCGGTGCCGGGCTGATCAGTTCTTGCTCCGGGGGAACGCCGGAGCGCACGCTCCGCATCGGCGCCGGTGAGCCGGGCGGGTTCTACACCGCCTTCGCCCGGCAGTTGGCCGCCGAAGTGTCCGCCACCGAGCCGGGCCTGCGGATGACGGTGTCGAGCAGCCAGGGCAGCGTCGCCAATGTCGAGCTGCTGCGCGACGGACTCGCCGATCTCGGCATGGTGCTCGCCGACACCGCGATGGCGGCGCGCAACGGCGACCTCGGCCCGCGGGTTGCGCTGCGCGCCTTGGGCCGGGTGTACGAGAACTACACGCAGCTTGTCGTGTTGGCCGACAGCCCCGTGCACGGCCTCGATGAGCTGGTCGGCCGCTCCGTTTCGATCGGCGCCGCGAAGTCCGGGACGGCGTTGATCGGCTCCCGCCTGCTCGCGGCGCACCCCGGTGTGCGCCGCGAGTCGCTACCGCTCGAAGAAGCGATCGCGGCGTTGGAGGGCGGCCGGATCGACGCGCTGCTGTGGTCCGGCGGGCTGCCGACGCCGGTGCTCAAGACGCTCGACGACCGGGTCGGCATCCGGCTGCTGCCGCTCGACGCGACGCAGGCCGCCTGCGGCCCGGTGTGCGATCCGGTCCTGGTCCCGCCGGGCGCCTACCGGCGGACCACCGCAACCCCGACGGTCGGGGTGGCCAACATCCTGGCCTGCACCCCGGAACTGCCCGCGGACCTGGCCGAAGCGGTGGTCCGGGTCCTGGTACTCCGAGCGCCGTTCCTGGTCCCGCAGCAGGCGGTCGGAACTCAGTACCTGGACGTCCGGAACCTGATTGGCACCGGCACGATACCGCTGCATCCCGGCGCCGCACGCGCCTACCGCGACCTGCACGGCTGAATCGTCCGGCGCACGGCGTTCCGCAGAGGCGTCTAAGTAGGGTCGGAGACTGGCGCGGTGGCATAACGCTCCGTTTCCAGTCCCCGCCGCATCAAACCGTGCATGCGGTTCTCCCGCACACGGCTTTCCGACATCGTTCACCGACTGGCATGCACCGTCGCCCTGCGCACGGTCCCGGTCAAGCGGTAGACCCCGAGCCGGGTGACCCACCCATAAGTGAAGCGGGTGGTCCAGTTCCGGCCCCTGAGGCCATGTTTGCGGCTGGCGAGGATCGCCAACCGCTCGTGGACGTAGCCATCGACAGCGTTGAACTTCCGCCCGGAGTTCCCGTTACGGAAATAGCCACCCCACCCGCGTAGTACGGAGTTGAGGTCGGCGACCACCGCGGACAGCGGCCGGACCGCCTTCGAACACGCGGTCGCCGCGCGGACTTTGTCCCGCAGCACCCGCATCGCTCGCGCCGAGGGCCAGCGTTGCAGGTAGAACCTGCCCCGCCATCTCCACGATTCCATTTTCCGGTGGTGGAATCCGAGAAACTCGAAGCCCTGCCCGCCCCTGGTGAGGCAGACGATGCCGGACTTCTCCGGGTGCAACCGCATCCCGAGCCGTTCCAGCACCCTCGCGGCCAATTCACGCGCCTGCTCGGCGCGCTGCCTGGTCGGCGACAAGACCACGAAGTCATCGCAGTAGCGCACCAAGATCCCCAACCGGCGGCCCTCGTGCTGCCATGCCTCATCCAGCACGTGCAACGCAATGTTGGCCATCAACGGGGAAATCGGCGAGCCCTGCGGGGTTCCCGCCCCGGTCGGGGAAGTCACCCCGCCCTCCAGGATTCCCATCCTCAGCCAGGACCGCAGCAGCTTGAGCATCGACCGGTCCGCCACCCGGCGGGCCACCTCGTTGAGCAAGGCGTCATGCCCGATCGTGCCGAAACAGTCCCGGATGTCGGCCTCGAATACCCATTCGCGACCCTGGTTCGCTGCGACGCGCACGGCCTCGCACGCGTCTATCGCGGATCGCTTGGGCCGGAACCCGTAGCTGGCCTCGGTGAACTGGGCCTCGAAGACCGGTTCGAGCACCAGCTTCGCGGCCATCATCACCACCCGGTCGGCCACGGTGGGGATCGACAACGGCCGGAACTCCCCCGGCCGCCCCGGCTTGGGAATCTGGACCCGCCGCAGCGCTGACGGACGATAGCTATGCGTCCGCAGTCGCTCCGCCAGGCCCTGGAGGAACGCTTCCACCCCCGCGGCCGCCACCGCGTCGACGGTCACCCCGTCCACCCCGGCGGCTCCCCGGTTCGTACTCACTCCGATCCAAGCCCGCCACAAGACGTCCATGCGGTGGACGTGGCCATACAAGGCATGAAACCGGCGTTCGGGTTCTTGCTTGGCACAGCGGTATAGCGTCCACTGCAAGGCTCGGACCTTGTCCAGAGGACGCCGCTGCTCGCGGCCCGTGTCCTCCCGGCGGGCGGAACTAGCCGATACGGCACTCACCCGAGTCCCTCCCTGTTCGCGGATCGCGTCGATGAAGTAGGGGCCCTTCGCTCCCAGCGGGTTGTGTTGTCCCGCCGATCGGCACTGTCGGGTCGGGGGAGGCGGCGGACCAGGGTCCGCTACCTCCGCCCGCCCTGCCGAACCGCTCGTGCAGTTTTCCCGCAAGCGGCTCTCAATGGGTATAGCCCTTCTGGCGGTAGTAATCGCGCATGCTGGGAATCAGTTGCAGCAGGTTGACCAGGCCATATTCACCGTAGAGGCGTTTCTCCGGCAGCGTGCGCCATCCGGCGTTTCGCCATCGTTTGAACCGCCATCCCCAGATTCGTCGCACGATCCACATGTTGAGTCGATTGAACAACCTGCGCACGTTCGCGCGCCGGTAATACATGCCCCATCCTCGAATCACCGGGTTCAGCATGTCGATCAACTCTTCCAGAGGCACCGCGATGCGCCGCCGTGTCAACGCGCGCACCTTGTCCTTGAACCGGTCGATCGACTGCTGCCGGGGAATCGCATACAAACCAATACCACCTTGTTTGAAGCGCAAACCCTTGCCCAAGCCGATCTTGTAGCCCAAGAACTCGAACCCCTGACTGACGTGCACGATTCTGGTTTTCTCCGGATGAATCCGCAGACCCAGTTCCTCCAGCACCGCACAGGCGCTCGCCAGCGCCCGCTCCGCTTCCTCCCGAGTCCGGCAGACTGCCAGCCAATCATCGGCATACCTGGTCACCTGGAATCCAGCCCGCTCCATCCGCTCGTCGAAAACGTGCAGATAAATATTGCTGAGCAAAGGACTAATGACTCCGCCCTGAGGCGTGCCCGCGACCGTGCTTTCGTAGACGCCGTCCCGCAGCGCTCCGGCCGTGAGAATCTGACGTATCAGACTCAACACTTTACCGTCGGCAACTCGTTCCGCCACAAGGGATACGAGCCTGTCATGCGAGATCGTCCCGAAGAAATCGGCGATGTCCGCGTCAACGATCCATCTCCCACCCGCCTGCAACTGTCCCCAGATCCGACGCATCGCCATGTGCGCCGACCGCTTCGGACGAAACCCGAAGCTGACCTCGGAGAACGTCGGCTCGAAAATCGGCTCCAGCACCTGCCGTATCGCCTGCTGGCATACCCGGTCCATGACCGTAGGAATCCCCAGTGGACGTTTGGCCGTCGATCCTGGCTTATCGATCTCCACCCGACGCACCGGCTGCGGACGATAACGCCCATCAGCCAGCCGCTGTCGCAATACCGTGAGATAGCGATCCTGCTCGCAGTCGAACCGGTCAATACTGACCCGATCCACACCACCCGCACCTCGGTTCGCTCGCACACGCTCCCACGCCCGCACCACATTGCGTGGATCGTGGATCTGACCGATCAGCGAGTGCGCCTTCCGCACCTGCATACGTTTCTTTCCTACCTGGCCCACCGTTGCGTGATTCCGAGTCTCCTCAGCCAACGCCACCTCGGTCATTGCCTCAGCAACCATCAGTCCGGCGCCACCTACTCACTCGACACCACACCCCGACTCGCCATTTCCACCGTGATCCCTTCCCCAGGTCGATGCCTTTTGAGTCACCGCCCGCCGTCGCACCACCACGACGATCCCAAGGTTTCTGTTGTTCCTTGGTTCCTCAGTACCGTGGATCACTCCGACTTCTCGCACGGCATCACCAGCGATTTCACCTCGCGGCTTATACGCCCAGCTACCCAGCCCCGTCGAGCGGGACCGTACGAGACCTCCCGGGGTAACGCAGAGAACTTTCCCACCGCGCCGCCCGCACACACCTTGTTGTGTCCAGATGCCCCAAGTATTTCCTTCGCCCCCATAGTGCAGGCTCGGCATCACCTGGATCGGGCCGACCGGTTCGCCATATTCGGCTACGGCTCGGTGTTTCGCCTCAAACCCTTCAGACCCCACCTCACGGTGAGCGCCCTGTCCTGCGCCACTGGTCAGCACGACCCAACAGCCCAAGGCCATCACATCCACCTCCCAACAGCGCCCAGCGAGGCATTACCCCCGCCTTCGGCTACGGACCCCGCTTGGGGCCGGTCCGGCTGGACTTTCACCAGCAAGCTCTCTGCGCCGCCCGGCGCACACTACTGCCCCCTCCGACTGCCTCTCGACAGCCCGCCACTTCCCGGTTCCGCCGGTTATAGGCAAGCCACGCTTCCCACGCCGCATGCGTGGGGCCGAGGAGGCTCTCTCCAGTTCCCAGGCCAACCTTCCGACCATTCCACGCCCCTTACGCCGGGAGGTTCCTCGGCGACCGCTCCAGGTCCAAGATCGCCTTCCATGGCCTTCGCCGTTCAAGCACAGGCTCGGCTCCTCCTTGGTCCCCGTCATCGCTGACAGGGCTTAAATAACGACGCTGCAGGCTTCACTTGATGTTGCGGACTGGCCGGTTGCACGCCCCCGAAGGGCGCTTGTCACTCCACTTCGACGCCGACCTCTCGATCGACGCCGGGAGTCAGCTACCGAGGACCCTGGCGTCTCCCCGGACCGGACTCACACCGGCTGGCTGCCCTGAGCTTGTCGCCCGGTTACATCTGTTCACATCCCTTCTGAGCTGCGATGACGCCCGGACTGCTGGACGTACGCTTGTTGTTTAACCAGGTAGCACCGGGGTGTGCCCCCGGTTGATCATGGAAGAAGCCCTTGGTTGATCATTCCTCTTGCGACAGAAGGAAGATCACAACCAAGGGCTTCGATGATCAGTGTGCACGACACCGGCCAGGCCGATGCGTTCGGGGAGCTGTCCGGGTTCCGCCAGCGGTTCTACGACGAGTGTCTGACCAGGCGGGGGGATGCGTTGTTCGAGCTGACCGACGCGGTGCTGTGCACTGCGGGGCCGGTGACCAGCCTGGCCGAACTGTCCCTTACCGCGGAGCATCGGCGCGGGCATGGTGCCGGCTACGACGCGATCAACCACGGCCGCATCGAGATCGACCGGTTACGCACCACCGTGGCCGAGCTGCCATTACCGCGCGCCGCAGACGGGCGGATCGCCCTGGCCGTGGACATCTCACCCTGGCTGCGTCCGGACGCCCCGTGCAGCCCCGAGCGGTTGTTCTGCCATGTCCATGGCCGCTCCCGTAGTGCCTCGCAGTTCATCCCGGGCTGGCCCTACTCCTTTGTCGCCGCGCTGGAGACCGGGCGTACCTCCTGGACGGCGATCCTCGACGCGGTGCGGCTGGGGCCCGCCGACGATGCCACCGCGGTCACCGCCGCTCAACTGCGTGAGGTCGTGGGCCGGATCATCGACGCCGGGCACTGGCAGCCTGGCGATCCACACATCCTGATCGTGGCCGACGCCGGCTACGACGTGACCCGGCTGGCCTTCGTTCTGGCCGATCTGCCCGTCGAGCTGGTGGGCAGAATCCGTTCCGACCGCGTCATGCTGCGGCCCGCACCGCCCCGGCCGCCGGGGACCATCGGGCGTCCGCACAAGCACGGCGGCGTGTTCACCCTGGCCGACCAGAACAGCTGGCATGCCCCCGACCACACCACCGACACCGACACCACCCGCTACGGACACGCCCAGGCGCGGGCCTGGGACCGGCTGCACCCGCGCCTGACCCACCGCGGCCCCTGGCTGGACCATGAGGGCGAGCTGCCTCTCGTCGAGGGCACCGTGATCCGTTTGCAGGTCGAACACCTGCCCGGCGATCGGGACCCCACACCGGTGTGGCTGTGGTCCTCGGTCACCGGCGCCAGCGCCGAGTTGGTTGATCTGCTCTGGCAGGCGTTCCTACGCCGGTTCGACCTCGAACACACCTTCCGACTTCTCAAGCAAACCCTCGGATGGACCCGCCCGAAACTGCGGGCACCCGACTCGGCCGATCGCTGGACCTGGCTGATCCTGGTCGCCCACACGCAACTACGCCTCGCCCGCCCCATCACCGAAGACCTTCGACGCCCCTGGGAAAAACCGGTCACCGAGCCCCGCCGGCTGACTCCCGCCCGCGTCCGGCGAGGGTTTCGCAACATCCGCGCGAAGGCCGGTCACCCGGCAGCCGCACCGAAACCCTCCCGACCCGGTCCCGGACGCCCACCCGGCTCCCCCAACACCCACCGCGCCACCCGTCACGATGTCGGCAAGACCATCAAACGCAACCTCACCCTCCAACAACACCAAAACCGCACAGGTTAAACAACAAGCTAAGAGACTGTTGGGTAACCGGGTGGGCACGTAGCGCCACGTGATGTTGATCATGGTTGGCGTGTCGGGAAGACCAAAAGATCATCCCCGCCGTCATCTGGTTGTGTGTGCAACTGCGATACCGGCGGGGATGATCGCCGCTCATGTTATCCGTCCAGTCTGACCGATGAGGTGTGGGCGGTCCTGGAACCGTTGATGCCGGTACGAGACCGCCGAAAGGGCGGTGCCGCAAGGAGATACGGCGATCGTCTGGTGCTGGACGCGGTCTTCTTCGTGCTGCGCTCGGGCTGTCAGTGGCGGATGATTCCCCGCGATCTGCTGCCCTGGGACGCCGCCTACCGCTGGTTTCGGACCTGGGCGGCTGACGGCACCATCGACCGTGTTCACGACGCGCTGCGCGATCAGGTCCGTATCCAGGCCGGGCGCCAGGCGGACCCGTCGGCGGCGGTGCTCGATGCCCAGTCCATCAAAAGCAGTGAGGGCGGCCAAGCGCGCGGGTTCGATATGGGCAAGAAAACGACAGGCCGCAAACGGCACCTGATCGTGGACACCCTCGGCCTGCTGCTGGTCGTCATGGTCACCTCCGCGTCGGTCCAGGACCGCGTCGGCGGGCGGGAGATCCTGCAACGCCTGGCCGCCCGGTTCCCCTCGATCGCGCTGGTCTGGGCCGATGGCGGATACGCCAACTCCATCGTCAACGGCCTACTGGCCTGGGCGAAGGAAAAACTCGGACTGGTACTGGAAATCGTCAAACGCAGCGACGATGTCAAGGGGTTCCAGGTGCTACCGCGCAGGTGGGTGGTCGAACGAACTTTTGGGTGGCTGATCCGTCATCGCCGCCTCGCACGAGACTACGAACGCCGGACCGTCAACTCCGAAACCATGATCAAGCTCGCGATGATCCGCCTCATGGCCACCCGGCTGGCCGGCCAGACCGTCCAGTGGTCCAACACCACCGAACGCGAAGCCGCCCGCCGACTCACCGTGGAGACCCATCTCGCAGCGTAATCACTCACATACCCAACAGCGTCTAAGCCGCTGCTCGCGTCCTACTCCGTCAGAGCGCCAACGAGGCTGTCCTGGACCCAGGTGAGCCACTGGTACACGCCGAGGTGCTCGCGGCGCAGGTCGTCGTCGGGCAGTTCCTCGGGCATGTCCTCCTCGATGTCCAGCGCCGTGCCCAGCGCCAGCCGGACATCGTTGAGCGCCGCCAGCCATCCGTCGGCCTGCTCACCGGTCAGCTTCACTCGTCCGCCCTGCGCGGGGCAGGTCTCCAGCACCAGCGTGGCCACTCCGGTCTTGGCCTCCAGCAGCCCCGGCTCGTGCAGCGACCGCATCGCACCGGCCGCGTCCGACTCCTCCTCATCGGTCTCGCCGGTGATCGGGTCGCGCCGGTAGAAGTCCGGCAGCAACCGCGCCAGCACGCGGTCCTCCGGCGGCGTCGCCGGTCCGGTGCGAATGCCGGTCAGCTCGGCCAGCTCGTCCTTCGGCGCCTCGTCGGTCCGGGCGGTGAGCATGTCCTTGATCTGGCCCACCAGGCCCCGGATGACCGCGGCCTCCTGCTGGGACAGCTCGGCCTGCAGGTGACCGTTCTTGCGGGTCCAGCCTTCCACTCAGGAATCCTTCTGCATCGTCGCCCACAGGCCCGCGGCATGCAGCTTCGCCACGTCGCCCTCTACTTTCTCCTTGGAGCCCGAGGACACCACCGCGCGGCCCTTGTGGTGTACGTCCAGCATCAACTTCGTCGCATGATCCCGGGTGTAACCGAAGATCTTCTGGAGCACATAGGTCACGTAGGACATCAGGTTGACCGGGTCGTTCCACACCACGGTCACCCACGGCCTGTCCTCGGTACCGAATGCGTCCGGCTCGAGTTGCGCGCGCTCGATTTCAGCGGGCGAGGTCATGCCCCCATCGTCGCACGCGGCCGTCACGGCCGTGTCGACCACACGGGCAAACCCGCCACCCACCGGGTTCGGCGGGTGGACACCCCCCGCCCACCACGTAATGTCTGCGGCATGAGCTCCCCGACTGGTAGCACCGCGCTGCTGACGGATCACTACGAGCTGACGATGCTCGCGAGCGCGCTGCGGGACGGCACCGCGCACCGACCGTGCACCTTCGAAGTGTTCACCCGGCGGTTGCCGAATGGTCGGCGTTACGGGGTCACCGGCGGCACCAGCCGAGCGCTGGACGCGATCGAGAACTTCCGGTTCGGCGAGCCGGAACTTCAGCAGCTCGCCGCCGCCCGGGTCGTCGACGACACGACCCTGGAATGGCTGCGCGACTACCGCTTCCAGGGGCAGATCGACGGCTACCCCGAGGGCGAACTGTTCTTCCCCGGCTCCCCGCTACTGACCGTGCGCGGCACCTTCGCCGAGGCCGTGGTGCTGGAAACGCTGGTGCTGTCGATCCTCAACCACGACAGCGCCATCGCCGCGGCGGCGGCCCGCATGGTGTCGGCGGCCAACGGTCGGCGGATGATCGAGATGGGCTCGCGGCGCACCCACGAGGAGTCGGCCGTGGCCGCGGCGCGGATCGCCTACCTCGCCGGCTTCACCGCCACCTCGAACCTGGAGGCGGGCCGCCGCTACGGAATCCCGACCGCGGGTACGGCGGCCCACGCGTTCACGTTGCTGCACGACTCCGAGCGCTCCGCCTTCGAATCCCAGATCGCCTCGCTGGGCACGGGAACCACGCTGCTGGTCGACACCTACGACATCACCCGCGGCATCGAGCTGGCGGTGGAGGTCGCCGGGACCGGCCTGGGCGCGGTCCGGATCGACTCGGGCGATGTCGGTGTGCTCGCCCGGCAGGCTCGCGAGCAGCTCGATCGGCTCGGCGCCATGAGCACCCGGATCGTCGTCTCGGGCGACCTAGACGAGTACGCCATCGCGGCGCTGCGCGCCGAGCCGGTCGACGGCTATGGGGTGGGTACCGCGCTGGTCACCGGTTCCGGTGCGCCGACCGCCGAGATGGTTTACAAGCTGGTGGAGGTCGAGGGACGCCCGGTCGCCAAGCGCAGCTCGCACAAGACGTCGCGCGGCGGCCGCAAGGCGGCGGTGCGGCGGCACAAGGAGACCGGCACCGCGGTGGAGGAGGTCATCTTCCAGGTGGCGCCGGGGGCCGCCGAGCCGGTGCTGGGGCCGCACGACCGCTTGCTGCAAATCCCGTTGCTGCGCGACGGGAAGCGCGTCGACGAACTGCCGACGCTGGAGGACGATCGGCAGCGGCTGCGGCACGCGTTGGTGACACTGCCGTGGGAGGGCCTGAAGCTCTCGCACGGCGAGCCGGCCATCCCGACGGTGTTCCACGGGTCCTGAGTTCCGCGCTTTCCCAAGGCCAGGCGGCGCTTGCAGAATTGCGGTAACGGCAGCGAGGGAGTCGTGATGACCAAGGCATTGATCATCGTGGACGTGCAGAACGACTTCTGCGAGGGCGGATCGCTCGCGGTCGCCGGGGGCGCGAGCGTGGCGACGGCGATCTCGCGGTACCTCGCGGGGTTCGACCACGACCACGTGGTGGCCACCCGCGACTACCACATCGATCCCGGCGCGCATTTCAGCGATGAGCCGGACTTCGTGCGCTCCTGGCCGCGGCACTGCGTCGCGGGCACCCCCGGTGCGGCTTTCCACCCGGAGCTAGACGTGGGCCCGGTGGAGGCCGTGTTCTCGAAGGGCCAGTACAGCGACGGCTACTCCGGTTTCGAGGGCATCGACTTCCGGGACCGGCCGCTGCGCGACTGGCTCGCCGACCACGGCGTCCGCCGGGTGGACATCGTGGGCATCGCCACCGACCACTGCGTCCGCGCGACGGCGCTCGACGCGGCCCGGGCGGGGCTGGAGACCACGGTGCTGCTGGAGCTCACGGCGGGCGTATCGCGCCAAACGGTCGACGCGGCGCTATCGGAGCTGGATTCGGCGGGCGTCGACCTGATCGGGGCGCCCATCGTCCAGTAGGTCACCGGCACCTGAGCTTGCGGGGGCCAGCGCGCGCGGCACTGCTGAGGACGCCTGACCAGCTGGCGCATCGCGGAACGATGGTGTCCGCCTTCGGTGGACAGGGGTGCGCGGTAGTTTCTCCCCGTGCCCACCTCTGTCCCGCGATGGTCTGACCCGGTTGCGTTCGAGCCCGACGAAGACGACGAACTGCCACCGGAAATCGCCGCCGACCTCGCCCGGGGCGGCCGGACGGAGCGGGACGCGCCGGAACTTCCGGTGGTGGGCAAGGCCAAGCACGACATCCCGGACCTGCCGACCCTGCTGCGGATCGCGATCGAAGCGGTCGGCGGCGTGCCACGCGACGGGCAGGCCCGGATGGCCGAAGCGGTCGAGCACTCCATCGGCTCCGGCGAGCATCTGGCCGTGCAGGCCGGGACCGGCACCGGGAAGTCGCTGGCGTACCTGGTCCCGGCGATCCGGCACGCCGTCGCGGAAGGCACCACCGTGGTCGTCTCGACCGCGACCATCGCGCTGCAACGCCAGCTCGTCGACCGGGACCTGCCCCGGCTCTCCACGGCACTGGCCGAAGCGCTCGGGCGACGGCCGACCTTCGCGATCCTCAAGGGCCGCCGCAACTACCTGTGCCTGAACCGCGTGCACGGCAACGCGCCCGCGGAACCCGACGACAACGCCCTGTTCGACGCCTTCGCGGCGTCGGCGCTGGAACGGCAGGTCAAGCGGATCCAGGAATGGGCCACCGAGACCGAAACCGGCGACCGCGACGAGCTCGTGCCGGGCGTAACCGACCAGGCCTGGCGGCAGCTGTCGGTCACCGCCAAGGAGTGCCTCGGCGTGCACCGCTGCCCGTCCGGGGTCGACTGCTTCGCCGAGCGCGCCAGGGCCGAGGCCGGGCGTGCCGACATCGTCGTGACGAACCACGCCCTGCTGGCCATCGACGCGCTGGACGACCGGCCGGTGCTGCCCGACCACGACGTCGTCCTGGTGGACGAGGCACACGACCTGGTGGACCGGGTGACCTCGGCGGCCACCGGCGAACTCACGGCGGGCGCGGTCAAGCTCGCGGCCCGGCGCTGCGGACGGGTCATCGACGAGGAGATCGCCGACCGGCTCAACGAGGCCGCGGAAGGGCTGGACCTGGTGCTGCAAGCGGCCAATCCCGGTCGGTTGGAAGAGCTTCCGCAAGACCTCGGCGGTGCGCTCACGGTGGCCCGGGACGCGGCGTGGGCCTGCGTCAACGCCCTCGGCCCGGAACGCAAAGAAGACACCGATGGCAGCACGGCGCGCAAGCTCGCCCATGCGCTCACCGAAGAAATCCACGACACCGCCGTCCGGCTGCTGGATGCCTTCGACGGCGACACGCAGCACGATGTCGTGTGGGTATCAGGGGAACCGAACCGCCCGCCGTCCATCCGGGTCGCGCCGCTGGGAGTTGGCGGACTGCTTCGGGAACGGCTCTTCGGGCAGCGCACCACGGTCCTGACTTCGGCGACGCTGGCGCTGGGCGGCTCGTTCGACACGCTCGCCCGGCAGTGGGGCCTGCCGCCACAGCAGCAGGCCCAGGCGGTCGCCGGGATGGCCACCGCGAAGGAGGCCCCCTCCGACACCGGCGATCAGAAGTGGACCGGGCTGGACGTGGGGTCGCCCTTCGAGCACCAGCGCAGCGGCATCCTCTACATCGCCCGGCACCTGCCGCCGCCCGGCCGCGCCGGGCTGCCACCCGAGTACCTGGACGAGCTGACGGAGCTGGTGCAGGCCGCCGGAGGCCGCACGCTCGGCTTGTTCTCCTCGATGCGCGCCGCCAAGCAAGCTTCGGAAGAGCTGCGCGAGCGGCTCGACACCCCGGTGCTGTGCCAGGGCGACGACGCCACCGCGCTGTTGGTTCGCCGGTTCGCCGAAGACGCGGCGACCTCGCTGTTCGGCACCCTGTCGCTGTGGCAGGGCGTGGACGTGCCGGGCGATTCGCTGCAACTGGTCGTGATGGACCGGATCCCGTTCCCGCGACCGGACGACCCGCTCGCCTCGGCCCGGCAGAAAGCGGTGTCCGAACGCGGCGGGAACGGTTTCATCACGGTGGCGGGCACGCACGCGGCCCTGTTGCTCGCGCAGGGCGCCGGACGGTTGCTGCGGTCGCCGCGGGATCGCGGTGTCATCGCAGTGCTGGACCCACGGCTGGCCACCGCCCGGTACGGCGGGTTCCTGCGCGCTTCGCTGCCGCCGTTCTGGACCACCCACGATCCCGAGGTCGTGCGCGGCGCACTGCGACGCCTGTCGGCAGCCGCGGCGGAGGTCTAGCGCACCGGAGAACTTTGTAGCAGATCGACAATCCCGCGTTCGGCTTTCTGTTCCGGCGGGGTTGGCGGGTAGGTTGAGCCCGCCGCTCTGAAGCAATTTTGTCGATCAACCGCTAGGGAGACGCCGTGTCCGCACCACGCCAAGCCGCGCCCGCCGCGAACCTGGCCAGGACTGTGGTCTTCGCCGCATTCATCGCCGTCCTCGGGATCTTCCCCGGCTTCTACCTCGGCGGCGCGGCGGTGCCGGTCGTGCTGCAGAACATGGGCCCGCTGCTGGCCGGCAGCATCCTCGGCGCCCGTCGCGGCGGTGCGGCCGTGCTGCTGTTCCTCGCCCTCGTCGCGATCGGACTGCCGCTGCTGTCCGGCGGCCGCGGCGGCATCGCACCGTTCATCGGACCCAGCGGCGGATTCGTGGTCGGCTGGGTGGTCTCGGCGGTTGTCGTCGGCCTGATCGTGCAGCGCAGCCTGCCGAAGCCCGGCCTGTTCGTGCTGCTCGGGGCCAACCTCGCCGGAGTCGCCGTGGACTACCTGATCGGCATCCCGTACTGGGGCCTGGTCATCGGCGACCTGCGCGCGGCAGCCGTGCAGTCGCTGGTGTTCGTCCCCGGCGACGCCGTGAAGCTCGTCGCCGTCTCCCTCGTCGCCGTCGCGGGGCATCGCGCCATCCCGGCGACACTGACCGGTTCGGCGCGCCGCGCCACCGCCGAGGGCTGAGCGTGCTGCCGATCCTCGGCCGCTCCCCAGCTTCGCGAGTCGCACACGCCGGAACCACGCTGGACGCTCAGGAATTGTTCGCGCGGGCCAACCACGCCGCGCGAGGCCTGCCATCCGGCAAACGAGTCGCCCTCGACGGCGGGGACGCGCTGACGCGCTTGACCCACTTCCTCGGGGCCGACCTCGCGGGCTGCGCAACCCTGCTCGTGGAGCCCACCTGGACCGCGTCCGACCGCGCCGCGGTCCTCGCCGATGCGCGCCCGGACCTGGTGCTGGATCTGAACGAACGGCCCGGCACCGCCACACATCGAGGCGAACGGGCCGGCCGAGGCGCACGCACGGCTTCGGGTGACACCCACTTCTACCTGCCCACCACCTCCGGCAGCAGTGGCCGCCCGAAGGTGCTGATCAGGTCGCGGCGGTCGTGGTCGCGCAGCTTCGCCGCGCTCGGCCTCGGACTGGAGCCGCGAGATCGCGTGCTGATCCCTGGCCCGCTGAGCAGCTCGCTGTTCCTCTTCGGCGCGTTGCACGCGCTCCACGCGGGCGCCGATGTGGAGCTGCTCGACAAGTGGTCCGTGGCCGGTGCCGCCGAGGCGTCGCGGTGGGCCACCGTGGTCCACCTCGTGCCCGCGATGCTGTCCGCGCTGCTGTCCACTTTGGAACGAAGTCCGGTACTTCGGGCCGAATGCGGTTTGCGCACGGTCGTTTGTGGCGGGGCTCGGGTGGACGAGGCGCTGGCGGAACGGCTCACCAAGGTGCTTCCCGGGTGCCGGCTCGTCGAGTACTACGGGTCCGCCGAACACTCGCTGATCGCGGTTCGGCGGGGCGGCTCGCTGCGCCCGGTGGTCGAGGTGGACGTGCGCGATCCCGTTGACGGCGTGGGCGAGTTGTGGGTGCGCTCCGAGCTGGCCTTCGACGGATACCTCAGCAACGGAACGATCGTGCCGGCGGCGACGGAGGACGGCTGGTCGACGGTCGGCGACCGCGCGGTGCAGCACGCCGACGGTTCGCTGGAGGTTCTGGGACGCGCCGGCTCGGCGATCAACACCGGCGCCCGGATCATCGGCGCGGAGGAAATTGAGTCCGTGCTGCGCGGCGCCGAAGGCGTGCGTGACGTGCTGGTTTCCGCCAGCCCGCATCCGAGGTTCGGCGAGCTCGTCACCGCGGTCATCGAGATCGACCCGCTCGCCCCGCCGTCGCTGCGCGAAATGCGGGCCAGCGCCAGGGCGGCCTTGGAACCTGCGAAGCGGCCTCGACGCTGGCTGGCCGTCCGAGAACTTCCGCGGACGGCATCCGGCAAGCCTGCCCGCGCGCTGGTCACGGAGCGGCTTCGCGCCGGAACTCTCGATGCGGAGGCGCTGTGAACCGAACTCCCGTGGTGATCGCGGCGCGACGAACCCCCATCGGCGAGGCGGGCGGCCGACTGCGCCACCTGCCCGTCGACCGGCTCGCTGCGCCGGTGCTGCGCGCCGTCCTCGACGACGCCGCTGTGGACGCAGTGGACGACGTGCTGCTCGGCAATGTGCTCGGCCCGGGTGGGAATCCCGCTCGGGTGGCGGCGTTGCGCGCCGGATTGGGCGAGGCCACGCCCGGCATGACCATCGACCGGCAGTGCGCGAGCGGGCTCACCGCGATCACCACCGCTGCGGCGATGATCCGCGGCGGAGTCGGCGAATGGTTCCTCGCGGGCGGTGTCGAAAGCCCGTCGACCGCGCCGTGGCGGGCATGGCGACCGCGTTCGGCTGCCGAACCACCCCGCTTCTACGGCCGAGCACCGTTCGCACCGGCCGAGATCGGTGATCCGGACATGGGCCCGGCGGCGGACCTGGTGGCGGCCGAAGCCGGGATTTCGCGGCAGCGCCAGGATGCGTTCGCAGCCCGCAGCCACGCGCGAGCCGTCGCCGCGCAGCAAGCAGGGCGCTTTGCCGCCGAGATGGTGCCGGTCGGCGGCGTCGCTGCGGACGAACGCCCGCGCGACGGTTTCACCGCCGAACGGCTGGCCAGGTTCCGGCCGGCGTTTACCCCGGACGGGACCGCGACGGCGGCGAACTCGTGCGGGATCAATGACGGGGCCGCGGTCGTGCTGGTCACCACCGAAGAGCAGCGCCGCCGACTCGGCCTGCCGGGGCTGCGGCTGCTGGGCTGGCGCACCTCGGGCGTCGACCCGAATCGGCTCGGTTTGGGCGCGGTGCCCGCCATGCGGGAGCTGCTGACGCGGCATACCCCGGAGGTCGTCGAGTTCAACGAAGCCTTCGCCGGGCAGACGCTGGCCTGCCTGGACGCCGTCGGCGTCGACGAGCAGTTGGTCAGCCCCGACGGCGGCGCGGTCGCGCTGGGCCACCCCTGGGGTGCCTCCGGCGCAGTGCTCGTGGTGCGCTTGTTCAGCCGGATGGTGCGGGCGGACGGGGCGCGCATCGGCCTGGCGGCGCTGTCTTCCGGCGGCGGGCTGGGCGTGGCCACGATGTGGGAGCGAGTGGGTTGATCGAGTTCGAGGGCGTCGGGCACAGTTACGACGAGCGCACCGTGCTGGACGGGGTGGACCTGCGGCTGGCCGAGCAGCGCGTCGCTTTCGTCGGCGCGAACGGTTCCGGCAAGTCCACCCTGGCCCGGATGATCAACGGCCTGGTGCACCCGAGCCGGGGCCGGGTGCTGGTCGACGGGGTGGATCCGGCGCGCAACGGCCGGGCGGTCCGGCGGCGCGTGGGATTCATCTTTACCCACCCGGACAGCCAGATCGTGATGCCGACAGCCGGCGAGGACGTCGCGTTCTCGCTGCGCAGGCAGGGCCTTTCCAAGGCGGAGCGGCAGCGCCGGGCCGTGGAAGTGCTGGCCCAGCACGGGCTGGAGGGCTACGCCGAGCACCCGGCGCATCAGCTCTCGGGCGGTCAGAAGCAGTTGCTGGCGCTGTGCTCGATGCTGGTGCTCGAACCGGACGTGCTGGTCTGCGACGAGCCGACGACCCTGCTGGATCTGCGCAACAAGCGGCACTTCGTCGAGGTCCTGGGTGGGTTGCCGCAGCAGGTCGTGCTGGTCACCCACGACCTGGACCTGCTGGACGGGTTCGACCGGGTCGTGGTGCTCGACTCGGGCAAGGTGGTCGCCGACGACGAACCGGCCGCGGCCATCCCGTACTATCGCGAGCTGATCAAATGAGCCCGCTCGGCCTGTACGAACCCGGAAGTAGCCCGCTGCACCGGCTCGGGGCGGGGTGGAAGTTCCTAACGCTGCTGGGTTTTGCGGTGCTGATCTTCGTTCTGCGTTCGCCGCTGGCACTGGCCGGATGCGTGGTCGGTGTCGCGGTCGGCTACCTCGTCGCCCGGCTTCCGCTGCGTCGCTGCTGGCAGGCGACCCGGTTGCTGATCCCGTTGGTGCTGCTGGTGTTCCTGTTGCAGTGGTGGATGCTCGGCCTCGACAGCGCTGCCGTGGTGTGCCTGCGTCTGCTCGGCGCGCTCGGTGCCGCGAATCTCTTCACCCTGACCACCCGGGTCGACGACCTGGTCACGGCCGTGGAACGTGGAGCGGGCCCGGCTCGGCGCTTCGGCATCCGGCCGGAACGGATCGGCCTGCTGGTGGGCCTGACGCTGCAGGCCGTCGCGGCCCTGTCGACGATCGCGACGCAAGTCCGGGAAGCGCAACGGGCCCGCAACGCGGAACGCTCCATCTCCGCCTTCGCCGTGCCGTTCCTGGTCCGCACGCTGCGCCATTCCGACGAGCTTGGTGAAGCCCTCGCGGCCCGCGGCGTCGGCGACGACTGACACTCGCATGGTTTTGAGTTCATCAGCCCACTTCTGAACGGCGCGGAGGGACTTTCGGCCCTATCGTCGCTGTCCCGGGCATGGGCATATTGAACGTTACCGGGGAAACCCGGCGACCGGCCCGAGAATGCAGTGGCCTTGACGACCATCAAGCCGCCAATGACCAAGCAATCGAAAGATTGCAAAACATTCTCGGGCTTGGCCTATGTCTGGGCCCGTTCAGCGATTTCAACGGAAACCGCCGCAGAGTCAGCGCCACCGGGTCAACGCCACTGGGTCAACGCCACCGGGTCAACGCCACCGGGTCAACGCCACCGGGTCAACGCCACCGGGTCAACGCCACCGGGTCAACGCCACCGGGTCAACGCCACCGGGTCAACGCCACCGGGTCAACGCCACCGGGTCAACGCCACCGGGTCAACGCCACTGGGTCAACGCCACTGGGCGAGGACGGTAACCGTACCCGGTTCCACCTCGGTGAAACCCGCGTCGCGGACCATCGCCACCCGGGCCCGCCGCCAGGCCGTCTCCGGGTCGTCGCACGGGTGCAGCCGCTCCCAAGTGTCCGCGTCGGCCTGCCGCACCGAGCAGCGGAAGTCGTCGACCGCCCACCGCTCCAGCGCGGCATCCAGCCCCGCCCCGTGCAACAGCGAAGCCAGGATCATCGTCGCGTGCCCCACCTGTGCCGCGGACTTCCCCGCGCTCATCGGCACATCCGGGTTCAGCCACAGCGTCGGCGCATCCGCCGCGGGCTGCGGCGGCTCATCGGCGTCCAGTTCGCTGCCCGAGATCTGCAACCGGCTGAGTTCCTTGGGCATGTCCGCCACGCGCATCGGCAAGAACGCCCGCACCTCGGCGTTGCCCACCCGCACAGTGCGCCCGGGCAGCGCCTGCACCGCCTCCCAGTGCGCGCCGCGCGCCCGGCGCGCCACCTTCCGGATCCGCCCGGAGATCCAGGTGCGCATCGCCTCGTGCCACTCCCCGCCCGGCTTGCAGCGTTCGTCGAGGCACACCGCGATCGCCGCCGCGGCGGCGGCCTCCAGCAGCGCCGTGCGGTCCGGCGGCTCGCGGCGCTCGATCCGCAGCACCATCGGCATCAGGACCACGTTCTGCGGATTCTCGTCCGAGGTGTCCGCGGTGACCTCACCCGGCAACGCCAGCCACGAGGAGTACCGGGAGATCAGCGGGTCCAACACGGAGAAGGGCGCGATGGCGGGATCAGGCACGCACCCATTATCGGCTTCCGGGCCATCGATATCCCGCCCGGCCACCGACCTCACCCATCCAACGGCACCCGCCGCAGCACCCCGTCCTCAGCATCCGCGGACTCGATCTCGGCCCGGGTCACGCCCAGCACGAACAGCACGGTGTCCAGGAACGGGTACGAAAGCGCGGTGTCGGCGACCTTGCGCAGGGCCGGCTTGGCGTTGAATGCCACGCCGAGCCCGGCGGCCGAGAGCATGTCGATGTCGTTGGCCCCGTCGCCGACCGCCACACACTGCGCCGCCGGGACCCCGAACGACTCGGCGAACCGCCGCAGCGCCTTGGCCTTGCCGGGCCGGTCCAGGATCTCCCCGATCACCCGGCCGGTCAGCTTGCCGTCCACGATCTCCAGTTCGTTCGCGGCGCTGAAGTCCAGCCCGAGCTCGTCGACCAGCTGATCAATGATCTGGGTGAACCCGCCGGAAACGACGCCGGTGTGGAAGCCCAGCCGGCGCAACGTGCGGATGGTGGTCCGGGCGCCGGGGGTGAGTTCGAGCTGCCCGGCGACCTCGTCGAGCACCGTGGCGGGCAGGCCCGCCAGCACCCCCACCCGCTGCCGCAGCGACTCGGCGAAGTCCAGCTCGCCGCGCATGGCCCGCTCGGTGACCTCGCGGACCTGCTCCTCGCAACCGGCGCGCGCGGCCAGCATCTCGATGACCTCGCCCTGGATCAGCGTGGAATCCACGTCGAAGACCACCAGCCGCTTGGCCCGGCGGGACAGCCCGGTGCGCTCGACGGCCAGGTCGACCCCGGTGCGCGCGGCGAGGTCGGCTATCGCCGTGGTCAGCGCGTCATCCGAGCCGTCGCCGGTGTCGGGCGCGCTGACCTGCAGTTCCAGCCCGGTCACCGGGTAGTCCGCGACCCGCTGGATGGAGTCGATGTTGACGTTGATGTCGGCCAGGCCGCGGGCGACCGCGCTGAAGCTCCGGGCGGTCACCGGCTGCCCGAGCACCACCACGACGTGGGTGGAGCCGAGCTTGGCGGCACCGCCGTCCTCTGTGCCGATGGCCACGTCAACGGTCATGCCGACAGTGGCCATCGCCTGCTCGACGGCCTCCTGCAGCTGCTCCGGGTCGCGCTCCGTGGACACCAAGACACCGAGCACCAGCCGACCGCGGATCACCACCTGCTCCACGTCGACGATGTCCACCCCATGCCGGGTCAGCGCGGCGAACAGCACGGAGGTGACCCCCGGCTTGTCCTTCCCGGTCACGGTGATCAGCACGGTAGTCGCATCCACGACAGGGTTCTCCCTCTCTAGACCCCAGACAAACGACGAGCCCCAGCGGAGCACAGCCCGCCGGGGCTCTTCGTCGAGCTAACCCCACACTCGCACAATTTCGTGCCGCGGGGCTAGCCACCAGGTCACTTCTCCTTGCGGGCGTCGTCGCGCGCCGGCACCGGTGTCTTGCCCTCCGCTTCGTGCTTGTGCGCGAGGGTCTTGCCGGTGAGGCTCAGGTGCGCCTCCAGCCGCATCCGCTCCGAGATGTGCGGGTAGTGCAGCTCGAACGCCGGCCGCTCGGAACGGATCCGGGGCAGCTCGGTGAAGTTGTGCCGCGGCGGCGGGCACGAGGTGGCCCACTCCAGGGAGTTGCCGTAGCCCCACGGGTCGTCGACCGTGACGACCTCGCCGTACCGGTAGCTCTTGAAGACGTTGTACAGGAAGGGCAGCATCGAAGCGCCCAGGATGAACGCGCCGATCGTGGAGATCGTGTTCAGCGTCGTGAACCCGTCGGACTCCAGGTAGTCGGCGTACCGGCGCGGCATGCCCTCGTTGCCCAGCCAGTGCTGGACCAGGAACGTGCCGTGGAAGCCGATGAAGGTCAGCCAGAAGTGCAGCTGGCCCAGCCGCTCGTCCATCATCCGGCCGGTGATCTTCGGGAACCAGAAGTAGATCCCGGCGAACGTGGCGAACACGATCGTGCCGTAGAGCACGTAGTGGAAGTGCGCGACCACGAAGTAGGTGTCCGAGACGTGGAAGTCGACCGGCGGCATGGCCAGCAGGACACCGGTGAGACCGCCGAAGAGGAAGGTGACCAGGAAGCCGACGCTGAAGATCATCGGCGTCTCGAAGGTCAGCTGCCCCTTCCACATGGTGCCGATCCAGTTGAAGAACTTCACGCCGGTCGGTACCGCGATCAGGAAGGTGGTGAACGCGAAGAAGGGCAGCAGCACGGCGCCGGTGGCGTACATGTGGTGCGCCCACACCACGACCGACAGGGCCGCGATGCCCAGCGTCGCGTAGACCAGGCCGGAGTAGCCGAACAGCGGCTTGCGGCTGAACACCGGGAAGATCTCCGAGACGATGCCGAAGAACGGCAGCGCGACGATATAGACCTCGGGGTGGCCGAAGAACCAGAACAGGTGCTGCCAGAGGATCACGCCGCCGTTGGCCGGGTCGAACACGTGCGCACCGAGGTGGCGGTCGGCCATCAGGCCCAGCAGCGCGGCGGTCAGGATCGGGAAGGCCATCAGGATCAGCACGCTGGTGACCATGATGTTCCAGGTGAAGATCGGCATCCGGAACATCGTCATGCCCGGCGCGCGCAGGCAGACCACAGTGGTCAGCATGTTGACCGCACCGAGGATGGTGCCCAGACCGGAGACCGCCAGACCGGCGATCCACATGTCGGCGCCGTGGCCCGGCGAGTGCAGGGCGTCCGACAGCGGGGTGTAGGCGAACCAGCCGAAGTCGGCGGCGCCACCAGGCAGCAGGAAGCCGCTGACGACCATCAGGCCGCCGAACAGGTACAACCAGTACCCCAGGGCGTTCAACCGCGGGAACGCGACGTCCGGGGAACCGATCTGCAGCGGCAGGATGTAGTTCGCGAAGCCGAACAGGATCGGGGTCGCGTACAGCAGCAGCATGATCGTGCCGTGCATGGTGAACAGCTGGTTGTACTGCTCCTGCGACAGGAACTGCAGCCCCGGAACGGCCAGCTCGCCCCGGATCAGCATCGCCATCAGGCCGCCGACCAGGAAGAAGGCGATGGATGTGACCAGGTAGAGGATGCCGATTTGCTTGTGGTCCGTGGTGCGGAACATCCGCGCCAGGAATGACCCCTTGACCGTTTTGCGCACCGGATAGGGGCGCGTGGCGATCGGCTGTGGCGCGACGGCCGTCACGGTGCCTCCTGCACTCCCTTTGAAGCCTCATCGGACCCGGCTGGGGTCCGCCCCGACCCGGTTGGGCCGGTCAACAGCACGCGACCCGCTGCAGACCCCTGCAGTACAAGCCAGTCGCGATGCCTGCCGACTGCGGATACTAGTCCGGGCCTCCGGCCGTAGTTCGGCCGGGCCGTAGCCACCCTATTCATTGCGGCCCGCCTCGTCACGCGCAGTGAGATCAATCAGACAGGCCGCGAACGGGAGGCGTCGGCCGCACGCGCCCACGGGGCGCCGGTTAGCCTACGGGGCAAGAGGTCCGGCAGCCCACCTGCGATCAGCCGCTACCGATCAACGGGCCGCCCTGCGACGAAGTCCACCAGATCCTGGAGGGGAAGCACGTGCGGAGGAGCACGATCATCGGCGCCGTGCTGGCCGGCGGTCTCGCACTCGCGGGCTGCACGCCGAGCGAGGAACCCAGCGACCAGCCCCCGGCCCCCGGCACGCCGCCGCCCGCGACCGCGCAGCAGCACGCCGAGCAGGGGCACGGTTCGAACGGCGAGCACACCACGACGGATCGCGAGTTCGCCCAGCAACTGCTGGCCAACCGGCAGCAGGTGCTGGAACTGGCCGCACTGGCCAGCCGGAACGCGCAGAGTGCCGACGTCAAGGCCCTCGCCACGGAACTTGAGCAGTCGGCCCAACCGCAGGTATCGCGGCTGAACGCGTTCCTGAACTCGGCCGCCGGGCAGCAGTCCGGCAGCGCCCCGGAGGACGACGCCCCGGGCGCCGACGACGCGGGCTTGCAAACCCCGCAGCAGGTGCAGCGCCTTTCGCAGCTTTCCGGCGCGCAGTTCGAACAGCAGTGGAAGCTGGCGGTGCAGTCGCTACAGCAGGGCGGTGTACAGCTGGCCCGCACCGAGCAGGAGGAAGGCTCGTCGCGGGAGATGCGCAAGCTGGCCGAGGAGTTCGTCGCCGAGGCGCAGCAGACCCTCGCCAAGCTCAACGCACCGAGCTGACGTCACCAGCCGAGCTGGTCAGGAGCCGTGCGCAGGTCTAGACCTACGCACGGCTTCTCGCTGTTCACGACGGCGCACGCCGCTCAGTCCTTCTTGCCGCCGAAGAAACGCAGGATCGGGTCGTAGCGTCGGTCCGCCACTCGTTCCTTCAGCGGGATCAGGGCGTTGTCGGTGATCTGGATGTTCTCCGGGCAGACGTCCGTGCAGCACTTGGTGATGTTGCACAGACCCAAGCCGTGGTCGCCGCGGGCCTGCTCCGGGCGGTTCTCCGCCTCGTCCAATGGATGCATCTCCAGCTCCGCAACCCGCATCAGGAAGCGCGGCCCGGAGAATGCCTCCTTGTTGTCGTCGTGGTCCCGGATGACGTGGCAGGTGTTCTGGCACAGGAAGCACTCGATGCACTTGCGGAACTCCTGCGACCGCTGCACGTCCACCTGCTGCATCCGGTACTCGCCCGGCTTCAGCCCCTCCGGCGGCGCAAACGCGGGGACCTCGCGGGCCTTGACGTAGTTGTAGGACACATCGCAGACCAGGTCCTTGATCAGCGGGAAGGTGCGCATTGGCGCGACCGTGATCGTCTCGGCCTGCTCGAACGTGGACATCCGGGTCATGCACATCAGCCTCGGCCGGCCGTTGATCTCCGCGGAGCACGAGCCGCACTTGCCCGCCTTGCAGTTCCACCGCACCGCCATGTCCGGGCACTGGGTGGCCTGCAACCGGTGGATGATGTCGAGGACCACCTCGCCCTCGTTGACCTCGACGGTGTAGTCACGGAGCCCGCCGTCGGCCGATCCGCGCCACACCCGGAAGTGCGCCTGGTATCCCATCAGTGCCCCTTCACCTGGACTTCCGCCAGCTCATCCTCGGTGTAGTACTTGCGCAGCTCTTCCAGCTTGAACAGCGTCAGCAGGTCCTCGCGCATCGGCTCCTGCGGCTGCTCGACGACGTCGATCCGCTCGGCGACCGCCGCGCACACCAACAGCTTGCGCCGCCACTGCGAGTCCATCGCCGGATGGTCGTCGCGGGTGTGGCCGCCGCGGCTTTCGGTGCGCAGCAGCGCCGCACGCGCCACGCACTCGCTGACCAGCAGCATGTTCCGCAGGTCCAATGCCAGGTGCCAGCCCGGGTTGAACTGCCGATTGCCTTCCACCGCGAGGTGTTCGGCGCGCACCCTGAGGTCGCGCAGCTTCTCCAGCGCATCCCGCATCTCCTCGCCCTTGCGGATGATCCCGACCAGGTCGTTCATCACCTGCTGCAGCTCGGAGTGCAGCCCATAGGGGTTCTCCGCCACCGTCGAGGCGGAGTCCTCGAACGGATGCTGCGCGCGCCGAGCGGCAGCGTCCACATCGGACTGGTCGATCTCCGGACGAGCAGCGAGGCCCGCGACGTACCCGGCGGCGCCCGCTCCCGCGCGGCGTCCGAAGACCAGCAGGTCGGACAGCGAGTTCCCGCCCAGCCGGTTGGACCCGTGCATCCCACCGGCGACCTCGCCCGCCGCGAACAGGCCCGGTACCCGCGACGCCGCGGTGTCCGGCTCCACCTCCACGCCGCCCATCACGTAGTGGCAGGTCGGCCCGACCTCCATGGACTCCGCGGTGATGTCCACATCGGCCAGTTCCTTGAACTGGTGGTACATCGACGGCAGCCGCTGGGTGATCTTCTCCGCGGGCAACCGGGTCGCCACGTCGAGGAACACCCCGCCGTGCTGTGAACCCCGGCCCTCCTTCACCTCGTTGTTGATCGCGCGCGCCACCTCGTCGCGGGGCAACAGCTCCGGCGGGCGGCGGTTGTTGTCCGGGTCGTCGTACCAGCGGTCCGCCTCGTCCTCGTTGTCCGCGTAGTTGTCCTTGAAGACCTCGGGGATGTAGTCGAACATGAACCGGCGGCCTTCGGAGTTGCGCAGCACCCCGCCGTCGCCGCGCACCGACTCGGTGACCAGGATGCCCTTCACGCTCGGCGGCCACACCATGCCGGTCGGGTGGAACTGCACGAACTCCATGTTGATCAGCGACGCCCCGGCGCGCAGCGCCAGCGCGTGCCCGTCGCCGGTGTACTCCCAGGAGTTCGAGGTCACCTTGAACGACTTGCCGATCCCGCCGGTGGCGAGGATGACCACCGGGGCCTGGAACAGCACGAACCGCCCGGATTCCCGCCAGTACCCGAACGCCCCGGAAATCCGGCCGACACCCCCGCCGGCGGAGTCCTTCAGCAGTTCGGTGACCGTGCACTCCTGGAAGACCTTGATCCGGGCCTCGTAGTCGCCGTACTCCGCGTGATCCTCCTGCTGCAGCGACACGACCTTCTGCTGCAACGTGCGGATCAGCTCCAGCCCGGTGCGGTCGCCGACGTGCGCCAGCCGGGGGTACTCGTGGCCGCCGAAGTTGCGCTGACTGATCCGGCCGTCCGGGGTGCGGTCGAACAGCGCGCCGTAGGTCTCCAGCTCCCAGACTCGTTGCGGCGCTTCCTTTGCGTGCAGCTCGGCCATCCGCCAGTTGTTCAGGAACTTCCCGCCGCGCATCGTGTCGCGGAAGTGCACCTGCCAGTCATCGCGGGAGTTGACGTTGCCCATCGAGGCGGCGATGCCGCCCTCGGCCATCACCGTATGCGCCTTGCCGAACAACGACTTGCACACCACCGCGGTGCGCAGGCCCTGCGAGCGCGTTTCGATCGCCGCGCGCAGACCTGCGCCACCGGCGCCGATCACGACTACGTCGTACTCGTGCCGTTCGATCTCCACCATTGACCTTCTTCTAGTTGAACAGTCTCGGATCCGGGAACGCGCCGCTGGCCACCAGCATCACGTAGGCATCCACCAGCGCCACCGACACCAGCGACGACCAGGCCAGCAGCATGTGCTTGCCGTTGAGCCAGGTCACCTTGGTCCAGAACCAGTAGCGCACCGGGTGCCTGGAGAAGTGGTTGATCCGGCCGCCCACCAGGTGTCGGCAGGAGTGGCAGGACAGCGTGTACGACCACAGCAGCACGACGTTGACCACCATCAGCAGCGTGCCGAGCCCGATCCCGAAACCGCCGTCGGCGCCCGTGAAGGCGATCACCGTGTCGTAGGTGAGCACCGCCGCCACGACCAGCGCCGCGTAGAAGAAGTAGCGGTGCACGTTCTGCATGATCAGCGGGAACCTGGTCTCGCCGGTGTAGCGGCGGTGCGGTTCGGCGACCGCGCAGGCCGGCGGCGATGCCCAGAACGACCGGTAGTAGGCCTTGCGGTAGTAGTAGCAGGTCAGCCGGAAGCCGAGGACGAACGGCAGCACGAATATCGGCGGCGGCACGAACGGTCCCAGGTCCGGGGCCGGTTGCCCCCAGTGGCTGGAGCCCGGCACGCACGCGGTGCTCAGGCACGGCGAGTAGAACGGCGCCAGGTAGTGGTACTCGGGGACCCAGTACCACTGGTTCATGAAGGTGCGGATCAAGCCATAGACCACGAAGGCCAGCAACCCGAGGGAGGTGACCAGCGGGGCTACCCACCACCGGTCGGTTCGCAGGGTTCGCACGGAGATCCGTGCCCGGCCGGTGGTGGTTGGGGTTGCGGACATTCGCAGACCTCGTTGTCGTGGGTTGTCCGGCAGTGCTCACCTGAGATCGCTCATTGTGGATCACGGTTCCCGGCACAGGTAGTCCCCCGACCGGTGCAACCGGCTCTGGCGTGCCCCGGATCAAGCCCGGGAGGCGGGGGCTCATCTCTGGTATCCGAACGGGTCCGCGGCGAACAGGTGCGGCGGCTGCCGACTGGTGATGGGCGGTGCCTACTGCGGAGCCTGGCCACCCAGCCCCTCGTCGTCGGCGTCGCGCCACAACGCCGGGTCGTAGGGGGTGTCCGGCACGATCACCACGTCTTCGCGGGACTCGGTGCTGTGCCGCTGGACAGGCAGGACGCTGGAGAGTTCGGCGACGTCGATGTCCAGCCGCTCCACGTCGTTGTGGATGCGGCGCACGGCCGGGGCGTCGCCGTAGCGGGCCCGCAGCGCTCCGACGCTGCTGCGGAGTTGCGCCAAGGCCCGCTGAAGCTCGGCCAGTTCAGTCGTCGTCGAGGCCATTGGCGAACACCTCTTCCGCCTAGTGGTGGCTGTACCGACCCGACTCTGCCCCGAACGACGAAATGTGACAAGTACCACACTGTAGATCACGGGGGGAATTCCCCCAGCGGGGGTCATTTCGCAGTCTCGCTAAGGCCCGGCCCTCGATGCGGGCGATGCCCGTGAGCGCTTCCGGGGACTACCGTGCCTCGGCGTGCTGACGGCCCTGACCAGCGGTAGCCGTGCGCGGTGGCGCGCAGTCAGGTGATCTGGTCCTCGTCTCGCGGGTTGCGGCGGCAGTCCCGGTAGACGATCAAAGCGGAGCAGGCCAGCACCACCAGCGAGGCGCTAACCCACAGTCACGGCGGATGCCCGACTTCGTCTCCCCTGCAACACCTGTCACTCTGGTCGCCTAGGTGGCCGACGTGCAGCGTGTCGCCCTTCCAGCTGAACGGTGGGGGCCGAGCCGCACCTGAGCCCGGCCGATCCGCTGGTTGCGCGGTATCGATCAGCCCGTTGGTGACGCCCTAGCGATCGTCGGCAGGGCACCGCCGAACCCCTGTTCGCAGTCGCGATGAGCGATCGTTGAATATCTACTGTGGACATTCGGGCCGGTGTGCGCATTCCGCTTATGCGGCCGGTGTCAGCCGACCTCGGTGGGGGCGGCCGAGGGGACGGTGCGGAGCAGGTCGCGTTCGGAGTCGGTGACGTGGACCGTCGCCCAAGACAGCGCCAGGGCCGCGTCGCCCTTTTCGAGGGCTTGGTAGATCGCCTGGCGCCGGGAAATGATGCGCTGGCGCGCATCGGCGATGTTCAGGGAGTTCCAGGTTCGGACGCGTAACGCTCGCGCCGCCAGGCCGTTGACGACCGATATCAGGGTGCGGTTGCGCGTGGCCGCCATGATGGTTGCGTGGAATTCCGCGTCGTGCACCACGAATTCGTCGATCGTCTCCGACCGGCGCATCGCATCCAGGTGCTCGCGCAGCTCGGCGAGCCGTTCTGGCGTGATCCGCTCCGCAGCCAGCGCCGTCGCCTGCGGCTCCAGTAACCGGCGAAGCTCGAAGATCTCCGGCAGCGTGCCGTCCTGCATGAGCTCGACCGCGTGCGCGATGCCCGCCAAGAGCCGGTGCGGCTCCAGGCTCGTGACGTAAGTGCCGTCGCCGCGCCGAACGTCGAGCACCTGCGCGTACACCAACGCCGTCACGGCCTCCCGCATCGAGCTTCGGGACAGGCCGAGTTGCGCGGCGAGGTCGGGCTCGCGCGGCAGGCGGGAGCCAGGGCGCAGCTCACCGGTGGCGATGAGCCGGCGAATCTTCTCGATCGCGTCGCTACTCCGCCCCATCCCGCTCCTTCCATTCGAAGGCGGCCCAGCGTAGTAGGCGCGATCACGGCCCGGTGACCACCCATGCGAAGGCCGAACCGAGGTGGTCCGTTGTGGACGTGAGCGGCTGCGCTCTCCGACTTTGCCCAAAGATTGGGAAATCCCGTCACCCTCCTCAGCCCGGCGGCATGACACCCAGGAAAAGACCGAAGCGCCGATTTCGGCACGAAAACGCAACGCGCGCTCGATTACCGTTTCTGGACACGGCACTAGCAGCGGCGGTGGTGGTACGTACGCCCAAGCGAGCGAACACATCAGATGTTCCGCATTCCCACCTTGATCGTTCACCTGACGGCGTATCACGAAAAGGCTTGCTTTGATTGTCCGGTTGGCCTCAAAGGGCGCAAAACGTCCTGACCACATTGCCTGAAACATCAGATGTGTCGTAATGTCGCCAGCGTGCTGAGCACAGCCGAATCCCTTTCGACCAGCACCGTCTCCGGCGCCGCATGGCCGCCCGGCCGGCCCCCATCGACCCCTGCGCGCGGACCGGCGGCTTTTGCGCTCCGTGTTGGACATTTTCGAAGTCGGGCCGTCGGCCGTGGACTTCCCGCTGCACGTTCGAAGGAAAACGGTGGCGACACGCGGTCCACAAGGCGAGCGGCTCACTCTATCCATTTTGGACAGTGGCAAGCGGAACGATGTCGCGGCGGGCACACATTGTGACAGCGTCCGAACCGTGCAACGCTGGCAAGACCTGGGCTTCGGCATGACGACGCTGGCCTCCGGCGCGGTCCTGCCCCGCAGGACGGCCACGCCGGGCTACGTCGGCTGACTGGGGAGCGGAGGAGGCCACCGGCTCGAACGACTACGCCTAAGCGAAACGCCAGGTCAGGGCCTGTGAACTCGATGGAGCTCGCGGTCCGGTTCCCGATCTGATCTGTGGACTGCGAGGCAGCATTGAGCATTCTCGGCACCCGGGTCGAACGCCGCGAAGACCCGCGTCTGCTCACCGTCGGCGGCACGTACGTGGCCGACCTGCGTGACCCCGCATTGGAGGGGGCGCTGCACGCCACCTACGTGCGCAGCCCGCTGGCGCACGCCAAGATCACCGAGATCGACACCGAACAGGCCCGGGGCCTGCCGGGCGTGGTCGGCGTGTTCACCGCCGGCGAGGTCAACCTCCCGCCATTCCCGCCGAATGGCGGCATCAGCGGTCCCCCGCCGAAGGCGATGGCGCGCCCGCACCTGGCTCGCGGCACGGTCCGCTACGTCGGTGAGCCGGTGGCCGTGGTGCTGACCGAAACCCGCGCGCAGGGCGAGGACGCCGCCGAACTCATTTCCATCGACTACGACCCGCTGGACCCGGTGGTCGACGTCGACGACGCACTGCGCGGGCAGACCCTGCTGTTCCCGGCGGCGGGCACCAACGTCACCGGCACCAGCGGCGAACTGGACGACTCCCTGTTCGAGGGCTGCGAAGTCGTGGTCACCAAGCAGATCGAGAACCAGCGCGTCGCCGCGGCGCCGCTGGAGGTGCGCACCGCCGCCTGCGCCTGGGCCGGCGACAAGGTCACGCTGTGGCTGTCCAACCAGAACGCCCAGAGCTGCCGGGATGCGCTGGTGGCGAACCTGGGGCTGCCGCAGGAGCAGGTTCGGGTCATCACCCCCGACGTCGGCGGCGGCTTCGGCGCCAAGATCGGCGTCGAGCCGGAGGCGGGGCTGCTGGCGTTCCTGGCCAAGCAGGCCGGCCGCCCGGTGAGTTGGGTGGAAAGCCGCAGCGAGAACCTCGTCGCGATGACGCAGGGGCGCGGGCAGCGGCAGGTGGTGACCATCGGCGGGCGCAGCGACGGCACCGTGCTGGCCTACCGCCTGGAGATCGTCCAGGACGTCGGGGCCTACCCGCTGATGGGCGCGTTCCTGCCGCTGCTGACCCGGTACATGGTCGGCGGCGTCTATGACATCCCGAAGGTGGAGTCGATCGCCCGCTGCGTGGTCACCAACACCACCCCGATCGCCGCCTACCGGGGAGCGGGGCGGCCGGAGGCGACCGCCGCGGTGGAGCGCGCGATGGACCTTTTCGCCGCCGAGGTCGGCGTGGACCCGGCCGAGGTACGCCGCCGCAACCTCGTGCGCCCCGAACAGTTCCCGTACCACACGCCGGGCGGCATGACCTACGACACCGGCGAGTACGTCAAGGGCCTGGACACGGTGCTGGCGGCCGCCGACTACCAGGCCCTGCGCAAGGAGCAGGCCCGGCGCCGCGGGCAAGGCGCCACCCGCCAGCTCGGTATCGGCCTGTCCAGCTACGTCGAGATCACGGCGCCGAACAACGCCGAGGGCGAAAGCGGGCACGTCGAAATCCGCCCGGATGGCAGCGTCCTGGTGCTCACCGGCAGCTCCCCGCACGGGCAGGGCCACTGGACGTCCTACGCGATGCTGGTGTCCGACCAGCTGGGCATCGACCTGGACAAGATCGAGGTCGTGCACGGCGACACCGACCTGATCCCGCAGGGCATCGGCACCTTTGGCTCCCGCTCGCTGCAGCTGGGCGGGTCGGCGGTGCACCGGGCCGCGGTGGACGTCCTGGAGAAGGGCCGCAAGATGGCTGCGGAGTTGATCGAGATCGACGAGGCCGATATCGAGCTCGCCGACGGCACATGGCGGGTGCGCGGCACGCCGAACATCACGCTGTCCTGGGCGGAGCTGGCCCAACGCGCCGAGGGCGGGCTGGCCGCTGACGTGCACTTCACCGAGGACCGGCCGACCTTCCCGTTCGGTACGCACCTGGCGGTGGTCGAAGTGGACACCGAGACCGGCAAGGTGAACTACCTTCGGCACGTGTCGGTGGACGACGCCGGTGTGATCATCAACCCGGTTCTCACCGAGGGGCAGCGGCACGGCGGCATCGCGCAGGGCGCCGCCCAGGCACTGCTGGAGGAGGTCTCCTACGACGCTGACGGCAACCCGCAGAACGCAAACCTCGCCGACTACGCCTTCGTCACGGCGGCCGAGCTGCCCAGCTTCGAGTTGCTCACGATGGAGACACCGACGACGCTCAACCCGTTGGGCGCCAAGGGAATCGGGGAGGCCGGCACCATCGGCGCCACGCCGGCGGTGCAGAACGCCGTAATCGACGCCGTTGCCCACCTCGGGGTCCGGCACATCGACATGCCCACCACGCCCGAACGAGTGTGGAAAGCGATCAACCGGGCATAGAAAGCCCGGGGAGTTGGTTGGGGTGAGTGATTCGGCCCGCTCTCGCGGGTGCTCGCCCGACAAGTGCTTAGGAGTTCGTCCGTGCAAGTTTCGATCAACGTCAACGGCGAGCAGCGCAGCCACGAGGTCGAGGACCGCACGCTGCTCGTCCACCACCTGCGCGACAACTGCGGCCTGACCGGCACCAACATCGGCTGCGACACCACTTCGTGCGGGGCTTGCACCGTGCTGCTCGACGGCGAGTCGGTGAAGTCGTGCACCGTGCTCGCGGCTCAGGCCGACGGCCACGAGGTCACCACCATCGAGGGCCTCGCCGACGGCGCGACCCTGCACCCGATGCAGCGCGCCTTCCAGCAGAAGCACGGGCTGCAGTGCGGGTTCTGCACGCCGGGCATGGTGATGGCCTCGGTTTCTCTCGTCGCGGAAAACCCGAACCTGACCGAAGCCGAGGTGCGTTCCGGCCTGGAGGGCAACCTCTGCCGGTGCACCGGCTACCACAACATCGTCGAGGCCGTGCTGGCCGCGGCCAAGGAGAAGTCGGGGGCCGCGGAATGATCCCTGCCGCGTTCACCTACAAGAAGGCGAACTCCGTCGAGGAGGCGCTGAGCCTGCTGGCCGAGCACGGCGAGGACGCGAAGCTGCTCGCCGGCGGGCACTCGCTGCTGCCGCTGATGAAGTTGCGGTTGTCGGTGCCGGAGGTGCTGATCGACCTCGGCGGGTTGCGCGACCTGTCCTACGTCCGCGAGGAGGGCTCGGAAATCCGGATCGGCGCGCTGACCAGGCACCACGACCTGGAGCACGCCGAGCTGCTGGGCCGGGAAGTGCCGCTGATGGCGCAAGCTGCGAGCACCATCGGCGACCCGCAGGTCCGCCACCGCGGCACCATCGGTGGCTCGCTGGCCCACGGCGATCCGGCCTCGGACCTGCCCGCGGTGGCGCTCGCGCTGGACGCGGTGCTGGTCGCGCAGGGGCCCTCGGGCCGCCGGGAGATCCCGGCGACGGAGTTTTTCACCGACTTCTTCGAGACCGCGCTCGGCGAGGACGAGCTGCTGGTGGAGATCCGGGTCGCGAAGAACCCCGCGCAAGGCTGGGACTTCCAGAAGTTCACCAAGCGGGCCATCGACTGGGCGGTGGTCGGCGTGGCCGTCGCCGGAGGGCGGGTCGCGCTGGTGAACATGGGCCCGACGCCGATGCGGGCGCGCGGCGTCGAAGAGGCACTGGCGAGCGGAGCGAGCGCTGCGGACGCAGCCGAGCGGGCGGCGGAGGACACCTCGCCGCCGGACCAGGCCAGCGCCAGCGCCGACTACCGGAGGCACCTGGCGAAGGTGTTGGTGCGGCGAGCGCTGGAAGCCGCCGCAGCACGTGGCGGCGCGTAGCGGCACGTCGTTCGGCGATTTCAATGGAAGTCGGCGCGATGATTTCCATTGAAATCGGCCGAAACCCAAGCACCGACACCCGTCATCCGATTGGTACCCCCGCCATTTCGACGGCGATCCGGACGCAGCGTCGGCATGTCGCGTATTTTCGACCCCGTGATCGAGATCGACTCCGCATTCGTCACCGCGCCCCGCGCCACCTATGCGCGGCTCCGCTCGCAGGGCCCCGTGCATCGCGCCATCGCCCCGGACGGCACCTCGGTCTGGCTGGTCACCCGTTATGCGGACGTGCGCGCGGCGCTGGCCGACCCTCGGCTGTCCCTGGACAAGAAGAACTCCACCGGCGGATACCGCGGCTTCTCGCTGCCGCCCGCGCTGGACGCGAACCTGCTGAACATGGATCCGCCGGAGCACACAAGGCTGCGCCGCATCATCGGCAAGGCCTTCATCCCGCGCCGGATCGAACCGCTGCGCCCCCGGATCCAGCAGATCGCCGATGAGTTGCTGGACGCACTGGCCGGGCAGGACGAAGCGGATCTGCTGCCGACCTTCTGCGGACCGCTGCCCATCACGGTGATCTGCGAGCTGCTAGGCGTCGGTGCCGCCGACCGGCCGGACTTCCGGTCCTGGACGGACGGCCTGCTAGCGCCCGACTCCCCCGAGCAGGCCCGTGAGGCGCTGAGCTCGCTGCAGCGCTACTTGCTGGAGCTGATCGCGGCGAAACGCGCAGCACCCGGCCGAGACTTGTTGAGCACGCTCATCGAGCTGCGCGACGAGGAGGACCAACTCACCGAGGACGAGCTGACCTCAGCGGCGTTTTTGGTGCTGTTCGCCGGATACGAGAACACGGTGCACTTGCTGAGCAACGGCATCGCCGCGCTGCTGACGCGACCTTCGGCGCTCAACCTGGCACGCCAAGGGGTTTCATCGACCACTGTGGACGAATTGCTGCGTTTCGACCCGCCGCTGCCGCTGGCGCTTCGCCGGTTCCCGTTGACGGATATCGAAATCGGTGGCGTGACGGTCCCGGCTGGGGAGACAGTGCTGCTCTCGCTGGTGTCGGCGCACCACGACCCGGACCGCTACGCGGACCCGGATCGCCTGGACCCTGGCCGCGAGGACAACCCGCACCTGGCGTTCGGCCACGGGCCGCACTTCTGCCTCGGTGCATCGCTGGCGCGGATGGAGGCGGAGATCGGTTTCGGCGCCCTGCTGAGCCGGTTCCCAGACCTCGCGCTGGCCGTGACCGAGGAGGAGCTGCAGTGGCGGAACTCCTTCCGGAACCGCGGCCTGCGAACCCTCCCCGTCACCCTGCACTGACCGGAACGGCAGCGCCCGGTTCGCCCAGATCCTCCCAATTTTAGGCAAGATCGGAATTTGCCCACCCCGGTGCGGGTACCGTGGACAGGGTCATGCGAGCTCGCTCCACGTCGCGCAGGATCCGGATCGGCACTTCCGGCTGGGTGTACGGCCCGTGGCACGGTCCGTTCTATCCGCGCGATCTGCGCCGCGGTGCGGAGCTGGAGTATCTCTCGCACCGGCTCGGCTCCGCCGAGATCAACGCGTCGTTCTACTCGCTGAAACGGCCGGAGCACTACCGCCGCTGGTCCGAGCAGACCCCGGACGACTTCCTGTTCGCGGTCAAGGGAAGCCGCTACATCACCCACATGAAGAAGCTCCGCGATGTCGAAACGCCGCTGGCGAACTTCTTCGCCTCGGGCGTCCTCGCGCTCGGCCCGAAGCTAGGACCGCTGCTCTGGCAGCTCCCGCCGTCGCTGGGTTTCGATGTTGAACGCCTGACGGCGTTCTTCCGCCTCCTGCCCCGCAGCACTGCTGCGGCCGCTGCGCTGGCCGCTCGGCACGATGACCGGCTCGCGGGCCGCGCGCTCGCCGAGACCGACGCGGATCGCCCGCTGCGCCACGCGCTGGAGGTCCGCCACCCCGACTTCGCCGCCGCCGAGGCCGTGGAGATGCTCCGCAGCCACGACATCGGCCTCGTCGTCGCGGATGCGGCGGGCAGCTGGCCGCATCTCGAGGACGTCACGAGCGATTTCGTCTACCTTCGCTTCCACGGCGCCGAGGAGCTCTACGCCAGCGGCTACACCGCGAAGGACCTGGACCGCTGGGCGAAGCTGATCCGCTCCTGGCACGCGGGCGAGTGCCCCACCACCAAGCACACGGTCGCCGCCCCGGCCCCGAGCACCCGAGGCCGCGACGTCTACGCCTACTTCGACAACGACGTGAAGGCCCACGCCCCGCACGACGCGATGGCCCTGGCCAAGCGCTGCGGGAGCGCATGAGGCCGGGTGGCGGGCGATTCCGCGCGTAATCGCACCGGCTGGCACTCGCCGGTCAGGACGCGCCGGAGCCGGGTAGCTCACGTCGGTTGGACGCGTCGAAGGTGTCCCGGACCAGTTCCGCCATTTCGCGGTGCCCGTGCGCGGCCAGTACCTCTGCCATCCGGCGACTGAGCACCGCGCGCTCCTCCCCCGTGGCCAGGCCTTCGATCGCGGCCAGCACATGGTGCGACGTGCCCCCGCCATTGTTGCCCAGGTCGAACTCCTCCAGCAGGAACGAGTGCATCGAGGGCTGATCGGCGGACACCGCCGTGATCCACTGTGGAGCATCGAAATCCGGGGCCGGCACCCGCGTGTCGTGCGCGGCCGCGGTCAGCCTCCGCAGGTTGCCGATCTGCCGGACCGCCTCGTCAACGTTGCAGTCTTCCCGCGCCAGCCACCAGACCAGCGCGCTACCAGGGGTTTTCAGCACTTCGTCGGCCAGGTACGCCCGCTTGTCGCGCTCGTGGTCTCGGGCCCGCTCCCAGAGCTCCCTCTGCTTTCGCGCCTCGGCCAGGCGCCGCAGTCGCGCCGCGTCCGATTCCGGGAGTTCGAGCCGCACCTCGCCTGCCCAGACGGCCACGTGCCCGGTGGGGTCGCAGCGTTCGGCACCGAGCGCGGCATTCAGCCGGTACTCCGCTAGTTCGCCCTCGTCCGGCGGCACCTCCGCCACGAGGCGCCTCGCCTGTTCCAGGATGAGGTCGGCCGCGAGCCCACCGGGATCGACGTGCGGTAGCCCCGGCGCATCCGGCTTCGAGTACCAGAACACCGTGCCGGAGAAAAGGAACTTGTAGTCCGGATGTGCGCTGCGCAGCGGCACACCCGACAACGGCCGCTCGGTCGGATTCGGTCGTTCCGGGGGTTCAACGGTCTCAACGGGCCGGGGCGCCAACGCGAGTCTTTGCACCTTCCAACGTCGATATCGCCAAATCACCAGCCACGGAGCCGCAATCGTCACGACTATCAAGGTGAGCAACACCCAGAATGGCCACCCGAACCGCAAGCCGAGCACGACCCAGAGCAACGCCGCGATCACCGACACTGCCTTCACGACGCCACGCTGCTCACGATTCATCGGGGGTTCCTCCACGCACCGGCCCAGGGCTGCACACAATTCAGTACCGGGCTCGCGGCGGAGCGGAACCGTCCAAGCCGATTTCCGCTCGAACAGAGCAGGCTTGCGCACAGATCGTAACGGGCTCAGAACCGGAGGAACACCACGCTGGCGTCGTCGTGCCGTTTTCCCCGGTGCCGACGGCGCGCCGCCGCCGTCTCCGCCGATTCCGCGACCCGCACCCGGCGCAGCATTTCGGCGGGTCCGGCTCGCTCGACGAGATCCAGCAGCCCGGCCCAGTCGGACTGGGCGAACCGCTCGACGTAACGCGATGCACCATCGCTCAACAGCGCCGCCCGGCGCACCTCGGCCGCCGGAACCGCTCCAAGCACGGCCTCGTACGCCGCTTCGGGCTTCGTGCTGGCGACCCAGAAGCCGCCCGGTCGGTTCCGCTGCTCACGCACGGCCTCGACGGTGTAACTCGGCAGGTGGTCGAGCCGGTCGTCGATGATTGGCCTGACCGCACCGTCGACGTCGAGCACGATCGGGCTGTCGGCCAGCACCAGGTACTCCACGGCATCGCCGCGAAGCCGCAACACTGACGCGGTTGCGGAGGGACTTGAGGGGTTCCGCAGGTCGCAGGTGTCGTTGTGCGCTGCGCAGGTCGCCTGGATCGCGTCGGCGAGGACGTCCGCAAGGGTTCCGCCCGGCACGGCGAGCCGCTGGGCCAGCGCACCGCCGAGCCGGTGGACCAGCCAGGGCACGTCATGCATACAACCGCTGTCCACACCCGAGGCTGCGGTGGCGCCGTCCAGGACGAACGCCCAGTCCGGCCCGGTGGCGAGGTAGTCCTCGTTCGTCCTCCCGGGCGTCGCGATCGTCGCGTGGGTCACCTGCACGATCGGTCAGGCGCCGGGGCGCGGCGGCAGGTGGTGCAGCGCGGTCACCATCGGCGCCAACTCCGGGACCTGCTTGGCTTCGGCCAGTGCCTTCTCCAGCGCTTCGTCGTGGGTTGGGCGAGCTTCCTCCAGCAGGGCCCGGCCAGCGTCGGTCAGCTCGGTGTAGATGCCGCGGCGGTCGTCCTTGCACAGGATCCGTGTCAACAGCTCGCGATCTTCCAGCCGGTTGACCAGCCTCGTTGTCGCGCTGCCGCTGAGCGCGGTGGCGCGAGCGAGCTGCTGCATCCGCATGTGCCAGCCGTCTTGCCTGCTCAGCGCGTCGAGGACGGTGTATTCGACGACCGATAGCCCGTGCTCGGCCTGCAGTGCCTTCTCCAGCGTGGTTTCAAGCGTCCCGTGCAGCGCGGCGAGCGTGCGCCAACCGTGGGCCCGAATCTCGACGGCGTCGTCGGCGATTCCCACTGCACACCTCCCGTGACTTGTACCGCTTCCAACTATAGCAGCTTGCGCCGACATGAAGCGCGTGCAAGTATTTTGTAGCGCGCTTGCAACTACACGCTTGCGCCCTATACCTACTCGCGCATCTACCGCTAAGGAGTCACGGGCATGCCCGTAGCACTCATCGCACTCGCACTCGGCGGGTTCGGCATCGGCCTGACCGAGTTCGGCATCATGGGCCTCCTACCGGAAGTGGCCGCCGACTTCGCGGTCAGCATCCCGACCGCTGGCTACCTGATCTCCGGCTACGCCCTCGCCGTGGCAGTCGGCGCGATCCTGTTGACCGCCGCCGTGACGCGGCTGCCGCGCAAGACCGTGCTGGTGTGGCTGATGGTGTTGTTCATCGCCGGAAACCTGCTCTCCGCGATCGCGCCGCACTACGCCGTGATGATGATCGGGCGCATCCTCGCCGCGCTGACGCACGGCGCGTTCTTCGGCATCGGATCCGTGGTGGCCGCCGCCCTGGTACCGCCGAACCGCAAGGCCGCCGCGGTAGCGATCATGTTCACCGGACTGACCTCCGCGAACGTCCTCGGCGTCCCGCTGGGCACGTTCCTCGGTCAGGCGCTGGGCTGGCGCGCCACGTTCTGGGCCATCACGATCATCGGCATCATCGCCCTGATCGGCATCCGGCAGTTGGTTCCCGGCACGGCCGGCCGCGACACGGCCGCAGCCGACCTGGGTGCCGAACTGGGCGCTCTCAAGCGCCCGCAGGTGTGGTGGACGCTCGCCATCACGATCCTGGGCTACGGCGGGATGTTCGGGGCCTTCACCTACATCGCGCCGCTGGTCACCGAGGTCTCCGGGTTCGCAACGGCGACGGTGCCGTGGCTGCTGCTGATCTTCGGGATCGGCCTGTTCGCCGGGAACCTGGTCGGCGGCAAGGCGGCCGACCGGCACCTCGACGGCACCATGTTGGCGGCGCTGATCGCCCTGACCGCCATCCTGGTCGGCTTCACCTTCGTCGCCGGCCACCGGATCCCCACGATCATCGCGATCGCCTTGCTGGGCGGTTTCGGCTTCGCCACCGTTCCACCCCTGCAGACCCGGGTGATGAAGTACGGCGGTGACGCGCCGACGATGGCCTCGGCGATCAACATCGCGGCCTTCAACGTCGGAAACGCCCTCGGCGCCTGGCTGGGCGGCCTCACCATCGCCGCCGGCCTCGGCTACACGTCCCCGCTGTGGGTGGGCGCGATCCTCGCCGCGATCAGCATCGGCTTGCTGGCCGCCGCGATCGCGACGAAGCCCAAGGAAGCCCTCGCATCGGCCGATCAGGTCCCGACCCCGGTCACCTGATGTTCCTAGGCGTCATCGCACCGGTATCAGCAGCCGGATGCCGCAAATGGTCAGTAGTCGTCGTTGCGGAAGAAGAGCGCTTCCAGGTGGTCGGCTGTCTCGGCGACGAAGTTCAGCGGATCGGTGAACTCGTTGATGTCGAGGTTGACCAACGGCAGCGAATGCCGCAGCACGACGTGCTCGCCGATGATCACCGCACCGCACACCACGGAGGTCTGCCCGAGCTCCTCCAGCAGCCGCTGGAGATCGACGTCAGAGGCCCGGCCACACACCGAGATGACCTGTACCCAGTCTTCGTGGCCGTCGAGTTGTTCGTGGTAGACGATGACGATCTGACTGCGGTTGTCGTCGTATTCGACGAGGATCCGGACTTCATCGTCGTTGTCCTCAATGATCCGATATTCGGTCTCGCCGTCCTCGACGGTGCCGGATGCGAGCTGGTATTCGGTGCGGACAAAAGCGAGCAGATCTTCCCAGGTCGCCACGATTCCTCCCAGTCAACGACAACAGTGCCACTACGCGGTTTCCGACGGCGATCTTGCCACGCCAACCCACCGCCAAAGCCCGTTTCCCGAAAGCGAGCAACCAAACGCGTTACCAGATGAGCACCGGCAGCGAACTGGCGCTGATCAGGTCCGTGCATGGCATGAACGTCGCCGCGTGGTCGGATCCATGCGCAATCGACGAAAGCGGTCCCGCAGGACGTGCAACGCGATGTCGAAAGTGATCAGGCGACCGGCCGCTCGGTCGTTTAGGCCACGGCGCGCTCGCCGGGCGCGCCGCCGGTACCCGCAACGCCCGCGCCTACACACCACGGGCCGCGATGCTGGTCGCTGCTACCGCAAGAATCAAGGCAGACGCCGTCATAACATCGACTTTCACCGCTGCGGCGCGAGATCGCCGGTGTCCGCCGTACCAGTGGCACCGGTGGCGGCGCGATCTCCGACAGGTCGCTGATCATCCAGCGTGGCGGCAGTCTGCGGATGCTCGACCCGGATGACCCCGAGCTCGTATACTTCGGCCCCGCACCGGACGGGCGGCAGATGATCCGGTTCCGCCGCCAAGGTGGCGGTGACATCCTCGCCACCTACACCACCACCGACGGGCGCCCCGGGTGGGCGCTGTCGGCCAACAGTGGTGACGTGGTGGTCGCCGACGACCCCGCTGCCGGCAACGCGCTGGCCCGGCCGTGGATCCCCGTGCCGACGACGCCGGTACGCCCGCAGGATCTCCCAGCGGTGACCGCCGCCGGGTTCGAGACGGTCGTCGAGGCGAGGTTCGCCAAGACGCACGCCGTCATCGAACTGTCCACACTTGACACCGCCGAGTCGGAAACCGCCGGCGAGGGCCGGGTCGTCATCACCGACCCCGCTGGCCACGCCGAGGTCGTCGACATCTGGGCCGTCGGCGAGCAGCTCGCCAACCGCCGTCGCGGGCCGTTCCCAGTTCCCGGCAGGCCCTACGAGGGCACTGTGTCGGTCACCGTGCTGTGGCGCCGCACCACCGGTCGCGGGCAGATCCGCAGCACCGCGCTCGGCCTCATCCAACGCGAAAGCCCGAGCGACCAGCCCGAACGCGATTTGTCCACACCGTCATCCACAACCCCGGGCAGGAGGTAGAGCCGTGCCGAGGACTCGACTACTCCGCCGGCGTGCCCAAAGCCGCCGCGGTCCGTGCCGCCGGGTTCGACTTCGTAATCCGGTACGTCGGAACCCCGGGCAGACCTAAGAACATCACCGCCGGCGAGTACCGCGACATGACCACGAACGGCGTCGGCGTCGCCCTGATCTTCGAAAACCGCGCCGGAGACGCCCTGGCCGGCCGCGCCGCCGGAGCCCGCAACGCCCGAGCCGCACTCGACAACGCGAACAGCTTCGGGTGGCCCGCCGACAGGCCCATCTACATGGCCGTCGACCAGGACATCACCACCGAAAGCCAGATGCGCACGGTCGTCGAGTACCTGCGCGGCGCCGGCGATGTGCTCGGCGTCGAAAAGGTCGGGGTCTACGGCGAGGCCGATGTCGTCGACCGCGCCCAGCGTGATGGCGTTGCCCGCTGGTTCTGGCAAACGAAAGCGTGGTCGCGCAAACGGATTTCGCCGCACGCGCACGTCGTGCAGCAGACCGAGACCGTGCGAGTGGACGGCGTCGAGTGCAACATCAACACCACCTCCCGCCCCGACATCGGCCAACACCCCCGACCACGGGAGCAAGACGTGCAACCCGACGAACGCAACGCACTGCTGACCATGCACGGCGCCGTTTTTCACGGCGGAGCCGACGCCGGCCCCAAGAGCATCATCAAGCGCCTCGACGACATGGAGACCAGCCTCGGCAGGCTCGCGGCCACGCCCGCCCCGCCGGGCGGAAACCCGCCACCGCCGCCGTCGAACGCCCAGAACCCACCGCCCCGGGGCGAGCCCACACCGCCACCGGGACAAACCCCGCCGAGCCAGAACTCACAAGGGCAGAACCCGGCACCGGGCGAGCAGCCCGGCGGGCTCGCTGGCTACCTTGTGTCCCTCATCCGCACCGTCCTGCCCTCGGCCTGGGGTGCGCTGATCGCCTGGCTTGTCTCCACCCGGCTCCTGCCCACCGACATCGGCGAACAGGCCCAGACTCTCGCCACGACCGTGCTCGTCCCCGTCGCCGGTGCCCTGGTCTACGGCGCGGCCCGATGGCGGGAAACCCGGCCCGGTCTCCCGCAGTCGCTCGGCAACCTGCTGCTCGGCTCCACCCGCGCACCCAGCTACCCGAACCAACGGCCCTCACGCTAATGAACAGCGCCCCGTCTCCCGGTTCCTCCGGGGTTCCTCCGGGTGGCAAGGCGCATCTTGCCTTGTGTCGTCGGTCGGGATAAACGCTACACCCCGCAGAGATCTATTTATGCGGCCCTAAAAACTTGTCCCCATTGAAGTGGATCAAATGGGTCGGGGACTCTGCACACCAAACCTCGGTCTCCCAAGCGATCACCGGAAGGTATTCCCGCATCTTCTTCCTGTCGGGGAAGCATGAGACGTAGACCAGATCTGGTGTCGCATCTTTGAACAGGGAAGCGAGTTCACCATAACGCTTGGCGTCGACCGGCCCGTGCGATGTTACTGCTTCCATAAGGAAGAGCCAATCCTTGTCTGGCATATAGACCACAAGGTCTGGCATTTTCCCATGCTGGTCGACGGTCACGCCAAGCCCGGAAAGCCGGTCAGCCTCAAATAGCGCCCATTTGGCATCAGCGTCCCCCACGTAGAGGATCTCAGCACCAGGAGTGAACTGCGGGCAGAATTCCTCAATCATCTGCTTAATGAGTGGGTTTTGGCCGCCAGGAGACAGAGAGAAAGGATTTCCGTTTGGCAATTTTACTGCAATCCGATTCATCTCCCGGGCAGCAGCATAGCGCTCTTTCAGTCCCGGAACTTTGGCGCGATATTCGGCCACTGCCGCATCAAATTGCGGTGTCCCGTACAGGCGGATCACTGCGAGCGCCTCGCCGGCGGCCTGGTAGTTCCAATTAGGGGAGTTCACTGGCCGGTCGGGCTTATCGGGATTCTGGTGGACTAAAAGAGCTTCAGCAAACTGATGAAGAGTGAATCGCCTGATAGTCTCGCGGGTATTGGGGGCATACTCGTGATTGTAATAATCACGCACCCAGTTCATAATTTCTCTGGTGCGAAGCATTGGGTTGTCCGCGGCGTCCCAGTTATCTTCCGGTCGAAGCCTAAGAAGCGCAAGGAGGACACGTGCGGATCGTTCGTTTGACCGCTGGTCATCCATGCCAAGCGCGGCCAGGATTTCGCTCGCTTCGCGGATCTTGCTGTCGATCTTCACGCGGCAGTATCTATCACGCTGAGCACCTTCTCCACCAGTCCATCGACTTCATCCTGCTCCGGAAGTCGCCCGGGAGCAAGCCTGCCTAGAGTCCGTAGCGAATCCAGTTCGGGGAATCGGAGCGTCCGCAGGTCGGTCGCGTTGACCTGGGTGTGACCGGAAAAAGTCCGGAAAAATTTGTCCACAAGAGACGAGTTCAGCCACATGGACAGCCCCAGAGCGATGTGGCGGTCCAGTCCTTCACCGCGGATATGGAAGACATTCAGATGATTCTCGAAGGCGACAGGTCCCGCTACCTGCTCAGGCGACCAGACCGCGGCAACGATTCGACGGCGCTCCTCTTTTGCGGAGAACCGCTTGACCACACAATACCAGCCCTCCGGAACCAGCATCTTCTTGTCCTTCTCGCTCACCGTTCGGAACCACTGCGCTTTTTTGGTTACGCACGGCCAGACCACAAATCCATTACGGACATTGGTGGGATAAATCAATGGTACTGCTTCATCATCGGCCTCTGAGAGCAGGCACTCCTTCGACCGGAAATCGACCACGCGGCCAGTGGACACTGTGATCCCGAGAGACGCCAGAGTGGCCGGAAGGGACAACATTCGCTCGGCCACTTCAGTGTCTTCGTCGTTGGTGGCGATACGGATGAACTGGTGTGGATCGTCGGGACGGACAACATCGGCGTATGCCACATCACGGTGGGATGCGTCATCTTCGTGGCCATCGCTAGCCGACAACAGTACATTATCTCGCAGACCGCCCCGAGTTCCGGAGAAAATCACATTCTCCTGTAGCACACCAGTGTCCGCGAACACAGTCGACCGCGATTCAAAGACGTGCACCCGGTCAAGAGCGATCCGATCCAACAGGTAAGAGCGAAAAGCGCCGAAGTACGGACCATTGCAAAACGACCGCGGAGTGATCGCGACCAACTGGCCGCCAGGATTTAGCGCACTAGCCGCTAGCGCCAAGAACGCGGCATAAAGGTTCGGGACATCGGCTCCGGCCGCGCGTACCGCGGCTCTGGCCGGAGAGGAGACGGCTAGCTTCGCATACGGTGGGTTTTGGATCACCAAGTCCAAACCGTTGGTCCGGTCGTCTTGGTCAACGCCGGTCGAGGCGATGACGTAGTCGGCCTCGACTACGTCATAGGTGATCTGACCGTCACCTGCCGCTGCACAGGCGTCGAGCGTATCTACCAGGTGTGGCAGTAGCGTCTCGTCGCGCTCGACCGCGACAATATGCACCGCGAGGCCAGGGCGCTCGTCAAGCACGCGAGCCACCAACGCCGCCGACAACATTCCAGAACCGGCACCAGGATCAAGGACCCTTATCCGGCCTTCCGCGGGGAGACGCGGCATCGCCGCAATCAGAGACGCAGCCCGCGCCGGAGTGAAGAACTGCCCCAGGGAGTCCTGGGTCTTCGGGTCAAGGGCAGTTAGAGCTGCCACTCGGTTCCGCTCCGCCCGAACGAGAAGGTCGCTGTGCATACAAGACATCTTGCAGTACCGCCCTGTTAGCTTCCGTTAGCCACCCAATATCGGGCAAGGGTCCAAGCTACAGCACCCCTCCTACCAGCGATGTTCGCCCGTGTACCCTACGTCGAGTCGGGGCGCAGGTGCCCACGACTTTGACATCGATGAGTTCGTCGCCGCTACCTCACCGCTGGACCATGACCACGCTACCGAAGCTTGAGTTTGTACAACGCGCGCTGGTTGGTCTTGGCGCTGCCGCGTTGCACGGAGTAGCGGATGCCGTTGTAGACGAGGTCCCAGAGCGCCTAGTGGTTTGTAATGCTGGACTCTTTACTTAGCGTTGTTGTCGACAAGCTTCTTGATGTTGGTCTGGACGAGCCGGACCTTGGCCAGGATCTCGTCGGCTGTTGCGGTCCAGGCAAACGGCTTCGGGTTGGTGTTCCAGTGCTGAATGTAGTCGCGGATGCGGGAGATGAGGACCTTGACCGAGCTGAAGGTGCCGCGCCGGATCGCCTGCCGGGTGATGATCGAGAACCAGTTCTCGATCTGGTTGATCCACGAGGATCCTTTGGGTGTGAAGTGGAACCTCACCCGTGGGTTCTTCTCAAGCCAGGCCCGCACCTGCGGGGTGGTGTGGGTGGAGAGGTTGTCGAGCACGACATGGATGTCCTTGCCGTGGTGGGGTTTCACGGCCTGTTTGAGGAAGGCCAGGAAGTCCGCGCCGTTGCGGGTGGGTTTGCACTCGCCGAAGACCTCGCCGGTGTCGACGTTGAGCGCGGCGAAGAGGTTCGTCGTGCCGTGCCGCACGTAGTCGTGGGTGCGTTTCTCGGCTGCACCGAAGGCGATCGGCAGCACCGGCTGCGTGCGATCGAGGGCCTGGACCTGCGTTTTCTCGTCGACGCAGAGCACCACCGCGCTACCTGGTGGCTGGAGGTAAAGTCCGACGATGTCGGCGACCTTGTCGGCGAACTCGGGATCCTTGCCGACCTTGAACGTGCCCTGCCGATGCGGTGGCAATCCGTGCTCTCGCCACAGTTTCGCCACGTAGTTGTGAGACACGGCCACGCCCTCGGTGCGCTTGATATAGGCGGCCATCTCCCGGCTAGACCAGTGCGACAGTCCCGTCTCGCCCGGCGGGCTTGCCTGCGTCAGCGCGAGGATCCGCCCGCGAATCCGGGCCGGAACCTGCTCGCGAGGCGCGGCATGCGACTGATCCAGCAGGCCCGGGATCCCGTCCGTGGCATACCGGTCCAGCCACAGATCCACCGTCGGCCGCGACACCCCGGCCAACGATGCGACCTCCTTCTTGCGCCTGCCTTCCGCGCACCACAACACAATCCGTGCCCGCGTCGCCACCCGCGCCGGCACATCCCGACTGTTCGTCAGCGCCCGCAGCTCGGTTTCCTCACCCGTCGACAGTTCCACGGCCCCAGTCAACACGACGATCAATCAAGCCAGAGTAAAGTAACCAGAATTACGGAACACTAGGTTTAGGCGTCGCGTGATTCCCACTTCCGTAGGTGCAAGGGGATGTTGAGGCCAAGGTAGTTACGGGCCATCTCATTGGAGCTGGCACCACCCTCGTGGACCGAGTAGAGCAGGCCGAGATAGACCAGGTCCCACAACTCCCGGTTAAGTTGCAGGTTGTTGATCTGCGCGTAGAGCTGGTGGCCGTGGCTGTCCTCGATGTCGAGATAGTGTGCGGCTCCGCCGACGGTGACGTTGACCTTGGTCAGCTCGTACGTCTTGATGAAGCTCTTATCGTAGGCCAACCAGTCCGCGCCGACCGACATGCGGAGGTTGCGGCCGGTGAGCAGGAACAGGAATGGCCACGGAACGATGAACAGCCAGAGCCACCATTCGGTCACCCAGCCGAACCCGAAGTCGCGCCAGGTGAAGAACACCGCCATGATCGCGACCATGATCAGGCCGAAGGTAAGGGCACGGCCTCGGGTGGGAAAGAACCATTCCAAGATCGGCCCTTCGCCCTCCGGCGGCTGGGGAACCTTGGTCACGCCACGCCGGTGCTTGACCTCCGGCGACTTCCAGCCGGGTTCCAGCGGAGCACGAGGCGGCCTGGGTTTTCCGGTCTGCGAGTCGGGTTTCGGTGGAAGTCCGTCGCTCATCGGCCCATCTTCGGGTTGATCTCTTCCAGTCGTCTACCGGTGTCCTCCATGCCCTGGACCATATCGTCGCCCCATTCCTCGATCGCGAACCCGACGCCCCAGGAGGCGACGGCGCCGCCAGCGACGACCCATCCCACTGGGGTGCCCATCGCCGCCAACCCGACCGTGGTAGCGGCACCCGCTACAAATCCGCCGAGCCCGGACGCGACGCTGGTCGTCGGGTCCTTGCCGGCGATGCCGATGTCATAGCCGATGCCGCCCAGGGTGATTCCGAACCCGACGACAGGAAGCTTGGAGCCAAGCTTCAGTGCGCCCCGGAGCAGGCCGGTCCCTGCCGTGGGAGCTTTCGCAGCCCTGCCGAAGTCAAGGTTCAGTTGCAAGATCGCCTTGGTCCGGGGGCCGAGGCGGTCCACCCACTGCGCGGTCCGTGTGGCGATTGCCTTGCTCTCCAACGCAGCCGCCGCCTGGGAACGGGTGATGTTGATAGCCGCAGCTCGTGTTCGCGCTTGAAGGCTCATGTACGGGTTTTGCGAGAGACGCTCAGAAACCTCGATCGTACCGCTGCGCGCGATCTGCGTCGCCTTGGCGCGCATTGCAGCGGTCTGTCCCAACGTGGCACCAGCAAGTCCGGCGATAACGTCCGAGGCGTTGAAAGGGGACTTCTCGATGAGTCCGCCGAGGAACCGGTTAAGGATGGCGATCGAGTCGCTCTCCAGCTGCCGACCTTCGGTAACCAAGGCAGCACAGTCCGCGTACGCCTGGACCTTTCGGGCGAAGTCGGATTGTGCTCGCACGGCCTCGGCGTGGATCTGTTTCTGTTCGGAGCTGGCCGGCTTGTCGGTGGGCAGCGGTGTAGGGTCCGGTGGTTCCGGGCCAGGCTCCATGATCAGGTCGCCCTGGACCACCAGCCCATCCTTCAACGCGAGCTCGCGCGCTTGATCCATACGCACTTTGACGGTGTCGATAGCGTCGGCGTGGCGCCGCAGTTCTCGGGCCAGGTCGGAGTAACTGATCGACACGTCATCCACACGCGGCGCGACCTTGCCCATGCCGTCGCGGAAGGATTGGCCAGCCTCGCTGGGCCAGCTGCCTTCGGACTCGCCACGAACACGGTTGATGATGTCCAACGCCGCATCAACGGCACGCGCCATCCCGTCCAGCCAGTCCGCTGCCGTGCGGATCGTTCCCGGCTGCGCGTCGACCTTGATATCAAGTGGCATGATTCAAATCCCCAGTGAAAATCATCTCGGCGCGTTCGGATTGGAGCCAGCGATGTTGTCGGCATTGCCGTGGTCGGTCTCGATGTAGAGATTGCTGCCCGCCGCGACCTCATCGCCGACGTAGTTGAGGGCCTCGACGATCCCTGCCGCTGACAGCGTCAGCATCGCCATTACGCCTGCGACTGCCTCGCTCGCCACCCCGACCTGCGGAGCGGGAGGGGGTGCGGCACTGCCGTCCAGTTCGGCCGCCCCGGTGCGGAGCCTGCTTGCGAGGGCATCCAGTTCTCCGAGCTGGGCGTGGGTTCCGGACATCAGTTGGTTCCCCCTGCGGAATCGTTGCGTTGGTTGTCGGGAAGCACTGCGTCCCAAAGCACCAGATCAGCGCCGCTGTGCTGCTGGATCTCCGCGACCTTGTCGGCAGGCAGTGACGCCCAGGGCTGCAGATCCCCGCAGCCGATGACCAGCGCCTCCAGCGAGCTGAATGCCAGCACCGCCAGGCGTCCGTCCTCAAGTCGCCGCAGTTCGACGGTGACGTCCTTGTCGCGACTGAGGAAGCGCTCGGCAAGCGGAACGAAAGCCGGTTCGGGTTCCTCGCCGTTGGCTTCTGCGACGTAGTCAGCGCCGATCACCGACGGCGCCGCGTCCCCGTGATCCCGCATCACCTCACGGTCCCCGTAAGCCAAACTTCCCCCTCATACGACTGTTTTCCCAGGCGGGCACGATACCGAGCTGATCGTCCTCCCAGTCGACCTTAACAACACGTCACCCGAAAGGCCCAAACACGACAAAGGCCGACGCTGTAGATCATCTCTACGGCGCCGGCCACTTCCCGTGACAGAGCCGAACTACTCAATCCCCGGAATCAAGCTCCTCCTCATCAACATCGTGACCGACGCCGGTGGCAACGGGATCAATATCGACCGGTACCGGGATTGGTGGGCCTGTGATCTCTGGTCGGTCGTCAGGCGAGTTAGCCATGCGGGATTCCTTTCGCATACGGCTGGGATGGTGTGGCCGGTCGGTGCCCTGGGAGGCGCCGCACCGACCGGCCGTCCGCTCGATGCCGGAGGTCGGGGCAACAACATCGAGCGGAGTCTCGGATGATTCATGCGCTCCGGCGACGTGGGCCAATGCGCGAGCGCAGCCACAGGCGTGCCTGAGTAGCGACGTCCGACTCGTCAGCCCAGTCGGATCCAATGTGGACTGTGTCGATGAGCTGGTCGTTGTCGTGGGAGCTACCGATGTCGCCGCGGTGGACGGTGACGACTCCGGATCCTCGGCCCCAACGGAACGTGTAGACCTCGGTCGGTGAGACGCGTTCGACGCGCCAGGCCATCGGCAGAAACCGCTTCGGCCCCTTCATGCTCATAGCGCGACACGGGACAAGATCGGTTCTGGACGCTGCGGCGTAGGGTTCGCGGCCGTTTTGGAGGGAGCGCCAGGCGGACGGAACTCGGCGCCGGCTTCTTGAAGCAGCAGGCGCACAGCCCCATAGGACCGGCCGGACACCTCGACCAGTTGCCGGATGCTCGTTTCGCGGTCGTACCAACGTTTGAGGTCAGCCGCCAGCTTTTCCCTGGCATGCCCGGTTACGCGGGCCCCTCGCTGAACTTTCCGCATAGCCATCCCTTGCAATCGCGTTTTCTACGCTGACGGGATTGGGCGGATACCGACCATCACCGACACCGCCCGTCAACAAGTAGGGCGAGCCGCTCGCCAAGAAGTTCCCGGAGCTCTTTCTCGGTTCGGCGCTCTCGCACGTAGTCCAGATGTGTTTTCGACGCAAGCCCCTGCGGAGCCCTGGGCAAATCCGCACTCCTGGTTTCGCTTGTGGCCGGTGGTAAGTCAGCGCGAACGGCAGCGAGACCGTGCCGTCGGCACTCCCACGTCTCCGGCCGCTCGCAGTCGGCGGCGAGAACAACGGTGAAGGTATCGCCCGAGGGACAGGTGTATGCCTCGACGATCCGCTCGACGGGCTCGTAGTCCTCCGGACGCTGATAGCTCGTGCGCAGTATCGGAACCGCACAAGCCGTGAAACCGGCCCCCATGTCCTAGAGTCCGACAATCGCGGCGATCTTCGCTGCAACGTCTTCACGCAACGCATGCCGCCCTGTGCTTTCGGCTATCTGCCCGTGCTCCTTCGCGACCCTGTCGAGCAGGTGCGCCACCGTCAGCGCGCCCTCGCCAGCGCCGGCATGCTGACCGCCCGGCTCGGCAATCTGCATCCGCCACGCGACAAAGAGCAGCAACACGGCACCAGCAACAAGCCGGCAAGGAAAAGCAGTAAAGAAGACACCCCAGTTCAGTCCTTTCCGAAACATCGCGAGCACCTCGGCAGGCGCCCGACCACAGATGGATGCGGCGGCGCACACGCAGCACCGCAATCAGCAAGAGCAAGCCGAACCCGATCCGGCCCGAACAACAACCGCTCGACGTTGACCCGCGACACGCGATGCAACCGGGCGGAATACAACCCCGGGCACACCACATCCGACCGGAGCCCGGTCACGGCAGCGCATCGCCGGGCAACCACAGATCAGAAACCGGCGAACCCGCCAGGCGAGGGGCACCCGGCGAGTCGTGCAGCGGTAGTTCCAGCAAGGCCGGAACCACGTCAGCGACCTGGCCGTGCCTGTGCCAGACGGCCGGCGGAGAACCGAGTTCGAGATCCTCAATCCGGAACCGGGCGGCGATGGCGTCGTCAGCCGCGCTCGCCATGAACATGTCCATCGCCCCATGACTGACCCGCATGCCCTGTACGGCGAGAACGTTGGCGGGCCCTGGCAGATAACGGAACCGAAAGCCTGCCCGGACGCTCGTCCGCAAAGCATCCAAGTGCGGACGCAGCCACGCTTCCGGCCATGCATCAACCTGCTGTTCCCCGACCATCAGGTATTCCCTTCGTGCTCGAACTCGGCCATGAACGCGAGTCGCGGGTGCTCTTGACTCTGTGCCTCATCAGACGCACGAGCACCACAACGACAAGATTCAATCTACAAGTTGCAATTGAAGGTTTGTAATACTCCGAAAGAGGGATCTTGGGGGATCGCGGCGAGAGACCAGGCAGGATGCGACCCGACGACACAACGAGAGGGAGCGATGGTTACCCCGGAGAACAACCCAGCAGTCCGACGCGTCCAGCTGGGCCTACTGCTGCGCGAACTCCGCGAGCGGCACGACGTCAAGCCAAAGACGATCGCCGACCGGCTTGACTGGTACCCCGGCAAGCTCACGCGTGTCGAGAAGGGCGAGCTCACGGTCGCCGCAGCCGAAATGGACGTCTTGATCGACCACTTCGGGATCACGGACGAAGACGAGGCCAACAAGCTGCGCCAGCTGGCATCGGACGCTCGCAGGAGAGATCGGCCAAGTCGCGTACCCGACTGGGCGAAGACCTACGCTGCCCTCGAAGCTGCGGCAGCCGAAGTGAAGGCTTACAAAGTCGACCTCGTACCAGGCATCATGCAGACCGAGGCGTACGCCCGCGCCATTCTGTCTACCTCGCTGGTCACACCGTTGCCCGAGATCTACGAACGAGCGGCAGAACGCGCCCGACGTGGCGAAACGATCGTCCGGAACAGCAACCGTGAGATCTCGGTCGTTCTCGGCGAAGGCGTGCTGTATTGCGAGGTTGGCGGGCGAGACACCCTTCGCGACCAACTGCGACACATCCGGGAGCTGACAGAGCTCCGGCACGTCACGGTTCAGGTCCTTCCGTACAGCAAGGGCGAGCACGCTGCCCTCGGAACACCGTTCACCGTGCTGCACCTCGCTGACCCGGTGGCGACCTATGCCTACCTTGAAGGGCTGACGGACGCCGACTATCTGGATCGCCCCGGCCATACCAACGTGTACGTTCAGGCATTCGATAGGCTGAGGGTTGCTGCTCTCGATGACAGAGAGTCGGCGCGAATGCTCGAACAACGAGCCAGTGAGCTTGAGTGAGGGAGCAGTACCATGCGTGCCCCTGACCTGGGACCGGTGACCTGGCGCAAGTCGAGCCGCAGCAGCGGTAACGACAACTGCGTCGAAGTTGGCGACGCGCCTGCGGCGCACGGGGTTCGTGACTCCAAGCTCGGTGAGGCAAGCCCGATTCTGACGTTCAGCCGCCGAACCTGGTCGACCTTCCTGGCGGCAGTCAAGTCCGGCAAACTCGGCGGCTGACAGACAGACAAAGACGCCCCGCTCGTTCGCTTGGGCGGGCGGGGCCTTTGTCATTCCGCAGTACTGCGTCCAAGGCGTCTCGCCGATTCCGGGCCTCGCCGGCGGGCCTTGGAGCTCTTGAGAGCCATCGCCGTGTAGTGGGCCTTGCGAGCCGACTCCGCTCGTCGGGCACGTTCCTCGGGCGGGCAGGGTGCTATCGGGGTCGACTTCGCGCTCGAACCGGTCGTGGGCCGCTCGCCGGGCTGCCACGATTCGTGCCGCTCGATCTTCGGTGTTCGCCCACGATCGGTGCGCAGCGATCTTCGCCCGCAAGGTGCGCTGCGCCGGTGTCAGTTCCTCGTTCATACACCGAGCACAGCGCACCCATGTCACCCGATCGAGCTACAGGCGGTCGCCGAGTGCCATGTCGCGGTGCGCTTGCTGCGCGAGCGTTTGCGCGGCGGCCTTGCCGTAGTGGCGCACCATTTCAGCGGAAGTCCATCCCATCACTTCCATCAGTGCAGAATCGTTGCCGCCCTGCACCTTCCATTCGTGAGCGAGGGTGTGCCGGAACCGGTGAGCATGCATCCCTTCAATTTCCGCGTCTTCACCCCGGCGCCGGAGCATGATCTTGACGCCGTTCGCGCGAAGAGGTTTCGGCCCTCGGCTGGACAGCCATAAGTTCGGCAAATCAGCCCCCGGTTGCTTGGCACGCGCCCGGATATAACGACTCAGGGCACGGCCGGTGTTCGCGCCGAATGGCACGGCCAGGTACTTATCCCCTTTGCCGAGGATCTGCACCGTGTCGGTCTTCAGATTGACGTCGTTCAAGGACAGGTTCGCCACTTCGGAGAGACGTCCGCCGGTGTCGAATAGCAATCGAATGATGGCGGTGTCTCGGCGGTCCAGGAAGCTCTTGCCGTCGCATGTGGCGAACAACCGGATGGTGATTTCGTCGTCGAGAACCGGGACAAGCTTTTTCGGTGTCGTGGGTTGCGGCATCCGGTCCAGTGGGGAACGTGGCATCTCGTCCTCGTCCACAGGGTATCGGTAGAACTGCTGCAAGCACTTGAACTTGTTCACCGCCGAGCTTGCCGAACGTGGCGAGGTAGTCGGCGAACTGCGTCACGGCGAGCTCGTAGTTGTAGCGGGTGTTCGGGCTCCTGTTCGCCGCCCGCAGCGACCGGTCCCACTCGTCGAGGAAAGTCGACCACGCCTCATCAGCCGGGCGCGGTAGATCCGGTTTAGTCAAACGCCGAGGCGCGTTTGTGCGCTTACTCCCCATGTCGATCATGCTCCAGTCAAGGTGTCGCCGAACTCTCTGCAACACCTGGTGAAGCCGCAACCCGGGCACAAAAATAGGGAGAAACACCGTCTGATCTGGTGTTTCTCCCTGCATGGTGGAGGTTAGGGGGCCTTACTCGAACACAAAAGGCCAGGTCAGAGCCCTGGAAGAGCTTCGCGAGAAGCTTCCCAGTCTTGATACACCCGAGCCACCGTCGATCAAGCGCGACCGCCCCGGCCGCGCCCGGCAACTCCGTGCCGAGCAAGTCGAGCAACTGATCACCGACTACCAGTCCGGTGCAACGGTGTACGAACTCGGTGACCGGTTCGGCATCGAACGGCGAACGGTCAGCAACATCCTCCACCGGCACAACGTGCCGATGCGCCGCCGCGGCCTCTCGCCAGCCCAAGTCGACGACGCCATCCACCTCTACAACCTCGGCTGGTCCCTCGCGCGAGTCGGCGACCACCTCGGCGTCAACCACACCACCGTGCTCAACAAGCTACGTGAACGCGGCATCCCCACCCGAGACAGCCACGGACGTCCGCGCGTCGAAGCAGGTGGTGCCCGATGACCCGGCTGGTCTCCGAAGTGTCAACTCGATCCGGTTCCGACGAGACCACCGTGGTGAAGGCCGTCACCGTGATCATGGGCGTCGTCATCGGCCTCACCTTCATGTTCGGCTTCGGCAACGTCCTCAACCTCGCCCTCAGGCTCGGAGTCCCGGTCTGGGTCGCGCCGCTCGTCGCCCCTGCGGTCGACCTGTCGATTCTCGGGCTCCTCCTCGGCAGCCGACACCTGGCGCTCGCCGGAGCCTCCGTAGAGCTGCTACGTCCAGCTCGACGGTTGCTGGTCTTCGCCAGCGTGGTGACCCTCGCGCTGAACGTGGCTGATCCGCTCGTTGCCGGCCACTACGGCAAGGCCGCGTTCGACGCCGTAGGCCCGCTGCTACTGATCGGCTGGGCTGAAGTTGGCCCGGACCTACTGAGGGCGTTGACCACTACAAATCCGTCGGCCGAAGCAGCGCGCGACCACATAGAGCTGATGCAGGTCCCATTCGTCGACGAATCGACCGGTGTTGTGCCCACGGCGCCCGAACCGTCTGAGGACGAGGCGAAGCCCGACAGCGCTCCGGCGGACAAGCAGATCAATCCGTCAGCCGCCAGGATGGTTGACGATGATCTGCTTGAGCGGGCGAAGAAGGAGGACGCGCACCATTGGGATGCGTATCGCCGACCGATCTCCGCGGACACACTCCGGAAGAAGCTCCGTATCGGCGCCGCCCGCGCCAGGCTGCTCGTCGCGATCATACGGGCTGACCCGCAACGACGATCAGCTCAGGTTGTCGGGTAGTGGCGCCACGCGGCCAGGACCGCCGGTACTAGGAGTTCGGAAACGGCCGCGATCGCGGTCCGCTCGCACACATTGCCGCGACCTGCTGCCGGCCGAGACCGGTGCGTGATGACTACGGTCGATCTCAGCTGGGGGCGAAGTGCTTGCTGGCGGCCCAGTCGTGCAGGGCGTTGAGAGCCGGTTCGAGCGCGATGCCGGCGGGGGTGAGGGTGTATTCGACGTGGGGTGGGACCTCGGGGTACACGATGCGTCGCACCACACCGTCGGCCTCCAGTGCCCGCAGTTGCTGGATGAGCATTTTCTGGGTCACGGCGGGGATGGCGCGTTCCAGGTCGGAGAACCGCCGCGGCGAGCGGATGAGCAGGTGGTGCAGGATCAGCAGTTTCCAGCGTCCCTCGATGACTGCGAGTGCCTGCTCGACGCGGTCGATCGTGCAGGGGCGACGGTTGTCTCCACCAGCTGCTTCGATACTTACTTTTTTGTCAGTACTATTCATTTCGAAAGTGTAGGCCTAGCGTCGGGTTCATGACAACGTCGACAACGGAGACCGGGGTAAGCCCCTCGGTCGAGCAACGGCTGGGCTACCTCGCCGACCGGATCGAGATCCAGGATCTAGTGACCCGCTACGGGCTGGGGCAGGATCTGCATCAAGACGGTGACAACGACGTGCTGGCCGAGTGGGACCGTGTGTTCGCGCCCGAGGCCACTGTGGACTATTCCGTAACCGGTGCACCGCTGGACGGTGTGACCTACCAGGAGCTGGCCGAGTTCATGCGCCGTCCGGGCGGGTCGATGAGCGGCATCCGGAACTGGCAGCACTTCGAGGGCCTGCCCACAGTGGACATCGACGGCGACACCGCCACGGCCCGCACTCCGCACCTCCACACCCACAAGGGCGGCACGGATGACGCAGGCTGGAACTTGATCCAAACCGGGTTCTTCGTCGACCGGCTCGAACGCCGCCCAGAGGGATGGCGCATCGTGCACCGCAGGCTGGAAATCCTCTGGATGGACACGTTCCCCACCACCAATCCGGCCTGACGAACCCCGGGGCCCGTCCAACGTCTTCGCGGGCGGGCGCCCGCGCGTGAGCGCAACGCACTGGTGACCACATCGGTATCCCGCCTGCGTCCGTGCTCCATCTCGCGGTCGACGCCGTGCGGACCCGCCTCTTCGTCCCCGGTCCGGCCGGGCATGTCCGGCGGACGGGTCTGTCCGAATCGGATTCTCACGTGGTCAGCGAGTTCGCCGGGACGAGGAAACCGCTGCGGCGATCTGCTGGGCGGTGAGCGTGGCGGTCGAGTGGTCGACGGTGGCGTAGAATCCGGCGAGCAGATACGTGAGGTGCCGGCGCCAGGCGTCCGGCGCGACGTCGCCGCTGGTGGTGATGACGCCTCGCAGAGCCCAGATCGCGGCGGCGATGTCCCCGACCGTGACCTGTTCGCTGATTCCGCCCTGCTGGGCTTTGGTCGGCAAGCGGCCGGTCAGGTCCTCCAGTTCGGCGATCAACTGGGTGGGCGCTAGCGCACCCCACATCCCGTGTATGAAGCCACGGTTGGCAGCCAGTGCCCCGCCGACCGCGTCGAGGTAGGTGTCCAAACAGGACTCGGCCGGCTCGGCGCAGGCTCGCCGGCGAGGTCGATCAGGTTCGTGAAGAAGGTGGCCAGGAGTCGTGGTGACGTTGCTCATACTCACTAATTGATAGCTTGGCTCTCAATTACGGGTCGTTCGCAGCAGCGTCAAGGAGGTGTCCAGGGCGGCTTCCAGGTGACTGATCCGGCCGGTGGACATCAGGATGGTCACGCCGCCCTGCACCGCGGCGACCAGGGCGGCCGCGGTGCGGTCGGCGTCGAGTTGCCGGCTGATCTCGCCGGTGTCCTGCAGATGCCGAATCCCGGCCCGCAGGGCGGCCTGCCACCGGTCGATCAGGTGCGCGGTGAGGGCTTGCGCCGCCGGCGTGCTGCGGCCCAGTTCGGTGATGAGCACCCCCAGCGGGCAGTGGATGCCTTGCTTGCGGTAGCGCGCGATGACCGCGTCACGCCAGTCGTGCCACGCCTGCCAGCTGGCCAGCTTGCCCAGGTGTGGCTGCTGGTCCTCCAGCACGCGGTCGGCTTCACGGGCGGCCACGGCGAGCAGGAGTTCCTCCTTTCCGCCGGGGAAGTAATGGAAGATCTGGCTCTTGCTGGTCGCGGTGCGGGCGCACACGTCGTCCAAGGTGGTCGAGGCGGCGCCCCGCTCGCGGATCTCGGCTGCCGCTCCTTCGATGATGCGCCGCCGGGTCGCGGCTCCCTTGGCGGTCAGTCGCGGTGTGGCGGTGCTGGCGGTCGGCATGGCAATCCCTCATTTTCTGAACTTGCGGGTCCATTTTATCCGGACGAGTGTGGCTGTCGAACCGACAGAAGGGTGCACGACGATGCAGGCGATTGTGGTCGAACAGCTGGGTGGGCCGCAGGAACTGCGGATCGCGGAGCGGCCGACACCGCGGCCCGGTCCCGGACAGATCCGCGTCGAGGTTGCGGCGGCAGGGGTGAACTTCATGGACACCGGGGCGCGGCGGCTCGGGCCGGCGGTGGGCCAGGTGCCGTTCGTGCCCGGCGTCGAGGGCGCCGGCCGGGTCGCCGAACTCGGCGAGGGAGTGACCGAGTTCGCTGTCGGTGACCGGGTCGCATGGGTGTACGCCTACGGCTCCTACGCCGAAGAGCTGGTGCTGCCCGCCACGAGCGCGGTGCCCGTGCCGGACGGCATTTCCGACGAGGTGGCCGCGAGCGTGATGATGCAGGGCATCACCGCACACCACTTCGCCACCGAGGCCGCGCCCGTCGAGCCCGGGCACATCACGCTGGTGCACGCGGCGGCCGGTGGACTGGGCCAGAAACTCGTCCAGCTGATCAAGGCGCGCGGCGGGACCGTCATCGGGCTGACCTCCACGAAGGCCAAGGCCGACCTCGCCCGGCAGATCGGGGCCGACCACGCTCTGGTCTCCACCGGGGACGCCTTCGTGGAGCCGGTCCTGGAACTCACCGGCGGGCAGGGCGTGCACACCGTGTTCGACGGCGGCGGGGAAACGACCTTCCGCGCGTCGATGACCGTGGTGCGCCGGCATGGCACGCTGCTGTATTACGGCGCGGTCATCGGCGACGCTCCGGTGGTGAACCTGCGCGAACTGCCCCGCAGCATCAAGATCTGCTACCCGGTGTTCCGCGACCACATTTCGACCCGCGAGGCGCTCCTGCGACACACCGCGGACATCTTCCGTCTGGTCCAAGATGGACGGTTGCGGGTCGAGATCGGTGGACGTTACCCGCTCAAGGACGCCGCGCAGGCCCATCGCGACATCGAGTCCCGTGCGACGACCGGCAAACTGCTGCTCGTGCCCTAACATCCCTGCCGCGACACCGCCCTACAGCGAGTCCTCCGTGTCGATCGCCGCGGCGCGGAGTGCGTCGGCAAGGCGGGCGGCGGGTTCGGACATGGGTTGGGGCAGCCGGGCGAGCAGGATGCGCCGTCGTTCGGCGGGCCCGCCGCGGACGGGCAGCACGCGCACGCCCTCGAACCTGGCGGGGGCGAGCGCGGTGGGCACGGTGGTGATGCCGCAGCCGGCGGCGACGAGGCGGAGCTTGGCCAACCAGTCGCGGGCGGTGTGGGCGATGTCGGGCCGCTCGTCCAGGCCGGGCCACACGCCCATCACCCGGTCCTCGCCCGAGCCGGCGATCCACCGCTGGCCGTGCAGGTCGGCGACGTCAATGTATTCGGCCCGGGCGAGTGGATGGGTGGCGGGCACGGCGATCCGGAGGCTGCGTTCGGTGAGTGTCTGCAGGCGCAGGGCCGGTGTTTCGGTGTCGGGTGGCCGAAACGGCGGCGCCGAGGCCAGCAGCGCGAGGTCCACCGTGCCGGCGCGCAGCGCGCGGACCAGCGCCGGGGTGCTGCCCTCGCGCGTGGTGACGGTGATGGCCGGATGGGTGCGGTGCAACGCGGCCAGCGCCTGCGGGACCAGGGAGGCCCCGGCGCTGGTGAACCAGCCGAGTCGCACCGTGGCAGGCTCGTCGGGCAACCCGGCCAGCTCCCGTGCTGTGGCGTCGACCTGGTCGACCACGGTGGCGGCACGCCGTAGGACGACGCGCCCGGCCGGGGTCAGGCGTACCCCGTCGTGGCGGCGTTCCAGCAGCGGCGTGCCCGCCGCGCGTTCCAACGCAGCGATCTGACGGGACACCGCGGACTGGGTGTAGCCGAGCGCGGCGGCCGCGGCGGTGAGCGTGCCCCGCTCGGCCACCTCCCGAAATACTCGCAGCGCGACCAGCGACGCATCAGTGAAGGACATGACGTTTACGCATATCATGGTTGAGTTTTTCTCGCTGGCGGCATCGCCGGATGCGGCTTAGCGTCGGTTGCATGAGCCTGATCAACACTCCATTCGGTTTTGCCAGCACCGCGGCCGAGGTCGCCGCGGGGATTGATCTGACCGGCCGTCGCGCGGTCGTGACCGGCGCGTCCTCCGGCCTCGGCGTGGAGACCGCCCGCGCCCTGGCCGGCACCGGTGCCGAGGTCACCCTGGCCGTCCGCGACACCGAGGCCGGCGAACGTGCCGCCAAGGACATCGTCGCGACCACCGGCAACACCGCGTTGCAGGTCGCACCGCTGGATCTGACCGACCCGGCCTCGATCGCCGCGTTCACCGCGGCCTGGGCCGGGCCGCTGCACATCCTGGTCGCCAACGCGGGGGTGATGGCCTGCCCCGAGCGGCACACGACGCAGGGCTGGGAATGGCAGTTCACCACCAACCACCTCGGGCACTTCGCCCTGGCCACCGGGCTGCACCCGGCATTGGCCGCCGACGGCGCCGCCCGCATCGTCCTGGTCAGCTCCAGCGGTCACCTGCTCTCGCCGGTGGTGTTCGACGACATCCACTTCGCCTTCCGTCCCTACGATCCGTGGCTCGCCTATGGCCAGTCCAAGACGGCGAACGTGTTGTTCGCGGTCGAGGCGACCCGCCGCTGGGCCGGCGACGGGATCACCGCGAACGCGCTGATGCCCGGCGCGATCTACACCGACCTCCAGCGCCACACCGGCGGCCGGGGCAGCGGCACGGTCCCGCCTGAACTGATCAAGACCCCGGAACAAGGCGCAGCGACCTCGGTCTTGCTCGCCACCTCGCCGCTGCTGGCCGGAATCGGCGGACGTTACTTCGCCGACTGCAACGAGACCGAGACCATCGACCGTCGCGCTGACGCACCGCGCCTGCACGGCGTGGCGCGCTATGCGCTGGACCCGGAGGGCGCGAAGCGCCTGTGGACCCTGTCCGAAACCCTGCTCGCCACTGCGGAAGGACTGTCGTGATGCCGAAAACCGCCCTGGTCACCGGTGCTACTCAAGGCTTGGGCCTGGCCCTGGTCGAGGGACTCGCCCAGCACCTGACCCAGGCCGACACCGTTTACCTCACCGGCCGCGACATCGACCGGGTCAACCAGGCCGTGCACGCCATGCCCGGCGGCGGAGCCCAGGTCCGCGGCGAGGTCCTCGACGTGGCCACCCCCGGGGCAGCCGACCGCCTCGCCGCGCAGCTGCACGCGCGCCACGGGGGCGTCGACATCGTGTTCAACAACGCCGTGATGCGGGTCGGCCCGGACGACGATCCTCGTGCGATCGTCGAGGACTACGCCGAGGTCAACAACTTCGGCACCACCCGCGTGCTGCGGGCCTTCGCCCCGCTGCTGCGCGACGGCAGCCGGCTCATCGTGGTGGCCAGTTCGCTGGGCACGCTGCACTACCTCGCGCCCGTGCTGCGCGACCGCTTCGACGGTCTGTCCTCTTTGGACGAAGTGGACAAGCAGGTCGCCGCGTGGCGGGACGCCGTGCGCGACGGCAGCGCCCGGGCCGGGGCCTGGCCCGGCTTCGTCAACATCCCCTCCAAGATCGGCCAGGTCGCCGCCGTCCGCGCCCTGGCCGCACAGCGCCGCGAGCACGACACCGCACACGGCATCCTGCTCGCCGCGGTCTGCCCCGGCATGATGAACACCTCCACCTCCGCCCAGTGGTGGGACGTCAGCGCGGCCCCCACCCCGGCACAGGCCGCCATCCCGCTCGTCGACCTGGCGCTCGACCCCGTCAACCCCGACCACTACGGCCAGCTCATCCGCAACGGACAGATACTGCCCTGGGCCCCGGCAGTCGGCTGACCGCCGGGTCGTCCCGTCGCACGGACCCGGCGCGGTCTACACGAGCTTGACCACGCGGTCCACGATGGCGGAGTGAATCCCGACCGACGTCTCCCGCATGTACCCCTGACGCAGTTCATGGGCCCTGCGGTAACTTTCGGTCTGCAGGCGTGGCGCATCTCCTCCTGAGACTCGAAGCTGATATGCACGATCGCGTCGATCGGGTCCTCCGCGCCGTCGGTCATGACGTCGTCGAGGTAGTACTGAACGTATTCCCTCGTCTGCGGGAGTTCGACGTAACTGGTCCCATACTCCAGTTCCATGAACCGCCGGAAGTCCTCTGTGGACACCTCGGGCCGCTTACGGATCACGGTCATCATCGTGAACACGTCACCACTCCTCTCGCTCGGACGTCTGTTAGACGCGCTTGCCGCTGCGCTTTCACCGCGTCGGCGGCTGGATCAGTTCGATGAGGTTGCCCTCCGGGTCCTTGACGTAGGCGAACCGGGCACCCGGCTCCACCGCGTCGGCCGGCGGCCACACCTCGACACCGCCGGCCGCCACGATCGCGGCGAACGCGGTATCCAAGTCGCGGACCGACACCGCCCAGTGTCCGAACCCCAGGGTGCTCGCGGCGTCCAGCGGATCGGCATAGTCGCGGTGCCGGCTCGCGCCGGCCCGTTCGATCAGTTCCAGGCGTACGCCGGCGCCGGAGCGCAGCACGACGGTGCGCACGGCAAGCTCGTCGAGTTGGAACTCCGCGACGACCTCGTGCAGCCCGAGAGCACGCTGATACCAGGCGCGCTGCGCGTCCAGATCCGCCACGGACAGGCTGGTGTGATGCACGTCCAAACCCAGATCCACATCAGGCACAGTGACCTCCCAATCCAAGGTTAATAACACTAACCAGGTTAGTGGTACTAACCTAAGGCGCATGTCGGAGACCGTCAAGCGGGCCAGCGGGCACCACCACGGTGACCTGCGTCGCGCGCTGGAACAGGCCGCACTGGAACTGGTGGCCACCAAGGGGATCAGCGGATTCACCATGGCCGAGGCCAGCCGCCGCGCCGGGGTCAGCGTGGCCGCGCCGTACAAGCACTACCCCGACCGTGACGCGCTGCTGGCCGCCCTCGGGGTGCGCGCCTACACCGAACAACGGCAGCAGTACCGCGCCGCCATGGCCGACGCCACCGATCCGGGCGACCAACTGGCGGCCTTCGCGGCGGCCTATGTCCAGTTCGCCGCAGACCAGCCGGCACTGTTCAAATTGACCTTCGCCGCTGGCCTGGACAAGGAACGCTTCCCCGCCCTCGACGAAGCGGGCCAGGCCCTGTTCACCGAGTTGCATGCGCCGGCCCGCGCCCTGTGCCGCGATGACCACCAAGCACGCAGGCTGGTACTGGCGATTGCCGCCTGCGCCCACGGCCACGCCGTATTCCTGACCGAGGGAGTCCTCAAGGACACCCCAGACCCGCTCAGCGAGGCCAAACGGGAGGCGGCTGCGGGGGCAACAGCCCTGACAGGGGCGTACGTCGCCTGAACGCCGGGACGGCTGATCTGCCCGATGGAACGAAGGCGTCCGCGCGCCGACGTCGGTCGCAAAGCACAGCCGAACGTCGGATCTGACGGTCACCAGTTCGCGTGAGCACCGGGCGACGACCGACAGCAGCCTCTCGAACCCGGCGGGCGGCTACGGGTTACCGGACTCGCTCCGAGTACGTGTGGCGAGGCCGCGTTGATGCTCTGCGACGACCTCATCATCGCATCGGCGGGGCATCGAGGCTGACCGGCGTGGGGCCGGGGCAGAGCCGTAATAGGTCGGCAACCCTCTCGCCGCGCAGTAACCCGCCGCCTGAATCCGGCGACAACGGGAGGATGGCCGACACGCGTGACGAGCGCCGAAGCGGAGCGGGCCATAGCTCGATCGAAAGGGCCCGATCGGTAGCCCCCTCAGCCGACATAATGCCAGGTCAGAGGTGGTGCAGGGGCTACCGATGCTTCGGACCAGTGGAGCTGACGGGATTCGAACCCGTGACCCCTTGACTGCCAGTCAAGTGCGCTACCAGCTGCGCCACAGCCCCTTGTTTGATTTTCCCGAGGTGTTCGGTTCGTTCCGTCCCGCTCATCTCGTGTGTCAATACAGTACAACAGCGCCCGCAGGGGTCTTTCGGGGGGTCCCCCCTCTTGGATCTACCCACGGGCACCGTCGAGCTGCTAGACCCTGGGGCGTGGCGACAGCACAGGGCGTGCGTCCTTCGCTGGTGGACCCCGAGGCCGAGGGGGCCTATCCCGAGCGACGCCGTGAACTGCAGGAATACCGTTTGCGTCGGCTGGTCGATCGGCTGCTGGCCGCCGATGGCATGCAGGCCGGGCGGCTTCGAGACTGCGGCGTCTCGCGGGGCTCCGATGTGGGGCTCGACCAGCTGCACCGGTTGCCGTTCGTCTGCCAGCAGGACTTCTGGGACCACTACCCGTTCGGGTTGCGCGCCGCGTCCGAGGCCGACATCGTCTGCGTGCACGGCTCGTCCGGCACGATGGGGCGGACGACCCTGGTGCCCTACACCGCGCACGACGTCGATGTGTGGGCGCAGGTGATGGCTCGGGCGCTGGGGGGCGCGGGCGTGACGCGACGCAGCTTCGTGCACTGCGCCTACGGGTACGGGCTGTTCACCGGTGGGCTCGGCGTTCACCATGGGGCGACGCGGCTAGGGGCGACCGTGGTCCCGGTGTCCAGCGGCGCCACCGACCGGCAGCTCCGGTTGTTGCTTGATCTGCGTCCAGATGTGCTGTGCTGCACACCGTCATACGCGATCTACCTGGGTGAGGCGTTGGCCTCGACCGGGATCGTCGCCGAGCAGTTGTCGCTTCGGGTGGGCTTGTTCGGGGCCGAGCCGTGGACAGCGGAGATGCGGCTGAGCATCGAGGGGCTGCTGGGGTTGCGGGCGCTCAACATCTATGGGCTCACCGAGGTGATCGGGCCGGGCGTTGCGTGCGAGTCGCTGGACTCCGAAGGCTTGTTGAACATCGCCGAGGACCACTTCTACCCCGAGGTGGTCGGCCCGGACGGCGCGCCGTTGCCCGCCGGCGAGGTCGGCGAGTTGGTGTTCACGACGTTGACGAAGACGGGTACCCCCCTGCTGCGCTACCGGACCGGTGATGTGGCTTCGCTGAGCGGGCCCGCCCCCGGCTCGGCGCGGACGCTGCGCCGGATGAGCCGGGTGTTCGGGCGGACCGATGACATGCTGGTCATTCGCGGCACCAACGTGTTCCCGTCCGAGATCGAGACGGTCCTGCTGGCCGATCGGCGGGTGGCGCCGCACTACCTGATCGTCGAGGACCGCCGCGACCAGTCGCGGCCCGAGCTGCGGATCGCCGTCGAACCGCGGGACCCGCATGGGGACGCCGAGGTCTTGGAACGCGAGCTCGCCGGTGCGCTGTACGCACGGCTCGGCATCTCGTGCATCGTCCGGGTACTCCCGCCCGACCACCTCCCGCGCGAAGAGTCAGGCAAGACCCCGCGGCTGGTCCGTTGGGAGCACGGCGTCGTTCCCTTGCCCGGACTCGAATGATCGCGGTCAGACGGCGCGGCCGTGTGATTTGGGCAGGCCGCGGGTATTGGCGGCCTTGACGAACTCGGCTCGGGGGTCATGGAGCTCACCGAGGGCGACGACCTGGCGGCGAAACGGCAGTTCCAGCAGCCAGTCGCCGAGGATGCGGGCCTTGTGGGACGCGGTCGGCATCTTCGCCAGGTGGTAGCAGCGGTGCAGCAACCATGCCGGGAAGCCCTTGAGCTTCACCCCGTAGACCTCGGCCGCGCCTTGGAACAGGCCGAGCCCGGCCACCGCTCCGGCGTATTTGTGTTTGTAGTTGCCGAGTTTCTCACCGCGCAGGAGCGCGAGGATGTTGTCCGCCAGCACCTTGGCCTGGCGCACCGCATGTTGCGCCGACGGGCTGCACAGGGCGTCCGGGTCGCTGCTCGTCAGGTCCGGGACCGCGGCGGAGTCACCGGCGGAGAACACGTTGTGGATGCCGCGGACCTGGAGTTTCGCCGTGCACTCGACACGGCCCTTGGAGTCCCTGGGCAGGTCGCTGTCCTCCAGCATCGGGTGCGGCCTGACCCCGGCCGTCCACACCACCGTGTCGGCATCGAACACGTCGCCGTCGGAGAGCATCACATGTCCGTCCATAAAGGACTTCGCGGTGGTGTTCAGCTTCACCTCGATGCCGCGTTCCGTCAGCCGCTGCTTGGTGTATTCGCTCATCGGCGGGCTGACCTCGGGCATGATCCGGCCCATCGCTTCGACCAGCACCCAGCGCATGTCCCGGGACGCGACCTGCGGATAGCTGCGGATCGCGTAGCGGGACATGCTCTCCAGCTCGGCCATCGCCTCGATGCCCGCGTAGCCGCCACCGACGAACACGAACGTCAACAACCGGCGTCGGAGCTTTTCGTCGGTGGTACTGGCCGCGATATCCAACCTGGAAAGCACGTGGTTGCGCAGGAAGATCGCCTCGCCGATGGTCTTGAACCCGACGCCCTGCTCGGCTAAGCCGGGAATGGGCAGCGCCCGCGAGATCGAGCCGGGGACGGCCACCAGGATGTCGTAGCCGCAGTGCACGACTCTCCCGTCGCCGAGCGTCGCGGTCAGCTGCCGATCGGCGTGGTCGATGGCGGATACCTGCGCGGTCAGCACTTCGCACTTGCGCAGCGCCTCACGCAGCGGCACCACCACGTGCCGCGGTTCGAGCGACCCGGCCGCAGCCTCCGGGAGAAACGGCTGGTAGGTCATGTGCGGCTGGGTATCGATCACCGTGACTCGGGCTTCGCCCGGCCGCAGCATCCGCTGCAGGCGCAATGCGAGGGTCAGGCCGACGTGTCCGCCGCCGATGATCACGATCCGTGGCTCAGGCATGCTGCGGCTCCCCTCTCGCACCGGAGCGGGTGCGGCGCGGGTCCACTTCGCGCTCCGGGTGCCGCCGCAGGTACTCCTGTTCGAGCTCGAAGGTGCGCGCCGTGTGTTCCCGCAGCGCATCCGCAGAACCGTGCAGGAAGGTCTCGTTGCGGGTCTGGTGCAGGTGCCGCAGTTCCCGCAGCAGCAGACCTTCGGTCAGCTCGTTGCCGGGAATCCCGGTGGTCGTGCTCATGTCGTCCTCCCGCGTCGGCAGGCAGGCGCAACCGCGACGCCGTGGGGTCACGACGTCATTGCCGGAATACCCCACCTGCCGCGACCGGACACCTGCCGGATCGTGCCTCCAGGCTGCGGTGCGGCCGATCGGTCGGCGACTCGATCGCGGGGGGATCAGGCAGCTTCGTCGAGCGTTTCCGCCTGCGTGTGTCGAACGACCGGCCTGGTAGGGCGGGTCTCTGGTGCGCCGATCCAGGCCAGCAGGCCGAGCACGGCGGTGAATCCGGTGACGGCGAACGCCGCCCGGTACGACACCGTGTCGACGAGCACGCCGGCGATCAGCGGGCCGACGATCGCGCCGCAATCGGCGGCCATCTGGAACGCGGCCAGCACCGGCCCGCCCTTGCCCGTCGCGCCGACGAGGTCGGCGACCGCGGCGTTCTGGGCGGGGTTGAGGATTCCGGCGCCCATACCGGCGATCAGCGAGGCGGCGAGGAACCACGGGACGGAGTCGGTGAAGCCGAGTGAGGCCGTGGCCAGGCCGGAGACGGCAAGCCCCACGAGCACCAGCGGTTTGCGCCCGCGCTTGTCCGCGATTCGGCCGGACAACAACAGCACTGCGGCGTTGCCGGCGGCGAACACGGATAGTGCGACGCCCGCCATCGACTGGGTGGAGCGAAGGGCCTCGACCACGAACAGCGGGACCAACGCGATCCGGACGCCGTAAACCGCCCAGCCGTTGCTGAAGTTCGACAGCATCGCCGCCCGGTAGGCGCGGTGACGCAGCGCCTGGCCGACCGTCATCGATGGCGCGCCGGTGTCGACCTGCCGCGCGGCCAGCGTCGACTTCCGCAGCAACAACCAGCCGATGAAGGCCGCGACGAACAGCGCGATTCCGTAGGTGATGAACGGCAGGCGCAGCGAGTAGCCGACCATGAGGCCGCCGATGATCGGCCCGGAGACGCTGCCCAGCAGGAAACTCGTCGCCCACAGTCCGGACGCGCGGCCGCGCAGGTGCGGTGGGGCGAGGCGGACCAGCAGCGCCAAGGCCGACACCGTGAACATCGTCGAACCGGTGCCGCCGAGGGCCCGGAAGATCAGCAGCTGCCAGTAGGAACCCGCGAACGCGCAGGCGGCGGTGCTGACGCCGACGATGCTGATGCCCCACACGTAGATGGAGCGCTCCCCGAAGAACGACACCAGACGCCCGCTGACCGGCGCGAAGACCAGCCGCATCAAGGCAAACGCGCTGATCACGAAGGACGCCGCAGTCACCCCGACGTCGAAGCTGGCAGCGAACGTCGGTAGTGCCGGCGACACGATGCCCATGCCGACGGCGACGATGAAGCTGCCGATGACCAGTACCCAGATCTCGCGAGGTAGGGAACCGATGCCGGAGTCCTCGGTGGTCTCATCCGCCGTTGCCGAGCTGCTCGACACCGTTCCTCCCAACCTACTTAGGCAAACTAAGCGAAACACGCGCCTTCGACGCGGTCAATCAACTAACCGCGTCTCAGCAACTTCGTGCGTTGTTAACGCGCGCCTCGGCCCGCTATTCCGGGTGAGAGGTGTTCGTCACAGGAGATCGTCGATGCGGCGGGCATAGGCCGTCACGGCGTAGACCACCTCGAAACCGCAGGCTTCGGCGAACCGCTCGGCCGTGCCGCCCTCCTCGCAGTGCGCCGCGACGAGCAGCGCATCACGCTCGTGCAGCTCGTCGACGACCTCCGCGACCAGCTCCCGTCCGACGCCCCGGCGTCGGCGGCCGGGCCGCACGATCACCTGCTCGACCAGGCCGATGCCGCGCTCGATGAAGCCCTGCGCGAATCCGGCGATGCGGTCGGCACCCGGATCGTCGACGACGCGCAACACGCAGCGCGGATCGTCGATCCGGTGCCCGAGGTTGCGCAGCAGCCGCCGCTCGCCCGACGCGGAGAGCCCGGCGTCGTCGGCGATCAGGTCAACGATCGCGGGCAGATCATGGTCCTCGGCCGGACGCGCGAGCCCCTTGGCGTCCTGGCGAACCCGGTGCAGCAGCGCCACGAGTTCTTCCACCGCGCGCCAACCTGCGTCGTCGGCGATGCCTTCGATCTCCGCGACCGTAGTCGGCGACGCGTAGACGACGGCCTCGGCGCGACCCGCCTCGGCGAAGACCTGCTCCAGCGCCAACAGGGTCCCGGCGACCTCGGCGAGCGTGCCCCACAACGCGCACGCGTGGTTCGCGATGGGCAACGGGTTGTCCTGGTTGAGCACCAGCGTCGCGGCGCCGACTCGCGTGCGCAGCCCGTAACGCACGGTGGCCGAGGCCAGCCGCGCGGTCTCGATCAGCCCGGCGAGATCGCGAGCCTGCCGGGGGTCGAGCAGGGCTTCGTCGTCAGGGTCGTGCAGCGGATCCACCCTTTCATTGTCCCCGCCCCGTTCGGCTCGGCGCGCGGTCGGACTGACTAGGCATGGCGCGCTCTGCGCACGCCCGCAGAACTCGCCGAGAAGCTGCTGGTCGTCTTGTTCGACGCGAACTCGGTGAGCGCAAGGCACCACGACATTCGCGACGGGGTACCGAACATCACACGCGTCCAAGATGATCACCTTCCACAAGGTCCCACCTAAAGCTCAGCCTGGCGCGGCTGGGCATGGTCGTGCAGGAACGGCGCCCGACAATGTCCACATTGGACCTATTGATCGATGACGGCCTCGCCTGATGCCTCCTGCTACATCCAGGTGATCTGCCTCAACCGCGCCCGAAAATGCCACGCTACGCATTAGCCTCGATACCGAGCGTGTCCAAGCCGTGGTCAACCCTGCGCCGACGGTGCCGCCGTCCGGGGGCGGGTTTCCCACCGGGCGCTGGAGGATCATCGAGCGACGAGTTCGCTTCTCCGCTCTAGCCGAGCCGACCGGGTGTGGGGCCCACAAGATACGGAGGCACCGTGACCGGGACCTGCCACCATCGCCGGGAACGACTGCGCCGCGAGGCCGAGGCGCAGCTGCGGGACCGGTCCCTGCCGACCTGGCAGCACCGGGTGCTCCAGCGATTCGCGGTGGAGCACGAAAACGGCTGGTTTCCGCTGCTCCACCGATCCGCGCCGCACACCCCGGCCGACCGGCCCGACGCGGTGCTCGTCGGGCCGCTCGGGGTGTTGCTGATCCTGTTGCGCGACGAGGAACCCGGGTGGGAGACCTCGCGGGAGGCGTTCGTGTGGGCCGCGGAACGGCTGGCCGGAGCCTCGATCGGGCCGGGCATGCTGACCGAAGCGGCGGCCCGGACGGTGCTCGTGCAGCCCGCCGGCCACCGCGGCCGCCCGTCGAATACCGGCGAACACCTCACGATCACCGACGGCGAACTCGACCGGATCCTGCGGCGCGGCGAACGGGTACTGGAAGAAGCGGATGTGCAGGCCATCGCCCGGCACCTGGACGGCCGCACCTTCGACCTGACGCCGATCATGTGGCAACCGCGGCGGATCCCGCAGCAGCGCGGCCCCGGCCGGACCGGCGGTACGGCAAGCCCGTTCGACATACCCGACCCGCGCCGGGAGCAGGTCGAGCGCGCCCCGGAGCGACTGTTCCCGGACTGGCGGTTCTTCCTGGACGGCACCCAGCTCGGCGCGGTGCGACGGCGCTACTCGGGGCCCGCGCGGATCACCGGCCCGGCCGGCACCGGCAAATCCGTGGTGGCCCTGCACCGCTTGGCCTACCTGGCGCGACGCACCACCGGGCGACTGCTGTTCACCACGCACCTGCGCAACCTGCCGTTGATCGCCGAAGAACAGTTCCGGTCCCTAGCGCCGCAGCTCGCGCAACGCATCGAGTTCACCCACCTGCACGCCTGGGCGCGCGACTTCCTGGCCGGGCGCGGGCGGGCCGCCGAGGTCGACGAGCAGCAGGTGGAGCAGGCATTCAACGCGGTTTGGCAACGCTCCGAGCTGACCGAGACGCTGCGCAACTTCAGGCCGGTGCGCGGCTACTGGAAGGACGAGATCGACCGGGTGATCAAGGGACGCGGCATCCGGTCGTTGGAGACCTACCGGTCGGTGTCGCGAAAGGGCCGCGGCGCGAACCTGCCACCCGAATTCCGGGCGTATGTTTGGCAGTTCTACTGCGAGTATGAGCGCGCGCTGTCCGAACGGGACGCCTTCGACCACAACGACGTGCTGATGCGGGCGCTGGCCGAGATCGAACGCCGCCCGTTGCCCCGGCAGTACACCTCGGTTGTGGTCGACGAGGTCCAAGACCTGACGCTGATCGGGCTGCGACTGGTGCACGCGATCAGCGGCGACGGGCCGGACCAGCTGCTGCTCGTCGGCGACGGTCAGCAGCAGGTGCACGCCGGTGGTTGGCGGCTGTCCGAGGCCGGAATCTCGTTGCGGGGCCGCGGGGAAATCCTGCGCCGCAACTACCGGAACCGGCTCGCGATCACCGAGCGGGCCGGGGAGCTCGACGCGATCGACCGGTTTGACGACCTCGAGGGCGGCCCGACCGTTTCGCTGCGCTCGTCGCGGCCGGTGCTGCGCGGCGGGCAGGTCGTCGAGTGGCAAGGTAGAAACCAAGAGGAGGCCGTGGTCTCCGCGCTCCGGCGCCTCAACGACAACTCCAGTGTTGCCGTGCTCACCCGCACCAATGGCACCGCCGAGCATTGGGAAAAGGTGTTGCGCGCCGCGGGTTTCGCGGTTCGTCCGGTGGGCCGCTGGGACGGGCGGGCTTGCGCGCCCATCCACGTCGGCACCGTGCACCGTGCCAAGGGCACCGAGTTCCGCAGCGTGTTCCTGCCTGGCGAACCGCTGCCGTCAGGTCGCTACCGGGAAGAGCGCGAAGCGCTGCACCGACAACGTCTGGTCGGCATGACCCGGGCCCGCGATTTCCTGTGGCTTGGCACCGTGATCTCGTCGTGCGGCGCACCGTCGCGATCAACCACCCGATCTCGGGGTCCCGAGTCAGGGTCTTCTCCGGACCCCACCTGATATCGCCCGGTCCCGGCGCCCAGCAGCCTGGATCCGTGGCGAAGGGAACCTCACAGCGCTGGCGGCATGCCGTCGTGTGGCTGCACGTGATCACCTCGGTCGGCTGGATGGCCCAAGCACTGGTGCTTTTCGCCTTGCTGGCAACAAGCTTCACCAGCGCCGACCCGGCCGTCCGGATCGGCGCGACCTCGATGGCGCACGTGATCGACATGCGCCTGCTCGCCCCGTTCGCCAACGCCGCGGCGTTCACCGGCTTCATGCTCGCCGCATCCACGGCATGGGGATTCTTCCGGAACTGGTGGGTACTGGCGAAGTTCGCGATCACCCTCGTCCAGCTCTATGCCGGGATCTTCATCCTTTCCGCCGCGCTGCAGCGCTCGGTCGAGGCCGCCGCGGCAGGGCAACCCACCCCGCCGCTCCCGCAACTGGTCGGCACCGCGCTGATGGCGTCGGCGATCGCCTTCCAGGCTTGGCTTTCGATCGCCAAGCCCTGGCGCCGCACCCCTTGGGCGGCGGGGCCGAAGCCGCCGACCGCCCCGAACTGGATCTTCGCCACGGCGGTGGCAGCTCCCCTGATCGACATCGCAACCGGCCTCGCCCTCGGCTTCCCCTCCCCGCTCTGCCAGCTGATCGTCCTGACCACCCGCCTGATCGGTCGACGTCGCGAACTCCGACCACGGCTCCCGAACTCACCCCGCCGGCAGCCGGTAGACGCACATCGCGCTGCTTCCGATCAGCAGCTGGACCACCATCGAGAGTCCTCATAGCTAAAGAGGTCTTGAACGATATCTCCCTCGATCACGTTGTGAGGCAGTTCAAGCCGCACGTTGTGAGGGTCAAGCTGAAGGTCATCGACAACGTCGACGGTTAGGATGCGCTGACCAGCGAAGTGATGATCTCCTGCACCTTTCGCTCCTCGTCCAGCAGGAGGAATGGACGATCTCAGCAGCGAGACGCGAGAACGCCTGAACCGCCTCGAACACAAAGCCCCCGGCGACCAGATCAAGAAGGGGGCAGCCGATCTGCGGTTGCTGGCCGAGGCGCACGCGCAATGCAGCAACGACGACGCAATGCTGGTCACCCATGAAATGATCATTTCGTACGAACCATTCAGCCCGGATCCCTACTTCCTCGATGTACCGGCTGCGGCCCCCAACATCCTCCACGGACGCGACGAGTGGGAAATTGACCTCTCCCAGTGGGACAAAGACATCGAAGCCCCTGAGCACGAGGGCAGCACAGCAACAGGACAACACGTATTGACCTGTGCCCGGTCACAGCCTCCGGCGGTCACCGAAATCGTTGACCTTCTCAACCGCAGCAGCCAACCCGGCCAGCTCGCCCTGGGCCAAAACCCCTACCGGACAGACACTGCACGGCACGACGTTCACTGTGACTGAACGCGACGACGATTAGGCTCCTGCCCGCTGGAGCCTTCCAGGTCGTAGTCCCGTTTGACCTGCGCGGCCAAAGAAGCATGCAGGTAGATCACCGTCTTGCGACAGCCGATGCACCGCCACGGCCCGCTTGAGAAACGTCATGATTAGAACGGGGGCTCGCCCCACGGATCGCGCTCCACCTGGAGCGCTCCAGCCGGAAGCGGTAGATTGGTCACGACGTAGAGGTTGAGGATGTCGTCACGGTCTATGAACATGATCTGGCTTCGCTTGGCGTCGTGAAGCGCATTGCCGATCCAGTTCCGGGCGGCCTTGGTGATTTCGCCTCCAGCAACAATGAAGCCGTGATCCACCAGAACGCGCTTGTTTGTCTCGGGATCAAAGATCTCGTGCGCGAGCATCATGAGGGCCTGGTTGTGGAGCTCCGCAACGTTGGCGTTGCCCGCTCTGGTGACACCGGACGCGTCGATCTTGCCCTTCTTGGCTTGGATGCCGAAGTAGAGGAAGTGCTGCGTAGGCAGCGTGTAGCGCATCCAAATGTCCTTGCCGTACTCCAGCGACTTGTCCTTGTGGCCGGCCGCCGTGATGCGGTGGAACCCGAGCTGGCGGAACAGCGGTAGCAGGATTTCCTCGATCAGTTCGTCTTCGCTGCACCTACCGAGGTACGCGGCGAGTGAGTTGCGGCGCTTGACCTCCGCTGCCGTCAGCGGCCGATGGGGGTTCGCCTGCAGAACAGTAACGGTGTTCGTCCCGACGTGACGGATATAGCAATGCCGATCATCGCCATAAAAGGCTTCAAAGCCTTCCTTGGTCAACACTTCGTTGAGCTGGCGCAGCGCGTTCTGCCTGTCTGGTCCCTCATTCGTCGCATCGCTGGGACTCATGAGATGGTCGATCAGGCGACAGAAGATCTCAGGCGGGTGCGTTGGGCCGTCGTGCGGCTCGCCGAGCATAGAATCGAGTACGTCGGCGACCCAGCGATGCCTGGTGGATCCGTCATGCCTCCATTCGGTGTCGAGCTCTTGGAAGAACTCAGTGATGTAGCTACTTGACCGGTACGGGAAGTACTTCGGCTCCGTCCCAGGGGCTGGGTCGTGCGAGCCGAGATTTCCGCAGATCAGGTCAGCGAGCGCCTCGGAGTTCTTCCGCCTGAACTTCATACCTGCCGACCTTTCCCTCCAGGGCAGGACGCCCGTCCTCACAGGTGTGTCGCCCGAATTCTCTACCTTGACGGTCGATCCCAATGCGGTCCGGCCGGTTGGCCCGATGCGGCTGACATGTCTGCCGCCAGCCCCAGCGCCGACCAACAACGGCTATGGCGGTGATGGAACAAGCGCCTCCACCGCCCCAATCCGCTTGAAAAGCTCCTGAAGGACACCCCACGTGGAGCGCCCGGCAAAGATCCAAGAAAATCCAACAGGACCGCCCGATCGGCCTAGTCTCCGACAAGCGTGTTGTCGGTGGGCTCCGGCAGGCTTAACAACGTTGGCATCAAGCGCGGCGGGTTGGCGGTCATGGAGATCACAGGCGAGCGAATTCGGGCAGCGCTGGAGTCAAACCCAACTCTGACACTGCTTAAGGCATACTCAAGAGACTGGGTGCTCCCGCTGTTCGCTGAGCATCTCGAGCAGGTCGACGGGTCGGTTTCCGCCGAGTGGTTCCACGAACGCGTTCTCGAGGCGCGGGCACAAGTCCCAGAGTGGCAAAGCAACGTCGCACCGGCCGACCACTGCCGTGACTGGGTCGAGAAGCGTTGGCTGGAGACCGAGACGCTCAACGGGCGCCTGAGGTACCGGCTGTCGCCCTACTCCCTGCGGGCGCTTCGGTTCGTCCGTGAGCTTGTCGAAGGCGAGACCACTGTCAGCGGCGCGCGCCTCGGCTCCATCTCGCACGCAGTACGGCTCCTGGCCGATATGACCGACCCCGACCGGGTTGTCCAAGTGCGACGTATCGACCAACAGATCGTCGAGTTGCGCAAGAGACGCGAAGACATCGCTTCCGGACGAGTGCGGCTGGCGACCCTGGAGGAGATGAAGCAGCAGCTGCGCGAGATACTCGCCATGACCAGATCGCTTCCGGCCGACTTCCGCCAGCTGCGCACCATGGTTGAGGACCGCCACCAGGAAGTCTCGCGACGGGCCATGGCCCAGGGGCCGCCTAAAGCAGATCTTGTAGAGGACTACCTCCGCGAGAACGATCTGCTGTCGAAGACGAGCCAGGGCACGGCGTACCTCGGGTTCTCCCAGCTGCTGTCGTCCAGGCAGACCGACCAGCTCCGCTCCGACATCGACCAGATCCTCGCGCAGGACTTCGCGCGTGAGCACATGACTGCTGCACAGCGTGACGAACTCGACAGCATGCTCTCGACGCTCCTTGCCGCAGAACTTGACGTGCAGAACAGCTACGTACGCTGGTCCGCATCGCTGCGCCGTCTACTCACACGTGCCGCCCACGGCCGCCACCAGCGGCTGCTCAATCTCGCCGACCGCGCTCTTCACGCAGGCGGAACCTGGGTACAAGTCAAGCCGGGACAACGGTATGTACCGCAGGACGTGCTCGGCGTGGGCCCTCTCGCGATCGTCGACATCTCCCAGACCCAACTATGGCGAGACCACGGCCCTCAGGAGGTCGTCGTTGAGGTCGGCGAGCAACGCACGACGCTGCCCGCCGAGGACCGGGCCGCCCTACGGTTGGCTGCGGGCACGAGCCCGCGTGCCATCGGACGGACCATCAACAAGCTGCTCACCAGTCGGCCGGCGGTGACCGGCGCCGAGGTGTTCGAAGCGACTGCGTCTGAGTTCCAGCGCCTGGGCACCCTGGTGAGCCTGCTCGACCTTGCCGTCATGCACGGGCAGGTCGATATCGGCCTCGTCAAGACGGTGCGGCTGTCCGGAGACCGAGCCGTCGCCCTCGAGGCGACCCTGCCTCATCTCGTCTTCGACTCCCCTATCCCTGTGAAGGAGATGCCGTGAACGAGCGCACCGACGCCGTCGACGACGACTCGACATCCAGCGACGACTTGGACGAGCATGGCCTCGAAGGCGCAGCGAACTTTCCCAGCGGGTCGCAGCTGCCGACTGCGACGCGGCGAGCGTTGACGACACTGCTGACCAACCGATTCATCACCCGTTCTCGCAACCGATCCGCGTGGGACGCGTTGCTGGCATACGAGAACGAGATCCGTGAGCGTCTCGCTGACATGTATCTACTCCTCGTCGTCGACAAGGACTATGAAGTCGCCTTCAAACGGCAGGACCCGGCGGAAGACTCACCTCGACTTCTGCGCCGCGACAAACCGCTGCACCGTGATGCTTCCTTACTGCTGATTCACCTGCGCAAGGAACACACTTACACGGACGCAGCCGACGAACCGGTCGTGATTACCCGCGCTCAGGTCGGCGAGTTCCTGCGCCCGTTCCGGGAGGACGGCGACGGCGACGAGGCCCGGTTCGAAAGTCGCGTGGACAAGGCCATCCGCGCTGTGGTCGAGCTGAAGCTGCTGACGCCGGACCCGGATGCGGACTACCTGTTCACCGTTTCGCCTGCCGTAGTGCCACTGATCGGCGCTGACGAGATGATGCGCATGGAGCGGCACTTCGTTCAGGCGGCTAAAGCAGAGGGCGCAACCGATGGCTCTGACGAAGTCAAGACCGACGAGGACCTCACGTGACTACGCCTGAGACGACCGCGAGGCAGGCCGAGCAGAACGTCCTCCCTCTTGCCGTGACCGACGAGCACGGTGCGGCACAGTTCCGCATTAGCCAGGTGCAGATCCTTAACTGGGGTGCTTATTCAGGCTTGCAGACCATGACCGTGGCGCGATCGGGCACCGCAATCGTCGGACCGTCTGGGCGCGGCAAGTCGACCCTGCTGGACGCTATGGCCTCGGTGATCCTGCCCAATCCACAGGAGTTCAACCAGGCTGCTCGCGACGATCGCGGCAAGAAGCGCGAACGGACCGTCTATTCGTATGCACGTGGTCACACCGATCAACGGCAGGACGAGAACCGGCGCTCTGCGACGACGAATTACCTGCGACCTCCGGGCGGTTCTGGGTTTCCCAGCGGTGCGGCTATCACGTGGAAGACCGATGACGGGCGAAGCGCTACCGCATTCCGGCTGGCGTGGGTCGGCTCGGATGCAGACGGGCCAGACGCGATCAACGGCGCCACTGTGTACGGATTTGTCAACGACGCCTTCGACCTGGCACAGCTCAACGGCATCACCGCCGTCCGCCAGGGCGCCTCGCCACTGTCGAAGACGTCGCTGGAGCGTCTCGTTGACCTGAGTCGCGGAGACGTGGTCGACACGTCGCAGGCGCGGGTGCACGCGAAGATGCGCACCATCATGGGAATGGGCGCCACCGACGAGTCGCAGCGCTTGGCAATGCAGCTGCTGCGTCGTGCCCAGGCATCCAAAGGCATCTTCTCCATCAATGCCCTGTTCAAGGAGTTCGTGCTCACCGAACCACTCGCCTTGACCCGTTGGGATGTCGCGCTTGAGGCGTATCGCGAGGCGTCCCGGCTCTACGAGGAATTCGAAACCGCCCGCCGTCGCACCGAAACCCTCGCTCCTCTTCCCGGGATCGCCGAAAAGTACCGCGCTGCCGGCGCGGACTACATAGCCAAGCACAAGCTTCTGATCCGTGACGGAGACAATCCACCTCGGATTCAAGTGTGGCATGCGCAGAAGGTCATCGAATGGGCCGAGGCCGCCATCGAAAACAATCGTCTATCCAGAGCTGAGGTCGACGAAAACCACGCACTCGCAGCCGAAGCAGCCGAAGAGGCGGACAAGCGCGAGAAGGACACTCTCGCACAGCTCACCGCGGCCGGGGGCGACCGTTCTGAAGCCCTCGGGATCCTTCTCCAGCAGGCGAAGAAAAACCTGGCGCACGTCGAGATCGACCGGCGTCAGTTCGAGCGTCGGCTCTCCACGTTCGAGTTACCGCTGCCTACCTCGCCGGGAGATGTGACGCTCACCCACACCTGCCTCGATGACCTCGCCGTGCAGGAAGCGAAGACGCTGCAAGAAGCCTCCGAATCGGCTGGCAAAGCAGAGGGACGAGTCTGGCGGCTACGAGACGAAGCCCAAGCGAAGCAGGGCGAAATCAACGAGTTACGGGCACGGCGTAGCCTCATCCCGAAGGATGCTGACGAACGTCGCAACCAGATCGTGTCCGCGCTCAGTATCGATACCGACCGGTTGCGATATGCCGGGGAGCTGCTCCAAGTCAAGCACGACCATCGTCGATGGGAAAAAGCCGTCATCGGCCTGCTGCTGCCTTTATCGAGCACCCTCCTGGTCGACACCCGCGACTTCGCACGGGTGCGAAGGTACGTGCACGACCACGACATGCGAGGGTCGATCACCATCACCCACGCAGTCTCCGACGTGGCAACACCGGCCCCGATGGCTGGTGGGGTCCCGGCACTGCTCGACATCGCCGACCACCCATTCCAAGGATGGCTCGCAACCGAGTTGAACGAGACCGCGAACTTTCTCTGTGTGGAGACCGACTCCGAGCTGGACGGCACCCGCCCCGCATGGGCGCGGGGGGCGATCACCCCGGCCGGCATGCGCACCGGCTCCCGGAACCGATTCACCAAGGACGATCGTCGCCTGCGTTACCCATGGATCGGGTGGGACACCCGTCGACTGTTGCAGGAACTCGACGATGAACTCGAGTCGATTCAACGGGAACTCCAGGTCTCCGACACCGTGTCGAAAGAGGCCGGCCAGGTACGTGACTCGGTTCGTGCCCGGCTAACTGAGCTAGAAATCTTGCGGACCGAGCTGACCTGGGACCGAATCGACGCCTCGGCCATGCAAGAGCGGATAACCGAGCTCGAAACCCAACTCATGCAAGCGAACTCTCCTGAGGTAGCGCACCTCATGGAGCTGCTCGAAGTGCATCGCGAGAAGGCTGTCACCGCCTGTAGCAACCTACATCGACTGAAGGAGGAGCAGGCCAGGCACGACAAAGAACGCGACGACCTCGCCTCCGTCATGGACGCGGCGAAGGACCGTGTCGAAGCCGCACCACCGTTGACCGACGAGGAGCATGCCGCGCTCGCCGCCACCCCGTTCACCGCGCCGACTGGCACCGCCGGAATCGCCGCAAGCTTGACAACCGCGATCAGCAACCTGAGTGAGCAGATCGAACGGCACAAACAAGACCGGGAGAAGCTCGAGACTGCGGTGGTCAGCCGCATCGCCGCATACCGGAACCTGGACGAACGAACTGCGCGCGAGACTGATGGAACGATCGATTCCCTACCAGCCCTGCTGGCGATTTACCAACAACTGGTGACCGACGATCTCCCCCGAGCCAAGGGTGCCTGGCTCGTAAAAGTCGACGAAGACATGAACCGGCAACTACGGGGAGTGCTCGTCCAAATCCAGGATGATGCGCGGACCATCAAGCGAGGGCTGGACCCGATCAACGACGTGCTGCGCCACGTGCGGTTTCGTACCGACGCCATGCTCAGCATCGAACCGGTCGAGCGCCCTAGCAGCGACCTGAACGAATTTCGCAAGGTCATCACCCGGTACACCAGCAACACCATTGGGATGGACACCGAGCGAGACGCTGACCAGGTAGAGAAGTCCTTCACCCAACTACGAAAGCACCTGGCCAAACTCGACGACCAGTCGCGAGCCGGAGACGCCTGGCGGCGGCGAGTATTCGACGCCCGCGAACACGTCGAGTTCCAAGCCATCGAGACCCGCCCTGACGGGGTCAAGGTCATCCATGACGGCGTCTCGGGCATGAGTGGCGGCGAAGGACAGGAACTGATCGCTTTCATCCTCGGCGCCGCGCTGCGATTTCGCCTCGGCGAAGGGCATGAGGGCCCGCCCAGATACGCGTCGGTCATCCTCGACGAAGGGTTCGTCAAGGCAGACAGCGACTACACCGGCAGATCCCTGTCCGCCCTGCAAGCCCTCGGCTTCCAGCTCATCGTGGGCGCACCACGCGAGAAAGCGACTGCTTTTGAGGACTACGTGGAATCCGTCGCCTACATCAACATCGATACTGACAACCCGACCCAAGTACGCATCTACCCGATGACGATGAAGGAGGCTATGCGCCTCGAGCAGGAGCAGAACTGATGCACAATCCCGACCATGTGCTCGACCAAGTACGTACCCGGTACCGGAAGAACTGGCGCGACTGGCTGCTGCACAGCGCCGATACACAATCCTCGTTTCCCCTTGCACCGCCATCGGCGCAAGCGATCGCACGCGAGTCCGACGCTGTCGGCCGCTGGGTCCGGCTCTGGCGGAACTGGTCAGAGACACGCCCGACCGCCCGGCTACGCAGCGTAATGCGCCGTACGGTCGTGGGCACCCAGGAAGTATTCACCCATCTGGACCTCCCTACAGTCGACGACCTCGTCGAGCTCGACCAGGAGCTCACCGAGCACTGGCTGCGGGCGAACGCCAGGTGGGCGCAGCTTCGCGCTCTGCCCGGCGGTGTCGTCGACGAGCGATTGCGCCCTTACCTGCAGCAGATCGTCGACCTGGACGATCCCGACTTCGATATCCTGCTCGATGCCACCAAGTGGTTCACCGAGAACCCACGTTCCGGACTAACGGTTCGACAGGTGCCCGTACGAGGTATGCACACCAAGTGGCTTGCCCGAAACCGCCGGCTCGTGCTGGCCTGCCTCAACATCGCCCAACAGCCGAGCACCAGCAGCGACCAGCCAGATGAGGGGCTGGAACAGGACGATCTGGACCCTCTCGGGCTGAAGGCGCTGCCCGTATATGTCGATGTGATCCTGGCCGACCCCGCCGATCGCGCGCTGATAGGCGGCCTGCGGCATCTAAGTGCCCCGCTGCCGGAGATCGGCGCGCTGCCGCTGCGCCCCGAGATCGTCTTGATCGTCGAAAACAAGGAGTCCGCCTACTTGGTGCCTGACCGGCCTCGAACCGTGGTCGTCCATTCGCTGGGCAACAACCTCAACGTCCTCGACGAGATCGGATGGCTGGATAGTGCACGTCAGCTGTACTGGGGCGACCTCGACCGTGCCGGATTGACCTTGCTGTCGCGTGCTCGTGCCCGTCTGCCACACCTCGTTTCCGTCCTCATGGACCCGGCCACGCTTGAAGAACACAGGGCTCTTGCCGTCACCGACCAGACACGCGCCGATGAACCGGATCCCAACCTCACCGACGTCGAAACAGCGACCCTGGCCGCGCTTGCTGCGGAACACGGCATCTACGTGCGCCTCGAGCAAGAACGACTTCCGTCGCCGTTCGTTCGCGACCAACTAAGCCGCGTCATGGACACATGAGAACGACCAACGACCACGGGATATGTGGTGAGTCCGCCGCCTGGTAGCAGATACGCCGGGTTCGGGAATCGGCCCGGAGAAACCGACAACTAGAAACACCCAAAGGTCGCTCCAGGAGCCGATCGGGAGGGATACGGGGATGACTCGAACAGATGACGGTGACCAGCCGATGATGAAAGCGGCAAACGGCGAGCCCATCGCGCCTGACCAACGGTGGGCATACCGCAAAGGCGCTCACGACCCCGTGACCTGCGTCGATATCCTGCGCCTTGGTTCCACCCGCCCTGCGCGAGTGCGCGTGCGTTTCGTCGAGGATGCATACGAGGGACACGAAGACTGGGTACCGCCGAACCGGTTGAAGGTCCGCTGGAAAGACGTCGCTGCGTGGCAAGAACGAGAAGAGCGCTGGAACGCCGTGCGGGACGCATCAGCGGAGGCACGCAACACAACGGAGAACGACGCCGCAGGCTGGATCTTCGACCTCTTGCCCGGTTACAACTATGCAAAACAATTGTGGGGTCGGGACGAAGGTGCGCTGGCGATCAGGGATGTCGATGCTTTGGTGGCAGACCTTGGGATCGACCGAACGATAGTGGTCGGCGACCCGGTGGCCTTCACCGACGACGACGGCTCGCTGATCGTGCCGTGGCGAGTAATGCATGAGGTTGCTCGGTTGTTGGCACAGAAGCACTCCGACCACTACATATCCGAGGTCACGAAGGAGGAGCGCGAGCACGAGCACAAGAACCGCTGGGGATACATGTCCGGCTCGGGCCACATCAGCGCCGAGATCTGCGCCGAGGTAGACGAAGAACACGGCCGTCCACTCCGTGACCTCATCCGCCAGTGGTGCGGAGCTAAAGCCATCGCGCGTCAAGACGAGCTCGACGCACTCCGCGCTGAGGTGAAACGGCTCGGAACCCTCGTCGAGCGCGCTGTCGATGCCGTACGCAACGCAGGCGACGAAAAGTCCGCCCGCGAACTGGAACGCGATCTGGGGATACCGGTCGAGGTGCTGCGCCAGGCCAACCGCGAGAATCAGCGTCGATCAGGGCCGTACGGGCTCCACCGTCCGAGATAGGGCCGCAAGTCTTCGGGCTTCGGCTCGACGTCCTCCGGCGCTTCTACTGACCCGGCGAGCGGATCAATCTCATCGGCGTAGGCCTCCGCCCACTCGACGAGCCACTTCGCGTCGGCTTGACCAGCGTGACGTGCCGCCTGAGCAAACGCGCGGATCCGTTGCGCCTGTTCCCAGCCGTCGAGCTGCTCCAGCAATACTTTGACCCGGTTGTCGCGCCGGAACGCGACCCGCGCGGACGCCACTGCGTCTTTCCAGGCCCGCTGTCGAGCCGCTGCTTTCTCTTCTTCGGCGCGCTTGCGCGCCGTCTTCTCCCGCGCAATGTCCTCGACCGCGGCCAGAACGTCACCGAGCCGATCTTCGAGGGACCATCGCTTGCGATCGGCCCAACGTTGCTGGGCCCCGAACCGCCAGGTCCCAGAAACGCTCATGCCAAGCTTGCCCGAGGGCACCTTTTTGACCTCTGGCCTGATCCGTTGCCAGTCGTAGAGTTCGGTTTTCTCGAGTTCCGCAGTGCCCGGCAGGATGTCTTGCTTCACGAGCTCTTCCTCGACCGTGACAGTCTGGGCGAAACCGTCGATGCGGATCTCGACGCCTTGCGAGGTGTCGTCCGACCAGCCGACTTCGTAGCCCCGCTTTTCAGCCTCCACCAGCAGCGTATGCATGATCCGCATGGCACGTGGCAGGCTGTTCTCCGAGACGCCCAGAACGTTGCCGGGTTGGCTGAGCACCGCCAACAGCGGATGCCATTCCTCTACCGAGATCGGCACCTCAACACGAGCCGCGCCCGGCGCTGAATTCGAGTTGACGTGAGAAGCGGAGACCAGCTGCACGCGAATATCGCGTGTCCGCCACTGGCTCTTCTCGAGCCGCTGGCCGGCCGGTACAAGGTGATTGCGCTTCGCGAAGTCGATCACCCGGCGCAGGTCATCCCGCTCGGTAGGGTTCGCGTCCTCGATGACCACCTGCCCGTCGCGTTGCAATGTCGCGAGCAATTCCTCGGCGGCCTTCCGCCGATTGGCGGCCACGGCCGCGGTGGCGTGAGGTGGCGGCCTACGCCCCTTGGTTCCCTTGCTGCCAGCTCCTTCGTTATCAGGGCTCGCTCGCTTCTTGATGGCTTCGCCGCTGCGGTTACCGGGTGTACCAACGTGACCGTCCTGCACCGGCTGTTCAGGATGATGGCCGTGCTCGATGTAATAGCGACCGGCGTCGGTGATCATCGCGCGCCAACCATCGCCTCGGCTCACTCGCACCAGGCCACGGGCTGCGAGCGCTCGCGCCGAGACACGGAGTGCGACCGCTTCCGAGCTACTGAGATCATCACCGTCAGCGATCCTCCGTAACACGGCAACCTGCTTGTCGTTGAGCTTGCCCCACTTGCGCATACGCTTCCCCACGTCACGGACGAACGTTGTCGGCACACGGCTGGACTCTGAGATTCTGCCCGTCACGCCTCCACCCGATGATGTGAACCGACGGTTCGATTTGCAAAGGCGCCGCTCACACAATCTCGCCACTGCGCACCGTGACGCCATGACCAACGGAACAACACCCGCTTCTCCTGCTATCTACGACAAGCCTCTCGGAGAACCGCGCCCAGCAGGTCGAGCAGTGATCTATCTGCGGGTGTCATCAAAGCGGCAGGTGGGACGGGACTACGACCCCGAAGGCATCTCGATCCCAGCACAGCGCGCCGCGTGTCACCGCAAGGCCGCACAGCTCGGTTTGACGATCGCGGACGAGTACGTCGAGCCAGGACGATCAGGCACCGAGATCGCGAAGCGCTCCTCATTCCAGCGAATGCTCGGTCGCATCCGTGACTCAGGCGACGCTGATCATGTGATCGTGTACAAACTGTCACGACTGGCCGCCGCCGGCGATGTCACCCTCGCCCAACTGTCCGAACAACTTCACCACCAACGTCAACACACCCGCCCCACCCGTGGACACCCCCAACAGGTGTCGATCAGCAAGCTCGCCCGAATGCTGCGCGACCGCTACTACCTCGGCTACATCACCTACCGAGGCGAAGAACTCCCCGGCCGACACGAGCCGATCATCGAGCAGGACCTATTCGACCGCGTCCAAGCCGTCCTCGACGCCCGCACCACCAACCCCAACAAGCACGACACCTTACGGGAGTAAAACCCGAAAACACGCCCTGACCAGCAAAAAAAACTCTCGCTCGAATTACGAGCGAGAGGGTTGCTCTGCGTACAACCCGCAGGTCAGAGCGCAAAAATCGAATCTTCAGTGGAGGTGCCGGGAATCGAACCCGGGTCCTCCGTCGCTTCACCAAGACTTCTCCGTGCGCAGTCCGCTGTGTCTCTACTCGGCTTCACCGGTCTCGCGAACTAGCCGGTGTGACAAGCCCAGTCGCTGTTCGATGTCCCACCAGGTCCCGCGACCGGACCTGGCGGTAAGAGCCTCCTAGCTGATGCCGGATCCCGGGTCGGAGGCAGTCCCGGTCCGACAGAGTCGCTCCTCGCTCAGGCGGCGAGGGCGAACTCGCGCTGACTCTTGTCGGCGCTTATTCGATTGCGGCGACGCTCACGGTGGTCTCCCGCCTGCACCGGCACGCTTCCCTTGGATCAACGTACGGAGTCGAAACCGTTCACCCCCTCGTCCGGTTCGGCTTTCGAACCGGTGTACATCAGGATAACGCCTCGCTCCCCGACGATCATTCCCATATCCCTGAACCGATCAGGCTCCCAGGCCGAGCAGCCGGGACGGTGTGTCATGCAGCACACCGCGCAGGAATTCCGCACCGAGTCGGCGGTCGGTTTCGGCCCAGCTCGCGATGGCCGCGAGCTGCTCGGCGTAGGGGTAGGGGATGTTCGGGAAGTCACTGCCAAGAACGATTCGGTCGGCGTGCGCGGCCAGCCGTGACGGCCAGTCGGCAGGCAGCGATGCGAACTGCTCGCTGAAAGCGACCCCGACCATCGTGGTGTCGAGGTGCACCCGCGGATAGCGGTCCACCAGCTCCAGCGCCGTGCCGTAGTCCGGCATGCCCGCGTGCGCCAACACCGCGATCAACCGCGGATGGCGACGCAGGACTTCTTCGAACACGTCGAGCCCGGTGTATTCGCCGCGCTGCGGGCCGTCGCCGCAGTGCACCACGGTTGGCACCCCCGCCTCGGCGAGCAGGCCCCATGCCGGGTCCAACAGCGCGTCACGCGGGTCGAAGGCCCCGACCTGGACGTGCGCCTTGACGCACCGCGCCCCGGCGTCGAGCGCTTTGGTCAGGTAGCCCGTGACAGACGGCTCGGGGAAGATCGTCGCCGTGGGCACCGCGTCGGGCGTGCGGGCCGCGAAGTCCAACGCCCAGTCGGTCAGCCAGGCCGCCATGTCCGGCTTGTGCGCGTAAACAAGCGGGGCGAAGGTCGTCACCCCGAGGTCGCGGAGCACCTGCAACCGGGTCTCCTCGGCGTGCCGGTAGTAGATCGCCCACTCAGTGCCGTAGTGCGTGGCCGCCTGGTCGAAGAACGCCCAGACCTTGTTCATGACCCGCTCGGGCAGGAAGTGCGTGTGGATGTCGATCAGCCCGGGCAGCCCGAGTTCGGCCACCCAGGCCGGGACGTCCGCGTCGCTGCGCGGAACCACTAACGCATGCCCTTGCGCGCCCGGCCGATGGCCCGCTGCATCTCGCGGTCCGCGTCCCGCTTGGCCAGGTCTTGGCGCTTGTCGTGGGCCTTCTTCCCGCGGGCAAGGGCGAGTTCGACCTTGGCCTTGCCGTCGCTGAAGTACAGCGCCATCGGGATCAGGCTCAGCCCGCTCTCCTTGATCTTGCCGATCAGCCGGAGGATTTCGTGCTTGTGCAGCAGGAGTTTGCGGGACCGGCGCGGCTCGTGGTTGGTCCACGTTCCCTCGGTGTACTCGGGAATGTGCACGTTGCGCAGCCAGACCTCGCCGTCGTCGACGGTGGCGAAGCCGTCGACGAGTTGCGCCTTGCCCTGCCGCAGGCTCTTGACCTCGGTGCCGGTTAGCACGATTCCGGTCTCGTAGGTGTCGAGCACCGACCAGTCGTGCCGCGCCTTGCGGTTCTGCGCGATGACCTTGCGGCCGCGTTCCTTCACCATGCGGACAACTCTAGCTTTCCTGTCACGTGAGTTTCGGTACCGCGGTTTCCAACGAAAACCGAGGTACCGATAGTCCCGCTACAGGCGAACGTAGAGGCGGAGTGTGACATAGCCGGTGACCGCCGAGACGGCCGCCGCGACGAGCAGCAGGACCGGCGAGATCAGGGCGATGTCGCCCCATTCGACGTTGGGGATGATGCCGGTGCCGAACACCGGTGCCATGACCCGGTCGATGAAGGTGGCTTTGGAGATCAGCAGGCCGATGATGGCCAGGAACGCGCCGATGAGACCGGAGACCACCGCCTCCAGGAGGAACGGCAGCTGGGTGTACCACCGGGTGGCGCCGACCAGCCGCATGATGCCGGTCTCGGTGCGCCGGGTGAACGCCGAGAGCTGGATGGTGTTGGAGATCAGCAGCAGCGCCGCGAGCGCCTGCACCAGCGCGATGGAGAACGTCGCGTTGCGGATTCCGTTGAGCACGTCGAACAGCCGGTTCAGATATTCGGCCTGGTCGACGACGTTGTCCACGCCGGGCCGCCCGGTGAACTTCTGCTGCAGGGCCGGGAAGCGCGCCTGGTCGGACAGCTTGACGCGCAGCGAGGCGGGCATCGCCTCGGCGCGGGCGACGTCGCGCAGTTCGGGCTGCGACGCGAAGACCTTGTTGAAGTTCTCGAACGCCTTCTGCCGGTTCTCGAAGGTCACCGACTCCACGCCGGAGGTGCGCTTGAGGTCGGACATGATGCTCGCGCACGGCTGCTGGGTGCAGTCATTGTCGTTGGCGCTGACGTCGTCGGTCAGGAACACCACGACCTCGACGCGATCCTGGTAGATCTCCTGCATCTTGTCGATCAGCCGGACCACGAGGAGACCGCCACCGAGCAGACCCACCGAAATGGCGGTCGTCAGGATCATCGCGATGGTCATCGTCACGTTGCGCCGAAGGCCGTTGACGACCTCGCTGAATACGAAGCTCGCGCGCATCTTGTGTCAGCTTCCTGCCGGTCGGGGATGTTGTCCTCAGGTGCGGGTCGACCGCTTTCGCGGGGGTTAGCGTCCGACGCCGTAGACGCCGCGAGCATCGTCGCGGATGACCCGGCCGAGGCTGAGCTCGACGACACGGCGCCGCATCGAGTCGACGATGGAGTGGTCGTGGGTGGCCATGATCACCGTGGTGCCGGTCCGGTTGATCCGCTCCAGCAGCAGCATGATGTCCTGGCTGGTGTCGGGGTCGAGGTTCCCGGTGGGTTCGTCGCAGAGCAGCACCAGCGGCCGGTTGACGAAGGCCCGGGCGATCGCCACCCGCTGCTGCTCGCCACCGGAGAGCTCGTGTGGCATCCGATCTGCCTTGCCTTCAAGACCGACCAACTGCAGCACCTGAGGCACCACGCGGCGGATGTCGTTGCGAGGCTTGCCGATCACTTCCAGCGCGAAGGCGACGTTCTCCGCGACGGTCTTGTTGTTCAGCAGCCGGAAATCCTGGAACACACAGCCGATGCGCTGGCGCAGCCTGGGGACGCGGCGTCGCGGCAGTTTGGCGACGTTCCAGTCGGCGACGAAGACCCGTCCGCGGGTGGGCACGTCCTCGCGCAGGAGCAGTCGCATGAACGTCGACTTGCCGGACCCGGAGGGCCCGATCAGGAACACGAACTCGCCCTTGTCGATGCCCACCGAGACATCGTCGAGAGCGGGCCTGGTCGACGTTTTGTACGTCTTGGACACGTGCTCAAGGCGGATCACGGGGCGTGAGTTTACCTGCGACCTTTAGGGGGACAGCACTCACCCGGACCGGCGGCCACACCACCGCTCACCTGCGGCTTCGCCACCGGTCAGCCCCCTGCGGGCGGTATTGGTCAGGCCACGCTCTGCTGCTGGCGGCGCCAGCGGATGCCGGCCTCCAGGAAGCCGTCGATGTCGCCGTCGAGCACCGCGTCGGGGTTGCCCACCTCGAAATCGGTGCGCAGGTCCTTGACCATCTGGTACGGGTGCAGCACGTAGGAACGCATCTGGTTGCCCCAGCTCGACCCGCTGTCCTTGAGGGCGTCCAGTTCGGCGCGCTCCTGCTCCTTCTTGCGGGCCAGCAGCTTGGACTGCAGCACGCGCATCGCGGCGGCCTTGTTCTGCAACTGCGACTTCTCGTTCTGGCAGGAAACCACGATGCCGGTTGGGATGTGCGTGATGCGCACGGCGGAGTCCGTGGTGTTCACGCTCTGCCCGCCGGGGCCGGAGGAGCGGAAGACGTCGACCCGGATGTCCTTTTCCGGGATGTCGACGTGGTCGGTCTCCTCCACGACCGGCAGCACCTCGACACCGGCGAACGAGGTCTGCCGCCGCCCCTGGTTGTCGAACGGCGAGATGCGGACCAGCCGGTGGGTGCCCTGCTCGACCGAAAGCGTGCCGTAGGCGTAGGGGGCGTTGACCCGGAACGTCGCCGACTTCAGGCCAGCTTCTTCGGCGTAGGAGGTGTCGTAGACCTCCGCCGCGTAGGAGTGGCGCTCGGCCCAGCGCAGGTACATCCGCATCAGCATCTCGGCGAAGTCGGCCGCGTCGACGCCGCCTGCCTCGGCGCGGATCGTCACCATCGCCTCGCGCTCGTCGTACTCGCCGGAGAGCAGGGTGCGCACCTCGAGGGCTTCGAGGTCGTTCTTCAGGCGGTCCCGCTCGTCGTCGGCCTCGGCCAGCCCGGCCGCGTCACCTTCGTCCTCGCTGAGCTCGTAAAGCACTTCGAGGTCCTCGAGGCGCTGCCGCAACTCGGTGATCTTGCGCAATTCGGACTGCCGGTGCACGAGCTGGCTGCTGACCCGCTGCGCGTGCTCGACGTCGTCCCACAGGTCGGGCTTGGCCGCCTCGGTCTCGAGCTCCGCGATATTCGCACGCAGAGTATCCAGATCCATCACGCTCTCGATGCCTTCGAGGGTGTTGGACAGTTCCTTGAGGGCGGCGGCGACGTCGGGATTCACAGTGCTCAGCGTACTTCACCGGCCACGGGCCGCCCACGAGGACGGCCCGTTTCCGGCAGTGGGCGGTTCTGGCCGTCGTTATGACCAGCACCACTCACGGTGACTCAGTCCGGAATCGAGTCCAGCAGCTTGATGATCGCCCGGTTGTAGGAGACGGTGAAGTCCGCGGCCGCCTTCTCGTACGGGTCCGTGGCGGCCTTGGCGGCATTCTTGGCCTCGTCCATCTTGACCGCGTATTGCGAGCGAGCGGACTCGACCAGCCCGGAACGCTGCTTGGGCGTCAGGGAGCCGGAGTAGACCAGCCGGAGGATCAGTGGGCTGCGGACGTTGTCCGGTCCCGGTTCGGTGTTCAGCCACGACTTGAAAGCCCGCTTGCCGGCGGCCGTGATCGCGTACTGCTGGCTGGAGCGCGGGCCCTGCTTGCCGAGGCGCAGCAGACCGGCGTCGGTCAGCGCGGGCAGCTCGCGGTAAACCTGGCTGCGGGTCACGCTGAAGAACCCTCCGAAGCGCTCGGTGGCGGCCGCAACCAGCTGACCACCGGTCTTCGGACCTTCGTGCAGTAGTCCCAACAGGGCAGCGGATGTCGCATTCAGCTCGGTCACATCTGCCACGGTGCCATGCCATCGCGCCGCTGTCCACAGTGGTCCCAGGTTCTGTCCACTGTGGTTGCAGTGCACTGGTCCAAGTGGACGAACGGTTGCGCCATTGGCGCGCGCGCCGGATGACTGGCGAGGCCGCGCCGCCGAACACGGGGCGCACACGCCGACGGCCCGGCGCCCCCACGCATTGCAACGAGCACTACCTCGGTTCGCCTGGATGGGGGTTCTTCGCGGCGCGATGCGGTGTTATCACGTTTCGGATCCGCCCAACTACGTCATGTCACGAGCACTCTGCACTTGGCCGACCAGTTGGCGGCCGACGAGCGGCCGATTCAGGAGGTGCGGGCGTGCATCGCAGTTGGTTGCGTACCAAGGTCAACGAGAGCAAGACGAAGATGACCAACAAAGTCACCGAGCAAGCCAGGCGGGCCAAGTCGCTTGTACCCATGCAACGCGAGGGCGAAACCGACGCCTGCATGGTGTGCGGACGCGCGATGCGCCCGGCGCGCGTGGTGCGGGGCGAGGGAAGGGTGTGTTCACCGACCTGCGCCCGCCAATGGGCCCAAGGCCTCTCGTAGCCGCCGAAGACCGCCGGAAACAAAAGAAATCGGTAGGCCCGGCTCTTGCCGGGCCTACCGATTTTAGTAGCGGGGACAGGATTCGAACCTGCGACCTCTGGGTTATGAGCCCAGCGAGCTACCGAGCTGCTCCACCCCGCGCCGTGTGCGTTTTTCTGTTGTGCCAGGAACTTTACACCCCGCGAAAAGGACCGGAACACGGGGGTCCCTAATTCGAATGCACCCCACCCCACCAGCAAAAACCCAACCCGCCAGAGCAACCACGCAACGGCGGCCGACCGAAGGCCGCCGACGCCACGGCGCATCGTGCGGGGAACCCGCCAAAGGCGTGGGCCTACATCAAGTTCACGGCAAGACCCGAGCACGGCCGTTCCACTGGGGCCGGTCGGGCGTCCAGACCGGAACAGCCCGCAACACGGGGAGCCGACGAAGTCGGCACCGGCACCGCAGCAGCTTGCGGGCCGCACGCAGAAATGACGGAAACGGGAAAAGGGCCCCGGCAAAAGCCGGAGCCCTTTTCCACGCGGTTGGTAGCGGGGACAGGATTCGAACCTGCGACCTCTGGGTTATGAGCCCAGCGAGCTACCGAGCTGCTCCACCCCGCGTCGTGTGCCGCTAACTTTACGGGCCAGTGAACCTTAGTGCAAATCGCCTGGCCAGAGAAGTGACGCACGGCATTTTGCACCCTAACGGACGCCGGAAAAGCGGCGGGGCGAGGACCGCTGCGCAATCCCCGCCCCGTCGTCGTGCCGCTCCGTCAGCCGCCGCCGCCCTGGGCCTGCTCGAATCGCTTGATCGCATCGTCGAGCTGCTGGTAGGCCGTGCCGAGGTCGGCGAAGTTGCCCGACTGCTGGGCCTTCCGGACATGCTCCAGGGCCGCCCGGATGTCGGTCACCGCTTGGGAGAGCTGGGGACTGCCGGGCGTCGTCTGCGACGGCGGCTGCTGGCCCGTTGTCGGCGGCGGCTGGGGGGTCTGGCCCGGGTTGGTGGCTTGCCCCGCACCGGAACCGAACACCTCCTCCAGCGCCCCGGCCAGGGTTTCGGAGAAGCCGACTTTTCCGCCGAACGACACCAGCACGCGGGCCAGCTGCGGATAGGCGTCCGACTCGTTGCGCTGGATGTAGATCGGCTCGACGTAAAGCAAGCCGCCCGCGACCGGCAGCGTCAGCTGGTTACCGAAGATCGCGGTCACATTCGGGTTGTTGAACAGGGTCCGGTTCTCGGTGACTTCCGGCGTCGACTCCATCTGGTTTTGGACCTGATTGGGGCCGGGGGTCTGGGTGTTGGTCGGCAACCGCAGCACGCTGAGCTTGCCGTAGCTGTCCGGGTCGGAGGACGCCGATACCCAGGCCGCCAGGTTCTGCCGCCGTAGGGCGGTGAGCGCGCTGGTCAGCTGGAAGTGCGGCTTCGCCTGGTCGCCGATCTGGGCCAGCACGTAATACGGGGGCTGCTGCCCCGCGCTGCCGCCGCCGGAGCCGCGATTGGTCGGGTCGGACGGCACCTCCCAGAAGGTCTGGGTGGAGAAGAAGTCGCCCGGGTTGTCGACGTGGTACTCGGTGAGCAGCTTGCGCTGCACCTTGAAGATGTCCTCTGGGTACCGGAAGTGGTCGCGCAGCTGCGGGCTGATCGCGCTCTGCGGCTTGACCACACCGGGGAAGACGCCTTCCCACGCCTTGAGCACCGGATCTTTGTCGTCGACCGAGTAAAGGTCGACGCTGCCGTCGTAGGCGTCGACGGTGGCCTTCACCGAGTTGCGGATGTAGTTGATCTGCTGGTTGGGCTGCCGCTCGACGCCGGTGAGGGTGTCGTTGGTGGCCTCGCCGAGCTCGGTCAACTCGGAGTACGGGTAGTTGTTCAGCGTGGTGTAGCCGTCGACGATCCACTTGATCTTGCCGTCGACCACCGCCGGGTAGGGGTCGCCGTCGAGCTTGAGCCACGGCGCGACCTGCTGCACCCGGTCCCGCGGGTTGCGCTCGTAGATGATCTTGGAGTCGCTGCCGATCGCGCCGCTGAACAGGAAGTTCCGCTCGCCGTAGTAGGCGGCGAACACCATCCGCTGGAACAGGTTGCCGACCGGGACGCCGCCCTGACCGGTGTAGGTGTACTGCTGCTGGTCGGTGTCGTACTCGCGGGGCTGTTCGCCCGGGTTCCCGCCGACGATCGCGTAGTCATTGCGACCCACCAGCTCGCCGTAGTAGACCCGCGGCTGTTTGACCGGGATCGCGCCCTGGCCCTTGTTCGCCACGTCGCTGATCTGGAACACCGGGTAGCCGCCCTGGGTGGCGCCCTCTTTGAAGGTCGAGTCGACCTGATCGGCCGGTGCGGCGACGAAGCCATTGCCGTGCGTGTAGACGGTGTGCCGGTTGATCCAGTTCTGCTGGTTGACGGCGAGCCCGTCGGTGTTGATCTCGCGCAGCGCGACGAGGTAATCCCGCAGTTCGCCGTTGGGTTCGCGGTACCGGTCGACGTCCAGCTTGCCGGTGAAGCCGTAGAAGTTGTACTGCTGGGTCAGCTGGGTGAACGTCGGGGCCAGCACATTCGGGTCGAGCAGCCGGATGTTCGGGATGGTGCCCTTGTCCGCGGCCACGTCGCTCGGCTGCAGTTGGGTCCGGCCCGGATAGTCGATGAATTGGACGTTCGGACCGTCTATGTGGAACGCCGCCTTCGTCGCCGCCAGGTTGCGCTCGATGGACTGCGCCTCCCGCTGGTTCGCGTTGGGGCGCACCGAGAACTGCTCCATCAGCGCCGGCCACACCGCCCCGACCACGACGCTGGAGAGCACCAGCAGGACCGTGGCCAGCGCCGGAATCTGCAGGTTCCGCAAGAAGATCACCGCGAAGAACGCGATCGCGCAGAACACCGCGATGCACATCAGGATCAGCTTCGCCGGCAGCACCGCGTTCAGGTCGGTGTAGCTGGCGCCGGTGAACAGCGGGTTGCGCTGCGACAGCAGCAGGTCGTAGCGGTCCAGGAAGTAATCGACCGCCTTGAACAGCACGAACAGGCCGGCCAGCACGGCCAGCTGGACGCGGGCCGGCATGGACAGCTGGCCGGTGCGCCCGGCCAGCCGGATGCCGCCGAAGATGTAGTGCGTGATCAACGCACCGATGAAGGACACGGTGACCGCGATGAACCCCCACGACAGCAGCAAGCGCCAGAACGGCAGCTCGAAGGTGTAGAAGCTGATGTCGTTGCCGAACTCGGGATCGACCTGCCCGAACGGCACGCTGTGCAGGAACAGCTGCAGGGTCTGCCAGTCGGACTGCGCGGCGAGGCCGCCGATCACGCCGACCACGATCGGCACCCCTAGGCCGAAGAGGCGGGAGCGCTCGGTGGCCACGGTGCGGTACCGGGCCAGCGGGTCGTCCGGGCCGCTGACCGGTACGAACACCGGCCGGTTGCGGAAGGCGAGCCACAGATTCAGGGCCAGCACGCCGCCGAGGAAGATCGCCGCGCCCACCCCCAGCCCGGCCCGCGACAGCAGCTGAGTGGTGAAGACCTGCCGATAACCGACCTCACCGAACCACAACCAGTCCACGTAGGTGCCCAGCAGTCGCGATCCGGCGATCAAGGCGACCAGCACGATGCCGCCCAGAATCAACAGGATCCGGCTTCGCCGGGACAGTTTCGGCATTCCTACCGGGGGCCGCATGGCCACAACGCACGCTCCTGGTGACGATCAGCAGGCCTTGGGCGGTACCGGAAGACGGCCGCCCTCGTGATGTTCAACTCTACGACCCCCCCGGGAAGTTCCTGGAAGCGGCGTCGCGAACTGGATTAATTGGACATCTTTCGCAGGTCGCCGCCGTGGCCGACGGCGGTTGCCGGAACCGGCGGTGCGACTATGGCGGCATGTCACCGGAGACCCCCGAAGAACTCACCGCGGCGCTGCCGTCGGCCGCCCGCGAGATCGAGGAGTTCGTCGACGCGGCGGGTTGGGACCAACCGGCCCAGGTGTTCGCCCTCGTGCCCACGAGCCGACTGCTGGCCGCCGAACCCGGGCTGGCCGACCAGCTCGACCCGGCCGCACCGCTGACGCCGATCGCGCAGGAGGCGCTGCCCGCCGAGGACCTCGCCGAGGCGCTGAGCCGCATCGAGTGGCCGGACCAGGTTTCCGGTTGTGCGCTCGTGCAGGAAATCGTGGTACTGCCGCCGGAGGCGGAAGCGGAGCTGCCCGGCGAGGCCGAGGCGGCGCGGCAGGCCGCCGCCGAGCACCCGGAGCGCCGTGAGGCACGACTGGTCGCGGCGGTGCTGCGGGACGGCGGCGAGGCGTGCGTCATGCGGCTGCGCACATCCGGTGACGACACTGGCGGCGAGATCGTTCAAGATCCGTCGCTGGCTCCGAACCTGCTCACCGCCCTGCACGCCACCTTCGCGGAGTAGCGGCCGTTCTGCTGGCGGCCGCGGTACCAGGCTCCCGCTGAAATCGCCGTGCGGTCAGCAGCTGGGCGGGACCTGGCCGTCGCGGAGGTCGTCGAGGGCCTTGGTGGCGTCGCCGAGGGTGGCGACCTTGGCCAGCTGCAACCCCTCCGGGGCCTGCGCCTTTGCCTCGGCGCAGTTGCCCGCCGGCACCAGGAAGGTCGTCGCGCCCGCTTCGCGGGCCTTGACCATTTTGAACGGGATGCCGCCGATCGGCCCCACCGCGCCGTCCGGGTTGATCTCCCCGGTACCCGCGACGAACCGGCCGCCGTTGAGCTCGCCCGGCGTCAGTTTGTCGATGATCGCCAGGGTGAACATCAGCCCCGCCGACGGGCCGCCCACGTCGGCCAGGCTGATCTTGATGTGGAAGTTGACGTCCGGACGCTCGACCGCGCCGACGCCCAGGAAGCCCTGCGGGTCGCTGCCCGGGTTCGCCGCCAGCTGCACGCTCGCGGCCCGTTCGGGCTGGTCGGCGTGCCGGAACCGGATCTCCACCCGGTCACCGGCCTTGGTCCCGTTCAGCGCCGCCTTCAGCGAGGGCGGGTCCGTCACCGGCTTGCCGTTGGCCGTCAGCAGGTGATCGCCGGGTTCCAGGACCCCGTCGGCCGGGCTGCCCTTGACGATCTCGCCGACCACCACCTTCATCGGATAACCGAGGTAGCGCAGGGCCGCCGTCTCGGCCGAGGTCTGCGAGTCGTTGAACGCCCTGGTGTTCTCCTGCTCGATCTGCTGCTCGCTCTTGTCCGGCGGGAAGTACAGCTCGCGCGGCGCCAGCGCGTACCGACCACTGATCCACAGCCCCAGCGCGCCGAACAGGGAAAGCTGGTCGGTCACCGACACCGTCGTCATGTTCAGGTGTCCGCCGGTCGGAAAGGTCTGCTGACCATCGATGCTGATGACCGGGACGTTCCCGTCGAGCCCGAGCGTGTCGTATGTCGGCCCCGGCCCCAACGCCACGTACGGCACCCGGACGAACGCGCCGAGCAGGCCGAACGCGACTACCAGCACGACACTTGTCAACAGCGTCCACGTACGGCGATTCACGAGGCGACAGCGTACGTGTTCGCTGTTAACGATGTGTGCGGTGTTCGCGTCTGGCGAGCTCCGGATGCCTTCTGCGCGGCGAGGCAGGCCGCGTACGGTGGAACTATGACCAACTTGCCGTTCGGGTTCAGCTCCCAGGATCCCGACGACCCCGACAAGGGCGACTCGTCGCAAGGCCGCTCTGAGGGCGGCGCCGGAAACTCCGGGGATCTACCCGGTTTCGGTTTCGGCGGCATGCCCGGACCGGGCGGCATGCCTAACTTCGACATCGGCCAGCTCGGCCAGATGTTGACCCAACTCGGCCAGGCGCTCAGCCACTCCGGCAGCGGCGGCTCCGGCCCGGTGAACTACGACCTCGCCAAGCAACTCGCGGTGCAGCAGTTGCACAACAGCCAGCGCACCGAGCGCCCCAGCCAGGAGCAGGTCAAGGCGGTCGAGGACGCGGTGCGACTGGCGGAGCTGTGGCTGGATGCCACCACCTCGCTGCCCGCCGGGGTGCGGTCGGTGCAGACCTGGTCGTCGGTGGACTGGGTGGAGAAGACGCTGCCCACCTGGCAACGGCTGTGCGATCCGGTCGCGCAACGAATGTCCAGCGCCTGGCTGGAGGCGTTGCCGGAGGAGGCGAAGCAGGCCGCCGGCCCGCTGCTGTCCATGCTCGGGCAGATGGGCGGGATGACCTTCGGGTCGCAACTGGGCAGCGGCCTGGCCCAGCTCGGTGGCGAGGTGCTGACCTCGACCGACATCGGCCTGCCGCTGGGCCCGGCGGGCACTGCCGCGCTGCTGCCCGCCAACATCGAGAGCTTCATCGAGGGCTTGGACCGGCCGATCAGCGAGGCGACCGTGTTCCTCGCGGCCCGCGAGGCGGCGCACCACCGGCTGTTCAGCCACGTGCCGTGGTTGGGTCAGCGGCTGCTTGCGACCGTCGAGGAGTACGCCCGCGGCATCCACATCGATACCTCGGCGCTGGAAGACCTGGCCAGCAAGATCGATCCGGCCAACCCGAGTTCGATGCAGGAGCTGATGACCTCGGGAATGCTCGAACCGAAGACCACCCCCGAGCAGCAGGCCGCGTTGAACCGGCTGGAGACGCTGCTCGCGCTGGTCGAGGGCTGGGTCGACATGGTCGCCGGGGACGCCGTCGGCGAACGGCTGCCGGGCGCCGGTGCGCTGACCGAAACGGTCCGGCGGCGCCGGGCGAGCGGCGGGCCGGCGGAGCAGACCTTCGCGACCCTCATTGGCCTGGAACTGCGGCCCCGGCGGATGCGTGACGCCGCGAACCTGTGGCGGCTGCTGACCGAACGCCACGGTATCGAGGGCCGGGACCGGATCTGGGACCACCCGGACCTGCTGCCGGGCAGCTCGGACCTGGACGAGCCGCTGGACTTCGCCGACCGCTGGGGCGCGGGCTCCGCGGATCTGGACGACCCGATCGCCGCGATCCGCCGCGCGGAGGCCGACCAGGCGACGAAGTCCGACGATGAGCGCGGTGGCTCGACGAAGCACGACGACCAGGACGACGGCTCGTCGAAGCGCGACGACGAGAGCTGATACCGACCACCTGCGAGCGAGCGGCGGGGCACCTTCGAACCGTCTTCGGAGGTGCCCCTCATCTTGCTGCCGCTTCGGGTTCCTCCGCGTCGTCGTCCAGGCCGATGCCGAGTTGGGCGGCCGCCGAAATCCCCTCTAGGTACCCGATGGCCCGCTCGGTCTTCGGGTAGCGGCGTACCCACTTCCAGAAGTCGGCGCCGTGCCCGGGTACCAGCAGGTGCGCCAACTCGTGCACGAGCACGTAATCGAGCACCCAACCGGGTACATCTCGGAGGCGCTGACTCACCCGGATGGTGGCCTCGCTGGGCGTGCAGGAGGCCCACCTCGTGCGCATCGGTGGCACCCACCGGACACCACGTGGTTGTGCCCGGCCGTCGAGGTACCTGGCGGACAGCTCAAGGCACCGCTGGATCAGCGCCTCGTCGGACTCCCGCGCGGGCGAGCGCCGCCGCGTCTCACTGCGCTGCAAGCGGCTGAGCATATCCGCCACCCAGCGCTTTTCCTCCGCGCGGCTCATCCGCGCCGGAAGCAACACCACGATCTTGTCACCGTCGCGATAGGCGCTAACCGTCTGTCGGCGGCGCTTGCTGCGGCGCACCTCGACCTGGGGTTCAGCCACGAAAGTGGACCTTAGCGAGTGGGCCCGACAAACGGATCCCCCTGTGAGCTGAGCCTCAGCACCTACCGACCGTGATCCGCCAAGGTATTACTCCATTAAGTCGAACGTGCGATCCTCTTAATGCATGCATGTCGAATGGCCCACATGTACCGTTCCCCCAGCCGCCCGGAGGAGGGCCGCAGACGACCCAGCTATCAGGCTGGATCACAACATGAAGGAGGGGAGCCGTGGCCGAGACGTACAACGGCTACTGCGTGAAGTGCCGGGAGAAGCGTGACTTTTCCGGTGAGGTCTCGGAGACCAACGGTCGCCGGATGGCCAAGGGCATCTGCCCGGTCTGCGGCACCAAGATGACCCGCATCCTCGGTAAGGCGTGACCGGGCACGGGTGGGCCGCCGGCCGGCCGCCCACCCGCCCGCAACGCCGACGCACTTCGCTCGTGCGTTCGACATCGCACCGGTCACGCGCCGGGGCGCCAGGGGGACGACGTGTGTCGCGATTCGGCGGTCCCCCGGCTTGATCCGCTCACCGCTTTTTTCTGTTCGGTGCAATGGTGCGTGCCGCCAGTGAGCCGAACACGGCGCTCAACATGTCGATCACGGCCCAAGGTGTCGCAGGAAACCTCTAGCATGTGACTGGGTTTCTCGATCTCGAATAGGTCTTCGGACTCTTCGGACATCGAGAGGGTTTTCCTGCACGCACCAAGGAGAATTCGTGGCCGACATTCCCCGCCGAGCAACACACCGCACCGCCAAGCTCGCCAGTCTGCCGCTCGGTGTCGCAGGTCGCATGGCCGCCGGGTGGGGGAAGCGGCTCACCGGGCAGAACGTGGCGGAGATCAACGCCGAGGTGTCGGCGAAGACCGCCGAACAGCTGTTTGCCGTTCTGGGCCAGCTCAAGGGCGGCGCGATGAAGTTCGGCCAGGCATTGAGCGTGTTCGAGGCCGCCGTGCCGGACGAGATGGCCGGCCCGTACCGCGAAGCGCTGACCAAACTGCAGTCGGCGGCTCCGCCGATGCCCGCCGACAGCGTGCACCGGGTGCTCGGCGAACAGCTGGGGCGCGCGTGGCGGAAGAGGTTCGCCGAATTCGACGACACCCCCGCGGCCGCGGCGAGCATCGGGCAGGTGCACCGGGCGATCTGGCATGACGGGCGTGAGGTCGCTGTCAAGGTGCAGTACCCGGGCGCGGACGAGGCGCTGCGCTCCGACCTGCGGCAGCTGATGCGCTTCTCCCGGCTCTTCCAGTCTCTGGCACCCGGCGCCGAGATCAAGCCGCTGCTGGCCGAGCTGCAGGACCGCATGGTCGAGGAGCTCGACTACCGCACGGAAGCAGACAACCAGCGGGCCTTCGCCAAGGTGTTCCATGGCGATGCCGATGTCCGGGTGCCGGCCGTGGTCGCCAGCGCCCCCAAGGCGGTCGTCACGGAATGGGTGACGGGCAAGCCGTACGCGCGGATCATCGCCGACGGCGACCGCGAGGAGCGCAATGTCGCAGGTCGGCTGCTCGCCGAGTTCCACTACTCCGCGCCCGCCCGGGTCGGCTTGCTGCACGCCGACCCGCATCCCGGCAACTTCATGCTGCTGCCGGACGGCAAGCTGGCCGTGATCGACTTCGGTGCGGTTTCCCGGCTGCCGGACGGCCTGCCGACGACTTTCGGCCGGATGATCCGGCTCGCGTTGGAGGACAAATCCGCGGAACTGCTGGACCTGCTGCGCGAGGAGCGGTTCGTGCAGGCCGACCGGGAAATCCAGGCCGAGGACGTGCTGGCCTACCTGGCGCCGTTCGTGGACCCGGCCCGGATGCCGACGTTCCACTTCACCCGGCGCTGGCTGCAGCGCCAGGCGGAGCGGGTCGGCGACCTGCGCAGCCCGGACTTTCGGACCGGGCGCTCACTGAACCTGCCGCCCGACTACCTGCTGATCCACCGAGTCACGCTCGGCGCCACCGGCATCCTCTGCCAGCTCGATGCCGAAGTCGGCGCCCGCGACATCATCGCTCGGTGGCAGCCGGGGTTTTCCGACTGACCGCCGCCGCACCCCGGAGGCCGTTCCGGTCGGGCGCGTGGTCAACCGCAGCCCCGGCGAGCAGCGCCGGAGGTCGCCGCTGCCCTCAAGCCACGGGCCGGGTGCCGACGTGGACCGTGTTCGCCGCGAGGTAGTACACGTCGTCGCGGTTCCCGGCGTAGTGCTCGCTCGCTTCGTCGAGCAGCTGGTCGAGAGCGGCCAGATCCGCGGGTCCGATCCGGTTCTCGGCATCCCGCCGGAGGAATTCGAGCCGTCGCAGCACCGCCTGGCGCGCGACACCGGCGACCGGGGCCGGGCGGTCCACGAGGTAGCTCCACGAGCGCACCTCGGTCAGGCCGCTCGCGGAGAGCGCCTTGCCCCACCCCAGCGGCATCCGGACCGAGCCGGGCATCTCGGCCCGCATCTGCCGGAACCAATCCTCGCGGGCGGCGATCAACCGGGCCTCCAGTCCCGGCTCGCTCAGCCCGACGTCCGGCGGCAGCACCTTGGTGGCGAGCCCGAACTCGATGATCGCCAGTCGGCCGCCGGGACGCACCAGGCTCGCCAGTCGTCGCACCCCGGCCAGCTGGTCGGGCAGGTGGTGCACGGCTAACGCCGCGAAGACCAGATCGGCCTGCGTCGGAGCGCCGGCTTGCGCCAGTTCTTCGGCCAACGAGTCCTCGGCGGCGTCCGCCCGGACCGCGTGCACCTGCACCCGGTCGGAAACCTGCTTGACGTGGGCGCCCGCCGCGGCGAGCAGCTGCGGGGCCGTGTCCACGATGGTCAGCACGCCCCCGGAATCCGCCAGCGCCGCTGCGAAGGCCGCCGCCTTCCCGCCCGCCCCGGCGCCGATCTCCAGCACAGTGCGGTCGGACGGGCGCAGCAGCTCGGCGACGACTTCGGCGATCTCCGGTGCGTTCAGCTCATCGCCGTCCCGAAGGTGCTGGAGGTGCTCGTCCCAGTCGATGTTGTCGTGTGAGTGCGCGGCCACGGGCACCACCTTACGAGCATCTCCCCGCCCGGCGCGCCAGTTTTTCAAGGTGCGCAGGCACTCGAACGCGCTTCGAGCTGCGCGGCGGGTTCTTCAAGCGACGAATTCTCAGTCGCCACCCCGACCTCGGACTTCCGACGACCCGGGCGTGGTCGGGTCGGGGGCCGGGTGAGACAGCGACTGAGAATCCGCAACGATGCAAAACGATTCGGCACCGCGTGGCTACCGTGGACTGCTGAGGCGGTCCCGGCCCCAGGGGCTCGCGCCACGGGCCGCGCGTTCCGCCCGCCTGCCGGCGTAATCGGCCAGCCAACGCCACCAACGGCCGGCGGCGACCTGCCGGGCCAACCGTTGTCGATGCGCTTCGTCCAGTAACTCCTTACTTCGTAACCGGGACAGGTCCTCGGGCAACAACATTCGTACCTCGTTCTTCGTCCGGGTGCCGGTGATGGGATCGGTCGTTCGGTGGTAATTCATGCTGCCTGCTCCTGACCTTGTCGCTTGGTTGCGCCGACAACCGGCGTCTCGGTGGGCAGCGGGTGCTTGCGGGGGCGGCCGCGCGGACGCTTGCGAGCGACCACCGCGCCGCGCTCGAAGATTTCGCCTCCCCAGACCCCCCAGGGCTCACCGCGGGACAGGGCGCCGGCCAGGCACTCGGCCTTGATCGGGCAATCGGCGCACAGCGACTTGGCCTGATCCAGGTCCCGCGGACTCTCGGCGAACCACAGGTCCGGGTCCTGACGGCAGGGCAGTCGGCAGTCCAGCGTTGCGGAGCCGTCGAACAAGCCGGCCACGGTGTCCCCGTCCGGCAGCAAGACCCCGCCCGACCTGGGTATCGGCACACTCGCGGTCAACATGCAACTTCCTCCTGTAGTCGATCGGCGGCAGGTTGTGGTTGTGGATGACGGAAAACCAGGAACAACAAGAAGGCCGCGGACCCGATGTGAGGTCCGCGGCCTTCGAGAAGCCTGGGGCGTTCCTAGATCAGTGGATCAAGGAATCGCCAACGAACGGACCGGCGCAGGGCGGCCACGCCCTGCGGGAACGCGCGGAGCCAGCGCGGAGCGGACTTTCGGCCATAGTCGGCATCGTGTTCGGCAACAGCCGGGAATGGCGCAAAAGTGACGCGGAACAGGGCGATGGCCCCCACCATGAGGTGGCTCGGGGTGCGAGACATCAGAATCGTGGACACCAGGGCCACCTCCCTTCTGGACTCAGACCGCGGTTTCGTCCGACCACGGCTCGCGCTCTTGCAGGTTATTGGGACCGCCGTGCCGATCGCAACGTATTTTTCGAAGAATCCGCTCGATCGTCTGAAAAACCTGCGTCACCAGGCGTTTCAGGGCCACCGCGGTGCTCGCGCTGAATCAGCGCGAGCACGTCGGAGCCGAACTTCTGCACCTTCGACGCGCCGATCCCCGAGATGCCGACCAGAGCGCTCACGTCGGACGGCCGCTGCTCGGCGAGCGCGGTCAGCGTCGCGTCGGTGAACACGACATAGGCGGGGACCTTCAGCTGTCGGGCGCGCTCGCTGCGCCACGCCTTCAGCCGCGACAGCAGGTCCTCGTCCACATCGGAGGGACAGTCGGCGCAACGGCCGAGCTTGATGTCCATTGTGCCCGCGAGCGTGGCGTTGCATATGCGGCAACGCGGTTTCTCGGGCTTCGCCGGCCGAGACAGCAGCTCGCGCTGCTTGACCTTGTTCGGCAGCGCCGCCGGGTGCTCATCGGGCACCAGGCCGTATAGGAAGCGACTGCGCCTGCGGTAGCGGCGACCGCCGGCGCGCGCCAGCGCCCACGACAGGCAGAGGTGCTCGCGTGCGCGGGTGGCCCCGACGTAGAGCAGGCGTCGTTCTTCCTCGACGGCGGCGTCGGTGTCGGCGTGCTGGATCGGCAGGGTTCCTTCGACCAGACCCACCAGGAACACCGCATCCCATTCGAGGCCCTTGGCCGCGTGCAGCGAGGCAAGGGTGACGCCCTCGACGGTCGGCGGGTGCTGGGCCTCGGCGCGGGCGTCCAGTTCGGCGACATAGCGTGCCAGGTCCGCGTCGGGCGCCGTGGCGGCGAGTTCTTCGGCGAGCTCCACCAACGCGATCAGCGACTCCCACCGCTCGCGGGCGGCGCCGCCGGCAGGCGGCTCGTCGGTCAGCCCGACCTCGCGGAGCGCGGCGCGCACGGTCGCGGGCAGGTCTTCGTCATTGCCGCCGTAGGCGACCGCGGCGCGCAGCGTCACCATTGCCTGGCGCACCTCGGCGCGCGCGAAGAACCGCTCGCCGCCGCGCACCTGGTAAGGGATCTCGGCGTCGGACAGGGCCTTCTCGTAGACCTCCGACTGCGCGTTGACCCGGAACAGCACGGCCATCTCCGATAGCGCGACACCCCGCTTGGCCAGTTGCGCGATTCTGCGCGCGATCGCGTCGGCCTCTTCGGTCTCGTCGTCGTACTCGGCGAAGTCCGGGCGCGGGCCGTCCGGGCGCTGCCCGACCAGCTTCAGCCGCGTGCCGGCCGGCCGCTCCCGCGCGGCTCCGATGACCTGGTTCGCCAAGCCGACCACCTGCGGCGTGGACCGGTAGTCCCGCTCCAACCGCACCAGGGTGGCATCCGGGTACTTGTGCGGAAAGCCGATCAGCCACTTCGGCGAGGCGCCCGCGAACGAGTAGATCGTCTGGTTCGCGTCGCCCACCACGGTGAGGTCGTCTCGGTTGCCCAGCCAGCCGTCGAGCACCCGCTGTTGCAGCGGATTGACGTCCTGGTACTCGTCCACGACGAACGACCGGTACCGGCTGCGGAACTCCTCGGCGATCTCGGGCTGTTCCTCCAGGATCGCCGCGATGTGCAGCAGCAAATCGTCGAAATCCAGGGCCTGCGCCCGGTTCTTGAGCTGCTCGTAGGCCGCGAATGCCTTGCTGAGCTGCTCCGGCAGCACCGGGACGTCGCGGTCGGCGGCGGCCGCGGCGGCCGGATACTGCTCGGGGCCGATCAGCGACGACTTGGCCCACTCGATCTCGCCGGCGAGGTCCCGGACGTCCTCTCGCTCGGTGGACAGCCCGACCTTGTTCGCGGCCTGTACGACCAGTCGGAACTTGTTGTCCGTCAGCTGCCACATCTGCGTTTCGTGCACCCGTGGCCAGAAGTAGCGCAGTTGCCGGAAGGCCGCCGCGTGGAAGGTCTGCGCCTGCACGCCCGCCGCGCCGAGCGCACGCAGCCGAGTGCGCATCTCCCCCGCCGCCCGAGCAGTGAACGTCACCGCGAGCACCTGTTGCGGCGCAACGAGTCCGCGTTGGACGAGATAGGCGATCCGATGGGTGATCGTGCGGGTTTTGCCGGTGCCCGCGCCCGCCAGCACGCACACCGGTCCGCGTGGTGCGATGACCGCCTGCCGCTGCTCTGGGTCCAGACCTTCCAGGAGTCGCGGCTGATCGGTCATGCCCGGCATCTTCGCAGACCCATTCCCCGTTCGGGGCCACACCCCAACTCCGCGCCCGCGTGTCGGAACGACGCAGCACACGATTCGTACCCACTTCCGGGTCAGGATCAGGCCGTCCCGCAGGCATGAAAATCACCATCGACCACGGCATCGACCTGCGAAGACCGGGTACGCGCCGCCGAGATCACCCGTACTTGCCTTGCGGGCTTCGGGGCGGCCGCAGATGATCAGGCGAGAGGTCGGGAGGGCCAGCCATGACAATCCCGTGGAACGAAGTCCGGGAGCGCCTGGGAATCACCCCGGAGCAGCAGGAACTGGGACGTCGGATCACCGAGGCTTACGTCACCGGGCACCGGTTGGCCGAGCTGCGGAAAACGGCGCAGGTCACCCAGGTTGAGCTGGCTCGGCGGATGGGCATCGGGCAACCTCGGGTGAGCTCCATCGAACGCGGCGACATCGAGGCGCTCACCGTGGCCAGCCTGCGCTCGTACGTGGCGGCGCTCGGCGGAACGGTGCAGCTCGTGGCACGCTTCGGCGACACCGAAATCAAGCTGCGAGTGGCCGAATCCGCTGTGTGAGCCCGCCATCCGCAGGCGGTCGCGGAAATCTCATCCGGGCTTCCGGCACCGAGGAGCCGGGCGGGATCACATCCCGGCCGGCTCCTCGCGCGTCAGCCCCGCCAGGTCGCCCAGCCTCTGATCATGCGGGAGGCGATGGACACCCCTGGTGGGAGCCGTAGCCCGTCGACCGCGGCGCCCTCGGACTCCAGGGCCGCCCGAACCGTGTCGCGATGCACCCAGCGGGCGTCCTCGATCTCCCCGTCGGCGGGGATCAACGGCGCGGACCGGTCCGCGAGCGCGGCGAAGCCCAGCATCAACGACCGGGGGAACGGCCAGGGCTGGCTGCCGAGGTACCGGACATCCGAGGCCGCGACCCCGACCTCCTCGGCGACTTCGCGCTCGACGCACGCCTCCAGTGACTCACCGACCTCGACGAAACCGGCCAGCACCGAGTACCGATCCGGCGGCCAGATCGGCTGGCGCGCCAACAGGACGTGGTCCGCACCGTCGTGCACCAGGCAGATCACCGCTGGGTCGGTGCGCGGGTACTCCTCACGGTCGCAGCCCGTGCAACGCCGCGCCCACCCGGCGCGGACCCGCGTGGTCGCCGCCCCGCACACCGCGCAGTAACGGGCGTTGTCGTGCCAGCCGAGCAGACCGACGGCCGTGGTGAGCAGTCCGGCGTCGGTGTCGTTGAGCAGACCGCCGCTGGCGCGCAGGTCCCGCCAGCCGTCCTGGGCGCCGTCGTGCTCGCTGCGCAGCGCCCAATAGCTGATTCCGCGCTCGACGCCGAGCAGGATGGCGTTCGGGGCCGGACGTTCCCCGAAGTCGGACGCCGGATGCACTACCAACCGCGAGTCAGCATCGATCTGAGTGCGCCCCTTTGCGTCCACCAGCACGACGCGTCCGGTCGACCAGAGTTCGGCGCCGCCATCCGGGGTGTCCCGCAGCATCTCCCTTCGGTCCACAGTGGACCGGGAGAGCAAGGGGGCGGAGTCCAGCTGGAAACCCGCGCCGGCGAACACGTCGGAGGTCATTTGCCCGCCCCACCGTCTAACCGGATCACGACAGCACCACGCCCCCGAGCAACAGCAGCTCGTCGGCGAGCTTGTCCGCGTCGCCGACGACCACGCCCGTGAACGCGGTCGGGGCGAACAGCCGCGCTGCCTCGGCCACCTGCTCGGCAGTGATCGCCCGCAACCGCTCCGGGTGCGCGAAGAGCCAGTCGTGCCCGAGCCCGGCAGCGGCCAGCGCCATGAGCGTGGACGCCATCCCGGACTGCGAGGCGGTGGAGGTCAGCAGGCTGCCGATGGCATACTGCCGGGCCGACTCGACCTCCGACTCGGTCGGCGGCACCAGTGCCAACCGGGCCAGCTCGTACCGGGTCTCCAGCAGCGCGGCCGCCGTGACCTCGCTCGCGGTGTCGGCGTCGACGAGGACCGTGCCGTTGCCCCGGGTGAACTCGAACGACGAGTGCGCGCTGTAGGTGTAGCCCTTGTCCTCGCGGATGTTCTCGACCAGCCGCGACGAGAAATAGCCGCCGAAGACGAGGTTCGCGATCTGCAGCGCCGGGTACTGCGGGTCGGTGCGCGCCAGCGCCTGCGCGGAGAATCGCAGCTGCGACTGCACCGCACCGGGCCGGTGCACCAGCCGGACGTCGCCACCGCGCACCGCGGGCAGCGACGGCAGTTCCCGCGCGCTGTCCTCGGAGTGCCAGTCGGTCAGGATGCGTGCGACGCCGGCCACCGCCTGGTCCGGGTCGATGTCGCCGACCAGGACCAGCACCGAACCACGCGGCAGCACGGCTTCGCGGTGCAGGATGCGGACTTCCTCGGCGGTGACCGAGGCGACGTCGTCGGCCTGCGGCACCTCGCGGACGAACGGGTGGTCGCCGTAGCGGTGCCGCTGCAGCTCCTCTCGCGCGATGACCCGCGGCTGCGAGCGCGCGACGGTGATCCGCTCAACCAGCCGAGCTCGCTCCCCCTCGACCTCCTCGTCGCGGTACACCGCGCCGGTCAGCGCGTCGGCGAGCACATCGAGCAGGGTGTCCAGCCCGCTGGCCAGTGCGTCGCCGGTGATGCTGAGCCGTTCCGGGTCGACGATCGTGTTCAGGGCACCGCCCACCGCGGCCAGATCGGTGTCCACCTGGACGCGGTTGCGGCGCTCGGTGCCGGTCAGCAGCGTCTCGGCCAGCAACTCGGCGCGGGCCGGGTGCTTCGGGGCCTCATCGGCGAACGGAATCCGCAGGCGCAGCTCGACCATCGGGACCACGCCGTGCCGAACGGCGATCACCCGCAGCCCGTTGTCCAACACGGTGTCCACAGTGGCCGATGGGCGGCCGGGACGGGGCTCGCCGAGCGGCGGCAGCGGCCGCGGGCCGAGCTCGGTGCGGCCGATTTCCTCGGCGCTGCGGTGCGTTGCGCGGGTCATGCCGCACCTCCTGTAGCGTTCTCGTCGCCCACCGGTTCGATCTCCAGAACCGCACGCGCGTCGGACCGCAGGGCCTTGGCGGCCGATGCGACGTCCTCCGCGCGGACCTCACCGATCCGCTGCGGCAGCTCGGAGATCAGCTCGGCGCGGCCGTGCAGCAGCTCGGCGCCGCCCAGGTCGAGGGTCCGGGAAACCACCCGGTCGTGCTCCCGGTACAGGCTGGCGGCCCAGCGGGCCGTGACGCGGGACAGCTCGTCCGCGCTCGGACCGTCGGTGGCCAGCTTCTCCAGTTCCTCGTCCAACGCCCCGACCACCCGGTCGAGCCCGACCTCCGGGGTGTGGATCGCGGTGATGTTGAAGGTGTCCGGGTCACGGGCGTCCAGCGGAGAACCCATCAGTCCGCAACCGGCGTGCACGTCTACCACCAGCGCGTCCTGGTAGACCAGGCGCTGCTGCAGGCGGGAGGCGTCGCCGTCGGACAGGACGGCCGCGAGCACGACGTTCGCCAGGTAGGCGTCGAGCTCGCCGACCGGGTCGGGCAGGCGGTAGCCCAGTGCGACAGCGGGCAGCGGTGCGTGCGGGTCGGCGTGCCGGCCGCGCAGCTCGCCGGACGGGAAGGGCTCGGCGAAGGACGGCCGCTCCGGGACATCGCGCCGCGGCACGTCACCGAAGTGCTTGTTGATCAGGTCGATGGTCCGCTCGACGTCAATATCACCGGCGACGGTCAGCACCGCGTTGCCCGGTGCGTAGTAGGTGTCGAAGAACGCTGCGCAGTCGTCGACGGTGGCCTGTTCCAGGTCGGTGAAGTCGCCGTAGCCGTTGTGGGCGTTGGCGAAGGTCGAGTACAGCACCGGCGGCAGCAGGATCCACGGGAACCCGCCATAGGGGCGGTTGAGGACGTTGAGCCGGATCTCCTCCTTGACCACGTCCACCTGGTTGCGCAGGTTCTCCTCGGTGATCTTCGGGGCCCGCATCCGGTCCGCCTCGAGGAACAACGCCCGCTCCAGCGCGGCCGAGGGCAGCACCTGGTAGTAATCGGTGTAGTCCTGATGCGTCGAACCGTTGAAGGTGCCGCCGGAGCCCTGCACGTGCCGGAAGTGCGCGAGTTTCTCAAGGCTCTCGCTGCCTTGGAACATCAAATGCTCGAAGAGGTGCGCGAAACCGGTGCGTCCTTCCGGTTCGGAGCGAAAGCCCACGTCGTAGTGCACGCTGACACCGACCACAGGGGCCTGCCCGGACGACGCTTGGCCCGCCGCCGAGTCCGGTGCCAACACCACGCGCAGCCCATTGGGCAAGGTAACGCGATGCAGCTGGGGTTCGACCATGCCATGCAGCCTACGTGCGAGCCGTCGACCTGCGCGTGCCCCCTTCGCTACTCTTCGGCGCGTTGTAGTGGCCCAGCGTGATTCAGGGCTCGGAGCCAGTCGCACCGCCCGGATCGAAGTTCGCCCAAGAGTGTGACAGCCAGCGCCTGTGGAGGGCTATCGCGATCCCCCCGGGCCACCAGGCTTTGACCAGGGAAACGGTACCCAGTGCGGGCTAGGCGGCAGAGGCACTCCGGCCCCTGTCAGCGGACCTGGGCGATGAGGGAATCGATCTCTGCTCCGATCGTGCGCGCGTCCGCGGGCAGGAGCGCGAAGACCTGATCACCCGTGCTGCCGCGCTCGATCCGGTTCAGGTAGCGGCCGTCGGGCTCCGGGTTGTCGAACCAGGACACGATCTGCGAGCGCTTCCGGCGGCCGTACTGGTCACGCACGTTCGCCGCGATCTGGCCGATGCGCTGGTGGGGCGACTTCCCGATCGCCTCGTAGAGCTCCACCTGCCGATCGCCGCTGCTGCCCCGGTTCGGCGTGGCGGACTGCATCATGCTCGTCTGGCCGAAGTCGTCGGGCTGTTGCTGCTGCACCAGCGAACTCCGCGGGACGCGCACCGGCCCGCGGTTGCCCGGCTTGGTGGGCGGCAGCGTGGCCAGCAGGACCTGGGGCAGCGGAACGTTCTCGTGCACCTCGACGGTCAGCATCCCGCCGCGCTGCGGATCCTCGCTCGGGGTCTGCACCCCGAGGACGACCCGGTTCCCCTCGGTGAACACGGCGAGCGCCCGCCAGCAGTGGTCGGTGCCCACCTGCGGGAACCACAGCGAGTCGACCCACAGATACGGGGTGGCGAGCGTCTTGAGCGCGGCGACCAGCGGCGGCGCGACCTCGTCGTTGACCACGACCCCCGCGGCCGTCATTCGCTCCAGCTCGGCCTTCGCGATCCGGCTGAAGTGGTCCGCGGTGTATCCGGCCGAGCGGCTGCTCAGCGGCAAGGTCAGGCTCTCGATCCGCAGGTACTTGAGGACGACATCCAGGTGCACCGGCTGAAGCTGCCACCGCCCCAACACACTCACTGCGTTTCTCCCCTTGTGAATTTGTCCGTTAGCGGACCGGTGGTGCGGCCGACGACCACCACCACCGGTCAGTCACCGGATCACTCCCCGAGCACCGGCGGCGCGGTCCGGGGCATGTCGTTCATCCAGATGTCGTCCTGCTCCTCAAGCCAGGACGGGCGCTCGTGCTCCTCGTCCTCGGCGCCGCCCTTCCCGCGTTGACCGGCGCCTCCCATGCCGCCCATCGCGCCGCGGCCGGCACCCGCCCCCCGAGCACCGGCCGCACCCGCGCCCGCACCGGCGCCGGCACCGAGACCGCCCGCGCCGGCCCGGCCGCCAGCGCCCATACCGCCCGCACCGGCGCCGCCACGGCCCAAGCCCCCAGCACCGAGTCCACCGGCCATGCCGCCGACCATCCCGGCACCCGCACCACCGGCACCGGCACCACCGGCACCGAGCCCAGCGGATCCGCCGCCGGGAAGTCCGAGCCCCGATCCGTCCGGCGTACCGGCCCATTGGCTGCCGGTTCCGGCCGGCGAGGTGTAGTTGCCGCCGAGCCCGCCAGATCCGATGCCGCCCGATCCGATGCCGCCGGGGTGATCGCCGCCGGGGATCCGGCCCGGGATTCCGCCGCCGCCCGGGATTCCGCCACCGCCGGGGAGCCCACCACCGCCGGGTCCGCCACCGGGGCCACCGCCGCCCGGGCCGCCACCCCAGTCCGTGCGGTCCGGCGGCGGCACCGGCGGCGGCTCCTTGGTCGAGCCGTCCGGAGCCTGATACTGCGGCATCTTCGCGTCGACCTGGCTGAGGGTGGGGCTGTAGACCCGGGCCATCGTCTCCTGCGCGGCCTTCTCCGCCTGCTCCCGCTCCTCCATCTGGCTCAGCGCGTTGATGCCGCTCCCGGCCAAACCGAACGGAACGGCACTAGCCGCGGCCTCGCCCCAGCTGAACCCCTGCGGCTGCTCGACCATCTTGCTCGCCTGACCGGCGGCCTCGCCCGCGGCGTTGAGATTGTTGCCGGTCATCTCGAAGGCGTCGGCGCTGGCCTTCATCCAGTCGGACGCGGGCTTGCCGACCTCCCGGGCCTGATCCGCCGCTTCGCCCTCCCAGCCCTGGTCAACGATGCCGGCGAGGTCCTTGGCGTAGTTCTCGCCGCGCTCCCGGAGTCCCTTGGCGAGTTTGATCCACGCCTGCGCGACCTCCCCGACCCTGCCTTGGTCGATCGACTCCTGGTTGGTCTTGAAGATCTGCGCATGGGAGAAGCCGGACCAGTTCACGCACTGGCTGATGGCGGGCGAGTCGTAGCTGGCGACGTTCAGACCGGAATTCTGCTGCGCGAGCTGGGCCTGCTGCTGTTGCGCTACCTGGGCCGCCTTTTCGTCATGCTTCTTCCGCTCCTCTTCCGCAGCGCTCTCCCAGCCAAAGACCCGGGAACCCGCGTTGTCGAGTGTGCTGAGAAGTCCCATCACTCCCCCTGTCTAATCACTCTGGAAGTCGCGAAGCCGTTTGATCGGCGATCTTCTTCAGCTCGCCGCACGGGTCTGCCACGGAATCACGCATCGCACCGGTGATCTGGTAGAGGACGATCCCGCCACCTGCTGACACGACGTAGTTGCAGACGCCCTGTCCTGTCGCGCCTGCGGTGAGCATCTTCGCCGCCTCGCGTCCAGCAACCGTGGTGGGCGTGAACTCGTCGAAGCCGCCGCCCTTACCAAGGCTCTGCACTGTCTCTTCCGCGTTCTTCTGCAGACCGATGGTCTGCTTCTCGCCCGTCCATTCACAGCCCGGCTGGAAGCTGACCTGCGTGAAATCCTTGCTCTGCGTCGAAACGCCGAACGAAGTGAGCTCCTCGGGCTTGAAGAAGGTGCACGGATTAAAGCCCGCCAGCCCAGAACCCGACGAAGCCGACGTCGGCGCGGAGGACGTCTCCTCGCCACCGCCGGCGCTTGAACCGCCACCCGTGCACGCGGAGAGCCCGAACAAGGCCAGGCCGGCAGCCGTAGCGATCAGGGACCGGGAAAACGTACTCACTGAATACCTCGCCTCAGGTCGTCGGCGTTCTGTTCGTCGGTGGCACGGTAATCCTTGGCGGCACCGCGGAATGCGTCCGCCTGCTTCTTCAGCTCTTCCTGCATGTCACGGATCAGCTTGAGGACCCCGGCATCCCCATCAGTCGCCTTGTCCTGGAAGCGCTTCGCGAGTTGCTGACCGTCGGGGTAGTCGCCCAGCCCCTTCACAGTCTGCAAAGCGTTCGCATTCCGGAGAAGCCCACTAAGCGCTTCGATCTCCTCTTCGCAGCGTTTGGCGGCCTTGTCGGCGACATCGGGGTCCAGCGCTAGCTTGCCCGCGCTGACCTGCTGATTCATCCATTGCGTCTGCCCGCTGATCGCCTTCAGCCCTTCCTTGGCTGCGGCGAAACCACCCGCGTCGGTTGCCATCCCAGACCCCTCTGGATCTCGCGATCTCCCCCATGAAACGTGAACACTTTAACTTGACGCAGGTAAGGGCGTAACGGTTCCCGCCGAACCAGGCAAAGTTCGACATCACTGCCCGACCGCGGGTCGCGGGATCATCACGCACCGCGAGCGACCACTTACGGCCAGTCGAGGAGAACCGTGCGCCAATCGTTACCCAGTCAGCACTTGACCGTTTCGTTGAGTTTCGCCATCAGGGCGGGGAAGGCTTCGCGGAAGCGTTGCAGGTTCGGCGTCGATTCGAGGCTGGCGTACCAGTACAGGCCCGCAGTGCCATCCGCTCCCGGGTCCAGCTCGGCGAATTCGGTGAGCCAGTGGTCGGTTTCGCTCAACACCACCGCGTACGGCAACGAACGGGAGAACACCGTCTCGCGGTCCGACACCGGCAGGGAGCCCGCCGAGACGTCGTGCAGATAGCTCCGCAAGCCCCGCACCTGCAGCACTAGCGCGCTGCCGCGTCGCGTGCGGGCGGGCATCAGGCGGGCGCCGAACGTCATCGCGATACCGCCGAGCAATACACCGATTCCCAGCAGCGCAGCGGAACTCGTGACCGCCAGCACCGCGGTCAGCGCGGCGCCGCCGATGGTGACGCCCATTCCCATCCACCAGAACCGGTTACGGTCGGCATCCGGGCGCCGCGCGAACCACTCTTTGTCCACGACATCCGCGTAGAGCGCGGCCCGGACCGGGCTTAGGTCCAGGTCGCGGAGTTGGGACAGCCGCACCTCCACGGCATCGCCGACGAGCAGTTCGTACACCGCTCGCTCGAACGGCCGCAGCGACTCATCCGCCGGGTTGAGCCGCACGATTCGCCAGTCCCGGCCGGGAAGTTCCTCGATCCAGAGGTAGTTACGGACCGCTAAGTCGATGACCGTCGCGATGACGTCCAGCGGGTCGACCCGCTCGTCGATGACCGTGCCGATCTGGCCAGGCAGCACGCCGTCCGGGGAGGCGAACGTGACCGCTCCCCGCGAGTCCGTCATCAGCATCTCGACCCGGCCGACGTCCTCGGCGAATGCGCGCTCGTCCCGGCCGCGGGCGTACCAGACCAGGCCGAGTCCGCCGATCAGCAGCAAGCCGATTCCGGCCAGGCCCGCGGCCGTCGCCGGCGTCAGCGAAAAGGCCCGCGCCAGGCTGAAGTGCTGCTCGGTCACTGCGTTCGCCGGGACGGTGCCGGCCGGGACCTTGAAGGTGATGTCCACTCGGTCACTCGGCTTGAGCCCGTAAGTCAGCGCGTGCACCGCCTGAGTGTGGGTGACCTCGAACCGGGCACAGCGGGCCTCGCTGCCAACCGGGCCGGCCAGGCACAGGATGTCCTGCGGAATCTTCGGGGACAGCAGCGAAGCCACCTCGACTCGGTCCACCGGCACGCTCCAGCCGCCCGACACCTGCCACTGAACTTCCTGCATGTCCCCGGCATCGGCGACGGCACCGCGGACGGCGTACTTCAGCGTTGACACACCGGGGCGCAGGGCCAAGTGCATGTTGTCGGCGTCGGTTCGAACGGTGCCCCCGCCATCCAGGGTGGCCTCGGAGACGGTGAAAACGCGGTCGGCGCCGGGTCCGGCCGATTGCCGCAGCGGCACCGTGCGCTCGACCGGGGGGCCAGGCGGAACCGTGATCCGCTCGGTGACCGACAGCAGGCCGTCGCGCTGCAGCTTGAGGTGCAGCGTGCTGGAAACCGTGCCGGGCAGCGAGTCGACCGGTTTTTCCTTCGCCACGGCCGTGCCCGGCCCGCCGACTAGCAGTCCCACCAGCACCGCAGCCAGTCCCCATTTGGTCAACACGGCCCGAACCATAGCGGCCCGCGGTTAAGCTCTGGCCCACAACGAGCGCGATCAACATGAGAAGGTTCGGGGACATGACGGATGGGTGGCGGCGCGTTGAGCCTGGTCAAACCGTCCACATTCGACACGTCACGAGGACGGACGCATGACGCAGCCGCCCTGGCCACCGCCACCGCGCGGACCGCAATCGCCGCCACCGCCTCGGCCTCCGCGACAACCTCATGGCACGCAACCGCCGCCCGGCACCCGGCAACAACGGCCCCAACCGCCGGGGCAACGGCCGCGTCCACCAGCCGGGCCCCAGCAGCAGCCATCTCGTCAACCACCATCTCGCGCACCCCAGCCACCGCCCGGGCAACCAAGGCCACAGCCGCCGGTTTCCCGGCCGAAGTCGCGGCCCGTCGCGCCACCGCCGGTCGCACGACCGCTGCCGCAGCAGACGACCACTCGCCTCACCGCGGTCCCGCCGGTGCAGGCGCCACCGCGGCAGATACCGCCGCAGCTGCCGCCGATGCGTGTGCCGCAGCGCAAGAGCGGCAGCGGCTTCGTGGTCGCGCTGGTGATCGTCGCGGTCGCGTTGTTCGGCCTGGGATCGATCGGCGCCCTCGCGGCCTCGGTTTCCAACAGCGCCTCCGACTACGCCGGCGGCTCAACCGAGACGTCCTCGGGAGAGTCCAGCTTGCCCGAAACGTCCACCAGCGAAACGTCCAGCGCCGAGGAAAGCACCGGCACGTCCGAAAGCACCACGGATGAAGGAGGGAAGCCGGTCGTTGCGCTCGGTGACAACCCGATCAACATCCCCGGGAACGGCGCGAAGAACACCTCGTGCCGCCTGCCCGCCTTCGGCACGGATGTGGCTTCGCAGGACAATTTCTACCAAGCGGCGCTGCCCTGCCTGATGGCAGCGTGGACCCCGGCGCTGGAGGCCGCCAACCTGCCGGTGGAGGCGCCGAAGGTCATCACCACCAGTGCCGACATCGAAACCCCCTGCGGTACCAGGATGTGGAACCAGACGGCCATGTACTGCCCCGGTAGCCACACGATCTACATGACCGCCCGGTATTACGCCGAAGTGGAGGGGCGTACCGATGCCGGTGCCTATCTCGGCCAGTTCGCGCACGAATTCGGCCACGCGGTGCAAGGCATGAGCGGGATCAACAGCGCGTACGGCGACGCGTCCTACGAGGCGGGCGGCAGCACCACGGCGGGAGGGCTGGAGCTGACCCGACGGTCGGAACTGCAGGCAACCTGCTTCGAGGGCATGTCGTTGGCGGCGTTGCAGAACGGCGGCGTCAGCAATAACTACATTTTCCCGGCGCTCGAGGACTCTTCCGGGCGCGGGGACGAGAACAGCAAAGTGCCCGACCACGGAAGCAAGGCGACCAACCGCACATGGGTCCGGCAGGGTTTCACCAAGAACCGGGTCACGGAGTGCAATACGTGGCTGGCAGCACCATCCGACGTCGACTAGGTCTGTTTTATAAGCGGCGTAACCGCTTGCGTTGTGGGACTCAGCTTGCGCCGCCGCCCCACAGGGTCCCAAACCGCTCAGACGTTGCCTGGCAAGGACAGTCCCGGAACCCAGGCGGCCTACCGGGACCGCTACGCGCACCACTTTTGAAACCTCTCTAGGAATTCTGGGCGGCATGGCCGCTCAGGGTCGGCGGAGCATCAGGCCGTAGCCGCCCCCCGCGACAGCGGCGAGGGTCAGCAGGACCCACTTGGCGCGCTGCTCTTGGGCGTCCAGTTCGGAGTCCGCGGCGTGCGCGGGGCGCACCACGAAGTCCTGGCCCGGGTCGGCCGGCACCTGCACGGATAGCTCTTGGCCGCGGGCGTGCCCGCAGCCGTCGAAGGGCGCTTGCCGGACGACGCCGTCGATCTGGACCTCGACGAGGTCTCTCGCCGACTGTCCGCCGCACGGTCGCGACTCGATGACGGTCGCCATCGCCGGGCGCATCGCGGTTCGTCCCTGACCGACAGCCGTCACCAGCGGCCACAGCGTTACGGCGGCCACCGCGACGCCGAGTATTCCTAGGACAAGCAGGATCGACGCCACCGACGCCGAACCTCGTTGTCTTCCCACGGAGTCGATAGTGGCAGAACTCCGCACTAAGGGTCGCAACGTCACCCCGAGCAGTCGACGAATCACCACCGGTTCCAAGGTCTGCCTGATAAGCGGCTTAAGCCGCTTGCGGTGTGGGTCTCAGCTTGCACCGCCGCCCCACAGAGTCCCGCTCAGACGTCGCCTGGCGAGGACAGCCCCAGCGCCGCGTATTGCGGCATACATAAGTCAGGGATCCCGGAGCCCCGGCGGCGACGGTAACTCCCGCATGGGGCCGCTACCGGCACCGCTACGCAACCACCTTTGAAACACTCTCTAGGCTTCTGCGGGCGTCACTTTCTTGACGTAGAGCAGCCGGTCGCCCTCTTCGATCGCGTCGGCTTCCGCCGCGTCCACCCGGTAGAGCTGACCGTCGCGCACCACGCCGAGCACGATGTCCGAGAGGTGTCGCGGCGAGCCGCCGATCTCCTGCGGCTCGACCTCCCGCTCGGCGATCGCCAGGCCCGCGTCGGGGGTCAGCAGGTCCTCGAACATCTCCACCACCGACGGCGTCGAGGTCGCCATGCCCAGCAGCCGGCCCGCGGTCTCGCTGGAAACCACCACCGAATCCGCGCCGGACTGCCGCAGCAGGTGCACGTTCTCGGCTTCCCGCACCGCCGCGACGATCTGGGCCTTCGGCGAAAGCTCCCGCGCGGTCAGGGTGACCAGCACTGCGGTGTCGTCCCGGGCGGGGGCCACCACGATCGCCCGCGCCCGCGGCACACCCGCCACCCGCAGCACGTCCGAGCGGGTGCCGGAGCCGTTGACGGTGACCAGGCCCTGCGCGGAGGCGGATTCCAGCGCCCGCTGGTCGGTGTCGACGACCACGATGCGGCCGGGCTCGGCGTCGTCGCCGAGCAGTGCGGTGACCGCCGACCGCCCCTTGGTTCCGTATCCGATGACGACCACGTGGTCGCGCACCTTGGACCTCCAGCGTTGGATCTTGAAAGCCTGCCGAGAGCGCTCGGTGAGCACTTCCAGTGTGGTGCCGACCAGCACGATCAGGAACAGCACCCGCAGCGGCGTGATGATCAGCACATTCACCAGGCGCGCCTGCGCGCTGACGGGCGTGATGTCGCCGTAGCCGGTGGTGGACAGCGATACCGTCGCGTAGTAAACGGCGTCCAGCAGGTCCAGCTCACCACCGGCGGTGTCGCGGTAGCCGTTGCGGCCGAAGTACACGATGAGCACCGTGGCGCCCAGCGCGAGCATCGCGCCGATGATCCTGCGGACGATGGACCGGACCGGGCTGATCGTGCTGCCCGGCATCCGGATCACGCCGACGAGCGCGTGGTCGGGGCGGTTGGTCAGCTCCTCCTCGTCGGTGCGCCCACCGATGAAGGGGTGCGCCAACTGCTTGGGACTGCGCCGCATCATGACCCGTGCTCCCCGGCTCCGTGACCCTTCACGGCCGAACAGTAACGTTGTGCGCGGCTGCGGCGTGAGGCGGCACCGGCACTTTGCTGCCGACCTTTCCTCCAAGTGGAAGAGTTTGGTCTGGACATCCGGGTGCGTCGGCTTACCATGCAGCGGTGCAGCAGCTTGAGCATGCGGCGCGCGCCCTGGGGTGGGATGGCCGGCTGATCCCGGACGTCGAGGTACTCGGCGCGCGGTTCGCCGCCGTGGCGCGGATCCGGCAGGACGTCCACCAATGGCGCAGCCACCACGGCTGGGCGCCGGAACTCAACCCCAGCTGGTTCCGCTCCTGGTCCGAGCCCGCCTTGCACGATCACCTACCGGTAGCCGCGGTGGATCTGCTCGGGATCCTGGTGCCGGTGCCGCACGCCCGGTTCGCTTTGCAGGCGTGTGGGACGTTGCTGACGCTGGCACCCTGCGTCGTCGTGCTGCCGTCGAATTCCCGGTACCAGCCGTGGCCGATGCTGGAGCTGGACTACTACGGCGTCGGCGTGGTCAACGCCGGTTTCGAGGGGCCGACCGAGCTGGTGATCGCCCCGGAGGACCGCACCGCCGAGTTCGGCTCGTCGATGTTCGGCCGCTGGCTGCTTGAGGTCCTCTACTCGCGAATCCTGGAACTCCCCCAGCTGACCGAGAACGCCTGAAAGACCGCCCCGCGGGTTCATCGCACTCGGCTGCGTCTCGACGTCGGACATGCGGCGGCCCGAGACGGTGTCGGCGACTCCCGCAAGAGCCGCCGACAGCGCCACGAGCATTGCCCCGGTTCTCCTCGGTCAGGCCAGCACGTACTCGTGCCAGTTGAGGTTCTCCGGGTTCCAGCGCATGCCGCGATCTTCCTTCAGGGCGCGAAGCGCCTGCACCGTGTGCGGCCAGCGGCGGATCACGTTCGCCAGCGCGACCGGGGCCATCAGATCGGCGGTGCGCCGGTGGTCGCCCGGGCCGAGCAGCGCGATGCCGCCGGGAGTGGAGATGATGTCGGTCAGCGACACCTGGCCGGACAGCGCGGCCTGCTCGACGCTGAGGATGGTTTGCGGCTGCAGTTCGCTCGGCCAGCTGCCACGGTCGATGTCCGCGGCCACCGGCTGTTCGCAACTACCGCATTCGCACTCGAACTCGCTGGCCCAGCCGTGCTGCTTCCACGACCACACCGCGGCGCCGCCGGTGTCCAATTCGGACAGCGCGGCGACGTGCGGCCAGGCGCCGACCACGGCGCTGAGCATCGTCTTCTTCGACGGTCGCGGGTTCTTACCGGGACCGTCGAAGGACCAGGTGCCTTCGTCATCGCGGTGCACCCGCACCAGCGGGGCGCGCATCGCCAGCACGTCGTCGTCCACGAATACTTCGGATTCCGGTGGTGTCTTGAGCTTCCAGTCCGTGTTCATCGCGGGCATACTCGTCCGTCGCGAACCACGATCTCAAGCTCCGCCACCCGAACGTGTAATGATCTCAGCGCCACACCGAAGATGCTCTAGAAAAACCCAGCGCGAGGAACGACCGCCACGGGTCACGACTGGCGGGAGGCGGTCGGGACCGAGGCGATCAGGTCCCGGATGCCGTTCGCGTCGAGCAGGTCGGCCGGGCGGAGGGTGTAATCGCGGCGGACGTAGTGGAACGCCGCGCGAACCTTCGACAGCGGTGTTCCGGACAGCTCTGCCCAGGCCAGCCGGTACGCCGCGAGCTGCACGGACAGCGCGGGAATCTGGTCGCCGCCGGGCACCGCGCCGGTTTTCCAGTCCAGCACGGTCCAGCCGCCGTCGGCGTCGGCGAACACCGCGTCCATCCGGCCGCGCAGCACGACGCCCTCGACCTGGGTCTCGAAGGGCACCTCGACGCGGTGTGGCGTGCGATCTGCCCAGGAACCGGCGAGGAACGCCTCCTGCAGCTCGGCCAGGTCCTCATGCACCGGCGCGGAATCGTCGGCGGCACCGGGCAGTTCATCGAAGTCCAGCAGCGCGGTCGAGGTGAACCGGTGCTCCAGCCAGGCATGGAAAGCGGTGCCGCGGCGGGTCATCGGGTTCGGCGGGAACGGCAGCGGACGGCGCAGCCGCCGCGCGAGGCCGTCGGTGTCGCCGGCGAGTTCGACGAGCTGGCTGACCGACAGGTGCTCCGGCAGCCGCACCTGCTCGCGTCGCTGCGCGGCCGCGGCGCGCTCGGCCAGCAGCACGTCAACGTCTCGGGACCAGCCGTCCTCATCGTCTTCCGGCTCCAGATCGTCCACAGTGGATAAGGCTGCTCGCACCAGCGCCGCGCCTTCGGCCACCGCGGCCCGGCGCGGCCCCAACGGATCGACCGGCCATTCCGCGCACCGGACGGCGTCGGCCAAGGGGTTCGCCGCGTCCTCGTCCGGTTCCGGGGTCCACCGGTCGACGACACCCGCCCCGGACTCGCGCAACACCTCGGACAACTGCAGCAGGAAGCCCGACGGCCCCTTAGGCCTGTCGCCGTTCTCCCCCCACCAGTGCCCGGACAGCAGCAAAGTCCGCTCCGAGCGCGTCACCGCGACGTAGAGCAGGCGCCGTTCCTCGGCGAGCCGACGTTCCTCGAACTCCTCGTCGTGGATTCCCAGCGCCTCGGCGAGTTCCTTGCGGTTCAGCCCGGACAGCCGGTCGACGTCCAACCTGGGCAGATCTTGGGCGTCGCCGCGCAGTTCGGCGGGTAGCTCGGTGACCGACCGCAGCCACGACGAGGACTTGCGTTTGCCGGGGAAGACGTCGTTGACCAGGTGCGGCACGGCGACCACCTGCCACTCCAGGCCCTTGGCCGCGTGCACGGTGAGCACCTGGACCCGGTCCTCGGCTACCTCGACCTCGCCGGGTTCCAGCCCGTCCTCGGCTTGTTCGGCGGCTGCCAGGTAGTCCAGCAGGGCGGGCAGCGTCGCCGACGGGCTCGCGGTGGCGAAATCGGTAACCGCATCGGCGAATGCGTCGAGGTGGATGCGCCCCGCGCCCACTGGCCGCGCCATGCTCTCGATGTCCAGTAGCAACGTCCGCTCGACGTCCGCGACGAGTTCCGGCAGCGGCTGATCGAGTCGCCGCCGCAGCTTGGCGAGCTCCTTGCCCAAGCTCCGGGCACGCCGGTAGCCGGCGGCGGAGTAGTGCTGCTCGTTGCCGGGATCGTCGAGCGCGTCCACCAGTCCGGCCTGCTCCGCGTTCTCCCCCGGCAGCGCCGCGGTGACCACGGCGGACGGATCGGTGGATTCCGGCGCCCCGAAGGCTTGTGCGCCAAGCTGCCGGGCGCGGTCCCACAGCGCGGCGATGTCGGCCGCCCCGAGACGCCAGCGCGATCCGGTGAGCAGCCGCATCGCGGCCGTCCCGGCGAGCGGGTCGACCAGCAGGCGCAGTGCGCTGACCAGATCACGCACCTCGGGCTCGTCGAGCAACCCGCCGAGCCCGACGACCTCGACCGGCAGGCCGCGTCCGCGCAGCGCCGCCGCGATGTCGGCCATGTCGGCACGGCGGCGCACCAGCACGGCCGCCGTCGGCGGCCGCCCCGTCTCGTCCAGCGCCGCTTGCCACTGCGCGGTGACCTGATCGGCGACCCAGTCGCGCTCTTCCCGGACGTGCTCGGCCAACGCCAACCGGATGTCGCCGGCCTCGGCGCCGTCGCGGGCGCGCAGTTCATCGACCTCGAGGCCGGTTTCGCGCAGCGGCCCGGAGACCGCGTTGGCGACGTGCAGCACTTCCGGCGGGTTGCGGAAGCTGGTCAGCAGCCCGTACCGATGCGCCCGGGCCTTGGATTCGTCCTCGATGCGCGGGAAGTCGTCGGTGAAGCGCGGCAGGTTCGCCGCGCTCGCGCCCCGCCAGCCGTAGATGGCCTGCGCCGGGTCGCCGACCGCCGTGACCGGCAGCGGCAGTCCCCGCCCGAAAAGCGAGCGCAGCAGAACCCGTTGTGCGTGGCCGGTGTCCTGGTACTCGTCCAGCAACACCGCCCCGTAGCGGGCTCGTTCGCCGTCGACGACCTCGGGGTGCTCGGTGGCGAGTAGCGCCGCCAACGACATCTGGTCGGCGAAGTCCATCGCGCCTTCGCGCCGCTTGCGCTGGGCATATTCCTCCACCAGCGGCATCAACGCGACTCGCAAGCGTTGCGCGGCAACGACCTTCACCAAATCCTGCGGGAGATTCGCGCGCTGACCCTTGGCGCGCGGAGCGTTCTCGACCACTTGGCACAGCTTTTCGGCGTGCGCGCGCAGCTGGTCCGGACTCACCAGGTGCTCGGCGAGTTCCCCGGCCAGGGCCAGGAGATAACCGGTCACCGTGGCCGGGACCTTGTCGGTGTCGATGTCCTCGGTCCAGGTCGCGACCACCCGGTGCGCGAGCTGCCAGGACGCCGTCTCGGTCAGCAGCCGCGCGCCGGGTTCGACCGGCACCCGCAGCCCGTGCTCGCCGACGAGCCGCCCCGCGTAGGCGTGGTAGGTCAGCACCGTGGGTTCTTCGGTGAGCACCGCGGACCGCAATTGTCCGCTCGGATCGACCTCGTCGAGCAGCCCCGATCCGGCGAGCCGGCGCAGCCGGGCCCGCACCCGGTCGGCGAGCTGCCGCGCGGCCTTGCGGGTGAACGTCAGGCCAAGGATGCGCTCGGGCGTCACCAACTGGTTGGCGACCAGCCACACCACACGGGCGGCCATCGTCTCCGTCTTCCCCGCACCTGCACCCGCCACCACCAGCGCCGGTTCGGCGGGCGCGGCGATCACCGCCGCCTGCTCCTGCGTAGGCGGATGCAGCCCAAGAGCCTGCGCAATCCGATGTGGACTGACGATTCGCGCCAATTGGCCATGGGATGCGCTCACGTGCACACCCCCTTCCGAGACCGTCGCCGCGACGCCGACCGCCGAAAAGCGCACGGGCCGTCGCAAGCGGCGCAGCCGCTGAGCCCACCACCGCAACCGGCACCGCCGCTGAGGTTCCGCCGCCCGCACCGCCATTCAAGACCAGACGCGCATTCTCTGATCACTGCGCGACCTGTCTTCCGGTTGGGTGGACCGGGCAGCAGATGCGCGCCGGACAACGCGGGCAGTCGGTGTTCTCGCTGGCCACGTAGGCCGGGCCGAGGCTGGACGCGGCGGCAGTGTGCACCACGTCGAGCCACACCTCAATGCGCTCGGCGTCCAGCGCCTGCTGGGCGCGTTCGGTGGCCGCCCCGCTGCGGTCGGATTTGGCGACGTACAGCAGCCGCGCCCCGCCGGGTTCATCGCCGTCGCCGAAGGCCCCCAGCGCCGCGGCCAGCTGGTAGACCGCCAGCTGCGGGTGCTCCTCGGCATCGCCCTTGCTGACCGGCGTCTTCCCGGTCTTGACGTCGACCACTACCGGGCGGCCGTCGGCATCGGCCTCCAGCCGGTCGACGCGGCCGCGTAGCCGCAGCCACGGCCCGCCCGGCCGGCCCGGAACCGTGACGTCCAAATCCTTCTCCACGCCGATCTGGGTGAGTTCGGCACGTGACTGCACCAGCCAGGCCAGGAACGCATCGAGCATGTGCTCCACGCGCTTGCGCTCCTTTCGGGAGAACCACGGCGCACCGGCGTCCACCGATTTCCACGCGTCGTCGAGGGCCTTGTGCAGCTGCGCGGTGTCCGCGCCATCAGCGGCGGCCTGTACAAGAGCGTGCACGAGAGTACCGGTGACCGAGGCGAGTTCTGCGGTGTCCTGGCCGCCGTGCCGCTCGATCAGCCAACGCAGCGGACACTTGGCCAGGATGTCCACAGTGGATGGCGATACCCGGACCGGATCGTCGCCGGTCACCAGCGGCGCCGAACTGGAGCTCTCCGGTAGGCCGTACCACGTGTCCGGGCTGGCGCCGGGCACCCCGGCCGCGGCCAGCCGCGCGAGCTGCGCCGCCGCCCGCTCCCGCCGCCTCGGCTCCGTCTCCGCGTCGCACACCACCCGGCGCAGCTCGCCGACCAGGTCGGCAAGCGTCAGCCCACGCTCCGGGCGGGCGATCGGCCGCTCCAGCGCATCCGGGTCGCTGACCACGCCCTCCAACTCGTCCAGGAACCGAGACGGCTGCTCGTCCTCGCCGCGGACCGCGCTGACCAGCAGACTCCGCCGGGCCCGGCTCGCCGCGACCAAGAGCAGCCGCCGTTCCTCGGCCAGCAGCGGCGCGGTGGCCGACACCCGCTCGGCGTCCACTCCGGACAGCACGTCGACCAGCCGCTCCACGCCGAGCAGCGACCCGCGCAGCCTGAGGTCGGGCCAAACACCCTCCTGCACCCCGGGAATCGCCACGACCTCCCACTCCTGACCGCTCGCGGCATGCGCGGTCAGCACCGACACCGCGTTGTCCCGAGGCGCGGTCGGCGCCAGCGAACTGCCCGCGATCTGCTGGCTGGTCAGGTAATCCGCGAAACCGGCGACGTCCGCGCCCGGCAACCGGTCGACGTATTGGGCGGCCGCGTCGAACAGCGAAACCACGGCATCGAGATCGCGATCGGCCTGCGCCCCGGCCACATCGTGCCGCTCGGCCTGCGCCACCCAGCGCTTTTCCAGACCACTGGCCTTCCACACCCGCCACAGGGTTTCCTCGACGGTGTGCCCAGCGGCGACGGAGTCGGCCGCGCCGCGCAGCAGCCGCGCGAGACGGCGCGCGGGCTCGGCGGCGGAATCTTCGAGCGCTGCGAGGCGGTCGTCGTCGCGCAGCACCTCGACCAGCAGCTCACCACTGGCCCGGCTGCCGCCCGCGGCGAGTTCCAGGCGACGGAGCCCTCGGCGGAGCCGCCGCAGCGCGAGTGGGTCGGCGCCGCCGAGCGGCGAGGCGAGCAGCTCAGCCGCAGCGTCCGCGTCAAGCGCTTGCGGGCGCGCGGCGCAGCGTAGCAGCGTCAACAGTGGACGGACCGCATTGCGCTGCGCCAGCGGCAGATCGTCGACCGGCAGCGCGATCGGCACGCCAGCAGCCAGCAAAGCCCGGCGCAGCACCGGAAGCGACAGTCCCGTCGACCGCACCACGACGGCCATGTCCGGCCAGGCGACCTCGTCGAGAAGGTGGGCCCGGCGGAGCTGATCGGCCACCCATGCGGCTTCTTGCGCCTCGGTCGCCAGCAGCCGCACCTGGACCGACCCACGACGCCCGTTCTCGGGCTCGACCAACTCGCGCTGCGGACCCGACCCGGGCAGCCGCGCTGCCAGGCGCTGCACCGCTTCCCGGATCGCCTTCGACATCCGGTGGTCGACGGTGAGCACCTCGGTGTTCGCGCCGTCGGGGTCGGCGTCCAGCAGGCATCGCGGGTCGGCGCCGCGAAAGGAGTACACCGCCTGATCCGGGTCGCCGGCCAGCACGAACTCGGTGGCCGTGTCGCCGAGCCGCCGGACCAGCCAGTACTGCTGCGGGTCCAGGTGCTGCGCGTCATCCACGAACACGTAGCGCACGCGTTCCTGCTCGGCTGCCAGCAGCCTCGGATCCGTATCGAACGCCAGCAGCGCCGAGCCGACCAGTTCCGCGGCGTCCAGCGCCGGGGCCTGCGCCCCGCCGGCTCCGCGCAGCAACGTGACCTGCTCGTACTGCCGGGCGAACCGGCCTGCCGCGATCCACTCCGGACGGTCGTGCCGCCGCCCCAGGGCGACCAGTCGCTCGGGCCCCACACCACGTTCGGCGGCCCGCAGAAGCAGATCGCGCAATTCCTCGGCGAAGCCGGGCACGGTCAACGCCGGGCGCAGCGTTTCCGGCCAGTCCCGGGCACCGGTCTCGACGTCACCGGCCAGCAGGTCCCGCACCAGCGCATCCTGGTCCGGGCCGTTGAGCAGCTGCGGGGACGGCAGTTGGTCGCGCACCGCTTGCAACCGCAGCACGGCGAAGGCGTAGGAGTGCACCGTCCGCACCAGCGGCTCGGGCGCGGTGCGCAGCTCCTCCGAACGATCGGTGAGCAGTCGGGTGATCTCGGTGCGCATCCAGGCCGCGGCGCGCCGACTCGCGGTCAGCACCAGGACGTTCTCCGGCGACACCCCCTGGTTTCGGATGCGGTCGGCGGCCAGTTGCGCGATCAGTGTGCTCTTGCCGGTACCCGGTCCGCCGAGGAGCCGCAGGAGGCCGTCGCGGTGCGCCAGCGCCCGTTGCCCGGCGGCGTCCCAGATCCTCGGCCGTCGGGCGGGCTCCGCTCGGCGAACGAGGACAGGCGCGGTCGGGGATGGCACGCATCGATGGAACCACGCGACGGTGACAAGGTCGCGCAGGGCTCGCTGATAGCTCCCGCTCAACCGGGAACCAGCCGAAACCCCTAGTGGTGCAAACCACTATTCCCTGTCCGCCGGGGCTCTGTTCGTCACTCGCCTCCCCTGCCCGGTGACCTGCGAAAGCGCGCCTCCCGGGCGGGATCGGCCGCGGAAGACGAACCCATGAAGTGGAGTACCTTCGGGCATGTGGACGAGGAGACCGTGGAGCAGGTGCGGGCCGTGGTGGCGTCGATCCCACCGGGATCGGTGCTGTCCTACGGCGACGTCGCCGAGCTCGCGGGCTTGCGTTCGGCCCGGCTGGTGGGCCGCATCCTCGCCGAGGACGGCGGCGATCTGCCGTGGCACCGCGTCCTCCGGTCCAACGGCACCGTCGCCGACCACCTGCGCCGACGCCAACTGGAACTCCTGCGAGCCGAAGGCGTACTCGCCGACGGTGCCCGCATTGACATGCGCCGCTACCGCTGGGGAGCCTGACCCAGGCGGGATGTCCTGTTTGGACGGAAGGCTTACCGCACCGCGTACTTCGGGAGTTCGTCGGCGACGAGGCGCACCAGGGATGCCGTGCGGGCACGCTCCGGCAGCATGTACGGCAAGCCCGCCGCATCGATCGGCGCCGCCGTGACCGGTCCGACGCAGGCGATGAACACCTTGTCGCGCAACGTCTCCCGAAGCCGCGCGCCGCGTCCGGTGCGGTCCGCGCGGGCCAGCAGGTTGGTCGCGGCCGGGGCGCTGGTGAACGCAAGCGCATCCACCTCGCCCTGCAGCACGGCGTCGATCAGCCGGTCCAATGCGGGCAGATCGACCGGATCCGTCCACCGGTAGACGGTCACCGGCACCACCTCGGCACCGGCCGCCCGCAACGCTTCGCGGAACTTCAGCATCGGATCACCGTGCACCTGGAGCACGACCCGCTTGCCCGCGAGATCATGCGCCAGCAAGTGCTCCAGGATCTCAGCGGACTCCTCCGACGGCGATGTCCAGGACTCCACCAGCCCGGCACCTCGAACCGCGCCGCGCGCCTTCGCCCCACGCGCCATCACCTCGGCCGAGCGCAGACGCGCCAGCAACCGATCACCGATACCACTGAGCTGCGCCGCCTCGATCCAGCCCCGAAACCCGACACCGGTTACCGCGACCACGTAATCGACCGGGACGGCGAGAACCTCCTCGGTCGCAGTGGCCAATTCGCCGTCCTCGGGCAATGGCACGGTGTGCATCGCCGCGCCGAAGATCACGCGGGCACCACGGCGGGCGAACAAAGCGCCGATCTCGGCAGCCTTGCGCTCGGCCGTCACGCCGACGGTGAAGCCGTTCAACACGTCCTGCACGCCCCAATCGTCACACAACCGCCGACCAGAACGGAGCACAGATCTGTGACGGCAAGGCAACCTGGCCCGGTGCGCCTCAAGTGGCAAAGCAGCCACCGGGGGCGATAGTCCGGCGTCGTCCCAGTAGCCGCCGCAGCCCGGAGGACGCCCCTGCGACTGACCGAGCGAACCCACGAACCGCCAGGTCAGAGGACCTCAAGGACCATTTGGGAGGCGCGTTCCAGGCCGATGAGGGTTTCCGACGAGGAACGCGGGTGCAGGGCGTGCACCGCGAGCCGGAACAGCAGGGCCCGCAGCAGGGCCTGCGGCCACTCGGAAAGGTGCGACCAGCGTTCCACGATGGCCGGGTCGGCACCGCCCCAGGCCAGGGCGTCGATCACCGCGACCGCCGCGGCCCATTCCGCCGGCCGCCAGTACGGATTGAAGTCGATGATGCCGGGCGGCGCGTCGTCGGTGAACAGCACGTTGCCGAACAGGTCCCCGTGCACCACTTGCGGCCGCAGGTCAACCTCCCGCCGCGATCCGGCGAGCACGTCGTAGAGCCGACCACCTTTCTCCTGCGGCAGCACGTACTCCTCTTCGTCCCAGGCCATCCGGTCGGCCAAGGCATAGATGTCCTGCCGGGCCTGTAGGAACCGCGGCCGGGCCAGGAACCGGCTCGCCGAATGCAGCCGCAGCGACATGGCCACCACGTCGTCGTGGCGTGGCTCGGCCCGACCCGCGAGGTTCCGGCTCGCCGACCAGCCGGACACCACCCAGCGCCCATCGGTGGATCGCACCGGGCGGGACACCCGCACCTCGTCGGGATCCAGCAGGTCCAACGTCTGGGCGACCCAGGCGGCCTCGGCGGTGTTCGCGGCGGGCTTGAGCACGATATCGCCGCACCGCCACGCCACCGCGCCGTCCAGCCGCTCGGGTTCTTCGACGCGCGCACCGAATGCCGCGCGCACGTGCGGCGGGGGCGGCTCCGGCGTATGACTCACGGGCGAGACGCTACCTAAGTGACCGCGATTTCCGTAGCAGGCACTCCGCGTGCCGCGCAGCGGACGGCCCTCCCCCGGGTGTGGTCGGCGATTTCGCCGGAAATCGCCGACCACGAGAACCGTCAGTACGTCGGCAGACTCGGGTCGACCTGGTTGGCCCAGCCCAGGACGCCGCCGCCGACGTGCACCGCGTCGGCGAAGCCCGCCTTGTGCAGCGCCGCCAGCGCCTCCGCGGAGCGGCCACCGGACTTGCAGTGCAGGACGATCTTGCGGTCCTGCGGCAGTTCGGCCAGCGCCTCACCGGAGAGGATGCGGTCCTTCGGGATCAGCTTCGAGCCCTCGATCTTGACGATCTCGTACTCATGCGGCTCCCGGACGTCGATGAGCTCGAACTTCTCGCCGCGGTCGAACATGCCCTTGAGCTCGCGCGGGGTGATCGTGCTGTTCACCGCCGCCTGCTGCGCGTCGTCGGAAATGACCCCGCAGAACGCCTCGTAGTCGATCAGCTCGGTGATCGGCTTCGCCTCCGGGTCCTTGCGGATCTTGACCGTGCGGTAGCTCATCTCCAGCGCGTCGTAGATCATCAAGCGACCCAGCAGGGTCTCGCCGATGCCGGTGATCAGCTTGATGGCCTCGTTGACCATGATCGAGCCGATCGAAGCGCACAGCACGCCCAGCACGCCGCCTTCGGCGCAGGACGGCACCATGCCGGGCGGCGGCGGCTCCGGGTACAGGTCGCGGTAGTTCGGACCGTGCTGGTCCCAGAACACGCTGGCCTGGCCCTCGAAGCGGAAGATCGAGCCCCACACGTACGGCTTGCCGAGCAGCACCGCGGCGTCGTTGACCAGGTACCGGGTGGCGAAGTTGTCGGTGCCGTCCAGGATCAGGTCGTAGTCCCGGAAAATGTCGAGCGCGTTTTCCGAGGACAGGTGGGTCTGGTGCAGGTTCACCTGGACGAACGGGTTGACTTCGGCGATCGAATCGCGCGCCGATTCCGCCTTGGGGCGCCCGAGGTCGGACTGCCCGTGGATGACCTGGCGGTGCAGGTTGGACTCGTCGACCTCGTCGAACTCGACGATGCCGAGCGTGCCCACCCCCGCCGCGGCCAGGTACAGCAGCGCCGGGCTGCCGAGTCCGCCGGCGCCGACCACCAGCACCTTGGCGTTCTTCAGCCGCTTCTGCCCGTCCATCCCGACATCCGGGATGATCAGGTGGCGGCTGTAGCGCGCGACCTCTTCCTTGGTCAGCTCCGCCGCCGGTTCGACCAGCGGCGGCAGCGACGATGCGCCGGACATTCCCAGCTCCTCCTCAATGGTCGGTACCGGCCGCGCTGGCGAGCGTCAGCGGCACCTCACCCGTCCCCGAGGGGCACCCGAACGGGGCCTCACAGAATCTGCAACGCAAGACTCCCCGATGGACTTCCGCAACCCAAACTACTCCCACGATCCGAGACGTCGCGCTCGCTCACGAGCCCCCCGTACCGGCCGTGGGAAACGGCCACGCGTTGTACTTGCAGACGAAACCGTCGGCCGGGATCGAGGTGCCCTGGTCGGCGATCTTGTTCAGTTCGTGCAGCTCGTTGTTCGACACGCTGAAGGACTGCTGCATCATCACCGGCGCCAGCCCGCCCTGCACCGGGCAGCCGACGTGCTTGTTCCCGAAGACGTGCCCGACCTCGTGGTTGATCGCGTAGCGCTGGTAGTTGCCGATGTCTCCCTCGAACGACACCGCGCCACGAACCCAGCGGGCCGCGTTCAGGTAGACCATGTCGCCCTTGCGGCACGAGCTGTCGTAGGGCACGCCGTTGTGGTAGTCGCAGGCTTCGCGGGCGGTCTGCTGGCTGACCAGGATGACCCGGAAGTCCGGGCGCGGACCGGTGGCGTCCACCCGTTGCAGCGAGATCCCGCCCGCCTGCGGATTCGTCCAGCTGCGCGGATCGGACAGCGTGGCCTGCACGAGGTTGCCGAATTCGGTGTTCGGGTTGCCGATCTGGACACCGACTTCGATCTCGACGGTATAGCGGAACAGATGGCCCGAACCGATCACCGGGGAGGTGCCGGACAGCACCTGGAAGGTGCGCGCGCCGGTCTCCGGGATCGGGCCACCGGGCGGCAGGTCTGCGGAGAACATGCCGGGGGGAAAGGTCTGGCCGGGCGGAGCCTCGGTGACGATCGGCTCGTCCGGTAAGTCCGAGGTGATCGGATCCAGCAGCCCGCTGGCCGCCCCGCGTTCGGCGGGGCGGACGGTCTGGAACACCGCGAGTGCGCTGACCACGATGAGCAGCGGCACCGCGTAGATCCGCCAGCCGTAGCGGGAGTGCACGCCCCGGCGGTGTTGGCGACGTGGCCGGGGCTTGACGCCCGCATCGAACTCGTCGGCGTCGGCGACGAACTCGGGGTCCCCGGGTGGCGGCTCGGCGACGGGGTGCCAGGACGCGGCTAACGGCTCGCCTCGACGGCGACTTGCGGAACCCACGCCAACTCTCGTGCGAATCGCCGGTCGGCGGTCGGCGGTGGTGGTACGAGGTCGCTGCGGCGGGCGCGTCACGGTCTAAGCCTGCCACAGACGATCAGGCAGCTTAGGGCACCACTGGCCACTCCGGGTGACCGAAACACCAAAAACCACACGAAATGACGCAAACGGTCACTACCAGGAATCGGTTTGCACGAGCCCGAGGACGGCTTGCGCGACCATTCGTGGCCGCTCCATCTGGGCAACATGGCCCGTTCGTGGCAACACGAGGAGGCGGCCGCGCGGCAGCAGCATTGCGGTGCGTGGCGCCTTGCGGACCGTAACCACCCGATCGGCGCTCCCCCACACGACCAGGGAGGGGGCGACGACTTCGGGCAACCGGTGCCACAGCGAACGCGTCGGCGGCGCGAGCCAAGAGCGCACCAGCTCCGCGGTGGTCCGCCCGAGCGCCGGCCCGGACCACGGCATCAGGGCGCGCTCCTCGAACTCCGCGATCGCCTCGGCAAGCCGGTGCGGCGGTACTGCGTCGGGGTCGGCGAAGCACAACCGCAGCAGTTGCGTGGCCCGGTCGGCGGGCGAGACCGCCGCCAGCTGCCGCCGGGTGCGGGCGCCGAGGACCGGCACCATGGCCAGCGCGATCCGCGGGTCGGAGAGCCGTCGCGGGTTCAGCCGGAGATCCGGCATCGCCGGCGAGATCAACGTCAGCGACGCGATCAAATCCGGGCGCAACACCGCCACCTCGACGGCCACTGCGGCGCCGAAGGAATTCCCGGACAAGTGCACCGGCCCGGCGTCGAGCCGCTCCAGCAACCCGATTACCACCTCGGCATTCGCCTGGCGGGTGAAGCCGAACCCGAGCGGCGGTTCGGAGCGGCCGAAACCCGGCAGGTCCAGGGCGATGCTGCGCAGCCGCCCGGCGAGCAGCCCGGCCAGATCGGTCCAGTTCGTCGACGAACCGGCAAGCCCGTGCAGGTGCACCGCGGTCGGCGCGTTCACTGACGGCCCCGGCGTCTCCCGCAGGTGCAGTCGCATCGGCCCCCAGTGGGTCGGGAGCTCGACGTGCCGACCGGGCGGCGGCTTCGCGGTGAGGTCGACCGCCGGAACGCCATCGGCTACCAACGGCACCCTCGTGAGGTCACGTCGGCGCAACTGAGCTCCTTGGCGCGGCGGAGCGGCAGACGTTGTCGTGGTCACACCTACAGCATGGCGGGTCCGGGCCAGCCCGGATTTCGCTACCTGCCTCTACCGGCGAGTAGAGTCAGGCTCCACTGGGGGCTGGAAGGCCGCCGGGTGTGAGTGGAAGGAATCGGGTGGAGGCGAGGATGACCGAGACCGCGCAGTCGAGCAGAGGCGTCCGGTTGCCCCGCGACGCACGCCGGGCCCAGCTGCTCGAGGCGGCTCAGTACGTTTTCGTGCACAACGGCTACCACGCGGCCGCGATGGACGACATCGCCGAGCGCGCGGGCGTCAGCAAGCCGGTCCTCTACCAGCACTTCCCGGGCAAGTTGGAGCTCTACCTCGCGCTGCTGGAAACGCACGGCAACGAGCTAGTGCGCCGCGTCCGCAAGGCCATCGAGTCCACCTCGGACAACAAGCTGCGGGTGCGGGCCGCGGTCGGTGCGCTGTACGAGTTCGTGGCCGGCGGCGGGCAAGCGTTCCGGCTGGTCTTCGAATCCGACCTGCGTGGCGAACCGGCCGTGGAGAAGGCCGTGGAGGGCGCCCTGTCCGGGTGCATCGACGCGATCACCGAGGCCGTGACGGCGGATGCCGGGCTGGACGCGGAGCGTGCGCGGCTGCTGGCTGTCGGCCTGGTCGGTCTCAGCCAGGTGACCGCGCGCTACTGGCTGGACGCGCGGGAGACCATCTCCCGCGACGAAGCGGTGACCCTGATGTCCACCCTGGCTTGGAAGGGCCTCGCGGGCTTCCCCCTGCAGAACCCCTGACCATAGTCCGCGTGCGGCAGACTGGCGGCGCACGACTCGGTCGACGAGTTCGCCACCCGGCGCAAGACAGATGTGCTGTTGCGCACACCGTCGGGCGAAGCGACTGGCACGCTGTCCGATCTGGATCCCTGGGGCTGCTACCGGATCATCGGCACCGGCCGCTCCCGGTTCCGGTGCCGACCGGACTCCAATGAGCAAGGGCACCCTGACAGGATCAGGGTGCCCCGCGGTTCGATGGTCAGCTCACGCCGAACCCGACGCGCGGCAGCGCCGCCGGGCCGATCTCGACGTAGGCGACCTTGGTGGACGGGACGATGATGCGACGCCCCTTCTCATCGGTCAGCGCCAGCACGCCGTCAGCGTTCTTCAGCGCGTCGGCGACCAGCGACTCGACCTCTTCCTGGGACTGTCCGCTGACGACCGTCAATTCGCGCGGGCTGTCCACGACGCCGATCTTGACCTCCACGCCGAACCTCCGTTGAGCACTCGTAATCCAATGGGGATGTGGCAAGGCTATCCCAGCTCCAGCCGGGACTCGTGAGCGAATCAACGCTCCCGAGCGCCGCACTCAGCCCAGGCCGAGCCGCGCCATTCGCTTGGTGTGGTTGTTCTGCAACCGGCGGAACATCGCCGCTATTCCAGTGAGGTCACCGGAGCCCTTGATGATCAGCTCCGCCAGCGCGTCCCGCTCGGCGACCACCCGCTGCGCCTGCGTCATGGCCTCGCCCAGCAACCGCCGCCCCCACAGGGTCAGCTTGTCGCGCAGCTTGCGGTCCGACTCGCAAGCGGCCTGTACTTCGCGCTCGGCGAACGCCGAATGGCCGGTGTCGGCGAGCACAGTCAGCACCAGATCCCGTGTGGTCGGGTCCAGCCACTCGGCCACCTCGCGGTAGAAATCGGCCGCCAGGCCGTCTCCGACGTATGCCTTGACCAGTGATTCCAGCCATGAATGCGGCGCGGTGGACTCGTTGAACGCCTCGAACGGCGCGGCGAACGGCTGCATCACCTCGTCGATCGCCACCCCCCTGCCAGCCAGGTGGTCCTCCAGCTGCCGGTAGTGGCCGATCTCCGCGGCGGCCATGCTGGCCAGCGCCGCACGGCCGGTCAGCGTGGGTGCGGTGCGCGCGTCCTCGGCAAGACGATCGAAGGCCGACAGCTCTCCGTAGGCCAGCGCCGCGAGCAGATCCACGACGCCTTCCTCGTAACGCTCGTCACTTTCCACGGGCAACGTCACGCGCTGGTCAGCGTCATTCATGGCTGCGAGCCTAACCGGCGGCACGCCCGAGTTATACGCACCACGGCGAGAACGGCCGCCGAACAGGTATCCTCGGCCCTCGGAGGAGCATCGGCGTCCGGCGGCGCGGTCGGCGACCCGGTCGTACACCGTGGGGCTGGCTCCCCGAACGTCACGATCCGGGCGACTCGCGCCCGAGCGGGACGGCCCCCGGACCACTGCCGACGCGAAGGCGGCCCGAGCGAACCGCTCGTCGGCTTTGGCGCGCATGCGACGCCGAGAGGAACGAACCAACAGCGGATCAAGCCGCTGAGCGAACAAGGGCGCGCACCATCACGTCGGTGACCACGAGCACTGCGAGCGGCTGTCAACAGCGAGCAACCGCCGTGCCGGGAGGACGTCGCCACGGATCGGCCCGAACCGAGACGCGTGCGCGCAGGTACCGAGAGAGGCGATCATTCTGACGTTCACCAACAACCAGGCCCCCGACGGCCTCGAAGATCACAGCGGGGGCGGTAGCCCCGAGACGATGGACGACCGGCAGCTGGAGCACAGCGAGTCCGGCGCCCCCGACATCGACGACAGCACGCCCCTGACGGTCGGCACCCTAGGCAACCCGGACGCTCCGACCTTCGCCGAGTTGGACGTGCACCCGGACATCGTCCGCGCGCTGCGCGAAGCCGGCATCGAGCAAACCTTCGCCATCCAGGAGCTGACCCTGCCGCTGGCGATGCGGGGCGAGGACCTGATCGGCCAGGCCCGCACGGGCACCGGCAAGACCCTCGGCTTCGGCGTCCCGCTGCTGCACCGCCTGCGGCTGCCCAGTGACGGCACCCCGCAGGCTCTCGTCGTGGTACCGACCCGCGAGCTGTGCCTGCAGGTCACGCGCGACCTGACCGACGCGGGCAAGCACCTGGGCGTGCGCACCGTCGCGGTCTACGGTGGCCGCCCCTACGAGGAGCAGATCTCCGCGCTGCGCAAGGGCGTCGATGTGGTCATCGGCACCCCCGGTCGACTGCTCGACCTGGCCGAACAGCGCCACTTGGTGCTCGGCAAGGTCCGCGGGCTGGTGCTCGACGAGGCCGACGAGATGCTCGACCTCGGATTCCTGCCGGACATCGAGCGCATCCTGCACATGGTTCCCGAGCAGCGGCAGACGATGCTGTTCTCGGCCACCATGCCGGGCCCGATCCTGACCCTGGCCCGGACGTTCATGACGCAGCCCACGCACATCCGGGCCGAGCAGGCCGACGAGAGCGCGGTGCACGAACGCACCCGGCAGTTCATCTACCGGGCGCACGCCATGGACAAGATCGAGCTGATCGCGAAGGCCCTGCAGGCCACCGATCGCGGCCTGGCGATGATCTTCAGCCGGACCAAGCGGACGGCGCAGAAACTCGCCGACGAGCTCACCGAGCGCGGCTTCGCGGCTGGCGCGGTGCACGGCGACCTCGGCCAGGGCGCGCGCGAGAAGGCGCTACGCGCGTTCCGCTCCGGCAAGGTCGACATCCTGGTGGCCACCGACGTGGCGGCTCGCGGCATCGACGTGGCCGGCGTGACGCACGTGATCAACCTGCAGTGCCCGGACGACGAGAAGACCTACGTGCACCGCATCGGCCGCACCGGCCGGGCCGGGCGTGAAGGCGTCGCGATCACCCTGGTCGACTGGGAAGAAGAGGCCCGCTGGAAGCTGATCAGCGACACGCTCGGCCTCGACAAGCCCGAAGCCGTCGAGACCTACTCGACCTCGCCGCACCTGTTCAGCGACCTGGACATCCCGGCCGACGTCACCGGTCGGCTCCCGCTGGCCAAGCGCACCCGCGCCGGGCTGGACGCCGAGCCCGAAACGCAGGGCGAGGCCAAGCGCCCGCGCCGCAACCGGCGCCGCACCCGAGGCGGCGCGGACCCGCGAATCGGCGATGTCGAGAACGGGGCTCGCCAGGACAGCGACGCCGAGACCCGGCCCTCCGCGCGGCGGCCGCGCCGCCGCACCCGCGGTGGCATGGATGCCGGCGCCCAGCCGACGGAACCGCCCGTCGCCGGCGGCGAAGCGGACGCCGGCGAGCGGCCTCGCCGACGCCGCCGCAGGCGCCGTCCGGGCGAGGCGACCGGCGAAGCCGGCGACGCGGCGCGCAGCGCCGAAGGCGGCGCCGCGTAGCGTCGGTCGAAGGCCGAGACCCGTGAGCCCGTGGAGTCGGAGCGCTCCGGACAGCTCGCGGGTCGAGTTCTAAGCTCGGCCCAGGAACAGCCGAGCGATCTAGGAGTGACTGTGGTCCGGCCGGAGCGGCGCACGAGAACCGACCTCGTCGTGGTGGCGCTGATCGTCGTGGCTGTTCTGGTCGGCATCGCCGTGTTCTGGTTCAACAGCGATGTACGCGCCACCGTCTCCGAACCGGCCGCGCAGCCGATCCCGGAACCGCCCGCCGCTGGCGGCGTTCCCCCGACGCTGACCGAGGCTTGGCGCGCCACCAGCACGGCCACTGCGGTCCCGGTGGTGGCCGGGCCAGCGGTGGTCACCGGGTCCGGCAATGAAGTACTGGGGCACGACCCGCTGACCGGCCAGGTCGCCTGGCGCTACGCCCGCGACATTCCACTGTGCACGATCGGCGCCGGGTGGGGCCGCGCGATCGCCGTCTACCGCAAGTCGGAGAACTGCAGCGAGGTCACCTCGCTGCGCGGACCGACCGGAGTGCGCGGGCCGCAGCGCAATTCCGATGCCGAGTTCGGCACCCAACTGCTCTCCGACGGCACCTACGTGACCGCCACCGGCCATCGGTCTTTCGAGTCCTGGCGCTCCGACCTGGTGCGTACCCAGCAGTTCGGCATGCCGCCCGCGGTGAAGAACCCGGGCAACAACCTGAAGCGCCCGGAGTGCACCTACTCCTCGATCGCCGTGGGCTACGAGCGGGTCGGGGCGGTCGAGCTCTGCCCGAAGGAGCAGGGCCGGATCACGGTAGTGAAGGCCCGCCCCGAGGACGACGAGAAGCCGGAAGAGGTCTTCAGCGTCGGCCTCGGCAGCACGGCCGCCGGGGTCATCGCGGTCACCGACGAGCACGTCGCGGTGGCTCTCCGGGATCGCTCAGAGGTCGTGGTGTTCAACAATTCCGGTACCGTCGTGGCCACCTTCCCGGTGCGCTTCGGCACTCCCGATCTGCGGGCGAACGTGCAGGTCGAGTCGACCACCAAGGGCCGCCTGACGTACTGGCACACCGGCACCGACACGATCGCCCTGAACCCGGCGACCCTCACGCCGCTGTGGACGTTGCCGGACACTCTCGGCCCGGGTGTCGATTTCGGCGGAAAGGTGCTGGTACCGGTGCCCGGTGGCATCGCGGTCCTGGACCCGGCCACCGGGAACCGTGAACGAGTGATCCCGGTGGACCGGGCCACCGGGAACCGTGAACGAGTGATCCCGGTGGACCGGGCCGGCTACCCCGGTCCGGTCCAGCTCAACGCGGTGGGCCAGACGGTCCTGGAACAACGCGGCGACACCCTGGTCGCCCTGCGCTGAGAACAATCGCTACCGGCAACAGCCGCTTCACGATAACGGGCTGCACGGCGCAGGACACCGCGGTCAGGCCCACCACCAGTACCAAAGCGAGCCGAACACGACCGCGAACACACCGAGGACCGCCAGGCCGCCCGGCAAGTCGCGGCGACGGTCTGCGATCGCTTGCAGCGCCAAGGCCACCAAGGCCACCACCAGATGGGCGATCACCGCCGTCGGCCCGGGGCCTTGCTGCCCCCGGCTCGTCGCCCAGAGCTGCACCACCACGAGCGCAAGCGCGAGCAGCAGGGAACCGGTCGCCAACGCACCGGTGAGGGCCCGGACCGCGGATCCGGCTCGGCTGGTCGGCTTCGGCCGGCGCAGCGTGTGCCGGCGGCGCGGCAGCTGTGGCGGAATTCCGCCGGACTCCGACCGCGGCCGCGCGCGGGGCGGCGGCACTTGTGGCGAAGCGGATGTGCGCATCGGCCAGTCCTCCGGTCGCATGCTCGTCAGTCCCCCAGCAGGGCCCACGGGGGCAGGCTAGGCGCAGCTCGCTTTCCCTCCAGGCAGTGCGCCCGAAAGTCACACCACGAGCAATGCCGCCCGGTAAGTGCAGGGAACGACGCGTCCGCGTCGGCCCCCATCTCCAACTCATCCGTTGCGGCCTGCAGCTCCGCTGCTAGTTGCTCGGCGCGATCCTGCAGGTCAGCCAGCGATTGCGGGCTGTGATCCCATCCAGCGACCGTTCCGGTCGGCAGGTGATGCAGCTCGACGCGCCGACAAGGCTGACGCAGATTCCTGCGCACTGCCAACGCGTACAACCCAAGTGCCAGCGACTGCCGAGCGTCGTCGACGCGCAGTCCATGCCGCCCGGTCTTGTAGTCGACGACGACGAGTTCGCCGTGCCGTTCGTCGATCCGGTCCACCCGTCCCTCGGCGATGATCGACCCCATCGGCGCGGATACCCAACGCTCGACGGCCAGCGGCGCCATATCGGGCGCCAGCTGCTCGACGTAGGCGCCGACCCACTCCTGCGCCCGGCGCCGGTAGTCGTCGGCCTGCTCGGGGCTCGCGAACCCGTCGGTCTTCCAGTAGTCGCGGACCAGCGCGGCAGCGCGCTCCGAGGTGCGCTGATCTGCCCGCAGCTCGAAGTACGCCCGCAACGCGTTATGCACCACGGCCCCCAACGTGGCGTTCGCCCAAGCGCCGGAGCGCGTCGGCGTCGGCCGGTCCAGGTACGTCATGCGGTACTTCCGGGGGCACTGCGCCCAAGTCGTGAGCTTGGCCGGCGTGACCCGCACCAGCTTGCTGGGAATACCTTCTAGATCGAGCTGCCCCTGCACAGCTCCCACACTACGCAGCTTCCCCGCTACGCAGGCCAAGCGCCCCGATCAGCTGATGACCTTGCTGCCACTGCACCGCTCGATCAAGCGATCCAGCGAGTCGGGCGGAGTGGTCTCCTGACCGATCCTGATCGTCTTGTTGGTGCCGTGGTAGTCGCTGCTGCCGGTGGGGATCAGGTCCAGTTCGGCGGCCAAGCCGCGCAGCCGCGCCCGGGTATCCGGGTCGTGGTCGGGGTGGTCGATCTCGATGCCGCTCAGCCCGTGCTCGGCGAGTTCGGCGACGACGTCGGCGGTCACCACCGGGCCACGCGCGGTCGCGAACGGATGCGCCAGCACGGTCGCCCCGCCGGCGTCGGCGATCATGTCGATCGCGCGGTGCACCGGTGTGTCGGTACGCGGCAAGTAGTAACGGCCGCTGCCGCCGAGATACTCGGCGAACGCCTCATCGACGCTGGCCACCGTCCCCGCCTTGACCAGCGCCCGGGCCAAGTGCGGACGACCGCCGGGCGAGTCGGGCGGCAGCCCCGCCATGATCTCGTCCGGATCGACCGGGAACCCGTCCTCAGCCATGTGCCGGGCCATCCCGTACAGCCGCTCCCGGCGCTCGGCACGCAGTCGCGCCTGCTCCCGCACGAGCGCCGCCGAGTTCGGGTCGAAGAGGTAGGCCAGCAGGTGCACGGTGATGCTCTGACCGGTGGCATCCAGGCACGAGCAGGACAGCTCCGCGCCCGGCACCAGCAGGAGCCGACCGGGCTCGGACAGATCGCGCACGGCCCGCTCGGCCGCCGCCCATCCCGCGGTCGTGTCGTGGTCGGTGAGCGCGATCGCGTCCAAGCCGGCAGCGACCGCGGTCGCCACCAGCTCAGCCGGCGTGTCGGTCCCATCGGACTCGGTGGAATGCGTGTGCAGGTCGATTCGCACAACCACCAGTGTGACCGATGGGCCGGGGCCGGGCCGAACCAACACCCGAGCGGCTAGCCGGACAGACCGCTGCTGGCTTGTCCGACCTGATCAGAGCTTTGCGGCCTTCCGCTTGCCCACTGCGGCGCGGCGCGCCTTGAGCATCGAGAAGCGGTCCTGCTGCTGCCCCTTCTTGTCCCCGAAGACGAGCCCCGAGATCGCGTCCTCGACCTCGGTCGGGTTCGGCACGTACTCGATGCGGTTGAGCGCCTGGATCTGCCCAGCCGACTCGACCACGAGCGTGCCGTACCCGAAGATGCGGCCCATCATCGAGCGCGCGAACGTCAGGTCGGTGACCTTGGTGATCGGCATCATCGCCACGTTGGTGGTGAAGATGCCGGAGGTGATCAGGAAGCGCTTGTCGGTGACCACGACGCGTTCCACGTACCAGTCCAAGACCTGGTACGCGAAGCGGATCAGGATGATCAACCCCGCGTACCAGAGGACGTTCTGGACCACCCACCCACTGCCCGAGGGCACCAGGTAGGACACCATCACCAGACCCACCAGCAAGCCGACCGCCTCGAAGAGGTCCCACACCAGGGTCGCCCAGTGCCGCCGGACGCGGATCACCCGGCGTTCGGTGTCCAGCAGGTACTCGTCGGGATCCCTAGGAGCGAACACGGCACCCGCCTCCCGCGGCTCGCGCTTTACTGGAAGAGGTTCTGCATGAAGGTGATGACGGCCTCGGCTGCTCCCCGCAGACTGGCCAGGATGCCGTTGACGACATTGCTGGCCTGGTCTGGCGCGGAAAACAGGAAGAACAAGAGGAAAGCAACTCCGGCCCACGTGAGGATTTTCTTCATGTTCACTGTGACGCACCCCGTCCGAAATGCCCTTGAGTAGCCCAGGCGCCTGCTGATCCGTTGTACCGCACTCCGCCCCTTTACGGCAGCTTTGTACCGCACTTGGGTCAGTCGTTTCCGGGCGGGCCCGGATCAACTACCCTCCGTGTTGGTGATCGTATCCGAGAATCCCGTGATCCGCTGCGTCGGCGCGATAATTCACGACCCACGCGGACGGTTGTTGCTGGTCAAACGCGCACATCAACCCGGTAAAGGGAAGTGGTCGCTACCGGGTGGACGAGTGGAACCCGGCGAGACCGACCATTCGGCGGTACAACGCGAGGTGCGCGAAGAAACCGGACTCTCCGTCACGGTCGGCGCACTCGTCGGCCGCGTCTTCCGCCCGGCGCCGCACGGCACCTACGAGATTCTGGATTACTCCTGCCGGAGTAGCGGTGCGGAACTTTTCCCTGGTGACGACGCCGCGGATGCGATCTGGGCGGATCCTGCGACTTTCGCCACACTGGAACGCAATGGGGCGTTGACCGAAGGGTTGTCCGAGGCCTTGAGGTCGTGGGATTGTTTACCCCGCAACGAGTGAGGGTCGATAGGCGACCCGGCATATCCGGTCAAGCCTCGGTCAAGTCCGGGTCGACAACGCGATCCGGGCGGGTCGACAACGACGGTTCGAGCCGAACACGAATCCGGATGCGATTCGCCCAACCTGCCCAATTCACCCATTTCATGCACGGTCGTTCCGCAGGTTGTGACGTTGAATGCGAGCCGTTGCCAATGGCCCACTCGGACGGAGTATCGTGTTCGGTTGGCTGACTCAGGGACCACCGCATCGGTGGATGGCCTTCGGGAGGTGAGGGATCGTGGACAGCAGTGCCGATAGCGCGCTTCCGTGCAGTACCAACCGCATCCCCACCGGGAGGGTCGGCCGCTAGGCGTCGCCCTTCGGGGCCCGGTAGGGATGCGCGATCGGCGAGAGGAATTCCGCTTAGCGCGCCATCCGCGCAGTGTCGCCCGGACCGTCCATCCCCGGGGTGCTGTGCCCGGACCTTGGAGGTCGCCGTGCCCAACTTGTCCTCACTCGGCTTGCGCAACCGCAACGGTCGCGGCTCGCGACTGGCCGACCGCACACCCGCACCGGTTTCCGCCTACGTCGTCGACTGTGCGATCTACATCGACGGACATCGCCTCGAAGGCTCGTGGAACCACGTCGACGCCATCGAAGAGGTGCGGCGGCGCGGCTCCGGCTTCGTCTGGATCGGGCTGCACGAGCCCACCGAAGACCAGATCAACGGCATCGCCGACACCTTCGGCCTGCACGAGCTGGCCGTCGAGGACGCCGTGCACGCGCACCAGCGCCCGAAGCTGGAGCGCTACGACAACACCCTGTTCATGGTGCTGAAGACGGTCCGCTACGCCGATACCGAGACGCGGTCGGCGACAAGCGAGATCGTCGACACCGGCGAGCTGATGGTGTTCCTCGGCCGCGACTTCGTCATCACGGTGCGACACGGCAAGCACGCGGGGCTGGCCGAGGTGCGCAGCCAACTGGAGACCGACCCTGAACAGCTCGCGCTGGGCCCGTCGGCCGTCCTGCACGGTGTCGCCGACCACGTGGTGGACACCTACCTGGACGTCACCGAGGCCATCCAGGACGACATCGACGAGATCGAGGCCGAGGTCTTCGAGCCACGCACCAAGATCGACGCCGAGCAGATCTACCTGATGAAGCGCGAAGTCATGGAACTACGACGGGCCGTGCAGCCGCTGACCAAGCCGATGCAGCGACTGGCCGAGGGCTACACGCCGATGGTGGCCGAGGATGTGCGGTCCTACTTCCGCAACGTCGAGGACCACCTGGCCAAGGTGTCCGAAATGGTCGGGTCCTTCGACGAGCTGCTGACCACGTTGGTGGACGCGACGCTGGCCAAGATCACGCTCCAGCAGAACACCGACATGCGCAAGATCTCGGCGTGGGTCGCGATCATCTCGACGCCGACCATGATCGCCGGGATCTACGGCATGAACTTCGACTTCATGCCCGAAAAGCACTGGACTTTCGGGTATCCGGCGTCCCTCATGGTGATGCTCGGCTGCTGCATCGTCCTGTTCAAGATCTTCCGGCGGAACAAGTGGCTGTGATCCTGCGGTGTAACGAATTTCGCGCCGCCGGCGATGTGCTGTGCGGGGTTCCTGCGCGCCCGGCTGCTCGCCGGGAGCCGTTCCGCTTGTCATTCACCACCGCCCGTTCACATCGGGCGGCGCGAGCGTGTGAGGAGGTTGTCATGCACCGTCTGCCGCAGAACCGAGGGCGGGTCCGGCATCGGCTCCTCACCGGTCCGGTCCCTGCCCGGCGAAGTCCGGTGACGCGTCGGGAGATCGCCGAGCAGTTGTTCCGGCACTCTGCATGGGTCCAGCGAAAACCCGGCGCGATGTGGGACGCGGTTCCCGCCGCGCCGAGCGCCGCCGCGCGTTGACGCCTGCCGGGATCACCGCGGGCCACATCGTGAAAGCGAATCTCCTGTAGATCTTCGTTCTTCACCTTGGGAGCACCGCCATGACTCGCTTGGTCACCAACAAGCTCACCATCCTGGTCGCGCTGATCATGGGGTGGATCGTCACCCTGTTCGTGCTCATCGCGAACCAGTTTTGACCAGTCTGACACTCCGCCCCGGCCCCCGGGGCCGTCCACTGTGGTTTGAATCGGCCACGCCCGGCCGGTAGCCGGGTCTAGCGACCATGCCGGGCGTCGCCGCCGCGACACGGTTACAACGTTGCCCAGCCAATCATCGCGACGCGGGGAGTGATCGCAGATGTCGCTGGTCGAACGTATGTTGTTGTGCGGGACCGTAGTCGTACCGCTGGCGCTGTGCTGCGTTGGGCCGCCGTTGCAGGCGGCCCAGCGGTCTTCGCCGGAACAGCGGATCCTCGAACTCACCAATGCCGAGCGCGCCCGCGTCGGCTGCCCGGCCGTGCGCCTGAACGCCAGCCTGAACGAGGCAGCCGCCGAACACAGCGCGGACATGGCGCGCCAGGACTTCTTCGCGCACACCGGCAGCGATGGCAGCGATGCCACCTCGCGCGTCAGGTCGGCGGGATTCCCGGGCAACTACATCGGCGAGAACATCGCGGCGGGCCACGAAACCGCGGACGCCGCCTTCCGCGGGTGGATGGAGACGTCCGCGCACCGGCACAACATCCTCGACTGCGCCTTCACCGACCTCGGTATCGGCCATGCGCGTGCCGCGGACAGCGACTTCCATCACTACTGGACTCAAGAACTGGCCCGCCCCTGAAATCCACGGGTGCCGGACACCTTCGACCGATCGACCGACAGTGCCCTGCACCGGCCGACGGCCCCGCGCCCCGGTCAGGTGAGGCTTCGGCCCGTGGTCGGGTCGAACAGGTGGATCTTGTCCGGGTCGAACCACACCGTCACCGGGTGGTTCTCGCGAGCGGCTGATCCGGCCGACAGGCGGGTGACCACCTGGCCCTCGTCGGTGGGCACCTCGGCGCGCCCGCTGTCGGCCGCCAACTCGTCGAGCTCCGCCGAGCTCGCGCGTCCACCGTGGAGGGTGAAGTAGACGTACTTGTCCGAGCCCATTTCCTCCACCACGTCCACCTCGCCGGTAAACGACGCGCCCGCGGCGCGGGCCGTGCCGTCCAGCAGCTCCGCGTCCTCGAAGTGTTCCGGACGGATGCCGAGCACCAGTTCGCGCGGCGCGTCCGCCGACTCCAGCGCGCTGCGGATCCGGTCGCTGAGCGGCACGTCGCCCAGCGCGCTGCGCAGGACCCCCTCGGCCGCCTCGACGGGGACGAAGTTCATCGCCGGCGAACCGATGAAGCCCGCTACGAACAGGTTCGCCGGGTGCTCGTAGAGGTTCTGCGGAGCGCCGACCTGCTGCACCACGCCGCCGCGCAGGACCACGACGCGGTCGCCCAGGGTCATCGCTTCGGTCTGGTCGTGCGTCACGTAGACCGTCGTGGTGCCGAGCCGCTTCTGCAACTTCGATACCGAGGTCCGCATCTGCACCCGCAACTTGGCGTCCAAATTGGACAGCGGCTCGTCCATCAGGAAGGCCTTGGGGCTGCGCACGATCGCGCGCCCCATCGCGACCCGCTGCCGCTGCCCGCCGGAGAGGTTGGCGGGCTTGCGGTCCAGGTGCTGGACGAGGTCGAGGATCTTGGCGGCCTCCTCGACCTTCTCCCGCACCGTCACCGAGTCGACCTTGGCCAACCGCAGCGGGAACGCCATGTTCTCGAACACCGTCATGTGCGGGTACAGCGCGTAGGACTGGAACACCATGGCAATGTCGCGGTCCTTGGGCGCGCGCTCGTTCATCCGCTCCCCGCCGATGCGCAGTTCGCCGCCGCTGATGTCCTCCAGCCCGGCAATCATGTTCAGCGTGGTGGACTTCCCGCAGCCGGAGGGGCCGACCAGGATCACGAACTCGCCGTCCGCTATCTCCAGGTTCACCTCATTGACCGCCAGCGCCCCGTCCGGGTAGCGCTTGGTCACCTTGTCCAGCACGATCTCGGCCACTTCGGTTACCCCTTCACTGCGCCGGAGGTCAGTCCGGACACGATGCGTCGCTGGAAGAACAGCACGAACACGATGATCGGAATGGTGATCACCACCGCGGCCGCGGAGATCGACCCCGTCGGGTCCTCGAACTGCGAGTCACCGGTGAAGAACTGCAGCGCCACCGGCACGGTGCGGGAGTTCTCCGTCGAAGTCAGCGAGATCGCGAACAGGAAGTCGTTCCAGCAGAAGATGAATACCAGGATGGCGGTGGTGAACACGCCCGGCGCGGCCAGCGGCGCGATCACCTTCCCGAAGGCCTGTCCGGGGGTGGCGCCGTCCATCTTGGCCGCCTTCTCCAGCTCCCACGGGATCTCCCGGAAGAACGCCGACAGCGTGTAGATCGCCAACGGCAACGAGAAGGTGATGTAGGGCAGGATCAGCCCCGGCCAGGTGTCGAACAGGCCCAGCGCCCGCTCGATCTCGAACAGCGGGGACACCAGCGACACCTGCGGGAACATCGCGATCAGCAGCGAAGCGCCGACCAGCAGCCGCTTGCCGGGGAATTCCAGCCGGGCGATCGCGTAGGCGGCCATGGTGCCCAGCACCACGGCGATCGCGGTGGCGATCAGCGCGATGCCGATCGAGTTCAGCAGTGCTCGGGTGAACTCGCTGGTGCGGAAGATCGCCGCGTAGTTCTCCAGCGTCCACTCGCGCGGGATCAGGTTGCCGTCCGAGAGGGTCGCCGGGCTCTTGAACGACAGCGACAGAATCCACAACACCGGCACCAGCGCGTAGACCACCACGACGATGTTGAGCAGCGCCCACTTCGTTTTCCGCGCGGGGGTCTGCGCCCCGCCCACGCCGGCCATCAACGCCTCCCCTTGTCATCGCTACCGGGTGCGGCCGTGCCGAAGAGCTTGATGAAGATCCACGCGATGAGCGCGACCGCGATGAAGATCAGCACCGACATGGTCGAGCCGATGCCCAGGTTCAGTCCCTTGATCAGGTTGTTGTAGGCCAGCACGGACACCGACGAGGTGTCCTGCGCGCCGGAGGTGAGCACCACGATGTTGTCGAAGACGCGGAAGGCATCGAGGGTGCGGAACAGCAACGCCACCAGGATGGCCGGCTTCATCACGGGCAGCATCACCTTCACGAACCGCTGCCACGGCCCGGCGCCGTCCATCGCCGCCGCCTTGAGCAGGTCGTCGGGCACCAGCGCCAGCCCGGCCATCAGCAGCAGCGCCATGAACGGCGTGGTCTTCCAGATCTCGGCCAGGATCACGATGGCCAGCGCGCTGGCGTGCTCGGTCAGCGGCGCGCCATCAGGGGTGATCGCGTTGGCCAGGTAGCCGGTGTCCGGCGTCCAGGCGTAGCGCCAGCTGAAGGCCGCGACGACGGTGACGATGCCGTACGGGATCAGGCTGACGGTGCGTACCAGGCCGCGTCCGACCAGCGCCCGGTGCATGACCAGCGCCAGGCTCATGCCGAGCGCGAATTCGATCGCCACCGAGATCACGGTGACCAGGACTGTCACCCAGAACGCGCTCCACCAGTAGCCGTTGGTCAGCACCGTGATGTAGTTGTCCAGCCAGACGAACTCGCGCCGGTCCGGGTACTTCAGGTCGAAGCGCTGGAACGACAGCCACAGCGCGTAGAGGATCGGCCAACCGGTGACCGCGACCATTACCAGCGCGGCCGGGGCGCAGAGCAGCCAGCCGAGCTTGCGTTCGGCCCGCTTTCCTTCGCTCATCGCCCCGCTGTCGGAGGCGGTGCCGGGTGCCGTTGGGGCCGTCTGCACCATCACGGCATCACTCCCTTGGAGTCCAAGGCATTCTGCACTTCGGTGCGCATCCGCTCAGCGGTGCGCTGCGGGTCGATCGCCGCGATCGGCGAGAGCATGTTGGACAGCACCGTGGAGACGTTCTGCGCGGCCGGCGTCACCGGTCGCACGCCCGGGTCCTTGAGGGCTTCCAGGATGGTCTCCCGCATCGGGTACTGGGCGGCCACCTGGGGATCCGCGTAGACGGACTCGATCGTGGGCGGCACGCCGTCGTTGATGGCGGAGAACTTCTGGCTCTCCGGGTTGCGCAGGCACTTGGCCGCTTCGAAGGCCAGGTCCGGTTTCGTCGAGTAGCTGCTGACCGCGAGGTTGGCTCCCCCGATCGTGGATTTGCCCGGGACGCCCGGCCGCAGGCCGGGCATCCGCGCCCAGCCGACTTCGCGGGCCAGCTCAGGCTTGTTCTCCAGCATCGACGGGTAGACGAATGGCCAGTTCATTTCGAACGCGGACTGCCCGGTCTCGAACTCCTGCCGGGCGTTGTCCTCCTTCGCGTTGTTCATCGCCGCGCTGGTGACGCCCGCGGTCCCGAGGTCGCGCAGCGCTCGCAAGGCCTGCACAGCGCCATCGTCGACCACCGCGCGTTTGCCGTCATCGGTGATGATGTGCCCGCCCGCCGACTGCACCAGCGTGTTGAAGTGGACGTAGAGGCCCTCGTACTGCGCGCCGGTGAGCGAGATCCAGTGCGGCTTGCCCTCCTGCTTGAGCCGCTGGGCGGTCGAGATCATCTCGCCCCAGGTCTTCGGCGGCTCCGGCACCAGGTCCTTGCGATACCAGAGCAACTGCACGTTGGTGTTCTTCGGCGCCGCGAAGAGCTTGCCTTCCCAGGTGGCCGTCTCAAGTGGTCCTTGCAACGTGCCGCGTTCCGCTTCGGCCTTGTTCTCCCCGGTCCATTCCCGGATCCAGTTCGCCTCGGCGAACTCACCGGTCCAGGTGACATCCAGGTAGAGGATGTCCATGCCGCTGTCGCCGGCGGCCAGTCTGCGCACCATCTGCTCGCGCTGGCCATCGGCGTCGCGGGGCAGTTTGTGGTAGACGATCTGGTACCGCCCACCGGATTCGGCGTTGCAGCGGTCCACGTTGTGTTGCAGGTTCTCTTCCGGCGCGCTGTAGAGGTTCACGGTGTTCGCGCCCGAGGCCAGGGCACAGGCGGTCAGCGCGGACGCGCACACCATTGACGCGCCCAGCACTGCCGCCCGACGAATGCGGCGAACTTTCACGGTCGGTCCTTCCAGTTGCTGGTCGCAGCCGCGACCAAGCACTGGGGTGCCCACGCTCCGTCGCCTGCCACCACCGGCGGTGCGCCGATGCTGGAAAGCTAGGCCTCTTGATCAGTCCAGGCAAGTCCGGCGGATCCCTTGTTGTCAATACGTGAAGTCGCAAAAGCACGACGTCAGCGTGCTGCGCCGATGGCCGCGCCGCGCTGCGATGATCGTCGGCACGGCAGGCCCGCCGAACGCTGGCATCGGTGCTTTCCTCCGGTGCCGATCCGCAACGCCGAGGGCTCGCGGCCGGCCTGAAGCGGTCCGAGCAGCAGGAGACCCAGGCTCCGCACAGGGGATCCTGGGTCCGTTTCCGCTTTCCGTCGAGTCGGTCGTGGCGGGCCCCGGCAGCCCGCTCACGACTGAATCACTGCGCCGGTGGTGGTGGGCGCATGGCGAGCTTGGCGAGCAGGTCTCGGGCCTGTTCGGCGTGGCGGGGTTGGGCCAGCACGTCGTAGCGGCCCGCGACCAGCTGGCTGGCCGAGGAGAAGTCCCGGCGGCCGCGGGTGGAGGCGTAGCCGACCGCCGCGAAGACCAGGCCGAACACGATGCCCGCGCCCAAGCCGACCAGCACCGGGCCGATCCAGCTGCCCTGCGGGGTGAACAAGCCCAGGATCAGGCCGACGAACAGCCCGAACCACGCTCCGGAGGCCGCGCCGCCGCCCAGCACCCTGCTCCAGGTCAGCCGTCCGGTGACCCGTTCGACGAGCATCAGGTCGACGCCGACGATGGTCACCTCCTGAACCGGGAAGTCGCTGTCCGCCAGATGGTCGACCGCGCGCTGCGCCTCTTCGTAGGTGCTGTAGGAGCCGATCGGCCAGCCGCTCGGCGGGGTGGGCAGGTTGGGTGTGCCCGGCGTCTGCCGACCGGAGCCGGTGAACGGATTGGACACCGCTGACACCTCCGTTGAACTTGCTGCCAAGATCGGGACCTCGGGACCGGGCAAGCCCGATTCCGGCGTAATGTCCCTTACCCCTTCAGGCTACCCCGCAGGGTTCACCGGGAGATCATGTCGGTCGCCGCACACCCGCGCATCCACACCCCCCCAGGTTTTCACGCGATTGCCTCCCGGCGGACACCATGCGGGTCAGGACCAGCGGCTCCCGAGGCAGGCATGACGCCCCGGGCCCGGCCCGCGAGCACTGACCACGGTTTCACGTGAGACTGCTGGTCTCTCTGGGGCGGGGGGCGAGGACGTCGACGGTGCCGAGCAAGATCATATGGGCATACCCGGTGAGGACGGTGGCCAGGACAATCCACCCGCCGTTCCAGCCGGTTGGCTCGCACAGCCACAGGACCCCGAGGAACACCAGGGTCGTCAGGACCGCCGCGCCGACGCGGGCAAACGAGCGGTAAGCGACCGTAGCGGGCCAGGTCAGCAGCCCCACGGCCACGGCTAGGCCGAGCGGGCCGAGGCGGAATCCGGTCGTGAACAACCAGAACTCGGCCCCGAGGAGCGCGGCGGCGATGAACACCGCGGGCAGCCAATGCGCCAGGCCGCGACCGAAGCGGTGGGCCAGTCGGTGCCCGGACCACACCGCGAACACGGCCGTGCACAGCGCCGCCAGCAGCACGCCCGCGCCGAAGGACGTGCCCGAGAAATCGGCGACGACCATCCAGTCGCCCGGCGCTTCGCCGCACCGACCGAGATGCTCGTCCGCGACCGCGCACGCAACCACGGTGCCGGGTTCCGCCCCTTCCGGGCAGCCCCGGAGCAGCGGTGCCCCGGAGGTGGCCGCCATCGCGCCGAGCCGGGACAAGTCTGCGCCCTCGGCCGCGTTCAGCGAGCCATACCACTGGTAGCCGGAGGACGCATTCTGGCTGCCGTATACGAGCTGCATGTCCGGCAGCGATGCACCTGTGCCGGTGAAGGCCACGGCGCTCGCGGCCAGGAACCCCAACAGGGCCGCGCGACGTGGTGCGGCCACGGCGAACACGGTCGCCATCAGCAACGGCTTGATCAGCGTCATCGCCCGCCGCCCGAGCCACGGCAGCACGCCGTGTCCGGCGGGGCGAGCCGCGCGGTAGGCGAGCAACCCGAAGCGCGTCGCCATCGACAGTGCGCGCCACTCACCGAGATCGGCAAACCGCTGGCGGCCGACGTCGTAACGCTCCACCTCGCTCGACAGCCGCATCGGCGCGGGCGTCGGCTGTCGACGGCCTCCTCGCGGATCCGCCCCGGAGGAAACGGCCTCCACGAACGGGATTTCCTCCGCGGCGATCGTCCACTGCAGACGCTCGGTGAGCAGCCGCCGGATCTCGGTCAGCGGGTGCTCGTCGTCCGGGTCGGCGAACAGCTTGTCGAGCTCGGCGTGCACCTCGCCGGCGTGCCGCGCCCACACCTCGGCCAGGAATCCGCGCCACTGCTTGGACTGCTCCTCGTCGAGTTCCCCGAGTTCCGCCGTCGTCGGGCGGCAGACGATCGACTGCAGGGCATCGCCGAGTTCCTCCGACCCGCGGTGGCGCTGCGCCAGCCGAGCCGGGTCGGTGAGCAGCCCGACCAGCGCGGCGGCGGCGTCCAGTCGCCCCCACATCCAGTCGTTCGCCCGCCACTTCGCGGACAGGAACGCGCCGAAGTTGCCCAGGTCGAGGCCGCGGATCTTGTCCGCGATCCGCAACGGCGCGTTTTCCCCGCGCCGCAGCGCGGTGAACGGCAGCGGGCTCTGCTCGTCGCTGACCACCCGCAGCAGGTTGATGCGCGAGCCCGGCACCCGGCCGACGTCCAGCGGAGCGGTGAGCACCACCAGTTGCCGCAACGTCTCCGGACACCGGTCGCTGCGTTCCAGTAGCGCGTAGCCGATCTGCTGAGGTTCATCGAAGTTCTCGCGGGGCGGTGCCGCCGCAGCCAGCCGTTCGACGACGCGGTGCAGCACCGCACGCGCCTCGGCGACCGCATCCAGACCGACATCGTCCGGGACCGCATCCGCGCCCGAAGATTCCACGATGGACAGCAGTTCGCGGGCGAACTCGGCGAGCTCCTGCTGGAAATCCGCACCGTCCTCGACGGCGCGCAGCGCCGCGCCCAGGAGCGGACGGATCGGGGAGGGCAATCGGTGTTGCAGCCTGGAGCGGCGGCGCAGCACTCGCTGCACCCACTCGTCGAGTTCGGCGGTCTCGACGATCGGCTCCAGCTTCGCGCCGTTGATCCAGTACCGGTCGGCGTGCCCCTCCAGCACCTCGCCGAAGCTCCGCAGCCGGTACAACACGGATTTGCAGCGCCCGATCTCGCGGCTCTCCGGCGCCCAGCGCTCGATATCCCAGGCCCAGGCAAGACATTCCTGCACCGCGGTGAGCAAGCCACGCGCGTCGTCGAAGACGCGCGTGGTGGCCTCGCGCCCGAGCCCGTTCGAGAGCCGCTGCGCGAGCTGTGTCCGCGCCTGCGCCGACCACTGCGCGAGCGGGTCGCCGACAACCGGTGGCAGCAGTTTGCCGTCCTCGGTGCCCGCGGGTTCGGTGAGCAGCCGATGCACCGCCTGGGCATCCAACTCCGCTCGCACCACGGCGTTGTCGGACTCGACGGCATCGGCCTGGTGCTCCAGCACCGCGGCCCGTTCGGCAACCGGCGCGTTGCGCAACGGAGCGAACAAAGCCCTGCGGCGCAATGCGATTCGCTCGACGACCCGGTTATGCTCGTCCAGCGCGTCGATGTCGGCCAGCAACGACTCCTGGGACAACCGGGCCCGCAGGGCCGCCAGCGTGACCGGGACGGCCAACCCCGGCTCGCGGCGCTGGCCGTGCGAGGCGACTGGATCCGGGTTCAGGTAGAGCAGCCACCGGTGCGTCGGCCGGTCCGCCGGTGCTGCCGTGATCGCGTCGATCGCCGCCGACACCGGAATGTTGTCCAGCACGCCGCCGTCGATGACGCGGAACGGCGCGAGCCCCGGTTCGGCGGCCGTCTCGGAGAACACCCCGACCATGTTCGGCTCGCCGTCCGGCGGCTTGCCGATCGAGGAACGCACCTGCGCGGGCTCGAAGGCGAACGGGAACGACGACGTCGAGCGAGCCGCGTGGGCGAGTTGCTGCACGGTGGCGGCGAAGTCGTCGCCCGCACCGAAGTCCGACAGCGGATCGCCGGCCTTGCCCTGGTGCCGGAACCGGAACATCGCGGTGCGCCGCTCCTGCAACATCGGCCCGGAGCGGCCGTCGAAGTGCTGCTCGACGACCGGGTCCAGCAGCGTGGCGGTCAGCAGCAGGTCGGCGCGGTTGCCCGGGTGCTCCGCCGTCGCCGGCACATTGTCGGTGATGACCTTGATGAGCTCGGCACGGAAGTAGCGGTCGCCCTCCAACAGCGACGGCGGGCTGGGCTGCCAGAACCTCGGCACCGGCCGGGACATCGCTTCCATGTCCGCCAGCCGCACCCACACCTGGCGCATCCGGTCGAAGGGCATCCCGTAGACCAGCGTCGCCGCCAGCAGCGTCGCGTTCAGGCCGCCGGCGGACGCCCCGGCCAGGACGTCGACCCGGACGGAGTCGTAGCCGGCCAGCTTCGCCAGTGCCGCCCACGGGTGCGCGTCGGTCGGTTCCGTGTCCGCCGACGCCTCGGAGTCCGCCACTGCTTCGCGCAATCGGTTGATCTCGGCGACGGCGCCGCCGATCCACACCGCCATGCTCGCGCCGCCGCGCATCGCCAGTGCCAAGCGCAGTTCCTGCTCGTTCTCCGCCCCTGCCGCGGTGGCCACCTCGGAGCCCGCCCTCTCGATCGACGCCTGCGGATCATTCGAAACGTACCGCGCCGACCGACGATGTAGATCCGCAACGGGCGAACTCAACCCGAATGCTCAGGACTTTTCGGGGATGCCGCCCGCAGCCGTGCTCACGGCACCTGGCCAGTGGAAACGACCCTCCCGGGGGAGCGGCTCCAGGCCGGGTGGTCAGGACCCCGGCGGTGTCCAGCGGTCGCTGCGGGTCATGCCCGCGGCACGGCCCTTGCCCGCGATCACCAGCGCCATCTTCCGGGACGCCTCGTCGATCATCTCGTCGCCGAGCATCGCCGCGCCGCGCTTGCCGCCGGCTGCCGAGGTGTGCCATTCGTAGGCATCCAGGATGTTCTCGGCGTGGTCGTAATCCTCCTGCCGTGGCGAGAAGAGCTCGTTCACCGCGTCCACCTGCGCCGGGTGCAGCACCCACTTGCCGTCGAAGCCCAGCGCCGCCGACCGGCCGCCCACCCGCCGCAGCCCGTCCACGTCCTTGATCTGCAGGTAGGGCCCGTCGATCGCCTGCACTCCGGCCGCGCGGGCCGCGGTCAGGATGCGCATCAGGATGTAGTGGTAGGCGTCGCCGACGTCGTAGCCCGGCGGTTGCTGGCCGACCACCAGCGACCGCATGTTGATCGAGGCCATGAAGTCCGCCGGCCCGTAGACCAGCGCGACCACCCGCGGCGAGGCACCGGCGATGGCGTCCACCTCGACCAGGCCGCGGGCGTCTTCGATCTGCGGCTCGATGCCGATCCGGCCGATCTCCAGCCCGACGGCCCGCTCGATCTGGGTCAGCGTCAGGTCCAGCCAGCGAACGTGTTCCGGGGTGCTGACCTTCGGCAGGATGATCGTGTCGAGCTCGGCACCAGCGCCCTCCACGACGGTGACCACGTCCCGGTAGGTCCACTCCGTGTCCAGCGCATTGACCCGCACCGAGCGGATCTTCTCGCCCCAGCCGCCCTCGTTCAGCGCGCCGACGATCCGCTCCCGCGCCTCGGCCTTGGCCAGCGGCGCCACCGCGTCCTCCAGGTCCAGGAAGAACTGATCGGCGGCCAGCCCGCGCGCCTTGTCGATCATCTTCGCGCTGGATCCCGGCACCGCCAGGCAGCTGCGCCGGGCACGTCGACCGTCCACGTTGTCCTCCTCCGGCTCGGGTTGCTGCGTGTGTACCACGCACGCCGTGGCCGGGACCCGACAAGTGCTCGGGGGCACAGAACTCGTGTGCCAGCGTCGCGATTCCTAACGGAACGGTCACTCCCTAGCGGGTATCACTCGTCCAGGCAGCGCTGGGCTCGGAGAATGCATAGCCTGATCGCGTGGCAGCCGCGACCAGGGTCTTCGCGGCCCGGATGGCCGGTCTGTCGGTGTTCGGGCCGGATGGCGAATCGATCGGCCGGGTGCGCGACGTCGTCGCCGGGCTCAGCGTCCGGCGGCAGCCGCCGCGCGTCCTCGGCCTGGTGGTCGAGCTGCCCACCCGACGCCGGATCTTCGTGCCGATGCTGCGGGTCACCCGCATCGAGCCGAGCGCGGTGACGCTGGCTACCGGCTCGGTGAACCTGCGGCACTTCCACCAGCGTCCCAACGAACTGCTGGTGCTCGGCCAACTTCTGGACGCCAGGGTGGTGATCGATTCCTCCGGCGCATCCGCGGTCCTGGTCGACGTCGCGCTCGAACAGACCCGGACCCGCGACTGGCAGCTGACCAAACTCGCCGTCCGGGAGCGCACCGGACGGCTCGGTCGCCGCGGCCCGACCCAGGTGCTGGACTGGGACCAGGTCACCGGACTGGCCGTCGCGGAGCTGACCGGCCAACCGCAGGGCGTGCAGCAACTGCTCGTCATGTTCGACACGATGCGCGCGGTCGACGTCGCGAGCACCCTGCACGAACTGCCGACCAAGCGCCGCTACGAGGTCGCCGAAGCACTGGACGACGAGCGGCTCGCGGACGTTGTCGAGGAACTGCCCGAGGACGATCAGAAAGACCTGCTCGCGCATCTGGACGACGAGCGCGCCGCGGACGTGCTGGAGGCGATGAACCCGGACGACGCGGCCGACCTGCTCGCCGAGCTGTCCGAAGTGGACAAGGAGCGGCTGCTCGGGCTGATGGCGCCGGAGGAGTCGGCACCGGTCAAGCGGCTGCTGGCGTACTCGTTCGACACCGCGGGCGGGCTGATGACCACACAACCGATCGTCGTCGGGCCGGACGCGACCATCGCCGAGGCGCTGGCGATGGTGCGCAACCCGGACCTGCCGGTGGCGCTGTCCAGCCTGGTGTTCGTCTGCCGGCCGCCGTCGGCCACCCCGACCGGCCGCTACCTGGGCTGCGTGCACATCCAGCGAATGCTTCGCGAACCACCGTCCACTTTGGTCGCTGGTGCGCTGGACACCGACCTGGCGAGCCTGTCGGCGGCGGCGTCGCTGACCGACGTCACCCGCTACTTCGCCGCGTATAACCTGGTATGCGGGCCGGTGTTGGACGACGAGGAGCACCTCATCGGCGCGGTTACCGTGGATGACGTGCTGGACCACCTGCTGCCGGAGAATTGGCGGGAGAGCGGACTTCCCGAGCCGGAGACCGGCTCGACCGACCAGCCGAGGGACCGGGAGGCGCGCTGATGCCCGAGCTGCTGACCCATCGCCGACTCGACCAGCCCCGACCACCGCACCGGTTCAGCGTGTCGTTCGACCCGGAGCTGTTCGGGCAGATCTCGGAGCGGATCGCCCGGTTCCTGGGCACCGGCAAGTTCCTGTTCTGGATGACCGTGTTCGTGATCAGCTGGATCACGACCAACCTGCTCGCGGTCGGCATGCAGTGGGATCCGTATCCGTTCATCCTGCTCAACCTGGCCTTCTCCACCCAGGCCTCGTACGCCGCGCCACTGATTCTGCTGGCCCAGAACCGGCAGGACGACCGGGACCGGGTCTCGCTGGAGGAGGACCGGGCGCGGGCGGAGCAGACCAAGGCCGACACGGACTACCTCGCCCGCGAACTCGCCGCCCTGCGGCTGGCGATCGGCGAGGTGGCCACCCGCGACTACCTGCGCAGCGAACTCGACCGGCTGCGCGAAGAGGTCCCCGGGCTGCGGAGCGCGGCCGAGAAGCGCCGGGCGCGCTCCGTCGCCCGAAACCCGGATGATGCGTGAACCGCAGGCGATTTCAATGGAGACCGGCGGGTCGGTTTCCATGGAAATCGCCGTCGAGGTCGGCGAACAGGGCGACGATCGCCGGCGCGGTGACCCGGTGGGCGAGGTACTCCTCGCGGGTCAGCCAGGCGAGTTCGGCGATCTCGGCAGCCGGTTCCGGAACCCCCTCCAGTTCGCCCGTGTAACAGCTGAGCTCGACCTGCACGCCGTCGCCCTGGCCGACCGCGTCGGCGACGTAGCGGCCAAGGAATTCCGCCCCGACCAGGTCGACACCGAGCTCCTCGCGCACCTCGCGGTGCAGGGCCTGCACCTCGGTCTCGCCGGGATCGATCTTGCCGCCGGGCAGGTAGAAGGCGGTCTGGTAGTCGGCGCGGACCAGCAGCAATCGCCGATCCACGAACCGGACCAGGCCGGCCGCCCGGATCAGCCGCTCGGGAGTCGAAGAGGTCGCATCGTGCACGCCCTCATGCTTGCGCACGCTGGCCGGGCGGCGACGGCACACCCCCATCGGCGAGCCGTTCGCAGGTGCGCATCAGCGACTCCAGCTCGCCCGCGGTCGCGGACAGGAAATACCGCGCCACGCCGGTGCGGTGCGTCGACGCCGCCAGCTGCAACCGGGCTTCGCCGCGTTCGGTGATCACGGCCTGCACGCCGCGCCCGTCCGAATCCACCCGCACCCGGCGCACCAAGCCGAGCCGTTCGAGGCGGTCGACCAGTCTGGTCACCCCGGAACGGGACAGCAGCACGACATCGGCGAGTTCGGTCATCCGGAGCCGCTGCTCCGGGGCTTCCGCCAGCGCTTCGAGGACGTCGTAGGCGGCGAGCGTCAGCCGCTGCTCGGCGATCAGGTCGCCTTCCAGGCAGCGCGTGACTCTGGCGTGTGCGCGGAGGAAGCTGCGGTACGCCAACAATTCACTTCGCGTCGGTAATCGATCAAGAGCCATTTCGGCCACGAAGATTGATATTACGGAACGCGTTCATCCAACTGCGCAGCGCCCCCAAACAAGTACGGCGCGCTACCCGGCGAGCGCAGTCCGCCCGGCGCGACGCCACTGGTCAAGTGCCCTGTTCCCGGCGGGCTACCGGTCCGTAGCATGGGGTTGCCCGCAAAGCGCGGTGTGAGAGCCTTCGTCCGAAGCGACCATCCACCACGTCCGCAACAGAGCTTGCCGAGGTAACCGTGACCAGTACGCAGTCCGCGCCCACCGAGGACGCCGTCCGGAAGGCCCTCAGTCAGGTCGAGGACCCGGAGATCCGTCGGCCGATCACCGATCTGGGCATGGTCAAGAGCGTGTCCATCGGCTCCGACGGCGCCGTGACGGTCGAGGTGTACCTGACGGTCCGGGGCTGCCCGATGCGGGAGACGATCACGCAGCGGGTGACCTCCGCCGTGTCCGCCGTCGAGGGCGTCGGCTCGGTCCAGGTCGAGCTCGACGTGATGAGCGACGAGCAGCGCACCGAGCTGCGCAAGATGCTGCGCGGCAGCGCCGAGGAACCGCGCATCCCGTTCGCCGAGCCCGGCTCGATGACGCGGGTGTACTGCGTGGCCTCCGGCAAGGGCGGGGTCGGCAAGTCCAGCGTCACGGTCAACCTGGCGGTGGCGATGGCCGAGCGTGGCCTGTCGGTCGGTGTCGTCGATGCCGACATCTACGGGCATTCGGTGCCCCGGATGCTGGGCGCGGGCGGCAAGCCCACCCAGGTGGAGAAGATGATCATGCCGCCGCAAGCGCACGGCGTGAAGGTCATCTCCATCGGCATGTTCACCCCCGGCAACACCCCGGTGGTCTGGCGCGGGCCGATGCTGCACCGGGCGCTGCAGCAGTTCCTGGCCGACGTCTTCTGGGGCGACCTGGACGTCCTGCTGCTGGACCTGCCGCCCGGCACCGGCGACGTGGCGCTGTCCACCGCCCAGCTCATCCCGAACGCGGAAATCCTGGTGGTTACCACCCCGCAGCAGGCCGCGGCCGAGGTCGCGGAGCGGGCCGGGGCGATCGCCATGCAGACCCGGCAGCGGCTGGCCGGGGTGGTGGAGAACATGTCCTGGATGGAGCTGCCGGACGGCCAGCGGATGGAGGTCTTCGGCTCCGGTGGCGGTCAGTTGGTGGCCGAGTCGCTGAGCCGGTCGATCGGGTCGGAGGTGCCGCTGCTCGGTCAGGTGCCGCTGGATCCGCGGCTGCGCGAGGCGGGCGACAATGGCACTCCGCTGGTGCTGGATGCCCCCGACTCACCGGCCGCGGTGGTTCTCAACGACATCGCCAAGCGCCTGTCCACCCGGGCTCGCGGCCTCTCCGGCAAACTCCTCTCCGTCTCCCCCGCTTAGCCGCGCCTCATCGGTCGCGAGCGGCGATGCCCGCAAGGCATCGCTCACGTCCGCTTCGCCACGGCCAGGAGGCCGGGGCCGGTCGGCACGGTGGCGGGGATGAGGTCCTCATCGGCCTGGATGGCGCGAACCAGTTCGCGCAGCGCCACGGCCAACGCGCTGCGGGTGTCCGGGCTGGCGAGTTGGACTCCGGCGAACACGATCACGCCGCCGGGGCGCAGCAGGCGGACGCCGAGCTCCAGATACCTGGGGTAGTCCGTGGTCGCGATGCCCACCGACACCAGGTCGTAGCCGCCCTCGGTCAGCCGCGGCATCAGGTCGACCGCCCGACCGGCGATCAGCCGGGTCCGCCCCGTCGGCACGCCCGCCTCCCGCAGCGTCGCGCGGGCCATGCGCTGCCCGGCGGAGTCGGCATCGATCGAGGTCAGCACGCCATCCGGCACCATGCCCTGGAGCAGCCACAACGCGCTCTCGCCCGAGCCGGTGCCGACTTCGACGACGGCCTTGGCCCGCAACGCCGCCGCCAGGAACCGCAATACGTGCAGCGGCGACGCCCCGACCGACGCGTCCGTCGGACCGTCGTCGGACAAGCGGGAGCGCGCCTGCTCCCAACCCACGGGCCCGGCACCCACCGGCGTCTCGGGAATCACAACGCGAAAGGTTATCGGCGTTGCCCGAACGGGTGTCCCGCGCGGCCGACATCGTTAGTGGGCCGTTTCCGGCAGTCCGCCGGTGCGACTCACGTCACGTCATCTTCTCAGCCGGTTCTCAGGCGTCTTTAATCGCTACCTCACCAGGGAATACGAGAGTAGGTACCGACATAACCGACCAGCATCGCCGTCTCCGCCGCGACAGCTCCGGGAACAACGGCCCGGACATGTTCGTTGTTGGGGATGCACCAGCACAGGAGGTGGCTTTTCGCCCAATGGCAACACAGCCGATGAGTGCCCCCAGTGCCCGACAGAGCACCATCTCGCCCGCCGCGGAAGAGGTCGCCTGGACCCCGCCGACGTGGGACGAGGTGGTACGTCAGCACGCCGACCGGGTTTACCGGCTGGCGTACCGCCTGACCGGCAACCAGCACGACGCCGAGGACCTGACCCAGGAGACCTTCATCCGGGTGTTCCGCTCGCTGGCGTCGTACAAGCCGGGAACTTTCGAGGGATGGCTGCACCGAATCACCACGAACCTGTTCCTGGACATGGCCCGTCGCAGGTCCCGCCTGCGGATGGAGGGCCTGCCCGAGGACACCGACCGGTTGCCCGGCGGTGGCCCGAGCCCTGAACAGGTCTTTCACGACACCCACCTGGACCCTGACCTCCAGGCGGCGCTCGACGAACTGCCACCGGAATTCCGGGCGGCGGTCGTACTTTGCGACGTTGAGGGCCTCTCCTACGAAGAGATCGGTGCCACCTTGGGCGTGAAGCTGGGTACTGTGCGCAGCAGGATTCACCGCGGGCGCCAGATGTTGAAGGCCACCTTGGAAGCTCGCCGCGAGCACGCCCCGGAGGTTTGACGAATGACGGTTTTGCATGGGTGGGGGTTGTCGGAGCAGCATCTCGCGCTGGACGCCATCGTCGCGTTGGTGGACGGAGAGCTGAGCCCGAACGCCCATGATCGCGCCGTCGCCCACCTGGCCCGATGTCCCGCCTGCACAGCGGACGCCGCCGCCCAGCGGCAGGCTCGCGCGGCGCTCCGGGCTGCCCAGACGCCGTCGATCTCGCCGAAGCTTCTGCAGGCGCTGCAAGCAATTCCGGCGCACGCAGAACTGCCGAGCCAGCCCGACGGCCTCGCGCTGACCGAAGACGGCCGGCTCGTCGCCGTGTCCCGCCCGGACCAGGCCAAGCGGTTCGGCACCGGCGCAGTGCTGGGATCGAGCAGGCCATTGGGCGGCAACCAGCAACCCCTGGGTAGCGTCCCCCCTTTTGCCGACGACGCCGGTGACGCCGATGAGGCGGCCCCGGCGCGGCGCATCGGCCGACGCACCCGGCAGGGTGCCGGAGTGGTGTTCTCCGGCTTGGTGCTGGGCGCCCTCGCGCTCATGAACATGCCGACCGACGAAGACGGCCAGCCGGTGCAGGGCGGGCCGAACCCGCTGCCCGGCGAGGCGTTCAGCAATCCCGTCGTCCCGGCTTCGGCGCGCGAGACGCTGCCCGCCGCACCGACCACGAGCCCGGCCCCGCTCGTCGCCGCGGTCCAGCCGCCCTCGTCCCCCGCCCCGGCGCCGACGACCTCGGCGAACAGTCGGCCAGGGGACTGAAATCCCCCGCACGTGGGGGCTCCGCCGGTAAGGGCCGGAGCAGCCTCTCACGACCACTTCGCCCGCTCCCACACGGACTTCACTGGTCGCCAGGCAAAATGGGCACACCGGCAGTGCGCCCACATGCCGGCGACGCGGGCTCGCCGCCCGTGTGATCCACTCGAACGGACGAGTCTCGACCGCATGCCCGGGGAGCGATGAGCGACCAGCCAGGAAGGCCCGCGCAGGGCTCCGACGCCGACAGCGCGCGCCGGGACCAGCCATACGCGGGACAGCAGGAGCCCAACGGACGGTCTGCCCCACCCGTGCATCCATGGCAGGGTGCGACGAGCGCCACCGGCGGGGTGCCGGCCGGGGGCTTCACCCCGGCCCGCGCCGCGGACAACCCGCCGGCCGAACCTCACCGCCTAGCCCCGCGCCCGCTGCAGCGCCCACCGGTCGACCCGTCGCAGAGGTCGGTGTTCGGCCGCCCGAAGGGCGTGAGGGGTAGCTTCGACCCGAACCGGCGTGACCTGCCGGTGCGCGGCAGGGCCCAGGCTCCGCCCCCGCCGGACGCCCTGACCCAAGCGTTCGGCCGCCGCGAGCGAAGCGACGAACGACTGCAGCGCGCGCCCGGCGAGCAGCCGATGACGCCCGAACCGGCCGAAGAGCCGGTGCTATGGAATTCCGGCGAGCGCGATCCGTGGCGCGACCCGGCCGCCGGTGCGGTCCTCGGCCCGCCCGCCGTGGCCGAGGATCAGCAGGAGAAGGCCGACAGCGCCGAGACCGGCCCGCTGCTGAGCGCCCGCGAGGTGCTGTTCGGCCGCCGGGTGCACCCGCGTGCGCTCGTGATCCTCGCCGCGCTCGCCCTGCTAGTCGGGGTGGCCGGTGGGTTCCTTGGCCGGATCACCGCCGAGGAAGGCAACCCCCTCACCAACCCCGACGTCACCCTCGCCGAAGTGGAGCAGGGCCAGGAACGACCGAAGGGCGCCGTCGCCGCGGTCGCGAAACGCGTCGTGCCCGCCGTCGTGTCGGTCGAGGTCCGCGTCGGTTCGCAGGGCGGCAGCGGCTCCGGCGTGCTCATCGACGGCAACGGCTACGTGGTCACCAACAACCACGTCGTCTCGATGGCCGCCGACACGCCGAACGCGCAGGTCTCCACGGTCTTCCACGACGGCACCCGGGCCCCGGCGCGGATCGTCGGCCGCGACGTCAAGACCGACCTGGCGGTGATCAAGGTCGAGGTCGCGAACCCGACCGTCGCCCAGCTCGGCGACTCCGACGGGCTGGCGGTCGGCGACGAGGTGATCGCCATCGGCTCGCCGCTGGGCCTGGCCGGCACCGTGACCACCGGCATCGTCAGCTCGGTGCACCGCCCGGTGCGGCTGGCCGGTGAGGGCACCGACACCAACGCCGTCATCGACGCGATCCAGACCGACGCCGCCATCAACCCGGGCAACTCCGGGGGTGCGCTGGTCGACGGCAACGGCGCGGTGGTCGGCATCAACAGCGCGATCCGCACCCTCGGCTCGGGAGGCGAAGGCGGGTCGATCGGGCTGGGATTCGCGATCCCGATCGACGACGTACGGCGCATCGCCCAGGAACTGATCCGCACCGGCAACGTGGCGCACGCCAACCTCGGCGTCAACGCCAAGTCCGTCAGCGACGGGCTCGCCGACGGCGCCCAGGTGCAGAACGTGCAGGACGGCAGCGCCGCGGCGGCGGCCGGGCTCGCCGAGGGCGACGTGATCACCCGGGTCGGCGAGCGCAAGGTGGCCAGCGCCGATGAGCTGATCGTGGCCGTCGACCGGTACCAGGTAGGCGCGCGGGTTCCGGTCACCGTGGTCCGGCAGGGCCGCGAGTTGGTGCTCGACGTGACGCTGAAGTGAGCGGCGGAACCGCTCCCGCGTGAGTTTTACTCAGGCGCCTGGGACCGGGAACTTACCGAACGGTCGGCCCGGGTGGGAACGACCGGCCAACTCTTCGTGACAGCCAGGTGCCGACCGACTTCCCTCTCCTGCCGATATCGCCCGGTCGGTACGCTGGGGGGCGTTGGCAGCTCGCGCGGTGCCGGTCCGCGAGCCGCGAGGACCGGGAGGTAGTCGAGAGTGTTCGATAGCGTCGGCTGGCCCGAGATCCTGGTCCTCATCGTGGTCGGGCTTTTCGTCCTGGGCCCGGAACGGCTGCCGCAGGGCGCCGCCTGGCTGGGCCGGACCATCCGCCAGGTCAAGGAGTACGCAACCGGCGCCCGCGAGCAGATCCGGTCCGAGCTGGGCCCGGAATTCGACGAGCTGCGCAAGCCGCTGGAGGATCTGCGCAGCATCCGCAACTTCAACCCGCGCTCGGCGGTGACCAAGCACCTCTTCGACGGGGAGAATCCGCTCGACGGCCTCACCAACGGCGACGGCTACCTGCCGAAACCACCCGACCTGCCCAAGCCGCCGCAGCGTCCGCTCGCGCCGGGCGAGCGTCCCCCTTACGACTCCGACGCGACCTGAACCAGCACCCGCTTGGGTGCGCTGCGGGCGATCCACACCCCGACGGCGGCCACCGCGAGCCAGCAACAGAGCAGAACCGTCATGCCGGACCATCCCCAGGCACCGTAGGCGGTGCCGCCCAACACCCCACCCACACTGCTCCCGCCGTAATAGGCGAACTGGTACAGCGCGGACGCCTGGCCGCGGGCCGATGCCGACGCCCGCGCGCCGACCCATCCGCTGGCCACCGAATGCGCCGCGAAGAATCCGCCGGTGAACACGACCAGGCCCACCACGATCACGAGCAGGGTGTTGGCGAGCATCAGCAGCAGTCCCAGCGCGCTCACCGCCAGGCCGGTGAGCAGCACCCGGGTGCGCCCCCAACGGTCGGCGGCACGACCGGCGAGCGTCGAGGTGACCGTTCCGGCGGCGTAAGCGAGAAACGCAAGCGCGGCGAGCGACGGTGGCACCAGCAGCGGCGGCGCGGTGATGCGAAAGCCGAGAACGTTGTAGACCGTGACGAAGACACCCATGCCAAGCGCAGCGACCAGGTACGGCGCGTAAAGCACCGGGTCGCCAAGCGCGGCGCGCAAGCCGCTCAGCAGCGGGTGCCAGCTCAGCGGTTGGCGGGCATGGTTGCGCTCGGCAGGAAGCAGCACCACGAACAGCACCGTGCACATTCCGGCGAGCAACGCCACCGCGAGCATTCCGCCGTGCCAACCGGCGAAGTCGCCGACCACGCCGCCCAACAGCCTGCCGGCCATGCCGCCGATGGTTGTGCCAGCGACGTAAAGGCCCATCGTGGTGCCCATCTGCTCGCCGCCGGTCTCTTCTGCCAAATACGCGGTCGCGACTGCGGCCAGACCCGCGATCGCCGCGCCCTGCACCAGCCGGAGGACCACCAAAACCGGGAAAAAGGGTACCGACGGCAGTAGCAGGCCGAGGATCTCGGCGATCAGCAGGGCCATGATCATGGTCCGGCGGCGACCGACCGCCTCGGACATCGTGCCGAGCGGGATGGCCGCGACCGCGAGCCCGAGCGTGCTCGCCGAAACCAGCAACGCCGCCGTGCCCGGATCCAGCACGAAGTCCCGGGCCAACTGCGGCAGCACCGGTTGCGGCGCGTAGAGCAGCGCGAACAGCGCCAGCGCGCCGAGCAGCAAGGCGATGCGGATCTTGCGGACGCGGGCCGGATCGACGGAGTTCACGAGCTCGAACGTAAGCAGCCCTAATTAATGCGTCCAATGCGCCATGAGCGCATTATTGATGCGATGGTGAATCAATCAGCCGTTCCCGACGACGCGTCGCAGCTCGCGGCTCATCTGGCCCCGGCGCTCGCCATGCTGCGGGCGGTCGCCGCCGAGGGCCATCTCACACGAGCCGCGGAAACCCTGGGCGTCCCGCAGCCGACGGTCAGCCGCGCGTTGGCGAAGCTGGGCGATCGGCTCGGCGCGCCGGTGATCGTGCGGCAGGGGCGCGGCATCCACCTGACCCGCGCAGGCACCATCCTCGCGGCTGCCGCTGAGGATGCGATGCGCGGCCTGGAGGCGGGGTGTCGCGCGGTGCTGGAGGAGATCGACCCCGATCGGGGCCAGGTGACCTTCGGGTTCCAGCACACGATGGGCAGCACGCTGGTGCCGCCGCTGCTGCGCGGTTTCCGCGACGAGCACCCGCATGTGCGGTTCGGGCTCGTGCAGGGTCCGCGTGACGCCATGCTCGCCCGGACCTGGGCGGGCGAGATCGACCTATGCCTCGTCTCGCCGCTGCCGGACCGCGATGCGCGCTGGGGCACCGCCCCGATCCGGGAAGAACCGCTCGTCGCGGTGTTGTACGTGCGGCACCGGCTGGCGCGGCGGCGCAAGCTGCGGCTCGCCGAACTCGCCGGGGACGACTTCGTCGCGACCCGCCAGGGTTACGGGCTGCGGCAGATCTTCACGGGCCTGGCCGAGTGCGCCGGGTTCGAGCCGCAGCTGACCTTCGAGAGCGAAGAGGCCGACACGGTGCGCGGGCTGGTCACCGCGGGGCTCGGCGTGGCGCTGCTGCCGCCGGCCGACAACGGTCCAACACCGGGCACGGTGGAGGTTCCCCTGGACCCACCGGCGCACCGCACGATCGGCCTGGCCTGGCCGGCGGCCCGAACGCTACCGCCAGCGGTCCGCGCCTTCCGGGACTTCACCCGCACCCACGGCGATTTCAATGGAGATCGGCGTGCGGATTTCCCTTGAAATCGCCCCACTCTGGCAGGGTCGCGGCGAATTCGACGAGACTGCGGGCCGCGAAACCGGTGCCGCCCGACACCACCTCGGCGTAGTCCTTGTCGGCCCGGGCCGGGCCGGCGATGTCCAGGTGCGCCCACGGCAGACCGCCGGTGAACTCGCGCAGGAACAGCGCGGCGGTGATGCCACCCGGCCCCGGCGGGGTCTGCTTGACGTCGGCGAGCTGGCCCTTCACGTCCTCGGCGTGGTCCTCCAGCAGCGGCATCCGCCACCACGCCTCGCCGACCCGCTCCCCGGCCTGCCCGATGCGGTCGGCCAGCTCCCCGTCGGTGGCGAACATCCCGCCGGTGCGCAGGCCCAACGCGACCTTCATCGCGCCGGTCAGCGTTGCGACGTCGACCAGCAGGTCGGGTTCGAGCCGGTCCACGGCGTACGCGAGGGCATCGGCGAGCACCATCCGTCCCTCGGCGTCGGTGTTGCTGACCTCCGTGGTCGTGCCGCCGTAGTGCCGGACGACGTCGCCGGGCCGGTAAGCGCTGCCGGACACGTGATTTTCCGCCGACGGCACCAGACCGGTCACCCGCACCGGCAGCTCCAGCCGCGCAATGGCCAGCAGCGCGCCGATCACCGCCCCACCGCCGGACATGTCGGTGCGCATCAGGTGCATGCCCTCGGCGGGCTTGATCGAGATGCCACCGGTGTCGAAGGTGACGCCCTTGCCCACCAAAATCAGGTGCGGCCCCTCGACGTCCTTCGGCCGGTAGCTCAGCTCCAGCAACCGGGGCGGCCGCGACGAGCCGCCGCCGACCGCGAGAATCCCGCCGAAACCGTTGTCGGCGAGCCACTTCTCGTCCCGCACCGTGGCGCTGAGGTTCGCGATGTCGGCGGCCAGCTCGGCGGCGACCCCGGTGAACCAGGCCGGATCCTTGATGTTTGAGGGGGCATTGGCCAGATCGCGGGCCAGCGAGGTGGCCGCCGCCAGCTCGCGGGCCCGCCGGGCCTGCGCACCGAGCGCCTCCGCGTCGGCACCGTCCGGCGCCACCAGCAAGACCTTCCGCAGGCGCGGGGGAGCCGGCTTGCCGGTTACCCGGAACCGGTACCCGCCCAGCGCCAGGCCTAGCGTCAGCGCCGACACGGTGTCCCCGTCGACGCTGTCGGGCAGCCGGATCTGGAGATAGTCCGCCTCGGACGCGTCCCCGAGGTCACCAACCTCGTCCTCGGACTCGGCCGCCTCGCCCAGTCGCTCGCGCAACGCTCGCGCCAGCGCCGCCCCGGCGCTGCGCCACTGCACGGCCGCCCCCGAACCGACGCCCACGACCCAGCCGACGCCGCCGGCGGGCAACGGCAACGCCCGGACATCACCAGCGGTGGCCGACGCACCTACGGCTTGCAACACCGCGATGTCCACATCGAACGGTTCGGCGGCGGCGGCCAAGTCCGGGCCCGAGGCCCCGTCGAAGACCGCGACTGCGCCGGGCACGCCATCCCGCCACTGCCGCACGACGTCCACTTCGACCAGTGAGGTCGGGATCACAGGCAGCGCCGGGTCCGCCATGCGGGCCGACTGGGCGGAACGGAACACTGAAGCACCGGACACGAAAAGACCTTCCTGCACGGCTCGCCGCGCGCATTCGACTGTCTGCCGTTGTATCGGCGAACCCGCTTGGCCCCCTGCGCGGGCAGATCACCGGCGGGTCCTCCGTCGCGCGACCACCGCTACGAGCCGGGTTCAACGACAGTTCTGAAATTACCGTCTTCCACGTCGGTCTGGATGCGCACCCTGGACGCGGCGGCCGGCGCCAGGGCGGTGTCGCACGCCGGACGACTCAGGTGATCACGAGGCGGATCAAGGACTTGCAAGTTGCCGACGGCGGCTCCGGCGGCGCCCCCGACACCGGAGCCCGACCGTGGCGAAGAACGCTCGCCACTCGCCGTCGATATGATTGACTTGTCGCCTCGGCTGAGGGGGCACCGCGCGGCCGACGGCGTCGCGATCCGGCCCGCGGTGCTTCCCTTGATCGCCGGCTGGCGGCCTCAGCCGGTGGCCGACTCCAGGGCATCGCCCAGGTTCTTGGCCTCCTCGACCGACATCTCGACGACGAGCCGCCCCCCACCCTCAAGCGGGACGCGCATCACAATTCCACGTCCCTCCTTAGTCACCTCGAGGGGACCGTCACCGGTCCGGGGCTTCATGGCCGCCATAGCGTGCTCCCTCCGTGAACTCTTCCCCCGCTGGTCGCCACAACCAGTTCGGGTCCTCTCCCATTCTCCCCCATCCCGAGGCGGGGACGAAACCGAACCGATCAACTCGTGTCCCCCGTGCGCTGGTCGAATGCCCGCAAAGGCTGGCAGACTCACCGCTCGTGCGGGCTCTTTCGGTGCATCCCGGCTGTGCCGTCGGCGGCCCGGCCGGCGGTCGGCGTCTCCGGGGTGCCCACGGTCGCGGCCCGGTCCCGCTGGTGCTCGATCGCGGCCCGGGCCACCAGCAACAACACTGTCTACTCGGGACTTCGCGCGATCCGCGAAGTCCACTTTGGAAGCGCGCCTAGCGGTCTTGCGACCCGCCACAACGGACTTCAAGGCAAGGAGTGCCAAGTGACCGACGTATTGCTGACCCAGGACACCGCCGGTGTGCGCCTGCTCACGCTGAACCGGCCCGAGGCGTTCAACTCGCTCGACGTCGAGCTCAAGCAGGCACTAATCGCCGCGCTGCGGGAGGCGGCGGCCGACGACTCGGTGCGAGCGCTGGTGATCACCGGTGCGGGCAAGGCGTTCTGCGCCGGGCAAGATCTCAAAGAGCACATCGCGCTGCTGGATTCGGGCGACCCGGCGCCGCTGAACACCGTCGAGGAGCATTACAACCCGATCATCCGGGCCGTGACGAGCATGCCGAAGCCGGTGATCGCCGCGATCAACGGCACGGCGGCCGGCGCGGGCGCTTCCCTCGCCTACGCGTGCGATCTGCGGGTTGCCTCGACGAACGCGAAGTTCTTGATGGCCTTCGCTAACGTCGGCCTGGCCGCGGACTCGGGCTCATCCTGGACGCTGCCGCGGTTGATCGGCTATGGCCGGGCGATGGAGATGCTGCTGCTGGCCGAGCCGGTGGCCGCCGAAGACGCGCTGCGGATCGGCATGGTGAACCGGGTCGTCGACACCGGGGAGGCCGTCGCGGCGGCCACCGAGCTGGCCTCCCGGATGGCGGCCGGACCGACCAGCGCCTACGCCCGGATCAAGGAGGAGATGCTGGCGGCGGCGGCCGAGGGCCTGGCCGAGGCGCTCGCCGTCGAGGCAGGCGCGCAGTCGGAGGCCGGGTCGACGGCCGACCACCGGGAAGCCGTGGCGGCCTTCGTCGAGAAGCGCACCCCGGACTTCACCGGCCACTGACGCGGTCGGCTCCGCGGGTCAGATGCCGCCGTTGTCGGCGGTCGTTTGGCGCGGACAGCCCCGGCGCTGTGAGTTTGGACATCGTCGGGGCTCCCGCAGCGCGCGGCCGCCGAGGTTCGCACCGCGGTGCGAACGGCCCGTGCACGCTAAGCGCAGTTCGCGCGCCAGCAGTCCGTCAGGTGGTCGTCGACTATGCCGGTGGCTTGCATCAGCGCGTAACACGTGGTGGGGCCGACAAACACGAAGCCGCGGCGCTTGAGCTCCTTGGCCATCGCCGTCGACTCAGGGGTGGTGGCCGGGATGTCACCGAGGGAGGCCGGGCGCCTCTTGCGAGGTTCAGGGGCGAACGACCACAACAGGTTATCGAGCGGGCGGTCCAGCCGGAGCACCGCGCCGGCGTTGCGGATCGCCGCGTCGATCTTCGCCCGGTTGCGGACGATGCTCGCATCGGCGAGCAGCCGCTGGCGGTCGGCTTCGCCGAAAGCGGCCACCCGCTCGGGGTCGAACTCGGCGAACGCCCGCCGGAACGCCGCGCGCTTGCGCAGGATAGTCAGCCAGGACAACCCGGACTGGAATGCCTCCAGGGTGATCCGCTCGAAAAGTTCCGCGACGCCGTGCAGCGGGATGCCCCACTCGCGGTCGTGGTATTCGGTGTAGTCCGCCGGACCCGCACCCCACGGGCAGCGCGCCCGGCCGTCCGCACCGACCACCGCCGCACCTGATTCACCCACGCTTTCCTCCACCTGCATAGCCGCGACAGAACGCCGCGAAAGCGCTCAGCGACCGGCGCATGCCCCAGGCGAAGGCCGGCCGCACCATGGGCCAGACCAGCGCGCCGCCGAACGGCAGCGCCAGCCGCTCCCACCACATGAACGTCGATGCGGCATTGCCGCACCGGACCACATCAAACCCGCCCTCCCCGACAATCAGCTGCCCGTGATGGCGCACCCGGCAGGTCTGCGGCGGCCGCCATTCGACGATCTCCATCCGGTCCACGATGCCGGCCCCCCGGTACCCGGTGATCGCCACCAGCCGCGTCCCGGGCCCCTCGGCGTCGTCGAGCGCGTGCACCTCGGTGCCCAGCATCCATTCGCCCTGCCGCGCCCAGTCCGTCGCCGCGGCCCACACCACCTCGGGCGGCTCTTGGATCGGAATGCTCAACCGCAGCTCGACGGGGCGCACCGGTCAGCCCTCCGGCTCGTCGGGGCGCCCGGCGCGGGACTCCTGCAACTGCTGCCCGGCCGCGTCGAGCTGCCGCTCCAGCACCGCGATCCGGCCGTGCAGGTCGTCGATTTCACCGGCGAGGCGTTCCAAAACCCAGTCCACCTCCGACGCCTTGTAGCCGCGCACGACCTGCTGGAACCGGAGGGCTCGCACGTCGGCGCCCCCGATGTCGGCCGGGGGCAGGCGGGTCGGAGTCGAACCGGGCGGCAGCGGACCGAGCTGCTCGCCGCGTCCGAAGACCAGCGAGGCCAGCAGGTAGATCACCGCAGCGACGGCGAGCACCACGAAGAGGTAGATGAGCGCACTAGCCACGGTCATCCATCGTGGCACGGACGGCGAGCCGCCGCGGCCACGGTCACGTCTTGGCGGGAGCGGCTTCGAGCACACCTTCGATGGCTGAGGTGAATTCGCGCCAGGCGAGGCGCTCGGCTTGCAGCGTCTGCACGCCGGTCTGGGTCAGGCGGTAGGTGCGCCGCTGCCGACCGCCCACCGTGCTCCAGGTGCTCTGCACGTAACCGGCGCGCTCCAGCCTGCGCAGTGCCGGATATACGGTTCCGGTGGGCAGATCGAGGGCGCCGCCGCTGCGTTCCTGCAGCGCCTCGATGATCGCGTAACCATGCAAGGCCCTGCCATCGAGCGTGGCCAGCAATAGGGCGTCCAAGTGGCCGCGGAGCGCATCAGCCTTCACAAGTAGCGACTCTACGGTCATTTGCCACCACTGTCACCGCTCTCACACAAGAGGACCTAAGTCCTTTCGCGATCCGGACTCCCGATGATGTCGATCACACCGAGCGCGAGGATGCGCCGTTCGGGTGGAGCAAACCCGAAACGGAGTTGACCGGGGCCGAACCCGGACACGCTGCGGAGTCGGATGTGCCACGCGAGTGATGAGTGAACGCCGACCGTCACTTCGGTTGAATTCGTGGTCAGAGTTCACCCATCCGGTACCCGAGTTTCCGTTTGAACCGCCCGGGTTCTCAGGCCATCGCCCGCAGAACCCGCGCCGGCGGGTGGGTGCCGGCGATCGCCGCGACCATTTCCACCGTCCGGCGGGTTTCCACGACGTGATGGGCGCGGAACACGCGAGCACCGCCCCAGGCCGCGATCGCGGTGGCCGCCAGCGTGCCCTCCAAGCGCTCCGTCACCTCGACGCCCAGCGTCTCGCCGATGAAGTCCTTGTTGGACAGTGCCATCAGCACCGGCCAGCCGGTGGCCACCAGCTCGCCGACCCGGCGCAGCAACGCCAAGCCGTGCCAGGTGTTCTTGCCGAAGTCGTGCGTCGGGTCGATCAGCACGCCGTGCGCGGGCACCCCGAGCCGCACCATCCGCTCGGCGCGCTCGACGAGCTCGGCCGTCACCTCGGCGACCACGTCGGTGTAGCGGACCCGGTACGGGTCGGTGCGCGGCGGCAGGCCGCCGGTGTGCGAGCAGACCACGCCGACCCCGAATTCGGCGGCCACCTCGGCCAGCTTCGGATCGGCGCCCGCCCAGGTGTCGTTGAGCAGGTCCGCGCCGGCTTCGCACACCTGCCGGGCCACGTCGTGCCGCCAGGTGTCGACGCTGATCACCAGCCCAGGGTGGCGTTGCCGTACCTCGGCGACGAACGGCACCACCCGGCGGATTTCCTCGGCGGCGTCCACCGGTTCGCCCTGTGCCCCGGCGCGAACCCCGCCGATGTCGACGATGTCCGCGCCGTCGGCGACCGCCCGGTCCACCGCCGCGGTGGCCGCATTGACCTCGAAGGTGCGACCCCGGTCGAAGAAGGAGTCGCGGGTGCGGTTGACGATCGCCATCACCAGCGGTCGGTCCTGGGGCATGTCCTTGTCGCGGAACCGGAGTGACTGCACATCTGCAGATCCTGGCACGCCGCCGGGCCGCTCCGGGAGGCTCACGGCACGCAGGCGTCGAGCGCCTCGTCGACATCGGTGGCCACGGTGAGCACATCGAGCGAGTGCTGGGCGGCGAACCCGCTGTCAACGAGGCCGTGCAACCAGTCCAGCAGGCCGCGATAGTGCCCGTCCGGGTCGAGCAGGACGACCGGCTTGGCGTGCAGGCCGATGTAGCGGGCGGTCCAGATCTCGAACAGCTCCTCGCAGGTGCCGATGCCCCCGGGCAGCGCGAGGAAGGAGGTCGCGTGCGCGTCCATCAGGCCCTTGCGCTCGCGCATCGTGTCCACCACCAGTAGCTCGTCGGCGTCGGTGTCGGCCACCTCGCGGTCCACCAGCGCACGCGGGATCACCCCTACGGTCCGGCCGTCGCCGGCCCGCGCGGCCCGCGCTACCTCGCCCATCATCGACACCCGCCCGCCGCCAGAGACCAGCGTCCAGCCCCGTTTGGCGATCTTGGTGCCGACCTCGGCGGCCAGGTCCAGGTGCTGCTGCGGCACCGGGCGCGATGCGCAGTACACGCAGACGGAAACGTCCACAGTGGCCTCCCCAGTTGTCTGCCCCGGTGCGGAATCAGTGCTGCTCAATGAGTGGCCTCCCATGCCTCGTAAGCCTCCTGCACGATGCCGACCGCGTCGTCGATGTCGTCGGTGAGGTGCAGCAGCGCGAGGTCCTTGGCCCCGATCTTGCCCGAGCCGTGCATGCTGTCCCGGATCCAGTCGTACAGGCCCTGCCAGTAGGACTTGCCGAACAGCACCACCGGGAACTTCGTGACCTTCTTGGTCTGCACCAGGGTCAGCGACTCGAACAGCTCGTCCATGGTGCCGAAGCCGCCGGGCAGGCAGACGAACGCCTGCGCGTACTTGATGAACATCGTCTTGCGAACGAAGAAGTAGCGGAAGTTCACGCCGAGGTCAACCCACGGGTTCAGGCCCTGCTCGAAGGGCAGCTCGATGCCGAGCCCGATGGACAGCCCGCCGGCCTCGGACGCCCCCCGGTTCACGGCCTCCATGGCCCCGGGTCCGCCGCCGGTGATCACAGCACAACCGATCTTGGCCAGCGCCGCGCCGAGCTCGACGCCGGTGGCGTACTCCGGATGCTCCCGTTGCGTCCGCGCCGAACCGAACACGGTCACCGCGCGCGGCACCTCGGCGAGCGCACCGAAGCCCTCCACGAACTCCGCCTGGATGCGAAGCACCCGCCACGGATCGGTGTGCACCCAGTCCGACGGGCCGCGAGAGTCGAGCAGCCGCTGGTCGGTGGTGGTGTGCTCGCGCAACCTCGATCGACGCAGCACCACGGGTCCCCGTTGCTTCTCCTGGGGCCGCTCCGCGCCGTTCGGCTCGCCCCACGGGCCTTCGATTGTCATGCGGTCGAGAGTACGCACGCACACTCGGCCGCCGACGCCTGCCCGCTTCCGGGACGATCGGAGAAATGCCTGTTCACGAGGGATTCACACGTGCGTGCGGCGGCGTACGATACGAAGAAAAGATCGAGTGCCGCCGGCGACGCCGGCCGCGCACACCACGCAGATCCGCCTCGATCTACGCAGGCGCCGGAGTCGGGTCGCCGGGCACGACCGGAATCGAGCCCGGGAGTCAGCCATGCTCATCGCCCTGATCATCGCAATCCTCGTGCTCGGCATCCTCGTCGCCTCTGGCGTCAAGGTCGTCAAGCAGTACGAACGCGGCGTGGTGCTCCGCTTCGGGCGGCTGCAGGAACTGACCCGCGGACCCGGCCTGACCTTGATCGTCCCAGGCGTAGACCGGATGCGGAAGGTAAACCTGCAGATCGTCACCATGCCGGTGCCGGCCCAGGAGGGCATCACCCGCGACAACGTCACCGTCCGGGTGGACGCGGTGGTGTACTTCAAGGTCGAGGACCCGGCGCGGGCCGTCGTCAACGTCGAGGACTACCTGTTCGCCGTCGGCCAGGTCGCGCAGACCTCGCTGCGCTCGATCATCGGCAAGAGCGACCTGGATGACCTGCTGTCCAACCGCGAACGGCTCAACCAGGGCCTGGAGCTCATGATCGACAGCCCGGCGCTGGGCTGGGGCGTGCACATCGATCGGGTGGAGATCAAGGATGTCTCGCTGCCGGAGTCGATGAAGCGCTCGATCGCCCGCCAGGCCGAAGCCGAACGCGAGCGGCGCTCGCGAGTCATCGCGGCGGACGGTGAGTTCCAGGCGTCCCGCAAGCTCGCCGACGCGGCGCACGTCATGTCCGACACCCCGGCCGCGCTCCAACTGCGGCTGCTGGAAACGGTCGTCGAGGTGGCCGCGGAGAAGAACTCCACCCTGGTCCTGCCGTTCCCGGTGGAACTCCTGCAGTTCGTCGACACCGCCAAGCACGTCGGCGGCGAAACGCGTGAGGGCACGAGCGCGGAGCAGGAGCCCGTGGCGGAGCAGTCGCCGGAGCTCACCGAAGCGGAGCGGCAAGCCGCAGAGCTGCCTGCGGCGGAGCTCGCCACCGCCGAACGGGAAGCCGCGGAGCTGCCCGCAGCGGAGCCGGAGACAGAGCGTCCGGCTGCCGAGCTCACCAGCGCGGAGCGGGACGCCGCAGAGCTGCCGCGGCCACGCGAAGCAACGGCCGCCGAGGGACGAAAGCCGGGCGGCGCGCAGCGCGCGGAGAGTTCCGAGAGCGGGGAGGAGTCGATGCTCGGCATCGCCTGACCACAACTCGCCGAAGAACCGGGCGCAGGATCAGGCGAGGAAGCGGTGCAGGACGTCCGCACAGCGGCGGATATCGGCGCTCGCCACGTGCTCCTGCTTGGTGTGGGCGAGGGTCGGTGAGCCGGGGCCGAAGTTCACCGCCGGGAGGCCCAGGGCCGCGAAGCGCGCCACGTCGGTCCAGCCGAGCTTCGCGACCGGCTCCGCGCCGGATGCCTCGACCAGCTGCGCCGCCGCGGGAGCGGTGAGACCGGGCAGGGCCCCTTGGGCGCCGTCGACCACGGCAACCTCGAAGCCGTAGAAAACCTCGCGAAGGTGCGTTTCGGCCTCGGCGAGCGACTTGTCCGGCGCGAACCGGTGGTTGACTGCCACCACGCACGAGTCCGGGACCACGTTGCCGGCGACACCGCCTTCGATCCGCACCGCCTGCAACCCTTCCCGAAACTGCAGGCCGTCGATCACCGGGTTGCGCGGCGTGTACTCGACCAGCCGCTGCAACACCGGCTGCGCGGCGTGGATCGCATTGGCGCCCATCCACGCACGGGCCGTGTGCGCGCGGGTGCCGGTGGTGCGCACCTCGACCCGCATGGTGCCCTGGCAGCCCGCTTCGATGGCGGCGTTCGACGGTTCGCACACCACCGCCAGGTCACCGGCCAGCCAGTCGGGCAGTTCCCGCTCGATGCGGTTGAGGCCGTTGCGCTCGGCTTCGACTTCCTCGCAGTCGTAGAACACGAAAGTCAGGTCGTGCCGCGGTTCGGTGAGCGTCGCGGCGAGGTGCAGCATGACCGCGTCCCCGCCCTTCATGTCGACCGTGCCGCAGCCGTGCAGTACCTCTTCGACGCCCGCACCGGTACGCCGCAGCGGCAGGTTGTCGTTGATCGGCACGGTGTCTAAGTGCCCGGCGAGGACCACGCGCGAGTCGCGTCCGAGGTTCGTCCGCGCCAGCACGGCGTCACCGTTGCGCACCACTTCGAGGTGCGGTGCCTGAATACGCAGGGCCTGCTCCACCGCATCGGCGATGGTCTTCTCCTCGCCGGAGACGCTGGGGATGTCGACCAGCGCGGCGGTGAGTTCGACGGGGTCCGCAGTGAGATCCAACGACGCAGTCACGTCCCGGAGGCTACCCGGGTGCTCCCGCCCCGGCGGCGCAACGGGTGCGAGCTGCTGCGATCCAGCCCGACCCGGCACTGACCGGTGCAGGCGGAGCGCGCGGGTGGTGCCGATCGGCGGGAACCGGATCCGCGCGACCACCGTCCAACGCGTGATCATGACGCTAGGCTTCCGCCGCTGGAGGTGGGCATGGATTACACGGCAAATCCGGCTTCGCTCCGAAAAGCCGGGGCGAGCGCGAAGTCGGCCGGGGAGCAGGCCGGACAGGTCAGGCTGGGGCCGCCGGCCGAGGACATCGCCGAAAAGATGCCCGGCGGCAAGTCCGAGGGCGCGGCGAGGCAGGTCGCGCAGAGCTGGGAAAAGGCGATCAAGGCATGGAGCCGGGGCGCCGAGGAGCACGGCGCATCGTTGAACGCGAGCGCCGACGAGTACGAGCGCTCCGATGAGTCCAGCGCGGCGGACATCGGCCGCCTCGGCGCGCAGGCCGAGAGGTAGGCGGACAGATGGTGTCCTTCGCCGATGTGCGCCGTTGGAAGCCCGAGGGCCTCGATGCCGTCCACAACGAACTCGGAAGGCGCCGCGACGACCTGATCAACTTGCAGGACGAGCTGGACGGCGCCAAGAACCCCGACGGTTGGAGCGGCAAAGCCGCCGACAACGCGGCCGAACAGCACGCGAAGCTCGTCAGGAGCATGCGTTCGCTGGTCGCCGAAGTCGCCACCGTGCGCGTCGCGGTCGCCGCAGCCGCCGACGACGTCGCCAAGATCAAGCAGCAGATCCAGCAGGCCGACCACGAGGCACAGGCCAATGGCTTCGAGATCACCGAAGAGGGCGGCGTCAAGGACGTCAAGCCGCCGCAGGACGTGCCGCAGGACCAGCTGGCGCAGGTGCGGCAGCAGCGGATCCAGGTCCGGGACAAGCTCGTCCAAACGATCGAGCACATCCTCGACGAAGCCGAACGCACCGACGCCGAGCTGGCCAAGGTCCTGGTCGCCGCCGAGCGGGACCGGATCGAGCCGGGCAAGGGCGGTTCGCTGGCCGACGCCGCGAACACCAACGACATCCAGGCCCTCGTTACCGCCGCGGGCAAGCCGAAGGACGACTCGCCCAGGGCCGCCGCGCAGTGGTGGAAGTCGCTGTCGGACGAGCAGCGCGCGGCGTTGCGGGAGAACCCGCCCGCCTGGCTGGGCAACCGCGATGGCATCCCCGCCGAGGTGCGCGACGAGGCAAACCGCGGCCGCATCGACGACGAGCGCGAGTCGCTGCGCGAGGAGAAGGCCAAGCTTGAGCAGGGCGGCATCGCCGAAGACGAGCGCGAAAAACTTCAGCAGGTCGACGACAAGCTCAAGTCCCTCGACGAGGTCGAAAAGACCATCGCAAGGGAGAAACCGCCGCGCCAGTTGCTGGTGCTCGACAGCAGCGGCGAGCGGATGAAGGCGGCGGTCGCGGTGGGCAATGTGGACACGGCCGATCACGTCTCGGTGTTCACCCCCGGCTACACGACCACGGTCCAGGGCAGCCTCGGCGACTACGACTCGAAGATGCAGGAATTGGTCAAGGAGTCGACGGTCGAGCTGAACCGCCACGGCAAGAACGAGAGCGTGGCCGCGGTGGCCTGGCTCGGCTACGAAGCCCCGCAGAAGTCCGAGAACCTGGACGTGCTGGGCGATTCGGTGGTCAGCTCCCACTCCGCCCAGGAAGGCGGGGCGAAGCTCAACGACTTCTACAAGGGCATCAACGAGTCCAGGGACCACGACCCGCACCTGACCGCGATCGGCCATTCCTACGGTTCGACGACCACCGGATACGCCCTGCAGCAGGGCGGCCACGACGTCGACGACGCGATCATCTTCGGCTCGCCGGGCGTCGGCACCAACGACATCGGGGACCTCGGCGTCCCGGACGGGCACGCCTACCGGTTGGAGGCCAAAGACGACCCGGTCGCGGACTTCGCCCGGTTCGGCGGGGACCCGTCCCACATGGACGGGTTCAAGGATCTGTCCACCGAGAAGTCCGGCGAGGGCGCGGGCGTCACCGGCCACAGCGACTACCTGGATCCCGACACCACCAGCCAGCACAACATGGCCTCCGTGGTCGCCGGCATGCCGGAAAACGCCGTGGCGGGCAAGACCGACGGCGTCGGCGATGTGCTCTCCTACGTCCCGCATCAGGCCCAGGAAGGCGGATCCGCGGTCTACGACTTCGGCGAGAAGACGGTGGCCGGGGTCAAGGACTTCGGCGAAAAGACGATATCCGGAGTCAAGGACGTCTTCTCATGAAAAAGCTCGTCCTGTTCGTCCTCTTCGGCCTGTTCGCCGCCGGGTGCGCGAGCGGACCCGATCCGTCCGACGGGGGAAACATGGCAGACCCACTCAGCATGTTGCGGCAGCGACCGTCCATGGAAGAGATCACCGCCCGCTATGAGGAGATGCAGCAGAAGCTGCGGGACCGGCTGTCGGCCGGCCTCGGCCTGGGCGCGCGGTGGGCCGACCAAGGTGACCCCGGCCAGGCGGCATGCCAGGGCCAAGAGCTCTCGCATGTCGACGGTGCCGAGGAGCACAGCCTGGACACCTGGATCTACGAGGGCAACATCCCGGACGACCAGTGGGCGCGGGCGCAGCAGATCGCGATCGACGTCACCAAGGAGTACGGCTTCAAGGAGCTGGAAGTGGTCGTGAACCGGCCCGGCGACCACAAGGTCGAGATCCGGGACGACTTCGGCGCGGCGCTGCAGTTCGGCACCGCGGTGAACACGGTCATGAGCCTGCGCACCGGCTGCCACCTGCTTCAGTCCGCAAAGGGCGGTCGAGGCTGACCGCCGTGGCCGGGACCGTTTTTGCGCGAAATCGCCGTCGGCTCCGCACCAGGACCGCCGCTTTCACGCGAAATCGCCAGGATCGCCGATCGGGCACCGTGGTGGCCGGGCGCCTGATCGGGCGGTCAAGAACGGTGGTCGCGGCATCGGCTACGTGATCTCCGGCATCATCTTCTGAGGCGACCTGCCGCCCATACCTTGACCCGACGGGGGAACCGTGGAAGACCCGCGCAGCCTGCTCCAACAGCGCCCCAGCATCGAGGAGATCAGCGAGCGCTACGAACAGATGCAGCAGCGACTGCTGGACCGCCTCAACATCGAGGTCGGCCCGCTGGCCTGGGCGTTGTGGGACCCGGTCAGCCGCGCGGGCTGCGCCGAGTTCCCGGACATCTTCGACGCGGAAAGCCGGGTGCTGCAATCGTGGCGGGCACCGGGCAATCTGCCGGACGCGGTGTGGTCCCGGGCGGTGGAGATCGTCCAGGAGATCACCGTCGAGTACGGCTTCGACGAGCCCGAGATCATCGTGAACCGCAGCGGCGACCACGAGATCACCGGTAACGACCAGTACGGCGCGGTCTACCAGTTCGGCACCGCCGCCGACACGGTGCTCGTGATCACCACGGGCTGCCACCTGTTCGCCGCCGCGAAGGGCTGACGCTCGCGCCGGCCCGCCGCCGTCCCCGGGGCTGCTCGAAGCCTGTTACCTGGCGTTCTGCGGCGTGCCGATCACCGCCTCGCAGGCGCCACCCCTGCGGTCAGTCGGTGCCTGCGCCGATTACCGTTCCAGGTATGAGTGCACAGTCTCCCGACCCGCAGACCACGGGCGCCCACGGCGTGGGCCTGGCCACCGTGACCGACGACGGCACGGTGCTGGACACCTGGTTCGCCACCGTCAAGCTCGGCGAGCCGGGCCAGTCCGGCACCGCCCGGCTGTCCGCCGAGCAGGCGGCCGAGTCCCTCGGCGAGGCCGGGGCCGCCCTGCTCGGGCGTGACGAGGCCCGCGGGGTCGAGGTCGTCGCGGTGCGCACCGAGATCGGTCGGCTCTCCGACCAGCCGGTCGACGCGCACGATGTCTACTTGCGCCTGCACCTGCTGTCGCACCGGCTGGTCCGCCCGCACGGGCAGAACCTCGACGGGATGTTCGGCTTGCTCGCCAACGTCGTGTGGACCAACCACGGCCCGTGCCCGGTGGAAGGCTTCGAGGCGACCCGGCTGCGGCTGCGGGCGCGCGGCACGGTCACCGTTTACAGCATCGACAAGTTCCCGCGCATGGTCGACTACGTCGTGCCGTCCGGGGTCCGCATCGGTGACGCCGACCGGGTCCGGCTGGGCGCGCACCTCGCCAGCGGCACCACGGTGATGCACGAAGGCTTCGTCAACTTCAACGCCGGCACCCTGGGCGCGTCGATGGTGGAGGGCCGGGTCTCGGCCGGCGTCGTCGTCGGCGACGGCTCGGACGTCGGAGGCGGCGGCTCGATCATGGGCACCCTCTCCGGCGGCGGCAAGGAGGTCATCTCCATCGGCGAGCGCTGCCTGATCGGCGCCAACGGCGGGGTGGGCATCTCGCTCGGCGACGACTGCGTGGTGGAAGCGGGCCTGTACATCACGGCGGGCACCAAGGTCACGCTGCCGGACGGCACCATCACCAAGGCGCTCGAACTTTCCGGTTCCGACGGCGTGCTGTACCGCCGCAACTCCACCACCGGGGCGGTCGAGGTCACGACTCGCACCGGCGGCAAGGTGGAGCTGAACGCGGCACTGCACGCCAACGACTGACCTTTCCAGCGGCACCGGCTGCGGGGCGTCTTCGCCCACACAGGTCGAAGACGCCCCGCACTCCTCATCCCGATCTGGATCACCGCGGCGCTGGTTTCCGCTGGATGGACCAGGCATGCCGAGGTCGATCGGGTTTATCATTGGCAATGGCTACGAGCTGGCAACAGCGAGACCTCACCAATGCCGTCGGACTTGCCGCCGAGCCCGTGACGGCCGGTCGACAGGCTCCCATCGCCGAGCACATCCGGTCGGGATTGGACACCCGGTTGCGCGCGTTGATCGCGCACGATCCCGGCACCCGGCTGGGCGAAGATCCCGAAGAGCTGCACCAGATGCGGGTGTCGGTGCGCCGAATGCGCGCGATGCTGCGGTCCGGTCGTCCCTTCCTAGACCGGAACTGGTCGGAACCGCTGCGTGCCGAGCTCGGCTGGCTGGGCCGCGAGCTGGGTCCGGTCCGCGATCTCGACGTGCTGCTGGAGCGGCTGCGCACGGAGATCGCCGACTTCCCGGTCGACGAGCGCGCCGCGGCGGCCCGGTTGATCTCCGGCTTGGAGACCGAGCACGGCCAGGCCCGGACCGAAATGCTCGCCGCGCTGGACAGCGATCGGTATCTGGCCTTGGTGCGCTCGATCGCCAAAGCGCTCCGCACCGAACTGCCGGCACCGGAATCCGATGTGGACAGTTCGCGCGAACTACGCAGGCTGGTACGCCGCCAGTTCCGCAAGCTCCGCAAATCCGTGGCGGAACTGCCGGATGAACCCACCGACGAGCAGCTGCACATGCTCCGCATCCTGGGCAAGCGGGTGCGCTACACCGCGGAACTGGCGCAACCCATCTTCGGCAAGCCGATGCGGCGGCTGATCAAGGCGGCGCAGCGGTTCCAGGACGTGCTCGGAGAGCACCAAGACGCGTGCGTTGCCGAGGAGCGCGTCCGCGGTCTGCTGAGCGACCTCGGCGAGGACGTCGACATCGCGGTCGGCTTCGTAGCCGGCCGCCTCGTCGAGCGAGAAGAGGCACGCAAAGCAGCCCGCCGTGCTCAATGGCGGCCGACCTGGGACGCCTTCACCGAGGCGGCATCGAAGATCTGACGGGCACCTTTCCCTGGTGCAGGCCCGTGAGGACGTCGGGCGCTATCGCACCTGACGCAATCACGGCGCCTGACCGGCCCACGAACAGCACACCGACAGCCGACCGGACAGAACCCGCGCCGTGCCGGAAGCTCCGATCACTCACCCAGGCGCTTGGCGGCTGCGGCGATGCGCTCGTCGGTCGCCGTCAGGGCGATGCGGACGTGGCGGTCGCCGCCTGGGCCGTAGAAGGTGCCCGGCGCCACGAGAATTCCCCGCCGTGCCAACCAATCCACCGTCTGCCACGCATCGTCGCCGCGGGTCGCCCACAGGTACAGGCCCGCTTGCGAATGATCGATGCGGAACCCGGCCGCCTCCAGCGCGGGCCGCAGCACAGCCCGCCGCGCCGCGTAGAGCTCGCGCTGCACACCCACGTGAACGTCGTCGCTCAGCGCGGCGGTGATCGCTTCCTGCACCGGACGCGGAACAATCATCCCGGCGTGCTTGCGCACCTCCAGCACGCGGCTCACCAGCTCCGGATCGCCGGTGACGAACCCGGCGCGATACCCCGCCAGGTTCGAAGACTTCGACAGCGAATGCACGGCTAGCACACCGCGGAAGTCGGAGCACACCGAGGGATGCAGCACCGACACCGGTTCGGCGTCCCACCCGAGCGCGAGATAGCACTCGTCGGACGCCACCACCGCACCGCGCTCCCGCGCCGCGCGGATCGAGTCGGCGAGCTGCTGCGCGTCCAGCACCTGACCAGTCGGGTTGGACGGGGAATTGAGCCACTGCAACGCCGTTCCGGCCGGAGGTGGTTCGCCTGGCGCTAGCCGGACGACCTCGGCGCCGGCGATCTTCGCGCCGACCTCGTAGGTCGGGTAGGCCAGCTCCGGGATCGCGACGATGTCACCCGCCCGGACGCCGAGCAATGTCGGCAACCACGCCACCAGCTCCTTCGAGCCGATGGTCGGCAGCACGGCGTCGGGCTCCAGCCCGGAGACCCCGTGGCGTCGCCGCAACGCGGCGACCGCGGCCTCGCGGAGCTGCGGGGTGCCGTGCGTGGCCGGGTAACCCGGCTGGTCGGCGACTGCCGACAAGGCCCGTTGCAGGTTCGCAGGCACCGGGTCGACCGGCGTGCCGACCGACAGGTTGACGATGCCGTCCGGGTGTGACTGGGCCGTGGCGGTCTGGCGCGCCAGCGAGTCCCACGGGAAGTCCGAGAGCTGCGGGCCCCGAAGACCCGAGCCGGGCCCGGACGCGATGGCGTCCGGGCCGGACGCGGAGCTCATTCGCCCTGCGGGGGCAGGCTGGTGATGGGCTCGACGTCTTTGTTGACCTTGCCCACCTTCGCCGCACCGCCCGGCGAGCCCAGTTCCTCGAAGAAGTCCGCGTTCGCCTTGGTGTAGGCGGCCCACTCCTCCGGCACGTCGTCCTCGTAGTAGATGGCCTCCACCGGGCAGACCGGTTCGCAGGCACCGCAGTCGACGCACTCATCGGGGTGGATGTAGAGCATCCGCCCGCCCTCGTAGATGCAATCGACAGGGCATTCCTCAATGCATGCCTTGTCGAGCACGTCGACGCAGGGCTCGGCGATCACGTAGGTCACGGTTGCTCTCCTGCTCGAAGCGTTGTCCTGATCGCGCGCAGGAATCTCCCGACGCGACTGCTGACAGTATCCCTCGTACCCACCCTGGACATGTAACTGGTCCCACAGCACGGGAGCCGAGCCGACTCTACGACTGTGGGTTAACGGCGTAAACCACTGCGTCCCAGCCATTGCACGCCTAGCCTCGCAACCTTGCGCAGAGCGGATCTCTCGACCAGGTAGCCGCCCACCGACGACGCTGCCGAGCAGCTCGCGGAAGCGGGCGCTTGTCGAGTACCCAATCGATGCGCCCAGCGTACGTGCCATTCGCCACACCGTGCGCGCGACGGCGTTCGACGTCGGCCGTACTCGCGGCGCGAGGCGTCGATGTCGCGGTCGCGCGAACGAACGGGCGCAGCGGCGATCCGCTCGTCGGTCAGCACCTCAGCCAACGGGGTTCCCCGGGCTCACGTCTAGGCGTGCCTACCCATCGCGATTCCGAGCATCAGGGCGCTCGGCAAGGCACCGCCGCCGATCAGCAGCAGCGTGCGCCAGTCGGCGCCGAGCAACACTATGTCGCCGCCCGGCCCGAAGACGCCGAACACGAAGACCGTCACGAACCACACCAACAACGGTGCCCCGGCCACCCGCCGCCGCGGCGAGATCCGCGCGGCCTCGGCCACCAGCAGGGGCGTGGTCACAGCCGCGAGCGCGGCTGTGATCGGGAACTGCACGGCACCGATGTAGGAAGGGAGGTAGAGCAACTCGATCACGGCCAGCAGCACGGCATCTAACAGCAGGAAGCCGAACAACACGCGATCACGCGCGGTCACCGGTCGTCCACCGGTTCGGTACCGCTCACCCCGAGCCCGCCGAACAGGTCCGTCTGGCAGCCCTGCGGATCACCCGTCGCCAACACGTAGTGCTCGGTGGTCACGATCGGATTCGCGACGCCGTTGGACAACGCATACGCCGCGACACCGTCGCCGTTGTGCCACTGTTCCAGCCACACCTTGACCTGGGTGCCGTGTGCGCGCAGGGCGCTGATCTTGGCGGGCAGATGCTCGGACACATCGACGACCGTGGTGATCGAGTCGTCCGCGACGCTGGCCAGCTCGTGCAGCCCGGGTAGTTCGAAGGGCATGCCCTCGGCCTGCGCCAATCCGGCGAGGCCCTTCGCGAGCGTGTCGCGCGAAGGGACGGCGTAGAACACCCGTTGCACGTCGGGCACCTTCGCCGCCGCCGCGACCGTCACCTCGTGGGCGCGGATGTGGTCCGGGTGGCCGTAACCGCCGTCGGCGGCATAGCTGACCACCACCTGCGGCTTCACCTCGCGCAGCACCGCTTCCAACGCGTCGGTCTGCTCCTGCAGATCGCCGATGGCGAAGGCGCGCGGGTGGGCGTGTGGCAGGGCACCGGCCTGGCCGGGCTGCTCCCAGAGCATCCCGGAGTCGCGCCACCGGCCAATGCCGCCGAGGAACCGGTGATCGGCTACCCGCAGCGCGGCGCAGGCCGAGCGCAGCTCGCCGACCCGGTAACCGCCGAGCTGGTCGGCCTGATCCGAGGCCAGGCCGCGCAGGCTTTCCGGGATGACCTCACCTTCCTCGCCGAGGGTGCAGGTCACCACCGCCACCTGCACACCGCGGGCGGCGTAGCGGGCGATCGTCCCGCCGGTCCAGAGGGTCTCGTCGTCTGGGTGCGCGTGCACCAGCAGCAACCTCGGTGGGGCCGTCAGCGTCACCGGCCCAGCCTAATGTGCGGCATGCACCACACAACGCACGGTAGCGGCATTACCCCGAACGTCCGTATCGAAGCGTCGCGAACGGATCATCAAAAGGCGCCAAACGGGACGGAAGCGGTACGTCGCCGAGCCGCACGAACGGGCGTCTTTCCTGCTCACGTGCTGCGGGCCTGCCGGGTAGTCGCAGCTACCCGAGCAGGCCCGGAACGTTCACTGGCAGCGAGCGTCAATAGCCGTCTTTATCGGCGGGCGTTCCGACCCACTGGGCAGCGGTGGAGAACGGCCCGGACAGGCCGTTGCCCGGCTGGACCCCGCTGACCTCCCGGCGCAGCGCCATCACCTGCGCCTGCTGATACAACGGGAGCGCGACCGCGTCCCGCCACAGCACCGATTCGACGTCCGCCGACGCCTTCGGGAACGGCACCTGCCCGGTCACCGCCGCGTCGATAGTCGGCTGCAACAGCGGGTCGCAGAACCCGGCATCGTTGTGCGGGAACGGTTTTTCGCTGTCCGGAGCCACGCCCGGACAGCCGTAGGAAGAGGCCATCATCCCCGCCGGGTCGCCGCCGGCCGGACGCGGCGCGATCGCCATGTCCACCGAGCCCGCCCCACTGGAATCCCCGGAGCGCGGGTTGGCGGCCAGCGTTTCGCCGAAGAGCTGATCACCGGTCGGCGTTACCACCGTCGCCTGGATCCCCTGGTCCCGCAGCTGGCGCGCGGCCGCCTCGGCGATCCGGATGTACGACTCGTGCTCGAACGGCGCCGCGATGACCAGGTTCAGCGGGCGGCCGTCCCGCAACCACGCCCCGCCGCTGCGCTGGTACCCGGCCTCGTTGAGCAGCCGCTCGACCTGCGCGGGATCCGGTTGGTTCGGCAGCCCCGGCTCGGTCGGCGTGTAGCCGCGCTCGGACGGCGCGAGCACCTGGGCGTGCGCCTGGAGCTGCTCGGCCGGACCGCCGCCGGTGCCGGCTTCGATCAACGCGGGCCGGTCGAGCGCCGCGAGGACCGCTTGGCGCACCTTGACGTCGGCCAGGGCTCGGCTGTCCTGCCGCAGCAGGACTTCCATCGTCGCCGGACGGGGCACGGTGATCAGCTGCACCGCGTTGCCGAGGTCCCGCAGCGACTGCATCGTGCCCCGGTCCGCGCCGAAGACCGCGAGGTGGCTGTCACCGCTGCGCAACGCTTCGACCTGGCGAGCCTTGTCGATCGAACGCAGCACGATCCGGTCCGACTGCGCGGGCGGCCCCCAGTACCGGTCGTTGCGCTCCAGGATGATCTCGCCGCGATCAAGGTCGACCTGCCGAATCGCGAACGGCCCACCGGAGGCCGGGTAGCCGTCGTCGAGCACGGTAGCCCAACCGCGCGGCGCGTCCCGCAGCAGATGCGCGGGCAGCAGGTTGCTGAACAGCGTCTGCCAGCCCGGAAAAGGTTTGGCGAAGGTCACGTCAACGGTCTTGCCGCCCTGCCGCGACGCCACGTCGTCGATCAGCCGGTAACCGGCCGGGTCGGACACCCCCGGCTGAGACCGCAGCTGCTCCCACAGGTACACGAAGTCCTCGGCCGCGATCGGCGCGCCGTCGGACCAGCTGGCCTCGCGCCGGATCCGGTAGCGGACGGTGAACTTCTCCGCGTCCGGCACCACTTCGGCCGATTCCATCAGCGTGCTGTCCAGCTGCGGGCTGCCGTCGGGCGCCGGGCGGAACACCGACGGCAGCATCAGGCTGGCCAGCGCCGAACTCGTCGGCGACAGGTCGGCGAGGGTGTGCGGGTTGAATCCGCCTTCGAGTTCGTCGACCCCGACCACGACCTCGACCGGCATCGGCTGCGTCGGCGGGGCGCTGGTCGTCGGGGATTGCTTCGGGGCTTGCGGCACCAGTGGCGGCGGGGGCGCATTCGTGCAGGCAGCCACCACGGTAACGGTTGTCACCAGCAGGGAGACCGCAGCCAGTGGGCGGCGTCGACCCTGGGACACGCCGAACCTCCCCTCATGTCTGCTCCCCCGACCACCCCGGCAACCCGGGGCGACTCGCCCGCGCAAAAGGGCGCGAGTGCCCTCATGGTTCCTGGCGTCGGCGAGGTGATCGACACCGGGGTCAACGCCCAGTGTGCACGTGCCGCGCACGAAACCACGAATTTCGCGCGCGCCGGAACCGCACGCGCACCGTCCCTAAACGCTGGTTTGCTCTTCGTCTTTGAAGCGGCGCAGCCGCTTAGCGCACCTACGCCACTTGCACCGCCGCGGGTTCTCAAAGGTCTCCTCGCGAGGACGGCCCCGACGCTGTGTAGTCGGGGACCCCGCAGTCGAGAAGACCTCTGAGGTTCCGCTACCCGCACCGCCACGCAAAGCGAGCCTGGCAACAGGAAATCAGGCGTTGTCGCGGGCCTTGGCGCGAGACCGCTCGCGGGCGCGGGTGGTGCTGTCCAGGACGGTCTTGCGCACCCGGATCGCCGCCGGACCGACCTCGACGCACTCATCGGCGGAGCAGAACTCCAGCGCCTCCTCCAGCGCCAGCGTACGCGGCTTGGCCAGCCGCTCCAGCTCGTCCGCGGTGGAGGACCGCATGTTGGTGAGCTTCTTCTCCTTGGTGATGTTGACGTCGAGGTCTTCGGCGCGCGGGTTCTCCCCGACCACCATGCCCTCGTAGACCTCGTTGCCCGGCTCCACGAAGAAGCTGCCGCGATCGGCCAGCTGGAGCAGCGCGTAGGTCGTCGCCGAGCCGGCCCTGTCGGCCACCAGCGAACCGGTGTGCCGGGTGCGTAGCTCGCCCACCCACGGGAAGTAGCCCTCGAAGACGTGGTTGGCGATGCCGGTACCACGGGTCTCGGTCAGGAACTCGGTGCGGAACCCGATCAGGCCGCGGGCGGGCACCACGTATTCCAGCTTGATGCGCCCGGTGCCGTGCCCGTCCATGCTCTCCATCCGGCCCTTGCGCCCGGCCAGCAGCTGGGTGATCGCGCCGAGGTGCTCCTCGGGGGCGTCGATGGTGAGCCGCTCGAACGGCTCGCACAGCTGGCCGTCGATGGTCCGGGTGACCACCTGCGGCTTGCCGACCGTGAGCTCGAAGCCCTCCCGGCGCATGGTCTCCACCAGGATGGCCAGCGCCAGCTCGCCGCGGCCCTGCACCTCCCAGGCGTCCGGCCGCTCGGTGGGCAGCACCTTCATGCTGACGTTGCCGATCAGCTCGGCGTCCAGCCGGTTCTTGACCAGTCGCGCGGTGACCTTGGTGCCACCGTTGCGGCCGGTCAGCGGCGAGGTGTTGACGCCGATGGTCATCGAGATCGCCGGGTCGTCGACGGTGATCCGGGGCAGCGGCTCGGGGGCGTCAGGGTCGGCGAGGGTGTCGCCGATGGTGATATCCGGGATCCCGGCGATGGCGACCAGGTCGCCCGCGGACGCCTCGCCGCACGGCACCCGGTCGAGATTTTCGGTGATCAGCAGCTCGGTCAGCCGGACCTTCTCGACGGTGCCATCGGCGCGGCACCAGCCGACGGTCTGGCCCTTGCGCAGGGTGCCGGAGTGGATCCGGCACAGCGCGATTCGACCGAGGAACGAGGAAGCGTCGAGGTTGGTCACCAGGGCACGCAGCGGCGCCTCGGTGTCGGCGACCGGCGCAGGCACGTGCTTGAGCAGCACGTCGAACAGCGCGGTGAGGTCTTCCTCGGCGGGCAGCTCGCCGTCCACCGGCTGGGCCAGCGAGGCCCGGCCGGCGCGCGCGGAGGCGTAGACGACCGGCAGGTCCAGGATGGCCTCCATGTCGAGCTCGACCTCCCCGTCGAGCTCGCTGGCCAGTTCCAGCAGCAGGTCGTGGGTCTCCTCGACGACCTCGGCGCAGCGGGCGTCCGGGCGGTCGACCTTGTTCACCACGAGGATCACCGGCAGCCCGGCGGCCAGCGTCTTGCGCAGCACGAACCGGGTCTGCGGCAACGGACCCTCGCTGGCGTCCACCAGCAGCAGCACGCCGTCGACCATCGACAGGGCGCGCTCCACCTCGCCGCCGAAGTCGGCGTGGCCGGGGGTGTCCACCACGTTGATGGTCACCGGGCCGGCGTCGGTCTCCCGGCGGACCGCGGTGTTCTTGGCGAGGATCGTGATGCCCTTCTCCCGCTCCAGGTCGTTGGAGTCCATCACGCGGTCGACGAGCTCGGCGCGTTCGGAGAAGGCCCCGGACTGCCGCAGCATGGCGTCCACCAGGGTGGTCTTGCCGTGATCGACGTGGGCGACGATGGCGACATTGCGCAGATCACTGCGAATGGGGGCGGCGACGCTGATGGCGGACACGCGGGTACTCCTGGATCGGCGCAGGTGGGCGCGGCGGGTTCGTCGACTTGACCGGGCGCGGGTGTTCCGCAAGGCACCGAGCCGCGGCTCCACTGCGCCGCAGCTGCGGAGCTTCCTTGGGCGGCACCCCACCGGAGTGGGGTGCGCGCGTCGACGCGCGGCTCGGTCCAGCTTAGTGCAACCTGATGCGGGACCGGCCGTCGCGTGCTCAGCGCAACACCCGACGCCCGGTGCCGACATCAAGTTCGCCAACCGAGGTTAGGTTCGCCTAGCCTGTGCCCAACCGCGAATCAGCATCGGAAAGACAAACCGTGGGCAAAGGCACTATCAAGGTCAAAAAGAAATGTTGCAAGTCTCAACCACCATGCAAGAGCTGTCCAATCGTGGTATTGCGCAGCTTGCTGCGCGAGGCCAAAGCGGAGGAGGTCAAGAAAACGCAAAAGAAGGCTAAGAAAGGAGCAAAGAAAAAGAGCATAAAATGATCTGACCGCGGCGCCTGCCGTGGTTCACGGGTACTTCCGAGACTACTTGCGGACTGCCGTGGACGCGGGCAACGGGTCGGCGTACATCGCCAACTCGGGGATCGTCCGCAGCGCTTGGAACTCGATGACCTCGTATCGAGCGAGTTTGTGCAGTGCGAACGGGTCGGTCGCGAGGATCGCGTCCAGCCTGCCGCGAGACATCGCCCGGGCGATGATCACCCCACCGCTGCGCGGCAGGCGGTGGCCGGCGGCGATGAAGTCGTGCGCATCGTAATGCCGGGTCACCCATTCATAGTGATCTACCAAGTGGGCGTCGATATCCGATTCTGGCGCGGTGTATTGCAGCAGCACTACAAACATTCTTTCACGGTAGCCCTTCCACTTGACCGCTGCCGATCACCAAGCGGTAACATTGCGATGTGCGCGCAATGTCGAACACTTGGTGGGCCGTCCGCGGGCGGCCCAGCGGCATCGTGCACTGACACGCAGATCATCGGTCGCTCCTCCGGACGGCCGAGCGATGCGAGGTCGATCCCGGTGACAGCGGCCCGAGACCCCAGGAGAGACCAATGACCCGCTTGTCCGGGATCACCCCGTCTGGCCACGTCCAGTTGGGCAACTACCTCGGCGCCGTGCGACGGTGGGCGGCCGAGCGCGAACCCGCGGACCTGTTCTTCGTCTCCGACCTGCACGCCATGACCACGCCGCCCCGGCCGCAGCGGCTGCGCGCACTCACCCGCGAGCAGTTCGCGGTGCTGCTCGCCGCGGGCATCGACCCGGATGCGCTGTTCGTGCAATCGGACCTGGCCGGCGAGCTGGGGGCGCTGAACTGGATCCTGGAGTGCACCTGCTCCTACGGCGAAGCCGCCCGGATGATCCAGTTCAAGGAGAAGGGCGCCGGGCAGGAATCGGTGCGCGTCGGCCTGCTGACCTACCCGGTGCTGATGGCGGCGGACATCCTGCTGCAGGGCGCGACCCAGGTGCCGGTCGGCAGCGACCAGGACCAGCACGTGGAACTCGCCCGCACGCTGGCCCGCCGGTTCAACGCCAACTACGGCGACGTGTTCGCCGTTCCCGAAGCCGTGGTGCCCAAGACCGCGGCTCGGGTCCGTGACCTGGCCGACCCGAGCCGCAAGATGGAGAAGTCCAACCAGCAGTCCCCCGGCGTGGTTTTCGTGCTCGACGAGCCCGACGTCATTCGCCGCAAGTTCCGCCGAGCGGTCACCGACGGCCTCGACGAAGTGCGTTACGACCCGGACGGCCGCCCCGGTGTGGCGAACCTCCTGGAGATCCTCGCCGCCTGCACCGAAACCAGCCCGTACACCGCGGCCGAATCCGCGAGCACCTACGCGGAGCTCAAGGACGCGGTGGCCGAGGCCGTGATCGAGGAGTTGCGACCGGTGCGCGAACGCGCCCGGAAGCTCCTGGACGACCTGACGGAGCTGGACCGCATCCGGGCCCACGGCGCGAAGCGCGCGAGCGAGCGAGCACAGCCCCGGCTGCAGGCCGCGCTCCGCGTGACCGGCCTGCGCTGATCTGCCGAGGCCGGGGGCTCGTGGCCGGACCAACCGGTCACGAGCGCCTCGTACTTGGCCTGTCCGCGCATTCGTTGACCAGTTCGAGTGGATCACCTGGCGAACACCTGATCACTGCCCCCAACCTGGACTCATGCGTACTGCGATGGAAGGCAACACCGCGCTTTTGGTTGAGACGTTCCAGGTTGATAGGGAGTGCCGCCGTGGCCGCACCAGCGTTCGACTTCGACCCTCTCATCGGTCTGGACGGCTTGTGGACGCCCGAGCTCGCCGACAGGTACCTACCGATTCCGGGGATGCCCCCGGCCAAGTACGAGTGCCTGGACGGAAAACTGATCACGAGCCCACGCGAAGCCATGTTCGCCATTTGGACGTTGGGAAAGCATCTGGAACCGGCTGCGGCCGAGTGCGGGCACCTCTTTTACCTGACCGTCAACCTGCTGCTCGATGTGCAGAAGTGGATCGAACTCGACTTCGTCGTGCTGAAACGTTCCGGCCGTGGTCGCACCTGGATTCCGCCGGAAGACGTACTGCTTGCGGGCGAATGCGTGTCGCCGTCCAGCAAGCAGAACGATCACGTCAACAAACCCGCGAGATGCGCGGCAGTCGGCATTCCCTACTTCATGCGTGTCGAGGTCGCTTACTCCGATGGCCGCGTGAACGTCGTGCTGCTTCGGCTGGACAACGGCGAGTACCGACCACACTCCAGGGGTTCCGAAGCCGAGGTCTTCGAGACGGACCTGCCGCTTCCGTTGTCCTTCAACCCAGCCGAGTTACTGGAGCGACTCAAGCCTCGGCCAGCAGGTCTCGGAGGGAGTGGACGAGGACTCGGTCGGCGTCCAGCCAGTCGAGTGCGGTCAGTTCGTCCGCGGTCACCCAGCGGACTTCGTGGTGCTCCACCGCTTCCGGGATCGCCGTCGGGTCTGCGAGCTCGGCGGTGTGGATGCGCAGCAGCATTCCGTTGCTGAGCGGGACGTCCGTGCCGACGCGGCCGGTCGGGCGCACGTCGACAGCGAGTTCTTCCTGGCATTCCCGGACGACTGCGGCCTTCTCGTCCTCACCAGGCTCGACCCGGCCGCCGGGGAGTTCCCAGCGGCCCGCGTCCGGGGCCGGGTAACGGCGCTGCTGCGCCAGCAATCGTCCCTTGTGGACGATGGCGGTGCCGACGACGATCGGGCGCTTCGCCCAGGACTCGGCGAGCTCTCGCACGGCAGCGATGCGCGCGGCAAGCACGTCCAGCACGAACCGGCGAACGACTGTGATGTCGGCGAGCCGTCCCAGCGGCCCGAACGGTGTCCTCCAGTGCATCGAGTCGGTGAGCAGCGTTCGGGGGCCAACCTCGGCGAGCACCGACTCGTGGCGCAACTCCGGCAGCGGGCCGGAAATCAGCACGGAATTCATCGCGTCGGCTTCGGCGCGCACGACTCGAGTGGTCAGATCGACAGGAAGGCGGGCGATCCTGATGTGGAAGACGATCTCGTCGCCGGGCACGAGCAGCGCGGCCGGGCGGGTCGCGGCGTGGCCGCCGACGCCGAGGGACGCAAGTCCGACCTCGGCGGTCCGGGTGTGCCGCAGCGCGGCCCCCACCGTGGCCGCGGGTGCCTCGATCAGTCCCGTGCTCCGCAAAACCGACACGTGCACACATCTTGCCCGATCCAGGTCGGCCGCCTGCCACCGCCTCGACACGCCTGCGCTCGCCCGCCGACCGAAGTGGCATCGGCGTCGCCCCTATTCGGCTCGCAGCCCGGCAGAGCATAGGACCGTCACCGGTTTCGCCCCGCTTCCGACGCTCGGCGCAAAACCTCCGACTCCCGCAGCGTTTGCGAGCCACTGGCACTGCGGTCGCCTGGGTTCTGCGTTCGGGTCGGTTCAGGGGCTACCCGTCAAACCGTTGGCCGTGTGCCTCGGCCAGCGAGCCTCGACACGGGCGCCGCCGTCGGGCGCGGTCGAGGCACAGACCGCTCCGCCCCGGCGGCGTACCGCCTCGGCCGCGAGGGCAAGCCCGAGCCCGGCTCCGCCCGTGCTGCGCGCTCGGTCCGGTTCGACCCGGTGGAAGCGGTCGAACACCCGCTCGCGGTGCGCCACCGGGATCCCGGGACCGTCGTCGTCCACCACCAACCGCACCCAGTCCACTCCGGAGGAGCCCATGCCATCAGCGAAAACGGAGACCCGCACCAACGTGCTGGTGTAGCGCAACGCGTTGCTGACGATGTTGTCGAGCACCGTCGACACCTCCGCCGGGTCCGCCAGGATCAGCACCGGCCGGGCCGGGACCTCGACCTCGATCCGTGGCCCCGAGCCAGTCGGCAGTTCGAGCCGGTCGGCGGCGGCTCGCACCGCGGTACCGAGATCGAGCGGCTGCCCCGGTGCCGCCGTGCCGCGCTCGGCCCGCGCCAACGCGAGCAGGCTCTCCACCAGTGCGGACAGGCGCTGCGCCTCGTGCGCGATGTCCTGGAGGGTCTCATGGGCGAGCTCCGGATCCGGGTGCATCACGGCGACCTCGGCCTGGGCGCGGATCGATGCGACCGGGTTGCGCAGTTCGTGCGCGGCATCGCCGGTGAACCGCCGGAGCCGTTCGGTGTCGGCGTCGCGCCGGGCGAGCATCGTGTTCAGCTCTTCGGCGAGCGCGCGGATCTCATCGGCGGCCTCGGGCACCGGCAGACGCCGGCCTTCGGGGAGTCCGGCGGCGGCCACCCGCATCCGTTCCACCGGACGCAGCGACCGGCGCACCACCAGCCAGGTGGCCAGCCCGACCAGCGCGGCGGCAAGGATCGACCCGATGCTCAGCAGGCGGCCGGTTTTGCCTGCGGTGTCGGCGAATCCGACCAGCTTCGCTCCGGTGGAGATGAGCAGCGGCTGGCCCGTCGGATCGGGCACGACGACGCCGCGCCATCGGTACAGTCCGGCAGGCGGATCGAAGTCGATCACGCCGTCGCCGGAACGCAGCTCATCGATCTGCCAGCGGTGCAGGCTCGGCCGGGGCAGGCCGTCCAGCGGCGCGCCGGAAGTGTCCAGCACCCGGATATCCGGGTTGGCCACGGTGGCGGGCGCCGCCCCGCCGGCGAGCTGGCTCGCGGTAGTTGCGGCGGTGCGCTGCAGGTCGGCGTCGACCGAGTTGATCAGCAGCCAGCTGACGATCCCGGTGCTAGCGTGCGCGATCACGCCGAGACCGATCAACGCCACGACGGCGGCCACCACGCTGGTCCGGAACTGAATGGTGCGGCGGTGCCACCACCGGCGCAGGCTGCTGATCATGCCGACTCGGCGCAGACGCGGTAGCCCTGGCCGCGCACGGTCTGCACCAGTTCCCCGGCGCCGACCGCAGCGAGCTTGCGGCGCAGGTATCCGATGTAGACCTCGACGACGTTGCGGGTGACGAACTGCTCCTCACCCCACACCATGCGCAGCAGGTCATCCTTGGGCACCACGGCTTCCGGGTGGCTGGCCAGCGCGACCAGCAAGCCGTACTCCCGCGGCGAGAGCGCGATCGGCTCGCCCGCCCAGCGAACCTCGCGGGCGGCTCGGTCGATCTCCAGTTCGCCGACCCGCAGGCTCGCTTGCCGACCGGCGGTGTCGCGCCGCCGCAGCAGCGCGCGCACCTGCGCGACCAGCACCAGGAAGGAGAAGGGTTTGACCAGGTAGCCGTCCGCTCCGAGATCCAGCCCGTCGGCCTGATCCACTTCGCCGTTCTTCGCGGAGATCAGCAGCACCGGGGTGGTTACGTCCTGGCCGCGCATTCGCTCCAGCACCCGGTAGCCGGACAGGCCGGGCAGCATCACGTCCAGCACGACGACGTCGAAGGCGCCGGTCAGGGCCAGCCGCAGGGCATCGGTGCCCTCGGCCGCGACGGTCACGTCCATGCCCTCGGCGGACAACCCACGGCGCAGCGCTGCACGCACTCCCGGCTCATCGTCCACCACTAACACCCGCGGCACCATGTTCCAAGCATGCCGATCCGGCAACGTCGCAGGCATCGAAATCTCAGCCGGTTCTCAGCTGCGAGCCCGTTTCTCAGCTTGGTCTCAGCTACCGGCGCCCGAAGTGGGCGATTTCGATGGAAATCGACATGCGATTTCCATTGAACTCGCCGGGTTTTGCACCGGACACCCGGGTGGAGGTTGGCGCTTCGAAGCTCCACTATGTCCATATGACGGAACTACTCACCGATACCCAGGTCTCCGATGCGCTCCAACACCTGCCGGAGTGGCACCAGGACGGCGCCAAGCTGACCCGCACCGTCGAGTTCGGCGGGTTTCCGCAGGCCATTCAGGCGGTGACCCGGATCGCCGAGATCGCTGAGAGCGAGAACCACCACCCCGACATCGACATCCGCTGGCGCACCGTGACGTTCTACTGCACCACGCATTCGAAGGGCGGCATCACGGCCAACGACACCTCGCTCGCCCAGGAGATCGACAACGTGGTGGAGCAGATCCAGTCCTGACCACCGCCCCCATCTGGACGAACAACTGCCCAGGTCAACGGCCGTGAGCCCGCCCGGTGCTCGCGGCCTTGACCAGGCGAAGGCTTTTGCGCCACGGGTCACTCTTCGACTAGATCCGCGGCCTCGAAAGCGCATCCCCAGGACAGCGCGACGCCGCAGCCGCCGTGGCCGTAATTGTGGATGATGCGTGCGCCTTCGTAGTGCTCGACTTCCACCCGCACCGTCTCCCGTCCGGGCCGCAGCCCGACCAGCTCCGCGAGCACTTCGGCGTCGGCGAGCCGCGGCTCCACCTCGGCGCACCGGCGCCGAATGCCAGCGCTGACCTCGGCGCGCGGCGTGAGGTGCCAGTCGTGCTCCACCGCCACGCCGCCGAGCACCACCCGGTCGCCGTGCGGCATGTACCCGGCGAACTCGGCAGAGTCGCTCAGCTCGATGAAGTACTCGTCGATCCCCGGATTGCGCACCACGACGTGCTGACCGCGCACCGGGTGGACGCCGGGGTCGCCGACCAGCTCCCGCGCGCCGACGCCCGTGCAGTTGACCACCGTGCGAGATTCGGTGACCGCGTCGGCCAGCGAGGGCACCGGGCTGAGCTGCAGTTCACCGCCGGCATCCTGGAACCTGGCGACCAGATAGTCGAGGTAGCGCGGCATGTCGATCAGCGGCACGGTCGCGTGATAGCCGCTGACGAATCCGCCCGGCAAGTCCTCCGGGGCGCAGCGGTGCAGGTCGGGGATCAGCTTCGCCTCGGGCGGGACCGCATCGCCGAGATCGAACCGGGCCGCCATTCGCCCCGCGGCCAAGTGCACACCCGAGCTCTCGTCTCGAGCGAGCGCGGTGAACTCGGCATGCGACCGGGTCACCCAATACAACACCCGATCGGCGGGCCGCAGCATCGCCGGGGCCCACATCGCGCCCGCGACGGCTGAGGTGGTGTCCTGCGGCCGGTCTGCGGTCCGGATGCGCACGCGTTGACCCGCCTCGGCGAGGACGACTCCCGTGGTCAGGCCCTGCACGCCCGCGCCGATCACCAGCACCGGCTCTGCGGATGCGGTCATCTTCGACACGCTAGCAGTCAACGAGCGAGCTCGACGGCGTTGAAGCTGCCGCCCAACTCCGGTGCGAGCTCCCGCTGCGCGACCGACCGAAACACCTCCGGCGTGACCTCGCCGGAGCCTTCCGGCATGGCGCCGAGCAGCGGAGCCCCCAGCACCTCAGGCAGGTCAACGACGTTGCAGCGCGCTGCGAGATCGGGCGCGGCGGGCCAGCTGCCGATGACCGCCCCGGCGCACTGCAATCCGCGAGCGCTCAGCGCTTCGGCCGTCAGCGCGGCGACATTGAGCGTTCCAAGACCGGCGTGCACCACAACCAGGACCGGCGCGGAAAGCGCCGCCGCAGCGTCGGCGAGCGTGCCACCAGTGTCGTCGAAGCGGACGAGCAAACCGCCCGCGCCTTCGATCAGCACGAGCTCGTGTTCCGCCGCCAGCTCCGCTGCGGCGGCGGCCACGGCCTCCGGCCGCACCGGCCGAGCTCCCGCGCGTCGAGCGGCTGTCGCCGGGCCAGCGGCTCCGGATATCGCGCGAGCTCTGTCGCGGGTACCCCGCTGAGCCGCGCGATCGTCGCGGCGTCGCCGGCTTCGCCGTCGGCCACGCCGGTCTGCGCGGCCTTGAGCACCGCGACGCTGTCGGCCAGCGCTGCGATGGCTGCGGTGACAATCGGCGATCCACGGCTATCGGCACCCGGTGTTGGACCAGGCCGTGCGCGAGCAGCTCGATCGGATGAGCCACGTGATGTTCGGCGGCCTGACGCACGAACCCGCGATCCGCCTAGCTACCCGGCTGGCCGAGCTCACCACGCTGCCGCACGTCTTCCTCGCCGACTCCGGCTCGGTGTCCGTCGAGGTCGCCATCAAGATGTGCCTCCAGTACTGGCGGTGCACCGGTCGACCGGCCAAGCGCCGACTGCTCACCTGGCGCGGCGGCTACCACGGCGACACCTGGCATCCGATGTCGGTCTGCGACCGCGAGGGCGGCATGCACCACCTGTGGAAGGGGGCCCTCGCCGAGCAGGTTTTCGCGGACGCGCCACCAACGGAATATGACGAGGACTACGTCGACCACCTGGGCGCACTCCTTGCCCAACATGCCGGGGAACTGGCCGCGGTGATCGTGGATCCGCTCGTCCAGGGAGCCGGCGGGATGCGTTTCCACAGCCCTGACTACCTGCGGAAGCTCCGCGAGCTCTGCGATGCGAACGATGTCCTGCTGATCTTCGACGAGATCGCTACCGGGTTCAGTCGCACCGGGGGGCTGTTCGCCGCCGAGCACGCCGGAGTCCGCCCTGACGTGCTGTGCCTGGGCAAGGCGCTCACCGGCGGATACCTGACGATGGCCGCCACGCTGTGCACCGAGCAGCTGGCCGCTGGGATCCCGGCTCTCGCGCACGGACCGACTATTACGGCGCGGAGGCCGCGCTGGTGTTCTCCTCCGGTTACGCAGCGAACATGGCGGCGATCACCGCACTTACCGAAGCGGGCACCCAAATCGTCTCCGACCGGCACAACCACGCATCGCTGATCGACGGCTGCCGCCTGTCCCGCGCACGGACGGCAATCGCGGCACACGCAAGCCCCGAGGAGGTTCGGGTGGAACTTTCCGAGCGCGCGCTGGTCGTGACGGAGTCGGTGTTCTCCGTGGACGGCGACATCGCGCCGCTGCCGGAACTCCACCGAATTTGCCGAGAACGAAACGCCGGACTGCTCGTGGGTGACGCGCACGGACTGGGCGTCATCGGCCCGGGCGGGGCAGGCGCATTCCGCGCGGCCGGGCTGCTCGGCGAACCCGATGTCGTCGCTACGGTGACGTTGTCGAAATCCCTTGGAGCACAAGGCGGAGCCGTCCTCGGTCCGCGTCGTGTCATCGACCATCTGACGCAGACCGCGCGAACGTTCATCTTCGATACCGGCCTGGCACCCGCGTGCGCCGGAGCCGCCCTGGCGGCGCTCGATGTCCTCCTCGCCGAGCCCGAGTTAGCCGATCGAGTCCAGCACGTCGCCAAGATGCTCCACAAAGGACTATCCGAGACCGGCATACGGGTCAGCGATCCAGGCGCGGCAGTGCTGTCGATCCCGGCGAGTTCCCCGGACCAAGCGGTGGAGTGGGCCGCGAACTGCCGTGCGAACGGCGTCGTCGTCGGCGCTTCCCGCCATCGGTCCCTGACACCGACTCCTGCCTCCGCCTGACGGCACGCGCAAACCTCACCGACAACCAGATCACCCAAGCAATCCGCACGATCACGAACGCACGCCCACTCCCGTAAGATCCCCGCCCAGGGTTCACGCGGCGACCAGCCTCGCGCAGATGGCGCGGCTCACGAACTACTCCAAGCCCTACCTCGGATTGGTTGAGACTGGTCGGCGGCCGATCACGGTCGATATCGTCATGGCATACGAACGCGAGCTAGGACCGATCGGGGATGACATGCTGCGTCGTCGAGACATAACCCACCCCCGGACCATGAAGGCGGACCGACCGACGCTCACCCAGCTAGCCCATTCGATCGACAATGGGGACCCTGGAGTGTTGGCGACCGCACCGACCAGTCGATCCGTCGACTTCTTCCTGGCGTCGAAGCTCGGCGAGTCCGGGGCGAGCCACCTTCGGGATTGGGTCCGCACCGGGAAGACGTCGACTCTCCGTGCAAATGCGCTGGCGGTGCTCTCGAAAATGTCGAAGCGCGAGGATGTCGGGCTAATTGTGGAGTGCCTGGAGACGGATGAGAAGGTCCGGTTTCTGTCCCTGGCATCCGAGGTGTCGAAGTTGATGCAGCACGACTGGGAGACGTCGAAGGCGGTCGCAAAGGATCCGACGACGGCCCCGAACCCCCGGAAGCTCGCGAAGGCGCTAGCCAAGGAAGCGCTCTCGGACTCCGATGCCGAGTCGCGTTGGTGCGGAGCGTATCTGCTCCGGGGCCTTGTCCCGGTGCTAGGCCGGTAGGTACTGAACTCCTTGCAGCACAAGCAGAAGCTTCGAACCGCTGTGAACTGGTCCCCTGGAGTTGGACTGGTTAAGGGAGAGCTTAGCGGCTATGCGGCGAGGGCCTGTGTCCGGTATTTCACCGGGCTCAGGCCCTCGAGTCTTGTTGCGCTGCGGTCGGTGTTGTACCAGATGATGTATTCGTGCAACGCGGTGATGCAGTACGCGGCTTTTTGGGCTACACGTTGAAGCGGAATTCGACGACGTCGCCGTCGGCCATGGCGTAGTCCTTGCCTTCCATGCGGACCTTGCCGGCTGACTTGGCCTCCGCCATCGAGCCGGCCGCCATTAGGTCGTCGTAGGAGACGATCTCGGCCTTGATGAAGCCGCGCTCGAAGTCGGTGTGGATCACCCCGGCCGCCTGGGGCGCGGTCCAGCCCTGGCGGATCGTCCAGGCCCGCGCCTCCTTCGGCCCGGCCGTCAGGTAGGTCTGCAGACCTAGCGTGTGGAAGCCCGCGCGGGCCAGCGCGTTCAGGCCGGGCTCCGGCTGGCCGATCGACTCCAGCAGCTCGCGCTGCGACTCCTCGTCCAGCTCCTTGAGCTCCGCCTCGACCTTGGCGTCCAAGAACACCGCGTCGCCGGGCGCGACTAGCTCGCGCAACTCCTTCTGCTTTGCCTCGTCGGCCAGCACGCCCTCGTCGGCGTTGAAGACGTAGAGGAACGGCTTGGTGGTCAGCAGGTTGAGCTCGCGCAGTTCCGGGGTGTCCTTGCCCAGCCCCGCCGCGAACAGGGTCTTGCCGGAATCGAGGATCTCCTTGGCCTGCTGCGCAACCTCAAGAGCCGGGCGCTTGTCCTTGTGGGTGCGGGCTTCCTTCTCCAGCCGGGGCAGCGCCTTGTCCAGGGTCTGCAGGTCGGCCAGGATCAGCTCGGTGTTGATCGTCTCGATGTCGCTGGACGGGTCCACCCGACCGTCGACGTGCACCACGTCGGGGTCGTCGAAGACCCGGATAACCTGGCAGATCGCGTCCGCCTCGCGGATGTTGGCAAGGAACTTGTTGCCCAGCCCTTGCCCCTCGGAAGCACCCTTGACCAGGCCCGCGATATCGACGAACGACACCGTGGCGGGCACCGTCTTGGCGGAGCCGAAGACCTCGGCGAGCTTGTCCAGCCGCTCGTCCGGCAGCGGCACGACGCCCACGTTCGGCTCGATGGTGGCGAACGGGTAATTCGCGGCGAGGGCGTCGTTGCTGGTCAGCGCGTTGAACAGGGTGGACTTGCCGACGTTGGGCAGCCCGACGATTCCGAGGGTGAGACTCACACCCCGGAGTCTAGGGGCTTGCCCGCGAGGGCATTGTCCCCGGTGGCGTGGGTCGCGAGTGGCTGTGGTTTACGAGCGGAACGACACGCAACCCGCCGCGTCAGCCATCGTCTTCCTGGTCGCGGTCCTGCTCGTCGCCGCCGTCTTCCTGCTCCTGCTGCTGCTCGGGAGCCGGTGCAGGGTCGTTGCAGCCCGCCGTGACCATCAGGGCAAAGGCGGCACTCGCCACCGCGCCGAGGAGCTTGAAGCCGCACCTGGTTCGGATACTCGATTGAGCCATGACGCGACAATAGGGATGAATCACGCAACGAGCACGAATCTAGATCGAAATCCCTCATCAACCGGGCCTGGCCGTCGTCGGCGAAGCCGCTCGTGCGGCGACTGCGACCGGACTTGAGCGTGTCTGATTCCCGCTAGTAACTGCCCCGGGGCGCTGGCACGATCGAAGGCATGTTGGTGGGAACCGAGGAAGCGCTGCGGGCCGTCGCCGCACGCGACGCCCGTTTCGACGGCTGTTTCATCCATGCCGTGCGCACAACTGGTATCTACTGCCGCCCCTCCTGCCCGGCCCGCACGCCCAAGCGCGACAACAGCCTGTTCTTCCCCACGGCCGCCGCTGCGCAGGCCGCCGGGTACCGCGCGTGCCGACGGTGCCTGCCGGATGCCGTGCCGGGTTCGCCGGAGTGGAACCTGCGCGCCGATCTCGCCGGTCGCGCCATGCGGCTGATCACCGACGGGGTCGTGGACCGCGCCGGTGTGCGCGGGCTGGCCGACCAGCTCGGCTACTCGGAACGCCACCTGACCCGGGTGCTGACCGCCGAGCTCGGTGCCGGACCGCTCGGCCTGGCGCGGGCGCACCGGGCGCACTCGGCGCGGATCCTGATCGAGACGACCACGATCCCGTTCAGCGACGTCGCGTTCGCCGCCGGGTTCTCCAGCCTCCGCCAGTTCAACGACACCCTGCGTGAGGTCTTCGGGGTGACTCCGACCGCGATGCGTGGACGGGCGCAGCGGCGCACCGACGTTCCCGGCAGCGCCGGAGTCGTTCAGCTCCGCTTGCCGTTCCGGGCGCCCTGCGATGTGGCTGGCGTGGTGCGTTTCCTCGGCCAGCGCGCGCTCGCCGGACTCGAAGACGCCGGGCCGGACCACTACACGCGCGCTATGCGGCTGCCCTACGGCACCGGCATCGCCACGCTGCGCCCGGACCACAAGTACGTCTCCTGCGCGTTGCGGCTCACCGACCTGCGCGATCTCGGTAGCGCGGTGTCCCGCCTGCGCCGACTGCTTGACCTCGACGCCGATCCTGTCGCCATCAACGAGGTGCTGGGGGCTGACCCGGCGCTGCGATCGACTGTGGCGCGAATGCCCGGGGTGCGAGTGCCGGGCAGCGTCGACGGGATGGAAATCCTGATTCGTGCGGTGATCGGCCAGCAAATCTCGGTAGCGGCGGCGCGCAAAGCGACCGAGCGGCTCGTCACGGCGCTGGGCGAGCCACTCGCCCAGCCGGAAGGCGCTGTGACGACGCTCTTCCCGGCCCCGGAGGTGCTTGCCGAGCACGCGCCGGAGGCCCTGCCGGGGCCGCGTCGGCGGGCGGAGACCGTGCGGGCCGTCGCGGCGGCCATAGCCGACGGCCGGCTGGCTTTGCACTCCGGGCGCGACGATGCCGAACTGCGGCAGGACCTGGAGAACATCCCTGGTATTGGCCCGTGGACGTCCAATTATGTCGCCATGCGGGTGCTCGGTGCGCCGGACGTCCTGCTGACCGGTGATCTCGCGTTGCGCCGGGGCGCCGGGGCGCTCGGTCTGTCCGAGGATCCGGCCGCGATCCAGGCGCATGCGCGGCGTTGGAGCCCGTGGCGCTCGTATGCCGGGGTGCTCCTTTGGGAGGCAGCCGTCAGCGCGGCCCCGCAGGTACAGATGGCATCGTGAATCCGCCGCGCCGCCACGACTTTTCGCACGAGATGCTGGAGCAATCATGATCAAGTGGTCTACCGCGAATACCGCGGCCGGTCCGTTCACCGCCGTGGTCGACGCCGACGATGTCGTACTCGCCTCCGGCTGGACGGCCCGACTCGACGAACTCGTGCCACAGATTTCCCGCGACCTGCTGTCCGCAGCGCCGCGCGAGTCGGCCGACCTCGGCCCGGTGACGCGTGCGATCCGGGATTACCACGCCGGCGATGTCCGCGCGATCGACGAGATCCCGGTGCGGCAGCGCTCCGGGGAGTTCCTGGAACACGCGTGGGAGGTGCTGCGGAAGGTCCCGGCCGGTGAACCCGTGAGCTACACCGAATTCGCTACGCTGGCGGGCCGTCCGCAGGCGGTTCGCGCCGCCGCTGCGGCCTGTGCACGCAACGCGGCGGCACTTTTCGTGCCGTGCCACCGGGTGCTGCGCAGCGACGGCTCCCTGGGCGGCTTCCGCTGGGGCCTCCCGGTGAAGCGCTGGCTCCTGGACCACGAGCGCACGACCGCCTGACCACATCCCGGAAGCCGGGCCCCACTAGGGTCTGCTTATATGCGGCGTAGCCGCTTGCGGTGTGGGACTCAGCTTGCACCGCCGCCCCAACAGGGTCCCAAACGGCTCAGACGTCGCCTGGCGAGGACAGCCCCAGCGCCGTGTATTGGGCATACATAAGTCAGGAATCCCGGAGCCCAGGCGGCGACGGTAACTCCCGCAGGGGGCCGCCACCCGCACCGCTACGCACACCACTTTTGAAGTGCTCTAACACCGCATCGATTCGTCCTCAGTGGATGGTCAGGTCTGTAGTTCCAGGGTGGAGCCGGTGCGGGACTTGCGGACCCGGAGGCGAACCGAGATCCGCTGGCGCATCTCCTCGACGTGGGAGACCAGTCCGACGACCCGGCCGCCCGCGCGCAGATCGTCGAGGGTGTCCATCACCAGGTCGAGGGTGTCGGCGTCGAGCGTGCCGAAACCCTCGTCGATGAACAGGGTGTCCAGCAGCGCGCCGCCGGTCTCGGCGGCGACCACGTCGGCCAGACCGAGCGCCAGCGAAAGCGAAGCGAGGAAAGACTCGCCACCGGAGAGGGTCTTGGCCGGCCGGATCTTGCCGGAGTAGTCGTCTAGCACGTCCAGTCCGAGGCCGCCGCGGGTTCCCCGCGCCCCGGCCGCGTCGGAATGCACGAACGAGTACCGACCGTCGCTCATCCGCTGCAATCGGCGAGTGGCCGCGACCGCCACCTCTTCCAGCCGCGCGGCCAGCACGTATGCACGCAGCGACATCTTGCGTGCGTTCTGCCCGCGCCCGTTGACCACATCCGCCAACGCCTCCAGCTCAGCGTGCTCCGCCAACGCCGGGCCGAGCTCCGCCCACGCCGCGCGCAGTCGCTCCGCGAGTCCGGCGATGTCGCGCTGCCGTTGCTCGGCGCGATGCGCCAGCGCAGCCGCACGCTCCGCGGCTTCGCGTGCTACAACGGCCTCCTCGGTGGCCTCTTCGAGGCCGACCTCGGCGTTCGCGTCTACGCCGAACAGCTCCGCGCTGGCCAGCGCTGCGCGGGCTCCTGCGGCGCTTTCCTCGATTTCGGCGAGCATCCCGGTGAGCTGCGCAAGCCGTTCTTCGGTTCGCTCGGCGGCGAGTGCGGCCGCCACGTCGTCGAAGCCGGCCGCGGTCGCGGCTTCGGCCAGGGCCGTGTCGTGTTCGGCCATGCGGTGTTCGGCGTCGTCGTGGGAGGTCCGGGCGGCGACGAGTTGCTCGATGCGGGTCGCGGTGTCGAGCAAGTGCGCCCGTCGATCGGCGATGCTCGGGAAGTCGGCTCGCCCGTCGCGCAGCCTGGCCTCACGTTCGTCCACTGTGGTCACCAGGGCGGCGTGCTCGCTGCGGGCCGCAGCGACCCGGCTTCGCAGCTGCGACAATTGTTCGGTCAGACGCTCGGTGGACTCTTCGAGTTCGGTCAGGTGTTTGCCGCGTTGCGGTAGTTGCGCGGCAGTGTTCTGGAGTGCGTCGCGTTCGGCGTGGAGTTCGGCGAGTTCGGTGGCCAGGTCCGGCTCACGGTGCGCGCCGAGACGCTCGGTCAGGTTGTCGACATGTTGCTGCGCTCGTTGCGCTTCCGACGTGGCCTTTTCCCGGCGGGCGGCCGCGCGCTGTTCTTCTTCCCGCGCGTTGTCCTCGTCCTCGGCGCGCACCGAGTCGTCGACCGGTTCGCCGGGCTCCGGGTGTTGCGGCGAGCCGCAGACCGGACATGGTTGGCCGGGCGAGAGCCGGGCCGCGAGTTCGGCGGCCATCCCGGCGAGTCTGCGGGCGCGGATGTCTTGCAACTGATCGCGGGATTGCTGGTGGGCGTCGATGGCCTGCTGCGCCCGGACGGTCGCCGCCGCGAGTTTCTGCTGCGCTCCGGGCAGTTCCCGCGCAGTCTGCAGCAGAGCGGCCATCTCACTGCTACGGGCCTGCACCGTTTCCAGCCGCAGTTCGGCGTGTTTCGCCTCGTCGACCTGTTGTCGCGCGGCGCTGATGCGATCCGGCAGGGTGGCCTGCCGCCCGACGAGCTCCGTCTCCCGGTTCTCGTCCGCAGCGATCCGCTCGGCGTGCGCGGCTACCTTCTGGAGGTCGATCTCCTGTTGCTGCGCCTCGGGAATCAGATGCGCGAGAGCGCCGGCTTCCTCCCGCTTCGCGCCCGCGAGCGAACGCAGCCCGGCTAGCGAGGCGGTGGGGTCCACCTCGCAACGGGCAGCCGCGGCAACGACCGCCGCGCGTGCTTCGTCGCGTTCTCGCTCGACCCGCAGCGCCGTTCGACGGGCAACGAGCACCGGGACCGCGCGCTGTGCGGCTTCCCGTTCGGCTCGCCAAGCGTCGTGCTCGGCCCGCTGGTCACCGATCTCGGCGAGGGTCGCGTTGGCCTGCCGGACCCGGCGGACTTTCTCCGCCAGCGCTCGGCGCTCGGTCAGCTTGGTCTCCGCCGCTTCCCGCGCGCGCCGCAGGCGGGAGTGTTCGGCCTGCGCGCCCTCAAGTTCGCGAACGGAGCGCTTTTCGATGTCCTCCAGCCAGTTCTGCTCGTCCGCGTCGGAGCCCGGTTCGGCCCCCGAGACCTGCGAGACCCGCGCAAGCAGCTCGCGGACCTCCTGGGTCTGCGTCTCGACCTCCCGGCCGCGCTCCCGGCGGCGCTCGACGAACCAGCGCTCGACCTCGCCGAACCGCTGGGTGCCGAACAGTTTCTCCAGCAGTTGCTCGCGTTCCGTGGTGTCCGAGCGCAGGAACTTGGCGAACTCGCCCTGCGGCAGCATCACGACCTGGAAGAACTGCTCGACGGTCATCCCCAGCAGCCGCCCCACCGTGCGACCGACCTCGTCGATGCGCGTCAAGCCTTCCGGCGGGAGCTCGGTGGGGGCTCCATCGACCCAGGTCAGGGATGCCTTCGCCGGCTGCGTCGTGTAGCCGTCGCCGCGCTTCTTCGGCCGCTGGTACTCCGGGCTGCGTGCCAACCGCAGCCGCTGCCCCTGCACCGTCAGTTCCAGCACGACCTTGGTGGCGGTCTCGGGTTCCGCCGTGTCGCAACGGAGCCGTTTGACGTCGCCGCGCGCGCCCGGCACCGAGCCGTAGAGCGCGAAAGCGACGGCGTCCAGCAACGTGGTCTTGCCCGCGCCGGTGTCGCCGTGCAGCAGGAAGAGACCATCGGTGCCGAGCCGATCGAAGTCCACCCGCTGGTGGTCGCGGTACGGACCGAACGCACTGAGCTCCAGGTGGTGCAGTCTCATCTCGTCCCCTCGGTCGCAGCCACCGCCCGCAGCGCCTCGTCGAGCAGCGCGCGTTCGGATTCGTTGGGTTCCGCGCCCCGGCAATCGGCTACGAACGTCGCCGTCAAGGCGTGGTCGTCGCGACCGCGCACGATCTCGGCGTAGCGCAGCGGCGCGGTCGCCCGACCGGTCGCCGGTTTCCACTCCAGGTGCACGGCGTGCGGAAAGCGCTGTTGCAACCGCCGCATCGCCTCCAGCGGGCGCACCTCGTCGGTGAGGGTCGCCGACAGGTAGCAATCCTCCAAGTCGGCGTGTTCTGGCTGGGTGAGCAGGTCTTCGAGCAGCCCTTGGACCGCGGCCAGCCGCCGGGGCACCGGCAGTTCGCGGCGCTCGACCCCCGCCAGCCCGTCCGCATCCAGCTCGACCAGCCACACCGACTTGCGGTGCGCCGCCTCGGAGAACGAGTACGCGAGCGGGCTGCCGGAATAGCGCAGGTGCTCGGCGAGTCGCTGCGGCCCGTGCAGGTGCCCCAGCGCGACGTAGTCGACGCCGTCGAACACCGAGCCAGGCACCTGCTCGACGCCGCCGACCGCGATGGTGCGTTCCGAATCGCTGCTATCGCCGCCGGTGACGAACGCGTGCGCCAGCACGACCGAACGTGTCCTCTGTGGACGTTCGGCGAGTTCGGCGCGCACCCGGTTCATCGCCTCGGTGAGCACCGCCGTGTGGCCGCGCGATTCGATCTCGGGGCTGGCCCCGGCCACCTCGGCGCAAGCTTGCAGCGCGTGGCGCGCCGGATCCGGTTCAAGGTAAGGAATCCCGTAGAAGGCGACCGGACCGTGCCGGTCGTCGATCAACACCGGTTCGTGCAACCGCGCGATCTGGGTGCGCAGATGCAGGCCGCCGGCGGCGGCGAACTCGGCGAACGCGCCGACGCGGGCGGCGGAATCGTGATTGCCCGAGGTGACCACCAACTGGGCACCCGCCTCGCGGATCCGGGCGAGCACCCGCACGCAGGTCTGCACCGCCTCACCCGACGGCACCGCGCGGTCGTAGAGATCGCCCGCGATCACCACGACGTCGACCTGTTCCTCGGCGACCAGGTCCGCCAGCCCGCCCAGGACGGCTTCCTGATCTCCGAGCAGGTCTCGCCCGTGGAAAGTCCGTCCCACGTGCCAATCGGAGGTGTGCAGCACTCGCATGAGCCTCAAGTTATCGGCGATTCCACCGAACTTCGTCGACCCCCCACATCGCTTCGGCGTGTCGTGCACCTCAAATCCGGTGAGTGACAACATGATCACCAAAAGTGATCATGCGGGCCGCTGATCGCCAGGTTCGCGATGACTGAACGTCGATCGGGAAAACGTAGACTCTGCCGCGAATTCGTGCACGGCGCACTGGCGATACGGCTGTGCGTGATGTTGTCGGACGTGTCCGCCATTATGTGAGTTGCCACGTTCACTACCGGACGGAGCTCATGTGGGTACCGGCGTCCTGATCACCATCGTCGTCGTCCTGACGCTGTTGTTCGCGGCAGCGCTGATGCTGATCTGGCGGCTGTATACGGACACCGCGCGCCGCGCCGACGAATCGCTGCGCATGGTCGAAACCGAACGCGCCCGCGCCGCCGAGCAGCAGGCCGCGCTGCGGCGCTACGAGGTGGCGTTCGCCTCCATCACCGGCCGCGGCGAGCTGGGCGAGCAGGTGCTCGTCGAGACCGCGCGGTCGCTGGGGCTGCGCGAAGGCATCCACTTCACGCTGCAGACCGACCTCGCCGGCGGCGGCTCCGCGCGCCCCGACATGGTGCTGGCCGTCGGCGGCGGGCGTCAGGTCCCGGTCGACGCCAAGGCGAGCCTTGCCGTGTGGGCCGAGGCGATGGAGACCGACGACGCGGAGGAACGCACCGACGCGCTGCGGGTCCACGTCCGCAACATCCGGTCGCGCGCCACCGAACTCGCGGGCAAGGGCTACCAGAAGTGGGCCGATGCGATTTATGGCTCGATCATGTTCGTGCCCTCCGACGCGGCCGTGATCGCCGCCCTGGACACCGACCCGCAGCTGCTCACCTGGCTGCTCGACAAGCGGGTTTTCCTCTGTGGGCCAACGGGCTTCGCGGTGCTGGCGTCGGCGTCGATGTTCGCCGCGACCGAACGCACCATCGCCGAGGACATCGAGCAGGTGCGCGCCCAGGCGGTGCGGGCCCAGCGCGCCGCATCCAACGCGGTGGATGCGGTGAACCTCTCCAGCACGCACTTGCAGCGCTTCGTCTCCGCCCGCCGCCGCGAACTCGACGCGCTGGAATCCTTTCGCGGCACGGTGCAACCGCTGGCCGAGGCCGCGGGCGCGGGCGGCGTCGGCACCATCCGCCAGGACGAGGAGGGTTTGGTCCTGGGGACCGGCGATTTCCATCGAAATCAGCGCTCCGATATCCATTGAAATCGCCGGCGGTGCGATGGCACGGCATCCGCGATGCGGAAGAACGGCTCAGACGTGGTTTTCGACGAAGGCCGTGACCGTGTCGACGATCAGGACGTTGTCCGGGCCTCGGCCGAAACCGTGCTCCAGGCCTTCGTAGGGGTGCAGTTCCACCGTGACACCTCGGCGGCGCAATTCCTGGGCGAAGTCGAGGCTCTGGTCGATCGGGACCAGCGAGTCCGCGGTGCCATGCTGGATCAGGAACGGCGGCTCGTCCCCGGAGATGTTCTTGATCGGGCTGGCCGAGTCGGCCGTGGCCGGGCACTCCACCGGCATGCAGCCCAGGAGCTCCGTCACGACACGGCGCGCGTAGTCCGGTATCTGCGGATGCGCCACCTGCGCCTCGGCGCTCATGTCCGTGGGCCCGAACCAGTCCACCACCGCGCGGATGCCGGACAGCCCACCGCCCGGCTTCGTCGGATCGCCGGCCACGGCGCCCAACTGCGATACCAGCTGACCGCCCGCCGAGGCGCCCCAGAGCCCGACCCGGCCGGGATCCAGCTGCCACGTCTCGGCCCGCTGCTGGAGCCAGCGCACGGCATCCGCGACATCGATCACCTGCGCGGGGTAATGCGCCACCCCGCTGAGCCGATAGTCCACTGTGGCCACCGCGTAACCGCGCTCCAACAGCCGCTGCGCCACCTGCGCCTCCGGTGCAGCGAGATCGGCGTCCAGCGTGCGGCCCCCGGCATCCCAGCCGCCGCCGTGCACGTACACGATTAACGGCGTCGGCGTCGTCCGCCGTTGCGGCAGGAACAGATCGAGCTTCAGCGCGCCGGTGTCCCGCCGCGCGTAGACCTGGTTCCGCTGCACGCTGGCGGCACCGAGATCGCGGATCGCGACGCCGACCGGCGGGGCCTCGTCGGCGTCAGATTCGCGCGAACAGCCGGCCACGACCAACGCCACGACTGCGAGGCAGGCCGCTAAGACACGCCGTGTCACCGCCATCGGCCCCGCGCCTCCCGATCTCGTTATGGTTCACCCAAAAGAATGAGCTTAACAAGATCGGCGGTATGCCCTTGGCCGATCAGCCACATTCATCCGCGGCGCGCTGCTCACCTGCCAAAAAGTGCGCAATCCGCACCGTGGAGTCGTAGAGGTCCCGGTAGTGGCGGAAGAATGCGTTGTAACGCTCGGTATGCGCCGGATTCGGCCGGACAGTCTGCGTCACCGGATTCCAGCCGTCCGGGTCGACGGCCGTCCCGGTGCCGATGCCGGCGAGCAGCGCGTCACCGTAAGCCGCGCCGACCGTCTCGGCCGGGATCTGCTGCTCCTGACCAGTAACGTCGGAAACGATCTGCGTCCACAGCCCGCCTTGGGTGCCGCCGCCGACGGCGACCAGCCGACGGGCCGTGCCGCCCGCCTCGCCCATCGCCGCCAGGTTGTGGCGAACCCCGAAAGCGATGCCCTCCAGCGCGGCCCGGTACAGCTCGGCCCGGGCGTGACTGGTGGTGAGCCCGGCGAGGACGCCGCGCGCGTCCGGGTCGAAGATCGGCGTCCGCTCACCCGCGAAATACGGCAGCAGCAACAGCCCGCGGCTGCCTGCGGGAACCGCGCTGGCTTCCTCGACCAGCTGCGCGAAATCGCCGTCGACCAGGTTGCGCAGCCACTCGGTGACCGCGCCCGAGGTCGCCATCCCGGCGGCCAGCGTGTAGGTGTCGGGAAACGCCCCGCAGGTGCCCCACAGCGCCGGATGCGGTCGCAGGTCCGTCAGCACCTGGACGAAGAACATCGTGGTGCCGTACATCAGCATCACGTCGCCGGGTTCACGCACACCGACGCTGGTGGCCTCGGCCCACGCGTCCACCGTGCCCGCGGTGACCGCAAGCCCCTCGGGCAGCCCGGTTTCGGCCGCCGCCCGCGCGGTGATCCGCCCGACCACCTCGGTCGGCCACGCCAACTCCGGCAGCGGCAGCCCCGGCGCGACCCGCTGTGCCCAGTCCGCCGACCAGTCGCGGGCGCGCAGGTCGTAGAGCGGATCGCACTGGCTGGCCGAGTGGTGGTCCAGCACGTACCGCCCGGTCAGCCGGTACACCAGGTACGAGCTGCACATCAACAGCATCTCGGTGCGCCGGTAGACCTCCGGTTCGCGTTTGGCCAGCCAGCGGATCTTCGGCCCGACCGCCTGGCTGGACAGCGCCGAGCCGCCCCGGTGCAGGATCTCGTCGGCCCCGAATTCCTCGGTGAGCTCCGCGATCTCCTCGGTCGCGCGGGTGTCCACGCCGTAGAGAATGGCCGGGCGCAAGGGCTTTCCATCGCCGTCGGCGGGCAGCAGCACGGGACCGATACCGCTGACACCTAGGCCGGCGATCTCCCGGCCCTCGGCGGCGGAGACCAGTTCCCCGGCCAGCGCCAGGAAGTCCTCCCACCACACCGATTCCGGGTCGTGCTCCACCCAGCCCGGGTGCGGGTAGGAGGTCTCGTGCGGCCGGGTCGCGCGGGCGATGATCCGCCCGTCGGTGCTGACCAGCACCCCCTTTGAGCTCGCCGTGCCGATGTCGATCCCGAGCAACACTGCGTCGGCCATTGCGCTGTCCCTCCTCGTCGCCGGACCGCTGCGGGCGACCTCGCGAGAGACCGGCGCCCACCCGGGTCAACCTCTCGCGAAATCACTCCCAACCGTAGGCCCGATCAGCCCCGGGTCCACTCGTCGAGGCGAACGTCCAGTTGGTCCGCCACCGCGCGGAGGGCGGCACGGTGGTCGCCGGGCACCGCGTGGATGTGGTTGGCGCCGAACTTCGACAGGAACAGCTCGCCCGGCGCGTCCAGCCGCGCGAAGGCGTGCGGCCATTCCGGCGTCGACTGGTTCATCAACTGCTGGTTGGTCGCGTCGTCGTAGCTTTCGAACTCGCCGAGCATCAGCTGCAGCCGGTACGCACCGTCCTCGCGAGTCAGCCGGCCCAGCGTCATCTGCCCCGGCGCCGCGATGTGCTGCACCGCCGCACCACCCGCCGGGAAGAAGAACACCTCGGGATAGAAGTTGACCTTCGCCAGGTTCTCCGCCGGATCGTCGCTGCGGGCGGCGTACCAGGTGGCGTGCTGGCCCGAGTTGCACAGGTCCCAGATGTCCCGGTCACCGTGGTAGTGCCGTACGTCGGCGAACAGCACCGGGGTGCCGGCCACCGCCTTGAACAGCTGCATGGTCAGCGCGCCGTCCATGTCCGCCTCGGTGGCGCAGACGTGCGGTTCCTTCGGGCCGTTCCAGTCGTATGGGTCGTTCAGGAATGCCTCGGTGATGTCCATCGTGGCGAAGTGCTCGGTCAGCTCCGGTTGCGCCTTGATCCCGGAGAAGTCCAGATTGCGCTCCGCGATGATGTCCCGGATGGCCAGGTAGGACCGGATTTGCCGCTCCAGCAGCTCCGGCGTCAGCTTCTTGCCGTCGTAGTGCACGCCCGCGGCGCGCTGCTCGATCCACTCGCGAGCCTCCTTCGCCTCCGCGGGGTCGGCCTGCTCGGCGCGCAGGACCAGCTCGTACTGGTCGATCTCCTCCACGTCGATGCCGAACTTGCGCATCCACTGGTCGGTGTTGGCGACCGCGGTGTTCATACCCATCGGCCGCCCGCCGAACCGGCCGAACGTCGAGCCGTGCAGCGACCGCACCGCGGCGGATGCCGTGGCGTGCACGCCGATCTTGGCCACCAGGTCGGCGTCGTCCGGCGCTCCCCACGCCCGCGTGTGGCGGCGGCCGACCTGATCCAGCGCACCGCCCGCGGCGAGCATGCCGACCAGGCCCGGCTCGGTCGGGTCGGTGCTGGCCACCAGCACCAGCGGGCTGCGGGTGGCGTCCGCGGCCAGCATGGTGAAGTGCGGGAACGCCCATACCGCGTAGTAGAAGACCGTCACGTCCACGTTGGCGGCGGCGACCTTGCGGGAGACCGAAGTGGCGAGCGCGTTGGTGGCGACCAGGTCGTCGCCGACCACCACCTCGTGCCCGGCGTCGCGCAGCGCCCGGACCAGGGAATCCTGTTTGGACTTAATGAAATCCGCGTTCCGTGCGTGGACGTAGTCACGACCGTCGGAAATGCTGACTACACCGATGCGAGCCACGATTCCTCCCAAGTTCGCTGACAGGCGGCTTTGACTGCTGCGGAACCGGCGGCGGGAGCACGTGGGCACGCCATCCCGGCGGCACCGGTGAACTCCCCGCGGGGCTGCCCGACCGGGAAAACTCGCCACTTCAGTTGCCGATGAGACCGGCGAGCAATCGTTTACTCGGACGCTATTCTGGCATCACACGGGCTGTCAAGACGGGCGGCCCGCCATCACTCGGCTTGCGGGCACGAGGAGGAGCCGTGGCAACGATCAGTGACGTGGCGACCCGCGCCGGGGTGTCCACCGCGACGGTTTCCCGCGCGCTCAACGGCAAGAGCACCGTCGATCCGGAGCTGGCCGCGCGGGTGCTCGCGGCCGCCGCCGAACTCGGCTATCGCCCCAATGGACCGGCCCGCAACCTGCGCAAACAGGAGACCGCGGTGCTGGCGTTGATCATCTCCGACGTGGAGAACCCGTTCTTCACCGCGATCGCCCGCGGCGTCGAGGACGTGGCGCACGCCGCCGGTTACTCGGTGGTGTTGTGCAACTCCGACGACGAACCGGACAAGGAGCGCGAGTACATCGACGTCGCCCTGCAGGAGCGGGTGGCCGGTGTGCTGCTGTCGCCAAGCGGGCGCGGGGACAGCGCCGAACTGCTCGGCCGCAACGACACCCCGGTGGTGGCGGTGGACCGGCCGTTGCCGAACTCGCCCAGCGACACGGTGCTGGTGGACAGCAAGGGCGCCGCGCGGGAAGCCACCCAGCACCTAGCCGAGCAGGGCTACCGCCGGATCGCCTGCCTCACCGGCCCCAACGGCGTGCTGACCGCCGACGACCGCCTCGCCGGTTACCGCGACGGGCTGCGCGCGGCGCAGCTGCCGGTTCCGGCGGCGCTGGTCCGGCGCTCGGAGTTCAAGGCCGCCGGGGCGAAGCAGGCCGCGCGCTCGCTGCTGAGCCAGGACGACCAGCCGGACGCGATCCTGGTGGCCAACAACATGATGGCGGTGGGCGTGCTGGAGACCTGCGCCGAGCTGGGCCTGCGACCAGGCCGGGACATCGGCGTCGTCGCCTTCGACGACGCGCCCTGGGCGAGCCTGCTCGACCCGCCGCTGACGGTCGTCGCCCAGCCCGCCTACGACATCGGTGCGGTGGCCGCCCGGCTGCTGCTCGGCCGGATCAGCGGGGAACGCGTCGACGCGACCACGACAACGCTCTCCGCGCACCTGGTCGTCCGAGCCAGCAGCACCCGCCCCTGAACGTTCACCTCGCTAGAAGTGGCTTACGCCGCTTATAAAGCAGATCCAAGCGGTGCCCTTCGGCGAGGCGAGGGGTCAGTTTTCGCGTTGCTGTTGGCGAATGACGACTTGCACCAATTGCCACACGTCGGTCGGGGGCTCGCCGTCGTCCTGGCCGGTCGTGTCCGGGGTGCCCGACTCCGGCACGGTGGACTCGGTCGGCGAGGCCGGTGGTGTCGTCGGGGCGGTGGGCGGAATCGACGGGGCCGAGGGCGGAAGTTCCGGGGTTTGGGTCGGTAGTTCCGCGGTTTGGGTCGGTAGTTGCGGGACGCCGGGCAGTTGCCGGGTCGATGGGCGTCCGCCGTACCAGTACGCCGTTGAACTGTAGTCGCCCGGCTCGTCGTTTACCGGACCGTGCTCGATACCGGCCACCAGACCATTGCGGAACGGCACCGCGTCGTTGAGCAGCAGCCGGTAGGCACCGGTGCAGTCGTACCGGCAGCCATCGCCGTTGATCTCGTGCGCCGGGTTCCCGGTCAACGGCATCGAGAACGTGGTGCCGAACCGGAAGTACCAACCGGATTCATAGAAGTCCTCGGTACCGGTGCCGTGCCACGCCGGCATGCTTGCGCCGTCGACGAAGAACCGTTCGTCGCCCTCCAGGTAGTTGCGCTGGTTGACCTCCGCCATATCGGAGAGCGGTTCGCTCGTGTGCCGCCTCGTACCCGGCGGTATCAGCCCGCGCATGGTGTGCGTGACGCCGTAGAAGGTGCCCGCGCCCTCGGCCCTCAAGAAGTTCCAGTCCTGCCCCGATATGGTCCGCCCGCGCTGGTGGGTCGCGTGGAAGTAGCCAGCGTTGGGGTCGAGCTGACCGTCGGAACTGGTCACCTCCGCGGTCGCGCCGACGATCGGCACCCCGCCGGTGTTCACCAGCTCCACCGTGGCGTGCTGGCCGAACGGCATGGGCCACCAGGCGGTGTACCAGCCATCCAGCCCGGGATCGACCGAGCTCATCAGGGCGCGCACGTCGTGCTCGCCGAGCCCGGTGCCGAAGAACTCGCCGACCGGCGCGTCCACAGTGGTCTTTCCGTCGAAGGTAATGCGCAGCCGGGTGCGCTCCAGCACCTCGTCGGAGGCCGCGACGTCCTCCGGCCGGGTCGGGTAGCGCCCGAGCAGTTTGGACCGCGCGAACACCGGGTTGTCGATGCGGTAGCCGTGCGCGGCTTCCTCGCCGGGGTGCCCAGGACCCAGGTCGAGCACGTCGGTGCGCACCCACTCGCCGTTGACCAAGCTGTGCACGTCGTAGCGGAACTCGTTGAAGTCCAGCGAGGACGAGATGAACCGGTTCTCGATGTCCACCGAAGACCGACCGGCAGTGACGCCCGGCGGCACGTCGATGACCTGCACGCCCCACGACCCGGGGGCGGCCGGGCCGCTGCGCCACTCGCCGACCTGCCGACCGTTGACGCGCAGGTTGCCGACCTGGTCGGCGATCTGCGGGTCGTACCGCCGGATCACCCGGATGCCCTGGTTGTCCGGGTGTACCCGCATGCTGAACCGGCTGCGCCCGCCGGCGCCGAACGCCCGGCCGTCGTCCACCACCTGCGGTGCCGCCATCACCTGCGGCAGTCGCAGCCGCAGCTGGTTGATCCGGGCGGGTCCGCGGAGTTCGGCGACCGTGGCGGCCGCGCCGGCCGGCAGGTCGAAGTCCCGCCGGACCGGCGTGCCACCGGCTCGCGGCTTGGGATCGGCGACCCCGAACGCGCGGAGCCGCGCGAGGACGTCTTCGGCGGGGTCGCCGGGGTTGAAGGTCCGCACGCCCTCGGCGTCGGGGAATGCGCGGTAGTCGACGTGGTAGAAGTACGGGTTGTTCTGCACCGTGACCCGCATCGATTTGCGATACGGCATCGGCACCTTGACCACCACGCCGCCGGCGGCGTCGTCGGCGTTGGCGACCAGTGGCCATTCGAAGGGGGCACCCAGCTTCCCGTTGACCACGTCGATCAGCGGCGCGTCCAGCACCACCCGACCGTCGAGCTCGACCACGATGTTGCCGGTGCCGGTGACGTCGCCGAGGGGTTCGCGAGTGGACCAGATCGAGGAAATTTCGCCGGCGCCGGCGTGTTCGGCGATGACACAACCGCGGCCCGAATGACGCAGGCAGGAATAGGTGCCCTCGAATCCGTCGTTATTCCCGCCGGTCCGGTCGTAACTGGAGAACTGCCGCGACTGTTCCGCGCCGCGCAGTTGCGCCAGTCCGTCAAGATCGCGGTACGTTTCCCAGCCTACTGGGCCTTTCGTCGTGGGCGCTGAAGTTTGACCATATGCGCGGACAGAGCCGAATCCGGCGTCCGCGACCACGGCGGCCGCCGCCAGCGAAGCGACTCCGAGGTAGGCACCGAGCCAGCGAGCGCGCCGACGACCGTTTCCCGGCGGCGACAGTGCTGAGCGGTCTCTCATCGTGCTCGTCCTCCCCGCACACCACTGCCCGCAGTAGACGGTGATCCCGCTCTGTCTTGGATGGTGGTGCGCGCATGGATGAAGTTTTGTCCGACTACGGGTGAAAGATCATTCGCGCATTGAGCGCAGCGTAAGAAAATGCCCTCCACAAAGGCAACTAAGACGGGCGGTGTCGAAGAATCCGCAACGCGAATTCACTCAATGAGATGGTTGCCGGGCCCGGGGGCGACCGACAACCACCATCCAGGTGTTATTTGGCTTGTTTCGCGCGGAACGCGCAGACCACCAACGGAATTCGCCCCGACACGCGACCATCCACAATGGACTCGGCAAATCCGCTACTCACCGGCGAGTGCGACATCGAGCCGACCTGCGGTCGCGAGTGGTCGCGGCGGCATGCACGACCACTCGCGCCGATCGGCTCAGCCCTGGATCAACCCTGGTTCAGCCGGGCGTAGATCTCGGCGGCGTTGTCCTTGGTGACCAGTTGGGTCTGCAAGGTCTGCGACTTGGGCACCGGCTGGCAATCGACCAGCAGCTTCTTGGCCGCCTCGACCGCTTCCGCGCCGCCGGTCGGGTACAGGTTGGTGGCCTGCAACCGGCCCTCCTCGACCGCCTTGATACCGCCGGACGGGATGGGCAGCCCGTCGATGCCGACGAACTTCAGGTCATTGCGATTGGCGGCCTGAGCGGCCAGGTACGCGCCCTCGGCCATCGGGTCGTTCTGCGCGTAGACGGCCTGGATGTCCGGATGTGCCTTGAGCAGGGCGTCCATCTTCTGCTGCCCGACCGACCGCTCCCACTCGCCGTCGGCGGTGGCCACGATCTCGATCGGCGAACCCTGGATGCCGTCCTTGAAGCCCTGCTCCCGCTCCGCGGCCGGGGTCGAGCCGGACAGGCCCTTGATCTGCACGATCTTGCCGCCCTGCGGCAGCACCGTGTTCCTGAAGTACTCGCCGGCCTGCCGACCGATCTGGACGTTGTCGGCGCCGATGTAGGTGGAGAAGGCGTCCCCATCGATCTTGCGGTCCAGCACCACGACCGGAATTCCCTTGTTGTAGGCCTTCTTGACCACATCGGTCAGCGGCGCCGCCTCGTTGGGCGAGATCATCAGCAGGTCGACCTGCTTGGTGATGAAGTTCTCCACGTCACTGACCTGCTTGGAGTTGTCCTTGGCCGCGTCGGCGAACTGAACCTCGAACTGCGGCACCTTCCCGGCCGCCTGGCGGATGTCGTCGTCCATCCGGACCCGGTACGGCTCGGCGAGGTTGGCCTGGCTCATCCCGATGGTGTACTTGCCGTTCGGGCCGTGGCAGTTCTTGGTCGGATCCTGGGCCCGCACCTGTCCGGTGTTCTCGCTGGTCGTACCGCAACCGGCGGCGATCAACGCGACCGCGGCGCACGTGACTGCAACCAAGGACTTAGTTGTCTCGCGCATCGTGCTTCCTTCCGGAGAGGGTTTCAGGACGTTGGACGCAAGCGCTGCAGTGCCGCCGCCGCGACGATCACCAACCCCTTGATCAGTAGCTGCAGATCGGTGTTGACGCTGTTCAGGCTGAGGATGTTGTTGAGGATTCCGAGCAACAAGGCACCCGCGATGGTGCCGATCACCGAGCCCCGACCGCCGGCCAGGCTGGTACCGCCGACCACCACCGCGGCGATTCCGTCGAGCTCGTAAGCGATTCCGTCGTTCGGGCTGCCCGCGTTGAGCTGGCCGGCGTGCACGATGCCGGCCAACGCGGCGCAGAATCCGGCGATGCCGAAGGCGATGATCTTGACCCGGTTCACCGGCACACCCGAGAGCCGGGCGGCCTTCTCGTTTCCGCCGATGGCGTAGAGGTGCCGGGAGTAGGCGCTGCCGCGCAGGAACAGGATCGCCACGACGGCCACCACCGCGAAGATCAGCGCCGGAATCGGCACCACACCGCCGAAAGTGCGTTCCCCGAGCAGGGAGAACAGCATCGGCGCCTGCCCCGGACCGTCGCCGTAGGAGATCTGTACCGTCTCGCCGCCGGACCACATGCGCGCCAGACCCCGGGCGATCTGCAAGCCGGCCAGCGTGACGATGAAGGCCTGCACCCCGAGCAGGGCCACCGCGGCGCCCTGCGACAGGCCGAAGACGATGCCCGCGAGCAGCACCAGCGCGACCGTTGCCCACACGCCGAAGTCGTCATCGACCATCAGCACGGCCGACCCCACCGCGGCCAGCCCGAGCACCGAGCCGACCGACAGGTCGATGCCGCCGATCAAGATCACGAAGGTGAGCCCGATGGCGATGATCCCGATCTCGGAGACCGCACGCACGATGTTGAAAAGGTTGTCGCTGCTCAAAAAAAGGATCTGCCCGTTGTTGCGGGGCGAGAAGATCACCGCCGCCACGAACACCGCGACCAGTCCGAAGAAGCTCTGGAACCGGAACAGCGTCTCGACCGTGTTCGCCCGCCTGGCCGGGGCGGCCACCGATCCGCCGGGTTCCGCGGGCCGGTCTTTCGTCTGGTTGCTCACCGCGCACCTCCCCCAGTGCTCTGCCGCCCGGTGCCGACCACCGGCCCGGACCCGTCGGCCGCGACGTGCTCGCCCATGGCGGCCGCCAGCAATTCCGCTTCACCGACCTCGGCCGTGTCGAACTCGGCCACGCTGCGCCCGGCGCGCAACACCACCACCCGGTGGCACACGCCGACCAGTTCCGGCAGTTCCGAGGACGCGAGCAGCACGCCGATGCCGCGGCCCGCGATCTCGCCGAGCAGTTGGTAGATCTCGGACTTCGCGCCGATGTCCACACCGCGGGTGGGATCGTCCAGCAGCAACAACCGCGGTTCGGTCAGCAACATCCGCCCGAAGACGACCTTCTGCTGGTTCCCCCCGGACAGGGTGCCCACCGGGTCGAGGATCCGGCCGAGCTTGACCTTGAGCTGCCGCACGCTCCGCTCGGTCGCGGACACCTCGGCGCGCCGACGCACCAGCCCGGCCACGCCAAGCCGGTCCAGCACCGACAGCACGGTGTTGGCCAGCACCGAATGCTCCAGCACGAGGCCGGAGCTCCTGCGGTCCTCCGGCACGAAGGCGATGCCCTCGCGCAGCGCGCGGTGCGGACCCCTCGGCCGCACCCGGTGCCCATCGATGGACACCCGCCCTTCCCACGTGCCGGAGGACGCCGCCCCGAACAGTGATTCCAGCAGTTCGGTGCGACCTGAGCCGAGCAACCCGCACAGCCCGACGATCTCCCCGCGACGCACGGTCAGATCGATGCCGTCGGGTTCCCGGCGCCCCACCCGCGGTCGCCGCGGGCGGACCGCGAACCCGGAGACCGACAGCAGATCCGCGCCGATGGTGCCGCGCTCGGCGCGATACATCGTCTGCACCGATCGTCCCACCATCGCCTCGGCGGCCTGTTCCGCGGTCAGCTTCCGCGCATCGAACTCGGCGACTTTGCGGCCGTTGCGCAGCACGGTGGCCCGGTCGGCCACCTGCCCGATCTCGTCCATCCGGTGCGAGATGTAGACGATCCCGGTGCCGCTGCGGCGCAGTTCGGTGATCACCGAGAACAGCCGCTCCACCTCGGTGCTGGACAGCGCCGAGGTCGGCTCGTCCATGATCAGCACCTTCGCATCCAGCGACAGCGCTCGGGCGATGGTCACCAACTGCTGCTCGCCGATGCGCAGTTCCCCGACCGACCGCAACGGATCCAGGTCAATGCCGGTGCGCCGCAGCAGTTCCCGGGTGTGTGCGGCCATCTTCCGGCGGTCCACCACGCCGAATCTGTTGCGCAGCTCCCGGCCGAGGTAGAGGTTCTCGGCGACGCTCAATCCGGGAACCAGGTCGAGCTCCTGGTGGATCATCGCGATGCCGGCGCGCTGGGCGTCGGCCGGCTTGCCGAACTGCACCCGCCGGCCCTCGACCGAGATCGTCCCGATGTGATCGACGACATCCCCCGAGAGCACCTTCATCAGCGTGCTCTTGCCCGCGCCGTTCTCCCCCAGCAACGCGTGCACCTCGCCCGCGCGAACCGTCAGATCCACGCCGTCACACGCGAGCACACCCCCGTAGCGCTTCGAAATGCCGGTCATCTCGACCAGCGGTGGCGCCGTGCTCATAGGACCCCCGTCACGCCGCTCGCGAATCCCGAGAAAACGATTGCTCGGACGCTAAAGTCGTCATGCTCCTTGTGTCAAGGTTCACACACTCGCCCCAGTGACGGGGCATCCGTTCGGCTGCACGAACATCACATAGCGGTCACGTTGACAGAAAGTGCCAGTAACTCAACGTGGGGTAATACGCAAGTTCTCGAAGACGGCTCTCGGCGCGGGGTACTGGACCGTTACCGTTGGGACTCGTGACCGCGATCCGCGAGAGCCAGAGCGCCCCACCTCCCAGCAACGGCGCTCCCAACTGGTCGACGCGCTCAGCATTCGGCACCAACGGCGTGCCGCTGTGGGGTGCCGTGCTGCTGGCTGCCGTACTGACCGCGATCGGAACAGTGCTCGACATCCTGATCTGGGCGCAGCCCGGCATGCTGTTCAAGTCGGGCTTTTTCGTCGGGTGCGTGCTGGCCGTTCTGCTGGTGAAGCGCCAGAGCGTGTTCGGTCCGATGGTGCAACCGCCGCTCGTGCTCACCATCGTCATGCCGCTGCTGGTGCTGATCACCGGCAGCGGCATGACCGCCGGGGCAGGCGTCACCGCCAAGGCGCTCGCCGTGGCTCGCCCGCTGATCAGCAGCTTCCCGATCATGGCGGGCGCGACCATCGTCGCCCTGGGCATCGGACTGATCCGGATGTTCGTCACGCAGCGGGCCGGCTCCCGCCCCGAGGTCGCCGAGAGCGACGAGGCCAAGAAGCGCCGCCGCCCCGCCGACCCGGCCCGCAAGAAGCCGGGCGAAGACGTCGAGAGGCGGCGGCCGGAAGAGCGGGAGCGCCGGAGGCAGGCCCGTGCCGAGGGCTCAGCACGTCAGCAGCGGGCCCAAACTGACCGCGGGCGGGCGCAGGCCCCGGGGCGGCCCCGCAGCGGCGACACAGCCAGCAGGGCCCGAGGCGAGGCACCCGGCAGAGCCCGAGGCGAGGCACCTGGCAGGGCCAGAGGAGACGCATCCGGCAGAACCCGGGGAGACGCCGACAGATCCCGAGGCGAGGCATCCGGCAGAGCCCGAGGCGAATCGCCCGGCAGGGCGCGCGGAGGCGAGGGACGACCGGAGCACGACGGCCGGGCGGTGCCGCCGCGACGCGGCGCGGCCCCGCGGCAGGCACCCGGGCGGCCGCGACCGGCGGACCCGCCGCAGGGGGAGCCGCCCCGGCGACCCCGTCGGCCGCGGCGCGACGAGCAGTTCGGGTAGGCCGGGCATTTTCCGCCCGAGCCGGGGGAAATCTTCAGACCTCGAAAAAGGGGCATCCGCGCGGCGCGGATGCCCTTTTCGCTAAGCCGTTCACCGGACGCTCGTGGGCTTGTCCGGGTTGGCGTCGAGGTCCTTGCGAAGTTCTCGCGGCAGCGCGAAGGTGACCTTCTCGTTCGCCGTGGTGACTTCGTCCACGTGGCTCCAGCCGCGCTCGGCCAGGTAATCCAGCACCTGCAGCACCAGCACGTCGGGCACCGACGCACCGCTGGTCACGCCGACTGTGGTGACGCCGTCCAGCCATGCCTCGTCGATCTGGGCCGCGTAGTCCACGAGGTGCGCGTCGGACGCGCCGGCCTGCAGGGCGACCTCGACCAGACGCTTGGAGTTCGAGGAGTTCTGCGAACCGACGACGATCACCAGCTCGCACTCCGGCGCCATCGCCTTCACCGCGTACTGCCGGTTCGAGGTCGCGTAGCAGATGTCGTCGCTCGGCGGGGCCTGCAGATCCGGGAAGCGCTCCTTGAGCTGGTCCACCCGCTCCATCGTCTCGTCCACGCTGAGCGTGGTCTGCGACAGCCACACGACCTTGCTCGGGTCGCGGACCTCGACCTTGTCGACGTCCTCCGGCGTGTCGACCAGTTGCACGCGGTCCGGCGCCTCGCCCGCGGTGCCCTCGACCTCCTCGTGGCCTTCGTGGCCGATCAGCAGGATGTCGTAGTCGTCGCGGGCGAACCGGTTGACTTCCTTGTGCACCTTGGTAACCAGCGGGCAGGTCGCATCGATGGTGCGCAGATTCCGCTGCGCCGCTTCGGCGTGCACCGCCGGCGAAACGCCATGCGCGGAGAACACCACGAGCGCACCCTCCGGCACCTCGTCGGTCTCATCCACGAAGATCACGCCGCGCTCGGACAACGTGTCCACCACGTGCCGGTTGTGCACGATCTCCTTGCGCACGTAGATCGGGGGCCCGTAAGTCTCCAGGGCCTTCTCGACGGTGACCACGGCGCGGTCGACACCTGCGCAGTACCCGCGCGGCTTGGCCAGCAGAACCCGCTTGGTCCGGCCGTTGTCCTGGTCAGCGAGGTCATTGGCCTCGGGCGAGGTCGTCATATCGCCAAGGGTACGGGTCGGGCCAAGACCACCACCTGGCGCAGTCGCCGCACCCGCCTAGATCACAGTCGCGCAGCGGGGCGATGGCCTAGGCGGCCCGAGTGCGGCAGGCTGGGGCCATGTCATCGTTCCCCCTGCCGTTGCGGGTCGCCGCCGGACTCGCGGCCACCGCCGTTGAGCAGGCACGCCAGCTCCCGGCCACCCTGCTCGGTCTGCCGGTTACCGTGGCCAGCCAGGCGTTGCAAGCGTCGATGCGGATCCAGCAGCAGATCACCGAGTTGGCGATCAAGGGCGACGAGGCCCTCGCCGGACTGCGCACCCCGGAGGAACAGCCCGCCTGGGCCACCTTCGACGAGGACGAGCCGATGGAACCGCAGGTGCTGGCCGAGGACCTGTCGGTGCTGGCCGACTACGACCACCTGACGCTGCCGCAGCTGCGCGGCAGGCTCCGCTCGTTCACCGAGGCGGAGCTGGCCGAACTGCTCGCCTACGAGCAGCAGCACGGTCGGCGCGCGGAATTCCTCCGCATGCTGCGGAACCGCCTCGACCGGCTGCGCAACCAGTGACCCGGCAGCAGGCAGACTGTAAGGGGACCCTTGACCGGGCTGATGGGCGTCTGCGTGGGGGCTTGACCGGTCGAAAGTGCCCGCCCCGAACGACATCCGAGGAGTGACGCTGAGTTCTCCGACCAGTCCCGAGGAGCCCTGGCCGGTACGCACCGTGGCGCGCAAGATCGCCGACTGGATCAACCGGCTCGGCGCGGTGTGGGTGGAAGGGCAGATCACCCAGATCTCGCTACGCCCAGGCGCGGCCACCGCCTTCCTGACGCTGCGCGACACGTCGGCCGACGTGTCGCTGACGCTCACCTGCTCGGCCGCGCTGTTGCGCACGATGGAGCCGCCGCTGACCGACGGCAGCCGGGTCGTGGTGCACGGCAAGCCGACGTTCTTCGTCGGTCGCGGCACCCTGAGCCTGCGGGTCGACGAGATCCGCGCGGTCGGCATCGGCGAACTGCTGGCACGCATCGAGCGGCTGCGCCGGCTGCTGAAGGCCGAGGGCCTGTTCGACCCGGCGCGCAAGCGGCCGCTGCCGTTCCTGCCGAACCGCGTCGGCCTGATCACCGGGCGCGCCTCGGCCGCCGAGCACGACGTGCTGACCAACGCGCAGCTGCGCTGGCCGGCGGTGCAGTTCGAGATCCGCAACGTCGCCGTGCAGGGGTCGACCGCCGTCCCGCAGATCCTGGAGGCCCTGCGGGAGCTGGACCGGCTGCCGGAGGTCGACGTGATCGTGCTGGCGCGCGGCGGCGGTAGCGTCGAGGACCTGCTGCCGTTCTCCGACGAGACCCTGTGCCGCGCGGTCTCCGCCTGCGGGACGCCGGTGGTCAGCGCCATCGGGCACGAACCGGACTCGCCCCTGGTGGACCACGTCGCCGACGTGCGCTGCTCCACCCCGACCGGCGCGGGCAAACGAGTGGTGCCCGATGTCGCCGAGGAGACGCAGCGCATCCACCAGCTGCGCGACCGCGCCCGCCGCGCCCTGCATGGCTGGGTCGACCGGGAGCGTCGGCTGCTCGACGCGTTGCGCAGCCGGCCCGTGCTGGCCGACCCGTTCGGACCGCTGGCGCGGCGTGCCGAGCAGGTCGAGCTGCTGCGCGACCGGGCCCGCCGCGCGGTGACGACGGCGCTGAACACCGAACGACACGCGTTGACCGCCACTCGATCTCGCTTGACGACCTTGGGCCCGGCGGCCACTCTGGCTCGTGGATACGCAATCGTGCAGCGCATCGAGGACGGCGTGGATGGTGTGCTCCGGTCCGTCGACGAGGCGCCGCCGGGAACTCGCCTGCGAGTGCGGGTCGTTGACGGTGCGATCCAGGCAGTCGTACCGGACCGAGCAGGCTGAACAGGACGGAACCGTGCACCCGAAGCAGGAACCATCGTTCCTCCCCCTGACCGTCGGCGTCGCGCGGTCGGCGGCCACCGACGCGGGACCGCAGCGGGACCGGGCCGGCGAGGTGCAGCGCTGTGCCGAGGCAGCCGACGCCACGGCGGTCGGATGCTGGGCCGCGCTGCTGGGCGGCTGCCAGTCCGCCGAGCGCCGCGACTTGCCTTCCCGGCTACGCGCGCTGGTCGCCGCCACCTCCGGGTACGTGGGGACCGGGGGGTGGGCCGTTTCCGCGCATCGACGTAGGGTCGCGGAAGCGCAGTTGCGCATCAACGACGCGGTGCGCGAAGGCGATGGCGCCGAGTTCGCCGAGGCGTTCGTCGGCTACGACCAGGCGATCGCCACGGCGGTGGTGTCCGTGCAGAGCAATGTGGAGAGTGCGACCCCGTGACCGCGAACGAGCAGCAGGACGAGCACTTCGACCCGGTGGCCGACCACCCCGAGGTCGCCGAGCTCGGCTACGAGCAGGCCCGCGACCAGCTGGCCGAGGTGGTCAAGCAACTGGAGGCCGGTGGGCTCTCCCTGGAGGACTCGCTGGCGCTGTGGGAGCGCGGCGAGGCCCTGGCGGCGGTGTGCGAACGGCACCTCGCGGGCGCCCGCGAACGCGTCGAGCGCGCCCTGGCCGCCGTCGAACAGGACTGACTCGCGGTTGGCGCCCCACCCATGCTCCGCAGTTTCGATTTAAAATCGCAGTCGGGGTCGGCTCTGGTCAGATGCCCGCCGGGGCGTTGATCGCGGCTTCGGCGAGGGTGCGGAACTCGGCCTCGTCGGCGTTGCCGGTGATCAGCAGGCGGACTCCGGCCCGCTCGGCAACCCACGCCTGCTCGCCGCGCACGCTGTCGTAGACCACCCATCGCTGCCCCGCGGCATCGACCGTGCCCCGGGCGTGCGGCGGCTGCCGCGTCTCGCTCGCGACCAGCTCGTCTTCGGCCGCGGTCGACTGCGCCAACCGCAGGTACCGGGCCCGGCCGGTCAACCATCCGACCCGCACGACCTGCGCATGGGAGGCGAGCGTGGTCACATTCGCGGCATTGGCCCGCCAGGTCGCGGGCAGGCTCGGTTCGAGCACCGGGAAGCCCACCCGCCCGGCCGCGCGGCGCAGTTCGGCGGCAACGTCCACGGTCGGCACCGGGCCGCCCTGGATCGACGGGCCGCCGGGGCTGAACGAGCACTGCCCCACCAGCCCGGCGATCCCGAAGGCGACCAGGACCATCGGCAGCAGGGCGAACACCATCGCCGACACGGTCCGGGGCGGGCGGGACAGAGCTGGTCGCTCGTTGCGGGGTTCAGCCACGCCGCTCATGGTCTCACCGGCCCGGCTGCGGGCCTCCGGCCCTCCGAGCAGGAGTGGGCTGCCCCACGAGAAAGCTCCGGCAGGCCGCCGATCTGCGAAGATCGGGGTAACGAGCCTGGGCGCGGGCCGGATCCCGCCGAACCCGGGCAGCAGAACACGAAAATTGCTCACCACCGGGAGGCGCGATGAGCACCGAACGACACCGCGAAGCACCGGACCGCAACCTGGCGATGGAACTGGTCCGGGTGACCGAGGCCGCCGCGATGGCGGCGGGCCGTTGGGTCGGCCGCGGCGACAAGAACTCCGGTGACGGCGCCGCGGTTGACGCGATGCGCAAACTCATCGGCACCGTGTCGATGCGGGGCGTCGTCGTCATCGGCGAGGGCGAGAAGGACGAAGCGCCGATGCTCTACAACGGCGAGCAGGTCGGCAATGGCGAAGGCCCGGAATGCGACGTCGCGGTCGACCCGATCGACGGAACCACGCTGCTCAGCAAGGGAATGCCGAACGCGCTGGCGGTGCTCGCGGTGTCTGAGCGCGGCACCATGTTCGACCCGTCCGCGGTGTTCTACATGGAGAAAATGGCCGTCGGCCCGGAGGCGGCCGGGGTCGTGGACCTGACCGCCCCGATCGCGGAGAACATCCGCCGGGTGGCCAAGGCCAAACACATCGACGTCTCCGACGTCACGGTGTGCATCCTGGACCGCCCGCGGCACGAACAGATCGTCAAGGAGGTTCGCGACGCGGGCGCGCGCATCCAGTTCATCTCCGACGGCGACGTGGCCGGTGCGATCGCGGCGGCCCGGCCGGACAGCGGCGTCGACATGCTGCTGGGCATCGGGGGCACCCCGGAGGGCATCATCTCCGCATGCGCGCTGAAGTGCCTCGATGGTGAGATCCAGACGCGGCTGTGGCCGCGGGACGACGCCGAGCGGGCGAAGCTCCGCGAAGCCGGCCACGACGTGAACCAGGTGCTGACCACCTCCGACCTGGTGCGCGGCGACAACATGTTCTTCGTCGCCACCGGCATCACCGACGGCGCGCTGCTCAAGGGCGTGCACTACCGCGCGAACCGGTGCACGACACAGTCGATCGTGATGCGCTCGAAGTCCGGCACGGTCCGGGTCATCGAGGGGCTGCACAAGCTGTCGAAGCTGCGCGAATACTCCGATGTGGACTTCGGCGAGAGCGACACCGCACGGCACGGACTGCTGCCCTGACCTGGCGGTTCCGACGGAAATCGACGGGGTCAACCAGCACACTGACGGTTGACCCCGTTCGGGTGCCCGGTGGGCGGTTCTGGACAGAACCGGTAGTCAACGACGACCCGCGGCGGTCGTGTCGGAACCGCCAGACACGGATTTTTCGGCGAAACCGCCCGCCAAACCACCCGACCAGGCGATGTCAACCCATGTTCGAGGAGTGGCCGGGGAAGAGGTGGGCGTCCGGGTTGAGCTCCACGGCGATGTTGTTGACCGCCGTCGCTGCTTCGCCGAAGCCGGTGGCGATCAGCTTGACCTTGCCCGGGTAGGCCGCGACGTCCCCCGCCGCGTACACCCGTGGCCGGTTGGTCCGCATCGTGCTGTCCACCAGGATCGAGCGCTTCTCCAGCTCCAGGCCCCACTTCTCGATCGGCCCCAGGTCGGCGGTGAACCCGAGCGCCGCGACCACCGTCTGCGCGGGTAGCACCTGGCGCCGCTCGCCGCCGAGCGCGATCTCCACTTCGTGGACCCCGGTGTCGTCGCCGCGGATCTCGGCGACCTCGGCCGGGGTGATCAGCGGGACGCCCAGGTCCTCGACCTTGTGCACCAGCCCCGGATGCGCGCGGAACCGCGTGCGGCGATGCACCAGGGTGACGCTGCGGGCAACCGGGTGCAGCGCCAGCGCCCAGTCGAATGCGGAGTCACCACCGCCGACCACCACCACGTCGCGTCCACTGTGCACGGACAACTCCGGGATGAAGTGCACCACGCCACGACCGACCCAGTCACCGCCGACGGGCAGCGGCCGCGGGGTGAATTCGCCCATTCCTGCCGTGACCAGCACGGCGTCAGCCCGCACTACCTCATGCTCGCCGACATTGACGAGCAAAGAACCATCCACATCGGACAGTCCAGTGGCCGGTCGGCCGAGCAGATAGACCGGGTCATACTGACCGGCCTGCTTCACCAGTGCGTCAACCAGATCCCGCCCGCGCACCTCGGGGAACCCGGCCACGTCGAAGATCATCTTCTCCGGGTACATCGCGGTCACCTGGCCGCCGGGCTCGGGTAGCGCGTCGACCACCGCCACCGACATGCCGCGGAACCCCGCGTAGTAGGCGGCAAACAAACCGGTCGGACCCGCGCCGACGATCAGCAGATCGACCTCATGCGACACCGCAGTCATGCCCGCCACCTCGTCGTTGACCGTGTGGACACACCCAGGCTAGCCGGATCAGCAGGCAATGTCCGCATTTTTGGCGCGTGCTGCGCCAGATCGCCGAATTCACCTTGGCAGTCGGCGGTACCCGCTCGACAACTTCCCACATAGGTTCACCCAAAGGTGATCATGTCGGGGAGGTACTCGTGAGAAGGACCTTGATGCTGCTCGGCAGTGCTGCGTCGCTGGCGCTGAGCATGGCGATGCTGCCCGCCACCGCGAACGCCGTGGATGACCCGGGCACGCTGATCCTGGGCGGGCACGACGCCACCGAGCGGTACGACTGGATGGCGTCGCTGCAGCGAGGAGGCAACCACAGCTGCGGGGCCTCCCTGATCGACAAGAAGTGGGTGCTCACCGCAGCGCACTGCGTGCAGAACACCGCACCGGCCGACCTCGGCCTCCGGATCGGCAGCCCGAACCACACCACCGGCGGCACCGAGGTAGGCGTGTCCAAGATCGTGGTACACCCGGACTACGCAACCAAGAACCCCAACGGTGACCTCGCGCTGCTGAAGCTCGACCGCGCCGTGTCGCAGAAGCCCGTCAAGATCGCCAACGACTCCGGCGCGACCAACACCCCGTCGCGGATCATCGGCTGGGGCCTGACCTGCCCGACCCGCGGCTGCGGCGAGCCGCCCGCGCAGCTGCAGGAACTGGACACCCGCGTGGTCGCCGACGGCCAGTGCTCGCTGAGCCAGATCGACGGACCGACCGAGATCTGCACCGGGAGCGACAAGCCGCTTGCCAACGCCTGCTTCGGCGACTCCGGCGGTCCGCAGCTGGAGGGCGAGCCCGGCGACTGGAAGCTAACCGGCATCACCAGCCGCCTCGGCAGCCTGGTCCCGATTTGCGGCATGGCCCCGTCGGTCTACACCGACGCAACGGCCTACAAGGCCTGGATCAAGTCCACCATCAGCTGATCCGTTCGTCGTCATCCCCGGCCCAGGTGCGAGATCGGGCACCTTCATCGGTCCAGTGAGGACATTTCGCGTGCGCCGGACCACAGCTGGACCGGCGGGTGGGGCGGCCCACGCTGACCCCGGGTGCCTTCCGGCGGGACACTTTCGGCATGGCTGAACAGGACTACCGGATCGAACACGACACGATGGGCGAGGTGCGGGTTCCCGCCCACGCCCTTTACCGGGCGCAGACGCAGCGAGCCGTGGAGAACTTCCCGATCTCCGGCCGGGGCTTGGAGCGCGCCCAGATCCGGGCGCTCGGTCTGCTGAAGGCCGCGGCGGCCCGGGTCAACGGTCGGCTCGGGGTGCTGGACGCCGAGGCTGCCGAGGCGATCGCCGCCGCCGCCGATGAGGTCGCCGCGGGCACCCACGATGAGCACTTCCCGATCGACGTGTTCCAGACCGGCTCCGGCACGTCGTCCAACATGAACGCCAACGAGGTCATCGCCACCCTGGCGTCCCGGCGGCTGGGCCGCGACGTGCACCCCAACGATCACGTCAACGCCTCGCAGTCGTCCAACGACACCTTCCCGACGACGATCCACGTCGCGGCCACCGAAGCGGTACTCACCGACGTCATCCCGGCGCTGGAGCACCTCGCGACGACGATCGAGGGCCGCGCCGCGGAGTGGACCGAGGTGGTCAAGTCCGGCCGGACGCACCTGATGGACGCGGTGCCGATCACGCTGGCGCAGGAGGCCGGCGCGTGGGCCTCGCAGGTGCGCTACGGGATCGAGCGGCTGCACGGCGGCGTGCCGCGGCTCGGTGAACTGCCGATCGGCGGAACCGCGGTCGGCTCGGGCCTCAACGCGCCGGCGGGCTTCGGCGGGGCGGTCGCCGCGGAGCTGGCGGAGGTCACCGGCCTGCCGCTGACCGAGGCGCGCAACCACTTCGAGGCGCAGGCCGCGCAGGACTCGGTGGTGGAAATCTCCGGGGACCTGCGCACCGTCGCGGTGAGCCTGACCAAGATCGCCAACGACCTGCGGTGGCTGGGTTCCGGCCCGCGCGCCGGGCTGGCCGAACTGGCGCTGCCCGACCTGCAGCCGGGTTCGTCGATCATGCCGGGCAAGGTCAACCCGGTGATCCCGGAGGCCACCCTGCAGGTGGTGGCGCAGGTGATCGGCAACGACGCGGCAGTGGCGTTCGCGGGCTCGCAGGGCAACTTCCAGCTCAACGTGATGCTGCCGGTGATCGCGCGCAACGTGCTGGAATCGGCGCGGCTGCTGGCCGCGGTGTCGCGGCTGCTGGCCGACAAGGTGTTCGCCGGGGTGCAGGTCAACGTCGAGCAGGCCCGCGCCTACGCCGAGGGTTCGCCGTCGATCGTCACGCCGCTGAACCGCTACATCGGCTATGAGGAGGCCGCTGCGGTCGCCAAGCAAGCCCTCAAGGAGCGCAAGTCGGTTCGCGATGTGGTCGTGGAGCGCGGCCACATCGACTCCGGCAAGCTCACCCTGGAGCAGCTGGACGAGGCGCTAGACGTCCTCCGCATGGCCAAGGGCCACTGACACCTGTCGATTTCCATCACTGGAATCGACGGATGGCCCGGGCGAGAAGCACCATGAGCGCATGGTGCTTCTCGCGGATGTGGTGGCGACCTCGGCAGAGGTCACGGCGACTCGTTCTCGCAAGGCCAAGACCGCTGCGATCGCCGGGCTGCTCGGGCGGCTCGACCCCGGCGAGGTCCGCCCGGCGACGGCGCTGCTGGCCGGCGAACTGCCCGGCGGCCGGGCCGGGGTGGGCTGGTCGACGCTGGCCGCGCTGGACGTCGAACCGGCGCCCGAGCCCGTGCTGACGATCACCGAGGTCGACTCGGCGATCGACGCGGTCCGGCTGATCAAGGGCTCCGGCTCGGGCCAGCGCCGGGCCGCGGCACTGACCGGGCTGCTCGGCAAAGCGACCCCGGACGAGCAGCGATTCCTGGTGCGCCTGTTCGGCGGCGAACTCCGCCAGGGCGCCCTGGAAGGCGTGATGGTCGAAGCCATCGCGGCAGCCGCAGAAGTGCCGACCGAGGCGGTGCGGCGGGCGTTCATGCTCTCCGGCCGGTTGCCCGCGACCGCCGAGGCCGCCTTGTGCGGCGGCGAACCGGCGCTCGCCGAGTTCCGCCTGGAGATCGGACGCCCCGTCCGGCCGATGCTGGCATCGCCCGCCGAGACCCTGGACGGCGCGTTGGACGAGCTCGGCGACGTCAGCGTCGAGTACAAATTGGACGGTGCCCGGATCCAGGTGCACCGCAACGGCGACGACGTGCACATCTACACCCGGACGCTGCGCGAGATCACCCGCAACGTGCCGGAACTCGTTGACCTGGCGCGCGGCCTGAGCTGCCGGGCAGTGGTGCTCGACGGCGAGACGCTCGCACTCGACGACTCGGGCCGGCCCCGGCCGTTCCAGGAGACCATGGGCCGGTTCGGTGCCCAGAACTCACGAGATCTCCTGCTGCACCCATATTTCTTCGACTGCCTGCACCTCGACGGCGATGACCTGCTCGACCTGCCGCTGCGGCAACGCCTCGACGCGTTGGAAAAGGTCGCGCCGCAACACCGGATCCCGGCGATCCTGTCGCCATCCGCGGACCGCGCCTCCGCGCTATTCGACGAAGCACTGGACGCCGGGCACGAGGGCGTCATGGTCAAGGCCCTGGACTCGGGTTACGCGGCGGGGCGACGCGGCCGGTCCTGGCGGAAGGTCAAGCCAGAGCACACCCTCGACCTGATCGTGCTCGCCGCCGAGTGGGGGCACGGACGGCGCCGGGGCTACCTGTCGAACCTGCACCTGGGCGCGCGGGACCCCGACGGCGGCCCGCCGATCATGGTCGGCAAGACGTTCAAGGGCCTCACCGACGAACTGCTGGCGTGGCAGACCGCGCAATTCCAGCGGCGGGAGACCCACCGCGACGACTGGACGGTCCACGTCGTTCCCGAGCTCATCGTGGAGATCGAACTCGACGGCGTGCAGGCCAGTCCCCGCTACGCCGGCGGCGTCGCACTGCGCTTCGCCCGCGTACTGCGCTACCGGCCCGACAAGGACGCCGCCTCGGCCGACAGCATCGAGGCGGTTCGCGCCATGCTTCCGGGCGGGTGAGATCCTGAGGGCATGAGCAGCAACGACTTCGACGCGATCGGTTCGATCAACATCGGGCCGGGCACCATCGATCCGCGCGAATTCCAGGCCGACGCGGATGCGGTCGAGCTGGACTACTACATCGCGGTCCTGGTCCTGGAGGCCACTTCGGACGCCGCGAACCACAAGCCGTGGTACGAGGAGTCCTTCGTGCTGCTCAAAGCGGAGTCCGAAGAAGAGGCGACGGAAAAGGCCGCCGAGCACGGCAAGCAGCAGGAAACCAGCTACCAGAACGAGAACCACGAACTGATCACCTGGAAACTGAAGAAGATCATCGAGGTGAAACCCGTCGAAGACGCGACCTTCGACGACGGCACGGAACTCTACAGCCGCTTCTTCCGCAACTACGAGGCATACAGCGGTTTCGAACCCTTGACGGAGGAAGACCTCTGATCCGCGGCAGCGCGCAACCCACCGCGCCGCCCCGGGTCGCCCTGGGGCCACGACTAGCAGCGCCGGATTCGTGATCACTACCGTGTGCATCGATTTGATCTCGAACTGTAGTTCTCGCTTCACTACGGTTCGTGTTCGTCCACGCCTACGTCGATGAGTCCTACGACCTGACCATCGGCAGCTACATCCTCACGGCCAGCATCGTCGACCTCACCGACGCCGAGGAAATCCGCTGCACGCTCCGGGAGCTTCACGCCGGCCACGGCAAACTTCACTCTTGTTGTGGCTAGCCGACATCGCGTGCGGCTCCGCGCTCCAGGCGCAGCGAGGAGATCTCGGCTTCCTCGAGCAGCTCGGAGATACCGCACATCTACTAACGATCGACGTGAACTAGTCCCAGAAACGCAGAGGCCGGGGTCCGGCAATAAAGCGGGTACACGTGATCTTGTACGCATGGACCCCGGACCCGAGATCGCTGCGATCCGGTCGGGTCGTCGGGTTGCGGACAGGCGACTGGGGGCACCGGACCCCGTAGGGTGGTGAGACGTGCAGTTCTTGAACGGGCAGCAGCCCTCCACCGATCTGACCTACGACGACGTCTTCCTGGCGCCCAGGCGCTCCGGCGTCGAGTCTCGCTTCGACGTGGACCTCGCCACCAGCGACGGCACCGGGGCCACCCTGCCGATCGTGGTCGCCAACATGACCGCCGTGGCCGGTCGCCGGATGGCCGAGACCATCGCTCGGCGCGGCGGCTTGGTCGTGTTGCCGCAGGACGTCGATCCCGGCGTGGTCGCCGAGATCACCTCCTGGGTCAAAGCGCGGCACCCCGTGTGGGACACCCCGCTGGTGTTGCACGCCGACGACGCCGTCGCCGACGCCCTCAACCTCCTGCCCAAGCGCGCCCACGGCGCCGTGGTTGTCGTCGACGATGACAACCGGCCGATCGGTGTCGTCGACGAGGCGGCCTGCACCGGCGTCGACCGGTTCGCGCGGGTCGGTGAGGTCGCGGATCGGCATCCGGTCGTGTTGCCGCTGGAGACCAAACCCCGCGAGGTGTTCGAACAGTTGGACCAGCACGCCCGCAACGTCGCGATCGCGGTCGACGCCGAGGGCAGCCTGGCCGGGATCATGACCAGTCGCGGCGCGCTGCGCGCCGAGATCTACACGCCGGCGCTGGACGACACTGGCCGCCTGCGGATCGCTGCGGCGGTCGGGGTCAACGGCGATGTCGCGGACAAGGCGTCCGCGCTGCTGGATGCCGGGGTCGACACGCTCGTCGTGGACACCGCGCACGGCCACCAGGAAAAGATGATCTCCGCGCTGCGGGCGGTCCGGGCGGAGGGTCCGGCGGTTCCGGTGGTGGCCGGGAACGTGGTGACCGCCGAAGGCGCGCGCGACCTCATCGAAGCCGGGGCCGACGTGATCAAGGTCGGCGTGGGGCCGGGCGCGATGTGCACGACGCGGATGATGACCGGCGTCGGTCGGCCGCAGTTCTCCGCGGTCGCCGAATGCGCCGCGGAGGCTCGCAGGCTGGGCAAGCACGTGTGGGCCGACGGTGGCATCCGGCACCCGCGGGACGTGGCGCTGGCGCTGGCCGCCGGTGCCGCGTCGGTGATGGTCGGTTCGTGGTTCGCCGGCACCTACGAATCGCCCGGCGATCTGCAGCGAGACGAGCACGGCCGGGCCTACAAGGAGTCCTTCGGCATGGCCTCCAAGCGCGCCGTGTCCGCCCGGACCCGCACCGACAGCGCGTTCGACCGGGCTCGCAAGGCGCTGTTCGAGGAAGGGATCTCCAGCTCCCGGATGCGGTTGGACCCGCAGCGGCCGAGCGTCGAGGACCTGCTCGACGAGATCACCTCCGGACTGCGCTCGTCGTGCACCTACGCCGGCGCCCGCACCCTGGAGGAGTTCTACGACCGCGCCGTCGTCGGCATCCAGTCCCCGGCCGGCTTCGCCGAAGGCCGCCCGCTGCCCTCCGGCTGGTGAGCTGAGTTTCCCCGGTGACGGGCATCTTCGGGCGACTTGCGGCTCGAAGATGCCCGTCGCGCGGCTGGCTACGGGGTGAACTCGCCTTCAAGCATTTCCGTCACGAGGGCCGCGATCGGGGAACGCTCGGAGCGGGTGAGGGTGACGTGGGCGAACAAGGGGTGACCCTTGAGCTTCTCGATCACCGCCGCCACCCCGTCGTGACGGCCCACCCGCAGGTTGTCGCGCTGGGCGACGTCGTGGGTGAGGACCACCCGCGAATTCGCTCCGAGCCTGGACAGCACGGTGAGCAGCACGTTGCGCTCCAGCGACTGCGCCTCGTCGACGATGACGAACGAGTCGTGCAGCGACCGGCCCCGGATGTGGGTGAGCGGCAGGACCTCCAGCATCCCGCGGTCCATCACCTCATCCAGCACGTTCTCGCTGGCCAGCGCGCCAAGGGTGTCGAACACCGCTTGCGCCCACGGCGCCATCTTCTCGTTCTCGGTCCCGGGCAGGTAGCCGAGCTCCTGGCCGCCGACGGCGTACACCGGCCGGAACACCACGACCTTGCGGTGTTGCTGCCGCTCCAGCACCGACTCCAGGCCCGCGCACAGCGCGAGCGCGGACTTGCCCGTACCGGCCCGGCCGCCCAGCGACACGATCCCGACCTCGGGATCGAGCAGCAGCTCCAGCGCGATCCGCTGCTCGGCGGACCGGCCGTGCAGGCCGAATGCCTCCCGGTCGCCGCGCACCAACCGGACCTGCTTATCCGCGTTCACCCGGCCCAGCGCGCTCTGTGAGCCGGACAGCAGCCGAACCCCGGTGTTCGGCGGCAGCTCCCGCGCCTCGTCGAGGTCGGCGACCCCGTCCTTGAACAGGACGTCGACCGACTCCGACGACACATCGATGTCGGCCATGCCGGTCCAGCCCGACGACACCACGTCCTGCGCGCGGTACTCCTCGGCGTCCAGGGCCACCGCCGCGGCCTTGACCCGCAGCGGCATGTCCTTGCTGACCAGCGTGACCCGGTGCCCATCGGCGGCCAGGTTCAGCGAGCAGGCCAGGATTCGGGCGTCGTTGGAGTCCGTGCGGAACCCCGGCGGCAACACGTGCGGATCGGAGTGGTTCAACTCGACGTGCAGGCTGCCTCCCGATGCGCCGACCGGAACCGGTTGATCCAGCCGTCCGTGCCGGATCCGCAGGTCATCGAGGACGCGAAGGGTTTCTCTGGCGAACCAGCCGAGTTCGGGGTGGTGGCGCTTGCCTTCCAATTCACTGATGACCACCACCGGAAGAACCACGTTGTGCTCGGCGAAGCGGGATATGGCCCACGGATCGGACAGCAACACCGAGGTGTCCAGGACATAGGTGCGGATCTCGGTGTCACTGGTTTGCACGGTGCTCGCGGACTCGCCGCTACCGGCTGGGGTCTCCGCTTGGGGCTGGGAACGTCGTGCGGTCACGGCTACTCCCTCGCGGGCGTGGCATGCACACCCGCTCGTCGGCGGGCCGGGCCTGCCCCCGTCGCGCCCCGGCCGGACCGGTCGTCCGCCGTGGCCGCAGGGGCCGGGCACCGGCCCTTCGCGACCAAGGTGGACGTAGTAACCGTCCGCTCCAGCCAACAGCCACGATCAGGGCCTCCCGGACGGGCCGCGTACGGACTTGCAAGGAGAACGGCCCGTCACCAGCGCACGCTACCGGCGTGATCGCGTCTCGGCAGGCAGCCACACAGGTGATTCGCCAATTCGTCGATATCTCTTCATGTGCCTCGGAATCCGTGCAGGTCACGGTCTTGCCGACGGCGCCGTACGGATGCGGCGCGCGCACCGGCAGCAGGTCAGGACGGCTCCGGCGGCCGGTTCGGCGGGCCGCTCGCCCCGGCACGCCTGGTGACCAGAATTGCTCCGTACGGGTGAACCTTGTCGGGTGAACAGCTCAGACGCGGGCCGCGAGCTCGGCCCGCAGGACATCCGGCACCAGCGGCTCGTCAAGCAGTCTGCGATAGCGATCGGCGCTCGAAGTGCCGACCGGCCGGTTCTCCAACCATTGCCGCAGCAGCCGATAACCCTCGACGTAAGTGGTGGTGTAGGCGCGCCAGAGCGGATCGCGCATGAACCGCACCAGGTGCTGGGCCCGCCGATCCGACATCAGCAACCAGCGCTGCAGGTGGGCGGTAACCTCGGCGTCGTCCGCGCCATCGTCGTGCAGCATCAGCAACGCGTCCTGGCGGACCGTCAGGAGCCGGTTCATCGCGCTTTCCACCCGCTCCGCCAGCTCGCCTTCCATCCAGATGCCCAGGTCCGCGAAGATCTCCGCCGCCCACGGACCCCAGCCCGGCCCCACCACGGCCTGCAACCCCAGGTCGGCGAGGCCCTCGGCCATCAGGCACTGCGGCGTGTTGATGAGGAAGATCGTGTGCTCGGCCTGGGCGTCCCGGATCGCCAGGCCGGCCTCCTTGCGGCAGTGCTCGGTGTGGTGGCCCGGGTAGGACTCGTGCGCGACGAGTTGCGGCAGGTTCGCGGCCCGGTGCCCGACGTCGGCGTTGACCGCCACCCGTGACCGGAAGTCGCCGAGGTAGTGGTTGAAACCGCTCCACGGCTTGTCGGTCACGACCTGGTAGTCGACGGCCTCCTGGACCGGCAGGCCGAACCGGTCGCGCACGCGTTCCCGCAGCGCGCCCGAAAGCGCCTGGACGCAGACCTTGAGCCGCGCCGCCGGGACCTGGTCTCGACCACGGATGGCGGCCAGCCGCGTGTCCAGCGGTCCTCGGCCGGGCAGCACCTCGGCCAGCTCGCGGTGTGCCTCCCGGTACGCGTCCGGCTCCCCGGGCACCGGCGTGACCTGGAAGTACGCCTCCACCTCGGCGGGGAAGGGCAACCGCTCGCCGGCCAGTTTGCGTCCGGAGCACTCCAGCGCGGTCAACTGCGCGGCGAGGAACCGGCGGCGCGGCGCGGCCAGTCCGGAGTCCGGCAACTCGGCGCGCAGTCGCCGCGCGTCGGCGACCAACCGCGCCGGATCGGGCCGGGCCTCGTCGTTAACCCGCCGCCGCAGCGACGGGTCGCCGGTATAGGAATCCACGAATCCCTGGACGAGCCGGTCGAATCTGAGCCCGAGGAGCAGGTATTCGGCCACCAGCGCTTCGGAGTCCATATCAGGACACTACGCCGGGCGGTCGCCGGGGCGGACAACCGGTCCCGTTTCCGAACCCGGGAAACATGCGCATTTTGCCGCCGCAACAAAAGGCCGACGAAACCGACGAAGAAATCACACGATGGTGTTAACGAGGTGTTGTTTTTTCGGTTTAGCTAGATATCTTTCACGCCGGGTGCTTCCCCTCCGGCTGACTTTGGGGTGCGCAGCCGGGGAAACAGCGCACTCTCTCCATCCCATCCAACAAGGAGCAACCGAAGTGCTTAAGAAGGCAGCGATTGTCGCCGGTGCCGCCGCAGGCCTGCTGGCCCTGGCCCCCGTCGCCAACGCCGACAGCGCCGACAACGACGGCATCAACATCGCGAACGACAACAACATCAGCGCTGCGCCAATTCAGGCCTGCGGCAACAACGTCGCCGTGCTGGGCGCCGTCGTGCCGATCCTGTCCCCGCAGGTCAACAAGTGCGTCAACGCGCCGATCGTCGACCACCCCAAGGCCGGGTACTGATCGAGGCGAATCGCCTGGATCCGATAAGCGGATTCAGGTGGCAAAAAGGGCGTCGGGCCAGTCTCGACGCTCCTTTTTGCGTGCAACGACCCACCGAAAAACCATCTCGCCGCCCAATTCGCGCGACTACCAGCGAATACGAGATTCTTGTTCACACAATGGTGTTAACGAGTTTGGGTATCCGGCACGTCGCCGGTAGTTTGCAGCCGGTACACACCAGACTCGATGACCACCTCGCGGTCTTTTCGAAGTCCGCTCGGTGTGAACTCCGAATCCCGCGGTAATCAGAGGAGAGTGACCCAAGTGCTGAAGAAGGCAGCGATCGTCGCCGGTGCCGCCGCCGGACTGCTGGCCCTGGCCCCCGTCGCCAACGCCGACAGCGCCGACAACGACGGCATCAACATCCTGAACGACAACAACATCAGCGCTGTGCCGATTCAGGCATGCGGCAACAACATCGCCGTGGCCGGCGCCGTCGTGCCGATCGCGTCTCCGCAGCTGAACCAGTGCGTCAACGCGCCGATCATCGACCACCCCAAGGGCTGATCGCCTCGTCGCACCGGAAAGGCCAGGTCCCAGCGACCTGGCCTTTCTGCTTTCCCAGGGCCGGCTTTCCCAGGGCCAACTTTCCCAGGGCCGGCTTTCCCAGGGTCAACCGCCGAAGCGGCGGTGCCGGACCGCGTAGTCGCGCAGGGCGCGCAGGAAGTCGACCCGCCGGAAGGCCGGCCAGTATGCCTCCGTGAACCAGAACTCGGAGTGCGCCGACTGCCACAGCATGAAGCCGGACAACCGCTGTTCCCCCGAGGTGCGGATCAGCAGGTCGGGATCGGGTTGCCCGGAGGTGTAGAGGTGTTCGGCGATGTGGTCGACGGTGAGGACCTCGGCGAGTTCTTCGATCGTGGTGCCCGCTTCGGCGTGCTGCTGAAGCAGTTTGCGTACCGCGTCGGCGATCTCCCGGCGCCCGCCGTAGCCGACCGCGACGTTGACCTGCATGCCGGTGCGGCCCTTGGTCCGCAGGGCCGCGGCGGACAGCCGCGCCGCGGTTTCGGTGGGCAGCACGTCAAGGGCGCCCACGATCCGCACCCGCCACGGCGTGGCCGGGTCGGTGAGCTCGTCCACCACTCCGGCGATGATCTCCATCAGCGCGCCGAGCTCTTCGGGGCTGCGGTTGAGATTGTCGGTGGACAGCAGCCACAGCGTGACGACCTCGACCTCGGCCTCTTCGCACCAGCCGAGCAGTTCGACGATCTTGCGGGCACCCACGCGATGCCCATGGGCGGCGTCCAAGCCGGCGTCCTTGGCCCATCTGCGATTGCCGTCCAGGATGACCCCGACGTGCCTCGGATGCTGGACTCCGTCGAGCTTCCGGCGCAGCCGCCGCTCATAGACGTCGTAGATGAGTTCTTTCAACCGAACCTTGAGCGCCACGCCAGCTGAGCCTACGCGGATCCGGATGAGCCGCGGCCCCCGCCTCAAGGGCGCGGTGCAGCACAGGTCACGTTTCCCTGAACCTACGCTCCCGTAACCTCGAGGTGTGCCTAGCGCCCTCTCCGCCCGCCGCCCCAACGCGTTCGTCAAGCCGCGGATGCGCGGCTGGATCCATCTGTGGTCCCTGGTGGTGTCCGTTGTTGCCGGTGCCACGTTGATCGCCCTCGCCGCCGCCACCGTGTCGACGGCCGCCGCGGTGGGCACGTCGATCTACGTCGCGACCGTCCTGGGTCTTTTCGGCGTCAGCGCCCTGTACCACCGCAAGACCTGGACCACGCTCGGGGCGCGCACCTGGATGCGGCGCCTCGACCACTCGATGATCTTCCTGTTCATCGCGGGCACCTACACCCCGTTCGCGATGGTCGCCATGCAGCCGACGACGGGTGCCGTGGTGCTCGCGGTCGTCTGGGGCGGTGCGCTGGGCGGCGTGATCCTCAAGCTCGCCTGGCCCAACGCACCGCGCTGGGTGGGGGTGCCGGTCTATCTCGCGCTCGGGTGGGTCGCGGTGTTCGTGCTTCCCGACCTGCTGCACAACGCCGGGATGGCGGCACTGGTGCTGCTGATCGTTGGCGGGCTGATGTACTCCGCGGGCGCGATCTTCTACGCGGTCCGGTGGCCGGACCCGTGGCCGAAGACCTTCGGCTACCACGAGTTCTTCCACTCGGCGGTGTCGCTGGCCGCGATCTGCCACCACATCGCGATCTGGTTGGCGCTCTACGCCTGAGCTCGGCCGTGCGCACGGGGTGGCCGGCCACCGCGCTCACGACTCCTGGGGACCGCGGTTGCGCAGTTCGTCGACCTTGGACAGGGCCTCGCGCAGTTCGCCCAGCCAGTCCTCGGTGTGCTTGCCGACAAGCCGCACCGCCCAGGCCAACGCCTCGGAACGGGACCGGGCGACACCGGCGTCCACGAGGGTGTCCAGCACCATGCGCTCGGACTGGTGCAGCCGGGTCATCACCGGCACGGACAGTGTGGTGAACAGTTCCTCGGTGTCGCCGAGCCGGGCACCCCAAGCGACCTTGCGCCCGTAGCGGTGCTCCGCCTGGCGGGCGATCTCGATTCGCTCCTCGCGGGTTTGCTCACGGAACCGGGAGATCCGGCCGCTCTCGGCGGCGGCGCGCTCGGCGTCGTCGCCGAACTCGCCCGCCACTGGCGGTAGTTCGCCGACCACCACGATTTCCTCGCGGTCCACGGTGACCGTCGGGCCACCGGTGAACCACCCTTCGGGCAGCCGCCCGGTGAACCACGCCTTGGCGTCGTCGGCCGTGGGCGGCTCGTTGCGTCGCCCACCGCCTGCCCACGGCGGGCCTCCCCTGCCCCGGCCGCGTGCCGTTCGACCAAACCTTGAATACATCTCCGCCACCTCCTGATTACAGGATTACACACTTACATCGCAGGTGGGAGCGGTGCCGTTCGGCTCACGGCGAAACGATGCCCTGGCGGGCGTGGTCCCCGTGCACGCTGATCTGCCCGATATGGGCGCTGTCGTCGAGCACCACGACGACGAACGCCAGCGGCTCATTCTCTAGCGAGCCAGGGATTCGACGAGGTCCTCTGTGGTGGTGACCGGCCGATCGCACACGTAGCCGCGGCAGACGTACGCCGCGGCGGCTCCGCCGACCAGCGGCCGTCCCGCCAACAGCGGCACCCGGGTCGCCGCCGGCTCGCCCGCCAACGCCACGGCTCCGCCCGGGGCGTGCCGCCTGGCCGTGGCGAGCAGCGCCGTCCGGTCGGCGTCGCCGGCGTCGCCGACCACCGCGACCTGCAACGGCCCGTGGGCACGCGCCTCGGCGACGCTGAGCCAGTTACCCGCGAAGCGGGGAACGCGCTGCGCGAGGAGCCCGGCGCGCGCCAGCGCCTGCTCGGCGGCGGCGCGGTAGCGCGTCGCGCTGTCCGCTCCCGCGAGCGCGGCAGCGGTGAGCAGGGCCGAGGCAAGAGCCGAGGCCCCGGCGGGGCTCGCATTGTCGGTGGGGTCGGAGGGGCGCCGGACGAGGGCTTCGGCGTCGGCCGCGGTGTCGTGGAACATGCCCGGGTGGTCGGCGTCGGCGAACTGTTCCAGCGCCGTGTCCAGCAGCGAACAGGCCGCTTCGAGCCACTGTGGCTCGCCGGTCGCCTGGTGCAGGGAAAGCAGGCCATCGGCCAAGCACCCGTAGTCCTCAAGCACCCCCGAAGCCGTTCCCACCACCCCGTCGCGGGATGTGCGGCGCAACCGGCGGTCGACCCAATGCCGCTCCAGCAGCAAATCCGCCGCTTGCGCCGCCGCGTCGACCCAGCTCGGTTCGTCGAGCACCCCCGCCGCCTCGGTCAGCGCGACAATCGCCATGCCGTTCCAGGCCGTGACGACCTTGTCGTCCTTGCCCGGCTGCGGGCGCCGGTCGCGGGCCTCGCGAAGGCTGTCCCGCACCCGCCGCCAGCGGGCCGGATCGTCCGGATCGCGCTTGAGCTGCAGCGTCGAGGCACCGTCCTCGAAGGTGCCCGCGTCGGTCACCTCGAACAGTTCCGCCGCCCAGTCCCCGTCGACCGGCCCGAGCACCTCGCGCAACTGCTCCGGCGTCCACACGTAGGTCAGCCCTTCGACGCCTTCGGTGTCCGCGTCCAGCGAAGCCGCGAACCCGCCTTCCGGGGTCCGCAGCTCGTGCAGCAGGAATTCGGCCGTCTCGCGGGCCACCCGCTCGCCGAGCGCGTTGCCGTTGCGAGCCAGGTGCGCGTAGACGCGGAGCAGCAAAGCGTTGTCGTACAACATCTTCTCGAAATGCGGCACCACCCACGCGGAGTCGACGCTGTAGCGGGCGAAGCCGCCGGCCAGCTGGTCGTAGATGCCCCCGCGCGCCATCGCCGAGGAGGTGGCCTCGGCGAGTTCCCATGCGGACTGCCCGCCGTCCGGGGGGCCGACGCGCTCGTGGTGGCGCAGCAGGAACTCCAGCACCATCGACGGCGGGAACTTCGGCGCACCGCCGAATCCGCCGTGCACCGCGTCGAATTCGGTGCGCAACCGGGAAACCGCCCCGGCCAGCACCTCTTCGTCCAGAATGGACTCCGGGAGCGGGGCGCGCTGCGCGGCCAGCTGCTCCACCACCCGGGTGGCGGCCTTGCGGACCTCCTCGCCGCGACCTGTCCACGCCTGCTCCACCGCGTCCAACAACTGCCGGAACGACGGCATGCCGGACATCGGCGCGGCCGGGTAGTAGGTCCCGCAGTGGAACGGTTCGCCGTCCGGGGTAAGGAAGCAGGTCATCGGCCAGCCGCCCTGCCCGGTCATCGCCTGGGTGGCCTCCATGTAGACCGCGTCGATGTCCGGCCGCTCCTCGCGGTCCACCTTGATGTTCACGAAGTTCTCGTTCATCACCCGGGCGGTCTCCGGGTCCTCGAACGATTCGTGCGCCATGACGTGGCACCAGTGGCAGGCCGCGTAGCCGATCGACAGCAGCACCGGCACGTCCCGCCGCCGCGCCTCGGCGAACGCCTCGGGCGACCAAGGCCACCAGTCGACCGGGTTGTCGGCGTGCTGGAGCAGGTAAGGGCTGGTCGCGCCAGCTAGCCGGTTAGCCATGCCCCCAGCCTCCCACCTGCCCGAAACGTGCGCACCCACCAGGCGTCCCCGCCGGCCCCACGGCGCGACGGCGATCCTGCATCCGGGACCGATCCCGGGTCGGCTACGGTGCGTTCGCAGCTGATCGACAGGGGGTAATTCGTTGCAGCCAGGACCGCCTTTCCAGCCAACACACCGCCCGATGGCACCACCGCCATACCCGAGCATGCCGCCGCCCACAAGGCCGCCGATGCCGCCTCCGGCCGCACCTCGCGCGGTCGGTCCGCCGCATGCGACCGCATTGGCGCCGCCAAGTGCCGAAACGACGCAGATCGTCCGCACCGTGCCGAGAAGCGACGAGCCGATCAACCTGTTCGACCTCGTGGGGTTCGGCGATCCCGCCCAGTGCGACCTGGACCGGGCCTGGCGGCGGCGCAGCATCGAGGATCTCTACCGGATCCCGATCGGCGTTGACGAGCGCGGCAACCCGGTGCACCTGGATTTGAAGAAGTGCGGCCACGGGGTGGGCATTTTCGGCTGCGCCGGCTCCGGGAAGTCCGAGTTGCTGCGCACGATCCTGTTCGGGCTGGCCGCCACGCACTCCTCGACCTCGATCAACTTCGCCTGCATCAGCCCTGAACACTGCGATCAGGTCTGGCGCACGCTCTACTCGCTCCCGCACACGGCGCTGGCCGCACCGATGCTTTCGGACGACATCACCGGGCAACGGCTCGACGACGCGCTGATCGGTGCGCTCGACCGGCAGATCGAGCTGATCAACCGGGCGGAGGTCAAGAGTTTCACCGAGTACCAGCGCATCCAGCCGGAAACCGACCACGAACCGATGGCGATGCTGCTGGTCGCGATCGACGACCTGCCGGGCGTGCTCCGCGATCGGCCCGATTTCGCCGCGATCATCGACCGGTTGGCCCGCGTCCGGCACTCGGGGATCAAGCTGATGTACACGGCCGCCTCGGCGGAGCAGATCCCGGAACTCGCGCGTGGTATCGCGACCCGCGTCGCGCTGCGGAGCTCGGAATCGGACTCGGTCACGCTCATCGGCCGACCGTGGGCGCACGACCTGCCGGATTCCCCGGGCAACGGCTACCTCGCTCCCCTGCTGCGGGACTCACCGATCCGCTTCCACGCGGCGTTCACCGACCTGCCGCACGGGACGCCCCAAGGCGAGCACCACCCGACCATCCCGCAGGTCTTCGCCGAGCGAATCCATTGCCAGGCGCCCCCGGCCCGCCGGCTCATCCTGCCGCCGCCGGGGGAACTACCCGCCGGAATCGACACGTCGCTGCTCGCCCCGGAGGTCACCGAGGACCGGGGCTTCGCCGCCCGGCCCGAGTCCCCGCTGAACGTCCCCATCGGCTTGAGCGACAACCCCTTCCGGCACCGGCACGACCCGCTCCTGGTGGACTTCGCCGGAGCGGACGGCAACCTGGCGATCGTGGGGCGACCGCGCAGCGGGAAGACAACCGCCGCGCAAACGACTCTGCTGGCGCTGGCGCTGACCCACACGCCCGCGGAAATCCGCTTCCACTGCCTCGATTTCGGTGGTGGTGGCCTGGCGCCGCTGCGGGACCTGCCGCACACCCGGGTGGTGACCGCCAGCCACGACTCGAAATACGTGGCGCAGGCCGTCGATGACCTCACCGACCTGCTGGCGAAGCGGGAGAAGTCCTTTGCGCGCAACGACATCGACTCGATCGCCGAGTTCCGCAAGCGACGCGAATCGGAGCCGCTCGACGAGCTCTCGACCGACCACTTCCTCGTGATCGACGGTTGGCCGGAAGTGCATCAGCACCCGGGGCTGAACGAGCGGGTGCTGCGCCTCGCCCGGCGCGGTCTGTCCTACGGCATTCACCTGATCGTCACCGCCAACCGCTGGGACGACCTGCCGCGCGAACTGCGCGAACTCGCGGGCGGACGGGTCGAGCTGCGGCTGGCGGACCCGCGGGACTCGCTGAGCTCCGTCGAATGCGCCCAGGCCGTCCCGGCGGACAAACCAGGGCGCGGCGTCTGCAACGCGCGGCACTGCGCGATCAACATGCCGGTGCTCGGCGAAGAACTCGACTACGCCGAAGAAGGTCTTCCGGACGGCCTCGGCGGGAAGACCCGCGAACTGGTGCAGCGAATCCGCGAATCCTGGACCGAGAGCACGCCGCTTCCCCAGCTCCGCCGCGCACCGCTCGACGTCGACCACGCGGGCCTCCCGAAATCCGAGCCGTGATCCACGAACGGCGCCACCAGCGGTTCGAAAAGCGGTGCCTGCGCGTCGCCCGGCTCCCGCGCCCACTGGATCCCTGACTCGCGAGCGACCGATGTCCCCAGAAAACAGAGCGGGGTCACCCCGGCACACCAGGTGACCCCGCTCGCCGCGCCCCCGTTAGGGGGCTTCGTCTTTGTCCGGCTTCGCCTCGCTCTGCTCGGCTTCGGCCTCGTCGCCCGCGGTGGCCTCGGCTCGCTTCGCCCGCGCCGGGGCCGCTGCCGCGGCCTTCTGCTCGTCGAAGACCACCGGGACCTTCTTCAGGTGCTTGGTCATCGACCGGATCAGGAACACCACCGCAATCGCGAACAAGATCAGCAGCACCAGGCCGACCGGGGAGGACTTGCCGAAGTCCTCGCCTTGGCCGCCCGGATCGTTCGGCGGAGGCGGTGCCTGCGCCAGCGCGTAGGCGACCGTTTCCAGTGCACTCATGCGCACACCTTCTCCTGCACGCCGGAGAACAAGTCGTCCTCCGGCAACGTGGTGTCGACCAGGGAGCGCACCAGCTCGTAGTCCTCGGTCGGCCACAGCTCGCGCTGGATGTCGAGCGGGACCGCGAACCAGCGGCTGGTCGGGTCGATCTGGGTCGCGTGGGCGCGCAACGCGTCGTCGCGCTGCTCGAAGTATCCACCGCACTCGACCCGCGTGGTAACCCGCTCGTCCGGATCCGGCCGGGTCGAGTCCCACTTGGCCAGCCACTCGCCGTACGGCGAGTCCATGTCGTTGGCCAGCAGCGCCTCGTGGAACAGTTGCATGCGCTTGCGGGAGAAGCCGTGCGAGTAGTAGAGCTTTAACGGCTGCCACGGCTCGCCCGCGTCGTGGAACAGGTCGGGGTCGCCGGCCGCGTCGAAGGCCGCCACCGAGACCTCGTGGCACCGGATGTGGTCCGGATGCGGGTAGCCGCCGTTCTCGTCGTAGGTGATCACCACGTGCGGGCGGAACTCTCGCATCACCTTGACCAGTTCACGCGTCGAGACCTCGATCGGCACGGTGGCGAAGACGTCCTCCGGCAGCGGCGGGGGCGGGTCGCCCTCCGGCAGCCCGGAGTCGACGAAGCCCAGCCAGCGGTGCTGAACACCGAGGATCTTCGCGGCCTCGGCCATCTCGGCGCGGCGGACCTCGGTCAGGTTCTCGATCACCTCCGGCCGGTCCATGGCCGGGTTGAGGATGCTGCCCGCCTCCCCACCGGTACAGGTGACCACCATCACTTCGTGTCCCTCGGCCACGTAACGCGCGGTCGTCGCGGCTCCCTTGCTGGACTCGTCATCCGGGTGCGCATGCACCGTCATCAGCCGCAACTTGTCCGCCATCGCTCCGTAGTCCCCTCCCGCTTCGCAGCATCTTTCCTGAGCACGGCCCCGCTGACGGGCCGCTGCACACCCCAGGGATACTTAACGTGGATGTCGGGTCTCATTGTTCCCCGTGGGTCCGACGTTCTCGGCGCCAGCCCCCGCATCACCCGTTTGCGGGCGGCGGCGGAGACCGATGTCGAAAGGCTACCCAGGCCGGTGACGAACCAGCAGATCCCGCAAGACCGGTACGGATCGCGTGCCCGCACGCGTCCGCGCCCGGTTCTGCGCTGGCTGCTGACCGGCATCGTGCTGGTCGCTCTGGTGGGCGTGGCGATCGTGGGCTACCGCAATCTCGGCAGCGCACCGATCCAGGGCAAACAGGTCGCCTTCGACGTGCTCGACGACCACTCGGTGCGGATCGTCCTCGAAGTCCAGCGCGACGATCCCCGGCGGCCCGCCGACTGCGTGGTGCGGGCCCGCGCCGAATCCGGCGAAGAAGTCGGACGCAAAGAAGTTCTGATCCGGCCTGCGGACGGCACCGCCACGCAAGACACTGTGTTACGAACCTCTACCCGAGCAACCATCGGGGAGGTGTACGGCTGCACTTACAACGTTCCTGAATATTTGTCCACTCACCCGCGGCCAACTGGGTGAACACAGCCGTACCACACCGGGTGCTGGGAAAATCCGGGCCCTGGGTGTGGTGATTCATGCTATCGTCGATTTCAGCACGGCCCCGCGCGGGCCGTGTTTTTCCATTACTTGGCTTTGGCCGAGGAATCAAGGTGCGGAATTGCAATTGGCCCGTGGGCAAGCGCGGGCCGCAGTCGACGAGGAGTGGTGACCGTGAGCGAGACCCAGGTGACCTGGCTGACCCAGGATGCTTACGACCGGCTCAAGGGTGAGCTGGACGAGCTCGTGGCCAACCGCCCGGCGATCGCCGCGAAGATCAACGAAGCCCGCGAGGAAGGCGACCTGCGGGAGAACGGCGGTTACCACGCGGCTCGTGAGGAGCAGGGCCAGATCGAGTCCCGGATCCGCCAGCTCCAGGAGTTGCTGCGCACCGCCAAGGTCGGCGACGTGCCCACCGAGTCGGGCATCGCCAAGCCGGGTTCGGTGTTGACCGTCCGCTACGACGGCGAGGACGAGACCGAGAAGTTCCTGCTGGCTACGCGGGAAGAGGGCGCGCACGGCGACCTGGAGGTCTACTCCCCGAACTCCCCGCTGGGCAAGGCCCTGCTGGACGCCAAGGAAGGCGAGACCAGGGAGTACGAGCTGCCCAACGGCGGCACGATGACGGTGACGCTGGTCAAGGCCGAGCCGTTCGCCGGCTGACCCCGGCCCGATTCTTGCCGCGGGCGTCCCCGAGCGGGGACGCCCGCGGTTCTTTTTGCCGCCACCCAGACCCCTGGGTACGCGTTCGCCCATACCGGATCAGGGTTCGTGCCCGTCGGCCGTTGCAGCCAAGCGTTCCAGCAGCGGACGAACCCGCGGCGCCACCGGCGTGGAAAGGGCGATCGAGGTCGACGTGCGCCGCACCCCGGGCACCCCGACGACCTCATCGATGACCCGTTGCAGATCGGCGTTGGAGCGGGCGACCATCCGCACGAACAGGTCCCCCTGACCGGTCGTCGCGTGCACCTCGCACACCTCATCGATGGCCGCGAGCCGCTCGGCCACCAGCGCCCGGCGCCCCTGCGCGATCTCCAGTACCCCGAAGGCGGTCAGGCCATAGCCCATCGCCGCCAGGTCCAGCTCCGGCGGGAAACCCAACAGGATGCCGCGCTGCGCCAACCGGTCCATCCGCGCCTGCACGGTGCCGCGCGCCACGCCAAGCCGCCGCGAGCATTCCAGCACCCCGAGCCGGGGCTCGTCGGACAGCAACAGCAGCAGGCGCGCGTCCAACGCGTCCAGACCTTCGGCGTTGGGAGCCATGTCACGCCTCCGTTCAGATTGACCAATCCAACCAGGGTTTCGGATCAAATACTGGTCAGTTTGTGCAGCGAAATCAACGACTGTTGCTCAGGGTGATCTGCCGAGCGCACGCTGAGGCTCAGCACCGCTTCGGCGAACTCGGGGGAGGGCATCGTGACCGGAACCATCAACCACGGCAGCCGCACCGGCCAGCTCGACGAGGTCACGTTCGACCAGCTGCGCCGCCTCGTGGGCCTCGTCGAACACGACGACTCGAAGGACCCGTTCCCGGTCAAGGCGCTCGACGCGGTGGTGTTCGTCGTCGGCAACGCCACCCAGAGCGCGCTGTTCTACCAGGTCGCGTTCGGTATGGAGCTGATCGCCTACTCCGGCCCCGAGCACGGCAACCGCGACCACAAGGCATTCGTGCTCAAGTCCGGGTCCGCGCGGTTCGTCATCAAGGGGGCGGTCGACCCGGAAAGCCCGCTCTCGGACCACCACCGCCGGCACGGCGACGGGGTGGTCGACCTGGCGCTGGAAGTCCTCGACGTCGACAAGTGCGTCGAACACGCCCGCGACCAAGGCGCCACGGTGCTTGAGGAGCCGCACGACGTTTCCGACGAGCACGGCACGATCCGGACGGCGGCCATCGCCACCTACGGCGAAACCCGGCACACGCTGCTCGACCGCACTCGCTACACCGGCCCCTACCTGCCCGGCTACGTCGCGCAGCAGGGCAGCTACGTCAAGCCGGCCGACGCACCCAAGCGGCTGTTCCAGGCCGTGGACCACTGCGTGGGCAACGTTGAGCTCGGCCAGATGGACCGCTGGGTCGAGTTCTACAACCGTGTCATGGGTTTTGTGAACATGGCCGAGTTCGTCGGCGACGACATCGCCACCGACTACTCCGCGCTGATGAGCAAGGTGGTGGCCAACGGCAACCACCGGGTCAAGTTCCCGCTCAACGAACCGGCCGTCGGCAAGCGGAGGTCGCAGATCGACGAGTACCTGGAGTTCTACCGCGGCTCCGGCTGCCAGCACATCGCGCTGGCCACCGGCGACATCATCAAGACCGTCACCGCGATGCGGGCCGCCGGGGTGGAGTTCCTGAAAACGCCGGACGCGTACTACGACGACCCGCAGCTGCGTGCCCGGATCGGCGAGGTGCGAGTGCCGATCGAAACGCTGAAGGCGCACGGCATCCTGGTCGACCGCGACGAGGACGGGTATCTGCTGCAGATCTTCACCAAACCGATCGGTGACCGGCCGACGGTGTTCTACGAGCTGATCGAGCGGCACGGTTCGCTGGGCTTCGGCAAGGGCAACTTCAAGGCGCTCTTCGAGGCGATCGAACGCGAGCAGGAGCTGCGCGGCAACCTGTGAGGTGATCGGGCACCGTGCTTGCGATGGCCCCGGGGCACCCGCCGGCGGTTCAGCGCTTGGCGATCAGCGTGTAGCCGGCGGATTCGAGCTCGCGGACGACGTACTCGCGGTGTTCCGGGCCCCGGGTTTCCAGCGAGATCTCGACGTCGACCTCGCCGAGGGCGAGGGCACCGGAGATCCGGGAGTGCTCGATATCGAGCACGTTCGCGGTCAGCCGGCCCAGCTTCGCCAGCAGCTCCGCCAGCGAGCCGGGCCGATCCGGCAGCCGCACCCGCAGCGAAAGGTAGCGGCCCGCCGAAGTCATGCCGTGCCGGATCAGCTGGAGCAGCAGCACGGGATCGATGTTGCCGCCGGAAAGCACCGCCACCGTCGGCGATGTGACCTGCTCCGGATGCTCCAGCAGCGCCGCGACCGAGGCGACCCCGGCGGGCTCCGCGACGAGCTTCGCCCGTTCCAGACACAGCAGCAGGGCTCGGGACAGGGCCTCGTCGCTGACCGTCAACACCTCGTCGACCAGCTCCGCCACGTGCGCGAACGTGATCGGACCGGGCTCGCCGACCGCGATCCCGTCGGCCATCGTCTGCGTTTCGGACAGCCGCACCGGTTTGCCCGCCGCCAGCGAAACCGGCCACGCCGCGGCCCGCTCGGCTTGCACCGCGATCACCTTGATCTGCGGGTGCTCGGCCTTGACCGCCGCGGCGATGCCGGCGACCAGCCCGCCGCCGCCGGTGGGCACCACGATGCTGCGGACTTCGGGCAGCTGCGCCAGGATCTCCCGCCCCACGGTTCCCTGACCAGCGATGATGTCGGGATGGTCGTAGGGGTGGATGAACTCCGCTCGGGTCTGCCGGGCGTAGTCCCGCGCCGCGACGAGCGTTGCCTCCAGCTCCGCGCCGTGCAGCCGGACGTCTGCGCCGTATGCCTTGGTGGCCGCGATCTTCGGCAGCGGAACGCGCTCGGGCATGAACACCGTGGCGTGGATGCCCAGCAGCGACGCGGCGAGCGCGACCCCTTGCCCGTGGTTCCCGGCGCTCGCTGCGACCACACCGGCGGCGCGCTGCGATTCGTCCAACCCCAGCAACCGCACGTAGGCGCCGCGGAGCTTGAACGAGCCGGTGCGCTGGAGGTTTTCGCACTTGAGAAAGACTTCGCCGCCGCAGTACTCACCGAGCACCCGCGAGTGCTCGATGGGGGTGCGCCGTGCGATCCCGGCGAGACTTTCACCGGCGACCCGGATTCGGTCCAGATCGACCAGCCGCATGTGCCAATCGTGCCACCGCGGATCGCGGGCTACTCGGGCCGCACCTTCGGTACTCTCTTGGGAGCGGCCGGTTACCCGCAGCCGGACGGCACCGCGAGGAATGCCCGGCGAGTGAGCCCTGCCGAACGGGGCTAGGCGCGGGCAGGCTGTCGCGGAGGGGGAATGCGCGGCCATCGATCCGTCGTGAAGACCCACCTTGCTGTCGAACCGGGTTCGCGCCCGCCGTCCGCCGTTGGTGCCGGGCCACACACGGGAGGAAGCATGACGCGGCTGACCCCTATGAACAGCGCGTTCCCGCTGGTCACGGGCATTGTCACGGCTACGGCGCTGTCCGGTGCGGCGGTGCTCGCGGTCCTGCAGTCGGGCTGTGACGAGCCGGGCTCCTACCATTCGCACGACGGCGTCGTGGAACTGATCGGCGGTTGCCTGCAGCCCGGCGACCTCCCGGTCAGCCCCCGGCACCCCACCGAGAGCCGACCGCTCGGCAGCAGCGACCCCTCCCTCGAACGCTGATAGCCCGTCGAACGGCTGAAAGTCCCCACCCGATGGTGAAGCCGGTTTTTGCTCCGAAGCGGGGCCGTGCGTCCCTTGGGTGGCTGGCTACACGGCCCCGCCACTGGCTTCAGCCGAGGGCGGTGAGGATGTCCTCAACGAGGTCGTCGGCGTCTTCGATGCCCACGGACAGCCGCACCAGGTCTTCCGGGACCTGCAGCATCGAGCCCGCGGTGCTCGCGTGCGTCATCCGGCCCGGGTGCTCGATCAACGACTCCACGCCGCCCAGCGATTCGGCCAGGGTGAACAGCCGGGTCCGCGCGCAGACATCGAGCGCCGCCGACTCGCCGTCGACGTGGGTGAAGGAGATCATCCCGCCGAAGTGGCGCATCTGCTTCGCCGCCACCTCGTGGCCGGGGTGCTGCGCCAGGCCCGGGTAGAACACCTTCGCCACCTTGGGGTGGCCGACCAGTGCGGCGACGATCCGCTCGGCGTTGGCGCTGTGCCGTTCCATCCGGACGGCGAGGGTCTTGATGCCGCGCAGCGTCAGGAAGGCGTCGAACGGCCCGGGCACCGCGCCCGCTCCGTTCTGCAGGAACGCGACCTGCTCGGCCAGTTCGTCGTCGGAGGTGACCACGACGCCGCCCACCACGTCGGAGTGCCCGCCCAGGTACTTGGTGGTCGAGTGCACCACGACGTTCGCGCCGAGTTCCAGCGGCTGTTGCAGGTATGGCGAGGCGAAGGTGTTGTCCACGACCAGCTTCGTGCCCGCGTCGCGGGAAACCTGCGCCAGGGCGGCGATGTCACCGATGTTGAGCAGCGGATTGGTGGGCGTCTCGACCCAGATCAGCTTGGTGTTCGGCTGGATCGCCGCCCGCATTGCGTCCACATTGGACACTGGGGCGGGGGTGTACTCGATTCCCCAGCCGGTAAGCACCTTGTCCACCAGCCGGAACGTGCCGCCGTAGGCGTCGTCCGGAATGACCAGGTGGTCGCCGGGCCGCAGGGTGGCGCGCAGCACCGCGTCGGTGGCCGCCATGCCGGACGCGAACGCGCGCCCATGCCGACCGCCTTCCAGCGCGGCCAGACATTCCTCCAGCGCGGTGCGGGTCGGGTTGCCGGTGCGGGAGTACTCGTAACCGGCGCGCATGCCGCCCACCCCGTCCTGGGCGTAGGTCGACGTGGCGTGGATGGGCACGATCACCGAACCGGTCGTCGGGTCTGCCTCCTGGCCCGCATGAATGGCGCGGGTGGCGAAGCCGTCACTCATGTGGAGCAGAGTACGTCCCACGCCTAACGGCGGCGTACTGCGCTCCCCCGGGCGGCGATTTCAAGGGAAATCAGCACGTCGATTTCCCTTGAAATCGCTACACCACCATCACCACTGGGGCGGCTGCTGCCCGCTGGGGGGTGGGAAGCCACCGGGCTGCTGGCCCGGCTGGCCGTACTGCTGCGGCTGGCCGAATTGCTGCGGCTGGCCCGGCTGGCCGAACTGCTGCTGACCCGGTTGCCCGAATTGCTGCGGCTGGCCCGGCTGACCGAACTGCGGCTGGCCCGGCTGGCCGAACTGCTGCTGGCCCGGCTGGCCGAACTGCTGCGGCTGGCCTGGCTGCCCGAACTGCTGCGGCTGGCCGTAGCTACCGGCCGCAGCCGGAGCCGGAGTACCGGAACCGGCGGCCCACTGCCGCGTACCCGGCAGGAAGGCCAGCACAGCGAGCGCGATGCCGAACACGAGCCCGACAATGGCGGAGGCATTCGGGTACATGATCACGCTGATGATGCCGGACAAGGTGGAAACGGCGGCGGCACCGCCGACCAGGAGCGGTCCGATCGGCTTGCGCTTCAGCAGGAGGATTCCGCCGACAATCCACGCGATGGCGCACAAGAAGCCGACGATGACCAGCGTGTACAGCAAGCCCATCGACACCTTGAGATGGACCCCGTACTGCGCAGCCTTACTGGAGGCAACGGCCAAGCCGACAATGCCGAGGATCCCGAAGATCACGTTCAGGCCGCCGAGGACGATGGCGACGATCGCGGTCGTCTTCGCCAGCGGGGCGTTGCCCTGGCCCTGCTGCGCGGGCTGGCCGTAGGCGGCCTGCGGCGGCTGGGCGCCGAAGCCGCCCTGAGCCTGCGGTGCCGGAAAGCCGCCGCTGGGCGTGCCCGACTGCTGCGGCTGGGCCGGGAAGCCGCCCGGCTGGCTCTGGGTGCCGGGCTGCTGGTACATCGGCTGCGGGGGCTGCATCGACGGCGGCACCATCGCGGTAGCCTCGGCACCGCTGCCCTGGTCGGCCAGGCCGGGCTGCTGGTACATCGGCTGCGGCGGCTGCATCGACGGCGGCACGACCTGCGTCGAGTCGGACGGCGGCTGCTGGCCCTGCGACTGCACAGGTCGGACGACCTGGGTCGCGTCGCTGCCGGCCTGGTTGGGGTCCTGCGGGTCCATCCGGTTCGAGATGGGGTCCGAACCCTGCTGACCGCCGTCCGGCGGCTGCGGAGAGCTCATCGGGTTGTCCTACTCCCTCGAGGCGTAATGCAAAGTCCTAGGCATGCGTCCACACACGCTATCTGATCAACCAGCGGCGTAGTGCGGTTAGTAACAAGTCGTCATCGACCAGCGATGAATCCGAGCACATCCTGACGGGTCACGACGCCGGCGGGCTTGCCGTCGATCAACACCATGGCCCCGTCGGCACCGGCCAGCGCGGTCATCGCGGCGCTGACCTCCTCGCCCGCGCCGATAGTCGGCAGCGTCGGCGACATGTGCAGCTCCACCCGGTCCGCGAGGTTCGCGCGGCCCGCGAACAACGCGTCGAGCAGGTCGCGCTCGTTGACCGCGCCCACCACCTCGGCGGCCATGATCGGCGGCTCCGCGCTGACCACCGGCATCTGCGACACACCGAACTCGCGCAAGATCGCCACCGCGTCGGCGACGGTCTCGGTCGGGTGCACGTGGACCAGGTCCGGGATGGTGCCGTCCTTGCGGCGCAGCACGTCGCCGACCGACCCTCCACTGTGGTCCGGTGAGAGGAACCCGTAGGAGGCCATCCAGGAGTCGTTGAAGACCTTGGTCAGGTAGCCGCGACCGCCATCCGGCAGCAGCACGACGATCACGTCGTCCGGGCTGGCCTGCTCGGCGATCTTCAACGCCGCCGCGACCGCCATGCCGCAGGAGCCGCCGACCAGCAGCGCCTCCTCGCGAGCCAGCCGCCGGGTCATCTCGAACGAGTCGGCGTCGGAGACCGGCACGATCTCGTCGCAGATGTTCCGGTCGTAGGTGGTCGGCCAGAAGTCCTCGCCGACGCCCTCCACGAGGTAGGGCCGCCCGTTGCCGCCGGAGTACACCGAGCCCTCCGGGTCGGCGCCGATCACCCGCACCCGCCCGTCGGAGACCTTCTTGAGGTACTCGCCGGTGCCGGAAATGGTGCCGCCGGTGCCGATGCCGGCCACGAAATGCGTCACCTTGCCGCCGGTCTGCTTCCAGATTTCGGGGCCGGTGGAGTGCACGTGGGATTCCGGGTTGGCCGGGTTGGCGTACTGGTTCGGCTTCCAGGCGCCCTCGATCTCCTGGACCAGGCGGTCGGAGACGTTGTAGTACGAATCCGGGTGTTCCGGCGGCACGGCCGTCGGGCACACCACGACCTCCGCGCCGTACGCCTTGAGGACGTTGCGCTTGTCCTCGCTGACCTTGTCCGGGCAGACGAACACGCAGCGGTATCCCTTGCGCTGGGCGACCATCGCCAGCCCCACCCCGGTGTTGCCGGAGGTGGGCTCCACGATGGTGCCGCCCGGGCGCAGCTCGCCGGACTCCTCGGCGGCCTCGATCATGCGCAGCGCGATGCGGTCCTTCACGCTGCCGCCGGGATTCAGGTACTCGACCTTGGCCAGCACCGGAGTTCGTCCGGTGGCCACCGCGTTCAGCCGCACCAGCGGGGTGTTGCCCACCAGTTCGGTGACGTGCTCGACGTAGTCCACGTCCGGTCCTCGATCCTTCGTCACTGCTACTCGCCAGATGTGTGACGCCGAGCCTAATCTGCTGGTCACTGGCTAACCCAAGGGACCTGCGGCACGACATAGGGGCAGGGAACGAAATCGGTCCGTGCCGCGTCTTGCTTTGTGACGGGGGGCGATTGCGGACCGTGGGCTAGGTGGGTGACCATTTCCCTCCCCGTTGATGCGGCCCGCTGCTGCGTCCGCCATCGGGGCACGGGACGGGTGAGGGAGGGCCGAATGATCGCGGCAAGGGCACTTCGGCTCGCACTGCTGGCGGCGGGTACCGCCGGCGGACTCTCCGGCGCGGCGTACGGGTTGCTCAACGGGCAGTCCCGGTACGCCCGGTGGGTAATCGGACCACCGGCCAACGACCCGTTGCGCGCCGACGGCATCCACCTGCCCAGTGGCATCGGACCGGTGCTGCGCCGGGAACTGGTCGACGACGTCGAACCGCTGGAGTTCGCCGTGCTCGGCGACTCCGCCGCGGCGGGACTCGGCGTCGACTTACCGGCCGAACTGCCCGGGGTGCGGTTGGCCCGCGGTCTCGCCGAGGAGCTCGACCGGCCGGTCGAGCTGACCACGCACGCGATCGTCGGCACCACGTCGCAGGAGTTAGCCGCGCAGGTAGACGCCGCGCTGGTCCGACCGCCGGAGCTGGTGCTGATCATCATCGGGGCCAACGACGTCACCTCGATGCTGCCCGTGTCGGCCTGCGCCGACCTGCTCGGCCAAGCGGTGCGGCGGCTGGTCGAGGCGGGGGTCACGGTGGTCGTCGGAACCTGCCCCGATCTGGGGGCGATCCGGCCGATCCCGCAGCCGTTGCGTTCCATCGCGCGGCATTGGAGCCTCGCGCTCGGCCGGGCGCAACGGCGTGTGGTCGACGCGGCCGGCGGGCGCGCGTTGCCGCTGGCGGACCTGTTGTCACCGGAGTTCCTGGCGCGACCGGGCGAGTTCTTCAGCCCGGACCGGTACCACCCGTCGGCGGCGGGCTATGAGGCGGCGACGACGATCCTGCTACCGGCGATGTGCGCGGCCATCGGTGAATGGGAGGGCGGCCCGCTGCCGCCGGCCCCGATCCGGTCGGAGGCGGCCGAGGCCCGCCGCCCGACCAGCCGGATCGTGGCGCGCCTGAACCGGCGCCTCCACCGCCGCGCCGACTCCTGAATCCCCACGAAACCGACATACTAACCGGTCGGTTTCCTCTTGTACCATGACCGCCATCACCGCCAAGATGAGGGCACCGGCTTTAAAGTGACCAATCAGTAGGCCATGTCGTCCTGAGCGGTCGTGGGTGGCGAAGCGGTTGGAAACCCGGTTCGTGCGCACGACTCGCGAACAAAGGAGTTCCTCCATGCCCGAAGCAGTCATCGTCGCCACCGCACGATCCCCCATCGGCCGAGCAGGCAAGGGGTCGCTCAAGGACCTCCGGCCGGACGATCTCGCCGCGCGGATCGTCCGCGCCGCGCTGGACAAGGTGCCCGAGCTGGACCCCTCCGAGATCGACGACCTGATGCTGGGTTGCGGCCTGCCCGGCGGCGAGCAGGGGTACAACATGGCACGGGTGGTCGCCGTGCTGCTCGGCTATGACCGGCTGCCCGGCACCACCGTCACCCGCTACTGCTCGTCGAGCCTGCAGACCACCCGGATGGCCATGCACGCGATCAAGGCCGGCGAGGGCGACGTGTTCATCAGCGCCGGGGTGGAGATGGTCTCCCGGTTCGCCAAGGGCAACTCCGACTCGCTAGACGACACGATGAACCCCCTGTTCGCCGACGCCCAGGCACGCACCGAGCAGACCGCCGAGCAAGGCGCGGACACCTGGACCGACCCGCGCACGCTGGACCTGATTCCGGACGTCTACATCCCGATGGGGCAGACGGCCGAGAACCTCGCCAGGCTCAAGGGCATCAGCCGCGACGAGATGGACGACTTCGGCGTCCGCTCGCAGAACCTGGCCGAGAAGGCGATCGCCAACGGTTTCTGGAGCCGGGAGATCATCCCGGTCACCACCCCGGACGGCGAGGTCGTCGATGCCGACGACGGGCCGCGGCCGGGCGTGACCAAGGAAGGCGTGGCCGGGCTCAAACCGGTGTTCCGCCCGGACGGCCGGATCACCGCGGGCAACTGCTGCCCGCTCAACGACGGCGCTGCCGCCGTGGTGATCATGAGCGACACGAAGGCCAAGCAGCTCGGCCTCACCCCGCTGGCGCGGATCGTGTCGACCGGCGTTTCGGGACTGTCGCCGGAGATCATGGGACTCGGGCCGGTGGACGCCTCCCAGCAGGCGCTCAAGCGGGCCGGGCTGAGTATCGGCGATATCGACCTGGTGGAGATCAACGAGGCGTTCGCCGCCCAGGTGATCCCGTCCTACCAGGACCTGGGCATCCCACTGGAGAAGCTGAACGTCAACGGCGGCGCCATCGCGGTGGGGCACCCGTTCGGCATGACCGGCGCGCGGATCACCACGACGCTGATCAACTCCCTGCAGTGGCACGACAAGCAGTTCGGCCTGGAGACGATGTGCGTCGGCGGCGGCCAAGGCATGGCAATGGTCCTGGAACGCCTCAGCTGACCCTGAACCCGGTGACGGGGGCACCTGTGCCGACCGGAATACCTGGTCACAGGCGCCCTTCGCCGCAGGAAGCTCACTCGCTAACCAAACCGAACGGGGTGCCGCCGTCCGACGTGGACGACGACACCCCGTTCGCACGCTTTACTCGCGGACACGAACCGGCACCGATTCGCCAAGCGAGTGCGGAGACCGCCCGGTCAGTCGCTGCTCTGGAAGTAGGAGAGCAGGCGGAGGATCTCCAGGTACAGCCAGACCAGCGTGGTCATCAAACCGAAGGCGATGTACCAGGCGAACTTGGCGTCCACCCCGCCCCTGATGGCCTTGTCGGCTGCGTCGAAGTCCAGCAGGAAGCTGAACGCCGCGATCCCGATGCACAGCAGGCTGAACGCGATGGCGAGGCCGCCGCCGTCGCGCAGTCCCAGCCCGCCGGGGGTGAAGAAGCCGGCGATCAGGTTCACCAGCATCAGCACGACGACACCGGCGACCGCGCCAATGATCCACTTGGTCAGCTTCGGTGTGACCCGGATCGCGCCGGTCTTGTAGACCACCAGCATGGCCGCGAACACACCCACGGTGCCCGCGATGGCCTGGATGATGATCCCCGGGGAGAACACGGCGCCGAACACGTAGCTGATTCCGCCGAGGAACACGCCCTCGACCGCCGAGTAGACGATGACCAGTGCCGGGCTGACCTTCTTCTTGAAGATGATGACCAGCGAGATCACCAGGCCGATGATCGCGGCCGGCAGCGCCAGCGCCACGGCCGGCGGCCCGACCAGGTAGGTCAGGGTGCCGGTGATCACCGCCAGGCCGAGCGTGATCGCGGTCTTGGTCACCACGTCATCGATGGTCATTGGACGCGCGGTCTGCGGCGGCGCAGCCGGCGCCTGACCGAAGGGCGAGGTCTGCCCCTGGCCATAGTTGAAGTTCGCGTAACCGCCGGTCGTCGGCAGATTTCGGAACGCGGGGTTGCTCGTTGTGCGCAACTCATCCTCCTGGGCGTGCTTGCGCCGTCACTCGGAACAACGATCGAGGGCATTGACCGGTTCCCGTTTCGGTAAAGCCGACTTTACCGTTCGATCTCGTGTTGCCGCACCGCGGCGGAGAACTACTCGGTATCGATTTCGCGAACGGTAACGATCACACCGCGTCGCCGGACATTGCAGGCGCTTGTGGCCCTGCGCCCGGGACTACCTCGCCGGCTCCGTGCCGCGTGAGCTGTCCGGTAGCGGCAGATAGAAACGAACGATTCGTGCTGCAATGTCCAACGCAGCGTAACCAAAAGGGCTACACGGGAACTCGACGCCCTGCCCGATGCGATTAATCGCGTCCGAAGCTCACGGCCGGGCCCTGGCACCCGGCGCAGGCTCTACGCGCCTCTTGACGTGCGAAAAAGCCGGTGGAGACATTCCCCACCGGCCCTTTTCGGCTGCTTGCCCGGCTAGCGGCGTTTCTTGCCCTTCTTCGCCGCCGCGGCCTGCTTGCCCGGTCTGTTCTTCGGCTGGTTCTTCTTGCCGCCCGGTCGGCCACCACCCGGCCGCTGGCCGTTACTGCTGCTCTTGGTCACCTGCTGGTCGGCGTCGGTCGCCGTCGCGGCGGCCGGCTCCGCGCCCGGTTCATCGCTCTTGGCCTCCGCGCGCACCGGCTTCTGCCCCGGCTTCGGCCGCGGCGCGGACTTCTTGGCCTCGATCTCCTTGGCCTTCTCCCGCTCCTGCTCGTGGTCGATCTTCTTGGTCAGGAAGTGCTGCTGGCCGAGCGTCCAGAAGTTGTTGGCCAGCCAGTACAGCAGCACCGCGATCGGCAGGAACCAGCCGGAGATGATCGCGCCGACCGGCGCGATGTACATCATGAACTTGGCCATCATGGCCGACTGCGGGTTGGCCATCGCGGCGTCGGTCTGCTTCTTGACCGATAGCCGCATGGTGAAGAAGGTGGCCACCGAGGCGGTGAGCATCAGTGGGATGCCGACGATCATCATGGACGTCCGGTCGGTGCCGAACAGCGCAAGCTGGTCCGCGGGCTGGCTGATCCAGTTGGACAGCTTGGCACCGAAGATGTCGGCGTTGATGAACGACTCGACGCCTGCCCGGTCGAAGATGAAGTTGCTCTGCGCGGTCGGCGTGAAGTTCCGCAGGACGTGGAACAGGCTCAGGAACACCGGGATCTGCAGCAGCGCGGGCAGACAGCCGCCGAGCGGGTTCACCCCGTGCTCGGACTGCAGCTTCTGCATTTCCTGCGCCATGCGCTGGCGGTCGTTCTTGTACTTCTCGCGCAGCTTCTGGATCTGCGGCGCGAACTTCGCCATCCGGCGTCCCGCGCGCAGCTGGCTGAGCGCCGGCTTCAGCAGCACCACACGCAACGAGAACACCAGGAAGAACACCGAGAGCGCCCAGGCGAAGCCGTTGTCCGGCCCTAGCACGGTACCGAAGACCTTGTGCCAGAACCACAAGATCGCCGACACCGGGTAGAGGATGAAGGAGAAATAACTTTCCACTCAGCCACTCCTGGTCATGGCCCGGCTATCCGGCGCTACCGGGGCGTACGTGCGCAGCCGTACCCGCGCTGGAATGCAGGAACAGCCATCCCAAGGGTGCCATGCCCAGCCGCAACACGGCCGTCGCCCCCCTGGAATTGTGCCGCGAGGCAGGCCGCCGACGCACCAAGACAGACCCCGTTTTACCTGCTCACCCGGCCCCTGACACAGACCCTAGGGCATGCGCGCGGTGTCGGGCTCCGCGCCGTGTCAGCGCCGCAGGGCGCGCGCGATGATCCGGCCCGCAACGAGGTAGATCGCCGCGGCGAGGCCGTAGTTCAGGATGACGCCAATGGTTGCATCGCCCGGGGTGAACACGTCGCCGAGCCCGAGCACGAAGAACTTCGCGGTCCCGTAGGTGAACGCGACGAAGTCGTTGCTCTGGTTGGCGCCGGTGACCACGAAGATGATGTGCAACACGAAGACCAGCGAGATCAGCGCGGAGAGCACCTGGATGGTGCGGCCGATCGTGTCGGCGCTGGGGCCGCGGAACCGGTCGCCCCGGTCGGCGTACCGGCGCTCTTCGTAGTCGCGGTCCCGGTCCCGGTCCCGGTAGCGGTCCCGGTCGCGGTAGCGATCGTCGTAGGGGTCGTCCCGGTAGCGGTCGTCGTAGGGATCGGCGTCCCGGTAGTACTCCGGGTACGGATCTGGGGGGTAGGGATCCGGGTCGCGGAACGGAGCGGGCTGATCCGCGTCGAGATCCGGGCGTTGCTGGATGCGCGTCGCCGGGGGCTGGTTGGCGGGCGGCTGCTGAACCGGGGGCGGACCGGCCGGATTCGGTGCCACGTGGCCCGCTTGCGCCGTCGGCCCGGGTCCGGACGACGGGGCGCTCTGCGCGGCTCCCAGCGGTGGGGGCACCGGCTGGCCTCCCAGCGGTTGTGGCCCGGGCTGGCCCGGCGGGACCTGCTGCTGGGGTGGGACCTGCTGCTGGGGTGGGACCTGCTGCTGGGGCGGGGCTTGGCGCGGGCCTGGCTGGCCGGGCGGACCCGGTGGGGGTCCCGGTGGACCCGGTGGGGGGCCTGGCTGGCCCGGCGGCCTGCCCGGTTGGCCCTGCGGCGGCCCTGACTGGCCTGGTGGCACCGGCTGGCCCGGCCCCGGCCGCGGTGGTCCCGGACGCGGTGGTCCCTGGGGCGCTCCCGGTGGCGATCCGCCCTGCGGGGGGCCCGGCGGCGGACCGGGCCGCTCGTGCCCTGGCTGTCCCGGGCCCGGCCGCCCCGGATACCCGGCTCGGGGATCTCCACGCTCATAGGCCATGGCCGCGCATTGTCCCGGTTGATCCCTCCCAGGCGAAACCCCCTTCTCCACCGAACAACCCATGAGACGCACCACAACCTTGAGTGCATCGTCTGCCCCGCGAGCGTGACGGCCGCCTGGCTCGGCGAGAGCGTCCGCGATCGGCACGGCTGTCCTGGCGTGACCGCGTTCCTGGTAACGAGGTTCGGCAGCGTGCCGATCAACCGGGAGATTCGGCGGCACAACGAATGCGCCGAGCGGCCGTTGCGCTTCGTCGCTGCTCTGGAACCGGACTGCATCGAAACGGCTTTCACCGACGAAGCCCCGCTGACGATCGCCGATCTCCGCCCCGGGTTCGACGACGCCCCCGCCTACCGAAGAATGCGGATGGAGGGCGAGTTCATGGCGGCACCGATCTTCAAGGCCTTCGACGCGATAGCCCACATCCCGACCACGACGATCGCCGATCTCCGCCCCGGGTTCGACGACGCCCCCGCCTACCGAAGAATGCGGATGGAGGGCGAGTTCATGGCGGCACCGATCTTCAAGGCCTTCGACGCGATAGCCCACATCCCGACCACGACGATCGCCAAATCCGCCCTCGCCAAACCAGATTCGAGGAATTGAATCGCGAAATCCTTTACCAATGAAGAGGATCGCCGCCCTTGCGGCATGCCTGCGGGTGTAGCTGGTTAATGGCCCGGTAGCAGGGTGGACAGCGGAATTGCCGCGATGTCCGCGGGAGGGCGGGACAGGTGAAGCGTGGCGTGGAACGCGCCGTCGGTCTCCTTCCCGGACGGGTCATGCCCCGCCGCGACGACGGCGTCGATCGCGTAGCGCTCCTCGGCAGGGCCGGTGAACCGGCGTTGCAGAACGGTGTGGGAGGAGGTTTCGGTGACCAGCCCGCAGTTGGCCAGCGCGTCGGCGATGGGCTGGTAGGTGCCGGTGCGCAGGACGAACGCCGCCACCCACACCGGACGCTCGGCGTTGTCCAGCAAGGGCTGGAAAGTGCTGTGGGACAGGAAACTGGCTCCGCCAGTGACCGTGATCAACCGGACATCCCGTGTCGCGGCGAGCAAGGCCGCGCTGGCAGGCGCGGTTTCCAGGTTCTCGGCGAACCCGGCGTCCATCACCCCCACGGCACGGGCGTAGTCGATGGCGTTGCGCGCCGCGTCCAGACCGACCACACGCGTCCGCCGGCCCGCCGGGTAGCGGCGGGCACCGTAGAAGCGCCTGTCGGCGGTGACCAGTTCCTCGACCGACAGTGTCGTGATGTCCGGCCCGGTGTACCGGGCCTGCAGGTCGGCCAGGCTCACATCGTGGTTGAGCAGCGCGGCGTTGATCCCGTACGAACAGCAGATGTCCAGCACCGTGACCGGCCGCCCGGCGTTGTGCCGGGTGAGCGCGGCGACCAAGCGCCGGAACACCGCTTGGGCGTGGTGCGGGGTCTGGTACCCGAACGGCGTCAGCGCCCGGAAGTACCCACGCGGGTCCGGTTGGTCGTAGACGTGTTCGAACCCGGTCCTTGCCTCCACCAGGGGGTCCTCAGCCCGGCACAAGGTCGCGTCGGCTTTGCTTTCCTCGCCAGGTGTACAGCTCAAGATGAGGGTCCTCTCCTACTCGGTCCACGCCCTGACCGGGCACCCCGACCAAGACTGCCGTGCCCGGCCCCCGCGAACTAGCCACGCCAGCCGGTCAGGTGACCGTGTCGGGCAACGATCACCAGAACTTGTGCTACGGCTCCGGCTCTGGGGGGAGGATGAGCACTAGCTCGACGGGTTCTGCGTTGCGCTGCGGCGAAATCTCCGCCGGCGCGGCCCGGGACGTTCGCCCCTGGATGGGTATCTGCGCGGGCGACCATGCTGAATTCTGCGCTAGTGCGCGAATACCGGCCTGGTGGCGGACCGGGATTCTCGCCCAGAACCCAACGCGGCTCGGCGACTGGCTTTCAACACGGCCGAGAAGACGCTCGGTACGGCCTAAGACGGCGACGGCCGGTCGGAAATCCTGGTCACCAGCCCGTGGGTACTGGGTGTGCTGGAGCGCTCGGGGACGGCCTGACCGATGCAACACTTCGGCGGATGGCTGCTCAACACCGCGGACAACGACTTCGGGCATGGGAGTCCGTGACCGGCGCAACCGAAAGTTTCGGCTTCGCAGCCGAGGGAGCACAGCAATGAGACGAACCAACCACCACACATGCGCGCGGTGCAGCATCCTGCCACAGTACGTGCTGACCGACCTCGCGGTGCAGGGCGACGAAGAACTGCGGGCGACCGCGTTGCGCACCATCGGGACGTCGGTCGCGATGCGCACGAGGCGCACCGTCATCACACAGATGTTCCAGCAACTCGGCGTCGCCTCGGCGGACCTCGCCGCGCTGAACCCCACGACAGACGAACGCAAATCCGTCTACGACGCGCAGCACGGCGGGCACGAAGACCTCGCCGGCGTGCTCCGGCGCAACGAGGGCGGTCAACCCGTGGACGACGAGCCCGTGAACCAGGCGTTCGACAACGCCGACCACACCCATGACTTCTACCGGGACGTGTACCAGCGAAACAGCGTCGACGGGGAGGGCATGGAACTCGTCTCAAGCGTCCACTTCGGAACCGACTTCGACAATGCGTTCTGGAACGGACTACAGATGGTCTACGGCGATGGCAGCGGCCTCATCATGGCCAAGGACAGCCTGACCCGGGATGTCGCGGTGGTGGCGCACGAGATCACCCACGGCATCGTGCAGTTCACCGCCGGTTTGCGCTACAGCAAGCAGTCGGGTGCGCTCAACGAGTCCATCGCCGACGTGTTCGGGTCGATGGTCAAGCAGTACCTCGCCAAGGAGACCCCGGACGAGGCCGACTGGCTGATCGGCGAGGGCATCCTGGGCAGCGAACTGCGCGGCCAGGCACTGCGGTCGATGAAGGCACCGGGCACGGCCTTCGATCAGGATCGCCAGCCCGCCCGCATGGACGAATACGTCGACCTACCCGACGACAACGACCCGCGGCATGACCACGGCGGGGTGCACATCAATTCGGGCATCCCGAACAAGGCGTTCTACCTGGTGGCTACCACGCTCGGCGGGTACTCCTGGGAGCAGGCGGGACACATCTGGTACCACGCGTTGACGACGCAGCTGCGACCGAGCAGCAGCTTCGCGGAGGCCGCGGAAGCGACCACGAACTCCGCGGTGGAGCTCTACGGAGCCGGGCACGACGCCGAGAAGGCGGTGCATTCGGCGTGGAAGGAGGTCGGAGTCCTCTGAGAGTCACGATCGTTCGCGGCGGTGGGCTGGCCGGTCTGGTCATCACCACCGCCGTCGACACGTCCGCACTCACCGAGCAGGACGCGACGACGCTGCGGGACCTGGTCCGCGCCGCCGACCTGGAGAACGTTCCTTCGAGCACGAGCCCGGCGATGCCGGATGAGCAGGCCTTCGAGATCACCGTTGAGACGGAGGAAAGTAGCCGGACGGTCGTGCTGAACGAGCGCGACCTGTCTGGTGCGGTGCGCTCTCTCGTGGCCTGGGTAACGAAAAGGAGCGATCTCAAGGGAAATCCGCATGCCTCTTGAAATCGCCCCAGGGGTGTGACGATGAGTTCACCCGCTCCGGGCGTCGAAGGAGTCGCTCGTCGCCCGCGACAGCAGCGACTTCTGGATGCGCAGGCTCGGCGTTTTCGGAAAGTCGTCCACGACGGCGACGTAGCGCGGCACCTGGAACCGGGCTAGGCGCTGCCCGCACCAGGCGACGAACATCGCCGGGTCGAACGCGCCCGGGTCGGTGACGGTGACGAACACCTTGATGTCCTCGTCCCCCTCCTGGGCGGGCACGCCGACGACGGCGCTCTCGGCGACCGCCGGATGTGTGTTGACGATCGCCTCGACCTCCCAGGCCGAGACGTTTTCCCCGCGGTGCCGCAACGAATCGGTCAGCCTGCCGGTGAAGTGCAGCGCGCCGCCGCTGAAACGGCCACGGTCGCCGGTCCGCCACCATGGGCCGCGGCGGGACCGCGCGGTGGCCTCGTCGTTGCGGAAATAGCCTATGGCCGAGGATGGCCAGGACGAGCCCACCGCTGCCGGCGATGAGGTAGCCGGGCACCGCGAGCACGACGAAGGCAAGCGCGCCCGCAAGGATCATCCGTTGCTCGCCGCTGGAATCGCCGTCGCGCCATTCACATTCGGTGCATCACTGGCGAACATTCCCATCGAAATGGCCGCAACCAGCGTAGTTGCCGGAACGTCATTGGTAGTGCTCGTGAAACTCTGGATCGGGCACCCAATCCACGCATGTGGGCCGTTGACCTGTGCGGACGAACTCGCGCTGGGCTTCGTGGGCTTGGGCGATAGGCAGTTCTGCGCCGGGTGGCATGACCATGAGGTGGGCGCCGGCAAGGAAGTAGTCGACGTGGTCGTGGTTCGTGCCGTGGGCGGGAACTAAGGCGGATGTCGCGTCAAACCACATGAGTGCGCCGGTTTCGCAGCGCACCCCGAACATGAGCGTGGGCGTGTCGTCGCCGGGTTGGTGCTGGAAGCTCCACGCGATGCCGCATTCCGGCTTTGTGCGTTTCTGGTCGTGCTCGGAGATGCCGCGCACGAGTTGGTCAACGTCGGTGCGGGCGGGCACGAGTACTTCCCCGCATTTGAGGATGCCTGCGTCCGGAGCGCTGGTCATGCTTTTCCCTTGTAGGTCTTGGAGAACGGCTTACCGTCCTGAGTGGTGCCGTGCACAGTCAACGTGTACCCGTTCGGCAAGAACCGTTCAACGACCTGGTCGCATCCGGACGGCTGGGGCTCTAGACGCGGGCAGGTGTCGGTCGCTTCCCGCCGCATCTTGGCGATTTCAAATGGAAATCAACGCGCTGATTTCCATTGAAATCGCCCACCCCCGGCCGCCAAAGCGCCACCTACCGCAACAGCTTGACCAGCGGCTCCCCCGCGAGCAGCACGTGCCCCGTCGTGGTGCCGACGGCCGTGGACGCACTGCCCGACGATGTGCGGTGGTAAGCGATGACCAAGCGAATTCGTGAGAACAACCTGCCGTTCGACTACGTCCACCGGCCCCGAGCAGTTGGCCAAGCTGCGGTCACTGGAGCAGCACAGCGACGTTTTAGTCGACACCCAGGGCAGTCTTGAACAAGGGGCGCATCTACCCCTTCTCTCCCACAGTGGACACGTTCAGGCTGCGAGGGGACGCCCTTTCGCACGCGCTCGGCGGCTATCGAGCGCGGCGGCCAGGCTGGCTCGGCAGGTTCGGAGGATCTGCCGCGTCGCTGCGGTATCGGGGCTTCGGCCGCAACGCGTGCAGGTAACGTTGACCGAACCCGAGACCTCGTCCACCGCGACGGAAGCCTCGGCTTCGCAGCGCCGGCACCAGCGGTGTCCGGTCACGATGATGACGTGCGCAGGCGAGCTGATGCATTCGTGCGCCCATCGGCGATGCACGTGGCAGGAGATGCGGTCTAACGCCGAGAGTTCCTCGCGCTCTTCCGCAGCGTCTTCCAGGATGAGGGTGTCCGCTAGGCGGCGATCATGTAAGTCGGCGTAGCGCTCACCGAACTGCAGGAGTTCCGCAGGTCCGGGTCGGGGTGGGCGTAGCGCACGCCGTGGCTGAGGGCACTCGGCCTCAGTCCGTTCGGGGTAAGTGTGGAGAAGCACGGGCTCTGCCTTCCTTGGGGCAGCGTTGTCGGGTTACGACCAGTGTCTTTCGTCCCGGTTGCGGAGACATTGGTATCTATACGTATTCGGCTACGGATTCGGGGTACGTACCCCCGCCGGTGACCCCCACCAGCCCACTCCCATCAACGATGAAGTGCCCCCGGACAGGCCCATGTGCGGGCTTGTCATGCCGCCGCTCAGCGGGACTGGTCCTTGAGCACGGATTGGTCCATCTTCACCACATATCGCGCGCCGATCGGGCGGCTCGACGTGGACATTGACTGGCTGGTGGGCGATTCGAATGTCCTTGTCACTGAACCGCAGTGGCTAAAGTGCCACCTGTGAGCGCTGTGAGCACGCGGTACGCGGACTACCCGGCCTTTATCGTCGGGTTGCACGGGACGCTGAACCTGCACCCTTGCGTGGCGAGTCAGTGGGAGCGTGACGAGTTCGCCGACGTCTACGGGCTGCTTGTCCAGCGCAGTACTGCGCTGGGTCTAGCCGAGTTCCGGGGCTGGAACACCGGGCTTACACAAATCTAGTTTCTGCTGGTCAGTGGCCCTACCCGCGCATCTTGCGCGTGTACTCCCGGAGCTGCCGCTTGGAGTCCTCCAGGTCAAACCGTGCTTGACCGCCAGGCGTGAACAGCTCAGGCACCAAGATCCCAGCCTGCACGTAACGCGCCACTGAACGGCGCGAAACTCCAAGTTCGTCCGCCAGCTGGGACGACGTGAGCAGCCTGGGCCTGATCATGCTCCGATCGTGTCCCCGTTGTCCGCGCTTGTCCCGTTCACTGACTCAGTCGCGTTAGCATGGCTCGCATGTCCCAGTTGGCGCAGCCTGGCAGCCCCTACAAGGTGGTGGTTGTCGCCCGGCGGCGTTGGTGGGCCTGCCCGATCGGCGGCGTGCGGTGTTGCCGCGTGCTTGTCGACATGGGGCAGGTGGCGCTAGACGCTATGGCCCTACACATCGAGCTCCACGGCGTGGCCGTGCCCTGTCAGATCTGCGGCAGCTGCCACGAAGCGCATTAGCATCATCTATCCCACCGGTCAACTCCGCTGTACCGTGGCCACATGAGTAACCAACAGTCACTAGGCGAACGCATCCGGCAACTACGCGGCGACCTCAACACACAGCAGCAACTTGCAGACCGAGCGGGTCTATCAATCGCGCTGATCCGCAAACTCGAACAGGGCACGCGACAGACATGCAGCGTCGCGAGCCTGCACAAGATCGCTCGCGCCCTAGATGTCACGCTCGCTGATCTACTCGTCCCAGCCTCGATACCTGAGCACGATCAAGATCAAGGAATCACGGCACTACGACACGCCGTGAGCTTGGTAGGCGTCCCGAAAGACAACCCTGCGACGACCCAGGAAGCGGCGCATGCCGAACTGTCGATTTGGAGCGCGTATTTTGATGGTAGGCACGATGCCGCTGTGCGTGTTCTCCCTTATTTGATCCGACGGCTAGAGTCCGGTCTAGCCGCGTCAAACGACGCGGACAGACCAGCTTATGTTCATTCGCTGTCTCGGGTGCTGTGGGCTGCTGGGCGTATCCTTTCGGGGCTACGACACGCTGACGCGGCTCATATAGCTTCGCAGAGGGCTATTAGCTTGTCCGCTCAGCTAGACGATCCCGTAATGACTGCCGCTGCTAGCGGATCTTTGGCAAGGCAACTCATGGTCGCGGGAAGGTACGAAGAATCCATCGAGCTGTACGCCTCGACGGCTAAGTCGATCGAACCGGGCAGGACCCACACCATTCCCCAAATGAGCGTTTACGGGAATTTGTTGCTCTCAGCCGGTAACGTGCAGGCACGTGCGGGCAACGCCGCAGAGGCGATGCATTTTCTAGCTGAGGCACGGGGGGTATCCAACGAGGTTCCCGACGGGCAGTGCCACCACAGCAGTGTCTTCGGGCCGTCGGCGGTCGCTATGCAAAGCACAGATATCGCTATCAACCTAGGAGAATTCGGTGACGCTTTGACAGCATCAAAGACAGTGCCGGAGGGAGGGTCTTCCCTGCCTACTCTATCTAGGAGCAGGCATAGCGTCGATCGCGCTTTGGTCCATCTCAAAACCGGAGGCGAAGACAAAGCGGTAGCCCTGTTGTCCTCAACGGCTTCCGCTGCCCCCTTCTGGTTCAAGAACCAGCGCCTGCCGAAATCTATCGTTCGGGATCTGCTCCACACACCCGCAGCTAAATCCGAGCAGTTGAGGAGTCTAGCTAAGACACTCGGAGTCCACTAACGCGATTGGGTAGTGCCACACCGCGTGTCACCCACGCCCTCCGTGCACCGACAAGATCCATCTTGGGCAGCCCCCGCCGGTCGTTCGTGATCCCCCCGGCAGCCGGACGGCGGGGGCCGCCCTTCCAACGGAGGGAAGGCGGCACGCGTTGAGGAACCCGTTCAAGTCCTGCCTAGAGCGCAGGCGCAGGAACCGAGTTCGGCGAGACATGATCCGCAGGCGAGTAAGGGTGTACCTGTGACGGACATCCCTGATCCGGAGCCCACAGAAAGCTCTTCTAGTCTTGGACCGAAGCTAGACATAGTCCTGCGAAAAGTTTCATGGGATCTTGATCAGGTGGCATTTAAATTGCCCCGGCGTGACGCGTCTAAAGAAGACCTGAACGTGCTCGCAGACACACTCACGGAATTGATAGAACTCCTGCGTAAGGAAGACCCTTGCTGAGATTTAGGCGATTACTACTGTGCCTTGTGGTGGCCTTGATAATTCTGTGACCAGCCGCAGTGGTACCGACGGCGGAGCGGAGAACGTACGCCGATGTACACGCAGACGTGGGCCCAAATATTGATTATAGGATTGCCCCTTTTGTCTCTCCTCTGGCCTACAACGAGAGACCGTTGATATCGGTGCCCGAATTCGCCAACTGGATGGCTGGCGAAAACGAGGCACGGTGGCACCAGATCGAGACGGGGGGACCTAGGCCGCTGGCTTACTGCGGCCATAGGCTGAAAGGTCCAGTACATCGGCGGATAATCGAGGTTCTACCTAGATACCAAGACCATCGAAACGTCGGCGGTGGCTGTCTCAACGCGATGATAGATATCAAACAAAGCCGAAACGCTAAGAAGGCCCCTGACGGCCCATACTTGTCAAGGGCCATCAAAGACTTCTACCGCACGCACAACAAGCCGATGAATGAAGGGTTCGATGCTTGACGAAGCGGAAACGATCGATACCGACGAACCCATAGTGTGGGAGTGCCCAGCAAGTGGATGTCCGTTTTCACACCAAGACCCAGATATAATGGGGCCGCACGAATACCAAGTGCACGGCCAAGCCTTCATGTCGAAAACATCCACCGTAATTATATCTAGGGGAAGCGACCAATAGACGCGGTGCGAGCAACGCCGGACGCGATCGCCTGAAGGTGATCGGCAAAACCCAGCTCAGTGCGCCCCGGCCGTGGAGCCGGGCCGCACTGCTGGGTGCGGTTTCTTGACCAAGAGCAAGGCGAAAGCACTTTGCTCGTGGGAGGGCATCGCCAGCTACTACAACATCGTGTGCAAATCCAGCACCTTGAGCAATGGGACCTGGTATCACGCGCACCCCAGCCCGCTAGCCCGGCTGATCAAAAACCACGTGGCCTTCGATCCGGAGGAGCGGAAGAGGCGGTTTGCGACCACCTGCGGACCGGCGACCCTACGGGAGGGTCCGGCAACCGACGATTGTGAAGGAGTTGAGACCCATCTGAGGAGATCTCCCGGTAGCAGTTCGGAGGGTTCGGTGATCGGGTCCGATCTCGGGAACGGCTCACGGGTCGCTGCGCCGCGCTGGCAGGGGTATGCGCCGCTGCGAGAGTACGCGGCGCTGGGCGATGGCCGCACCGTGGCCCTCCTCGCCCGGGACGGCTCGGTGGACTGGCTGCCGATGCCGGACCTGGACTCGCCGACGGTCTTCGGCGCGGTGCTCGATGCGCGTCGGGGAGGCTGTTTCGCCCTGGAACCGGAGCTGCCGTATCGGGTGAGCCGCCGGTACCTCCCGAGCACGAACGTCGTAGAGACGACGTTTACCACGGCCGAGGGCACGGCCCAGGTGACCGACGCCTTGACACTGCCCGGAGCGGCGTTGACGCCCACCCGGGAACTTGTCCGCAAGGTCGAAGGACTGTCCGGGGCAGTGCCCATGCGCTGGAGGGTGCAGCCCCGTTTCGGCTACGGCGCCGCAGGCACACGTATCAACCGGCGAGCAGGCGTACCGATGGCGTCGGCAGGCACGGACGCGGTGGCCGTGTGCACCTGGGGTGCGGGCGAGCCGGTAGGTGCCGATGGGGCGATCAAAGGTGCCTTCGAGATCCGGCTGGGTTCGCAGGCCCTGCTCGCACTGAGCTTCGCGCATGAGGAGCCGCTGGTGGTGCCCGCACGCTCAGAGTGTGCGGCGCGGCTGGCGGAGACCGGCCACCGTTGGCGGGCCTGGCTGCGGGATCGCGCCTACGCCGGGCGATGGCAGGAAGCCGTGACGCGCGGTGCATTGGCCCTGAAACTGCTGGTGTTCGCCCCGTCGGGCGCGGTGGCCGCCGCTGCGACCTCGTCGCTTCCCGAGGAGATCGGCGGCGGGCGCAACTGGGATTACCGGTTTTCCTGGCTGCGGGATTCCGCCTTCACCCTGGACGCCTTTCTCGCACTCGGGTGCCCCGGCGAGGCGCAGGCCTACTTCTGGTGGCTGATGCATGCCACCCAGTTCACCGAGCCGCGCCTGCGCCCGCTGTACCGGCTCGACGGTGGGGCCCGCGCACCCGAGCGGCCGCTCGCATGGGAGGGGTACCGCGGGTCAGCGCCGGTGCGGGTGGGCAATGCCGCGGCCGAGCAGCTGCAGCTGGACACCTACGGCGAACTGCTGCAGACGGCCTGGCTGTATGCGACAGCCAGCGGCCGGCTCGATCCCGACATCGCTCGACGGCTGGCAAGGGTGGCCGATTTCGTGTGCGCGAGCTGGCGGCAACCGGACGCGGGGATCTGGGAAGTCCGCAGCCCGCCCCAACATTTCACTCAGTCAAAGATGATGTGCTGGATCGCTCTCGACCGCGCGCTGCGTTTGGCCGAACGAGGGCTGCTTTCCCGCCGGCACGCACCCGCGTGGCGACGCGAGCAGGACGCGATCGAAGATTTCATCGAAACGCGCTGTCTGAGCGCGAACCAGAACAGCTACGTGCGCAGCGCCGACGCCGAGGATGTGGACGTCAGCGTATTGCTCGGCCTGCTGCGCGGCTATGCGAGTCCGCAGCATCCTCGGATGCATGGCACGGTCGAGGCCATCCGCCGCGACCTGGCGCATGGACCGTTTGTGTACCGCTACAGCGGCGACGATGGTCTGCAGGGGACTGAGGGGGCGTTTGTGGCCTGCTCGTTCTGGTTGGCTGAGGCCCTGGCTCGCTGCGGCCACCTCAAAGAGGCCACGGAGTTGATCCCAACTGGTCGGGCTGGCTAACGACGTTGGCCTCTACGGCGAGGAAATCGACCCGACCACGGGGGAATTTCTGGGCAACATGCCGCAGGGCCTGACTCATCTGGCGTTGATCAGCGCGGCCTGTGCGATCACCGAGGGGGCGATGGCACGGTGACGATCTGGGGGGCGCTCGCCGGCGGGTTCATCGGCACCCTGGTGCTGACCACGGCGTTGCGCGCGGCGAATGAGCTCAAACTGACCCGCATAGACCTCCCCTTCCTGCTCGGCACCTGCGTTACGGCCAACCGCTCCCGCGCGAAAGCCCTCGGCTACCTGGCGCACTTCGTCATCGGAGAACTGTTCGCCCTGGGCTACTACGGGCTGTTCGTGGCCCTGGGAACCAGTAGCTGGTGGTTGGGGGCAATTTTCGGTCTGGTTCATGGCATGTTCGCTGCCACCGCGCTGGTGAACATCCTGCTGCCGGCGGTGCACCCGCGGATGGGAACCAGCGTGACCAGCGCTCCCCACACCGCGCTGCTCGAACCGCCAGGGTTTCTCATGCTCAACTACGGGGTGGTGACACCGATCGTCGGCCTGCTGGGGCATATCGTCTACGGTGCCCTCGTCGGCGGATTCATTTCCTACACCACCTAGGGTCTGGGCCGGTATCCGTTGCCTTCCCGGCGGACGACGCCACCGGTTGGAGCCGGGAAATGGGTGCCGGCAGCAGCCGGCCCCCCCGGCTCCAGCTCGATGCCTTCCGCCGGCACATCGACGAGTTCGAGCAGTCCGCTGTCCCGGATGGGACACACCGAGTCGCGCAACATCTGTTCCCAGGCGGCGTCCTTGTCCACATTGGACCAGTGGTACCCCGCGGCAATTCGGCATCAGCATGGCGATGCCAGCACCGCCAGCGGCCGCACGGGCGCGCCGGTTGCGCCGACGATGCGCAGCGGCGCGCAGATGAAGAGAAATTCCGTCGCTCCGGTGGCCGAAAGCTGTTCGAGATTCATGACCTCGATGAGGTAGATGCCCTCCTCGCGCAGCAGGATGCGGTGCACGGGCAGCTGGGACAGGCCGCCGCTGGGCGTGATCTGTTCCAGGGCGATGGTGTCGGCACCGACCGCCCGGACCTGGCGGGCGGCCAGCCATTTCGCCCCGCTGGGGTCAAGGCCGGGCACCCCGCTTTCGCCGCCCACGTAAGCAGAGCGGGAATCCCACAGTTGGGGCCACCCGGTTCGGATCAGTGCGACATCGCCGGGCCGCGGTTCCAGACCGGTGCGCGTCAGGTCGGTCGCGGTCACCGGTTCGCCCGGCTCAAGGCGGGCGACGCCGCGTAGCCGCGCGATGTCGAACAGCACTCCCCGGCACACGATCGGCGGGACCTGGTCGATTCCGTTTACCCGGTAGCGGCCGTGCTCCACGGCGTCGGCCACGGGGACCTCCCCGTACATCAAGCCGTCCGTGGCGACGTGGCTGAAGGCATCCATGTGGGTGCCGACGTGCCCGCCCATGACGATCAGCTCGTGCGAGCCTGTCATGCCGTCGGCACGGACCACGTCGCCGTGGCGCTGCGCCAGGGCCAGCCGGAATCCCGGGTGGGTGGGTGAGGCGGGCATCCCTTCCTGCAGTGGCTGTGACAGGTCGATGATCTGCTGGTCGCCGTCGGCGAGCACGTCGAGTAGTCGCATCGCTAGCCGAGTTCCTTTGCGCGAGTTTCGGGGATCGAAACGGTGACCACGCTGGAGATCAGCATCAGCACCACCACGTATCCGGTGAAGGCGGAGCGGCCGAATTCCGCTCCCATCCACGATTGCAGATACGGTGCGGTGCCGCCGAACGCCGCGACCGCGATGGAATACGGCACCGCGAGTCCGATGGCGCGGATCCGGGTGGGGAACATCTCCGCGTACACGGCAGGCAGGATGGACACACCGGCCGAGATGAACACCGCGGCCAGCGCCATACCGGCGAAAAGTTGCCACGCACTGTCGCGCACGAGGAACTGGAGCGGAAAGACCAGTATCGCGCAGCCGAGGGTGGAGATGAACAACACCGGCTTGCGGCCGATCCGGTCGGACAACATGCCCCAGAGCGGCATGACAGCCATCATCACCACGGCGGCGGCGACTCCCGCCCAGAGCGCGGCGCTGGAGTCAATGTGCAGGGAGCTGATCGCGTAAGCCGGTGCCGCGACCACCCAGGAGTAGTAGACGACCGTGATGCCGACGGTCAGGCCGATCACGTGGATGGCCTGCTTGCGGTGCTTGACGATTTCCGGCCACAGCCGAACCTTGTCCGTCTGTTGCTCAACGGTGAAGGCATGTGACTCGTTCATCTTCCGTCGCATGTAGATGGCGACGAGACCGAATACGCCGCCGAGGATGAACGGTATGCGCCAGCCGAACGCCTGCATTTCCTGCTTGGACAGGGCGGTGGTCAGGATAACGCCGAGGAGCACGCCGACGGTGTTACCGAAAACGCTTGCGATGTAGATCAGGCTCGACCAGCGCCCGCGTCGTGCCGCGGGTGCCATCTCGGACAGGTAGGTCTGCGCCGACGGGAGCTCGCCACCCGTGGCGAGGCCCTGCACCACCCTGGCCGCCAGCAGAATCAGCGAGGCCCAGGCGCCGATCGCGGCGTAGGTGGGGGATACCCCCATGACGAAACTCGCCGCAGCGATCAAGGAGACGGTGGCGGACATGCTGGCCTTGCGGCCGATCCGGTCGGCCAGCCAGCCGAACACGAACCCACCGAGCGGCCGGGCGATGAACCCCACAGCGAAGATGGCGAGGCTCGACAGCAGCGCGGAGAAGGGGTCCTGCTGATCGAAGAACTGGGTGGCGAAGAACGGCACGAAGATGGCGTAGATGCCCCAGTCGTACCACTCCAGGGCATGGCCGAGGACGGTGCCGACGAGCATGTGGGTGTCGCGTTTCCGCACCGGCGTGGCGGGCGCTGGCGCAGCGGTATCAGTCATGGCTGGGCTCCGGTGAGATGCTGAGCCGACGGGTTGCCAGCTCGGTGAACAGGGCCGCGCCGTCGGCAAGGACCGAGTCGTCGAAGACGGCGCGTGGACTGTGGTTGAAAGCGACCTGGTCCGGCTCTGCGCCGCGGGGCATCGCGCCAAGTGCCAGGAAACAGCCGGGTACTTCCGCGAGCACGCGAGAGAAGTCCTCTGCTCCCGCGACCGGGTTCGCCATCGCGGAGTAACGTCGCTCGCCCAAGGATTCGCGGACGACCTCGCGGGCGAAATCGTGCTCGGCCTTGTCGTTCACGGTCACCGGCCGAGCGTCGGCGTAGTCGACGTCGACCTCGACATCGTGCGCGTCCGCGAGCCCCCGCACGAGTCGCACCGCCGACGCCCGGATCCGCTCCTTGACGGAGGCGGAGAACGTCCGGATGGTGGCCTCGAACCGCGCGGACTCGGGAATGATGTTGCTGCGAGTGCCCGCCTGGAACACGCCGACGGTGAGCACGACAGGGTCGAACACATCGAATTCGCGCGTGACCATCGTCTGCAGGGCGCTGATCATCTCGGCCGCCGCGATGATCGGGTCTCTGGTGAGATGCGGGGTGGATCCGTGCCCTCCTCCGCCGTGCACGGTGACCGTGAGGGACGCCGACCCGGCGAGCATCGGCCCGGGGCGGCTCTGAAACACACCGGCCGGGGAGAACGTGGAGAACACGTGCAGCCCGTAGGCGGCAGCGACCCGCCGACCGGAGGCGTCGAGCACGCCCTCATCGATCATGGCTCGTGCGCCTTCCCAGCCCTCCTCGCCGGGCTGGAACATGAAAACGACGTCGCCGGCGAGTTCGTCGCGACGATACGACAGCAGGTGGGCGGCGCCGACCAGCATCGCGGTGTGGAGATCGTGCCCGCATGCGTGCATGACGCCATCGACCGTAGAGGTGTAGTCGAGCCCCGTGGCCTCCTGCACGGGCAGGGCGTCCATGTCGGCGCGCAGGAGAACGCTGTGGTCTGACCGGGCGCCGCGCAGCACCGCCGTCACCGAGGTGCAGCTGTCGCCGGTGGTGATCTCCAGCGGCAGCCCGTCGAGAGCGACCAAAACGCGCTCCTGGGTGCGCGGCAGCCGCAGGCCGATCTCGGGCTCACGATGCAATGTTCTGCGTAGCTCGATGAGGTCTCCCGCCATCGCCCGCGCATCCACCACTGCCGACATTATGTGACCCTCCCGGTGCAGAATGTCCCCAGAGTGTGCATCTCCGGTACGGACTGAGCCGAAAATCGATTGATTCGTGCACTGATCTGACTTGTTATGTTGTTTTCGTGAAGGACCTCGATGAGCGTGACCTGGCGCTGTTACACGGGCTGCAGATCGCACCCCGGGCGAGCTGGGCGGAAGCCGCCAGGATCCTGGACTCGACGCCGGCCACCCTGGCGGGGCGTTGGGCGCGATTGCATACCGAGGGCCTCGCGTGGGTCACAGCTCATCCCGGTGGGGACTATCAGCGGATCGTGCTTGCGCTGGTGGAAGTCGACTGCCTGCCGGGAGCGCGGGCCGACGCGGTGCGCGCCGTGTGCGCCGATCCGCGGGCGGTCACGGTAGAGGAGTCCACGCGCGGCAGAGACCTGTTGCTGACGGTGATCACTCGGGATCTGGCCGAGCTCACGCGGTTCGTGCTCGACGATCTGCCCCGGCTACCGGGCGTCGAACGGCAACGCACGCACGTGGTCAGCGCCACGCATCGAGACGGCAGCTCCTGGCGGTTGGACGCGCTCAGCCCCCAGCAGCAGCGGGCGTTCGAGGCGGCGGCCCGGACGTTGCGACCAGTACCGGGAGTCAGCGCACAGGCCAACGCCCGGGCGCTAATCGGGGCGTTGGCCTACGACGGCCGGCAGGCGGCAGCCGATCTCGCCCGGCGCACCGGCCGCAACCCCGCCACGGTACGACGGCAACTGGGGCGCCTGCTGTCGAGCGGTCTGCTGTCCTTCCGCTGCGAAGTGGCGCAGTCGGTGTCCAACTGGCCGATCAGCAGCACCTGGATGGGCAGCGTCGCGCCAGCAGACCACCAGCGAACCGTCCAGGCGCTGGCGACGTTCCCGGAACTACGGCTCTGCGCCTCCACTACCGGGGATAGCAACATCGTCTTCACCTTCTGGACCCGCTCGCTACCCGATCTGCTCCGGCTGGAGGGTCTCATCGGGGAACGCATTCCGTGGCTGCGCGTCAAGGACAACGGCGTCAACCTGCGCACACCGAAACGCATGGGATGGATGCTGCACCCCGACGGCCGCGCCACCGGGGAGGTCATTCCTCCTGCGGCGCTGTGACTACCCGGGGGAGCGCGGCCAGGACAGGCGGCGCGGCCCCCCAGCCTTGCGCGCAGCACCTTCATCACCCGAATCATCAGCGCCCCGCTTACGGCCACCGCGTTCGCCTATCGAAGGTGTTTCGGCGAGAGCATGAACAGCAGTGTCCGCGTCAAAAGTCTCGCCCCATCCGATCTCATCATTCGTCGCCCTCCGGGGATCCAACAACGGCGCAGCGCTCGACGGAACAACCGACCACGGCTCCACACCGCCCAGCGGCTCAGCAGCCCACGCCAGCAAACTGCGCACCGATTCGCTAGCAAGCGGGTCAAACGTATCGTCCATCGGTGCAGCGTCCACGCCACTCGACCCGCCAACCCCGGCAGATTCCTCTCCGACCGGGGATCGTTCACCAGGCACATCCGCCCGCGCTGCCGACACGTCCTCTGCTGGCGCAGCATCCCCGGGCCCCGAGGCATCCAGGGCTGACCCACTGGCCTCCGCAGTCCTGAACTCCGCAAGCCGCGCCCTGCCCCACGACGAGCTCTTTCCGAACGCCCTCGCCAGCGATACACCGGTGTGGGGCTCGCCCGCGTCCCGAGCCCGCCGCACCTCCGCCCACACCGGCTCCAAGTTCTTCCTTGACTGCCGCGTCGTCACCCTTGCCGGACCGTTATCTCCCGTCCTGCCACGGAACTCCGCAAGCCGCCGATCACCCCACTTCCTGCCCTTGCCGAATTTCGCCCCCAATGTCGTACCGGTGTAGGACTCACCCGCGTCACGAGCCCGACCCAGCTCCGCCCACACCTGCTCCAACTCCGCACCCCGCTGCTGCTTCGCCGCATCCGGCGAAACGATAATCCCTTCCATAATCCGGAATTCCCTAATCCGGCGCTGACCCCAGGACGTGCCCCTTCCGAACTTGGCCGCCAAGGTCGCACCGGTGTGGGGCTCACCCGCGTCACGAGCCCGACGCCACTCCGCCAACTCGGCGTCCCAATCCTGCTGAGCCAACTGCGCCTGGGTCGTACCGCCCTCGCTCCTCCTGAACTCCGCAAGCCGCTGGCCGCCCCACGTCACGCTCTTTCCGAACTTGGCAGCCAAGGTCGCACCGGTGTGCGGCTCACCCGCGTCACGAGCCCGACGCAGCTCCACCCACACATCCTCTAGCCCCGCATCGTGCGGATCCTCGGCCGTAGCGCCCTCGCGCCTCCTGAACTCCGCCAGCCGCTGCCTACCCCACCAGCTACCCTTTCCGAACCTGGTAGCCAAGGTCGCACCGTTGTGGGGCTCACCCGCGTCACGAGCACGACGCACCTCCGCCCACACCTCTTCCAACCGCGCATCGTGCTGATCCTCGGTCGTAACGCCCTCGCGCCTCCTGAACTCCGCAAGCCGATCCCTAGCCCACCGCTTGCTCTTTCCTAACGCCTCCCCCAACGATCGGGCGGTGTGCGGCTGACCCGCGTCGCGAGCACGACGCAGCTCCGCCCACGCTTCCTCCCGGCCCACCCCTTCCGCCCGGAGCACAGGCCGACCGGACGCCCCCGCAGACTCGGTACCCTCGTCACTCGAACCATCCACACTCGACTGGGCACTCACTTGGGCCGCACTCGACTGGGCCGCAACCAGATCCGCGCCCGGCGTGCCTTTCGTCGCCGCGCCACCGGCTTGGCCGGAGAGTGTCGCATCCCGCTCGATACCCAACGACGGTCCGGCGCTCGACGGATCAACCGACCACGACCCCGCACCACCCGCCGAATCAGCCCATTCAAGCAAGGCGCGCTCCAGCGCGGATTCCGACAGATCAACCGTCGGCGGGCCACCCGCCGACTCGGCGGAACCCGACTGTCGGGCAGCCGCCGGTGAATCCGCCCCGGCTCCAGCGTGGACAGTCAGCGCGTTGCCCTCGGTACCGAGCTCGGCCGCCAGCTCCCGGGAATGCCGCAACGCCTCGTCGCGGCCAAACTCACGAATCCTCGCCGCAACCCGCCCCACCACCGCGTCCAAAGCCCCCTGACGCGCCAGCCTCACCACGTCATGCGTCCCTCGCACAATCGTCGCCGCAACCTCTCGCGAACCCGGCGACGCTACCGCCTCGACGACCTTCTCCACAGCGCTGGGCCCAACGACAGCCGGCTCAACAGCCAGCCCCGACAGCTCTGCCCGCACCCGCTCCAGCAAGTGCACCGCCTGCCCCACCCGCCTCCGCAAGGCCGCCACATCCACGCCAGCCGACTCGCCTCTCGCCAACCGCGCCGACCAGCCCTCAACCCGCGCGGTCCTCCACTCATCAGTCTCTGCGGTGAGCCCAAATTCCTTCAGAATTGGGACGTTCGCCTCCGGACCCACGGGCCTGCGCGCCGCACCCTCATCGGCAGAGTCATCCTCACGACCCCCGCTACCGCTCGCAGCCGCATCCATTCCTCCGACACCAGGATCATCAGCCGCCGCCGAACCGAAAGCCAGCTGACCCGCATCGTCCGCCCCCGCCCCCGGCCCATCACCCCACGACCATCCCGCGACCTCCAGCGAATCCAACGCAGACGCGACATCCAGATCAAGCGTCCACGTCATCGGAGTTTCCGCCGGCTCGGTGGCCGCGGGGTCCTCGGGCACCGAAACGTCCGCCTGGGGATCCGGCCCCGCCCCGGCACGGATGCCCAGCCCCGTCCCTTGCGTGCCAAGCCGGTCCGCCAACTTCCGGGAAAACCGGACCGCCTCAACACGCCCCACCCCATCAACCCGCGCCGCAACCAACGCCACGACATCATCCAACGACACACCCACATCGCCCCGCGCCAGCGCCACCACATCATGCGTACCCCGCACAATCCCCACAGCCACCTCACGCGGCCCACCCACCGACCGAGCCCGCTCAACCTCCCGACGAAAATCCAACTCCGCCCACTCCGCCACGACTAATGACTCAGAACCATGCTCCGACTCCGCAGCCACATCCGCAGACGGCCCAACCTCCGGCGGCACACCAATCCCAGAACTCGGTACCTCGCCGACGGATCTGTCAACCTCATCCCTGATCTCGCGAAGCCGCTCCCGGCCCCACGTCGCGCTCTTTCCGAACTTCTTCCCCAACGTCTCGCCGGTGTAGGGCTCACCGGCGTCACGAGCACGACGCGCCTCCGCCCGAGCCGCCTCCCGCTCCTCCGCCACAACTTCCTCCCGGGTCACATCACCCTCATCCTTGATCTCCGCAAGCCTCTCTTTGCCCCACGTCACGCCCTTTCCGAACTTCTTCCCCAACGTCTCGCCGGTGTAGGGCTCACCGGCGTCACGAGCACGACGCGCCTCCGCCCGAGCCGCCTCCCGCTCCTCCGCCACAACTTCCTCCCGGGTCACATCACCCTCATCCTTGATCTCCGCAAGCCTCTCTTTGCCCCACGTCACGCCCTTTCCGAACTTCTTCCCCAACGTCTCGCCGGTGTAGGGCTCACCGGCGTCACGAGCACGACGCGCCTCCGCCCGAGCCGCCTCCCGCTCCTCCGCCACAACCTCCTCCCGGGTCACATCACCCTCATCCTGGACCTCCTTAAGCCGGTTTCTAGCCCGCCTCGCGCTCTTTCCGAACTTCTTGCCCAAATCCGCGTCGGTGTAGGGCTTACCCGCGTCAGCACGACGGGCTTCCGCCCGCGCCGCCTCCTGGTCCCACTCAAACAATGCCCCACTGCCCGCACCACCCTCATCCTTGATTTCCGCAAGCCGGTACCTAGCCCATCTCTCGGTCTTTCCGAACTTGCTCCCCAACTCCGCACTGGTGTAGGGCTCGCCCGCGTCGCGAGCACGGCGCGCCTCCTCCCGCGCCGCCTCCCGCAACCGCTCCCCCTCCTGCGCAGACAACTCCTGCCGGGTCACACCACCCTCATCCCTGATTTCCTTAAGCCGGTTGCGGCCCCACTCCGAACTCTTTCCGAACCTCTTGCCCAACGCCACACTGGTGTAGGGCTCGCCCGCGTCACGAGCACGACGCGCCTCCACCCGCGCCTCCTCCCACAACCGCTCCGCCTCCCGCGCTGCCAACTCCTTCCTGGTCACACCACCCTCATCCGTGATCTCCGCAAGCCGTTTCCGTGCCCACACCGCGCTCTTTCCGAACTTCTCCGTCAACGTCTCGCCGATGTATGGCTCACCGGCGTCACGAGCACGACGCTCATCCACCCGCACCCACTCCCGCTCGTCCCCCACAGGGGGCACTCCCTCCTCTTCCCTGATTTCCTTAAGCCGCGTGCGACCCCACTTCGTGCTCTTTCCGAACTTCTCCGCCAACGTCTCGCCGGTGTGGGGCCCACCAACATCACGAGCACGACGCGCCTCCACCCGCGCCGCCTCCCGCAACCGCTCCCCTTCCTGCACTTCCCACTCCCACCGGGTCACACCACCCTCATCCCTGATTTCCTTAAGTCGCGTGCGGCCCCACTTCTTGCTCTTTCCGAACTTCTCCGCCAACTCCATTCGGGTGTAGGGCCTACCGACGTCACGAGCACGACGCGCCTCCACGCGCGCCGCCTCCCGCTCGTCCGCCCAAACTTCCCTCTGGGGCACACGACCCTCACGTCCGATCTCCGCAAGCCGCGCCCAGTCCCGCTCCGTAGCCGTTCCGAAATTCGTCCCCAACGCCTCACTGTTATAGGGCTCACCCGCATCACGAGCGCGACCCGCCGCCCGCGCTGCCTCCCCCTGCTCAGTCAAAGCCTGCCCAGTTGGGCCGCCCTCATCTTTGATTTCCGCAAGCCGCCGCCATCCCCACGCCGCGCTCTTTCCGAACTTCTTCGCCAACGTCTCGCCGGTGTAGGGCTCACCGGCGTCACGAGCACGACGCGCCTCCACCCGGACCGCCTCCGACTCCCGCTCCCGCTCCTGCTCCCGAAAAGACAGCCGGGTCAGGCCACCCTCGCCCCTGATTTCCCTAAGCCGGGCCTTAGCCCACGTCACGCTCTTTCCGAACTTGTCCGCCAATTCCCCTTGGCTGTAGGGCTTACCGGCGTCACGAGCACGACGCGCCTCCACCCGCGCCGCCTCCCGCTCTCGCTCTGAGTATTCTTCCCCCCTCTCAGCTCTGATTTCCGCAAGCCGCTGCCAACCCCACCCCGCCCCCTTTCCGAACTTCTCCGCCAACGTCTCGCCGGTGTAGGGCTCACCGGCGTCACGAGCACGACGCGCCTCCACCCGCGCCGCCTCCCACTCCCGCTCCCGCTCCTCCGCCACGGCTTCCCTCCGGGTCACACCACCCTCATCCCTGATTTCCCTAAGCCGGGCCTTAGCCCACGTCACGCTCTTTCCGAACTGGTCCGCCAATTCCCCTTGGCTGTAGGGCTTACCGGCGTCACGAGCACGACGCGCCTCCATCCGCGCCGCCTCCCGCAACTGCGCCGCGCTACCAAGCCGCCCGGCCTCCTCCGATGCCGGCGAGTCCGAATCCCCTGCCACGACACGAGTCCGCACCCGACCCCGCAAGACACCCTCATCAGCCTCATCATCGGCACGACCCCGCTTACGAGCATTACCACCACCAACCGCTGCTCCACCGCCACACCACGCATCCCCAACAGACACCGACGGCTCCGCCACATCCGGATTCACATACTCACCACTCGCCCCGAATCCGGCATCCGCGCCCTGAAACAACTCGGTAACACCACGAGACCCCAAATCGTTGCGCATCCGCTCAACCAACGCCCCAGCATCATTCACCCGCTTCCGCAAATCCACCAGCGCCGCACCATCGAACCCACCCCGCCCCAACGTCTCCGACCACAGCCCGACCCGGCCCCGCAACCTGGGCATATAACCCTCCGGCGCACCAACCAAAAGCTCCCGCAAAGAACCAACCAACCGCCACAACTCAGAAACCAACCGCGTCCGCTCAACCCCGTCCTCAGCCACCGATGCCCCAAGCGCAGCACCCCACGCAGAATCCAAGGACGGCCCGGCAGCCATCGGATCAACCGCCCACGCCCGTCGATCTTCCCCCGACTCAGCAACACCCGGATCAAACCCAAACGCCCACGCCGCCGCCTCATTCCCAGACCCAGCCTCACCACCGCCCGCAGGCCTCCCGAAAACCGGAGCATCCTCACCCGTCCCCTGGCCCGCCCCAGCACGAACGGCCAACCCCGTCCCATGCGTACCAAGCCTGTCCGCCAATTCCAGCGAAAACCGCACCGCCTCGGCACGCCCCGCCCCATCAACCCGCGCCGCAACCAAGGCCATCACATCATCCAACGGCACACCCGCGTCTCCCCGCGCCAGCGCCGCCACATCGTGCGTAGCCCGCACAATCCCCACAGCCACGTCACGCAACCCACCCACCGACCGAGCCCGCTCAACCTCCCGACGCAATTCCGAATCCGTCCACTCCGCCACAGCAACCGGTGCGCGCTCGTCCTGCCTCGGCATGCCCGCATCGGACATGGCCGAAGTGTCGTGTGCCGCGAAGTGCGGGCCCGTGACCGCCGACTCCGTTTCGGCACGACCCGCCTCACTCGGACGCGCAGCCACCGTGTCGGCCGCACCCGCCGGAACCGCAATCGACGAACTTGCCAACGCATTCGGCCCATCGTGGCCCTGGCCGGCCTGCTTCGGCGCAACCACCGGCCACGGCCCACCCAGCGGCCGGGGTCGAGATCCATCGGGAGCGAACCGCATCCATCGCGGACCACGCTCCGCCATCAGTGCAACAACATCGCGCCCCACGCCCCGCGCCGCCTCCGAAGCCTGACCCGACGACACCACCACACCGGCACCCGAGCCCGACACCAATACCACTGGACCCGCACCGATATCCCGCACCCGACCACGCACGTACTCCGCAACCCCGCCACCAGACACCGCATCTACCGGCACCGATACCCGCACCGCGCCCGCAGGCAACCCCGCTGGCACCTCGCCCAGCATTGGGTCACCGGATGACACCACCCCCGACACGCCCGGCAGCAGCGATGAATCCGGCGATACCGGAGACTGCGGCGCATCTTCGCCCAAGCGAGACGCATCCGCATTCATCGCGCCCGCCGCACCGGAACCCGCCGCCACAGGCGGACCTGGACCGGTCGCCTCACCCCCCGCAGAACCCTGGTTCTGCAACGTGGCCCCGCCCTCGGTATCCGAGACCACGCCAGCCACCGAAGAAGTCGTCTGCGACGTAGCGGTGTCCGAAGACGCACTGGACGCATCGATGGCGTCCGTCGACGGCTTTTCCACCGGCAAGGCGTCCGCATGGTCCACATAGGTCAGAGCAACACCTGCTTGGGCATCCGCTTTGTAGGCCGGCGGCGGCCCATCGACACCAGCCCCTCCTATCGTGACCGCACCGCCGGGCACCGGTAAATCGCTCCGGTCGAGGTCGTCTCCGTGAAGCGGGCTATAAGGTGGCGGTGGCGTGCCTGGCCGGTCCGCATCCCGCAGCACACCCGGGGCCGCTGCATCGGCCTCGTGCCACGACGCACCGGACACCCCGCTCGGAGAGTCGGACTTTTCGCTGAGGGATTCCAAGAAGCCGGTCTTCTCGTCCGTCTGCGACCCGGAGTTCACCCACAAGCTCTCGGACGTATCCGTGTCCGTGCTGCCGGAATCCTTCTCCCCGCCAGCGGCGTCCTGAGCTCGGCCAGGTGGAATCAACTGGCCCCGCAACGCGAGTCCGGTCAGGTTCCCGATGCCCGACCCCACCGCCTCGGACAACCCGGCGGTGAAGGAGAACGGATTCCACTGCGCCCCCTGACCACTCAACGCGCCATACCCGGCCTCGCCGAACATCTCGGCCAGGCCCTCTTCCAGCGACTCCCCCAGGCCGTGACCGAAACGGGCCGCCCACATCGCCCGCACCGACATCCTCGTGTAATCATCCAGGCTCTTCGACACCACATCGGCAAAACGGGCCATCGACGACAACGGATACAGCTGCGCATGCTCCTCCGCAGCATGCTTAGCCGCCGCTGCCAACACCTCCGCATCGATCTCATCGCCCAGGCCGCGCACCAACACCTTGGTGATCGCATTGCCCACCACGTTGCCCAGCGCCGAGAGAGGCACCGCCAGCAAGGCACCGAACGAGCCGACCCCCACCGCCATCGTCGTTAGCTCGCCATCCCATTTCTTCCGCGTCCCCAACGCGAATTGCGCCCCCTGCGCCCCTACCTCCACCACCAACTGCAATCCGATCCCCACGATCTGGGCCACCGCCAGCCGCATGAACAGCTGCCCCCACCATCGCGACAACAGAAACCGCATCACCGCGAACCGCGCCGCCAGCCACGCCATACTCGCCCCCGCCGTCAGCCCCGCCATCGACACCGCCCACGCGATCTCCGCTAACAGCAGCAGCAAACTCCCCACTGTCACGAACTTCAAATACTGCACCTGCAAGGCCAGATTCCGCACAAACCCCGCCAGCTCCCGCAAACCCGCGGCACCCGGCTCCAAAACCGGGCCAAACGCCGCCAACCGCTCGGTGAACCGGTCCGCCGCCTTGCCGGAAAACTCCCCCCGCACCCGCCTCACCACATCCCGCACCACCGGACCCAACGTCTCCACCGCCGCCGCACCCTGCTCCAACGCCGCCGCCACCGCGAACAACGCATCCTCATCCGCATCCGTCATGTCCTCACCGGTCAACACCTGAAAAAGCCGCCGCACCTCCTCCGGCACCAGCACAGCCACCCAAGCCACCCACTCAGCTCGACCTCGAACCGGTCAGAAACGGCCACCGCGCCGTAGTATGAGCCAGCAATAACGCCGCACTAAAACATTGCCTCCCAGACCCAACGACTATGCACGTTCAGGCATAGCAGCGCAGCGAAAGGAGAAAGGTGAGTACGCCCGGGGATCTAGACACGGGACACTGACCACGACGGCGATTTCAATGGAAATCAACGGGTCGGTTTCCATTGAAATCGCCAGACTAGTCCCGCTTCGCGGCCTTCTGCAGTTCTTTGGCCTCCGCCTCGACCATCCGCGCACTGGATCGAAGCATCTCCTGCATGAGCCCGATCTCGTCGGCTCCGAGCGCCTGCGTCAGCGTCGTGTTGATTTTGTCGACCTCGGCGGTCATTTCCTTCAGCGCGACGATCCCCTCCGCGGTCAGCGACAGCGCGACAGCCCGCTCACTATCCTCATGCGGCCCGCGGGCGACGAAGCCGCGCGCTTCGAGCTGCGAAACGATCCGATTGATGGTCTGCGGCCGAACGAAGCAACGGCGAGCGACCTGTGCCAGCGAAAGATGGGGACGGTTGTACATCACCCGCATTGCCGTGTAGGACGACAGCGTCAAGCTCCAGGGCGCCAACCGGATATTGCCGATCCGCGTGACCGCGTGCTCAAGGCGGAACACGGCGTCTACCAGGTAGCTCGCGTCCTTGAGGTCCAAATCCTCAGACGAAGGCTGAGACGCACCACGCTGGTCACCGTCATTCAAGGCTGTCATGTTGACAGCCTACGAGCCAACTGGTCGTCCATGCCAATTCCGTGGCGCGGCCTCGCCGGGGCCGTGGTGGTCAGTGCCGCCAGGAGACGCGCGCGTTGGCCGCTAGGCCCGCTCCGGGCGCGGTGGGAACGCGCCCGACGTGGCGGAGGAAGCCTCGTGCCGAGATGCCAACCGAGTTGCTCGCTTTACTCCGGTGACCGTCAGAGATCGCGGGTCGGCCGCAGCCCCGCTGCGGCGGAGTCCCAGGTTTCGACCGGCCTGCCTTCGTTGCGAAGGACGACCTTCTGGATCTTGCCGGTCGGCGTGCGGAGCATCTCGGGCACGATGCGGTAGTAGCGGGGGACCATGAAGTGCGGCAGGTGGCGGTCGCAGTGGTCGAACAACGCCTTGAACAGGCTGTGGTAAAGGCAGCTTAGGCGTTCAGGCGGACAGGGAGTGTGATCATCGATGCACAAGGTGGGTGTGGTGGGCTGCGGCGCGAGCTCGTACCGAGCTTGCTGACCGCGCCGGAGACCATCGAACGGTCCCGGAACCTGGTCGAGAAGGTCTTGGGCAACCGCCACTGCTGGCGCGCATGGTCGACGCGGGTCTGCTCGGCAGGAAGGCCGGACGCGGGTTCCACGACTACTCGGCTGAGCCGAACCGCGAACAGTAGCGCGACCTCACGCCTTAGCGTAACAGCTTGCATCATGAACGTATCTTGTTATTATATCAGCATGCTTACATCTCCGGTGTTGCTGCACGAGACGGATGATCCGGCCCTGTTCCGACGAGTGCTCGGCCACTGTCCGGCGGGCGTTGTCGGCATCACCGCCGTGGATCAGACCGGCGGGCCGGTCGGATTGGTCGTGTCCTCCTTCACCTCGGTGTCGCTAGACCCACCCCTCGTGGCCTTCCTGCCGACCAAATCATCCACAACCTTCCCCAAGATCAGGGACTCGGGCAGCTTCTGCGCCAACGTGCTCGCCGCCGCACAGCGCGACCTCTGCAGAGCATTCGCCGTAAGCGGCGGCGACAAGTTCGCCGGGGTCGATTGGTCCCCCGGGCCCACGGGGTCACCGATACTCGCGGGGGCCGTCGCGTGGATCGATTGCGACATCGACGCCGTGCATGACGCCGGCGACCACGAAATCGTCGTCGGCCGCGTCCGGGCACTCGCCGCCGAACCAGCCGACCCCAGCGCCCTCGTCTTTTTCCGAGGCGGCTACAGAGCGATCGCCTCCGAACCCTCGGCCACCTGACTGCCGCCACCGTCAATCAGCAGCACCATCGCTACGGCTCCCACCAAGAGCAACCATGAACACTCCGGGCGATCACGGCCGAAGGCGCTGGCACAGTGGTGTATCTGCGCGGTCATGAAGGCCGTGGCATAGGGCTCGCCCACAAGATCCGAGCCTACGAACTCCAAGAGAACGGCCTGGACACCGTTGACGCCAACACGCCCAGGGTCTGCCGGTCGATTCCCGCCTCTACGGCATGGGTGCGCAGATCCTCGCCGACCTGGGCATTACGCGGCTGAGGCTGATCACCAACAACCCTGCCAAATACGGCGGGCTCGGCGGCTACGGCGTGGAAATCGTCAGCCGGGTCGGACTCACGACAAGCGCAAACCCCCACAACCTCCGCACCAAGCAAGACCGTCTGGGCCACCACTTGTCCCTCGGCGAAATCGCTGGCTAGGCCCCAACTCACGGGGAGGAGCGGCCAGCAAGGCGAAGTACACGCCGTGGCTGTGACACCCACCAACAACGCGACCTCCTTCTTACGCCTGCCTTCCTTGCACCACAACACAATCCGCGCCCTCGTGGCGATCCTCGTTGACGCATCCCGACTAATCGTCAGAGCCCGCAGCTCTGCTTCCCACCCACCAACAGCTCAAAAGTCACCACGAAGATCACTCAACCCAGCGTAAAGAAGCCACGATTTCGGACCACTATGCTCGTCTCTTTGCCCCCGAGTCGATAGGCCTAATTCCACTGAGTAGCATCCCCGACCAACATGGCCAGTTATACTCATTTTTCATACATGTCTACAAAACTAGCTCTCAGCGCGTGTTCCTCGCTGCGCTATTCCGGGATTGGGCGGTGAGTGTGACGGCCTGGCCGCCGCGGATCCGGATCGAGTCGTACCCCCAGATCTTCTCTGGGCCTCGGCAATACTTCAGAGGCACCTTGATCCGGTGCCCGTGCACCGACCAGCCTGATGCGGGCGCGAAAGTGCGGGATGACCGCGCCTAACTCGTCGGCGCGGACGCCCGTGGAACCTTCCGGTGGCTGCGTGCAGAGACCGCCGCCGACGCGTGTCCTTTTGAGACTAGTCGGGGTCTTTGCTCCTCGCTCAGTAATGGGGCCTGCGCCAGCGAACTGCCTTCCGCCAGAGGATTTCTTGGTACCTGATTGCCACCCACGACGATCCCACCGGCACGGAGATACTCGGTCAACGAGTCCAGCGTCCACTGGGATGCGGCAGCCTCCCGCTCGGTTCCGGAGCGCCATCGGACCGCCGCGTCAAGCGCCCAGGTGTGGTGGCAACCACAGTCACGATGCGGCTGCGCTCTTCCTCGGTCAGCCGGGGCTTACGTCCGGCCCCCGGCCGGTCTGCCTATCGCCAGACCGTGAATGTTGAACCGGTGCAGACGTTTTCCGCACCGTCTGCGGATGGCCTCCCACCTCCGCCGCATGACTGCGATGGCCTTACCCTCCCCGCTCGCAGTGACCATCCGGGCCCTGCGAGTCCAGGTCCGCAGAGCACGCCGAGCACCAGCCAGCTTACGCATCTTGCCATCGCAACCAGCAGCTTCGGCGTAACTCACGCGCCACCAAGCCCGCGCCAACGAGGCCAACGGTCAATAGCGGAACACAGTACTAGACGCAGCACCGGCGTCCCCTGCATTCCGGGCTCGAAAAAGCGAGCTCACACCACCAAACAACTCGCAATAGCCCTTTTTCCGCTATTTTCGTGGTTGAACGTGCATAGTTGCCGCACGCGCGGCCGTCTCAGTTTGCCGGGGCGGATGGCTGGTTCATACTTCATACTAACGGCCCAATGATTGGGTCGCGTAGTTCGTATGTCCGCAGAGTGGGTGTCTTTTCGTGTCCTTGATGGTGCCGGAGGAGGTGAGGCGGCTTTTTCAGGTGTTGACCGGTGAGGACATGACGGATGCGGATGAGGATGCGTTGTTCGTTGTGGCGGCGGCATTGGAGTCGGGTGCGGCGACGGTGGAGAGTTTGGCACCCGTGGTGGGGCATGTGGTGGAGCGGGTGCGGGGTGGGTTTTCGGGCAAGGCGACGGACCGGTTCGCGCAACGGCTGGAGGCATTCGGACCGGTTTTGGAGTCCGGTGGTGCGGGTGTGCGGCAGTTGGCGGAGTTCGCGCGGAATCTGGCGTTGCAGGTGCAGTATCTGAAGTTCGTCACGGTGGGGGGTTTGCTGCTGCTGGTGGCCGAGATCGCCTGGGCGGTGGCGATGGCCGGTCCCACTGGTGGAGCCAGTATGGCGTGGTTGGCGGCGCGGTTCGCGGTGATGCGGTTGCTGCTGACCCGGTGGTGGGGCCAGTTGTTCATGCGGCTGGCGATGGCCCAGATCGTGGGCATTGGGCTACAGGTGGTGATGGATGCCGGGGCCCAAGGGTTGCAGTTCGCGTTGGGGACGCGGAAGAAGTGGGATGCGGCGATGTCGGAGATGGCGGTGGGGGTCGGCTCATTCAGCGGGCTGCTGGCGGTGCCGCTCTCGGCGCTGGGCAATGTGGTGGGCAACGCGATCGCCAAGGTGTTGGTGCGGGGTCTGGGCGACAAGATCGATGCTGAGGTGTTGGCGGCGGCGGCGCGGCAGGTGGCCGAAGAGCACGCGGAGCAGTACCCGGTGGCTTCGATGGCGAAATTCGCCGATGTCGTGTCGAAGAATCTAGAGGATTACACGGGTATGTCGGTGCGGGCGATGTGGGTGGCCCGCTTCGGTCACGGCCTGGGCGAATCCCTGGAAGAGGGCTTGACCGAAATGCTGGGCGAGGCGGGGTATGGCGCGATCAGCGGCCAGGGGGCGCAGTGGAATCCGTTCTCGTTTACCGCCGGGGTGTCGGAGGCGATCGGTTCGGGTATCGGGAATCTGGCGGGCTTGGCGGTGCGGGGCGAGCTGATCCCGGCGGGCCGGGCCCGGGAGGACACGGGCGGGGAGAAGGATTCCGCCAGCACCGACACCGACACGGCCGGCGAGTTGCAGACCGAGTCCGGGATGCGGGCGGGCGAGAAGCCTGGCTTTACCGAGACTTTCAGCGAGAAACCCGGATCTCCAAAGGGAATGTCCGATGTGGATTCCGGGATTCCGGCGCCGGGTTCCAAAAAGGTGGTGGCCACTGAGCTGGAGAAGGGTTGGCCGGGTGTTGCGGTCACCTCGGCCGTCCTGCCCATCGGCACCGCCCCCGGGAAAACGTCGCCGGGTGATTCCTCCGGTACGACGGGAGCCGGAACCGGCGCGGTGACCGAGGAAAGTGCGGGGGGCCTGTCTTCGTCCCCGGGCGCGGGGCCGGACAGCCCGGCTCATCAGACCTCCGTACCCGATACCGGGATTGCCACGCCCGCTGGCGCAGCCCCGTCTGGCGGACCGGGCCAGGCGGGCACGGGCGCCGTGGCGGGTGAGGACTCCGAGACCGGTGTGCCCGGGACAACGGTCGTCCCGCCGGTGCCGCGATATCCGGGTGAGGCAGGGGCTCCGGGCCCCGACAGACTGGGCACCCCGCCGCCGCCCTACAGCGCGCCGCAAGGACAGGGCCATGTCCACGGCCACACACCGGAGCCCGGCGACGCGACCGGGGCGGGCACCCATACCGGGACACCACCACCGGCCTACAGCCCGTCCGCCAACGCCCTCCACACCAGCCCAGAATCCGCTGTGGACAGTCCCAGCGAACCGATGGGGCCTCCAGAGCTATCCCCGGAGTCGGAGTCGGAGTCGGGGCTGGTGCCGGTGAGCCATTACGGCCCGCCGGTCTCCGACGCCGGGGCGACGACCGGAATACCCGGTTCGGATGCGCCGCCGCGTAACGACCACACCACACCCGAACAGTCCCTTATGGACAATACCGGTGACAGCCGGGACGGTCCGCGGGTTTCTGATGGCGGGGTCACCACGGCAGGATCCCGCGTCGGCGCACCCCCGATGCACGGCCCGGTCGGTGCCGACCACGCGAATACCGGCACGTCTGACACGGGCAGCACGGGTGTGCCGGTGGAACACCCGGCCCCGCTTGAGGGGTCGGGCCCGCCCGTTGCGGGGGGCCCGGTGGCCTCTGAAGGTGCGGTGCCGACCGGGGATCCTCCTGCCGCTTCGCCACCACGCGAGGGCCACCCCGGCACCGTTCTGGACGGCCACCCGGGCACCTTTTTGTCTGGTGTGGACAGACTGGGCGCTGCGGTGGACGATGCGCGGGCGGTCGAGCCCGGCTCCCCCGTCGACACGCCCTTGACGAGCGCCACCCAAAATCCTGGCGTGTCCTCCGGCGGCGTGGCTCCGGAAGCGACGCCTGCTGCGGCCGGGGCGGTTGCGGCCACCGAGGGCGAGGTGACAGTGCCCGGCCAGGTGTCCACGCGGGGTGATGGCACCGTCTCCGGTGTTCCCCCGAGAACGGATCCGGTCACGAGCACTACCGATGCGGCCCGCGGTGCGATACCGCAATCCCCGGGCACGGTGTCCTCGGGTGGCCGTGTGCCGGGTGCGGTGGGATTGCCCGTCGATGCGGTGCGCGTGCCGGTGCCTGCGGATGCGGTCTCCAGCGGCGGGGTCGCCGAGTTCCTACGGGCCCGGGTGGACGATGCCGGTACCGGCCCGGTGGTGTTGACCTCGGGCGTCGATTCGGGCTCTGATGTGGTGGTCCCATCGAACCAGGCCGCCGACGTGGCGCGCAGCCTGGGACGTGACATCGTCGCGCTGGTACCGGGACGTGGCCGACGTGGACCCCGGTGGATGCGGTTCGCAGCGGACGGGGCACGTCCCCGCCCCGTAGGCGGGCCGGGACAAATCCTGCCACCGCGGCAAACCAGCCCAGGACAGCGGGAACTCGATGCTCTGACCGACTCCGCCACCGCCGTCCCGACCAGCACCGCCAAGACCGGGACGCCGGATGCAACCGGCGAGTCCGAGACGGTGCCGCCGGTCGCGGAGACCGAGGCCACCGCGACGGGCCCCGGGCAGGGCACGCGGGAGAGACCCGACCCGACAAGTGTCGCCGACTGGACGGCCTCGGACCTTCGCCGGGAAGTCCAGCGGGCGAAGACGGTGGGCGGACCACGCCCCGCAGCGATGCGGATCGTGCAAGGCACCCATGACGTGGTGCGGCTGGCCCGTGGCCAGGCGGGCGTGGCGCTGGAGGACGTGGTGGCCCTGGTCGCCGCGCGGGTCACCGTGTACGGCCCGGACGGGGCGAAGCGGTTTTCCCGCAAGCTGGCAGCCAGACTCGATACCCGGGGAACGGGAGTGACCATCCGCGCCGGAGCGGGACCGGACCGGCAACCCGATACCCCAGCCCCCGACCAGTCCGCCGACCCCGGTCAGGCCGGCGAGGAGACCGCACAGCCAGCGGACCCGGCCGGTGACCGAGCACGAAAACGAGGCCTTTCCGATGGCGCGGCCGATGACGGCGCCGCGCGCAGGCCCGGCGAGCCCGACGAGGCAGCCGAAAGACTTGGTAGCTCGGCGCAATTGAGCACGCCGCAATTGGTAGCGGAGCAATTGAGAGAGGAGGCGCGGGCGGAGGCGCGACGGGCTCGTGACGCCCGCCGGCCCTACACCGCTGTGGCTTTGGGGCAGAGGTTCGGACGATCCCGCACGTGGGCCCAGGCGGTGCTTGCCGAAATCAAGGCCGAAGCCGCCACAACCCAACCACGCCCACAAGAACAGGCGCACACGGACAGGCTCCCCGAACCCGACGAGGCAGCCGAAAGACTTGGTAGTGCGGCGCGGTTAAGCTGGGCGCAATTGCAAGCGGCGCAATTGAGAGAGGCAGCGCGAGCAGAGGCGCGACGAGCCCGTGACGCCGGCGACCCCTACCACGGGGCGAGTTTGGGGCGGAAGTTCGGCAAGAGCGACACGTGGGGTCGTCAGCGGCTTACCGAAATCAAGGCCGAAGCGGCCACTACCCAGCCCCGGCCACAGGAACCGGAGCAGGAAGCATGGCCTGCCGGTGAGACCGGTGAGTCTTCCACCGACGCGGCACCCGCTGAGGGGACAAGGAGCGACTCTGCTGCTACCGCGGCGAGTTCGGCGGCCTCGGCGGACCAGCGGCTTGATGTGGTGGGAATCGGTCACGGGCACCACGATGCGGTGCGCCCGGCACGTGAGGATGCGCTACCGACAGCGCCGGTGAGCCTTTCGGTGCAGGGCACGGGAGAACGTGCCGACTACCCCGGGTGGACCCGCTCGCCTCACCAAGCCGCCACCGCCCCGCAAAACACCCGGCCCCTACTGGTGCTCGGACACAACGACATGGTCGTCTCTGGCGACACTGTCGCCAGAGCGCACGCCACCGGGGCGGACGTGCTGGCGCGGGGCGACCTCGGTACCGGGCCGAGATGGCTGCTGTACCCGGCCGACGGTAGCCGGCCCCGACCTGTCGATCCGCCCTCAGAGCTGACCCGCAGGCCCAGGCCGGAACCGTTGTTGTTCCGGGGCCCCCGCGATTCCAGCGAGCTCATCGGGCGCGCCGCGTGGTTGGCGCCCCATCTGTTCGACACCCAGATCGTCGGTGTGCACATGACCGGGGACGGGCGCGCGGTCCTGGGAGACGGCAGCCTGCTCGAACCCGAAGGTTTCGCCGCACACGTTCTGCAAGACCGGCGTTTCGTGCCAGGGCCCAACATCGCCCTGCTGGGATGCGCCGCCTACCAACGTCCCCGCCCGGGCGCCTTGTCCTTCGCCGAGCGGTTCACCCGCGCCCTGGGTGAGCGGGCATGGGTCACCGACGCCGAGGTGTTCCAGACCTCAGATGGCGCGGTACACGCCACCGAGACGGTGATCACCGGCGACGGCCGGATGCTGCCGGTGTTCGTCGACGGCCAGGGAACCGGCCACTGGTCACTGCTGGACCCCGACGGGCGCGAGGTCCTCTCACGTCGCGGCCCAGAACTGCGGGCCGCACTGACCGGCATGACCACACCGCGCTACACCGACCAAACAGCCCCGGAACCGCTGATCAGGTGGTCGGACAACGGCGACGCCGACCCCGCCAGGCTCCACGACGAACGCGACGAGGAGACGCAGGCTGATGCTGGGCCCCAGCACGGTCCAGAGCAGGAACAGGAGCAGGTGCAGCGGGCTCGGCCGGGTGCATCGGAGGTGCTGGAGCAGCAACATGAGGAAGCGTTCCAGGAGCTGGCATGGGTGACCGCGCGCCAAGCGGAAACGGAGCGGGCACGCCAGGAAGCGCAAGCCGAAGCGGAGCGGGTGCGGGAACAGACGCAAGCCGAGACGCAGCGGGTGCGGGAACAGACGCGAGTGACTGGGCGGCGGGCACGCCAAGGGGCGCGAGCGGGTGCGGATCGGGTGGGGGAAGAGGCGCGAGCGGAGGCGCAGCGAGCCCTCAACGCGGGTGAGCCCTACACCGTTGCGGCTTTGGGGCAGAGGTTCGGACGATCCCGCGCGTGGGCTGCGAGCTTGCTTGCGGAGGTCAGGGAGGCTGCGACCGGACCCGGTTCGCGGCAACAGGCTCAGCTGTGGCCGGCTCGGGCGGCGGGTGTCGGGCCGCAGCGGACATCGCGAGCGCCGCAGGACGCCGACCCTGGTGTGGGCCGGTCTGCCGCTGGTGGTGGGGTGCGGTCGGTGGGTGAGATGTTGCGGGGATGGTGGGCCGCGAGTGCGGATCCCGCGGCGGCTGCTGGGCGGGTGTTGTCCGATGAGGATGTGCGGCGGCTGACTAATGCGGTGGAACCGGGTGACCGGGATGGGGTGGGTGCGCCGGGGGCGCCCAGTGCAGAGCGGCTGCGGCTTATTCACGCTCTCTGGCTGACCGAGATGGTGGGTGGGCGGCCCGTCGTTGAGGATGTGCGGGATGTCCGGCTGGTAGCCGACTGGGTCCGGGACACCGGTGCGATGCAGGGACCGAGGTTGGTCTCCGCGGCGGATGTGCACCGTGTGGTGCGGGAGGCGACCGGGAGCACCACGGACGCCCGCTGGCAGGAAGTGCAGTTCTTGGCCGATGTCGTCCGGCGGGTGGAGCAGGGACTGGAGCAAAGGGGTGAACAGCGGCGGGCCACGCTGGCCGAGGTGCGGGCGCAGTGGCAGCGGCAGGCCACCCGGGCGGTGACGCTGCGAATGGGCAGCCAGGCCGAGAACACCGTGGTATACCCGGCCGACGAGGTCTCGGCACGATGGTGGCGCAGTTTCCGCAGTGGCGGGGTGGATTTGGGTCAGATTCGGCGTGATCTGGGGATCGCCGACGACAGCGAGCCCCTCTTGGTCGTGGTGGAGGCCAGACGACTGCCCGCCAGTGCGAACAGATCGTTCCTGCTCGGAGACGAACTTCGCAATACGAGCGTGGAACTGGAAACACCACGCGAGCTGGGCCAGCGGGTGGCCGACACCGAGCAGTATCAGCGAGTCACCGAAAACAACCCAGACGGCCCGGTCGTGCTGGTGATCCTGGGCGGCAACGCCGGACTCCGCCGCACTCGCGACGCCCTCGCTCAACGATTCGCCGAAGGACTCACCGCAGGCGGCGACAGTGCCCGGCGGGTTCTTCTGGCCGAGGGCTACATCTCGCACGCTCCCGCCGGGCTCGGGCTGACCGCCGCGGGGTCACGGCCCGCCGGCCGCCAAGACGCACCGGGGCTGGTGCTGTCCTCGGGTGCGCCGCCGAGTTTCCGGAGTCACGGGCCGATTCAGGGGTCCGCACGGCATAGTCCTACGCACGGCCCCGCCACGGCCCCGTGGTCGCCACGAGCGTGGCTGACGATTCCGGCGGGGCCAACCATGATCGACGCGGTGGCCTTTCCGCGCAACAGCGATGAAGAGGCGGCGTGGCGGCGGTGGGCGGAGTCGGGACCTGACCTGACCGTGCTGTCGGGACCTGACCTGCCCGGGCTATCGACACAGGTGCAGGGTGCAGCACCGATCCTCGTGCTGGCGAACCGGCACGGATTTTTCGACTACGCCGACCCCGAAACCTGGGCTCCCGTGCGCACGGGGCCCGAAGAATTCGGTGCGGCCGTGGCTGAAGCATTGGGCCAGGCAGCGGGTTTGGATGCCAGCAGGGCGGTCGTCGTGTTCGCTGTGCAGCTGCCTAACGGGGGTGGCCTGCGCGAGCAGGGGCGCCAGGGACTCGCGAACGGAATAAGCCGACATGGCCACGACGGGCCGGTTTATGTTGCTGACGTTGTACAACGCGATGACGGCGGCAGCATTCGGCTTGAGATCCAGGGCATCACCCTGGCCGAGAGAGGTCCGCGGGACCCTGAACTACCGGTGCGGGAACTGAATTCCTCCGATCCGGGACGTCATGTGCTGGCAGCCGGGGGAACCTCGGCGGATGCGGACTGGTGGAATCAGTGGTCGTCGAATGGCGTCCAGGTCAGCGGCGTGGAACTGCTCGGGCTCGATTCGACGACGGTGGTGCTCGCGCGGTTGCGGGGTAGCGAGTTCGTCACACCCTCGGGCACCATGTCCGCGTTCGAATTCGGCCGCCAGGTAACCGACAGCGTGCCCTACCAGACCTCGACCACACAGCATCCAGACGCTCCGGTGCTGCTGGCCACGGTGGGGGCCGAGACGGGGCTCAGCGAGGACGCCGCGCATGAATTCGCCCGAGGCGTACGCGGCAACGACCCGGATCGCACGGTCCTGGTCACCGACCGGGACTTCCGGTTGCGACGCGAAAACGACCTGGCCGAGCTCCCCCTCGAAGCCGACCTCCTGCGGTTCGTGCCGCCACCGAACTGGTTCCCGGGAGCCAGAACGAGCCGGCCCGCCGACGGCGGCTTCACAGCGGTGCTGACATATCCATCCCTGCCCGGACCGACTCCAACACCCACTGTGGACACGGACTGGTTTGCCTCGGAAACCGGCCACCGCAAGCCGCTGGTCGTCATGGCCCGATCGGTGCGCGGCCGTTTCCACGTGCTGGATCCCTCGACGGATCAGACATGGGTCCTCGGGCCATCGGACTTCGGCACAAGCGTGGCCAGGAGTACGGAGTTCCAGCAGGCCGTCACCGACGATTTGGCACGCCCGGTTGTCGTGGTGTTCAACAGGTGGCACCCCGGCCTGACCGAACAAGACGCGCGCGCACTGGCTGAGGGGCTGCGCGGCGACGGCATCCAGCGGCCCGTTTTCCTCTCGCTGGGGCGGATCCAGAACAGCGAGACCGGAGCACGGCCCCACGCTCTGGCCGAGGCACCATCAACACAATCGGCGCTGCTCTCCCACCCGGCCAGCGCTGCCGATGCGCGGCAGCCCCTGCTCCTGTCCGCTCTGGGCAGTGAGCACATAGAGGTTCTCGGCCAGCTTCATTCGTACGGGGTTTCCCGGCTGTTGTCGCAGCTGGGGTATTCCGGCACCCAGCAACCGATTGTCGTCCTCACAAACAACCCCGCCAACGATTCCGTCGCCCCCCTCGGGAGAAGGAACGTACGGCCGACACGGCTCATGGGCACGGTGCTGGCGGGAACCCCGGACTACCTTGAGGCGATTCGCGGGGACTGGCGGCGACCGATCGTGATCGTCCCGGTAGGAGAACCGAACGACCCCGACCCAAGGCCCCAGGACTTCACTGACTTCACAACGGAACTACTGGGCAACCCCGATACTGACCGGCCCGTCTACCTTGCCGAGCACAACATCCATCACGTGGAGCCCGGCCTGCGACTGCTGACGCCCGAGCGCATGCGGCCTCCCCCTGCGCGGGAGGACTTGGTGTCCCACTCCTTGCGTGTCGGCGTCGGCCAGGAATCGGCCGTCAACGCCGTGGGCTTCCCCGCGGGACCAGACCTGCCGACAGAATGGACCGGGTGGGGCTCGCTGGAGCGCACCTGGTACGGGCCCGCCCTGCGCCGCGCGATGAGCGAGTTCGACCCGGACCCGCTGTTCGTCTTCGTACCGGTACGGAACGGACAAATAGTAGTCCGCGACGCAACCGGCGTGCTTGAAACACCGGATCCTGTTGCGCTGGGCCTTCGCATGCAGCAGTCCCCACAGTTCCAGGACGCCGGCGGCCACATCGACCGCACAGTGGTGATCGTGGCGGACTTCATGGGCCCACAAATTCCGGACTGGTACGCCAGAGCACTCGCCGAAGGACTCCGCAGAACCGGTGGCCCACCCCGACCCCTGTACGTTTACGACGGCTACAACCACGCGGCTTTCCACACCGACGAGGCGCTGGGCCGCCTGCGGAACGTGACACCCGAGCTGAACTGGCAGCGGTCCGGGCAAGTCCGCGACCCAGACGATCCGCTGGAAATCGTCCCGCACTATGTGCGGGGTGCGCTGCCCGCCTACGACAGTGCCGGAGAAGTCGCCTCGGCGGTCGCGGCGGTCGACCGGCAACGCCAGGCAGCCCTGGCCAGCGCCGCCCGCGCAACCCAGCCCGCCGAGGCCACCGAAGCCGAGATCGCCACCTTGCACCATCGGTGGAACGAGCAGTTCCACGAAGCCGAACGCACGCTGAGTACGCTCCCGGCCGACTGGGTGGCCGACCTACAGGCACGGGCCAGGACGATCCTGGCAAGCGTGTGGCCACGCCCCAGACAGGGCGACACCCTCTCGGCGATGGCCATGCAGGGCTTGTGGGACCGGATGGCCCAACGCGTCGCGTTCCGCTTGTACCACGACGGCCGGTCGGAAACGGGCGCGTGGGCAGACGCCGCAGCAATGGCCGCCACCGTTCCATCCCTGCCGGTCGTGCTGACTGTCCGGGGATCGGACGAGTCGGTCACCTACCCGACATGGACAAGATCACCGGGACACGCGCAGCTCACACCGGACCGGGATCGGTTGCTGGTGGTACTGGGCACCGACCACTCGGTCGTGCTCAATGAATTGATCGCCGAAGCACAACGCTCGGGCGCCGACGTGCTCGCACGAACCGACACCACAAACGGTCCACAATGGATACTTTTCCGGGCCGACGGGCGCGAACCCCTGCCGGTGGAACCGCCAGCAGAGCTAACACGACTGGCCAGCCCGGCACCGTTGATGTACTTCGGACCCGACGATGACGCGGCGGCTGTCGAAGCGGTAGCGCTGGCCTCGGATCTGCCCGGCGTACAAGTCGTGGGCATCCACATCACCCCGTCCGGAAACGGACGGTGGCCAGACGGAGAAGCAGGACCGGAAGAATCCGCCGCCCGCGTATGGCGCGACCGGCGCTTCGTCGCCGGACTACCAGTGGCCCTGTTCGGATGCGGCGCCGCACGACGTTCGGCCCCGGGCGAGGCATCATTCGCCCAGCGATTCACGGCGAGACTGGGGGCGTTGTGCGGTTGCGCTACCGGGCGGCGTTCAGAGCCGGGTGAGGCGTCATTCGCGCAGCAATTCGCGACGAGCTTGGGGCTATCCGTCTGGACGACCGACGCCAGCGAGGTATGGCAGACCCGCGATGGTGCGGTACACGCCACCGACACCGTGACCACCGCCGACGGGCGAATGCAGCCGATGTTCACCAACGGCCAAGGAACCGGCCAGTGGTCCCTGCTCGGCCCCGACGGGCGCGAGGTGCTCTCCCATCGCGGCCCGGAACTACGCGCCGCACTAACAGGCACGACCCCACCGCGCTACCCCGACCAGGCGCACCCCGAGCCGGTGATCAGGTGGTCGGACAACGGCAATACCAATTCCTTCCACGACGAGCGGGCGCGGTTGGAGACGTGGCGGGGTGGTCAAGAGATCGCGCGGCCGCTCGATGAGTTGTTGAGCGGGTGGTGGACCGCGCGTGCGGATGGCGGGTCGGCTGCTGGGCGGCAGTTGTCTGATGATGACGTGCGCAGGCTGGCTGATGCGGTCGAACTGCGTTACCGGGACGGCGCGGGTGGACCGGGCACGCGCAGTGGAGAGCGGTTGCGGGGCAGGCTTGTAAACGTACTTGAGCTGACCGAGGGACTGGGCGGACAACCCACCGTCGCCGACGTGCGGGATATCCGCCTGGTAGCCGACTGGGTCCGGGACACCGGCCGGATGCCGGGGCCGACGGTGACCGCCGCCGACGTGCACAGCCTCGTCCACGAGCTGACCGAAACCACCACGAACGTTCGCCCGCACGAACTGAGCTACCTCGCCGATGTCCTGCGGCGAGTGGAACAGGAAGGCCAGCAGCGACGGGCGACCGTGCCCGAACTACGCGCGCAATGGCGGCATGGAGCCACCCAGGCCGTGACACTGCGGATGGGCGCCCACACCGACAACACCGTCGCCTACCCCGCCAGCACGGCCTCATCACGGTGGTGGGGAAATTTCCATGGCGGCCGGGTAGACCTCGACCAGATCCGGCAGGAGATGGGAATCACCGCGGATCGCGAACCGGTCATCGTCGTGGTCGAAGCCCGACGGCGCACGGCCGGTGCGGAAAAGTCATTCCTGATCAGCGATGAGATCCGCGGGGCGACCGCACACCTCGACACCCCGCGGGAACTGGGACAGCGGGTGGCCGGCACCGAGCAATACCAGCGGGTCGCCGCAACCAACCAGGACGGTCCGGTCGTCTTGGTGGTCACGGGCGGCAACGCGGCACTCGGCGTGCACCTCAGTCGCGACGAACTCACCCAGCGATTCGCCGAAGGGCTCAACGCAGGAGGGGACGGCATCCGCCAGGTCCTGCTGGCCGAGGGCTATGTCTCCCACGATCCTGCCGGGCTCGGATTAATCGCTGCGGGCCCACAGGCCGGTGACCGGCAGAACGCCGGACTGGTGCTGCCCTCGGGAACACGAGCCAGTGTGGTGACGCTGCGGCTGGAATCCGCGCAGGAGAACACGATCGCCTACCCCATTAACGCCACGGACAAGAGTCAACTGCTTTCAACGGTTGGCCTGGGTCTGGGATGGGACACCGCAAGGGCTGATTCGCCGATCTTCGTGCTGGCGTGGATTACACCGACGGGTGGGTTCACCGTCGCCGACGGGGATACGTGGGAAACGCAGGACGTGAGCCCACGCGAGTTCGCTCGCCGGGCGGTCGAGGACGCGCGATCCCACGGGATCGCCAGGCCAGACGACGAACGTCCCATCATCGTCCGCACATACGCCTGGGACCGTCACCGATCGCTGCCAGAACGGGCCCGCCACGAGCTGGCCGAAAGCTTCCGCGAGGCGGGACATCACGGGCCGGTTCACGTGTTGGAACGGGACATTGCGACGGAACGTTTCCATCCCGCTCCCGTGGTCCAGTGGTCGCCGCGAGCGCGGCTGACGATACCGGCGGGTTCAACCGTGCTCGACGCCGTCGCGTATTCGCGCAACAGTGGCGAGGAGGCCGTGTGGCGGCGGTGGGCCGAGTCGGAGCCTGACCTGGACGATCTGCTGGAACGGGTGCGTGACGAATCACCGGTCCTCGTGCTGGCCCGCTGGCTGCCCGGTAGGGCTTTCGCCTACTTCGACCCCGCAACCCGAGCCAGCAGGCACCTGAGCGCCGGAGCATTCGGCCGGGAAGTGGCCGGGGCCCTGGGCGAGATAGCGTCCTCGAATCCGGGAAAGACCGTCGTCGTGCTTGCTATGCAGCGGCCATATGAGGCCAACCTGGGAGAACCGGAACGTCAGCAACTCGCGAACGGGCTAGGCCGATTTGGCCACCATGGGCCGGTTTATGTTGCTACCGTTGTGGAAATCGATAACGGCGACACCACCCGTATTCATTTTGGGCTGGATATCAATCTCGCCGGAGGACAACCGCGCGATGCCGAGCTGCCGGTGCACAGGTTGGCTCGCTGGCAACAGTCGTATCGTTTGCTGGCAGCCGGCGGAACTTCGGCGGATATGACCTGGTGGCACGAATGGTCGACGAGTGGTTTCCGGGTAAGCGGTGCGCCACGTCTCGGGTTGCGTTCGACGACGGTTGTGCTCGCGCGGTTGTGGGGCGATGAGTTCGTCACACCGTCGGGCACCCTGTCAGCCTTCGAATTCGGTCGCGAGGTAACGCGCCGGCAACCGTACCGGACCGTGACCATGCAAGATCCAGACGCTCCGGTGCTGTTGGCGACGGTAGGAGCCGAGACCGGGCTCAGCGAGCACGCCGCACACGAGTTCGCCCGTGGTTTGCGGCAGGACATCCCGGATCTGGATGTCCTGGTCACGGACCGGGATTTCCGGTTGCGGCGCGAAAACGACGCGGCCGTTCTCCAGCTCAACGAAAATCCCCCGCGGTTCGTGCCCCCGCCGAACTGGTCGCCGGAGGTTGAGGTGGACCGGTCCACCGACGACGACTTCGTTGCGGTGCTGACGTATCCGTCCCGCCCAGGACGGACGCGACGGCTTACCGTGGACGCGGACTGGTTTGTTTCGGAGGCCGGCCACCGGACGCCACTCGTGGTGGTAGCACCGTCGGTGCACGGACGCTTCCACGTGTTTGATCCATCGATTTACCGGGTGCGAGTTCTTGGGCCCGCGGACTTCGGCACGAGCGTGGCCAGGAACGCGGAGTTCCACCAGGCCGTCAGCGACGATCCGGCCCGCCCGGTTGTGGTGGTGTTCGACCAGTGGCCGTCCGGACTGACCGAGCGGGACGCGCGGGCGTTGGCCGAGGGCTTGCGCAGCGACGGCATCCGGCGGCCCGTTTTCCTGTCGATGGGCAAGTTTCAGGAGCGCGGGGCCGGGTGGCGGCCATACTCCCTGGTCGAGGCGCCGTCAGCGCAGTCGATGCTGCTCACGCATCCGGCCAGTGCCGCCGGTGCGCGGCGCCCGGCGCTCATCTCCTATCTGGACCCCTCTTCCCAGGCGGAGGTCCTTGACCAGGTTCGTTCGCTCGGGATCTCCCGCCTGTTGTCGGAGCTGGGGTATCGCGGGGCCCAACATCCGATTGTCGTCCTTACGAGCGCGGGTTTCGGTCGTTTCATGACGCCATACGGGGAGCTGTCGCCTGCGCAGCTCGGCGATTTCCTGGCGGAAGACCCGAAATACCTTGAGGCGACCCAAGGGGACTGGCGGCGACCGGTCGTCATCGTCCCAGTACGGCTGCCGCCGCACTACGTCGATGAAGCGTCGGACATCACTCCCTTGACCGCACACCTGCTGGGCACCCCCGACGCTGACCGGCCCGTCTACATCTCGGCAGACATCATGTCGGTCGGCGGGCTCACCATGCAGGAAGGCGGGCGCCTCCCCGGCCCGAAACTGTTGACACCGGAGCGAATGCAGCCTCCCGGTACGCAGCAGGAACTGGGGTCCCAGACCCTGCGTGTCGGTGTTGGCGAGGAGTCGGCGCTCAACGCGGTGGGTTTCCCGGTGGAATCGGAAGACCTAGCCGCCTGGGAAGATTGGGGCTCGTTGAATTACGACGGGTACGGGCCCATGCTGCGGCGCGCGGTGGGCGAATTTGATCCGGACCCGCTGTTCGTCTTCGTGAAAGTGTCGGACGAACAAGTCGTAGTAGTGCGCGACAGAGCTCACGAACCGGAACCGCGGTCGGAGTCGGAACCGGGATGGTGGGAGTCCGATGCTGAGTCCGCCCCCGAGTCCGCCCCTGAGCCTGGCCAAATGCACGAGTCACCGGATCCTGTCGAGCTGGGCATGCTCATCCAGCGTTCGCCGCATTTCCAGCATCTTGAGTACCCGACATCGGCCGTTGCGGATGCCGGGCAGCTCGGGCGCACGGTGGTGATCGTGCCGATGTCCGAGAATGGCAGGCCATTACCGGACTGGTATGCCAGAGCACTCGCCGAAGGCATGCGCCGAGTCGGCGGTCCACCGCGCCCCGTGTACGTCTACGACGGCTACCACAACGAGGCTTACGATACCGATTCCGTGCTGGACCGGCTGCGGAGCGTGACACCCGAACTGCACTGGCGGCAGGCTGGAGAGGTCCGCGACCCGGTGGAGCCCCGGGAAATCGTGCCGCACTACGAGCGCGACTCGCTGCCGAGTTATGAGAACGCCGGAGAGGTCGCGTCCGCAGTCGCGGCGGCCGACCAGCAACGCGAGGCAGCGCTGTCCGGTGCCGCCCGGCCCACCCGGCCCGCTGAAGTCACCGAAGCCGAGATCGCGACCGTGCGGCAACGCTGGAACCAGGAGTTCCAGGAAGCCGAACGGGCGCTGAGCACACTGACGGCTGACCGAGTAGCCGACCTGCAAGCACGGGCCAGCACAATCCTCGCAGGCATGTGGCAACGCCCGAGGCAGGGCGACACATCCCCGGCAATGGCCATGCAGGACTTGTGGGACAGAATGGCCCAGCGGGTCGCCTTCCAACTCTCCAACGACGGTCGGTCGGAGACGGGCGCGTGGGCGGATGCGGCAGCAATGGCCGCAACCATTCCATCCCTGCCAGTCGTACTGGCTGTCCGGGGATCGGACGAGCCGGTCAGCTACCCGGCATGGACGAGATCGCTGGGATTCGCGCAGGTATCACCGGACCGGGGCCAGATATTGGTGGTGCTGGGCAGTGACCACATAGTGGTGCCCGGTGAATCGGTGGCCGAGGTACGGCGTTCGGGCGTGAATGTGCTGGCACGGACCGACATCGAAGAAGGTCCACGATGGACCTTGTTCCGCTCCGACGGGCGCGAGCCGTTGCCGGCGGAGCCACCAGCAGAGCTAACCCGGCTGGCCAGCCCGGCGCCGTTGATGGTCTTCGGACCTGCTGACGATGCGGCGGCGTACGCGGCGATGGCGTTGGCTTCGGATCTGCCGGGTGTGCAAGTAGTGGGCATGCACGTCACCCCGCACGGGCGTGCGCGGTGGCCAGACGGAGAAACCGGACCAGAAGAATCCGCCGAGCGGGTATGGCGCGACAGACGCTTCGTCGCGGGCCTGCCGGTGGCGCTGTTCGGATGCGGTGCCGGACAACGACCAGAGCCGGGCGACACGTCGTTCGCGCAACGGTTCGCCGCGAGGATGCGGGCGTATGTGTGGACAACGGACGCCACCGACGTTTGGCAAACCAACGATGGTGCGGTACACGCCACCGACACCATCGCTACAGCCGACGGCCGGATGCAGCCAATGTTCACCAACGGCCAAGGAACCGGCCAGTGGTCCCTACTCGGCCCCGACGGGCGCGAGGTGCTCTCGCGTCGCGGCCCAGAACTACGGGCCGCACTGACCGGCACGACCCCACCACGCTACCCCGACCACACGCACCCCGAGCCCGTGATCAAGTGGTCAGACGACGAGGGGGCCGAGTCCGCCGAGTCTCGCGCTCGTGTCGATGAACTCGACGAGGCGAGGCGGGCGGAATCGTGGTCGCACAGGCTGGCGCGGGTGGAGGCGCGGCGGGCTCATAACGACGGTGAGCCCATCACCGCTGAGGCGTTGGGGGCAATGTTCGGGCTGGACAGCGAATGGGGTGCGGCGCGGCTTGCCGAGATCGAGGCTGACCTGGAGTCGGAAGCGCGGGGGGCGGCGCGGGAGATGGCGCGGGAGGCTGATGAGGAAGGTGATCCCTGCTCCGCTGAGGACTTGGGGGAGAGGTTCGGTCGAGACAGCGATTGGGGCGCGGCGCGCCTTGCCGAGATGCGGGAGGAAGCGGAGCGGGATCGGGCGGAGGCGCGGGCGTTAGCACGGCGGGCGGCTGAGGCCGGCGAGCCCTTCGACTCTTGGGAGTTGGGGGCGATGTTCGGGCGGCACGGCGAATGGGGCGAGGAGCAGCTCAACGAGGTGGCATTGGAGCGGGACCAGGAGGAGCGGTGGGCGGGGCGGCAGGCTGATGAGACCGGCCAGCCCGTCACCGCTGGGGAATCGCGGGCGGTGTTCGGGCGGGGCGCCGCGCGGATCGCCGAGACCGAAGATGAGGACGATCGGGCGGTGGCGCGGGCGTTAGCACGGCGGGCGGATGAGTCCGGCGAGCCATTCCCCCCTCGGGAGTTGGGGGCGATGTTCGGGCGAGACAGCGAATGGGCAGCGGCGCGGATCGCCGAGTTCGAGGATGAGCGGGAGCGGGAAGCGCGGACGCAGGCGCGGCAGGCCATGGACGAACTTGAGCCTTACACCCCTCGGACGTTGGGGGCACGATTCCAGCAGAGCAGCGAATGGGGCGCGGCTCGGCTTGCCGAAATGAGGGAGGAGTTCGTCCGGGAACTAGAGGCCCGGGCGGCGGCACGGCGGGCCCGTGACGCCGGCGAACCCTACGCCGCTGAGGTATTGGGGGCGAGGTTCGGCCAGGACAGCGAATGGGGCGCCCAGCGGCTTGACGAGATCAGACAGTCACCCGGTGAGCTGTTGAGTCAGTGGTGGGCCGCGCGCGAGGATGGTGCGTCTGCCCAGCGGAGATTGCCTGATGATGAGGATGTGCACCGGCTGGCTGACGCGGTAGAACTGCGGTACCGCGACGGCGTGGGCGGACCAGGCACACGCAGTGCGGAGCGGTTGCGGGGCAGGCTTGTCCACGTCCTTGAGCTGACCCAGGAACTAGGCGGGCAACCCACCGTCTCCGATGTGCGGAATATCCGGCTGGTAGCCGACTGGATCCGCGACACCGGCCGGATGCCCGGACCCACAGTCACCGCCAACGACGTCCACAACGCCGTCCAGGAATTGACCGAAACCCCCACCAACACCCGCCCACACGAACTGCGCTACCTGGCCGAAGTCCTACGACAAGCGGAACAGGGAGGGGAACGGCAAGGCCCGCACCGGGCGACCGCATCCGAACTACGCGCGCAATGGCAGCACGGAGCCACCCGGGCAATAACACTGCGGATGGGCACTCACACCGACAACACCGTGGCCTACCCCGCCAGCGCGGGCTCATCACGATGGTGGCAAGACTTCCACGGCGGCCGAGTCAACCTCGACCAGCTCCGGCAGGAAATGGGAATCACCCCAGACCGCCAACCGGTCATCATCGTGGTCGAAGCCCGACGACGCACGGCCGGTGCGGAAAAATCATTCCTGATCAGCGACGAGATCCGCGGGACGACCGCACACCTGGACACCCCACGCGAGCTGGGTCGGCGTGTGGCCGGAACCGCGCAATACCAGCAGATCGCCACCAGCAACCCGGACGGCCCGGTCGTCCTGGTGGTCACAGGCGGCAACGCGGCACTCGGCCCACACCTCAGCCGCGACGAACTCACCCACGAATTCGGCGAAGGACTCAACACGGGCGGAGACAACAACCGACAGGTCCTGCTCGCCGAAGGCTATGTCTCACACAATCCCGCCGGACTCGGATTGGTCGCCGCCGGGCCACCGGCCGCCGACCGGCAACACGCCCGGCTGGTACTGCCCTCAGGCGTGCAGCCCAGCGTACTGGCGCTGCGGCCAGCGGGTGCCGCGCGCGAGAACACGATCGCCTACCCGATTGACGCCGGGACCAGGGATGCGGTCCAACGACTGGACGCCCCAGGTGGAAGGGCACCGGGGGCTTTTGATGCTGATGCGCCGACGTTCGTGCTGGCACACGTCACACCGCAAGGCGGATTCATCGTCGCCGACCGCGACACGTGGCAAACACAGCAGCTGAGCCCGCACGAGTTCGCCCACCGCGTAATCGAGGACGCCCGCTCTTACGGAATCACCCACCCCGACGATCGCCGCGCACTCATCCTCAATCTCTACGACAGAGGACGCGGGTACGCACTGCCGGAACCGGCCCAGCAGGAGCTGGCCGCGAGCTTCCGCGAAGCCGGACATCGTGGGCCGGTTTCCGTGATGACATTGGACACTGAGACGGGAAGTGTCTCCCCCGCTCCCATGGTCCCGTGGTCGCCCCGAGTGCGGCTGGCCATACCGACGGGTTCACGCGTGATCGACGCGATCGCGTACCCACGCAACAGCGATGAGGAAGCCTCCTGGAGACACTGGGCGGAGTCGGGTCCTGACCTGGACCGGCTGCTGGCAGGAGTACGTGACGAATCACCGATCCTCGTGCTGACGCGCCCGGGGCCCGATGGAACCTTCACCTACACCGACCCCGGAGGCCGGTACACCAGGAACCTCCAGGCTGGAGAATTCGGTCGATTCCTGGCCGGTGTATTGGGCGAGACAGCGAGCCTCAGCAGGACCGTCGTCGTGTTCGCGGCGCAGTCGGAAAACGCCGGTGGCCTGGGCGAGCAGACACGCCGAGAGCTCGCGAGCGGAATACGCCGGCATGGCCACGCCGGGCCGGTGTATGTCGCTGCCGCCGTGGAAAGCGAGGACGGCGGCAACCTCCGGTTCGAGATTCGCGACATCGCGCTGGCCGGTGGACGTCCGCGCGAGGCCGAATTGTCGGTGCGGGAACTGGCCCCCGATCCGTGGCATCGTTTGCTGGCGGCCGGGGCAACCTCGGCGGATGTGGACTGGTGGAGCCAGTGGTCATCGGATGGCTTCCGGGTGACCGGTGCGCGGCGGTTCGGGATGCGTTCGGCGACGACTGTGCTCGCGCGGTTGTGGGGCGATGAGTTCGTCACACCGTCGGGCACCGTGTCGGCCTTCGAATTCGGTCGCCAGCTTGCGCACAGCACGCCGTACCAGACCTCAATCACCGCTTTACCAAGCGCACCAGTCCTGTTGGCGACCGTGGGAGCCGAGACCGGGCTCAGCGAAAACACCGCGCATGACTTCGCCCGAGGCGTGCACAGCAACGACCCGAATCGCACGATCCTGGTCACCGACCGGGACTTCCGGTTGCGACACGAAAACGGCGTGCCCGTTCTCCCCCTCAACACAGATCCCCCGAGGTTCGTGCCGGCGCAGGACTGGTTACCGGCGGCTGGGCTGAGCCTCCCCGACGACGACGGTTTCGAAGCGCTGCTGTATCTGTCCCGCCCAGAACCGAGGCCACCGCTTGTCGTGGACACGAACTGGCTTCGTTCGGAGGTCGGCCACCGTAGGCCAGTGGTCTTAGTTGCGCGGTCGGTGCGCGGGCGTTTCCACCTGGTTGATCCATCGAATGGCGAGACGAGGGTTCTCGGGCCGTCGGACTTCGGCATGAGCGTGGCCAGGGGCGCGGAATTCCGGCAGGCGATCAGCGACGATCAGGCCCGCCCGGTCGTCGTGATGTTCGACCAGTGGCCGTCCGGTTTGACCGAGCGGGACGCGCGGGCGCTGGCCGAGGGGTTACGCAGCGACGGCATCCAGCGGCCCGTTTTCCTGTCAATGGGCCAACTCGACGAGCATGAGACCGGGCGACGGCCCTATGCCCTGGTCGAGGCGCCGTCCGCGCAATCTGCACTGCGCACCCATCCCGCCAGTGCTATCGAGGCGCGGCGGCCGCAGCTCATCTCCTGCCTGGGCAGTCGCGACGTCGATGACCTTGACCAGATTCGTTCCTTCGGGATCTCCCGGCTGTTGTCGCGACTGGAGTATCGCGGTCCCCAGGAGCCGATCGTCATCCTCGCGAGCACGGGTATCGATGGTTTCCTCGCCCCTGGCGGGCAAGCGAAAATACCCGCCGCACGGTTGGGCGCTATGGTGGCGCGAAACCCGGATTATCTTGCGGCGACCCGGGGGGACTGGCGGCGACCGGTCGTGATCCTCCCCGTAGGGGCGTACAACCCGAGCGCGACGGCGAATCTCAACCTCGCTGAACACCTGCTGGGCAACCCCGACGCTGACCGGCCCGTCTACGTCTCGGGAGAACGGGTTCCCGGGGACACGTTGACCAGGAATCCGGACGAGCGCGTTGTGTGGGACGGCCTGAGACTGCTAACGCCCCGCCGAATGCAGCCGCCCCCTCCGCACCGCGAATCTCGCTCCTACTCCTTGCGTCTCGGAGTCGGCCAGGAATCGGCCTTCAACGCCGTGGCTTTTCCCGTGGGCAACGAAACCAGCGAGCGCTGGGAAACATTTTGCTCATTGGACTACGACTGGCACGGGCCGATGCTGCGGCGGGCGGTGGGTGAGTTCGATCCGGACCCGCTGTTCGTCCTCGTGAAAGTGTCGGACGGAAAAGTCGTAGTAGCACGCCCCGAAGACGACGACCCCGAGTCCGAGCCCGAGTCCGAACCTGAGTCACCGGACCCCGTTGAGCTGGGCATGCTCATCCAGCGTTCCCCGCATTTCCAGAATGCGGGTGATCAATCAGAAGAGACTCCCGATCCTGGACAGCTCGGCCGAACGGTAGTAATCGTGGCGGACTCCGAGGACGGCGTGCCACTTCCGGACTGGTACGCCCGAGCGCTCGCCGAAGGCCTACGCCGAGTCGGTGGGCCCCCACGACCCGTGTACGTCTACGACAGTTTCCACCAGGAGGCTCCCGACACCGATACGGTGCTGGACCGCTTGCGGGATGTGACGCCAGAGTTGCATTGGCGGACGGCCGGGGAGGACCGCGACGCAGAGGTGCCTCGGCAGCTCCTACCGCCCTATGAGCGGGATTTGCCACCGAGTTACGACAACGCCGGAGAAGTCGCGTCCGCGATCACGTCGGTCGACAGGCAACTCCGCGCAGCCCTGTCCGGCACCGCCCGCCCAACCCAGCCCGCCGAGGTCACCGAAGCCGAGATCGCCACCGTGCACCAGCGGTGGACCGAACAGTTCCAAGAAGCCGAGGGGGCACTGACCACACTCTCGGCCAACTGGGTGGCAGACCTGCAAGCACGAGCCAGGACAATCCTCGGAAGTCTGTGGCAACGCCCCGGACAAGGCGACACACCGTCGACAATGGCCATGCAGGCCCTGTGGGACCGAATGGCCCAGCGGATCGCCTACCGACTCGCCGGCGACGGCCGGTCGGAAGCCGACGCGTGGGCCGATGCCGCAGCGATGGCGGCAACTATTCCGTCCCTGCCGGTGGTGCGGCATGCCGAGCAAGCACACCCCGAGCCGGCGGGCAACGAGGACGCAGCATCCACTAGCCCGGTGAGCCTGTCGGTGCAGGGGGCGAGAGAGCGTGCCGAGTACGCCGGCTGGACCCGGTCGGCGCAACATGCCGCCGCTGCCCCACACGGCGCTCGGCCGCTGCTAGTGCTCGGGCACGACGAGACGGTCATTTCCGGCGACGCTGTTGTCGCAGTGCGCGATACCGGCGCGGATGTGTTGGCAAGGGTCGACGTCGGCCTGGGACCGAAGTGGATGCTGTACCGAACGGACGGAAGCCGCCCCCGACTGGTCGATCCACCCGCCGACCTGACCCGTCCACCCACACCCGGAACCGTCCCTAGCCCCGACAGCCCGTCTGGACCGTAGTGCAAGCGCTGTGCAGTCATCTCGCGTGCGGGCCAATGGCCACGCTCATCGTCGGATGGCCGTAGTGACTCGGGATGCTCAGGCTTCGGTGGCGTTCCAGATGGCGAGTTCTTCGCCGGGCATGCAGACCACCTTCATTCCCCGGGGGCCTGCTACTGTCCAGGCTTCGTAGCTGGGGCTGGGTTGTACTCGTAGCTCGTTGCCATTGGCGAACGTCACGCCGAGAGTGCCGTCGTTCTCCACGGAAGCGTGGCTGATGGATTGCTCGGCAAGGGATTTCAATGGTTCGGAGTCCGCATTGGACGGTTCCGGAGAGAAGCTCAGCGTGCCGTGGGGGGTTTGGAGGATGTACTCGTTTTCGATGCGTAGCTCGCACCCGCCGTTGGTCTCGAAGGACACGGTGTAGTCAAAGGTCTGCGTGGTGACCAGCTGGCCCTGCAGCCCGAGATCCATTTCCTTACCAGCCTTCCGGTACCGAGTAGAAGCCGTCAGGGCGAAGCGGAATGTGTGTTTCCGAGTTCGGCCCTGGTTTTCCATTCAATCCAACTGGTTGTCCGTGCGCGATCGGTCCTTCGGTCGGGCAGACGGTGCAAATGCGTCCTCGTTCCACTGTCAGCGCCCTATATAGCGAATGGACATCCGTGCGTCCCAACACTTTCCCGTGCGTCGGATGAGGCACCAGGCAAAATGCCTATCCGTTGGGTCTACGTCCTGAGACGGGTGCGATCGGGTGCGGATCGACCTGCAGGCCCGCGTGGCGGGGCAAGCTGCGACGGCACGGGTCAGTCTTCGTCGATGAACTCATCGGGGTCTAGGGTTTCGGCGTACTCGTTGCCTTTAGCGGTGTTTTGCAGCCAGGCGACATGCATCCATTCCTGGATGCGCCTATTCGCCGCGTACGAGCGGATGTATTGGACAGACTCCCGGATAGGCTGGCGCCACGGAACAAATCCCTCGTCACCAATTGCACCGATTTCCATCAACCCAGCATTCACTAGAATCTCGATTTCTTTGAGCGCAATCGCAAGCGCCGCCTCATCGGTACTCGCTTTCTTCTGCGCCCTGACAAACGAACACAGCTCCCCTAGGTAGACCCAGTCGTCCAAGCCCGTGTAGACGGCTTCCTTAGCGATATCACTCAGTTCCATCATTCCCCCGCGATATGAATCTTCACGCCACGACTTTCTCCCGGCCACCAGATGTCGATAGTACGACCACCACTCAAGCTTCCATCTCGAAGGCCGATCGTTGTGCCATCAGGGAGCTCCGTCTTGATACCCTTGTAGCCTGGTTCAGGCGGTAGGGGTTTACCGCCAACGGTCATTTGGTCGAATACGGATTGCAGTTCGGCGTCAGAGCCGACGGTACGGACCTTCTTGTTCTTTCCGCGTGGGAGTTGATTGTAGATGTCTCGGACCCGCTGTGTGTCCATCGGGGGCGCGCCCACCTGGTCACCGACCTGGGTGGCTTCGTGTTCGGTCACGTTGGGATCAGGCGTGTTGTTGATGGCCATTGCGAGGGTGGCACTTGCTTCCACGGCGGCGACGGTGGTCACGGCGCCCCCGATCGCGATCACGAAGTCGCTGGCGACGGCGGCCATCCGCGCCCCGGCCGCGTCGACGACTGCGGCACCAACGCCGCCTTCGACCGCCCCGCCTCCGACGGGTGTGGCCAGCAGAGAGACGACGATCGCGACGCCGGTGACGGCCGCCAGTTCGGCGCTGGTTTCTTCGACGATGTCGCCGATGGTGTTGCGGGTGCGCTCTATGGCCGAGGCATACTCCGCGCAGTTGTTGGCCACCGTGTCGCACGCGGCGGGCAACGCTTCCAGCAACGCGGCCTCACCGACGGCGACGTGCCGCCAGAACGCCTCCAGGGCGTCGAGGTCTTCGGCGACGTTGTTGCCCACCAATGACCGCAGTTTAGCGTGTAAGTCGTCGGCGATGGCGCTGATGCCGTCGCGTGCTGCGGCGAAGGCCCCTGCGATGTCGTGCATCCGAGCAACATCGCCGTTGGGGTAGTAGGGATTCACCCACCCCGAGATCGTGGCCAGCAGGTTGCTGTCTCCGTCACCCAAGATCGGTGGCGGCTCCGCTGCGGCAGGACATTTGTCCGGCCACAACGGTGGAAACCCTCCCCCGAGGTCCACTCCTGCGGCATCGGCGTCTGCTCGCCAATGGTTTTGCGCGGACTGGGCAATGCCGCGGGCGATGCCGCCGAGCAACTCATGCAGCCGTACGAACCCGCCGAAGATGGTACGGACGGCGAGTGCATAGGAGCCGGCGAACTTCTGCGCCGGTTCGTCATCTCCCGCCGCGCCACTGAGATCACGCAGACCGTTGCCCAGCGCCTCGTAGGTACGCATGATCTGGTTCTGTCCGGCTAAGAAGTCCTGGGCGACCCGGTAGTAGTCGTCCGGGCGGATATCAACCGGGGTCGCCGGGCCGGGTTCGGGTGGCGGCGCCAAGGGCCGCGGAGCTGGAGACGACACTGGCCTCAGACCTCCCAGATCGACGAGTTCGACCGCACCGCCGCCACTTGGTTACCGTGCGTCGTCACCACAAGTTGGTGCATCTCGCGCACGTTCTCCCGCATCCCCGCCACGGCCTGATCCCACTCCGCTTGCGTGGCCTGATACGCATCGGCGGCGGTGCCACTCCAGGTGCCGAGTAATCGCGCCACGACGCCTTCGAGTTCCGTCAGCTGGAGGTCGATCTCGTCGACGTCCCGCCGTAGCGCCTCTTCGCGAGCCGCCAGAGCGTGAAAGTCCACCGCGATCTGATCCACCCGGTTGCTCCCCAGTCCGTCGTCAGCAGGCCACGTTGACCGACCGCCGAATTTCACATACTCCAGCGGGTCTCACAACCGATTCAGCGGAGATCACGACCGAGATCGCTCAATAGCATCAACGTCGACCGCTGCCTGGCATTCGCACGCCAGCTAGCGGAACTACTCGCCGATCCCGATGAAAGTGACGACTACGCATTCCTGCCCAACCGACACAGCACTGACGAAAGTCCGCTGCGGCGTGGCAGCCGATTGCGCCGTGCCGTGGACTCCGCAGGTAGCCAGGACTTTCATCTCGACCTCACCACGCGAAGCAACACTCCTCTAGCGCTGTGCCGCAGTTGTCTGCACAACCACCTGCAGACTCGACTAGCGATAGTGAGTTGCTCTGTCCTTGACAACGAGAGTTCGCGGCCCGGCGCCGAACGCCCGACTATGTCGCGGGAATCGGTGCTGTCGTGGGCACACGCCCAGTACGGTTCTGGTCGCGGGTGCGTCGCAGGAACGCCAGCAGTCCCATCCCGGTGAGCAGGGCGCACCAGGACAGCTGCAGCAGCAGGTGCGCGACGGGAGCGACTGTGGAAAACCCGGCGGTGGTCGCGGCTTGCATTGCGCCGTAGGACGGCAAGACGCGGAGGAAGTCGCTGTCCGCGGCGGGGTTAGGGATCGGGTTCTGCAGTGAGATGTCAATGATGCTGATCATGACGATGAGGAACATGCCTTCGAGTTCGCCACGCAGCAACGCGCCCAGCATCACGCCGAGCGCGCCGTAGGTCAGCGCGTCGGTGAACACGCTCGCCGCGAGCAGCAACGGCTGCTGAGGATGCCAGAAACCCCACGCGATCGCGGTGGCGTAGCAGGAAAGCACGATCGAAACCAGCACGAGGGCGACCACCTTGGCGGCGAGCAGGTGGCCGCGCGGGTACCCGGCCATCGCCAGCCGCCGGTCGAACGCGCTGGACTTGAACGTGACGGTGAACATCATGAAGCCGACGATCTGGGTGACGGCGTTGAGCGCGCCCGAGATCTGCGTCAGCTCATTGCCTTGGGCGAGCACCGTGTGGTCCGTGGCACGCAAGTAGAACCGGACGGGAATGTTCGCGATGATCGTGTAGGCCAGGCTCAGCCAGATCGGCACATAGAGTGCCACCAGCCACATGGCGAGGCGATTGCGAAGGTGTTCGAGCAACGCCATCCGGGTGGCAGTACCGAAGCGGGTCCACCACATCTACCGGCCTCCGTGGGAAGTAGTGCCTTCGCGCAGGACGCCGGCCGAAAGTCGGTGCAGCGTGTCGAGGCGGTCGGCGTCGTAGGCGAGGTGGGAGATCACCAGCACCGAACGGCCCCGGCCGCGCAACCGCTGGGCAAGTTCCCAGAACCGCAGGTAGGTCTCCCAGTCGAAGCCCTGATAGGGCTCGTCCAGCAATAGCACGTCCGGGTCGTGCATGAGTGCGATGGTCAGGTTCAGCTTCTGCCGCGTGCCGCCGCTGAGCACGCCGACGCGCTCATCGAGGAAGTCGGCGAACTGTAGTACGTCCATCAGCTCGTGGGCGTAGCTGAGGTCGGGAAGTCCGTACGCCACCTGGAAGAACGCGAGGTGCTGGGCGACGGTGAACGCGTCGTTGAGCACCACATGCTGAGGACAGTAGCCGAGCCGTCCGCTCACCGTCGCCGTTCCGTTGGTGGGGGTCAGCTCGCCGCACAGGATGCGCAGCAACGTCGTCTTGCCCGCTCCGTTCTCGCCGACAACCCCGACGAGGCTGCCGGGCGGAACCTCGAAGGTGACGCCGCGCAAGACCTGACGCTTGCCGTAGCGGTGGTGCAGCTCGTTCGCGCGAAGGACCATCGTTCACTGTCCACTGTTGACGTGTTCGCCCGCTGCGGCCTCGTGGACGCCCACTGTAGTTCCGGGTTCGCCCACTGCAGGTTCGTGTTCACGCAGCGAGGCGTAGAAGCCAAGGGCGCGCACCATGGCCTTGGCGAAACTCTTCGGCAGCAACGGATACAGCAGTGCCCACGCCGCCTCGACCTGCGCCTTGGCGTCGTCGTAACAGGCCTGCACGGCGCCGCATTCCACCAGTGCGGCGGCGACCTCGCGCACGGTCGCGTCGCTGGCGTCGCCGTCGCGCACGGCCGTCCAGATCGCGGCCATCCGGTCGTGCGGCAACCGTCCCACTGCGTGCGCCAGCGGCATCGTCACCTTGCCCGCGCGCAAGTCCTCGCCGATGTGCTTGGTAGCGCGTACCTCGCCAGACGGCAGGCGGTTGGTGACACCGTCGAGGTCCATCACGTCGTCTGTGATCTGATACGCCAACCCAACAGTCTCGAAGTAGTTGCCCATGGCGGTGATTTGCTCTTCGCTCGCCCCGGCGGTCAGTGCGCCGATCTCGGCCAGCGTGCGGGAATAGGCACCGGTCTTGAGTCGCTGCGCCCAGCGCAGACCATCGAGCAACGCGGTCGGATCACCGGTCGCGACCGCGAGGTTCATGGCGTCGTGGTGTCCAGTGATGTCGATGCCCTGCCCCACGTGCGCACCGCGCATCGCCCGTAGGTAGATCTCGTAAGCGTGTAAGCGGCGCCGCTCGTCCGGCAGGATCTCGGCCAGGACGCGGTCGAGCACGAAGTAGGAAGCGGTACCCGCGTTGATGGCCGTCGGCGCGCCGAACACCAGATGCGCAGTCGGCTCGCCCCGCCGCATCGGCGAGTCGTCTTCCACGTCATCGACCATGAGGTATCCCGAGTGGATCAGCTCGGTCACGGCGAGCAGCTGCCGGTACCGCTCGGCGCGCACACCGAACAGCTCCAGCGCGGCGCAGGTGACGAACGAGCGCCATCCCCGGCCGGATGTGTCCGAGACGTAGCGCAGGGGCCGGACCATGGCGTCGTACACGGCCTTGTGAGGTGCGCCGGACGCCTCCCGCGCGGCGAGTGCCACGGTGAGCGCTTCGCTCGGGGAATCCGGGTACAGCTTGCGCACCTCGTCGTGCGTGACGTCCCGCAGACGCCCGAGAAACTCCTCGATCCGCCCGACCCTGTTGGCACGCATCACTTCGATGAACGCGCGGCCCGACACCGGTTCGCCCCGCATGGTGCCGCGCACGTTCGCGCAGGCCTCCAGATAGGACCCGTTGGCGACCATCGTGAGGATTTCCTGCTGCGGGAGCTCGGCTTCGACTACGACATCCAGTTCCAGCGCGGGCGCGGACAAGCTCCACCGCGTGGGGTAGGTGTTCAACGAGGACAGCGATGTCCACGGCCGGTCACCGACCAGCTCAACCTCGCAGGACACCCGCTCGGCGTCCGGCGAGTACGCGGTGGCGAACCGCTGGGTGAATACGCTTTGGCGGGAGTTGACGTCGATGTGGTCGATCGTCGCCGCGCTGATCTCCCAGCCGTTGTCCAGCTGGATCCCCGTCCAGTTCCAGGTACCGTCCGGGTAACGCTGGTCCCCGTCCGGCCGCAGGTACTCCGCGCCGAAGGTGTGCTCGTACCAGCCGCTGCCGGACACCGTGGCGTTGCCGATGCGGCCACGCACCGCCATGCGCGGGGCGAAGTAGGAGAACGCCTCCGACTCCGGGCCCTGGAACCTGACCTGGAACACATCATCGTGCTGGATGATGGGTGGCTTCCCAGGCGTGAAGACCAGATCGCAAGACTGCGTGTCGTCGTCGAACGTGACGTGGTACGAGCCGTCCGCCAGCTTGCGCAACGTCGCGACGTCGCCGTAGCGCAGGTCGAGCTCGTGCTCGGCGATCCTCACCTCGCCGCTCATAAGCAGGTCGGGAGAGACCGGGGTGCCGTCGTCGAAGATTTCGACAAGCGCCTGCCGCACACCGGGATCCATGACCGCGTCGTTCGTGATCGTGGTGCGCGCGGTGTCGATCCAGCCTCGATCAACCCATACCGCGCTCGCATGTCTTCCAGCCGTGTGATCGGTGCGTCCGATCATGGCGAAATGCGCGCGCAGCGGCTCCTCAGCACGCGTCGCCAGGTGGCGGACGAACACAAGGACCAGGCCGACATCGTCACCGTGCTCGGTCGTGAGGTGGGTGTGGAAGTACCACCACTCCATGCCGCAATCCAGGTGCGGCAAATCATCCACCACTGGGTCGATCGTGGCTTCGGGCAGATCCCGCACCATCTAGCGAACCTCCCACTCACAGTAACTGCGCGTGCGCAGTATGTACCACAGATCGCTTGAGTCCGAATCAATCGGGTGGCCCGTTGACCACCCCGCGTGGTCATGACACAAGCGTGACCGGACAAGCCACCGATTTGAGCGTCGAGGTAGCGGGCAGGGAACAGCACCAGCGCATTCAGCACGAGGCCAAGGGCGCCACGCTGGTCGTCCATACCTTCGCAGTAGCGCTGGCGCACTTAGCCGCACCGGCCGTAGAAGACCCGCCGCGACCGCGGCGTCGAGCTCGGTCTGGATCTTGGCCTCGATCATGCGTGCTGCTGGGCCAGGTCAAAAAGCAGCGGCTGTGCGGGTTGGGGGGGATAGCCAGGGGCGAGCAACTGGGGCGGCAGGCTTTAACGTCGACGGGTGAACCCCGAGAGAGGCTTTGATTGTTCGGGCGCGGACCGGGTGCGGGTCATGGGCTTGCGCGCCATCGGCGGGCGTTGGCAGGTCTGCAAACCACTGCACCGAAACCATGCCTGAGCGGTCATCGCGTTGACGCGGTCGGCGGCTGCACGGCATTCCGCCAGAGCACGCCTGAATTCGCGGCGGCTCATCCGGTCGGCATGGTCGGTATGGCAAGTTGTCGTCTTCGGTGGCTGCCGCCTGGTACTCCTCGGCATCGACGGCCACCAGAAGTCCGCGCTAAGGCAGCGCGGGACTCTCAGCTGACCGGGCGGCACGTTGCTAGCAACCGCGACCGTCCTGGTAAGCGACCGGTCACAGTTCGTGCTGCATCAGCTGGCTCAGCGCCTCGTCGACATTCATGAACAGGTGCTCGTCACCGGGCGCGACGACCTCGTAGCTGTCGTTCAAGAACTCCGCCAGCAGATCGGCGTCGGCTTCGAAGATGGCCTGTCCGGCCGGCGAGGTCAACGTGATCAGGACCAGCGCGGTCTCGCCCGAGCGGGGGCTGATCCGCACGTCGCCTTCACCGCTGTCGACCAACAGCCCGTCGGCCAGGAGATCTCGGCCGAACACCCAGTCAACCGTGTTGGGCTTACCGGCGTTGAAGCTCATCGACACCTCGTAGGGGTTACGGCTGTCGTACCGCAGCTCCACCCCCACCGGCGCGCTCACGCTGGCCGGGGCCACGAGGTGGAAGAGAGTGGCGGTCTGGATCGTCCGGTGGTCGCTGGCCATCATTGTGTGCTCCTCGGTGTCGGCCCCCTGGCTGACTCAAGCTTGACCGACCCCGGTCGAGGACTTCTTCACGTCCTCTACAGGCGGCCGGGAGCACCGAACCCACGCGACGATCGACAGCGCCCACACACTCCCAACAGGGCACGCTGAGCTGGACTTTTGCCCCGTCCAGCGGTCTCTACGGCCATCGGCACGACAGGGCTGCAACCTGCGTCACATCGCCGCCTCGCGAGAACAAAGGCCCAGATCGTAGGACTTCGCGGCAGCCCGACGAGGCCGAACCCCCGGGAATCCGAGAGTTCACCACTGAGCAGGCTGCGGCGGCACCTTGACCCAAGAATCCCGCCCACGAAACGCCTGCGATCCGCGCCAGCTCCGGCGAGCTGGCGCCGCTTCCGAAACGCCTTGCAGCAACCCGCACCTATGTGGAGCCGTACCTCTGCAGGGCTTGCGAGTGGGCGCGGTCCGCGGTGACCGCGACGTTGCGACAGTCACCAAGCACCTCGACGCAGCACTCTGGGCTGTTCTTACACTCCGCCTCCCGGAACATGGGCGCTTGCCCCATGTTGTGGCTATGCGTCGCGCCGAACAATGGCGGGGCAGGCGCCACCCGATCTCTGGGTGGGCCGCCACCGGGTCGCGGCGTCGCGACGCAAGCCCGATCCATTCGTCCGCAGTCTTCTGCTTCCTGCTTGCGAAGCACAGGAGCGTCTCGTCAGAGTACGGAAGCAGGGCAAGGAGGAAATCAGACCATGGAATCATTCGAGGCAGCTGTCGTCGGCATGGGAGCGCTGGGCAGCGCCGCCGCCTATCATCTCGCACGCAAAGGCGCCCGTGTCGTCGCCTTCGAACAGTTCGAGCTCGGTCATGTGCGCGGAGCCTCGCACGACACCTCCCGCATCGTCCGAACCTCCTACGGGGCACCCCAGTACGTGCGCCTTGCCCAGTCGGCTTACCAGGACTGGGCAGACCTCGAGCGGGAATCCGGCGAACGGCTAATGAGCATCACCGGCGGCGTGATCTTCTTTCCCGCTGACGGACCGTACTCGGCATCCGACTTCACCGCCGCCCTCGAGGAGTGCGGTGCCCCGCACGAAATGCTCACGCCCGCCGAAGTGCACAAGCGCTGGCCGCAGTTCAGGATCCCGGAGAACGTCGAGATCGTCTACACGGCCGATTCGGGAATCGTGCACGCGGCGCGCACAGTGGCAACCCTCCAGATGCGGGCCCGGGCGCATGGCGCCGACATCCGCGATCGCACGCCGGTCCAACGGCTCACCCCGGGCGGTTCCGGCGTCGTTCTGCACACCGCGAACGGCGATATCCGCGCGGACAGGGTGATTCTCGCCGCCGACGCCTGGACGAACACGCTCCTGGAACCGCTTGGTGCCGCCATCCCACTGGATGTCATGCAGGAGCAGGTCACCTACTTCAGGCCGGACGACCCCGACGACTTCGGTCGTGAGCGGTTTCCGGTGTGGATCTGGGAGGACGAGCAATGCTTCTACGGCTTCCCGACATACGGAGAGCCGACCATCAAAGCCGCCCGCGACGTGTCCGGCAACCGGATGATGCCCGACGAGCGCTCCTTCGTCCCATCGGCGGAGCTCACCGAGCAGCTGTCGTCCTTCGTCCACGGCCTCATCCCGGCAAGCGGTCCAGACCTGCGCACCGTGACCTGTCAGTACGCGCTCACACCCGATCGGCGCTTCGTCATCAGCCCGCTGCGGCAGCACCCAGACATCATCGTCGCACTCGCGGCCGGGCACGGTTTCAAGTTCACCCCTGCCATCGGGCGCATCCTCGCGGAGTTGGCCGTCGACGGCCGGACATCGGACGACATCTCCGCTTTCGTCGCGCCGACTCCCGTCCCGGCGGGTTAGCCAGGTGTGCAAGTTCGTCGTTGGATGTCACGGTTCCGGCCTCGGCCTGCCTCGATCTCTGGAGGGTTCACCCATCATGCAGTGGGTCCAGTGGGGAAAAGCGACGTTTAGCCGATCGTCCACGCTCAGTAGGGTGACCGCTATGTCACCGGCGACAGTCTCGTGCGGCGAACCCTGTCTGGGTCGCCATCGGCAGCAGGCCCGGGGGGCGCCGCTTCACTGTCGATGCTCGTGGCGTACACGGCCGGAGGTGAGGTGCTGAATGCTCCGTTACATCGTCTCACGCCTGCTCTCATCTCTCTTCGTCCTTTTCGTACTCTCGGTCCTCGTGTTCTCGATGGTCCGGATCATCCCCGGCGACCCGCTCTCCGCGTTCGCCGATCCGTCCAATCCCGACCCCGCCGCGCTGGACGCCCTCCGTCACGAGCTCGGCCTCGATCAGCCTTGGTACACGCAGTATTTCGTCTGGCTCGCAGGTGTCCTGCATGGCGACTTCGGCCGTGCGATTACGGTGCCCGGCGAGGTGTCCGATCTGATCGCGGCGCGGTTGCCGCTCAGTCTCGGGCTCGCCGTCCTGGGCACGATCTTCGGTGCGCTCATAGGCATCCCTGCCGGAGTGCTCGCCGCGACTCGCTGGCGCAGACTCGCCGATCACATGGTGCGGGGATCCACTTTCGTGCTTATGGCGACGCCGCCGTTCGTACTGGGTACCATTCTCATCCTCATCAACTCGCTCACCCTCAGACTCCCGCTGGTCGGGTTCTCTCGTGCGGCAACTGATCCGCTCAAGGCCATCGGGGTGCTCATCCTGCCCGCCCTGCTGATCGGGCTCGTCCTCGCCGGGGTCATCGCGCGCTATACGCGCGGCACACTCCTGGACACGCTCGGTCAGGACTTCGTTCGCACTGCGAGAGCCAAAGGCGCTTCGCCCGGCAGACTCGTACGGCGGCATGCCTTGCGCAACGCGCTCATCCCCGTGACGACCGTCGTCGGGATCGAGCTTGCGGCGTTCGTCGGGGGGACGGTCGTCATCGAGACCGTCTTCGCCTTGCCCGGGATGGGCACACTCCTGATCACCGGCATTCGCGCCTCCGACTATCCGATCATTCAGGCCACCGTGCTCCTCATCGGCGCGGTTTATGTCCTCATCAACTTCGTCGTCGATCTCATCTATCCGCTGATCGACCCACGAGTGAGGGTTCATACGCGATGACTGTCACCCGGGAACTCGCCATGGCCAAGGCTGTCAAAGGCCGCGCGCGTAGACGGCGCCTCGGTCCCTCTTTCTGGAGCGGCGCGGGCATCCTGCTCGCCATCCTGGTCCTTTCGACCTGGATGAGCCTCTGGCCGCTACACGATCCGCTCGGCAGCGTAGGTAAGGCATTGTCCGGTCCCAGCCTGCAGAGTCCGCTCGGCACGGACAATCTCGGGCGCGACACTTTCACGAGATTGGCGCTGGCGGCGCGAACGAGTCTGCTCATCTCCGGCGCGGCCGCACTTCTGGGCGCGGCGATCGGCACGGTCATTGGATTGATCGCCGGATACGTTGGGGGGTGGGTAGATTCAATCATCATGCGCATCGTCGATGCGATGCTCGCGCTCCCGGCGATCCTCGTTGCCCTCGTCGTCGGCGTCGTTATCGGAAACGGCCCAGGACCGCTGATCTTCGCGCTGGGACTGGTCTTCGCCCCCGGGTTCGCCCGTGTCATGCGCGCCCCGGTTATCGCGCTGCGCGAGCGCGATTTCGTGCTCGCCGCCCGGCTGAGCGGCGTACACGGCAGGCGGGTCGTCATCGAGCACATCCTGCCGAACGTGCTCACGCCACTGTTCGTGCAATTCGCCTCGGTCGCCTCGCAGGTGGTGCTCATCGAGGCCGCGCTGAGCTATCTGGGGCAGGGCGTTCAGGCCCCCCAGCCGTCCGCCGGCCGCATGATCAGTGAGTTCACGCGATTCATGCAGTTGCAGCCTCTGCTGATCATCTTGCCCTCGTTGATCATCGTGCTGCTGTCATCGGCGTGGAATCTCCTCGCCGACGGCGTCCAGGATTACCTCGCGCCTCGCCGGGAACCGGCGTTCTCCCTGGGGCGACGCGGTGCCGACCGTCCCGGGAGAACACCCGGGAAGACGCCGCTCCACTCCGAGGAAGCAGAGAAGAGACGATCGTGAAGACTCGCAACAGGATGTGTGCATCGGCCCTAGCCGACTCGGCTCCCACGGCCGATATCGATGCTCTCTCGGTCGAGGGTCTGACCATCGCCTACGGGAGCGCTGCACCGTCGGTCTCAGGCGTCACGCTGCGCGTGCGCAAGGGAGAGATCGTCGGCGTCATCGGAGAGTCAGGCAGCGGAAAGTCGAGCGTCGCGCTGGCCATGATGGGGTTGCTGCCCGACTCCGCCCGCGTTGCCGCAACCAGCATGCAGGTCGCCGGGTTCGACGTAAGAGATGCCCGAGAGCGCGATTGGGCACAGGTGCGCGGCGTGCACGCGTCCATGGTCTTCCAGGAACCCATGTCGGCACTCAACCCGTGCATGCGGATCGGTGCGCAGATCGCCGAGGTGCTCCGCATCCATGGCATCGCCGACAGAACCACGGCTGAGCAGCGCGCTCTGGACATCCTGAAGCTGGTGCGCATACCCGATCCGGAACGGCGGATGAACTACTTCCCGCATCAGCTCTCTGGCGGGCAGCGGCAGCGGGTTGTGATCGCGATCGCGGTGGCTGCAGGTCCTTCGCTGCTGGTGGCGGACGAACCGACCACGGCGCTCGACGTCACGGTGCAGGCACAGATCCTCGATCTCATCCGCAGCCTGCGCGACGAGACCGGCATGGGCGTGCTGTTCATCAGCCATGACTTGGGAGTCATCGGGCAGCTCTGCGAACGGGTCGCCGTGATGTACCGCGGCCGTGTCGTCGAGTCCGGTAGGACCGAGCGAGTACTCGCCGATCCGCGCCATCCGTACACCCGCGCGCTGTTGGAGAGCATCCCGCGTCCGTCCGTTCCGGTGCGCTCCCCGCTGGCCGTGATCCCCCCAGACAATGACTTCGAGGATGTGCCCGCTGCGCTCGAGGAGGTCAGGTGAGCGAGATCCTGCTGCGCGTCAATGGCCTCACACAGCGGTTCGGTCATGGTGAACACGCCGTGACGGCGCTCGACCATGTCAGCCTCGACATCCGGCGAGGCGAGACCCTCGGGCTGGTCGGCGAATCCGGTTCGGGGAAGAGCACCCTGGCCCGGGCGATCCTGCTCTTGCGCCGTCCGACATCGGGGAGCATCGAATTCGACGGAACGGATGTGACCGGACTACGGGGCCGCGCGCTGCGCCAGCATCGCCGTCGGGTCCAGCTCGTGTTCCAGGATCCCAACGATTCGCTGGACCCGCGGTTTACGATCGAGCGATCGATCGCGGAGCCTCTCGTCGCCGCCGGATACGGTCGTGCGGACCGCCGGCGACGAGTGATCGAGTCTCTGGAGCAGGTGGGCCTCCCCTCCGATGCGGCGGTGCGCTACCCGCATGAGTTCTCCGGCGGGCAGCGACAGCGCGTCGCGATCGCCAGGGCGATGGCGGCGAAACCGGAGTTCGTCGTGCTCGACGAACCGACGTCGGCCCTCGATGTCTCCGTGCAGGCCCAGGTGCTCAACCTTCTCGTCCGGCTGCAGGAGGAGACTGGGGTGACTTACCTCTTCATCACGCACAACCTCTCCGTCGTGCATCACCTCGCACACCGCGTCGCCGTCATGCACGATGGCCGGCTCGTCGAGGAGGGCACGGGCGAGCAGGTGATGACGGCACCAGAGCATCCGTACACGCAGGGGCTCCTCGAATCCATGCCGGTGCTGTACCGGACCTGACGTGGTAGGAGGGAAAGCGCGATGCGCATACAGCGCCGCGGCGACAACGCTCACGACTGGCGGCTCTACCACGGGCAGGGCTCGGTCGGCGTCGAGTGGTATTTCAAGGAGACGACGAGGCTTGCCTGCTCGGTGATGCTGTATCGCCTCGATCCGGGGGCCGAGGAAGGACAGCACTTCCATCTCGACGGCGACGCGGGCAGCTGCACGCCGAACAGCTCCGATGAGATCTATGTCGTCACCTCGGGCGAGGTAGTGATGACCAGCGGTGACGACCGCGCCGTGCTGCGGTCGGGGGATTCCCTTTATGCACCGGCGGGAACTCTGCACGGTGTGCGCAACGAGTCGTCGGAACCCGCCGAACTCGTCTTGATCTTCGGGCCGCCCGGCAGCCATCCTCGGCCGCAGACCGGAACGGAGAGCTTCGGGCTCAGCGCTCTGTCATAGCTTGCTGAAGCTTCTCGCGCAGCTCGTCGATACGCACGGCGATGCTGAGACGGAACAAGCGTTCGTCGTTGCGCCAGTCTTCACCCAGTACGCGGTCGAGGCGGTCTAGGCGCTGCAAGATCGTGTTGGTGTGGAAGTTCAGCGCGCGCGCCGTCCGCGTCGGGCTGGCGTTGTTGCGGACGAACGCGCGAAGTGTGCCCAGCAGGTCGGCATTGCGCTCAGCGTCGTAGCGGCGCACAGCACCGATGGTCTCCCGCAGGAAAGCGGCGAGCGCGCGGGAATCGGTGTCGAGAACCGCGGAGTAGGGAAGGAAGTCGTCCGTCGTCGCGGCCACGTCTTCTATGCCGAGCGCAGCCAGGAGTCGCGCCGTCCTCATCGCGAGCCTGAACGCCTCCGGGATCGCGTCCGGTGCGGGCGGGGGGACCACCACGACAACCGGATGCTGGATGGCGTGCGCGACGTGCTCGCGAACCCGCTCGGCGTCAACGGATCGTCGTTGTGCGGCGAAGGCCGCGACAACGTATCCGCGGTACTCGCCGACAAGCGCCCTGTCGTCGAGGTGCGGAGCCAAGGCCAGCGCCGCGGCGGTCTGCTGGTCCCCGGGGACGGCGAGAAGGAGCAGCGAGTCGAGTGCGTGCAGGTCCACGCCGAGCCGCCGCGCCCGTCGCTCCACGTCGGCCCTGCGCTCTGGCACGTCGTCCAAGAGGTCGCCGATGAGCTCGCTGCGTACTCGGTGGTCGGCACCGGAGGCGGCCTCCTGCTGCAGCCCGAGGAGGGCGCCGACCTGGGCCGCCCGTTCGATCGTGCGGCGGTCCACGGCGCCGAGGGCCAGCTCGCCGTCGCCGAGCAGTAGCGCGCCGAAGTGCTGGCTGCCTGCCGTCAGCGCGGAAACGGCTCGTATGCCGTCGACTTCGACGGATATGCAGTGCCCAGATCTGCGGCTCTCCGCGATCGCGTCACGGACGGCGTCATCCAGCTCCAGCATGCCGGCCGCGAGGGGAAGCCTTGCGGCCGCGATGACCTGCTCGCGGGCATCGATGATCGCGACGGCGCAGCCAAGTGCGGAGGCGAGGGTCTCGGCGACGGGAGAGAAGCCCCCGCCCGCAAGCACCGCCTGAACGAGCTTCTGGTGCACGGCGTTGGCTCTGTCTCGCTCGGCGAGGTGATCGGTGAGCCGTTCCAGTGCACGCCGGTTCTTGTCCTCGGATTCGCGTAAGTCGCGCAAGATCTGGGCGGTCTGCAGGATGACGGAGGCGTGATCGGCGAGCGCGGACAGCAAAGCGACCTCCTCCGGCGCGAAACTCTTCTCCTCACGGTTGGCGACGAAGAGCACGCCGAGGACATCGTCGCTCGACAGCATCGGCACGCCGAGGAGAGAGACGAGGCCCTCCGCGGAGACCGCGTTGTCGATGCCCGCGTCGTGCCGCTCGCGGGCATAGTCGGCGTACCGGGAAACCCACTGGGCTGTGCGCGATTCGACGACCGCGCTCGCCAGTCCCCGCCCGGGAGGGACCCGCAGCGCTTGGAGGGACGCGCTCACCGAGCCACTCGTCTCCCGGACGCGCAGTTCACTGGTCTCCGGGTCAAACTCGGAGAGATAGGCGACATCCACGCCCATCATCTCGCGGGCGCGCTGCACGAGCCGTGCGAGGACGGCCTCGCTGTCGCGGAGCTCCGCGAGCTCGCGAGCGCTGGAGAACAGGGCGGAGAGCTCGTGTTCGCGACGGCGCAACCGGGCATGCTCGCGCTGCGCACGATGCACGTGCTCGGCGACCTCGGCGGCGGCCTCTCCGCTGAGACCGAGGAGGCCGAGCGCGTCGCTCACCGCCGTCGGGCCGAGTCCGTCGTCGTTGCCTGTGGCATCGATGAGGACCGCCACGGCCGTCGCCAGGGTGTCATCCGCCATCGACGTCCTCCCTCGCCCCTCGCGAGTCCGGGGCCGGAACCGGTGTGGAGGGCAAATGTATGCCCATACATGTCGATGTCACACCCGAACGGCGGTGTCAATGGGCGAGGACTTTCTCTCCGCGCAGGGCTGTCCGGACGATGGCCGCGGCGAGCTCCGGCCAAAGCTCGTGCGGGATGAGATGACCGACCTCCGGGTGGATCTGCAGTTCCGCGTCGATCAGGGCCTCGGCCATGTCGATCGCGGAGCACCAGTGCAGCACGGCGTCGGCTCGGCCGTGGAACACGAGCGCCGGCACGGTAACGGCCTTCAGCCGCTCCAGTCGCTCGGGCGCCCGCAGCAGCGCCGACCACTGGCGGGCGAAGCCCTCGGGGGCGTAACCGCGGTCGTAGGCGAGAGCCGCCTTGTCCCGGTGCCATTGCACCTGCGGGTCGTACCGGCTCGGCGGCGCGGCGAGCGCGGCCGCCTCCGCGCACGCGATCGCCTCTTCGCGGCTGACCCGCTGCGGCGCCGAGCGCAGCTCCTTGCGCTCACCGTGCAGGATGTAACGCGGGTCCCGGCCCGGGATCGTCGACAGGAGGCCGAGGCTGCGCACACGCTCCGGGTGCTCGATCGCCGCCAGCTGCGCCATCATCCCGCCCATGGAGTGGCCGACCAGATGCGCCGAGTCCACTCCGAGATCGTTGAGGACGCGCAGGATGTCCTCGGCCATGTCCGACAGCCCATACCCGCCGTCGATGTCGGCTTCGCCGCCGAAGCGCTGCGAGAGCCCGGTGTCGCGGTTGTCGAAGCGCACGACGCGGAACCCCTCGGCCGTGATCAGCTCCACGACGCGCGGATGCCAGCTGATCAACTGGGCACCGCCGCCGGAGATCAGCACGATCGCCGGGGCTCCGGCGTCCCCGGCGACCTCGTAGTAGATCCTCACTCCGTCGGCATCCGCGTATGGCACTGGGAATATCCTTCCGCTTGGCGGCGAGTCTATGGAGGAAGCATCCACGCGGGAATGTGCGAATGTCCTATCTGGACGGCGCGCCCTTGTGGGATCGCCACGCTGGCGGGTTGTCGGCACCGGTGCGGCGAAAGGCGCCGCTGACGTGTGTGCGAAGCACACGCAGACCAGGGCGCACAATGAGACGATCATCCATCGTCGTCGCCGCACAGCGCACCTATCGTCGTGGGGGAAGTCGCAGCATCGTGTAGCAGAGCTGTGCACGCGAAGGAGAGCGCCGATGCCGATCAACAGCCGCATCAGAGGTCTGCGCGACCGCACCCCCGACGAGCGTCTCGGTCTCGTCGCCGAAGGCGCCGGTCTCGACGTCGATGCGCTCTCCGCATTGCGCACCGAGAGCGGACTGACCCTCGACCAAGCCAACCACATGATCGAGAACGTCGTGGGGCTCATGTCGATTCCCGTCGGCGTCGCAGCGAACTTCACCATCGACGGCGTGGACCGGCTCATCCCCATGGCGACGGAAGAGCCCAGTGTCGTCGCCGCCGCTTCGAACGCGGCGCGGATGGCGCGGGGGCACGGAGGCTTCCGTACCTCATCCTCCGGCGACATCATGATCGCCCAGATACAGGTTCTCGACGCCGTCGACCCGTTCGCGACGCGGCTGCGGCTGCTGGAGGCCAGCGACGAGCTCCGTGCCCTCGCCAACGAGCAGGACCCCATGCTCGTCTCGCTCGGCGGTGGCGTCTTGGATGTCTCGGTGCGGGTGCTCCCTACGCGCGCGGGCACCCAGGTCATCGTCCACCTGCACGTCGACGTGCGGGATGCGATGGGCGCGAACGCCGTCAACACGATGGCTGAGGCGATCGCCCCGCGCATCGCCGAAATCGCGCAGACGCGCACTCTTCTGCGCATCCTCACGAACAAGGCGGAGCTGCGGCTCACCCGTACGCGCGGCGTCTTCGACGCGGAGCTCCTCGGCGGCGCGCAGGTCGTCGACGACATCGTCGCCGCCAGCGCCTTCGCCGAGGCGGACCCGTACCGGGCGGCGACACACAACAAGGGCATCATGAACGGCATCACCGCCGTCGTGCTCGCCACGGGCAACGACACCAGAGCGGTCGAAGCTGGCTGTCACTCCCATGCGGGGCGCAACGGCCAGTACTCGGCTCTGTCACAGTTCGAGAAGGATGTCGACGGCAACCTCGTCGGGTCGCTTGAGGTTCCCCTGGCCGTGGGGCTGGTGGGCGGAGCCACCCGCGCTCACCCGACGGCCCAGGCCGCCATCCGCCTCCTCGGCGTCGACACGGCACGCGAGCTCGCCGCCGTCATCGCGGCGGTCGGCCTGGCGCAGAACCTCGCCGCGTGCCGGGCGCTCGCTGCCGAGGGCATCCAGCGCGGTCACATGACACTTCACGCGCGCACCGTCGCCGCCAGCGCAGGGGCGACCGTCGACGAGATCGGCGCCGTCGCCGCCCGTATCGTCGCCGATCGCCGCATCCGGGTGGAGTACGCCCGCGAGGTGCTATCGGAGCTGCGCGGGAAGAGGACGCCGGCATGACCGACCCCGCACCACGCGTCGAGCCGGAACCCGGTCTTCCCGCCCGGGTCACGGTATACGAGGCGGGTCCGCGGTCGGAGACCGACATCATCCCGTCGAACGTGAAGATCGAGCCGTGCCGGCAGCGATATCGTGCGCTCGCCGCCACGCCCCTCTGGCTTTCTCGAATCAGCTGTGTCCGCGCGCCGTTTATCGTCGCGGCGGCGCTCGCCGCAGCAGGACTCGGCGCCACGGAACCACATCCCGAGGAGGCATCACGCGCATGACCGAAACCACGCCCACCACGCCCGGTTCCCTCGACGGCGTCGTCGTCCTCGACCTCTCGCGCGTGCTGGCGGGGCCGTATGCGGCGCAGATGCTCGCCGACCTCGGCGCGACCGTCATCAAGATCGAGAACCCTCGCGACCCCGATGTGTCCCGCGGCTTCCCGCCGTATCTCACCGACGGCGACGAGGAGTTCAGCGCCTATTACGCGCAGTACAACCGCGGGAAGCTGGGCGTGGGGCTCGACCTCGCGACCTCCGAGGGCAAGGAGGTGCTCAAGGACCTGGTGCGCTCCGCCGACATCCTGATCGAGAACTTCCGGCCCGGCACCATGGAAAAGCTCGGCATCGGCTATGACGTTCTGCGCGAGGTCAACCCGACGCTCGTTTACACCGCCATCTCCGGTTACGGGCAGACGGGCTCCCGCAGCAGGCGCCCGGCCTTCGACAACACGGCGCAGGCCGCAGGCGGCCTGTGGTCGATGAACGGCTACCCCGGCCTGCCTCCGGTGCGCGTCGGCGTGACGATCGGCGACCTGTCCGCGACGCTGTTTGCGGTCGTCGGCACCCTCGCCGCTCTCCGCCATGCCGAGGCGACGGGAGAGGGGCAGCTTGTCGACGTCGCTCAGGTCGACAGCATCCTCGCCCTAACCGAGACCGCCGTCGTCGATTACACCGTGACGGACAAGGTGGCTTCGCCCGCCGGCAACGAGCACGTCTGGGTCCGCCCGTACGAGCTGTTCGACTGCGCCGACGGGCAGGTGTTCTTCGGGGCATACACCGACAAGCTCTGGCGGGCGAGCTGCGAGCTGTTCGGCACGCCGGAGTTCGCGGACGACCCGGAGATCGACACGATGCGCAAGCGCTTCGACCCCGAGGTGTACGAGCGCCGGGTGAAGCCGATCGTCGTAGCCTGGCTCGCCGACCGCACGAAAGCGGAACTGGAGGAACTCGCCGGCGAAGTCGTCCCGCTCACCGTCATCAAGACGATCGGCGAGGTGGTGGATGATCCGGGCACGGCCGAGCGCGACATGATCGTGTCCGCCGACTACGGCGCCCTCGGGACACTCCGCATGTTCGGACAGCCGATCAAGCTGAGCGCGACACCGGCGACGCCGGCGCGCACCGCGAACCGACTGGCCGAGCACGCCGACCGGGTGCTCGCGGAACTCGCCGGCTACGACGAGGCCCGCATCACGGCGCTGCGTAAGGCGGGGGTCCTGCCGTGAGCGTGTTGCGGACCGAACCGATCGCCGCGCCGGCGGCAGAGGCGTATCGGGGCACCTTCGCCCCGGATGAGACGGCGCTGCGTGACGGGGACGCGCTGCCCCCAGCATGGGAGGGGTTCTATTTCCCGTTCGCCGTGCCGCTCGCCGACCTCCGACCGGACGGAACCCCAGCGCGCGACGGCGTCGTCCCGGAGATCGAGCTGCCGCGCCGGAAGTACGCGGGCGAGCACACCACGTTCCTTCGTCCGCTGACGGTCGGCGACGCGGTCACGCAGACGACCTCGCTCGGCGAGATGACGGAGAAGACCGGATCGAGCGGGCGTCTCCTGTTCGTCGACATCGAGCGGGAGTACGCCCTCGGCGGGGAGGTGGCGATTCGCAGCGTCTGGCACGACGTCTTCCTCGCGGCCGCCGCCCCGGATGCCCCTGCGCGGGCGCCTCGCGCCGACCCGGAGGCTGCGGCGGACGCCGACTGGGTCGAAGAACGCGTGCTCGATGCACGCCAGCTGTTCCGGTTCTCGGCGCTGACCTTCAACACCCACCGCATCCACTACGACCGCGCCTGGGCGCGGGAGGTCGAGGAGCTACCCGACCTCCTCGTCCACGGGCCGCTCACGCGCATCCTCCTCATGGACGCCGCGCGACGACACGCGCCCGGCAGGTCCGTGTCCACACTGGACGTCCGCGCGATCGCGCCCATGCTCGTGGACCGGCCGATCCGCTTCACCGGACGCACCAAGGGGTCGGCTACAAGGGTCACCGCCGTCGACGAGGCGAATGTCGTCCTCGCCGTCGCCGAGGTGACCTGGGTGTGACGAAGCGGTCGGCGCGGGATGTGCGTGCCTCGGACGGGGTGTGCACCGCCATGGCGATGCGGAGCGCGTGGCAGTAAAGATCCCGCGGACGGCGGTCAGGGGGCCGTGTGCGGTGCGACCATGCTGAAATCCCCGGTGAAGTCGTCCAGAAGCGCGAACAGCTCCTCGATCGGCGCTCTGTCGCCGTCGATCCGCAGCCCGCCGTCGTCGAGCGCTTCACTCAGGCTCAAGCCGCCCAGCGACAGTCGCGCGAGGACGTCATGGGAACCGACCAGCGCGCTGCTGTGTGCACCTGACCCGGCGGGCTCATGCCGCAGCACGCCCCGCTCGACAATGACGCGGCGCGGCCCGTCATCGGTGTTCGAAGCCTCGACAACGAACTCGAGCCGCCGTCCTGCCGCGCGAGGCCCGTGCAGGCGGATAGCCACGAAATCGAGCAGAAGCGACAGGTCCATTCCGAATGCCATCTCCGCATTCGCCGCCTGGAAGGTGCCCACCGCTTGCGACCGGCCACGCAACTCTGCAGCGGTGAGCAGATAGAAGTTGCGCCACGGGCCGCTTTCGCTCCGGTATCCCAGCTGCTCGAACACGTCGGCCTGAAGGGCGCGCAGTTTCTTGTCCTCAGGTTCCGCGGCCAGGGCGTGCTTGAGCAGTTCCGCTGCCCAGCGATAGTCGCCGTCCGCGAACGCCTGCTCGGCGTGCCGGCCCATGGCCTCTACGCCTCCGAACGCGGCACTGTACCGGTGGCCGAGCTCGGCGGGCGGCAGCGGATGCAGGTTCGCCGGGTTCGCGTCGTACCAGCCGAGGTAGCGCTGGTAGACCGCCTTCACGTTGTGGCTGAGCGATCCGTAGTTGCCGCGATTGCCCGCGCCGCTGAGCTCCTTGGGCAGCGCGATGGTTTCGGCGATCTCGGCAGGGGTCAGGCCGTGATTTGCCAGGCGAAGCGTCTGGTCGTGGATGTAGCGGTACAGGTCGCGTTGCTCGGCGATCCGTTCCACGACCCGCTGCGCTCCCCACACCGGCCAGTGGTGGCTGATGACCAAGACGTCGGATTCGTCGCCGAACAGCCGGATCGCCTCATCCAGATAGCGGCTCCACGCGATCGCATCGCGTACCTGCGCACCGCGCAGCGTGTACAGGTTGTGCATGTGGTGCGAGACGGTCTCCGCCATGCATAGGGTCCGCAGCTGAGGGAGGTGGAAGTTCACCTCCGTCGGCGCCTCGGCCCCCGGAGCGAACTGGAAGACCATCCGGACGCCGTCGACGGTCAGCTCCTCGCCGGTCCGGCTCACGATCGTGTTCGGCTTGATGAGGCTGATCCGACCGGTGGGCAATGTGATGCCCAGACCGGCCGAAACTTGTCCGCGAGGACCGGGCGCCAGCCGCTTCCCGAACATGAACTGCGAGCGACGGCTGACGGCGACGCCCGAGTGCACATGCTCTACCACCGCGTGATGCACGAAGCCCTCGGGCGCGATGACGGGAATCCGTGCGGCAGTCTCGCGGTCGATCACGCCTCCCGCCCCGCCGAAGTGATCGATGTGCGAGTGTGTGAAGAGAACACCGGTGACGGGCTTGTCTCCGAGGTGCTCTCGGACGAGGTCCATCGCGGCGGAGGCGGTCTCGACGCAAGTCAGCGGATCGATGAGGATGAGTCCGCTGTCGCCAAGGACGACCGTCATGTTCGAGATGTCGAAGCCACGCACCTGGTAGACGCGCTCCGCGACCCGGAAAAGCCCATGCAGCCGGTTCAGCCGTGCGATGCGCCACAGGCTCGGATGCACCGTGTCCGGTGCCTCCCCGTCCAGGAAAGCGTAGGCATCGAGGTCCCACACGGCTCTGCCGGTCTCGTCCCGGATGATCATGGGGTCGATCGTCGCGATGAAGCCGCGCTGCGCATCCTCGAAGTCCCGGTGATCATGGATCCACGCCGCTTCGCCCTCGATGCGATTGGCCTCCGCCGTCGTAGGCTGCGCTGCACGCCGCCCCTGCTCGTCCTGACTCACATCGATCTCCGTTCTCCTCTGTCGCCACGGCTCACTGTTCGAGCCAGCTCTCGTTCAGGCGATACCGGGAGTAATACGGGTCGCTCTGGTACCCGTGCAGCTTGCTGTTGTCCCAGACCTCGAAGTACACCGGCACCGACATCGGCACGAAGACCATGGCCTGTTTGGCGAGTTCGTCGGAGAGCTGGTCGACGAGCCCGACGTAGGCATTGTGATCCGTTGTCGAGCGCGCCTCGGCGAAGAGTGCCCGCGCCCGGTCGGCGTCCGGGTTGCCCTTCCAATGGTTATAAACGCCTTTCTCGGCGAGAACGGGATCGAAGTAGAACAGCGGGTCCGCCTTCGGGGTGCCGGGGATGGAGATCAAGTCGACGAACGACTCGCCCGAGGTGAAGGTGGGGGCGATCTCGGCGAGAGGCTTGGCTTGCAGCTTGAGTTTGATTCCCGCCTCCGCGAGCTGCTGCTGCATCAGCTCGTAGATCGGATGCTGTGCGGCCGCGGCGTCGCCCATGTAGGTCAAAGTGATCTCGGGGTTGGGCTGTCCGGCCTCGGCCAGCAGCTTCTTCGCCTCCCCCACGTCGCGCGTGTAGTAGGGCGTGTCCTTATCGACCTTGGGGGCTTCGGGTTCGCCGGCCGGAGGAATGAAGGAAACGGCGCCGTGGCCGAGCATCGCGGTGTTCACCAGCGCCTGACGATCCAGCGCCAGGGAGATCGCCCTCCGCACACGGATGTCGGACAGCGGTCCGGACTCGGGATTGACGTAGATCGAAATGTTCTGCGTGTAGGCGGGATTACCCAGGGTGAATCCGCTCTGGGCGGCCTGGTCGGCCAGTCCACCGTCGCCGAAGTACGCTGCCTGCGCACTGCCCTGCTGCAACGCCGCGAGGCGCGTGGACTCATCGGGGATGATCTCGAAGACGATCTTGTCAAGGTAGGGCTTCTGGGCCTCCCAGTAGTTCTTGTTCTTCTCCAGGGTGAGGTTGACGCCGTCCTTCCAGTCCACGACCTGGAAGGCCCCGGTGCCGAAGGTGCGGGTCTGCCGCTCCTGCTCGGTCGCGTTCCCGTAGCCCTTACGGCCGACGATGAAGAACGTCTGAGAGCCGGACATGGCGTTCAGGAACGTGCCGTCCGGCTTGGAGAGGCGGAAGGTCACCTCGTTGTCACCAGTGGCCTCGACGCTCTTGACATTGACCAGATACGTGCGCTTCGACGTCTTTGCTTTCATGTAGGTATCGAAGGTGTAGACAACATCGTCGGCGCTGAACTTGCTGCCATCGGCGAAGGTGACGTTCTCGCGGAGTTTGAAGACGTAGGTGAGGCCGTCCGGCTGCTCCCAGGAAACGGCCAGGCCCGGCCGGATCTGCCCGGAGTCGTCCTTGGTCAGCAGCGTGTCGTAGGCGACGTCATTGACGACCTGGGCGGCGAGAGAGGTCCCCACCATCGGGTCGAGGCCGCCCGCGGCGGGTCCACCCGGGATCGCCCAGGTGAGGGTGCCTCCCGGGACTGGGGGGCCGGCCGACTGGTCGTCGGTGGTGCCCCCGGCGCCGCAGCCGACGAGTAGGAGAGCCGAGACGGCGAGGGATGCGATCCATGCAGTTGTACGGATGGTCATGTCAACTTCTCCTCCTGGAGAGTGCGTTTCAGGATTTCGCCGTCACCCGGTTCTGCGAAAGCTCGATGCGCATCAGCTCGTCGGCGAGCACGACGCGTCCCTGATAGACCTCGCCCATCGCGGCGATGGCGGCATCGGCGACACCGGGAGCGGCCACGTGCGCTCCACAGTGGACAAGCACGAGCGTCCCGACGCTCGCATCCGCCGCCATCCTCACGGCGCCTTCGAGCGTGCACAGGCCATCGCGATGGTTCGGCTGCGCCTCTTCGGTGTTCCAGCACATCGCCAGCATCACGTCCGCGCCCGCGGCGAGCTCGCGGATCTCGTCGCACGGCTCCGTGTCGCCGGTGAATACGATGCTCCCGTCGGCCGTTTCCAGCCGGTACGCGATCGAGTCGAGCCAGGGCTGAACGTGTCGCCCCAGGCCTGTACGCATCGTCCAGGTGGCGCCGGTGTGCACGTAGCCGGGCTCGATGTCGCTCGTGCGCACCTCCGGTGGCGTCCGCGGCAGAGTGCCGCCGCGGTGTACGTGGATCGCCCGGCTTCCGGGAAAGTTCATCCGCGCCTCGATGTCGGAGCGGAACGCTCCCTCGCTGCCGATGAGGCGTTCCGTGATCAGGGAGGTCGGTGAGGGCCCCAGGGCGTGCAGCGGCTCGGCACGCGCGCCGCCCTGATCCCAGCGGGTCAGCAGGAAGCACGGGTAGTCGACGTTGTGATCGAAATGGTGATGGGTAAAGAAGATCGTGTTCACATCCGTCGTCTTCAGCCCCGCCTTGGCGAGCTTCCAGGTCGTCGCGGGCCCGCAATCGACCAGCAGAAGATCGCCGTCCACGTCGACGGCGAAGGAGCTTCCGAACCGGTCAGGCGCGGGGGTGGGCGTTCCGCTGCCCAGGATATGTACGGTCGCGGCCATGGTGGTCCTCCCCGTTTCGGAGCCGCCGGCTGGCTCGTTGCCGTCACGCTACAGAGATCGAGCGCCCAGGAAGATGGCTCTTCGGCACAGGAACCACGCGATGAGATGTGTGGTGTCCCCACACGACCCTCCCGGGGGCTCCTCACCGAGACGGGCTACCGAGCGATGACGGCCCCGATTTCTGATGGAGGCGTAGATCAGTCGAGGGCAATGCTCCATCCTCCACTGTGGACGGACGCCCGACCGCTCCGCGACGCCGGGGCGGAAAACTCTCCACGACGACATCCGCGCCGGCGATGAGCTCGTCGGCGAACTCACGGTCTGCTCCACCTTGATCGCCTCGGCGCCGAGTTCGGCGCGTCATCGTCGCATAAGGACCTGCAAGAAGTCGCGTGAAATCGATTCCCCCGAGGACCGCGCGGGGCTGGAACCCGGGCGCTCGGCAGCCGGATCGTGCGCGAGTGCTTCAGCGCTGCCGGTCACGTTCCGCCTCCTGTCCGGATCCTCGACGACCGACCCCGTCGTCGCGCGCGAGACCTCGCTGTCCGACGCTTCCGGCGGGAGAACACCGCCGTGATGGTGGTTCGCCCCACAAACACCAATGCAAGATGGGGTGCGGACCCATGACCCGGTGGCGTGAGCGCGCCATAGGCTCCAAACGGTCCGTCCGCGAGGAGCGAGGAGCGAGGAGCGACCGGATGACATCGATGCTGCTGCGCAACGCACGACTGCTGGGCGGCGGTGGCACGCGGGACGTGCGGATCGTCTCGGGGCGCATCGCGGAGATCGCCCCGCGCGGGGCGCTGCCCGAAGGGCCGGAGGAGCCTATCGATCTCGGCGGTCGCGTTCTCTCCCCCGGGCTGTGGGATGAGCATGTTCACTTCAGCCAATGGGTCATCCGTCGCTCCCGTTTCGACCTCTCCGACATCCGCAGCGCGGCCGATGCCCTGCAACGGGTCCGCGAAGTGCTCGGAAGCGTTGATCGAGAGCCGGGTGCGACTGTCACCGGCTACGGGTTCCGCGACGGAACCTGGCCGGATGCGCCCAGCCGCGAGGCGCTCGATGCGATCAGCGGCAGCACTCCCGTCATCCTCATCAGCGGAGACCTGCACTGCGCCTGGATCAACACCCCGGCGGCCGCGCGGCTCGGAGTCGAGCTCGACGAGACCGGTCTTGTCCGCGAGGGTGCTTGGCTGCACACTCCAGCACAGCTGCGGGACGCATCATCGCCCACGACGGCGAGGTACCGCGAGGCCGCCGAGGTCGCGGCCAGACGCGGCGTGGTGGGGATCGTCGAGTTCGAGCACACCGACAACCTCGCGCAGTGGCCGGAGCGGGTCGCAGCCGGCGTCGACCAGCTGCGGGTCGAGGCATCCATCTGGCCGGAATACCTCGAGGACGCCGTCACCGCGGGCCTTCGCACCGGAGACGTTCTAGAGCCGCAGGGTCTGGTGACCATGGGGAGGCTCAAGGTCGTCGTCGACGGCTCCCTGAACACCCGGACCGCATGGTGCTGGCACCCGTACCCGGATCTGGCGCCCGGCGACCCCAATCCCTGCGGCATCGCCAGCGTTCCCCCGGAGGAGCTGCGTCGCCTGCTGACCCGAGCCGTGCCGAACGGCATCGAGCCCGCGGTACACGCGATAGGCGATCGGGCGAACACCGAGGTGATCGACATCTTCGAACAGTTCGGGATACCCGGCACGATCGAGCACGCGCAGCTTGTCAGCGACGACGACTTCTCCCGTTTCGGTGCCCTCGGCCTGATCGCGAGTGTGCAGCCCGAGCATGCGATGGACGATCGGGATGTCGCCGACCGGCACTGGGCCGGACGCACGCATCGTGCGTTCGCGTTCCGCTCGCTGCACGATGCCGGAGCGACCCTGCGAATGGGATCGGACGCTCCCGTCGCGCCGCTGGACCCCTGGTTCGCGATCTCCGCCGCGACGACGCGCAGCCGTGACGGGCGTGAGCCGTGGCATCCCCGTGAGTGCATCCCGCTCGATGTCGCCCTCGCCGCCAGCATGCGCGGGCGCACGAGGCTCTCGGTCGGTGACGTGGCGGACCTGGCGATCCTCGATATCGAGCCGCACACGGCCACACCGCGGCAGCTCCGCGAGCTGCCGGTGTCCGGCACCCTGCTGGGCGGACGCTGGACCTGGCGCGGGTTCTGACCGGAAGCGGCGCGTCACATGGTCGCTCAGCCGCCGTCCGCTGCGACGGCGATCCCTGCGGTGGATCCAGCGGGCACAGCGATACGCCGAGAGCGTCGGCCGTGACCGTCGAGGACCGCGAGACGAGGCCTGCGCCGACTCCATGCGCGACGAATATGGAATGTTCCCGATCTGAGCAGCCTATGAGGGCGAAGTCAATTGGTGATGTTTCCGGTTTTGGGCGTGCGGCAGTGTCCCCGCGGGTGTGCGGGGTTGATCATGGTGGGTGGTGATGTGGTGGGTGGCGTGACTGGCCGGGGTGGCGGGTGCCTGCGCCCACTCTCCGTGCTCGACCTAGCGAACAACCGGGTTTGTCCCAACAGCCCTCATCCGAGCTTGGGTGGAGGGTGGGCGGGGCGCCCCTGCTCAGTTCCGGGTTCTGCCCAAGGAGGAGTCGGGTTCGCCCCGCCCATGGCCAGTGTCGCGCTATGCGGCCTGCGGCGCCACCTCCTTCGTAGTGCCGGCGGCAACCGCCGGATCCCAGGCCACCCGGCGGGTGACGACCACGAACAGCTGTCGCAGCAGTGCCGCTGCGAGGGCCGTGCGGGCTTGTCCCGGGCGCAGCGGGTTGGTTTCACGGGTGGTCAGGTGCGTATAGCGGGCGGTGTAGACCGGGTTGTGGGTCAGTGCGCCCCAGATGGCCCGCCAAGCGGCGGTGCGCAGTCCGGGGCGGCCGCGGCGGGAGACCGTGGTGATGCCGTGAAAGTTCCCGGATTCGTTGGCACGTGGGCACAACCCCGCATGCTTGACCCAGGTTCGGGCACAGTCGAAGCGCGCTGGGTCGCCGGTCTCGGCGAGGATGGCGGCGGCCCCGACGACCGACAACCCCGTGATGGTGGTGACCAACGTGGACAGTTCCAGGGTGTCGAGGACCTCGATCATGCGGGCCTCAACGTCGGCGAGCTGCCCCAGGGCATGGTGCCAGTCGTCGAGTGCGTAGGCCGCTCGTTCGCAGGCCGCGGCTTGCTCGGTAGCAACCCCGCCAGGTGTGCGAGCGGCGTCGAAGATCGCGCGCAGAATGCGCAGATTGCGGCGGCTGCCACCCCAGCGGGGAAGTTCGTCACGCACTGCCGCGGCAAAGGCATCAAAGCCCATCGCCATGATCCGGGCCGGGTCGGTGGACACCGCCATGGCCACCCGCCAGGTCAGCGTGTCCAAAGGCTTGCTCGCGGTGGACAGCACCGCAGGCCAGGCACACTCCAGCAGATCACGCAAACGCTGCCGGGCCGACCCCGCGGCAACAAGCTGATCGGCACGGCGAGCCCCCAGATGCCGCAGGCGACACCAGTGCCCCTCCAGCACATAGGGCACGTAGCAGCGCAGTTCCGTGACGCGTTTGGCGATGATCGTGGCGTCTTTGAAGTCCGACCGGTCGCGGGTGAAGTCCTCTTCCTCCCGGCCACGGTGCACCAGCATCGGGTTCACACACACCAGCTCAACTCCGCGAGCGCGGGCCCGGTCCAGCAGCGGCTTCCAGCGATGCCCGGTCGGCTCGCACCCCAGCACCACACCGGCGAACCCCGCCTTGGCGGCGACCGGCCCGGCCCAGTCCAGGATGTCATCGATCACCCACGCATCCCCGCTGAACATGCGTCGGCCCAGCACCCGCGAATCGTGATCGGCGACCACCGCCGCCTGCTTGGCCAAGGCCAGATCGACCGCGACCACCGCGAACTCGCGGCGCACGATCGATCGCAACCGGGTCAGCCGCTCGTTCCGACGACGATCACCGCGCGTAAGCGCCCTGACATGAGACACAGCATCCTCCTCGATAGCAACTGATCCAGAACCCGAACACTCACAAGAAGGAGACCTGCGCAATGAACTCCGGATCAACCACTACCCGTACTTACTAGGAGGATCCGATGACGCAGCAGATCGTGCGGGCCGGGCGGCCGGTGGCCATACATCCGGAGCGGCACACGGGCGAGGAGACGTTCTGGCCGTATGGTCGTCTGGGTTCGGTCGCGGCGTCCTCCCCGCCGGCGTGGGTCGCCGGGGGGTACGGCACTTTGGTCATCAAGCACACCGTGGGTCCGTACGGGATCGACGACGCCGGTGGGCTGAAGCTGCTCTGGGTCGTGCAGGCGGACATCGGCATCCCCCAGTTCGACGATCCCGCAGCGGCCGGTTACACGAGCGTGCGCACGACCGGCGATGCGCGGCTGGTTCCTCGCTGGGCGAAGCGTGCATCCGTGCGCCCATGGAGCAAGGGCATCCACATCGACGTGATGGACGGCTCGCTCGCCCCGGGGGATGTCGTCGAGATCATCGTCGGCGATCGATCCAGCGGCGGTCCGGGAACGCGCGCCCAAAGCTACGCGGAACACGACGCCGCCCTGCGATTGCTCGTCGACCCCTTCGCCACCGGCGTGTTCTATCCGGTCGCCGGAGACACCGGCTTCCACGTCGTTGCGGGCCCTGCCGATCGCCTGATCGCCACCGTGCGCGGCACGGCGGACGGACGCCCGGCGACCCTATCCGTCCGGGCCGTGGACAGGTACGGGAACGTCGCCGTGAGCTATCGCGGGGTCGTGACGGTGCGGGATGCCGGCGGCAAGGATGCCCTCGCCCGGCTGACGTTCGGCGAACGGGAAGCCGGAGTGGTGACCGCGCCGCTGCCGGTCGCCCGCGGCGACCGTGCCGTGTGGTTCGAGGTCGCGGACGAGCGCGGACTCACAGCGGTGTCGAATCCGCTGCCAGCCCGGGGCTCGGCGACCGTGCTCTGGGGCGACACGCAGGGGCAGACCGGCGAGACCGTCGGGGCCGGAACCATCGAGGAGTTCTTCGAGTACGCCCGCGATGTCGCGCGCCTGGACTTCGTCGCCCACTCCGCTAACGATTTCCAGATCACCTCCGGCGCCTACGCCGAATCGCTCCGGGCGTGCGACCGATACAGCGATGAGGGGGAGTTCGCGGCGTTCGGCGGATTCGAATGGTCGGGCACGACACCGGTCGGCGGAGATCACAACGTGCTCTACGCCGACACCACGAACGCGCCCTTGGCCCGCTCCAGCCATGCGCTCGTCGACGACCTCGGCGACGTAGACACGGATGCGCCGACCGTGCGGGACCTCTACGGCGTGCTGGAGCGCTCCGGTGCCGACGCGGTGTGCGTGCCGCATGTCGGAGGCCGCCGGGTCGAACTCTCGTTGATCGATCCGCGCCACGCGCCGGTGCTGGAAATCGTCTCGGTGCACGGATGGTTCGAGTGGCTCGCGCTGGAGGCGCTTGAGCTAGGTCTGATCGTCGGCGTCATCGGCGCCTCGGACGACCACTCCGGGCGCCCTGGCGGCAGCTTCCCGACGTCGCCCGCATTCGGCACGCGGAACGGCCTTGCGGCCGTGCAGACGGACGACTTGTCTCGTTCCGGCATCCTGCGGGCAATGCGCGCGCGGCACTGCTATGCGACCACGGGCGAGCGCATCCTTCTCGATGTGCGCAGCGGCCCGTACCGGATGGGCGACCACTGGCGGTCCCCTGCCGCTCCCGTGATCGAGGTGGATGTCGCGGGTACCGCACCTGTCGAGGCCGTCGAGGTCCTGGACGCACACGGCGTTATCGCGCGGTGGGAGCCTGACCTGCCCATGTCCCGCCGGCGCCTGCGGGTCGCGTGGCGGGGTGCGCGCGATCGCAACCGTCGTCGGACCCAAGACTGGAGCGGGGGGCTCACGCTCGTCGGTGCCTGCATCCGCGAGGCGCGCACCTGGGCTTTCGACCATCCGGACCAGGGACTGACCCTGGTGGGAGAGCGCGAACTCGCCTGGCACAGCACGACGAACGGGGACAGCGACGGAGTGGAGTTCGAGACCGACACGGATGCCGAGCGCATCCTCTTCCGCGCCGGCGGCGTGGAGCTCGACATCGATCTGGTCGGGATCAAATGGCATCGCGAGTTCCCCCTCGACGCTGGAGTCGACCGTGCGGTCACCGTCACGCGACTCGCAGAAAAGCACGGGGCGTGCACCGCCCACGTCGTCTTCGACCGGCTTCCGCTGCGTCCCGGCCGCAACCCCTACTTCGTCAAGGTCCACCAGGCCGACGGTCATCTAGCATGGGCGAGCCCCATGCACGTCGACGCCGAGCCGTCATCGGCTGTGAGCTGACGCCGCCCGCCAGCCGATCAACGCCGCCGCCCGCTCCCAGCAGACCTACCCGGCAGGCAAGTTCCACGACGAAAGCGCGTGTCCGAACAGCATCGCCGCGGTGACGGCCACCGTCACAACAACCGATCCGCGTCACCGGGATTCTGAATGACCCGAGTCATGCATCATCACCACACCAAGTCGACCGTTGTCGCCGCATGTCTTGCCATACATTCACAACTAGTCGAAGAAGGCCAGCGGCGGAAGAGTTTCCTCATGTCCACAGTGGCCTCTCTTGTGCCATTCCGATCCCCTGTAATAGCGATGATCGAGAACGAACGCATCCAGGCCCGCCAACAGCCCCGCAGCCTCTCGTCCGGGGCGGCCGCGAGAGCGGAACCGGGTGAAGGCCCGCCAAGTGCCGTCGGCCTCCTTCAGGGTTTCGATCTTGCCAGGTGAGCCGATCGGGGGAGGGGCGGTCGTGGCACGTCTGACTCCCTCGCGCAGGGACCAAACCGCCGGATAAGCGCTTAGCTTCCGACATGACGCAAGTCCCGGAAACGACACCCGCAAGCCTCTGACCTGCGATGATGGTGCCCCCGGTCGGGTTCGAACCGACACTTGGACGATTTTAAGTCGTCTGCCTCTGCCAGTTGGGCTACGGGGGCCGGTCGGCTTCCGGCGCCACGGCGGGCGCCTGCCGCAACTTCTAAGACGCAGCGGCGCTGCGCTCGGTTCCAAGGAACATTCGAACGATGCCTCGGTATTCGGCCTTTCGCATGGTCACCAACGGCTCCACCCGCCCGTCGTTGCCGAGAGCTTGGCGAAGCGGTTGCGCACCCAGTCGTGCACCGCCGTCGAGACTTCCGTGCTGTCGGCGCGGTGTTCGAACCAGCGCCAGTCGCAGTTGACGTTCACCTCCAGGAACACCCAGTCGTCGCCGACGCCGAGTAAGTCGAAGCCCGCGACGTCCAGCCGCCACTGCCGACACAGCGCCAGCAGGCGCTCGGCCAGGTCCGTCGGCACGGCGACGGATTCGACCACGACCGACTCCGGGTCGACCCACAGCTGCGCCGGGTCCAGCTTCTGCACCCGGAAGCCGATCGCCCGGTCGCCGATCACGAACACGCGCAGTTCCTGGTCCGCGTCCAGGTACTGCTGGACCAGCACGGGGGCCGGTTCGCGCGCTTCGCCGGTGCGCCGGATGTCCAGCGGCTGCGGGAAGAGACCGCGCAGGGCTCCCGGCTCGGGTTCGAGCAGGTGGTGTCCGGCCGTCTTGACGATGCACCGCCCACCGCCCGGGCGGCTTCGGCCGGGCATGGTGGTCACCGCGGTCCGGGGCACCCGCAGGCCGACCGCTGCGGCGCCTTGCAGCTGCGTCAGGCGGTCGAGGTGCTCGGTGCTGCGCACCGAGTTCACCTGCTCCCAGTCGCCACGGCAGGCCAGCCAGTTCGCCACCGCGTGCCACTGCTCGCGGACGTAGGCGCCGTGCACCGTGGTCGGATCGACCGGGAGGGCGCTGATGTCGAAGTGCCGCCGCCAGACCAGGACCGGTCTCAGCAACCAGCGCTGGAACTCGATCAGCGGCGTGTCGGTGTAGATGGTGAGGGCGAGGTCCAGGCAGCGGTCGGCGTCGATGCGCACCATGCGGATGTCGTGCTCGGCCAACGCCAGCGACAGCTCGTTCATCTCCATGTCGGCGGCGCGGGCGAGCACCAGCACGCAGGGCGTCGGGTCGCCCGGCTCGTCGGCGACCAGGTCCGCCCGGAACATCCGGTCCTGGAAGTCCAGCGCCGTGTCCGGTGACCGGAAGAAGTAGTCCTGGCCCTGCAGCAGCATCGGGGTGGGACGGAGGGACGGCTCAACGGCTGCCCCAGACGAGTTCCCGGGGTCGGCGGGTCGACCCTCGGCAGCGCCCATCGTCAATCGTCCTTCTTCCGGAAGACCCGGGATGCCTCGTGGTAATCCACCGCGAACTCGGCGAGCGGACCTTCCTCCACCGCGCCGCTGCGAAGCAGTGCAGCGAGCTCTTTCAGTGTCAAGGAATTCACCCCTTCCCCCGCATGACGCATCCTTTCAGGTGAAGACCTCGAGACAGTCTTCGATTTCTCACTACAGATTGTCAAGGATAGCGGTGCGAGATATAGCCCGCACGGATCACGGCGAAGGGCACAAGAAAACCGCGTGCCGGGGCGGCACGCGGCTTCGTTGCGGCGAGTGCCTGAGCGCTTCGCTCGGTCAGCTCGCGGCGGCCCGCTCGAAGGCGGCCCGCGGGTTCTGGATCTGCCCCATCGACACCACTTCGCGCTTGAACAGGAACGCCAGCGTCCAGTCGATGATGATCCGCATCTTGCGGTTGAACGTGGGCATCCGGCTCACGTGGTACGAGCGGTGCATGAACCAGGCGATGAAGCCCTTGGCCTTGAAGCCGTAGACGTCGGCGACGCCCTTGTACAGCCCCATGCCGGCCACCGAACCGGCGTAGGCGTGCCGGTATTCCTTGGTCTGCTTGCCGCGCAGCGAGGCCAGCAGGTTCTTGGCCAGCTGGTTGGCCTGCCGCACCGCGTGCTGAGCGGAGGGCGCGCAGGTGGCGCCGGGGTTCTCCTCGGTCTTGGACAGGTCCGGGACCGCGGCGCAGTCACCGGCCGCCCACACCCCGGGCAGACCCTCGACCTGCAGGTGCGCGGACGCCCGCACCCGGCCGCGCTCGTCCAGCGGCAGGTCGCTGTTCTTCAGCACCGGGTTGGCCTTCACACCCGCGTTCCACACCAGCGTGTCGGTGTCGAACTCGGTGCCGTCCGAGAGCACCGCGTGCCCGCCCTCGACGGACTTCAGGAAGGTGTTCAGGTAGACCTTGATGCCGCGCTCTTCGAGGGCCTTGACGACGTAGACGCCCATCTTCTCGCTGACCTCGGGCATCACCCGGCCGGCGGCCTCGACCAGCGCCCAGGACATGTCGTCGGGCTTGATGTTGTTGTAGTAGCGCGTCGCGTAGCGGGCCATGTCCTCCAGCTCGGCCAGCGCTTCGACGCCCGCGAAGCCGCCGCCGACGAAGGTGAAGGTCAGCAGCCGGTTGCGCAGTTCCGGATCGTCGGTGTTGGCTGCGGCGTCCATCTTGCCCAGCACGTGATTGCGCAGGTAGGTGGCCTCACCAACGGTCTTCAGGGAGATGCCCTCCTCGGCGAGGCCGGGGATCGGCAGCAGTCGCGAGACCGAGCCGAGCGCCACGACGAGCACGTCGTAGGCGAGGTTCTCGGAACCGGTCTGCGGGTTCTCGACCGTCACGACCTTTTCGTCGTGCTTGATCTCGGTGACAGCGGCGGTGACCACATGGCACCGCTTCAACACTCGTCGCAGTGGCGCTACCACATGGCGGGGTTCGACCGAACCCGCTGCCGCTTCCGGTAGGAAGGGCTGGTAGGTCATGTGCGGCTGAGGATCGACGACCGTCACGGAGGCTTCCTGACGCCCCAGCTTCTTCTGCAGCTGAAGTGCCGTGTACATGCCGACGTAACCGCCGCCGAGGATGAGAATCCGCGTGGGATCGGATTTACCAGCCATGCCAGCATGGTCGCACCACGGACCGTGCACGCGCTGCAGCCACCCCCCTTAATGTGACGCCAGTCGCGAGTGGCATCGATCACGATCAACGCGCTGTGCACGGACAAACGCGCTGCGTACGCGCCCGCTCGGGGCACGAGAAGGCGGTGTCAGAGTGACATCACCTAGGTGTCATGGGTGGCTGGTTTCCGCCACCCTACCGAATCTTGCGGCCCGATGACCAAACCGAAGCGAATTCTTCTGATTACAATCCGTCGACCTGCATATTTGATGCGAACTTAACCCAGACGGATGGCGCCTTCGAGCGACTCGGCGACGCCGTTGCCGCCTCGACAACCTGAGGCGATGCAGGCCAGAACCGCTCTGAGGTACTCCTCAAGCTCCCCGGGACGAACCATCCAGGGCCACGCCGGGGTGGTACCTGCACGACCTCTGGATCACCTGCTTCGGCCCGACGCCGAATGCTCGCACTGACCCGCGAGGTCAGCAGCCTTCGGTCCAGTACCGCTGCACCCGGGCTATCGCGGCATCCTTCGTCATACCCGCGACCTCCGCCTCATCAAGGCCAACACGGGAAAGCAGCAGGTGCACGAGATCGGCGGGCAAAGCCTCCGGCCGCTGCTCGGGAATGCCGCGATCCGGCTTGACTCCATCGCCTACGCAGGCCCAGAACTCTTTCTCGTCCACCTCGAGCTGATCACGGAGGATGTGCTTCCACATCCCCGGTCCATAGTCGGTCCGATCCACCGGGTGCGAGATCCGCGTTCGGAGTATTCGCCCATCCGGCAGACCGAGTTCGTAGGTGACGTGATGGGTACCGGTACGCCCATGCGCGTTGCGCACCTCGCGCCATTGCTCGACTCGGCAGAAGGTGTCGTGGTCTTTGCGCGTTGCCAGCGGCCACGTCACCGCGTTGCCCCGATAAGCCAGTCGCGCAACTGCTCGTCATTGCTCAGGCTCACCAGTTGGACCAAGCCCCAATGTTCCCGATGATTCGGCGCATCGAGCAAACGGTCCTGCCAATCGTCCGCGTACTCCCGCAAGGCATCGATCATCTCGGCGATGGCTTCGTCGAACGTCGCCCCGTCGGCCGCCACCGGGAGCCCGGGGATGAACACTGACCACCCTCCGGCTTCCGGAACCACCTGCGCGCGCGAGATCACGAGCGACGCGAGGAAATGACGCAGGCGTTCTACATCGACGACAGCCGTCAGTGCCGAGTCACGGCGGACCGTGGCGACACGCCCGCGTTCGGCAGCGTCCAGCAAATCTTTCAGATGTGCTCGCGCCTCGGTGTAGCTGCCGTAGTGCAGTGCGGACATTGCCTCTCCTCTGGTCACCTTCAGCTTGCCCCATGCCGATAAGTACGTCAAGTACTCGACGTACTTACATGAACTCCGCAGCCGGTGACCTGCAGCAACTGGGGGGTGAGTTTTTCCGGTCACGGTGTGCTGGTGACTGACGTCATGGGCACGGAGCGCGTTGTGGCTAGGCATTTTGTTGGCGCAGCCCCAGGAGTGCCGGCTATGCAGTCACCGGCTGCATTCGGGGTTGGCGGCCATGTCGACCCTGACAATTCGCGGTCTCGACCAGGAGGTACCCGCCCGGCTTCGCGAGGCCGAAGCCCGGGCGATCTTGAGGGCAGGGGTCGGGTCTCAGCGCTGGGCTGCTTGCTGCGCCACCCGCTCCAGCCGGTTTCGGTAGTCCTCCCACCACGCCTCGTCGCCCGGCGCCATGTTTTCGTTGCCGTCTCGAAGCCCGACGGCCCCGTCGATGAGTTCCCGGACGATGTCGGCATGACCGCCGTGCCGCTCAGTCTCGGCGATCATGTGCACCAATACCCGGTGCAGCGTCACCTCACCCCGGTCGCTCGGCCACCACGGAACTCGCCCAACCGCGTCCAACGCAAGCTCGTTGATCGTCGCGTCCGAATGCGCCCATACGCTGCGGTACAGCCCGACGATCTGGTCGCGGGATTCATCCGCGGTCGCCCACATGTCCGCGTTGGGTTCGGCGTCCTCGGCAAGCCAGGGGAGCTGTTCGGAGGACGGGCGCCCGAACGTTTCACCGAAATACCCGAGCTCCACGCTGGCGACGTGTTTGACCAGCCCCAACAGGTTGGTTCCCGTCGGTGTCAGCGGACGGCGGACGTCGCGCTCACCGAGCCCGTCGAGCTTCCACAACAGGGCCTCACGGGCGGCCTGGAGGTAACGATGGAGGTCCGCCTTCTGATCAGATCCGGTCATGCCGGACACCCTGCCACCAGACGCCGACAGCGCCTCAGAACTAGAGATCACTGAACCCCGCCAGCTTCAGCACGTCACGCAGCATCGCCGGTTGAGGTTGCCGGTGCAGGTGTTCTGCAGAGGTGAACGGATTCACGGCAAAGTCCGCATCATCGACGCTCGTCGCTGGCCTCGAGGAGCTCTTCGACCAGAAACTCAGGCCGACAACGGCTGGATCCGGTCCAACGTGTCAGCGAGGACGTCTTTCTCCCGCTCCAGGTCGTAGCGGGACTGAAGATTCAGCCAAAACCTCTCCGATGTACCGAAGAAGCGTGCGAGCCGCAGCGCGGTGTCAGCCGAGATCCCACGCTTGCCGTGCACGATCTCGTTGATGCGGCGTGGCGGAACGCCGATCGCGACTGCCAGCCGGTGCTGAGTGACGCCGAGCGGCTCCAGGTACTCCTCGGCCAGGACCTCTCCGGGATGAACCGGAGGCATGACGAACTCGTCAGACATCCTCGTTTCCTTCAGTGATAGTCCACGATCTCGACGTTCTCCGGACCAGCGGTCGTCCACTGGAAGCAGATGCGCCACTGCTGGTTGATCCGAATGCTGTACTGGCCGGCTCGATCACCATTCGGCTTCTCCAACCGGTTACCAGGGGGAACCCGCAGGTCCTCCATGGTCTCCGCCGCATCCAAGACAACGAACGGCACCGAGATCATCCGATTCTCGCCCGCACCTTCGCCTGCTTCAGCACCGACCGCAGCATCGCCGGTGTGAGCTTGCCGATGCAGGTGTCCCGCTGGCCCTGTGAACGGGTTTACGGAGATCCGCCAGTTGTTTCGTCGACGGATGGCCGGCGCGCCTTCTCACCCGTGGACGACGACCACCCGCTGATCCTTGGGCCGATCGACTTCCTCGACGAGCCGGTTCAGATCATCAGGATCGCTGGTAAGGAGCACCACCGGACGGACGAGGCCAAGCGCGGTAGCCGCCACCACAGCATCGATGGCACAGCGATGCCCGGACAATCCGGTGGCGCCGAGCAGCTCGCCCGCAGCTCGTGCAACGTCCGAAGTTACCGGCAGAACCGAAATCCGCGACAGCACGCGATGCACGGAGGCATCGCGCCGACCGCCACGGAGCACCTCAGTAAGCGTGATGGCGCTGACCACGACTCTGGCACGGCGAGCACGCGCGGTTTCCAGGTACGCACGTGCGCGTGCATCGCCGCTCGCAAGCTTCGACAAGCCTTCGCTGTCAAGGACAAGTGCGCCGCCCGCCGCTATTGAGCGTCCGGCCATGCCGCCCTCGCCTCCGCCAGCACGTCCTCGGGCACCGGGCCATGCTCGGCCTCAAGGAGGTCAGATAGTTCAGCGAGGAGATCCAACTCCAGCTGCCTTGCCACTGCGTCTGTCACGTAGTGACTGAACTCGCCTCTTCCTACGCGTCGCTGCACTGCTGCGGTGAGTTCCTCGGGCATGGACACGCTGACCTTGCGAGCCCTCCCCAGCGACCGCACGTTGCTCGCCATGCTTGTGTCCTGGGATTCCTCGAAACCAGCCGAACGCTTGCTCAGCTCGTGGTACCCGCTGAGCAGCGCCGCCACGCGCTCAGCGAGGTCGACCGTCTCTCGGGCGTGGCGAGCGGGCGGGTCGTCGGGGGCGAAGTCGTGAGGCATCGCACTCATAGCGCCATGCTACCGCCGGTAGCAACCCAGGGGCTAACTCGCTTACGGTTTACTCCAGCCCCGTCAGCTCCTTCACCCGCTCCAGCACCGACCGCAGCATCGCCGGATGAGCTTGCCGGTACAGGTGTTCTGCTGGCTAACGTGAACGGTTTTGCGGAGTACCCCGTTCGGCCTTGGCTAGTGCGCAGGTCCGGCCGGTGCTAGCATTGCAGTCATCGACAGCATCCGGAGGCGACTCATGCCGACCTTGACGATCCGCGGTTTAGATGACGAGACCCATGCACGACTCCGGGTCCAGGCAGCGCAGCACGGACGCTCGATGGAGGCCGAGGTCCGGGCGATCCTGCAAGCCTCGGTGGCGCCATCTGCTCCCGCTCACGGCCTGGGCAGTCGCATCCACGCCCGGTTCGCGGGCCTCGGTGAGCCCGAAATCGAACTCCCCACCCGGAACGAACCCCCTCGTGCAGCGGACTTTGAATCGTGATCGTTCTCGACACCAACGTCCTTTCGGAACTCACCCGTCACACACCTGAAGCTGACGTACTGGCGTGGCTTGATTCGCTCCCCGCGACAGAGGTAGCGACAACCGCGATCACTGCCGCCGAACTGCTGTATGGCGTATCCCGGCTTCCCGATGGGCAACGGAAGACATCGCTGACAGCGGCGGTTCAGGCACTGATCGACGATGACTTCCACGGGCGTGTCGAACCCTTCGACGCACCAGCGGCAGCCCATTACGCCGTCGTAGTCAGCGAACGCGACAAGCTCGGCCGCCCCATCAGCGCCGCTGACGCTCAGATCGCAGCGATTTGCCGTGCGCGTGGAGCAGTGCTGGCTACCCGCAACATCAAGGATTTCGAGGAGACGGGAGTCGAGCTCGTGAATCCCTGGGGCAGCCGCTAAATCGCGCAACGATCCACGCCAGAGCCAGGACGGCCAGTTTCAGATCCCCGCCAGCTCCGTCGCCCGCTCCAGCACCGACCGCAGCATCGCCGAGGTGAGTTTGCCGATGCAGGTGTCCTGCTGGCAGAGATGGACGGATTCACGAACCAAGTCCGAATCATCGACGCTCATCGCAGGCTTGGAGCAGCTCTTCGACGAGAAAGACTGTCGACTCGATCGCAATGTCAGGGTCTTCGGTTCCGGTCACGGCGCTGGCCGCGAGCGCAGCTACCGGGCCATCACCTTGGGTGCCATGTTCGCGTAGCGCGGCGAGCGCAGACCGGGTCACTTCTCCTGCCATCTCGTCGGCCGCAAGCAGTTGAAGACGTTGTGCGACCTCTCCCATGTCGACGACACGAAGTAGGCGCAGTACGTCCAGCCCATCTTTCGGCTTCAGACGTCGCGGGGTGGCGCGTCGTTCCTCGATCTTGACGATCTTCGCTACAAGAAGAGCAGCCGGGCCGGCGACACGCAGATGCGTGTGGCGATCGTCGTCGGGCTCGAACGATTGAATCTCGTGTGATTCGTTGTCGATGAGGGCTGGTTCAAGTCCCCGCGCTCTCCGGGCCGCCCACCTTCCGTGCACCGGCAGCCGGGCGCCCGCTTCCCTGGACCACTGAGCGCCTCCGGAACCATGAGGTCGACGGCAACCGCACCCTGCCCTCGCCAGGTTCCAGGGTCGGTGTCGCGGACGAATCCAGCTCGGTGCAAAGCGTCTTCGAGCAGCGGTTCGCCGGCAAGACGATTCGGTGCAAGCGCGACATCCGCGTCGGTTGTCGTCGGCGCCGTCGCCAAGTCCGCGTCACCGGTATGAAAGTAAACCGCTTGGGCACCAACGAGCACCATCGCATCGAGGTGCGCGCGCAGCGCAGTCAAAGCGTCGAGCAGCACCGAACGTGCAACGACGTACTCGTGCGGGATCGTTCGCTCGGTCACGCGGTCCACCTCGGGTCTTTTTCCGCCATGAGATTCATCAACTGATCGGCTTCCTCTGTTGACCTGCCCGGGCCGGTCAACAGATCTGCGACCACTTGTGGCGCGGCCGCATACCTAATGCCGCCCTCAACCCGACTTCCCCTTGTGAGCGCGTCGTCGAATGGCCGCACCAGCAAGACATTCGCACCTCGGTTCGTTGTTCTCAGACCGATGTTCCGCGCCAGTTTCCTTGGCTGATTCGCGTAAAGAACCAGAGTGGTCAACGGGGCGACCGACAGAACATCAGCAGGTAGGTAGGTACGTGCGGCGGCGGAACCGGTGACGACGTATTGGTCTTCACTTGACCTCAGCCCGTCAAGCGCATGGGCCAAACCCCGCGGATCCACTGCTTGTTCAACCTTGTTCGAGCTGGTGAGACCGTAATCGTCAGTCCACCGGTACACGAGGGGCCGTCTTCTCACCTCGGAGATCACCTTTCCGGCACCGCGTTCAACCAGCCCTTCCCTGTCGAGAAGATCCACCACTCGGGCACTGGTTGCGGCACCGACCTCGGCCCGCATCGCCAAGTCGCGCACTCCTACGGGCAGCTCTATTTCCAGCAGGCTGCGTACGATCCGAGCAGCTCCGGGTCCACGCAGCGACTTCAACCGACGATCCGCCGGATTCGAGAACGGGTTGCGATCAGCCCCGGAACGTTGGATGAGCACGCTCGGCCGGTCCAAGGCCAACCTCATGTTTCCCGTGCCGTCGAACCACCCAATCCCTGCCTCGCCAAGACGCTCACGGGCTAACGGGGAGATGAACGGCGCAACGAAAAGGATCGCATCGCCGGAGGCAGCAACCCTCATGTTCTGCATCTGATGGAACGACGCCTGCACCGCTCGCGGCTCGGCTGACGCCTTGACTTCGACAACCACGGTCGCATGACTGCCGTCCGGCGCGTCGACCCGAAATACGGCGTCGAGCCGATACTTGCCATGCTTCGGCTGGTGCTCCACGGTCAGGCTCCACGCCGCAGGAAGCGCCAGACCGATCGCCTGTTCTAACTCCTCGATCAGCTCATGTTCGGTCGTTCCAGAAAATGCATCGTTCCGCGACACGCGGATCAGACTATTTTGCGGAACAACCTCGCCGCAAGCTCCATCGCCCAAAGGAGTGTGTTCAGGCATCCCCTGCCAGCTGCTTCGCGCGCTCCAGCACCGAGCGCAGCATCGCCGGGGTGAGTTTGCCGGTGAAGGTGTTCTATACGTGAACGGGTTTACGGAAGTCACCCGCCGCCTTCGCCTGATCTCTCCGCGCGGTCACAAGGATCGCCTCAAGGACCCATTAGCCCAGGCACAAAGAGACCCGGCCCCTCGCAAACCAGAGAACCGGGTGGTCTGACAGCCGCTATACCGCCAGGAGTGATTGTGTTTGAGGTCAGCGGGCGAAACAGCGCCCGTACCAAAGCAGCGCCGGAAGGAAGTCAGGCCGACAGTGGCTGAATGCGGGCTAGCGTGTCAGCGAGGGCGCCCTTCTGTCGTTCCAGGTCGTAACGAGACTGCAGGTTGAGCCAAAACCGTTCGGACGTGCCAAAAAACCGCGCTAGCCGCAGCGCCGTGTCAGCGGAGATCCCGCGTTTGCCGTGGACGATTTCGTTAATGCGGCGCGGCGGAACGCCGATCGCGACGGCCAGCCGGTGCTGGGTCACGCCAAGGGGCTCAAGATATTCCTCAGCCAGGACCTCCCCAGGGTGAACCGGCGGCATGACGATCTCGTCAGACATCTTCGCTCCCTTCAGTGGTAGTCCACGATCTCGACGTTCTCTGGCCCGGCAGGCGTCCACTCGAAACAGATGCGCCACTGCTGATTGATCCGGATGCTGTACTGGCCGACCCGATCTCCACTCAGCTTCTCCAATCGGTTACCAGGAGGGATGCGCAAGTCCTCCACGGTCTCCGCAGCATCGAGGATGGCGAGCTTACGCAGAGCCGCTCGCTGGACATTCGGGGCGAGGACCCGTGAACGGCGACGGTGCCATACGCGCTCGGTCTCCTTGTCGGCGAAAGATCGCAGCATCAGTTTAACGTAGCACGTTAATAACGGCAAGCGTTATGCGACTGGCAGTGCCGGACCTCAGCGAAAGCCTGCCAGTTCCTTCGCGCGGTCCAGTACCGAGCGCAGCATCTCCGGGGTGAGTTTGCCGGTGAAGGTGTTCTGCTGGCTGACGTGGTAGCAGCCGAGGAGGTGGAGCGGGGCGCCGCCGTCGGCGGCGGGCAGTTCCGCGTGGGCATTGTGGCCGAACTTCGGGCGGGGTCTGGGCAACTGCCAGGCGGTGTCCCTCAGGACCGGCATCAGGGCCTGCCAGCCGAAAGCGCCGAGCACCACGATCACCCGCAGCGTCGGGCGCAGCAGGCCGAGTTCGCGGGCGAGCCAGTGGCGGCAGGTGTCCCGCTCGGCCGGCGTCGGTTTGTTGGCCGGCGGGGCGCACCGGACGGGCGCGGTGATTCTGGTTCGGTGCAACGTCAAACCGTCGCCGAGGTGCCGGGCTTCGGGCTGCGATGCCAGGCCCACGTCGTAGAGCGCCCGGTACAGCACGTCACCGGAGCGGTCGCCGGTGAACATCCGGCCGGTCCGGTTCCCGCCGTGCGCGGCGGGTGCCAGCCCGACGATCGCGATCGCCGCGTCGGGTGGGCCGAAGCCGGGCACCGGTCGGCCCCAGTACTGCTGGTCCCGGAACGCCGCGCGCCTGACCCGCGCGACCTCTTCCCGCCACCCGACCAGGCGCGGGCAGGCGATGCAGCGGGTGACCCGCTCGTCGAGGTCGGCGAGGCGCTCGGCCCTCGGGGCGGCGGTGGCGGGATCCTCGACCGGATCGGCGATCAGCTGGGAGGTCACGTCGGGCACGTCCCAAAAGTGACAGATAACCCGTTCGATGGCACGTAATGTGGGCGGCATGTCAGGCAGCGAGGACAAGACCGACGAGGTCAACCAGGGCGCCACCACCCCGGCCGAGCCGGTCGATGATCTGGTCAGCACCCATCACACCGTCACCGTGGACGGCGCGGAGCTGGCCTACACCGCCACGACCGGCCGGATCGTGCTGCGCGAAGAGGTCCACACCGACGGCAAGTTCGACGGGTACAAGCCCAAGGCGGAGGTGTTCCTGACCTCCTATGTGGCCGACGCCGAGCCCGGCACCCGGCCGGTGACGTTCGCGTTCAACGGCGGTCCTGGATCTTCCAGCGTGTGGCTGCACCTGGGACTGCTCGGCCCCCGCCGGGTGCTCTCCGGCGACGCCGGCGACCTGGCGCCCCCGCCGTATGGGCTGGCAGACAACCCGGAAACCCTGCTGCGGCAAAGCGATCTGGTGTTCATCGACCCGGTGTCCACCGGATACTCGCGGGCGGTCGAGGGCGGCACGCCGGGCGATTTCCACGGCTACCAGCGGGACATCGAGTCGATCGCCGAGGTGATCCGGCTGTGGACCACCCGCAACGGCCGCTGGATGTCGCCGAAGTACCTGGCCGGCGAGTCCTACGGCACGCTGCGCGCCGCGGCGCTCGCCGAGCACCTCCAGTCGCGGTACGGGCTGTATCCGAACGGCCTGCTGCTGATCTCGTCCGTGCTGGACATGGGGACGATCCGGTTCACCGGGGGCAACGACCTGCCGTACTCCCTCTACCTGCCGACGTACGCGGCGATCGCGCACTACCACGGCAAGCACGGCGACCGGCCGCTGCGGGAGGTCTTGGACGAGGCCGAGAAGTTCGCCGCCGAGGACTACCCGTGGGCACTGGCGCGCGGTGCACGGCTGAGCCCTGCCGAACGCGAGGACATCGTTCGGCGGGTCGCCGAGCTGTCCGGGCTGTCCGAGGACTACGTCGACCGCGTCAACATGCGCATCGAGCACGTACGGTTCTTCACCGAGCTGCTGCGCGACCGGCGGCAGACGGTCGGCCGGATGGACGGCCGGTTCACCGGCTGGGAGCCGGACGCCGCCGGGGAGCGTTTCACCGACGACCCCAGCATCTCCGGCATCCGTGGCTCCTACGCCGCGGCGATCAACCACTACGTGCGGGAAGAGCTCGATTACGCCAGCGACCTGCCGTACGAGACGCTGTCCAGCCGGGTATACCCCTGGTCTTACAAGGAGTTCGAGGGCGCGAGCGTGTCCGTCGTCGACAAGCTCGGCGCGGCGATCCAGGCGAATCCGCACCTGCGGATCCACGTCGGCTGCGGCTACACCGACGGCGCGACCCCGTACTTCGCGGCCGAGCACGTGCTCGCCCAGCTGCCGATTCCCGAGCGGCTGCGGGAGAACATCGACGTCCGCTACTACCCGGCGGGTCACATGATGTACGTGCACGAGGAATCCCGGCTCCAGCAATCCGCGGACCTGGCGGAATTCGTGACCGAAGGCCGTCCATAGTGGATGGTCTCCCCGAGTGAGCAGACGGCCCCCGCCGGTCCGCCGACCTCGAGCGCGCTAGACGTAGAGATCGCGCCCCATGTAGCATGTGTGCTACATGGGGATCTACTTCTACTACGGAAGGCACTGGGGTCATGACAGTCGCTGACCAATCGGAGGCACCACCGCCACCGGTGCACTTACCCGCCGCGGATGCCGTGCTCGACGTCCGCGATTTGCGGATGCGATACGGCACGACCGACGTCCTCAAGGGCGTCAGCTTCACCGCGCGCCGCGGCGAGGTGGTGGCGCTGCTCGGGCCGAACGGGGCGGGCAAGACCACGACGATCGAGATCCTGGAGGGCTTCCGGATGCGCTCCGGTGGCCACGTGGAGGTCCTCGGCACCGATCCGGCCCACGGCGACGAGCACTGGCGGGCCCGGCTCGGCGTCGTGCTGCAATCCTGGCGCGACCACAGCAAGTGGCGGGTGCGGGAACTCCTGGCGCACCTGGGCAGCTATTACGCGCCGTACTCCACCGAGGGCGCCCCCAGGCCCTGGGACATCGACAAACTGATCGCGGCGGTCGGCCTGACCGAGCACGCGGACAAGCGGTCCGGGCAGCTCTCCGGCGGCCAGCGGCGCCGGCTCGACGTCGCCATCGGCATCGTCGGCCGCCCGGAACTGCTGTTCCTGGACGAACCCACCGTCGGCTTCGACCCGCAGGCCCGGCGCGAGTTCCACGACCTGGTGCATCGGCTCGCCGACGATGACAACACCGGCATCCTGCTCACCACGCACGACCTGGACGAGGCCGAGAAGCTGGCCGACCGCATCCTGATCCTGGCCGGCGGCCGGATCGTCGCCGACGGCTCGGCCGACCAGCTATCCCGGCAGGTGGCCGCCGAGTCGGAGGTGAAATGGACCCGCGACGGCCAGCGCTTCGTGCACTCGGCCGCCGACGCGACCCGGTTCGTGCGGGACCTGTTCGCGCAGCACGGCGACGCGATCAGCGACCTTGAGGTACGCCGGGCCACCCTGGAAGACACCTACATGGCGATGGTGCGCGCCCACGAATCCGGGCACGGCGACGCCGCCGCACTGACCTTCGGCGCCGAGGAGGCCACCCGATGAAGGCGAACGCGGTGCGCACGGGCCTGCACCGGGGTTGGATCGAGTTCCGCCAAACCCTGACCACCGCGCAGGACCTGTGGGGCTACCTGTTCCCCACCGTGATCCTGCTGGTGGTGATGTCCTTCCAGCGCGGGTCCACTGTGGGCGGTTTCTCGCTGGGCGCGATGACGCTGCCGGGCGTCCTCGGCATGAACATCGGATTCTCCGGGCTGATCACGGTCGCCCAGCAGCTGACGGTCGAGCGCGAGGACGGCACCCTGCTGCGCGCCAAGGCCACCCCGGACGGCATGCTCGGCTACCTGATCGGCAAGATCACGCTGGTCGGCGGCATGTCGCTGCTCAGCCTCGCGGTCATCCTGGTGCCCGGCCTGCTGATGTTCGACGGCCTGTCCACCGGTGTCGGGGCATGGCTGACCCTGGCCTGGGTGCTGGTGTTGGGGCTCGTCGCGACGATGCCGATCGGGGCGATCATCGGTTCGCTGTTCGCCAACCCGCGGAGCATGGGTCTGATCATGCTGCCGATGATGGGGCTGATCGCGATATCCGGGATCTTCTACCCCATCACCGGGTATCCGGAATGGTTGCAGTGGATCGCGCAGGCGTTCCCGATGTACTGGCTGGGGCTCGGTATGCGCTCGGCGCTGCTGCCGGACGGACTGGCCGCCGCCGAGATCGGCGAGTCCTGGCGGCACCTGGAGACCGTCGGGGTGCTCGGCCTGTGGGCCGTGATCGGGTTCGTGGTGGCTCCGATGGTGCTGCGCCGGATGGCCCGGCGCGAGTCCGGATCGAGCGTGGCCGCGCGGCGCGAGAAGGCCATGCAGCGCGTGCGGTGATGCCGGCGGAGGAGACATGAGCGAGACGATCTACAACCGCATCGCGATGCTGCGGGCCGAACGCGGGATCTCCCGCCGGGAGCTCTCCGAGTCGCTCGGCGTGCACTACCAGACGGTCGGGTACCTGGAGCGGGGCGAGTACAGCCCGAGTCTGCATCTGGCGCTGCGCATCGCCGAGCACTTCGAGGTCCCGGTGGAGGTGGTGTTCTCGATCCGGCCGTTCCCCCGGATCGGCACCCGAGAACGCTCCGCCTGAGGTTCAGCAGGTCGGATCGACGCGCGCGGGGCGCCCTTGACCGGGTTGGTCAAGGGCGCCCCGCACCTGGTGGAACTCACGTGGCGGACACGACGCGGGGTCGTTCTTCGGCGAAGTGGCACGCAGCCGGATGGGTGCCGAGGCGGACCTTCAGCTCCGGAACCCGCTCGGCGCAGATGTCCTGCGCCTTCCAGCAGCGGGTGCGGAAGCGGCAGCCCGACGGTGGGTTCGCCGGGCTCGGGACGTCGCCGGTCAGGCGAATCACCTCGCGCCGGCCCCGCATCGCCGGGTCCGGCACCGGCACCGACGACAGCAGCGCCTGGGTGTACGGGTGTTGAGGGTGCTCGTAGATCTGCTCGTCCGAGCCGATCTCCACGACCTTGCCCAGGTACATCACCGCCACCCGGTCCGACAGGTGGCGGACCACCCCGAGGTCGTGCGCGATGAACACGTACGACAGTCCGAACTCCTGCTGCAATTCACCGAGCAGGTTCATCACCTGCGCCTGGATGGAGACGTCCAGCGCGGACACCGGCTCGTCGCAGATGATCACCTTCGGCCGCAGCGCCAGCGCCCGCGCGATGCCGATGCGCTGCCGCTGACCGCCGGAGAACTGGTGCGGATAGCGCTGGATGTGCTCCGGGTTGAGCCCCACCACCTCCAGCAGCTCCTGCACCTTGCGCCGCCGCTCACCCTTCGGCGCCACCTCCGGGTGAATCTCGAACGGCTCCCCGACGATGTCGCCGACGGTGCGCCGCGGATTCAGCGAGGTGTACGGGTCCTGCAACACGATCTGCAGGTCGCGGCGCAACTTGCGGAGCTCGGCGCCGCGCATCTGGAAGATGTCCCGGCCTTCGAACAGGGCACTGCCGCTGGTCGGTTTCTCCAGCCGCATCAGCACCTGCGCCAGGGTCGACTTGCCGCAGCCGGATTCGCCCACCACGCCGAGGGTTTCGCCCCGGTTGAGATCGAACGACACCCCGTCGACGGCCCGTACCTGCCCGATCGTGCGCCGGAACACCACGCCCTGGGTGACCGGGAAGTGCTTGACCAGGTCCCGCACCTGGAGGATCGCGTCAGCCACGGCTCATCAACTCCTCCGCGAAGTGGCAGGCGCTGGCCCGCCCCAGACCCAGTTGGTGGTAACCCGGAACCTCCTGGCGGCACCGTTGCTCGGCTCGCGGGCAGCGCGGGTGGAACGGGCAACCCGCAGGCACCGCCAGCAGGCTCGGCGGCAGCCCCTTGATCGTCTCCAACTCCTGCCCCTTGAGGTCCAGTCGCGGGATCGACCGCATCAGGCCCTCGGTGTACGGGTGACCCGGCTGCCGGTACAGCGAATACGCGTCCGCGGCCTCCACGATCCGCCCCGCGTACATCACCACGATCCGGTCCGCGACCTCGGCGACCACGCCCAGGTCGTGGGTGATCAGGATGAGCCCCATGCCGCGGTCTCGGCGCAGCTGATCGAGCAAGTCCATGATCTGGGCCTGCACCGTGACGTCCAGGGCGGTGGTCGGCTCGTCGGCGATGAGCAGGTCCGGGTCCAGCGCCAGCGACATCGCGATCATCGCGCGCTGCCGCATGCCGCCGGAGAACTGGTGCGGGAATTCCTTCGCGCGCTGCTTGGCGTTCGGGATCTGCACCTGGTCCAGCAGTTCGACGGCCTTGGCGGTGGCGTCCTTCCGGGACATGCCGCGGCGGGTGCGCAGTTGCTCGGCGATCTGAAACCCGACGGTGTAGACCGGGTTCAGCGCCGACAGCGCGTCCTGGAAGATCATCGCCATCGATTCGCCACGCAGTTCGCGGCGCCGATCGTCGGACGCGCTGAGCATGTCTTCGCCGCGGTACCGGATCGCCCCGCCGGTGATCACGCCCGGCGGGATGTCCAGGATGCCCATGATGGTCTGCGCGGTGACGCTCTTGCCGGAGCCGGACTCGCCCAGCACGGCGAGGGTTTCACCGGCGTCGACGTGATAGCTGACGCCGTTGAGGACCTTGGCCACGCCGTCCCGGGTGCGGAACTCCACGTGCAGGTCCTCGACCTCCAGCAGCCGCTCCGCCGGGGCCTTTTTGTCCACAGTAGACAAAGCGGTTTCTCCCTACCTGTGCTTCGGGTCGAGCGCGTCGCGCACGGCGTCGCCGAGCATCACGAACGCCAGCACCGTGACCACCAGGAACGCCGCCGGGAACAGCAGCAGATGCGGCGCGGCCTGGATGTAGTAGCGCGACTCGGCGATCATCACGCCCCACGACACCACCGGGTCGCGCAGGCCGATGCCCAGGAACGACAACGTCGCCTCGGCACCGATGAACCCGCCCAACGCGATCGTGGAATACACCAGCACCGGTGCCAGGCAGTTCGGCAGCATGTGCCGCAGGATGATCCGCGGCGCGCCGGCCCCGAGCGCCCGAGCCGCCTTCACGTAGTCCTGCTGCCTGGCCGAAATCGCCGCGGATCGCATGATGCGCATCGCGATCGGCCAGGACAGCACCGCGATGGAAAGCACCACCTGGGCGATGATCCGCGGCGCGCTGGGCGTGACCACCGCGGCGTTGAAGGTCGTCAGGATGACGATCGCACCGAGCACGAACGGCAGCCCCAGGAAGATCTCGGAGAACCGGGACACCACGTTGTCCAACCAGCCGCCGAAGTAGCCGGCCATGATGCCGATCGTGCCGCCGAGCAGCACCGTCAACAACGTCGCCAGCAGGCCGACGGAGATCGAGGTCCGGGTCCCGTAGATCGCCCTGGCGAAGATGTCCCGACCGAGGTTGTCGTAGCCGAACCACGCCGCGGCGGAGGGCTTCTGCCGGGACTTCGACAGGTCCACCCAGGACGGGTCCACCGAGGTGAACAGGCCGGGGAACGCCGCGATGAACAGCAGCACCACGATGAGCACCGAGGCAATGATGAACAGCGGACGTTTGCGCAGGTCCCGCCATGCGTCGCCCCACAGGCCGCGGGGCTTGTCCGGCTTGGTTCCGGTCGAGCCGGGGGTCTCCGGCATCGGCGCCTCCGGCCCCGTCGGGGACGGGCCGGAGACCAGGCTGGAAGCGCTTTGGTCAGTCATATCGGATCCTCGGGTCGAGAACCGCGTAGAGAATGTCCACGAGCAGGTTCATCAGCAGGTAGACCAGCACCAGCAGGGTGACGATGCCGGTCACCGTGGTGCCTTCCTTGGTCAGGATCGCCTTGTAGATCAGCCCCCCGATGCCGCGGATGTTGAACACGCCCTCGGTGACGATCGCGCCGCCCATCAGGGTGCCGAGGTCGGTGCCCAAGAACGTGATAACCGGGATCACCGAGTTGCGCAGCAGGTGCACGCCGACGACGCGCCGGGATCCGAGGCCCTTGGCCACCGCGGTTCGCACGTAGTCGGCGCGGCGGTTCTCCATCATGCTGGTCCTGGTCAACCGGGCGACGTAGGCCATCGACAACGAGCCGAGCACGAAGCCGGGCACGATCAATTCCCCGATCGACGGGTTCGAACTCACCGTGGGTCTGATGATGCCGAGTTCGCTGCCCAGCACGATCTGCAGCACGAAACCGGTGACGAACACCGGCAGCGAGATCAGGAACAGCGTCGACACGAGCACCAGGTTGTCCAGGAACCCGCGGCCGCGCAGCCCGGTCAGGATGCCGGCCAGCAGGCCGATGACCCCCTCGATGATCAACGCGACCAGCGCCAGCTTGATCGTGATCGGGTACGCCTGCTGGATCAGCGTCCCGACCTGCACCCCGGCGTAGGTTTCGCCGAAATCACCCGTAAGCAGCTTTCCGAGGTACTTGAAGTACTGGACGATCAAAGGGTCGTTCAGGTTGTACTTCTCATGCATTTCAGCGATGTAGGCGGGCGGGCAGCCCCGGTCACCGCACTTGCCGGCGAACGGGTCGCCCGGAATCGCCCAAACCAGCAGGTAAATGATCAGCGTGGTCCCGATGAACACCGGGACCAGTTGCAGCAGCCGCCGCAACACGTAGCGACCCATTCGGGCCTCCTCATCACAGCCAGCGCGCTACCCGGCCTGCCGGGTCGCGGCGGGCCGGGCACCGGCGCGGTTTCACTGGTTCAGGCGCACCGTGGTCAGGTCGAGTTCACGGTAAGCCTTGACCTCGCCTTGGGCGATCCGCTCGGAGAAGCCGTACTGCACCGGTTGCACCCACAGCGGGATGACCGGCAAGTCCTCGCCGAGCAGCTTCTCCGCGTCCCCGTAGGCGGCCGTGGCCGCCTCCACCGTCGGGGCCGCGTTCGCCCGGTCCAGCGCGGCGTCGAACGCCGGGTTGCTGTACTTGTAGTCGTTCGACGAAGCGTCCGTCCGGTACAGCTGCGTCAGGAAGGTCTCCAGGTTCGGGTAATCGGCCTTCCAGCCGGTTCGGAACAGGCCGGAGAACTTGAACGCGTTGGCCTTCTGCCGGAACTCGCCGAACGTCGGGGTCGGGACGAACTGCGTCTCGATGCCGAGGTTCTGCTTGATGTTGGCGGCCACGGCCTGGACCCACTCGTTGTGCCCGCCGTCGGCGTTGGTCTCCACGGTCAGCACGCCCGGGAATCCGCCGGCCTCCTGCAGAAGCTGTTTGGCCTTCGCCGGGTTGAACTCGCAGGCCTCGCCGCATTGCGCCGGCCGGTACCCGTCGACCGCCGGGGTGGCGAAGCCGTCCGCCGGGTCACGGCCACCGGAGAACACCTGCTGGGTGATGGTCTTGCGGTCGATCGACATCGAGATCGCCTTGCGGACCAACGGGTTCTTGAACTTCGGGTCGTAGATCGGGAAGCCCAGGTTCTGGGTCAGCAGGCCCGGCTTCTGCTTGGCGCGGTCGCCGAGGTCCTGCTTCCATTTGTCGCCGACCAGCGCCGAGGCCGGGATCGCGTCCAGGAAGTCCAGGTTGCCGGAGACCAAGTCCTGGTACGCGGCGTCGAGCTGGTCGTAGACCTTGAACGTGGCGCCCTTGATCTGCGGCTTGTTGGCACCCGCGTACCGGTCGTAGGCGGCCACCTTGAGCTCGGTGTTCGGGGTGCGGGACTCGTACTTGAACGGCCCGTTGCCGATCGGATGCGTTTCAAAGCCCTTCGGGTCCTTGAAGAACGAGTCGGGCAGCGGCATGTAGGCGGAGTACCCCAGCAGGACCGGGAAGATCGTGAACGGCGACTTCAGCCGGACCGTGAAGGTGTTGTCGTCGATCACGTGCAGGCCGGACAACTTGTCCGCGGCCGGCTTAGGGGCGTGCGCCGGGCCGTCGCCGTCCGGGTCCTTCGACTGCATCTGGTCGTAGCCGTCGATCTGCTCGTAGAAGCTCGCACCCTGGAAGCCGTTCGGACCGTAGGCGGAGTAGTTCCAGGCGTCCACGAAGTTGTGGGCCTGGACCGGGGTCCCGTCGTGGAACGTCCAGCCCGGCTTCAACTTGATCGTGTAGTTCTGGTGGTCGGTGCTCTCGATCGACTCCGCGACCGCGTTCTCCACCTTGAGGTCGCTTGCCCGGTACTGCACCAGGCCGGTGAACAGGGCGTCGATGATGAAGCCGCCGTTTTCCTCGGTGGTGTTGCCTGGGACCAGAGGATTCTCCGGCTCAGCCCAATTCAGGGTGATGTAGCCGTCCTCTCCCGAGCCGCTGCCGCCCCCGCCGCAGCCGGTGGCGATCAGCGCCACCGCGAGCGGGGCCGCGACCATAGCGGCCAAACGTCCCTTTCGCATGTAGGTCCTCCCGATTCCACGCGCGCCCCAGATTTTGCTTACCTGGGTCATCACGCGCGGCGGAACATTCACCGCCGCGTCAGATGAGCGTAAACATAAGTGAGAACCAGCTCACGGCAATGCCCTGTCACAAAGCCGTCACTTTCTGACTCGATCCAGTTGAAGCGTCACCCAAAAGGTGGAATAGACCATCCACATACCGAGAACTAGCTGATAGACAAGGCTATCCCATCCAGGATGTCGTGCTCGCTGACGGTCATCGCGGAAATGCCGGCACGTTCCGCCAATTCGTCCGCGAGCACCTTCACGACCAGCGCGCCTCCCCCGATCACATCCACTCGGCCCGGATGCAAGGCACCGATCGCGGCACGTTCGTCATGCGCCATCCGAAGCAAGCTTTCGGTGATTTGTTCGATGCGAGTCTGGGAAATATGGGAAAGGTGAATTGACGCGGGATCGTATTCAGGTAATCCCTGCGCGATGGCGGACAACGTGGTCACCGTGCCTGCCACCCCGACCCAAGTGCGCGCGCCCGAGCAGTCCACCGCGGCGAACGCCTCGTCGAGAATCTGCCGGGACACCTTCTCGGCCTCCCGGACCTCCTCGTCGGTGGGCGGGTCACTGCGCAGGCAGCGTTCGGTCAACCGCACGCAGCCGACGTCAGCGGAATACGCCGCGGCGATGTCGGCTTTCGCGCCGTCCCAGGTGCCCACGACCAATTCGGTGGAGCCGCCGCCGATGTCGGTGACGACGAACGGCCCGTCCGCCGGGTCGAGGTCGCCGACCGCACCGGTGAACGACAGCCGGGCCTCCTCGTCACCGGTGATCACTTCGGCCTCGACCCCGAGGGTTTCCCGCACCATCGCAAAGAAATCCTCGCGATTGGACGCGTCGCGGGTGGCCGAGGTGGCCACCATGCGGATCCGCTCGACGCCCTTGCGAGCGGCGATCGCGGCATAGTCGACCAATGCCGCGCGGGTGCGCTCCAGTGCTTCGTCGGCGAGCCGTCCGGTGGCATCCACGCCCTGGCCGAGCCGGACGATCCGCATCTCCCGGTGGACGTCGCGCAGGTCGTGCCGACCGTCGTCATGCACCATCACATCGGCCACCAACAGGCGGATCGAGTTCGTCCCGCAGTCGATCGCCGCAACCCGTGGCATCTGCGTCCTCCTCGCTCGACGGGCGACGCCCAGCGCGTGCCCACTGTTTCACGCTACCGCTCGCCGCTAGCCGCCATCGGCCCGCCGGAAGCCACGTCCCCAAGGCGCGGCGCCGAACGCGGCAGCGAGCCTTTCGGGCAGACATGACTGCCCGAAAGACTCAAGGTTGGCTATCGGCGGAGCATCACCGGGGCGGTGCGGTGAATCCGTCCGGAACGACGCAGGGTTCCAGCAGCACCGCGGTTTCGGACTGGACATATACGGTCTGGCCGGGCACGGCACGGTGCGGATCACTCGCCCCCGGTTGGAGATTCGTGCCCGACGACTGCTCCGAGGCGGCGAACTGACCGGCGCCGAGCACCGCCGGATCGCAGGTCTTCGACGGCGCGCTCGGCGTCGGGCTCGGCGGGTTCGCCGATTCCGATGGCGGCGCGGTGCTGCCGGGCGCGGACGCCGGCGGCGCCGAGGTCTCGGGCGGAGTCCCCGGTTGAGTCGTCGCGGGCGGCGTCGCACCCGGCGGAGTGCCGGGCTGCGTCGATCCCGGCGGAGTGCCCGGCTGTGACGACCCGTGCGGACTGCCCGGCTGGTTCGACCCCGGCGGAGTGCCGGGATCTGTAGAACCTGGTGGCGGACCGGGCTGTGTCGAACCAGGTGGCGTGCCCGGCTGGTTCGAACCCGGCGGCGAGTCGGGCTGGGACCAGCCCGGCAGAGTGCCGGGCTGGGAGATCGCGCCAGGCGGGGTGGTCGTTTCGGGCGGGGTGAGGTTCGGCGGCGACGGCGCCGGGATCTCCGGCGGCTCGACGCTGATCGCCGGTGGTGGCACCACTGGGCTCGATGTCGGCGCCAGGGGCGGTGGTTCGGCGGGCACGGGCGAGGCCGGCGGAGCTGGTGCCGGGCCGGGTGCCGGTGCGGGAGGTGGCGGTGCCAAGGCCAGCACCGCCGGACCGTCCAGCAGTCGCTCGCCCTTGAGCACGTCGTCGACCTCCGGAGCGAGCTCCGACGGCGTCGGCGTCACGCCCTTCGCATACGCGGCCGCCCAGATCAGCACCGTCCGCACGTAACTGTCGGAATGGTTGTAGCGGAACACCGCCGCCGCGAGATCCCGCGAGTTGGTCAGGTCGCCGCCCCCGCCGCAGAGGTAATGCGCCGCCGCGAGACTGGCGTCGTGGATGTTGTGCGGGCTGGCGACCCCGTCGTCGTTGCCATCGACGGCGTACTTGCGCCAGGTCGACGGGATGAACTGCATCGGCCCGACCGCCCGGTCCCACACCGGGTCACCGTCGTAGCGGCCCCCGTCGGTGTCCGGGATGGCCGCGATGTCCGCGCCACCGGAAAGCCGCGGGCCGAGGACGGCCCGCACCGTCGTGCCGAGCACGTCAATGCTGCCGGAGCGGGCGTGGCCGGACTCGATCCGGCCGATGGAGGCCAGCACCGACCAGTGCAACCCGCAGCCCCGGTCGGAACGAGCCACCTGGTTCGCGGCCTGGACGTAGGCGGCCAGCACCGGTTGCGGAATGCCCAGCGACCCGACCGGCAGGTCCACCTGCGGACCCGCTCCGGTGGCGAGTTGCTGCGGGTCGGCCGCCCGTTCCAGCACCTCAGTGCTGAGCCACGGAGCCTGCGGAAGACGCCCGCCGGCACCGAGGTCGCGCGGATCCCGCTCGCCGGCCGGTGTTTGCGGGGCGGCCAGAAACAAGCTGGGCGCGCCCATCAGCGTGGCCGGTAGCAGCAACACCGGGGTCAGCGCAGTCACCGCAACCCACTTGCGCGCCTTTCGTCGTGCCGCCCCGCAGAGCCGCGGAGCCGTCTTCCACTCGTGCTTGCCGTGGCGCTTCTTGCGAGCCGTCACTAGCCACATCCCCAGACCGAACATCACCGGACAAACCGAGACGGATCCCTGGATACACCACCGGTTAGAAGAACGCCGGATAGCGAACCGACACATCACCCGTCCGACTGGTGAACGCCTCAACCGCCCGCCCGGTTGCTCCCGACGGGCGCGCAATCGCATCGACTCCGGGCTTTTCGCGCGGTGTTTGTGCCTACCCTCCGAACATGACGCTCATCGACGAGCCGCCCGCATTCAGCACCCACCGGGTGGCGAACCAGCCACCGCCACTGGCCGGCTTCGACCCACTGGCCTGCGATCCGGCCCTCGGCGCCGCGCTCACCCTCTACGCCGTCGGTGATCTCACCGCGCTCGCACGGGAGGCGGGCTCGGCCGCAGCGCGCGAGCACGGTCGGCTCGCCAACGAACACCCGCCCGAACTGCGCACCCACGACCGCTACGGCAGCCGGATCGACGAGGTCGACTTCCACCCGTCCTGGCACTGGCTGATGTCGCGCGCGATCGATCACGGCCTGCACGCCGCGCCGTGGACGCAGGGACCGGGCGCGCACCTGCGGCGCGCGGCCGGTTTCTACCTGTGGTCGCAGGTCGAGGCCGGGCACGGTTGCCCGATCTCCATGACGTACTCCGCCGTGCCCGCGCTGCGGTACGCGCCGACGTTGGCGGATCAGTACGAGCCGAAGCTCACCGCGTCCGCCTACGAGTTCGGGCTGCGCCCGCCGATGGAGAAGACGGCGCTGCTGGCCGGCATGTCGATGACGGAGAAGCAGGGTGGCTCGGACGTGCGGGCCAACACCACGACCGCCGAACCGCTTGCCGACGGCAGCTACCGGATCGTCGGGCACAAATGGTTCACATCGGCACCGATGAACGACCTGTTCCTGACCTTGGCGCAGGCACCCGGCGGGCTGAGCTGCTTCCTGGTGCCGCGGGTGTTGCCGGATGGCAGCCGCAACGAGATCCGGCTGCAGCGGTTGAAGGACAAGCTGGGCAACAAGTCCAACGCGTCGGCCGAGATCGAGTACGCCGGGGCGATCGGCCAGCTGATCGGCGAAGCGGGACGCGGGGTTCGCTGCATTATCGAGATGGTGTCGATGACCAGGCTCGACTGTGTACTCGGCGCGGCTGCGAACATCCGGATCGCGCTGTCGGAGGCGGCCCACCACGTGCAGCACCGCAGCGCGTTCGGCCGGCGCCTAGCGGACCTGCCGTTGATGCGCAACGTCGTGGCGGACCTGGCACTGGAGTCGGAAGCCGCGACGACGCTGGCGATGCGACTGGCGGCGGCGGTCGAACACGGCGAGGACGACCTGCTGCGCTTGGCGCTGCCGGCGGCGAAGTACTACGTCTGCAAGCGCGGCCCGGCGGTGGTCGCGGAAGCGCTGGAATGCCTGGGCGGCAACGGCTATGTCGAAGAATCGGGGATGCCCCGGCTGTACCGAGAAGCGCCGCTGAGCTCTATTTGGGAAGGATCGGGCAACGTCACCGCGCTGGATCTGCTGCGCGCACTCGACAAGCAACCGTCCACTCTGGACGCTGTTTTCGTGGAGCTCGACGCCGCCTCCGGCGGCAATGCCGACTACGATGCCGCGCTGCGGCGGCTCCGCGGCGAGCTCGCCGCGCCTGCGCCCGAACGGGCGCGAGGCCTCGCGGAACTCCTGGCGCTGACGCTCCAGGCGTCGCTGCTGCTGCGCTACGCGCCCGCGCCGGTAGCCGAGGCGTTCACCGCTACGCGGCTCGTCGCTCCCGGCCGCACCTTTGGTGCGACTTCGATCCCGGGCGCCCGCGCCCTCCTCGACCGGATCGCACCGACGATCCTGCTGGGCGATTTCAACGGAAGCCGTTGAAATCGCCGCCAAGTAGGTAGCGGTGTTCGGGCCAGCGTTCGGCGATCAGGTCGATCGCCTCGTCGCCGAACGGATTGACGCCCGGCCCCTTGGCCAGGGCGTGGGCGATGTGCACGTGCAGGCACTTGACCCGGTCCGGCATGCCGCCGGCGCTGACCCGGGTGCCCAGCGATTCGAGCGCGTCACGCTCCGCGAGGTAGGACTCGTGCGCCCGGCGGTAGCGCTTCGCAAGGTCCGGGTCCTCGGCGAGCCGATCGGTCATTTCCCGCATCAGGCCCTCGGCTTCGAAGGTGGACGCGTGCGCCACCAGCTGCGGCGCGGTCAGGTAGTACAGCGTCGGAAACGGCGTGCCGTCTTCCAGCCGAGGTTTGGTCTGCACCACGGTGGGATCACCGGTCGCGTCGCGCGCCGCGATCGCGTGCAGCCCGCGCGGCGGCCGACCGAGCTGCCGCCGGATGCACTCCCGATCCGCATCGCCGATCACCGGCACGCCCGAGTTCACCGTCAAGATCCCTTTCCCATCACCGAATTCCAGAGGTTTTCGTACCACGGCACGCCATCGTCGGCGGATGCGGTGGGAGGCGGCGGCGCGGCCGGGGCCGGGACCTCCACGATGTAGGGCGTCTCGCCCGGCCGGACGTAGCCCAGCCGGGCCCGCGCTTCCGCTTCCACCTGCGCCGGGTCGGAAAGCTCTTGCTTGCGCAGTTCCAGCTCCCGGACCTGCCGGGTCAGGTCGGCCTGCTGCTGCTCTTGCGCGGCCAGCTCGGCATGTTGGCTCAGATAGGTGCGCAGCGGCACCGACACGCTCAGCGCCATCACGCAGACCAGCATGGCCAGGCCCGCGGCCCGCCTGGTCGAGGAAAGCTTGAACGCTCCTCCAGTGCTGGACTTGGGACGGGACCGGGTCGGCGCCCGCCGACCCGGCCGCTTCCCCGAGCTCCTGGCCCCATCGCGGCGGGCGCGCTCGCCGCGGCGCTCCGCCGGGGGCTCGCCCCGGTGGTTTCGCCGCTGTTGATCCGATGCGCGCCCGACCGGCATGGCTCAGCTCTCCGAGGTGAACCGCGGGAAGGCCAGCTCGCCCGCGTAGCGGGCGGCGTCACCAAGGGCCTCCTCGATGCGCAACAGCTGGTTGTACTTGGCGACGCGCTCGCTGCGGGCCGGGGCACCGGTCTTGATCTGGCCGCAGCCGGTGGCGACGGCCAGGTCGGCGATGGTGGTGTCCTCGGTTTCGCCGGAGCGGTGGCTCATCATGCTCTTGTAGCCGCAGGAGGTGGCCAGGCTGACCGCGTCCAGGGTCTCCGACAGGGTGCCGATCTGGTTGACCTTGACCAGCAGGGCGTTCGCCGCGCCCCGGCTGATGCCCTCTTCCAGGCGCTCCGGGTTGGTGACGAACAGGTCGTCGCCGACTAGCTGCACCTGCCCGCCGACCTGCTCGGTCAGCTTGGTCCAGCCCTCCCAGTCGTCCTCGGCAAGCGGGTCCTCGATGGAGACCAGCGGGTAGGCGCCGAGCAATTCCTGGTAGTACTCCGCCATTTGCTCGGCGGTGCGCTTGGCGCCCTCGAAGGTGTAGGCGCCCTCGGAGAAGAACTCGGTCGCGGCGACGTCCAGCGCCAGCACGATGTCGCGGCCCAGCTTGTAACCCGCCTTCTCGACCGCAGCGGCGATCAGGTCCAGCGCCTCGCGGTTGTTCGGCAGGTCCGGGGCGAACCCGCCCTCGTCACCCAGGCCGGTCGCCAGGCCCTTGGCCTTGAGCACCGACTTCAGCGCATGGTAGGTCTCCACGCCCCACCGCAGCGCCTCGGAGAAGGTGTCCGCGCCGATCGGCGCGATCATGAACTCCTGGACGTCGACGCCGGTGTCGGCGTGCGCGCCACCGTTGAGGATGTTCATCATCGGCACCGGCAGCACGTGCGCGTTCGGCCCGCCGACGTACCGGAACAGCTCCAGCCCGGAGGTCTCGGCGGCGGCTTTGGCCACGGCCAGCGACACGCCGAGGATGGCGTTGGCGCCCAGCCGGGACTTGTCCGGCGTGCCGTCCAGGTCGACCAGCTTCTGGTCGACCACGCGCTGCTCGGTGGCGTCCAGCCCGGACAGCTCCGGGCCGATCTCGTCCAGCACCGCCGCGACGGCATTCTCCACGCCCTTGCCGCCGTAGCGGGCGGCGTCGCCGTCGCGCAACTCGACGGCCTCGTGCTCGCCGGTCGAGGCGCCCGAGGGGACCGCAGCGCGGGTGAGCGTGCCGTCCTCCAAAGCCACTTCGACCTCGACGGTGGGGTTCCCGCGGGAGTCCAGGATCTCGCGGGCGCCGACCTGCTCGATGATCGCCACGTGTGCTCCTAACCAGCCTTTGAACTATGGACGTTGCGAACCGTCTCGGCGTTCCCGCACGCAGCGAACCGGCCGAACGCCCGACGACCGCCTACGAGCCTAACCGGGCCGGTAGAGCCGCGGACGCAGGCTCGCATGCCATCCGCGGATGGCCCCGGCGAGCCGGTGCCGGTCCGGCGTCCGCATCGTGGGCATCAGCCGGAATACCATCCGGACGGACGTCTCGGAACAGCCGATCGGCACGTAACGTTGTCCCGGCCATGACGACCAAAGGCACCGTTGAAGCGTTCCGCCGGGCAGAGGAACTGCTCGCGCAGCGCCGTCCGCTGGAAGCTCTCCGCGTCCTAGAACCCGTGCTCGACTTCGCCGCCGACAAACCAAGCGTGCAGTTGCTGCTCGGTCGGGCCTACTACTTCTCGGCCCAGCTGCGCCGCGCGGAGCACGCGTTTCTGCGCGTGCTGGAGTTCGATCCGTCGGACCACTACGCGCGCTTGGTGCTGGGCCGCACCCTGCAACGCCAGGGCCGGCTGAACGAGGCACGGGCCCAGATCAGGCTGGCCGCCACTATGCACCCGGTGCCCGCATATCAAGAAGCACTGGGCGAGATCAACGCCCACATCGCCACCCGCGGGATCTGACCTCGGTGAGTTCGCAGTCGCAAGGCGTCCGCAGTCGTCATAGCGACACCGCTGGCGCGCGTCAGCGGCGGCGGTTGCCGGCTTCGGCGTAGGACTCGGCTAGGGCGAAGACCTTCTGGCCGTACTCCACCGAGTTGTTGTACGACAGGACGCCTGACCACCAGCCCGTACCGGTGGTCAGGTCCCGGCTGCCCGTGCAGAGGTAGCGCGCCGCGGTCATCGCGGCGTCGTCCAGGTTCTGCGGATCGCCGAGCCCGTCGCCGTTTCCGTCGGTCGCCCACTTCCGCCACGTCGACGGGATGAACTGCATCGGCCCGACGGCGCGGTCGTGCACCGGGTCGCCGTCGAGCGCGCCGCCGTCGGTGTCCGGGATCAGCCGGATTCCCGGTGCGCCGTTGAGCGGCACCCCGATGATCGGGGCCGACGGGCGGGCGTCCTCGCGCAGCAACCGGCGACCGTAGCGGCCGTGATCGGATTCGATGCGCCCGATGCCGGCCAGGGTCGCCCAGGAGATCTTGCAGCCGGGCTGGTGTTCGCGCATCGCCAGGTCCGCGTTGACGTAGGAGACGATCGCACGGGCCGGGATGTCCACCACAGCCGCCACCTGGTCGGCCCACTGCCGCACCGGGTCCCCGCCCGGGCCGTGCTGCGGGAGGAATTCCTCGACCAGCGGCGCGACCGAGCCGGGAGCCACGGGCGCGGGTTCCAGCTCCTGGTCGGGCGGCGGTCCGGCCACCGGCGCCTTCGGCGGCTCGCCGAACACGCTGATCAGCCCGACGCCGGTGACCATCGCGGCCAACAGCGCCACGGCGATGCCGAGCCGCTCGAAGGCGGCGGACATCGGGGACGTGTTCTTGATCACGCCGCCCACGCTACTCGTCGGTAGCTCCGGGCTCCAGGGGCCGATCAGTGGGTCCCCGCAGACCCGGATTACGCCGCCCGGCTAGCCCTCGGCCGGGAGCGTGCGGCTCGTTTTGCCGTAGTAGTCGGCGTAATCCAGCACTTCCTGGCCGTAGCTGCGGCTCTCGTTGTAGGTCAGCAACGCCGACCAGAACCGCTCCGGGTCCTGGAGATGCCCGCCCTCGCTGCACAGGTAGTTGGCGGCGGCGAGGGCCGCATCGTCGATGTCCTGCGGATCGGCGACGCCGTCGCCGTCGGCGTCGACCTGCCACGTGCGCCACGTGGTCGGGATGAATTGCAGCGGCCCGACCGCGCGATCCCACGCCTGGTCGCCGTCGAGCGCGCCGCCGTCGGTGTCGGGAATGCGCTTGACCCCGGAGCTTCCGTCCAATGGCAGCCCGATGATCGGACGGCTCGGCCGCCCGGTCACGTCCAGCCGCGCCCCGCCGTGGCGACCGTGGCTGGATTCCACCGCGCCGATCCCGGCAAGCAACGACCAGCTGATTCCGCAGTCCGGCCGGTCCGCGGCGATGACGTGCTGCGCGTAGCCGTAGGCCTGGAGCGCGGCGCGCGGGATGTTGAGCTCGTCGGCCATCGATTCGGCCCAGCCGGAGAGCTGCCGCTGCGGCCGGGCTTCGGGCGGCACCGGCGGGCCGCCCGGCGCGAGCAGTTGCACCGGCGGCGGGTCGACCCCGCGGTCGGGCGGCGCGACCGCCGACGGCAGCGTGAATCCGCCGCCGGCATGCGGCGCTGTCGACGGCGGCGCACAAGAAGCCAGCAGGCTGAACGCGGGCGCCAACAACATCCATAACCGACGCGGCACGAGACTCCTCCCTCTCCCCACGCGGACGCACCGGGGCGCCGAGTTCAGCCGGGCAAACCCCATCAACAGTCATCGCCGCGAGCCGCGTTTTCGTCAGCCGATGCGCCCGCGAGCGGTGTGCGTCACGTTTCCGAGCGCGCACCCGCCGGACCCGGCAAACCGGACATCAGCTCGCGCCAGTCGGCCGCCGAAAGCTCCGCCGGTTTCCGGCCGGATTCGCGGGCCAGCCGCTCGGCCGAGCGGATCCGCTCGGCGAAGGCCAGCGCGACCGAGCGCAGCTGGTCCTCCGGGTCGTGCCCGGTCAGCTTCGCCTGCGCGGCGGCACCGAACAACACGTCGCCGGGGGTTTCACCGCGCGGCATCGCATCCGCCGGGATCCCGGCGCGGTTCGCGCGCTGCACCAGCTTGGCCGCTAGGGCCACCGCCGGCTGCCCCAACGCCACTCCATCCACAATGGACTCTCGCTGCTTCTCCTGCTGCTTCAGCTCTTCCCAGCGGGTGTGCTGCGACTCGGCATCCAGCACCGCCGGGCCGTCGGCGAAGACGTGCGGATGCCGCGACACGAGTTTGCTGACGAGCCCGGCGGCGACCGCGTCGATGCCGAACGGATCGGCCGGGTCCTCGGTCGCGACCCGCGCGTGGAACAGGACCTGCAACAGCACGTCACCTAGTTCCTCGCACAACGCCTCCCGGTCGCGGTGCTCGATCGCGTCGAGCAGCTCGTAGGTCTCCTCGACGAGGTATTGCCGCAGCGTGTCGTGGTCCTGCTCGGCATCCCAGGGGCAACCGCCCGGCGAGCGCAATCGGTCCATCACCGTCACCGCGTCCAACAGCTCGATCCCGGCCGGAGCCGGGGCGGTGACCAGCCGGGCACCGGCGGCACATAGGCCGTCAGCCGCGGCGGAGGCGAGTTCGCCAACGATCAGCACCACCGGCTCCTGCACCGCCTGCGCCAGCAGATCGGCCGCCGCAGGCGGTGCGGGAACATCGAGCGCCGCACGCGTGGCGGGCGCGAGACCGGGTTCGGCGTAGACGACGGCCGCGCTGCGCAGCAGCGACAGCGCGGCGGCCGGTAGGACTTCGCCAAGCCGGTCGTCGACCACGACGACGGCAGAACCTTCGGCAACCCGGACTTCGTCGCTCATGCTGCGATTGTCCCAAGCCGTGCCCCTGGCCGTGGGCACGGGCTCCGAAGCGTCGCCCGCCGCGCCCGGTGGACGATCGAGTGGTTCAGCGGACCCTGCCGGGCCGGCGACGACGAACGGTTCCCTGGACGGAGCTACCGGGTCGGCAGGTCAGGAGGCCGTGGGCCGGCCAGTCAGGCGGAAGCCGGTGGTTTCGCTGTCGTTGGGGACCGCCGTCAGGCTCACCTGGTCCCACACTCCGTAGCGCGGGCTGAGCCGCACCCCGACGCGGTCCGCGGTGATGCCCAGCAGAAACATGCCGACGCCCTGCAACGTCTGCTCGTCCGCCCCGCCCGCGGGCGAAGCCGGGGGCGCGTCGGTGCGGCGGTCGTTGATCCGCGCGATCAGCCACTGGCCGGAGTTCGGCTCCGGCTCGAAGGCCAGGACCGTGCCGGGCTGCGCGCCGAACAGCGGAGTCGCGGCCGCGAGTCGCGGACTGTCGGTGGCGCGCAAGTGCTGACCGAGCGCTGCCGGGAGACCAGTCCTGGCGTCGGTGTTGACCACCGCGGCCGCCTCCGCCGGCCCCTGCAACATGCGCTGCGCCTTCTCCTGCGCCTCTCGACGCGTGGTCGCCTGGGTGTAGTCGAAGGTGATCGCCAGCCGGTCGAAGTACTTGCGGCCGAGTTCCGTTGCCAGCAACTGGGTCCGCATCACCTCGCGGAGGTTCTGCTGGGTGTAGATCTTGCCCGCGGTCGCCTGTTGCGGCCCGCCCATCCGGTTGATCAGGTCGGTGACCTGCTGATCGGTGACGGCCAGCCGCTCGTCGCGGGCCGCCTGCTCGACCAGTTCCTGCCGCACCAGCTGCGCGGCCAGCTGCCTCCCGAGGTCGTCGAGCTGGCCCTGCTCTCGCAGCTGCGGCTTGAGGTCTGGTTCCTTCGCCAGAGCCTCGTCGAACCAGGTCTGGACCTCGGTGACCGGGATGCGGGTGTCGCCCACGATGGCGGCGGCGCCGACCTGATTGGGGCCGGAACCGCAGCCGGCGAGCAGCAGTCCGGCCGCGGCGATGGATGCGAGAAGGCGCCCGTGGCGCAGCATGCGGAACCTCACAGCGGGCACCCTCTCACGAAGCCACGCTGGGGTGAAGCCTCGACACAGTCCGAAGTCGACACTCGCCCGGTGCGGCGAGGCCGGTTCGGCTCAGCGGAACAACGGGCCGCACAACCGGCTGAAAAAAGGGGGCTGCAAAACGGTCCGTCGGCCCCTCCGGCCACCTTCTCGCCCTCGATCAGCACCTCGCAGGATTTCGCGCCAGAATGCCGCGCGCCCCGGCACGGATCAGAATCGGCCCGGCTTCGAATCCTCTTCGGCCGGGCCGACTTCCAGCTGGAAGTCGCCGTGGCGTTCGGTTCCGGCGATAACCGCCTGCTCCAGCACCTGCGCGCCCTTTTCCCCGCGCTGCATCAGCGGGTCCTCGCGGAGGTCCTTCATCAGCGCGACGCACAGCAGCACCATCACCACCGCGAACGGGGCCGAAGCGAGGAAGGTCAGGTTCTGGATGCCGCTGAGCGCGTCCTCGCCGCCGACGATGAGCATGATCGCGGCCACCGCACCCGTTGCCGCGCCCCAGAAAACCACTATCCACCGCTTGGGCTCGATCGAACCGCGCTGTGACAGCGTGCCCATCACCACCGACGCCGCGTCCGCGCCGGAGACGAAGAAGATCGCGACCAGCACCATCACCAGCACCGTGGTGATCGTCGACAGCGGCAACGTCTGCAACACCGCGAATGTCTGCGCTTCCTCGCTGCCACTGCGGAATACATCCGCCACGCTCTGCTGCACCCGGATCGCGCTGCCGCCGAAGATCGCGAACCACACCAGGCTCACCGCGCTGGGCACCAGGATCACGCCGGTGACGAACTGCCGGATGGTGCGACCGCGGCTGATGCGCGCGATGAACATGCCGACGAACGGCGTCCACGAGATCCACCACGCCCAGTAGAAAACCGTCCAGCTGGACAGCCATTCGTTCATCGCCCGGCCGCCGGTGGCACCGGACCGGGACGCCATCTCGCCGAAGTCGCTCAGGTAGTTGCCGATCGAGGCGGGCAGCAGATCGAGGATGAACACCGTCGGCCCGGCCACGAACACGAAGATCGCCAGCAGTGCGGCCAGCACCATGTTGATGTTGGACAGCCACTGGATGCCCTTGGCCACGCCCGAAACCGCCGAGAAGATGAAACAGATCGTCAGCACGACGATGATCAGCACCAGCACCGTGTTGCTGATCCCGCCGATCCACCCGGCCGATTGCATGCCGCTCTGGATCTGCAGGGTCCCCAGCCCGAGCGAGGCGGCCGAGCCGAACAGCGTCGCGAACAGCGCGAGGATGTCGATGAGCTTGCCGACCGGTCCCTCGGCGTTGCGCTTGCCGATCAGCGACGTGAACACCGCGCTGATCAGTTGCTTGCGGCCGCGCCGGAAACTGCAGTAGGCGATGGACAGGCCGACCACCGCGTAGATCGACCACGGATGCAGCGTCCAGTGGAACAACGACGTCGCCATCGCGGTGTCCACCGCCGCCTCGCTCAGCGGCTCCACCGTGCCTGGCGGCGGTTTGACGAAGTGCGCCAGCGGCTCGGCGACGCCGAAGAACATCAGGCCGATGCCCATCCCGGCGCTGAACATCATCGCGATCCACGACACGGTGCGGAACTCCGGCTTCTCGTCGTCCTGCCCGAGCGGGATCGTGCCGTAGCGGCTGATCGCCAGCCACAGCGCGAACACCACGAACCCGGTGGCGGCGAGCACGAAACCCCAGCCGATGTTGGTCACCAGCCAGGACAGCGCGGCGCTCGAGACCCGCGCCAGCGAGTGGGTGGAGAACACGCCCCAGCAGACGAAGATCACCGTGATGACCGCGGTCAGCCCGAAGACGACGAAGTCGGTGCGCAGCGATTGTTCGGCGGCGAAGGCATCCGGGGACCGTGGTATGCCGTTTCGCGCCCGGTCCGGTTGTGCGGCCTCTCTGGTCATAATCCGACGCCTCCTCGTCACGCACGGCGAAGTCGGATCAACCGTCACGCTCGGTCGGGATCTCGGCAACTCCAAAGCACGGCAGGCCCGCGGGACCGGCCTGGGGGCGGTCGTAACGGCGTGCTCGTGGTGGCGGGGTTCGCGCTGATCAGGTGCCATGAGTGCCGCTGGGTGCCAGCGCCCCGGCCGCGCCGTTCACCAGGCGGGGCTCTGCGCCATCGGCGCAAGGCCCCGGGCTCAGGCGACCGGCGCCGGAGCGGTGGTGAGGGACTCCAAGAAGCTCGCGCACCAGTCCAGCAGCGCCTCGTCGCGCAGCGGCGGGGCGCCCATCCGGCCGCCTGCGGCACCTTCCGTCGGGCGTGGTACCGACACCGTGCGGACCGTCGGCTTGTAAATCGCCTTCGGGTAGAGGCGTTTGAGCCGCACCTGCTTGGAGTCCGGCAGCTCCAGTGGCGCCATCCGCAGCGATGCGCCTTGCAACGTCACCTCGCGGACCCCGTGTTCCCGGCATTGCTGACGGAACCGGGCCACCTTCAGCAGCCGTTCCACCGGCTCCGGCAGCGGCCCGTACCGGTCGACCAGCTCGGCGCGGACCGCGTCCAGCGCCTCGGCGTCGACGGCCGACGCGAGCTTGCGGTACGCCTCCAGCCTCAGCCGCTCTCCCGGCACGTAGTCGTGCGGGATGTGGGCGTCGATGGGCAGGTCGACCCGGACCTCGGTGAGCTCCTCCTCGGCTTCCCCGGGTTCCGCGCCCGCGTGCCGCCGGAAGGCATCGACCGCCTCACCGACCAACCGCACGTAGAGGTCGAAGCCGACGCCCGCGATGTGCCCGGACTGCTCGGCGCCGAGGATGTTGCCCGCACCGCGGATTTCCAGGTCCTTCATCGCGACCGCCATGCCCGCGCCGAGCTCGGAGTTCTGCGCGATCGTCGCCAGCCGGTCGTGCGCGGTGTCGGTCAGCGGCTTCTCCGGCGGGTACAGGAAGTAGGCGTACCCGCGCTCGCGCGCCCGCCCGACTCGGCCGCGCAACTGGTGCAGCTGGGCGAGGCCGAGCAGGTCCGAGCGGTCCACGATCAGCGTGTTGGCGTTGGAGATGTCCAGGCCGGTTTCCACGATCGTGGTACACACCAGCACGTCGTGCTCGCGCTCCCAGAAACCCTGGATGATCTTCTCCAGCCGGTCCTCGTTCATCTGCCCGTGCGCGGTGACGATCCGCGCCTCCGGCACCAGTTCCCGCAGCTGGCGCGCGACCTTCTCGATGTCGTGCACGCGGTTGTGCACGAAGAAAACCTGGCCGTCGCGCAGCAGCTCGCGCCGGATCGCGGCACCGACCTGCTTCTGGTCGTACGCGCCGACGTAGGTCAGCACGGGGTGCCGCTCCTCCGGCGGGGTGAGGATGGTCGACATCTCCCGGATGCCCGCCATGCTCATCTCCAGCGTCCGCGGAATCGGGGTCGCCGACATGGTCAGCACGTCCACATGCGTCCGCAGGGCCTTGATGTGCTCCTTGTGCTCGACGCCGAAGCGCTGCTCCTCGTCGACGATCACCAGACCCAGATCCTTGTAGCGGATCCCGGTCTGCAGCAGCCGGTGCGTGCCGATCACGATGTCGACCGCGCCGCCGGCCAGGCCCTTGATGGTCTCCTCGGACTCCATCGCGTGGGTGAACCGCGACAGTCCCTTGACCGTCACCGGGAACGACCGCATCCGGTCGGTGAAGGTGTTCAGGTGCTGCTGGGCGAGCAGCGTGGTCGGCACCAGCACGGCGACCTGCTTGCCGTCCTGCACCGCCTTGAACGCCGCGCGCACCGCGATCTCGGTCTTGCCGTAACCGACGTCGCCGCAGATCACCCGGTCCATCGGCACCGGGCGTTGCATGTCCGCCTTGACCTCGTCGATGGCGGCCAGCTGATCACCCGTCTCGGTGTAGGGGAAGGCGTCCTCCAGTTCCCGCTGCCACGGGGTGTCAGCGCCGTAGGAGTGCCCGGGCGAGGACTGCCGCGCCGCATACAGCTGCACCAGCTCGGCGGCGATCTCCTTGACCGCCTTGCGCGCCTTGGCCTTGGTGTTCTTCCAGTCCGAGCCGCCGAGCCTGTTCAGCGTCGGCACCTCGCCGCCGACGTAACGGGTGACCTCGTCGAGCTGGTCGGTCGGCACGAACAGCCGGTCGCCGGGCTGGCCGCGCTTGCTCGCCGCGTACTCCAGCACCAGGTACTCGCGGGTGGCGCCGCCGACGGTGCGCTGCACCATCTCGACGTACTTGCCGATCCCGTGCTGCTCGTGCACCACGAAGTCGCCGGTCTTGAGCGCCAGCGGATCGACTGCGTTGCGCCGCCGCGACGGCATCCGGCGCATGTCCTTGGTGGACGTTCCGCCCCGGCCGCCGGTGAGGTCCGCCTCGGTGAGCACCACCAGCGCGACTGCGGGGGCGGCGAAGCCGTCTTCGAGGCCACCGCGAACCACCGTGACCACGCCGGAACCCGGCTCTGCAGTCAGGCCGTCCTCGGCCAACCGCGCGGGCAGTTCCGCTTCGCGCAACTGTTGCACCGCGCGCTGCGCGGTGCCCGCACCGGCCACCACCAGCACGGCCGCTCCGTCGGCGGCGACATGCGCCCGCAGGTCGGCGAAGGCGCGCTCGATCTCGCCGCGGTAGGCATCCACCTGCTTGAGGACGAGCCGGATGACCTCGTCGTCGTCCTCGTCTTCCTCGCTGGTCAACTGGGTCAGCGGCCACCACGGCAGCCCGGTCGAGCGGGTGTGCTCGGCGACCGCGGCCAGACTGCGGTACGCCGACGCGCCCAGGTCGATCGGCGCTTTGCCGCCGTCGGCGGCGACCATCCAGGACGCCTCCAGGAATTCCTGGCCGGTGCGCACCAGGTCGGCGGCGCGGGCGTGGATCTTCTCCGGATCCGCGAGCAGCACGTGCGTGCCCGCCGGAACCAGGTCGGTCAGTAGCTGCATCTCGCCCTCGCACAGCGCCGGGATCAGCGCCTCCATGCCCTCCACGGGCGCGCCGTCGGCGATCTTCTCAAGCATCTCGGCGAGGTGCGTGTCGGTCTGGTGCTGCTCGGCCAGCTTTGCGGCGCGCTCGGCGACCTGCTCGGTGATCAGCAGTTCGCGGCAGGCGGGGGCGAACAGCTCGGTGCTCGGGGTGTCCGGCAGCGAGCGCTGGTCGGCGACGGCGAACGGGCGGATCTCGGTGACCTCGTCGCCCCAGAACTCGACCCGCAGCGGGTGTTCCTCGGTCGGCGGGAACACGTCGACGATGCCGCCGCGCACCGCGAACTCGCCGCGTTTCTCGACCATGTCGACCCGGTCGTAGGCCAGCGCCACGAGCCGTTCGACCAGTTCCTGGAAGTCGTGCTCGGTGCCGACCGCGAGCCGCACCGGGCTCAGCTCGCCCAAGCCGGGCGCGATCGGCTGGATCAGGCTGCGCACCGTGGTCACCAGCACCTGGACGGCACCGTGCGGGTGCTCCTCGGGGTGGGCGAGGCGGCGCAGTACCGACAGCCGCCGACCGACGGTGTCGGCGCGAGGCGAAAGCCGTTCGTGCGGCAGGGTTTCCCAGGAGGGGAACACCTCGACGCCGTCCGGGCCGAGCAGGTCCGACACCGCCGCGGCGGCCTCCTCCGCCTCCCGTCCGGTGGCCGTGACCAACAGCACCGGACGCGCGGCGCCATTGGCGGCGGCCAGCGACCCGGCGGCCAGCGATCGCGCCGCGGCGGGACCTTCCAGCACCAGGCGGGGCCGCCCGGCCGCCGCCACGACCTGCCGGATGGCGGGATCGCGCAGCACGATTTCGAGCAGTCCGCGCAGGGGACCGGCCTGGCTCATGGAGCTACCTCGCAGCAAGACATCGCGAATGCGGACACACCCCTGCCCGGGACGAACGCCATGACCGGGTGGGCGTCGCGTTCCAGCCTACGACCCGGGCGCGACACGAATGCGACGACCCGAACGCACCGCATGACCGGTGTCACACTGGGCGCATGCTCATCCGCCGGCTCGCCGCCGTGGCCCTGGTTGTCGCCCTCGCATCCTGCGACAACGCGGGCAGCGCCAACCGACCGGCACCGGCCCCCACCGCGCCCCCGTCGCCCGCTTCAGAACTGCGCGTAGAAGTGGTCGCCAGCGGGTTGGAGCACCCGTGGGACATCGGCTTCCTCCCGGACGGCACTGCCTTGGTCACACAGCGGCCCGGTCGGCTCGCGCTGCTCGCCGATCACCGCCCCGGCGCGCTGGTGCGCCCGGTGCGGGCCGACTTCGGCGATGTGCTGGTCGAGGGAGAAGGCGGCCTGATGGGCATGCTGATCCACCCGGACTTCGCCGCCAACCGGCGGTTCATCACCTGCCAGACGCACCAGGTCAACGGCAACGCGGTGGATATCCGGCTGATCACCTGGCGGCTGTCCGAGGACGGTACCCGCGCCGATCGGGTCGGTCCGCCGCTGCTGACCGGGCTCCCGCTGAACCCCAGCGGACGGCATTCGGGATGCCGTCCGGCGCTAGGCGAAGACGGCGCGCTGCTCCTGGGCACCGGCGACACCGCAAGCCCTGCCGTGGCGCAGGACCGCTCGTCGCTGGGCGGCAAGGTGCTGCGGATGAACATCGACACGGGCGCGCCGCTGCCCGACAACCCGTTCATCGGTTCGCCGGACCCCCGGGAGCGGCTGATCTACACCTTCGGGCACCGCAACGTGCAGGGCGTCGCGCCCCGACCGGGTGGGCAGGTGTTCGTCTCCGAGCACGGACCTGCCTACGACGACGAGATCAATCTGCTGCGCCCGGGCGCGAATTACGGCTGGGACCCGTCCCAGGGCGGCACCGAAAGCTCCTACGACGAGTCCGTGCCGATGACCGATTTGCAGCGCTTCCCGGACGCCGTCAAGGCCGCGTGGTCCTCCGGGAACGCGCGCGAGGCGCCGAGCGGTGCGGCGTTCCTGACCGGACCGCAGTGGAAGAGGTTCGACGGGATGTTGGCCGTGGCGACGCTGCGCGGCAGCAAGCTGCTGTCGTTCCGGATCTCCCCGGAAGGCGCGGTCCGCGAGGTCGAGATCCCGGCGGAGCTCAACGACACCTACGGCCGTCTCCGCGGCGCCCGCCAGGGCCCCGACGGCGCCCTCTACCTGACCACGTCCAACGGCCCCGACGACAAGGTCCTCCGCATCACCGCAGCCTGACCCCGAGGTGGTGGGGCGATTTCAAGGGAAACCCACATGCCGATTTCCGTTGAAATCGCTGGGAAATCGGTTCGCGCCGCCGTCACTTGGTGGACAGCCGGGGTTTGTGCTCAAGATGGGACAGGCCGTTCCACGCGAGGTTGACCAGGTGCGCGGCGACCTCCTCCTTCTTCGGCTTGCGCGCCTCCAACCACCACTGGCCGGTCAGCGCCACCATGCCGACCAGGGCCTGGCTGTAGAGCGGGGCGAGCTTCGAGTCGTAGCCCCGCGCGCTGAATTGCAGACCGAGGATGTGCTCGACCTGGCTCGCGATGTCGTTGAGCAAGCTGGAGAACGTGCCGCTGTTGCTGGCCACCGGCGAATCCCGCACCAGCACCCGGAAGCCGTCGGTGTTGTTGTCGATGTAGTCCAGCAGCGCCCGCGCCGCCTGCTCCAGCAGATCCCGCGGGTGTCCCGCCGACAGCGCGGACACGACCAAATCCAGCAGGTTGTGCATCTCGCGGTCGACCACCACCGCGTAGACGCCTTCCTTACCGCCGAAATGCTCGTAGACGACCGGCTTGGACACCCCGGCGCGATGCGCGATCTCCTCGATCGACGTGCCGTCGAAGCCCTTCTCCGCGAACAAGGCGCGGGCCACGTCCAGCAGCTGCTGGCGGCGCTCCTTGCCGGTCATCCTGACCCGTGCGGCGCGCCCCTTGGGTCGCGCCTCCGGTTCGGGCGTAGTCCGCCCGCGTCGCCGTGATACCACTTGCTCAACCCTAAGCTGCGGGACCGATACGTAGCGTGCTGGCCTGACGAGAAGTGCCCGCGCGACGGCCGCCGCACGGGCACTTCCAACCCGGGTGGTCAGCCCTTGTAATCCGTGACCGCGATCCGGGCCAGGCGCTTCTCGTTGGACCAGCGCACGTTCCAGGCCCAGCCCAACTTCTCGAAGAACCAGATCACCCGCGCCGAGATGTCGATCTGGCCGCGCAGCACGCCGTGCCGGGCGCAGGTCGGGTCGGCGTGGTGCAGGTTGTGCCAGGACTCGCCGAAGGACAGGATCGCCAGCGGCCAGAAGTTCGCCGCCTTGTCCCGGCTCTTGAACGGCCGCTCGCCGATCATGTGGCAGATCGAGTTCACCGACCAGGTCACGTGGTGCAGGAAGGACACCCGGACCAGCCCGGCCCAGAAGAACGCGGTGAACGCGCCCCACAGCGACCAGGTGAACAGCCCGCCCAGCACGGCGGGCAGCACGAGGCTGAGGGCCGTCCACAGCGGGAACAGCCGGTTCACCTTCACCAGCTCTTCGTCCTTGAGCAGGTCCGGCGCGAAGCGGTCCTCGTTGGTCAGGTCGCGCTCGAACAGCCAGCCCATGTGCGCGTACCAGAAGCCCTTGGCCAGCGCGGCGGGCGAGCTGCCGAAGCGCCACGGCGAGTGCGGGTCGCCCTCGCGGTCGGAGAAGGCGTGGTGCCGGCGGTGGTCGGCGACCCACGTGATCGCCGGGCCCTGCACGGCCATCATGCCGACGATCGCCAGCGCGATCTTGACGGCGCGGTTGGTCTTGAAAGATCCGTGCGTGAAGTACCGGTGGTAGCCGACCGTGACACCGAGCCCCGTCGCGAAGTAGAAGAACACCGCCAAGCCGATGTCGACCCAGCCGAGGCCCCAGCCCCAGGCCGCCGGGACCGCAGCCACGAGTGCGAGGAACGGCACCAGGACGAAGACGTACACCGACAGCTGTGCCACCCAGGGTCGGCTGCCCGCGGTCAGCGGTTTCGGCCCGGACTCCGCGCTGGCCTCTGTTGGGGCTACGCGCTCGGTTGCTGCGGTCATACTCGAATACCTCAAATGGCGTTGGGGAGGTGGGAGAACTGCGGTCTGAGGCGGGAATCACGGCCCCGCAACACCTCCACCCTACGGGACCGTAACCTACGCAAGCGTAAGTTATTCGATACTGAATCGTCACCCCCCAGCGGCAAAGTTGCGGCGTGTCGCGCACGTCCGGGCGTGTCCAAATCGCTTGTGTTCACCCGATCAGCCGTGATCATCTACGCAACCGGACGACCCTTCGGCGCGTCCCATACACGTGCCAGCCCGAGATGAATCCCGCGAACCCGCAAGCCCGGCGCCGACCCGACGACCATGGCATGTCAAGATGTCGGCCGGGTACCACCGCCTGTCATCCCGGGCCGGTAAGCTCGGGCAGCGGTGCCGGAGGTCACACGCCGGTGCCGCGGGCCGACAACGCCCGATCCGCCGTGGTGTAAAGGCAGCACCTCGGATTTTGGTTCCGATGGTCCAGGTTCGAATCCTGGCGGCGGAGCGAGCGGTCCTCCCGGACCCGGCGCGGCGCGCGGCGACGTTCGCCGCGCGGGTCGACCGGGGGGAAAGTTGAACAGGGGGTGTGCGCCGCTGCGCGACGACACGACCACCGTGCGCGAGGATCCGGTGACCACGCTGAGCGAGGTGTCCGACGCGTGGCTGGTCGGACGCGCTCGCGAACTCAATGCCGTTGGCCAGCACAGCGACGCGGCAGGCCAGCGCAGCACCATCCGCGAGGCGGACAACCTGCTCGCCGAGGCCCAGCGCCGCGGTGAGCCGCGCATCGTCGCCCAACTCCTGCGGCACTGCGCCTCGATGCGACTGGCGACGCCCGGCCTGGTCGACGGCTCCGATCCACTGCTCGACGAACTTCTCACGCACACCCGGCGGCACGGGTTGGATGTGCTGCAGGCCGATGCGCACGCGCTGCGCGGTCGGCGCGCGCTGCTCGGCGGCAGCGAGGACAGCGCGCTCACCGAGGTCGCCCACGGCCTGGCGATGCTCGACGAGGAACTGGTCCCCGACCGCACGCTGGGCCGCCGATCCTGGGAACGGCTGCTGGCCACCTCGCTGATCGACATCGGCCTGGTGCTGACCCAGCTCGGCGTGTACGAACTGGCCGACGAGGTGATGGCCCGCGCCCACCAGCGGATTCGGGAGAGCGGCGGGCCGCACGAGATCGCGGTGCACATGATCAACCGGTGCCGGATGCTGCTCGGCTGGGGGCTGCGGCTGGAGCGCATCGGGCAGGACGAGGAGGCGACCGCGCGGTTCGCCACCGCCTCGGCGATCGCCGTCGCGGTGGAGGGCCCGTGGCGCGAATCGCTGTTCCCCCGGGTTTCCGACCGGCCCGCCGCCGAGCAGATGCCGGTGCTCGGCGCCGCGCACGCGTTGGCCCAACCGCACGTGGAACACATCGAACGGCTCGAAGTGCTGCGCGCCCTCGACCAGTCGATCCACCCGCGGGAGAAGATCGTCGTCGCGATCGCGCTGTCCCGATGCCTGATCCACGCGGGCCGTGGCGAGCAGGCGGTGCGGGTGCTGTCGGAGACCCGCGCGGAATTGGAGAACGACGCCTCGGAGCCGACGCTGCGGATCTCGCTGGCCCGCGAGTACGCGCAACTGACCGAACTGGACAACGTCGGCATCCACGACGCGCTGCGGGACTACGCGCTGGAGCTGGAGACCGAGCTGTGGACGATGCGCCAGGCCCGGCTGTCCACTTTGGTCACCCGGCTGGAGAACTCGCGGCTGAGCCACAAGCACGACGCGATCACCCGGCAGGCGTTGCAGGATCCGCTGACCGGCCTGTCCAACCGTCGCGCGCTGGACGACCGGCTGGATGTGCTGCTCAACGAGCCCGATGCACAGCCGCTGGCGGTGGCGCTGGTCGACCTCGACGGCTTCAAAGGCGTCAACGACCGCTGCTCGCACGCGGAAGGCGACGATGTGCTGCGCACCGTCGCGGTGACTTTGCGCGACACCCTGCGCACTGACGACTTCGTGGCCCGCTACGGCGGTGACGAATTCGTCGTGCTGCTGCCGGGTGCGACGCTCGGCGCCGCCGAAGCCGCGCTGCACCGCACCGTCGAGGCGGTCGACCGGTTGCCCAGCGAGCTCTCGCGCGGGGTGACGCTGTCGATCGGCGTAGTGGCGATGCGCCCGCAGGAGTCGGCGGCGCAGGTGCTGGCGCGCGCGGATGCCGCGATGTACCAGGCCAAGCGCGACGGCGGCAACCGCGTCGCGGCGTTCTCGGGCGTGACCGCCTCCCCGCCGAGCCGCCCGGTGGCGGATCATTCGGTGTGGATTCCGCCGGACGCGCTCTAACCCCTTCGGGTGCTGAGTGCAGGGTGCCCTCGGCCGGGCACAGTCAGTGAAAGACGCCCTCCACGCCCGCCAGAACACCTGGGGGCGCAGCCGCATGGTCAGCCACCAGGGCCACGCCAGCGGCACCCATCAAAATGCATCGAAGATCACAAAGCCGCAGCTAGAGGGCGGCATCAGCACACAGAATTCGGCCAGTCGGCGGTACCATCACACCCGCCGGACAAGGGCGCAGGGGCACCGGAGCCGTGGGGGCACCGGGCCGGTTACTCTTCACCCGCTTGGACGCAACAGGCACCGTCGGCCCGACGGCCGATCGACCCCGTCGAGCCGCTTCTAGAGATCAAGGGAGAGCGCTGATGCTCCAGGGCGACAACGCCCAGCCCTCCTCCCGCAGCGACGCGTCTTCGGAAACCGTCAGCACGATCGTGCTCGCCGCGGGCGAGGGCACCAGGATGCGATCGGCCACACCGAAGATGCTGCACCGACTCGCGGGCAGGCCCCTGGTCGAACACGCCGTGCGCGCTGCGGCAGGTGTCGACCCCGACGCCCTGCTGGTCGTGCTGGGGCACGGCCGCGACGCCGTCGCCGAGCACCTGACCGGGCTGGCCGAGGTCCTCGGTCGCCCGGTGCGCACCGCAGTGCAGAAAGAGCAGCTCGGCACCGGTCACGCGGTCTCCTGCGGACTTTCCGAGCTGTCGGCCGACCTCACCGGCACGGTGCTGGTCAGCTACGGCGACGTGCCCCTGCTGGACAGCGACACGTTGCGCAGCCTGCTCGCCGAACATCGCGGCGCGGGCAACGCCGTCACCGTGCTGACCGCGGTGGTCGACGAGCCGACCGGTTACGGCCGGATGCTGCGCGACGCCGAGGGCCGGGTGACCGGAATCGTCGAGCAGAAGGACGCCACCCCCGAGCAAGCGGAGATCACCGAGATCAATTCCGGGGTCTACGCCTTCGACGCGGAAGTGCTCACCGACGCATTGCAGCGGCTGTCCACCGACAACGCCCAGGGCGAGCTCTACCTGACCGACGTGCTGTCGATCGCACGCCGCGACGGCCGCCCGGTCGGCTCCCTGATCTGCGCCGACCCGTGGCTGGTGGAGGGCGTCAACGACCGGGTGCAGCTGGCCCACCTCGGCGCGGAACTGAACCGCAGGCTGCTGCTGAGCTGGATGCGCGCCGGGGTCACGATCACCGACCCGAACTCGGTGTGGCTGGACTGCGACGTGGTGCTGGACCGCGACGTGGTGCTGGAACCCGGCGTGCAGCTGCGCGGCGGCACCACCGTCGGCGAGGGCGCGACCGTCGGCCCGGACACCACACTCACCGGCTGCGCGATCCACCCCGGCGCGTCGGTGGCGCGCACCCACGGCGAGAACGCCGAAGTCGGCCCCGGCGCCCAAGTCGGACCGTTCGCCTTCCTGCGCCCCGGCACGCGGCTCGGCGCGAACGGCAAGATCGGCACCTTCGTGGAAACCAAGAACGCCGTGATCGGCGAGGGCACCAAGGTGCCGCACCTGAGCTACGTGGGCGACGCGACCATCGGCGAGCAGTCCAACATCGGCGCCGCCACGGTCTTCGTCAACTACGACGGGGTGGCCAAACACCACACCGTGATCGGATCACACGCGCGGACCGGCGCGGACAACATGTTCGTCGCCCCGGTCAAGATCGGCGACGGCGCCTACACCGCCGCCGGTTCGGTAATCACCGAGGATGTCCCGCCAGGGGCGATGGCGGTCGCCCGGGGCAGGCAACGCAACGTCGAGGGCTGGGTGGCCGAGCGCCGCTCCGGCACCGCCGCAGACCAGGCCGCGCAGCAGGCTTTGGCGAAAGCAGAACAAACCACCAATCCGACGAGCGACGCCCAATGACGGACGTTTTACGGGGAGGGACGATGACCGTGAGTGCCATGTCTGCGACCCCGAAGAAGAGCCTCAAGCTCTTCTCCGGTAGCAGTCACCCGGAACTTGCCGAGGAGGTGGCCAAGCAGCTCGACGTAACGGTTACGCCCCAGGCTGCCTACAAGTTCGCCAACGGCGAGATCTTCGTGCGCTACGACGAGTCGGTGCGCGGCTGCGACGCCTTCGTCATCCAGTCGCACTGCAACCCGCTCAACGACGCCATCATGGAGCAGCTGATCATGGTGGACGCGCTCAAGCGCGCCAGCGCCAAGCGCATCACCGTGGTCATGCCGTTTTACGGTTATGCGCGCCAGGACAAGAAGCACAAGGGCCGCGAGCCGATCTCGGCGCGGCTGATGGCCGACCTGTTCAAGACCGCCGGCGCGGACCGAATCATGGCGGTGGACCTGCACACCGACCAGATCCAGGGCTTCTTCGACGGCCCGGTGGATCACCTGATGGCCCAGAAGCTACTGGCCAGCTACATCCGCGACAAATACGCGGGCGAGCAGATCACCGTGGTCTCCCCCGATTCCGGCCGGGTGCGGGTGGCGGAGAAGTGGGCCGACGACCTCGGCGGCACGCCGCTGGCGTTCATCCACAAGACCCGCGACCCCAGCAAGCCCAACCAGGTGGTCGCCAACCGCGTCGTGGGCGATGTCGAGGGCCGGCTGTGCGTGCTGGTCGACGACATGATCGACACCGGCGGCACCATCACCAAGGCCACCGAGCAGCTGATCGAGGCGGGCGCGAAGGGCGTCATCATCGCCGCCACCCACGCCGTGCTGTCCGGCCCGGCCGTGGAGCGGCTGTCGTCCTGCGGCGCCAAGGAGGTCGTGCTGACCAACACGCTGCCGATTCCCGAGGAGCGGCGCTTCCCGAACCTCACGGTCCTGTCGATCGCCCCGCTGGTCGCGGAGGCCATCCACCAGGTCTTCGAGGACGGCTCGGTCACCAGCCTCTTCGACGGCCGCGCCTGACGCGACGGCCCCGGTCCGCATGTTCGGACCGGGGCCGTCGTGCGTCAGGGATCGCCGATTTCAACTGGAAATCGGCGGGCGTCGGATCAAACGGTGGTGACGACCTCGTCGTAGTCGAGGCGCGGCAGGCGGTCGAACCACGGGTTCTCCCCCGGCTTGCCGATGTTGACGACCACCAAAGCCCGCTGCTTGCCGTCCGGGAAGAACTCCCCGTCGATCCCGGCCGGGTTGAATCCGGTCATCGGGCCGGCGGCCAGTCCGGCGGCGCGCACACCGAGGATGAAGTACGCGACCTGCAGACTCGCGTTGAGCTTGGCGCTGTTCAGGCGGAACTCGTCGTCGGCGACGAACATGTCCTTCGCGTTCGGCGCGTGCGGGAACACCCGCGGCAGGTTCTCGTGGAACTCGGTGTCGGCAGCCAGTACCGCCACCAGCGGCGCCTTCTCGGTCTTGGCCCGGTTGCCCTCCATCAGGTGCGGCAGCAGCCGCTGCTTGCCTTCCGCGGAGCGCACCAGCACGATCCGCAAGGGCTGCTGGTTCATCGAGGTCGGGGCCCACTTGACCAGGTCATAGATGGCCTGGACCTGCTCGTCGGTGACCGGCTCGGCACTGAAGCTGTTGGCGGTGCGCGCCTCGCGGAACAGCAGGTTCTGGGCGTCCGTGCCGAGCGCCAGCTGCTCGGTCTGTTCGATCGCGGTCATGAACTCAACTCCTGGAGCGGTCGGGGTGGGGCTTGAATCAGCGGATCGCCCGCGCGCCACGCAGGGCAGGGCGTGCCACGGCAATCTCAACATGTTTGATCCTTCAAGCATTTCCAGAACAGATCAGCTGTAACCGGCATCACTCGAGGAGTCCGATCAACTCGTCGACCGCACTGCCGACGAACGAGGGCACAGCACCGAACAGGACCAGACACACCCCGCTCCCGGTCACCCTCGATGACCAGCGGTTACCGGCGCTCCTGAAGTGCGCCGAATTCCTGGCTGCAACCGCCGAGCCGGGCGATGGGAAAGCAAGCCGGGTCCACCCGTGCGATAACCACTATGCAAGCACCGTTTAGACTGTTCAGGTTGCCTCGGCGAGGTCGGGACGTTCGCCCGGCGTGATCGGCGCGGTGGCACGGTGGCCGCCGACCATTCGGTTGGCGCACTGATGTCGCTCACACCCCGGGTGCCCGCTCGGCACCGCGTCGTATTCACGCCAGTAGCGCGCCCCACCGCCGCAGGCCAGCGACCAACTCACGTTCCGCCTGACGTCATGAGGAGTGCACCACCGTGTCCGAGGTACGTATCGCCGTCGAGCAGCGCACCGAGTTCGGCAAGGGAGCGGCCCGCCGCACCCGCCGCGCCGGCAAGATCCCCGCGGTGCTCTACGGTCATGGCTCCGACCCCAAGCACCTGTCGCTGCCCTCCGTGGAATTCGCCCGCGCCATCCGCGAGAACGGGCACAACGCGGTGCTGACGCTTGATGTGTCCGGTGGCGACAGCGAACTCGCGCTCACCAAGACCATCACCACGCACCCGATCAAGAACTACATCGAGCACGTCGACCTGCTGCTGGTCAAGCGCGGCGAGAAGGTCACCGTCGCGGTGCCGGTCGTGCTCAGCGGCGAGGCCGGCCCCGGCGCCCTGGTCAGCCAGGAGATCACCGTGGTCGACATCGAGGCCGAGGCGCTGCACATCCCCGAGCAGCTGGAGCTGTCCATCGCCGGCGCCGAGATCGGTACCCAGATCCACGCCTCCGACATCCGGCTCCCCTCGGGTGTGACCCTGCAGTCTGACCCCGAGGCGTTGGTCGTCAACGTCACCGAGGCCGCCGCCGAGATCGCCGAAGCGGCCGCTGAGGAAGGCGAGGGCGAAGCCGCCGAGGAGGCCTGAGTCCTCGACGTCGGGCGCACCGCGCGCTGTCCCGCTCCGATCGAACACGCATTGATCGGCCGAGCGGGGCAGCGCGCCGCGTGCCATCCAGAGCAGGAGACTTCTTCCCGTGAGCACTCCGGACTCGGTCGCGTTGATCGTCGGACTCGGCAATCCCGGCCCGCGCTATGCCGGAAACCGGCACAACATCGGTTTCCTGGTCGCCGACGAGCTCGCCGACCGGGTCGGCGGGAAGTTCAAGGCACACAAGGCCGGTGCCGAGGTCGTCGAAGGGCGGCTGGCCGGCGCGCGCGCCGTGCTGGTGAAGCCGCGTTCCTTCATGAACCTCTCCGGTGGCCCGGTGGCCGGCGCGGTGCATTTCTACAAGACGCCGCCGGAATCCCTGATCGTGATCCACGACGAGCTGGACCTTCCGTTCGGCACCATCCGGCTCAAGCGCGGCGGCGGCGAAAACGGCCACAACGGGCTGCGTTCCATCAGCAAGTCCGTCGGCACGCGCGACTACCTGCGGGTCCGCTTCGGCGTCGGCCGTCCGCCCGGCCGGATGGATCCCGCCGACTACGTCCTGAAGGACTTCTCCGGGACCGAGCGCAAGGAACTCGCCTACTTCATCGACGTATGCGCGGACGCGGTGGAAACCCTGGTCACCGACGGCCTCGAAGCCGCCCAGAACCGCTTCCACTGATCTCGGGCCAGCCGATCGCCCGCTCGCACAGGTGCGGCACGCCCCGACCATCCACAAGGGTCAGTTGGCCGGAACCAGGGCGGCGGTGGCGGCTCGTCTGAGCTTTCCCGAGGGCGTCTTGGGCAGACTGCCCGGTTGCAGCACGACAACCGCCGAGGGGCGCACCCCGACGGCATCGACGATGCGGGCCGTGACCTCCTTGCACAGGGCCTTCTCCGCGACCACGTCGCCGGCCAGGCGCGACTCCAACACCACCGCGAACCGCTCCCGCCGACTCCCGGCGTCCTGCCGGACCGCCGCGGCGTTGCCCGCGCGCACTCCCTCGACCTGGCAGGCGGCCCGCTCGATGTCCACCGGGTAGATGTTGCGGCCGCCCATGATGATCACGTCCTTGCGCCGCCCGCAGATCACCACCTGCTCGTCGACCACGTAGCCCTCGTCGCCGGTGTCCAGCCAACCCGCCTCGTCCTGTGTGGACAACGGGCCGTCGACGGTGAGGTAGCCAGGCGTCACCGCCGCGCCCCGGATCCGCAGCCGCCCGACCTGCCGCTCCCCCAACTGCCGGCCCGCGTCGTCGACGACGTCGACCTCCAACCCCGGCAGCGGAGCACCCAAAAGCGCGAAACGCCGTGCATGCTCGGCATCCGGCGGCACCGGCTCGGCCCGCCGCCGCTGTTCCAGCGCCTCGGCGTCGACGACGTCGACCTCCAGCCCGCGCCCCAGGGGCGCGAACGACACCGCCAGCGTGGCCTCGGCCATCCCGAAGGCACACACCATGCAGTCCGGGCTGAGCCCGAACCGGGCGCCCGCGTCGATGAAGCCCTGCGTCGCCGCCGGATCGATGGGCTCGGCGCCGTTGAGCGTGAACCGCAGGCTCGACAGGTCGAAGGCGCCGTCGTCGGCGCGGGCCATCCGGCGGCCGACGATCGCGTAGGCGAAGTTCGGTGCGGCGGTCACGGTCGCCCGGTACCGGCTGATGAGCTCGGGCCACAGCAGCGGCCGGGCCAGGAAGTCCGCCGGGGTGGCCTTGACCGCCGACATCCCGATGGCCATCGGCACCGTCAGGCAACCGACCATCCCCATGTCGTGGAACAACGGCAGCCAGGACACCGCGGTATCGCGCGCGGGATCGAGTTCGGCGGTGGTGATCATCGCCTGCAGGTTGGCGTAGAGGTTGCCGTGCGTGATCCGCACCGCCTTCGGGTCTGCGGTGGAGCCGCTGGTCAGCTGCAGCAGGGCGGTCGCGTCCTCGCCGACCGCGACCGGCTCGGGGAGCGGCTCGGCGTCGCCGGAGGTGAGCTCAGCCAGATTCCGGTACACGATCGCGTTTTCTTCCAGCACCTCGGCCAGTTGCTCGAACGGAGCGCCCAGCAGCACCAGCCGGGCGCCGATCATCTTGAGCACCCGAACGGTGTCTTCGGCCCAGTGCGCGAGATCGGTGCGCTGCGTGGGCTGATGCAGCATGGTCACGCTGCCGCCGCCGAGCCACACGCCCTGCACCGCGGGCGCGATAACGCCCGGATCGGCGGCGAGGATCGCGACGACGCGACCGGGACCGAGATCGTGGCCCAACGCCCCGGCTATCCGCCGTGCCTCGGCGTGCACCTCGGCCCACGTCCGGAACCGGGGCTGTTCGGGCTCACCCGTCGTTAGCCCCCGCGCCTGCTCCCCGGAGTTCTCTCGGGCGGAGGCCACCAATGTCTCCACGAACCGACTCATGTGACGAAGCTTACGAGCCCCGTGATCTCGCGCACAGGGAAAGCGGGACGCGTGCCGGTTCTAGCCAGGAGTAACACCTGCTCGGGTCACCCGAGTTGGTCGGCGAGCTCCATCCAGCGGGTTTCAACCTCGTCCTTCTCCTGGTGCAGCGCGCGCAGCTGCGCATGCAGCTCCGCCAGCCGCTCCGGCGCTGTCGCCGCCGCGGCCAGCTTCTCGTGCAGCCCCTTCTCGCGTTCCGCGAGCTTGTCGAGCTGCCGCTCGCAACGCGCCAGCTCCTTGCGCGCTGCGTGCTCCTCCGCGCCGGAGAGCCCTCGCGGCTTCGCCGCATCGGTCGCCTGTTTGCCGACGCTGCCTTCGGCGGCCGACAGCAGCGACTGCCGGCGCTGCAAGTACTCGTCGATGCCGCCCGGCAGGTGCGTGAGCCGACCGTCGCCGAACAACGCGTGCACGCTGTCGCACACCCGCTCCACCAGGTAGCGGTCGTGAGAAACGACCACCAATGTGCCCGGCCAGCTGTCCAACAGGTCTTCGAGCTGCTGGAGCGTGTCGATGTCGAGGTCGTTGGTGGGCTCGTCGAGGATCAGCACGTTCGGTTCGGCCATCAGCAGCCGCGCCAGCTGCAAGCGACGGCGCTCGCCGCCGGAGAGGTCCTCGACCGGCGTCCACTGCCGCCCCTTGCCGAACCCGAAGCGTTCGCCGAGCTGGGAGGCGGACAGCTCGTACTTGCCCAGGGTGACCCGCTCGGCGACGTTCTCGATCGCCTCCAGCACCCGCCAATGCCCGGGCAGGTCGTGCAGTTCCTGGGTCAGGTGCGCCAGCCGTACCGTCTTGCCCTCGACGCGCTTGCCCGCATCCGGTTCGCGCTCACCGGCGAGCAGCTTCAGCAGGGTGGTCTTGCCGGAGCCGTTGACGCCTACCAGGCCGAGCCGGTCGCCCGGGCCGAGCCGCCAGGTGACGTCGTCCAGCAGCGTGCGGTCCGCGATCCGCAGGTCGACGTCCTCCAGCTCCAGCACCGTCTTGCCGAGCCGCCGCTTGGCGAACGCGACCAGCTCGACGGTGTCGCGCGGCGCCGGCACATCGGAGATCAGCGCCTCGGCGGCCTCCATCCGGTACCGAGGCTTCGAGGTTCGCGCCTTCGCGCCGCGCTGCAGCCACGCGAGTTCCTTGCGCGCGAGGTTCTGCCGCTTCTCCTCGGCCTGCTGCGCGATGCGGGCCCGTTCGGCACGGGCGAAGACCCAGTCCGCGTAGCCGCCCTCGTACTGCTCCACGCTCCCCTGGACGACCTCCCAGGTGCGGTTGCAGACGGTGTCCAGGAACCAGCGGTCGTGGGTGACGATCACCAGCGCGCACTTGCGCTCCAGCAGGTGGTCGGCCAGCCAGCGCACGCCCTCGACGTCGAGGTGGTTGGTCGGTTCGTCGAGCACCAGCAGGTCGAGGTCGCGCACCAGCGCGGCGGCCAACGCGACGCGGCGGCGCTCGCCGCCGGAAAAATCGGTGACCGGGGTGTCCAGGCCGAGCCGGGTCATGCCGAGGCCGGTGAGCACCGACCGCACCCGCGGGTCGGCGGCCCATTCGTGCTCGGCGCTGAAACCGTGCGGGTCGAGGACCGCGTTGCGCACGGTCGAGTCCGCGGCAAGCTCGGTGCGCTGGGTGACCACCGCCATCCGCAGATCGCGACTCTGGCTGACCCGGCCGCTGTCCGGCTCGGTGAGACCGGAGAGCACCTCCAGCAGCGTCGTCTTGCCCCCACCGTTGAGCCCGACGACGCCGATGCGCTCGCCCGCCGAGACACCCAGCGAAACGCCGTCCAGCAGCGGACGCACGCCGTAGCTCTTGCTGACCGATTCCAGATTGACCAGGTTCACCATCGGGCGTTCGTCTACTCCATCAACTGCGTGGCGTGGTCACGGGCCGGACGCTGCCCGCGGTTTCCAGTGAAATCGGCGGCCCTCAGGCGTGGACCTGGGGCGGGGTGGGGCGGTCGGCACGGTCCTCGGAGACGATCCGCGCGCCGGGCACCGGGCCATGCGCGACGCGGACCGTGCGACACACTCCCGCGCCAGAGAGCTCGGCCGCCACACGCACGGCGGCGTCCGCGTCGGTGCAGAGGAAGGCACAGGTAGGGCCCGATCCGGACACGATCCCCGCCAGCGCGCCCGCCTGCACCCCCGCGCGCAAGGTCCGCCGCAGGCCGGGCCGCAGCGACACCGCGGCGGCCTGGAGGTCATTGCCTAGAAGCAGGGCGAGCTGCCGCGGGTCGCCGGTCGCCAGTGCCTCCAGCAGCGGTTCGACCTCGCCAACCCGGTTCGGCTTCGACTCCGCTCGCAGCCGGTCGAGTTCGGTGTAGACGCCGGGCGTACCCAAACCTCGCCGGTCCAGCGCGATCACCCAATGGAAGGTGTGCCGCGCCAGCACCGGCACGAGCCGCTCGCCGCGACCGGTGCCCAACGCGGTGCCGCCCTGCAACGAGAACGGGACGTCGCTGCCCAACCGCCCGGCGATCTCGCTGAGCTCGTCGCGGCCCAGCTCCAGCCGCCACAGGTGGTTCAGCGCGAGCAAGGCCGCGGCCGCGTCGGCGCTGCCCCCGGCCATCCCGCCGGCGACCGGGATGCCCTTGTTGATCGACAGCCGCACCCCGGGTTCCTCCGGATCCCGGCCGCTGTGCTCGGCGAGCAGCTGCACTGCCTTCCACGCCAGATTGCTGGGGCCGGTGGGCACCGAGTCCGCGCCGTCGCCGTGCACGTCAATGCCCGGTTCCTCGGCGACGAGCACGGTGACCTCATCGGTCATCGACAGCGCCTGGAAGATGGTGACCAGCTCGTGGTAGCCGTCCGGGCGGGGGTCACCGACCGACAGGTGCAGGTTCACCTTGGCCGGGACGCGAACGGTGATCGGGGTAGGAACCACGGAGAGCACTCTTAGAGCGTACGTGTCCGCGAAAGCCCACCGCCGACTTCCCTGCACACAGCTCTACTGGAGAGTGTTCAAAAGTGGTTTGCGTAGGCGCGGGTAGGAACCGCTCAGGCGCCGCCGGCGCTCCGGGATCCCGACTTATGGATGCCCACCCGTGACCGGTCGGTCACGGGTGGGCGCTGTCGCGCGTAACTCCGGTCAGGACGCCGGGATCACCGCGACGCCGCCGTACTTCTGGTTGATGAAGTCCTTGACCTGTTGCGAGCGGAGCAGCTCGGCGAGCTTCTGGATTCGCGGGTCCTTCGCCAGCGCCGGGGTGGTCACCAGACCGTTGGCGTACGGGTTGTGATCCGGGCTCTCCACGGCGATCGGGTTCTGCAGGTTCGCCTTGATCGCGTAGTTGCCGTTGACCACCGCCGCCGCGGCGTCATCCACCGAACGCGGCAGCTGGTCCGGCGAAAGGTCCCTGAGCTGGATGTTCTTGGGGTTCTCGGCGACCGCCGCGGCCAGCCGGGTGCCCACCGCGGCCTCCGGCTTGAGCTTGAGCAGGCCGCCCTGCTCCAGCAGCTTTAGCCCGCGGTACTGGTTCGCCGGATCGTTGGACAGCGTGACCGTCGCGCCGTTCGGGATCTCCTGCAGCGACTTGACCTGCTTGGAGTACACCGCGAGCGGCTCCAGGTGCACGGCCTGGACCCAGGCGAAGTCGCCGCCACGCTGCTTGCGGTACTCGTCCAGATAGGGCTGGTGCTGGAAGTAGTTCGCGTCCAGCTCCCCGTGCGCGACGGCCTCGTTCGGCCGGATGTAGTCGTCGAACTTTTCGATTTCGATACCGATCCCGGCCTGTTGGGCCAAGTTGTCCTTGACGTACTGCAGGATCTCGCCATGCGGGGTCGGGCTGACGCCGATCCGCAGCGGCGCGTTCGGGTCTTCGGCGGCCGAGCTGCCGCCGCACGCGGCCAGCGCCAGACCGGCAGCGGCCAGCAGGGCGGCAAAGCGCAAACGCATCAGGATTCGTCCTTTCTGGACAGGGTGAAACGGGCCCTTGGACAGGGCCGTGGAATTGAGGTGGGCGGCGGTGGTGGTCGCCGGAAACGACCACCACCGCCTCTGATCGCTAGTTCGTGGCGATGCGCCGGCGGTCGACGATCTTCGCGGTGCGGTCGGTGATCAGCTGCATGGCGAAGGCCAGCACCCCGAGCACGACCACCGATCCCCACAGGATCCGGTCGTCATAGCCCTGGTAGCCGTCCTGGATCGCGGTCGTACCCAGCCCGCCGCCGCCGATCGCGCCGGCCATCGCGGCGTAGCCGATCAGCGCCACTGCGGTGACGCCGACGGCACCGACCAGCGCGGCCCGCGCCTCGCCGAGCAACACCGTCCACACGATCCGCGGCCGACTCGATCCGGTGGTGATCGCGGCTTCGACCACGGTGAAGCTGACCTCGCGCAACGCGTTCTGCGTCAGCCGCGCGAAGAACGGGATGGCACCGATGGTCAGCGGCACGATCACGGCAGTGCTGCCGATCGACGTGCCGATCAACAGCCGGGTGAAGGACGCCAGCACCACCAGCAGCACGACGAACGGCACCGAACGCACCACGTCGACGACCACGCCGAGCACCCGGTACAGCACGGGCTTCGGGCTCAGGCCGACCGGCGAGGCCGAGTGCAGCAGCACGCCCAGGGGCAGGCCGCCGAGGACTGCCAGCAGGGTCGACACCAACACCATGTAGAGCGTGTCGATCGTCGCTTCACCAAGTATTTCAAGGACCTCCGACCAGGGGGTCACATCGCTCACGCGGCAGCTCCGTCAACGCAAACCGGGGCGCGTCGCACATGCGCGTCCCGCTCGATCATCCACTTCAGGGCCGCCTCGGCGCGCTCGCCGGTCAGGCCGACCCTGAACTTCGCCACCGGCGTGTCCCCCAGCCGGGTCAGCCCGCCGCCCAGGATTGCCAACTCGACCCCGAACCGGCTGGAAGCTTCCGGCAGCAGCGCGCCGACCGCGGCGAAGCCGACCAGCACGACCTCGGCGACGACGTCATGCCGACCGTTGGTCGGCCTGAGCGGCTCGGCCTGGTCGGTGTCGGGCAGCAGTGCGGCGCCCACCCGGCTGCCGGGCTCGGCGACCAGGTCGAGGACCTTGCCGTGCTCGACCACCCGGCCGTTCTCCAGCACCGCAACGTCGTCGGCGAGCTTGCGCACGACCGCCATGTCGTGGGTGACGACCAGCACGGTGACGCCCAGTTCGGCGCGGGCGCGGTCCAGCACGGTGAGCACCGAGTCGGTGGTGCCCGGGTCGAGCGCCGAGGTCGGCTCGTCGGCCAGCAGCACCGACGGCTTGGCGGCCAGCGCACGCGCCACGGCGACGCGCTGGCGCTGCCCGCCGGAGAGCTGGTCGGGGTAGACAGCGGCCTTGTCGGTCAGGCCCACCAGATCCAGCAGTTCGCCGACGCGGCTGCGCCGCTGCGGGCCGGTGAGCCCGGCCGCTTCCAGCGGCAGCGCCACGTTACCCGCGGCCGTGCGCTGCCGCAGCAGCGAATCACCTTGCGGCACAACGCCAATCTGCCGACGAGCAGCGCGGAGGGCCTTGCCGTCAAGGGAAACCAGGTCGGTGTCGTCGACGCGGATAGCGCCGCCGTCTGGCTTCTCCAACAGAGCGATGCAGCGAGCCAGGGTGGACTTGCCGGCCCCGCTCGGGCCGACCACGCCGCACACCGCACCGGCCGGGACGTCCATCGACACGCCGTCGAGGGCGCGGACGGTTCCGTTGTTGTGCTGGAAGGACTTGGTCAGGTTCTCAACTGTGATCACGATCGGCTCCACATCGGCTCGCGACGGCCGCGCACGTCAGAACGGCGACAGGCCAAGGAACTTCGGAAACGGAGGAAGGCTGGGTCACATCTCGCGACGACAGGCGGTGGTGGTGCGCCGCCCGTGGTCGATGACGCGACGCTGCGTCAGCAGCCTCCGGATGTGGGCTTGCCGGGATCGAGCCAGCTGAGCTCTGTTCTGGCCCCCAGGGGCCTCGCCCGCAGGCGGGTCGGCTAACAGCGCGTTGGACTCCACAACAACTCCATCGGTCCTGGCGTTAGCACCTGCCCGCATCGGGTGGTTGCTGCGGCTTCGCGGAGCCAGGTCTCTCGGCCGCTCGGGATGGATTTCTCGAATAGTAGACCCCACTGGCGGATTCGAGCGCAAGTTGATAGTCGTCACTTTCCGAAATCGTTTGCCAAATCACACAGCTGGACGAGCGGGAATTTTCTCGACATACCAGGTGTTGTCGTGACTCCGCGTAGTAATGCGATTCCGGTTGACAAGCCGCCAGGCGGGTGGTTCAGCGACCGCGCTCGGTAGCCGCGGCTTCGGCGATGCGCGCGAAATCGCCGATCTCCAACTGTTCGCCGCGCGCCGCCGGATCCACCCCGGCCGCCCGCAGAACGCTCTCCGCGTGCGCAGCGGACCCGGCCCAGCCCGACAGCGCCGCGCGCAATGTCTTGCGCCGCTGGGCGAACGCCGCATCCACCACGCGGAAGACCTCCTGGCGCGGCGCGGTCGACGGCGGTTCGGTGCGGCGCAACGACACGAGGCCGGAGTCCACATTGGGCACCGGCCAGAACACCTTGCGCGGCACGGGACCGGCGCGGCGCACATCGGCGAACCACGCGGCCTTGGCGCTCGGCACGCCGTAGACCCGGCTGCCCGGCCTGGCGGCCATCCGGTCGGCCACCTCGGATTGCACCATGACCAGGCCGTGTTCCATGCTCGGTAACTCGGCCAGCAGATGCAGCACCACCGGAACGGCAACGTTGTAGGGCAGGTTCGCGACCAGCGCGGTCGGCGGTTCCGGGAAGTCCTCGGCGCGGACCCGCAGGGCGTCAGCTCGGAGCACGGTAAGCCGCTCGGCCAACGCCGGGGCGAACTCGGCGGCGGTGCGCGGCAGCCGCGCCGCAAGCACCGGATCGATCTCGACGGCGGTCACTGCGCCGGAGGCGGGAAGGAGGGCGAGCGTCAGTGAGCCCAGGCCGGGACCGACCTCCAGGACGACATCATCCGGCGTGACCGACGCCGCGGCCACGATCCGGCGCACCGTGTTCGGGTCATGCACGAAGTTCTGGCCGAGCTTCTTCGTCGGCCGGATGTCGAGTTCCTCGGCCAGCCGACGCACATCGGCCGGGCCGAGCAGCGTCGCCTGCTGGTCGTCCACACCGAAAAACTACCCGCGGCCCGCACCCGCCAGTTCCGCGCCCCGGTCAGGCGAAGCAGGAGGGGCACACTTGACCGAGTCGCCTGGTCAAGCGGGCCCCTCACCTGGAACTTCTTCACCCGTGGGTGGCGTTCGCCGCGGAACGGGCGGTCGGGTGCCCGTCAGAGGCCGAGCTTGGACGAGCAGCTCGGCCAGGCGCCGTAGCCCCCACCGCGGGAGGCCCGGACCTTCTCCGCGACCGCGATCTGCTGCTCGCGGCTGGCCTGGTGCGGGTACGGCGCGTACTGGTCGCCGCCGAAGGCATTCCAGGTCGACTTGTCGAACTGCAGGCCGCCGTAGTAGCCGTTGCCGCTGTTCATCGCCCAGTTACCGGTCGCCTCGCACTGCGCCAGCTTGTCCCAGATCCCGTCGGTCGGCCGCTGTTTGCCGCCGACCCGAACGACCTTGGGCTGGGCTTGCTTGGTGATCCGCTCGCCGACGGATTCCCGGCCGGTCTCCTCGCCATTGCGGGTGGTGACCCGGGTGAACACGATCTTCTCGCCGGGCACGCCCGGGAAATCGACCCGCTCATCGCCCTTGAACATCGTGTTGTCGACGATCTCCTGCACCGGCGGCGGGACCGGCAGCGTCATGTTGATCACCGTGCTGCCGGTGCGGTCGATGCGCACCTCGGCGCCGCTGACCAGCCGCTGATCGCCACCGGGCGTGATGGTGTCGTCGGGGCCGAGCTTGAGCTGCTGCTCCTGGGCCAGCTCGTCGATGTTGACGGCGGTGGTGGTCAGCTGCCGGGGCGCATTCGCCCCGTCGATGATGGTGATGTTCTTGCGGGTCTTGACGACCAGGTCCATGCCCTGCTCGGGCACGGCCATCGTGCGGTCGGCCGAGACTGAGGCGCCGTCGGCCGGTACGCCGAGCTGACGCAGCGCCTGGTCGACCGTGACCGAGCGGACCCACTCCTCGCGGTGCTCGCCGTCGACGGTCAGCTTCAGCAGCCGCCCGCGGTCGAGGGTGATCGTGTCGCCGTCGCTGACCTTGGCCTGCGGCGTGGGGCTGAGCGCGTCGTGCTGGCCGACGGTGATGCCCTCATCGGCGAGCACTTCGCCGACGGTGCCCTCGTAGGTGCTGATCGTGTGCTCGTGCCCGTCGACCTCGACGGTCACCGACTTGTCCATCGCGGCTGCCGCGCCGCCGGTGCCGGTGAGGGTGAGCAGCACACCGGCCACCGCGCCCTTGAGGAACCGCTGCTTCCAGGTGGTGATCGCCTCGGCGAGCTCCACCGGCGGGGCGTCGCTCTCCTCGGCCTCCGGCAACGCGTCCGGGATGACCAGCGGCGGCAGCACCGTGGTCTCGGCGTTGATCAGCCGGATGACCTCGTCGACATCGATCTCGGCGGTGGCGAGCATGTCCTCGGCGTCCGGGCCGAGCACCTCGTAGATGTCCGCCGGGGTGATCTCAAGCGAACCGGGCGGGAAGCTGGGGTGGTCGTCGGCCGGGTAGCTCTGCTGGCCCGGGCGTTCCAGGAGACCGACGGCGGTGCGGGGCTCGGCAACTTGCACCGGGGTGAACCAGTCCGTTGCCGCGTCGAAGGATTCGGCCCAGTAGCCGTCGTCCGACCGATGGGCATGGCCGGGATGGCTGGGCTCGCCGCGTCCGTTCACAGGGTCGTTACCTCCCGAAGGCGGAAGTCGTGCTCACGTATCGCGGAACGCGGGCGGTGTCGGGCGAGACCATGTCGTCGCTCAACTCCCTCGCTCCTTGCGGGCACACAACCTTCGTGCTTCGTGTCTGTATCCGACTCCCGTAGCCAAGCGCCGTCCCTAGCCGACCGCGAGCGTCTTTGCTCGTGGCCCGCTTCCCCGACGTACACCGGCGAGACTAACGGGCGTTCCCCATGACTGGTTGTCATCGGTTACGAGGCCGAGACTCTAGCGTGATCAACGGATGCAGCCAAGAACCCCATTCGGGCTTGTGATCTGCGTTACGCCGATTTGCCGAGCAACCGAGCACTACCGGTAAGCAAGGTCGCCCGATTTTCGTCCGTTTGGAGGTACCAACGGCGGCCGTTAACTGGGCCTTCGGCGGGCTTGGTGACATATCACACGTCCCCGACACCGTCTGTTTTCACGCCGATGCCAGCGGATGCGGGCCCGGACACGAGTCCGGTCCGAGCACGCAACGCGCTCGGACCGGGCTCGCCCCGCCCCTCTCCCGTGGGATCCGCACCGAGGCACGAGTTGATCACCTCATCGCGGCAATCCCAGCCTGCGGGCGCACCCGGGCCAGGCGCCGAAGCCGCTGCGGGCCGAACGCAGCGACTCGGCGATGGCGATCTGCTGCTCCCGCGATGCGCGGTGCGGGTACCGGCTGAACCGGTTGCCGCCGTGGGCGGCCCAGGTGCGAGGGTTGAACTGCAGGCCGCCGTAGTAGCCGTTGCCGGTGTTGGCGGCCCAGTTGCCGCCGGACTCGCACCTGGCGAGCAGGTCCCAGACGCCCGCGGCGCGGGAGGTCGGTGCTACTCCAGCACTCGGGGACGCCACCACCACCGGTGCACCACCGCAGATCACAATGGCCGTCACTACCGTCGCCTTCGCGAACAAACCGAACTTCATCGCAATCCTGACTGCCGTTCGTCCGGGCAGAAGGACCTCCGTCCAGCGGGCGGAGTTACGGGGTGTGTCCCCATCCCGGCTTCCACAGTGGACGGTAAGGACGGCGTCGCGGACTGCAAGCGGGCACGGTTCAGCGCGCGATAGCAAAAAACGGGGCGTGAGAAAGAGAGGGGGCGGGTTACGCCTGATCGAGGCGAAATACTCGCTCGGCAGTGGCAGTGGTCGCTACCACCAGTTCTTCGAGTGTCATTCCACGGAGTTGGGCAAGATTCCGAAGTGTGTAATTGACGCAGTACGGCTCGTTCGGCCGCCCGCGGAACGGGTGCGGGGTCAGGAACGGCGCGTCGGTTTCCACCACCAGCTGCTCCACCGGCACCAGCTGCGCGGCCTCCCGGAGGCCCTTGGCGTTGCGGAAGGTCGCGGTCCCGGCGAAGGACAGAATGTAGCCGGCGTCCACGCAGGCCCGGGCGAACTCGGCGTCCCCGGAGAAGCAGTGGAAGACCACGGTTTGCGGAGCGCCTTCCTCGGCCAGGATCCGCAGGATGTCCTGGTGCGCCTCGCGGTCGTGGATCATCAGCGGCTTGCCGGAGCGCTTGGCCAGGTCGATGTGCCAGCGGAAGGCCTCCTGCTGCGGCTCCGGCGGCGAGAAGTCCCAGTAGTAGTCGAGCCCGGTCTCACCGACCGCGACCACCCGCGGGTGTTCGACGAGCTGTTCCAGCACCCGCCGGTCGGCGTCGTCAAAGTCCTTGGTCCGGGTGGGGTGCAGCGCCACCGCGGCGAACACCCGGTCGTCCCAAGTGGACGCCTCGACCGCCCACTGCGCGGACGCGATGTCGTCGGCGACGGTCACCACCCGGCCGACCCCGGCGGCCTGCGCGCGATCCACGACGGCACGCACCTCGTCCGGCGTCTTCGCGCCGCACGCGTCGAGGTGGGTGTGTGCGTCGACGGCCGATGCGGGCAGCGCCTCCGGCACCGGCGGCGGCAACTCCCGATTCTTATCGCGCTTGCTCATCGCACCTCCCCCGTGCTCGGGCGATCTCAATGGAAATCGACGTGCGGATTTCCATTGCATCGCAACACATCTCGGCAGTCAGCCCTCGATCGGAGCCCATTCGGGGCCGGTCTCGCCGAGCTTCGGGTCGAGCTTGGCGAACAGCGGCGTCGGCTTCCGCAGCGGCCGCCCGACCTCGATCTCGGTGGAACGCCACGTCGCCCGCTCGGCGGCGTAGTCGCCCATCAGCACCGGGTACTCGATGCTCGGGTCATCCAGATCGGACACCTCGCGGATCTCCGGCTGGGCCGCCCAGACCCCGGTGCCGCCGAGCAGTTCATGCACCTTCTGCGCCGAGTGCGGCAGGAACGGGGTGAGCAGCGTGTTGGCGTCGGAGACGACCTGCAACGCCGTGTGCAGCACGGCGTCCCGCCGATCCGGGTCGTCCTTGAGCTTCCACGGCTCCTGGTCGGACAAGTACTTGTTCGCTGCCGATACAACCCGCATGGCCTCCTGCGCGCCGGCCCGGAACCGGGACCGCTGCAGGTGCCCGCCGACGGTGTCAAAAGCGTTGCGGGACAACGCTTTCAGCTCCGCATCGGCGGCCTGCGGCGCGGTCGGCGCGGGCACCGCACCATTGTTCTTCGCGGCCATCGAGATGGACCGGTTGACCAGGTTGCCCCACTCGTTGGCCAGCTCGAAGTTGGTGCGCCGGACGAACTCCTCCCAGGTGAAGTCGGTGTCCTGGTTCTCCGGACCGGCCACCGAGATGAAGTACCGCAGGGTGTCCGGGCCGAACTCGCGCAGGAAGTCCCGCACGTAGATCACCGTGCCGCGGGAGGTGGAGAACTTCGACCCGCTCATCGTGAGGAACTCGCTGGAGACGATCTCGCCGGGCAGGTTCAACTCACCGTAAGGGCCGACCTCGCCGCCCCGGTCGCCCTGGCCGTTGTGGCCCATCAGCAGCGCCGGCCAGATCTGGGCGTGGAAGGTGATGTTGTCCTTGCCCATGAAGTAGAAGCCCTTGGCGGCCGGGTCGGTCCACCACTGCCGCCAGGCGTCGGGCCGCCCGATCCGGCGGGCCCACTCGACGCTGGCCGAGAAGTAGCCGATCACCGCGTCGAACCAGACGTAGAACCGCTTCATCGGCTGGTCGCGCCAGCCGTCCAGCGGGATCGGCACGCCCCAGTCCAGGTCCCGGCTGATCGCCCGCGGTCGCATGTCCTCGACCAGGTTCTGGGTGAACTTCAGGACGTTGGGCCGCCAGTCGGTGCGGGTGGACAGCCACTTGCCCAGCGACTCGGTGAACGCGGGCAGATCCAGGAACAGGTGTTCGGTTTCGACGAACTCCGGCTTCTCCCCGTTGATGCGCGACACCGGATTGATCAGGTCGGCCGGATCGAGCTGGTTGCCGCAGTTGTCGCACTGGTCGCCGCGCGCGCCGTCGTAACCGCAGATCGGGCAGGTGCCCTCGATGTAGCGGTCGGGCAGCGTGCGGCCGGTGGACGGGCTGATCGCGCCGGTGGTGGTCTTCGGCACGACGTAGCCGTTGCGGTGCAACGCCAGGAAGATCTGCTGAACGACCTCGTAGTGGTTGCCCGTAGTGGTGCGGGTGAACAGGTCGTAGGACAGGCCGAGGCCCTGCAGGTCCTCGGTGATCACCCGGTTGTACTTGTCCGCGAGCTGGCGGGTGGTCAGGCCCTCCTTCTCGGCCTGCACCGAGATCGGGGTGCCGTGCTCGTCGGTGCCGGACACCATGAGCACCTGATTGCCCGCCATTCGCTGGTAGCGCGAGAAGACGTCCGAGGGCACACCGAAGCCGGATACGTGGCCGATGTGCCGCGGGCCGTTCGCATAGGGCCAGGCCACAGCGGTCAACACAGAGGCACTCATGGTGCTTAGCCTACGTTTCCAGGGGGCGTGACCTCGAACGGGTTCTGGTTCGAGGCGATGGCCACCACGAGGCGTCCGGAGCAGTCCTGCGGGCAAACGTCCTGGCGCAGGATGTCGATCGCGTTTCGCGCGCGGGTAGCCGCCAGTGCAGGAGTGACCAGCATCCGACCCGGCGTGGCGTCGGTCACGCCAGATCGGCCCGTAAGAAGTCCACGTTGTACGGGCCCCATTGGGTCAGGGTGAAGTAGATCGCCGGTCGGTCCGCGGCCCACGGATGCTGGAAACCGCCGTAGAGCGCGGGGTATTCGGCGCCGGACACCACGATCTCGCCGTCGGTCCACGGCCCAGTGAGTTCCGGCGCGGTGCGCAACACGATCGCCGCCCGGTGTTCGTCGAGGTGCACCGCGAACCACCGGTCGAAGTGGCGGTTGTACTGCACCGAAAGCTCTGCCACCGGCTCTCGCAGCACCGGCGCGGCCGCGAACGGGTCGCTGCCCCAGCCGGATCCGGTCCAGTACTCGTAGGCCGCCGGTTCGAGCAGGTCGTCGGCGCCGACGCGGGCGAGGTGTCCGGCGCCGAACCGACCGCTCGGCGTGCCGAGCAGGTACACCCGGCGGTCCACCACACCCGCGAAACCGATCATCTGGAACGGATGTCCGCCTTGGTCGCGTCGGCGGAACCGGCTCAGCCAGCCCTGTCGCCGGTTCGGCCACACCGCGGTCTCCGACTTCGTCCAGCTGCGCCCGCCGTCGTCGGAGTAGGCGAGCGCGCCGTAGTTGGTGTGCCACACACCAGGCGTCCCCCAATGCCGAACCGACATGTAGTGCAGGTAGTTGCGGTCACCGACCGCGATTCCCGCGGTCGGGATCACGGTGTGCTCCGGCGTCCCGGTGCGGTCGCCTGGCAGCACCTGTCCGGCCATGCCGTCCTCGCGCTCCAGGACCGAATCGAACTTCAGTCCCGCATCGAGATCGGTGTTGGTGGACCGCGCGATCACGTTGTACCGCCAGTCGGCGTGCGGCGGACCGCCGCCGTGCCCACCCCAACCGTCGCCGTAGGTATCGCCGAACGCCGCCAGCACCCCGCCCCGGCCGTCATCCCACAAGATCCCGAGATCCGTCGCGTGGATGCCGTACCGGCTCGCCGTGCGGTTGCAGGAGTCCTCGCCGGTGATCCTTGCGATCCTGGTCGCACCGCTCACACGCACCATGCCGCCACCGTACGGAAACAACGCCCGAGGAAACCACGTTCGCCCGGATAGTCGCCCGTGACCAGTGCGAACGGCGGGCCACGGGAGCCGCGGCAGGCAGTCGATCGGGGCCGGTGCGGCTGATGTCACAGCTGCTGGCCGACAGGCCGCCGAACAGCGAGAACGCCTGGCCGAGGCGCCGAACCCGGGATCCCGCGTGGGCATACTGTCGGCGTGCCAGTCCTCGCCCATCCGATTGACGGCGAAGCGAGCGCAGCGCAGGTGCTGCGCCGCCTCGCGGCTCGCGCACGCCAACGCGGCCTACCGCCGCCTGCGGCGTTCACCGGGGACTGGTTCGGCGGCTCCGCCGTCCTCGCGCCGTCCGTGCGGATCGCCGCCACCCCGCCCGAGCGGGCCTTCACCACCCTGGACACGCCGCCGATCGAGGCGGAGCCGGGCCAGGTCGGCGGCGGCTGGATCGGCTACCTCGGCTACGGCCTCACCGATCCCGCACGGCACACGCAATCCCGACGGCTCCCCCTCGCCGCGTGGGGCTGGGCCGACCACGTGCTGCGCCGCGACGCGCACGGGCAGTGGTGGTTCGAGGCGCTGGGCGCCGCAGAACCGCGCCTGGTCGCGGAACTCGCCGAGGTGGTCGCCGCAAGCGATCCGCCGCAGGCGGCAGGGCAGGCGGGTCCGGTCGGCAGACCGGACGCCGACCAGCATTGCAAAGCCGTGCGCGGTTGCGTGGAGGAGATCGCCGCGGGCGAGATCTTCCAGGCCAACATCTGCAGCCGGTTCGCGGTACCGTTCCGGGGCGATCCGCTGGAGGTCTTCGCCGCCGGTAGTGCACGGTTCCGGCCTGCTCGGGCGGCGTACGTGGCCGGGGCGTGGGGCGCGGTGGCGTCGTTGTCGCCGGAGTTGTTCCTGGCCCGGCGAGGCCGGGTGGTGCACTCCAGCCCGATCAAGGGCACGCTCCCGCGCCGCGGGCCGCAGGACGACGGCAATGCCGAGTTGCTGCGCTCGTCCACGAAGGACATCGCGGAAAACGTGATGATCGTGGACATGGCGCGCAACGATCTCGGGCAGGTCGCCGAGGTCGGCGGTGTGACGGTGCCTCGGCTACTGGACGTGCAGCCCCACCCCGGCGTGTGGCACCTGGTGTCGGACGTGCGCGCGGAGATCCCCCCGGACCTGCCGAATTCGGCGCTGCTGGCCGCGGCCTTCCCGCCGGCGTCGGTGACCGGCGCGCCGAAGGCGCGGGCGCTGGAAGTGATCGCGGAGCTGGAGTCGCAGCCGCGCGATGTCTACTGCGGCGCGGTCGGCATGGTCTCGCCCGTTGCGGGCCTGGAGCTCAACGTGGCCATCCGCACCCTGGAATACGCCGACGGCGTGCTGCACCTGGGCGTCGGGGGCGGGATCACCGCGGACTCCGATCCGGAACGGGAATGGCAGGAAGTGCTCACCAAAGCCGCCCCGGTGCTGTCCCTCCTCGACGGGTGAACCGCCGGTTTCCGGCGAAATCGATTGAAATCGCGATCTCCGGAGCCCTACCGGCGCGCGGCGAGGACGGCGTCGTACAGCTCCTTCTTCCGCACGCCTGCGAGCTCCGCAACCTCCGCTACCGCGTCCTTGAGCCGCAGGCCTTCGGCGGCGCGCTCCTCCACCTGCGCCACCAGCTCCGCCGGATCGGCCGCCGTCGGCTCGGCTCCGCCGAGCACCACGGTGATCTCGCCGCGCACTCCTTCAGCAGCCCAAGCGGCGAGCTCCGCGAGGCTGTCGCGGCGGACCTCCTCGTAGGTCTTGGTCAGCTCGCGACAGACCGCCGCCCGCCGCTCGCCACCCAGCACCGAGACGGCATCGGCCAGCGTGTCCGCGAGACGGTGCGGCGCTTCGAAGAACACGCAAGTGCGCTCCTCCGCGACCAACCGGCCGAACCAGCGACGCCGTTCCCCCGGTTTGCGGGGCGGGAACCCCTCGAAGCAGAACCGGTCCGAAGGCAGTCCGGACACCGCCAGCGCGGTGGTCACCGCAGAAGGCCCCGGCAGGCAGGTGACCGGCAACTGCTCGGAGACGCAGGCCGACACCAGCCGGTATCCGGGGTCGGACACGCTCGGCATCCCGGCGTCGGTGACCAGCAGCACGGTGCGCCCCTCGCGCAGGGCGTCCAACAGCGCGGGTGTCCGCGACGACTCGACGGCCTCGTAGTAGCTGACCACCTTGCCGCCGGGCGTGACGCCGAGCGCGGCGGCCAGCGCGCGCACCCGCCTGGTGTCCTCGGCGGCTATGACGTCGGCCGAGCCGAGTGCGTCGACGAGGCGTGCCGAGGCGTCACGAGCGTCACCGAGCGGGGTGGCGGCGAGCAGTAGCGTGCCGGAGTCCATAACTGCACAGCGTATTTCCGCGGCCGTTCGAGGTGTGGCCCGCCCAGTGCTGCCGGGCCACCTGCATAACGCGACTTCACAGGTGGTCTCCTACGATCGAGGGCTGTGAGCGTCCTCGTCCCCAACCCCGGTGGCCGCAGCTCCGACGAACTCGTCCCCGTCGGCCGCACGCCATCGGCTCGGCAACCGGGCGAGAGCGATCCGCGGTCGCTGCTCGATGTGACCATGCCCGCGGACCGACTGCGCAGCTGGTTGGTCACGATCGTGATCACCCTGGTCGCCGGCCTGGTGCGGCTTTGGGACCTCGGTCGCGCCACCAACGAAGGCACACCGGTCTTCGACGAGAAGCATTACGTGCCGCAGGCGTGGCAGATGCTTCGCAACGGCGGCTACGAGGACAACCCCGGCTACGAGCTGGTCGCGCACCCGCCGGTCGGCAAGCAGCTGATCGCGATCGGCGAATGGCTGCTCGGCTACAACCCGTGGGGCTGGCGGATCATGGCCGCTCTGTCCGGCACGGTGATGGTGCTGCTCATCGTCCGGATCGCCCGCCGCATGACCAGGTCCACGTTGCTGGGCGCGCTCGCCGGTGTGCTGCTGATCTGCGACGGCCTCAGCCACGTGCAGGCCCGGGTCGGGATGCTTGACATCTTCCAGGCGATGTTCCTGCTGGCCGCGTTCGCCTGCCTGCTGGTGGACCGTGATCAGGTGCGCAGCCGGATGTGGCAGGTCTGCGCCGACGGGCGGTTGGACGCGAGCAGTTGGGGCCCACGGCTGGGTTTCCGCTGGTGGCGGTGTGGCGCCGGGCTGATGCTCGGGCTGGCCTGCGGCGTGAAGTGGAACGGCATCTACTACGTCATGGCGTTCGGCCTGCTCAGCGTAGTCTGGGATGCGCTGGCGCGGCGGTCGGCGGGGGTCCGGCGCCCCTGGCGCGGTGCGCTGGTACGCGACGCGGCCCCGGCGTTGTGGTCGCTGGTGGCGATCCCGGTGCTGGTGTACTTCGCGACCTGGACGGGCTGGTTCGCCAGCGAGACCGCGACCGATCGGCACGCGGCGCTCATCTCCGACAAGGTCGGGTGGGCTTTCCTGCCCGACACGGTGCGCTCGTTGCTGTACTACCAGTTGAACGTGCTGGAATTCCACACTCACCTGGTCACGCCGAAAATCCCGCACCCGTGGGAGTCGAAGCCGTGGGCATGGCCGATGGGCATGCGCCCGATGCTCTACTACTACGAGTCGGGCATGCCGGGCTGCGGCCGGTCCAGCTGCGTCGAGGCGACGATGCTGATCGGCACCCCGGCGATGTGGTGGTTGGCGCTGCCCGTCGCGGGCTGGGCGGTCTGGCGCGCGACCAGCAGGATGGACTGGCGCTATGCCGCGGTCCTGGTCGGCTACGGCGCGGGCTATCTGCCGTGGTTCACGAACCTGGACCGGCAGATGTACTACTTCTACGCGACGCCGCTGGCACCGTTCCTGATCTTGGGCATCGTGCTGGTGCTGGGCGAGGTCCTGGGCACGGCGCGGGACCACTTCGAGCGGCGCCGGACCGGGCTGCTCGCGGTGGCGCTTTACGTGGGGCTCGTGGTGGCGAACTTCGTGTGGCTGTGGCCGATCCTCAACGGCGAACCGATCACCCAGGAACACTGGCAGGCCGAACTCTGGCTACCGTCCTGGCGCTAAGCCCGCGCCGAGCAGTACCAGCCAAAACGGCCGGGCAGGCACGTGGCTCCCAGCGGAACCAGGCGCTACCAGGACCGCCGTTTATCGTCCATTCAGGACAATTGAAGGGACAACCGAAAATGGCTGGCGTCGAGGAAGTTCGGATGGAAATTGCGCTTGCGAATGAAAAGGCACGGGAAGGCATCGCTGCGCTACAGCACGTTGTTCACGTCCTGGGCGAAGCCCAGAAGACTTTAGGTACCGCCACACACGGCACGACTCAGGACGAGATCCTGCAGGCATCGGGCTTGCTAGCGCAAGCCGCCCAGTCGACAACCGAGTTGCAAGGAACGATCAGCGCCAGCATCGAAACGTCCGAAAGCTACGCCGGTCGCTTGTAGGCTTCCGGTGGTGAGCGCGCTGGAGGATGTCTTACAGGCACTCCGCACGGCGGTCGGCAAGATCGACGAGGCTCGCGACGGACTTTCCACAGCCAAGGATCGTTGGGAAGAACGCGGCGAAATGCTGGCGGGGTGCCTGTATGGCACCAATGATCCGGACGCCCAGGAAGTCCTTGCGAGCCAAGGTGTCACGTCGGAAGCGATGTACGTGGTGCGGGAGCAGTTGGGGGCGGTGCAACGCCGGATCGAGCAATACCAAAAGCAACTCGGTTCGGCCGAGGCCCCGACACCGACCGGAGCAGGCGGCATGCCACCGGCCGAATCAAAGCCGATCAGTAATTTCCATGGCGATGCCTACCCTCCGGAAGCGGCTGGGCTTATCGAGCAGCTACCGAAGCGGGTCACGCCGAACAACAACGAAAGGACCGTGGGCGTGGCTCGACTGGGGGACAAACTCTTCCCCCCAGATGCATTCAGGGCGCGATCCCGTGTGGTCGGGGAAGGTGCGTGAAGGGCTGGACGAAGTGGGTGTGCCGTCGGAATGGCTGGACGGTCACGTGGAGCTGAAGTTGGCCGCGATGATGCGTGATACACGGCAGCAAAGAGGTCGCAATCAACTACACGCCGTGCGGATACGAACGCCAACGCCGGTTGCCTAATACCTGCCATAGGGTTCTCGACCGGTTCCTACCGGAAGGGTATAGCTTGACGGTCTACGGGACCGACCAGAACAACCAGCCATTCCGCCACACCTACAGGGGGCGAGGGACGTAATGTGCAGCGCCGTTGCAGAACTGCTGGCTGACGGCGGTCTGGAGCTTTCCGCGGTGACCGACAGCGCCGAGGTGATCGAGTTGGTCAAGCAGGCGAACGGCAAGCGCCCCGGGCAGGCGTGGGCGTTCTATGTTGACCTGTCGAGTAGCCAAGCTCCCCGGCTGACGGTCGGGCTGAACGGAGACCGTGGCGTGATCACCTGGTGGGGCGGTTCGGGCACCTACGGTCCCGCCGACGGTGCAAACAAGGACCCGGTGGATTACTGGCTAGGCGGGCACCACTCCCAACTGGGCACCGGCCTGGAGCTCCCGGCGGACCGGGCGCTAGCCGGGCTGCGGGAGTTCCTGGTCACAGGCCAGCGCCCCACCTGCATTGAGTGGGTGCCCAGGTAAGGTTGATCATCAGCTCGCGGGTGCGGTCGAGCTGCGGGGTCGAGGTCGGGGCGGTTGGCCTTTAGTGTGCTGCCGCCACATTGACGGTGGCCTGCGGTGTGCTCTCAACGGCGGCCATTCAACGCCCCCGCTGCGACGGAGACATTCCCGTAGCGGTGAAGCACCTCGTAGCCGACGCATTTCAGTCCGCCGTCGTGCTCGCTGACTCGGACCTGAGGGACTGCCCGCACAGCGACGCTAGCCAATCAGCTTGTGTCGCTTCAGGTGGTACTCGCTGACCTGCTCGCCGCGCCGCAGACGTGCTCACCAACGCGCGAGTCCTCAGGGCAGGTCTTTGAGTGTGTTGCGCAGCGCGGTCACCGCGTCGATGATCTCCGCCGGTTGGACCGAAAGCGGCGGGCGGCACCGCAGCGAGTCCGGACCCGACGGCAGGAACAGCGCGTGGTAGCTGTCGCGGGCGATGGCCAACGCGCGATCGCGCCGCGCCGGGTCGTGGAAGGTGATCGCGCACATCAGGCCGCGGCCGCGCGGTTGGTGAATCGCCGACGGGAATTCCGCTGTCAGGTCACGGAGTTCGCCCAGCAGCAGTTCGCCCATCAGCCGGCTGTGCTCGAACAGGCCCTCGCTCTCGACGACCTCCAGGATTCTGGTCGCGCGCACCATGTCGACCAGTGAACCGCCCCAGGTGGAGCTGATCCGGCTCATCTCGCGGAAGGCGTTGTCGGCGACCTCCAGCACGCGCCGCCCGCCCATCACCCCGCACACCTGCAGGCGCTTGCCGAACGCGACCAGATCCGGCTCCAGACCAAGCGCCTCGTGCGCCCATGCCTGCCCGGTAAGCGCACCGGTCTGCACCTCGTCGGCGACGGTGAGCACGTCGTGCTCCCGGCAGAGTTCCTGCACCGCCTGCAAGAACTGGGGCCGCAGGTGCCGGTCGCCGCCCTCGCCCTGGATCGGCTCGTACACGAAACAGGCGATCTCCCTGCCGTACCGACGCAGTGCGGCGCGGGCGGCGTCGAGCGCGTTCGTCTCCTCTGGCAGCAATTCCGCGCTGTCCCACCGCTCGCCCGGTGCGACCGCCGGGCTGGGGATGCGCGGCCAGTCGAACATCGGGTAGTCGCGGATCTTCGCCGGATCGGTGTTGGTCAGCGAAAGCGTGTAGCCGCTGCGGCCGTGGAAGGCCCGCTCAAGATGCAACACGCGACTGCCGCGCACCCCGATTCCGTTGCGCGCGTTGACCTTCGTCTTCCAGTCGAACGCCACCTTCAACGCGTTCTCCACCGCGAGGGTGCCGCCGTCGATGAAGAACAGCAGCGGCAGCTCGGGCACGCCGACCACGCGGCGGAAGGTCTCGGCGAAATGGGCTTGCTCGGCGGTGGCGAAGTCGGGGTTGGACGGCTTGACGCGCCCGGCGCGCACCAGCGCCGCCTCGAACTCGGGCGTGCGCAGCCCCGGGTTACCGTGCCCGAGCGGTGCCGAGCTGAAGAACATCGTCATGTCCAGGTACTCGGTGCCGTCGCGTGCGTCGCGGAGCCGGCACCCGTCACCGGCGTCGAGGTCCACGACGATGTTCAGCAGGTCGCCGGTCACGTGCGCTTTCAGCGCCGCGACAGGGTCGGTCGCCGCCTCGCGCGGACCATGCACGTCGGTCGATACCACGTCACGAACGGTCTCCTGCTGCGCGGTCATGTTGGGCCTCCCGCCGTCGTGGCGCACTGTGGCGCATCATCTCCCAACAAAAATTACAACAGAACGACTCAGGCGAGCAACTTTCTTCAGCCAACACCGATTAAGAGAGAAAGATTTTCTTTTTACTCAGGTAGGGCCCGCCGCCGGGTTTGAGCTGGGTAACAACCCGATCGAGTGGCTAGAGCTTCACTCAGGGCGCCGACGCGGCAACCCGGGACGGCCACTGCCGATCGAACGCCTGACCGATCCGATAACGAAGGTCATCAGGTCGCCAGCTCCACATGAGACCGAAAGCCCTCGACGACGGTCCAGCCGCGATCCCGAAAGCGATCAGGAATCGGCTCGGCATCCGAACCCAACGCCATCGCCGCCCCTCCACCAACCGGCGACGTCCGTACGCGCGGGTCAGTCGGCTGAAACGGGGCGTTCCTCGAAGAATCCGCGTGCGTCGAGTTCCTCCAGCGGGATGGCGGCCCGGTCGGCCAAGACCCGTTCCGCCTGGTGTGGCTGAAAACCTCGGAGCACCAAGGCGAGGGCCGGTACCTCGTCGATGTGCTGGACGAGTGCGTAGTACGTGGCCAGTGCGTGCATGCAGGGGCGGCGGGACTCACGGCAGGGACAGTCGATCTCGATCTGGTCCGGGTCCGGCGCGCTGGCCAGTTGTGCCGCGAGTTCGTCGGGCGCATCCCCGGTGGAGAGGATCATGGCCGCACCGGGATGGGCCTTCAGGTATTCGCCGACCGGCTTCCTTTCTTCCTCGGTCCAGGTGGGAAACCGGATCCGCACGGGATAGTCGCGGCCGCGGACCGTGACGTGCGCGCTGATTCCGCCGGGCTCGGTTTCGACGCCGTGGACCGCGTCGCGGCGTGCGATCGCCCGGGCCTTGGGCAGTCGCGTGTCGATCCCGGTGACCATCGTCGGTTCGGCGAGCCGCAACCACGCTTGTCCCCACGCGGTCGCACCGTACTCGGTCATCCGTTCTCCCCCTCGCTGGTCAGCTCCAGCAGTTCGCGCAGGTCCCGATCGGGGAGGTCGGCGAGCGCCGCGGCCTCGGAACGGCCGGTGACCAGCGATGCCAGGTCGCGCTTCTGCTCGTGCATCCGGGTGATGTGCTCTTCCACCGTGCCGTCGGTGAGCAGCGTGTGGACCAGGACCCGGCGCGTCTGGCCGATCCGGTGCGCCCGGTCGCTGGCCTGGTCCTCCACCGCCGGGTTCCACCACCGGTCGTAGTGCAGGACGTGGCTCGCGCGCGTCAACGTCAGCCCGTACCCGGCCGCGCGCAGGCTCAACACCATGACCTGGGCGGCGTCATCGCTTTCCTGGAATCGAGTGACCAGTTGGTCGCGTCGACCGCTCGACAACCCCCCGTGCAGGAACGGAACCGCGTGCCCCAACTGCGCCCCGAGGTGCTCGGCCAGCAGTTCGCCCATCGCCGTGTACTGCGTGAACACCAGGGCGCGCTCGCCGGCGTCCGCGATCTCCTCGACTATTTCGGCGGTGCGGTCCAGTTTCCCGGAACGACCGGCGAGCGGGCCGGACTCGCCGAGGAACTGGGCCGGGTGGTTGCAGATCTGCTTCAGCCGCGTCAGCAGCGCCAGCACGCGTCCGCGTCGCGTCGTTCCGGTGCCCAACCCGGCATCGAAAGCCTCCGCCACGCACTGCCGGTACAGCGCCGCCTGCTCGCGGGTCAGCGTGCACGCCACCAGCACGTGCTGCTTGGCGGGCAGGTCGGCGGCGACTTCTCCCTTCGTCCGGCGCAGTACGAACGGCTCGATCATGGAGCTCAGCCGCTGGGCGCTGCGGATCGATCGGCGTTGCTCGATGGGCGTGGCGAACCGGGCGCGGAACCGACTGCGCGTGCCGAGGAGACCGGGGTTGGTCACTGCCATGATCGACCACAAATCATCCAGCCGATTCTCCACCGGCGTACCCGTCATCGCCAGCCGCAACCGCGCGTTGAGGTGACGCGCGACGCGATTGGCCTGCGAAGCGGAATTCTTGATCTGCTGGGCCTCGTCGGCCACCACGACGTCCCAGTCGATCTTGCGCAGCAGCTCGCTTTCCCGGCGCAGCAGTGCGTAACTGGTCACCACCACGCTCCCGCCCGCCATCGCATCGGGTTCCAGCCGACGTCGCGATCCGTGGAAGGGCACCACCGGTACCTGGGGGGCGAATCGGGCGAGTTCCCGTTCCCAGGTGCGCAACAACGACGTCGGGCACACCACCAGATGCGGCCGCTCCGAGGCGCGAGCAGCCATCAGGCAGATCGCCTGCAGGGTTTTACCCAACCCCATCTCGTCGGCGAGAATGCCGCCGCCACCGCGCTCGGGCAACGTCCGCAGCCAGGCGACGCCGTGCTCCTGGTACTCCCGCAGCTTCGCCTGCACCGGCGACTCGATGGCCAACTCAACCGCGGTGCGGAACTCCGTTAACAACGCCTCGGCCGTGGGAACGGATCGCTTGTCCGGCAGCAGAACCGCGTGCCCGGCCGGTGGAATTCGCTGCGCCAGCGCGGCGTAGTCCGACCAGCACGCCCCGCCACGTGCCAGCCTTGCCGCCTCGCGCCACACCCGGAACGTAACGCTGGCCCGGATGTGATCATCGTTGGCGAGCGCGGAGACGGCGGTGGCTAGGGGCACGAACCTGGCCAGCACGCTGGTAGCCACCGCCCGGGACGAATTCGGAGCCTCCGGCAACGCTATGGGCAGCTCTTCTTCCGCACCCTCCGGGAAACCCAGGTCGCGCAGGGCCTCGCCGGGGTCATCCGTCGCCCAGAACGCGAACCTCGCCGTGCCAGGTTCGTAGGTGACCTGCAGTTCGTCCGGAACAACCGCGCGCACGAAGCAATCTCCTGGTCAGCACTAGTAAGACGACGCGATCATGGCGTCGTCGGATCGGTCAACCGCAGCAGCGGGTAGGCCGCCACCGAGCACGAGTCGAGGACTGGGTTTTCGTAGCCGATGCGGGGCGACACCTGCTCGTTCATCGGTGCTGGCACAGCCCGCCATGCTAGCCGTCGGACCGCCCGGTACCAGCCGAAAACACCGCATCTGCCGCTGATGATCTCGCTCCATCCCTAGAACACGGAGGTTCGCTGCCGGGCCGAGGGCCCGTACATCGGCGCCGAGCGGCCGGAAAACCCATTCGTGCGGTATCGATTTCCGGGCCATACCGGCAGATCGGCGTAGTCTCCGGCCGTCACCGCCTTCGGATGGGAGAACGATGGACACGCCGGAAGAAATTCCAAACGAGATCGCGATGCGCCAATTGCTCCTCGGGCGTCTCGTGTCGTCCGCGCTGCACGCGGCGGTCGTCCTGCGGATTCCCGACGTCGTGCACGAAGGTCCCCGTACCGCGGCGGAACTGGCCGTCGACCTCGACGCGAATGAATCGGCCGTGCGGCGGCTTGTACTCGTGCTGATCAACCTCGACGTGCTCAGTGAGGATCCGGCGAACGGCGGGCTGGCGCTGACCCCGTTCGGCAACACGCTCCGCGAGGACGTCCCGGGAACGGCCCGCCACTGCGCACTGCTCGTGGGCGGGCCCATCGGCCGGTGCTGGGACCACTTGCTGCCCGCTGTGCGCACCGGTGAACCGGCGTTCGACGCGACGTTCGGGGTCGACGTGTTCAGCTACCTCGACGGCGCACCCGACCTACAGGCCGTGTTCTACCGGTCCCAGGCGGCCGATCTGGAGATCACGCTGGCGGAGCTGGCCGTGGTCGGGTGGGAGTCCTACCGCACCGTGGTGGATGTGGGCGGCGGGGACGGCGCCTTGCTCGAACACGTGCTGACCGCCTGCCCCGAATCCCGCGGCGTACTGCTGGAAACGGCATCGGTGGCGGAGCGGGCTCGAAGTCGATTGGCCACCGCCGGACTCGCGGAGCGCTGCGAGGTGATCGCCGGGGACTTCTTCGAATCCGTCCCCTCCGGGGGCGACCTGTACGTTCTTCGGGACATCGTGCACGACTGGCCGGACGAGAGGTGCGTGGCTCTGCTGCGGGTTTGCCGACGAGCCATGCCCCTATCGGCTGCGCTGCTGGTCATCGAGCGCAGCACACCCTCGAACGAGGATCCACATCTGCTCAACCACTTGATGGACCTCTACATGTTCGCCGTTGTCGGGGGCCGGGAACGCACTGCGGGGGAGATGGAAAGGCTGCTCTCGGACGCGGGTTTCGCCGTCCGAAAGCGGCACCGGCTCAACGGCGGTGCGGTCGCGATCGAAGCGATCCAGGCTTCCTGACGGCGGCGCGTGGCGTTTCCCAACGCAACCCGGACAGTGCCGCGTTCGGCTCCCAGCGTCGCTGGAAGATCTTGGTCACTACCTCGTGCTTCTGGTGGCCTGCGCGTCGCGCTCCGCCCGATCCAGTTCCCGGTCGAGCTCGGCCTGCCAGTACTCGTTGAGCCGACCGGAGAAGAGGGTCTGGAAGTACCGCAGGTACCGCAGCCGGTCCTGCGGGGTCGGCTCGTGCTTGACGAAGAACAGCAGATCCGCCGGCACTATCGGCCGCATGCCGAGGATGGGGACGGGGCTGGTGAACGGCCGGAAGGTGTCGCTGTGCAGCCCCACCGTCTCGTGGTCCGGCCAGAAGTCCCCGGCCATGTATCCGCTTTGGACGAAATCCGGTTTGAGCACCGCGTGAGCCCGGCCGACCAAGGCTTTCAACTCGTCCTCGGGCTTTCCGTGCGGGACGATCAGCGAAACCAGGTAGGTGCGGTCGGGGCCCATCGTCTTTGCGCGCCGGAGGCTGTCATCGAGCAGGCGCCGGGCCAGGGCCACGAGTTCCTCGTCGTCGCGAGCGGCGTCGAAGCTCTCCATCCGGACGTAGTTCCGGCGCAGGGCGCGGACCATGTAGGGGCATACGACTCCGTCACGCCCCAGGTCCGGATGCGGATTCGGCGTGTACTCCCGGACCCACCGGCGCGCCAATGCCAAGCGGTCGTCAGACATCAGCTCTCCCCCTCGGACGCTCGGTGCAGGGTGGCGAGGTATTCCGAGCAGGACGGCAGTGCGCGCACGAGTTGCTCGCCATCCCGGCGCAGGGCCGCGAACGCCCGTCGTGCGGGTTCGGGGTCCATCAGGCTGACCGCCGGACGCGGCGCGCGGGGAGCGCCGCCCAGGCCGAGCAGCATGGTGTTCCAGGAGTACGGCTCGAACCCGTGGTATCGGGGATAACTGGTGGACTCGTCGAGCAGCAGGCTTGCGCCGTGCTCCAAGCGGTTCGCCAGTCCGTCCGGAACCGGCCGGAGCTTCGCTTCCTTCCAGTAGGGCGTGTCGTCGCGGGCAGCGGCGCGGTAGTGCAGCGCGAGGAACTCCTTTACCCCGTCCACCACATGCGCCATCCGGCGGTTGTAGGCGTCGATCACCGCACTGTCCCAGTGCGTGTCCGGGAAGTGCTTGACCAGTTCCTCGATCGCGTGCTGGATGAAGAAGATGCCGGTGGATTCCAGCGGTTCGACGAACGCGCTGGACAGTCCGATCGCCACGCAGTTGGCCACCCACGGTCGCTTGGTGCGACCGATGCGCATGGCGATGTGGTTGGCCTCTAGGTCATCCCGCCCCGGGGCGGAGAAGCGGCGCAGCGTCCGCTCCGCCTCCTCCGGGCTGCAGAACTGGTCGGAGTACACGTAACCGGTGCCGTTGCGCCGGTGCAGTGGGATGGTCCAGATCCAGCCGGCGCCCATCGCGGTTGCGGTCGTGTAGGGGGCGACTGCCGCGCCGGGGTCCTCGCGCGGCACGCGCAGCGAGACCGCTCGGTTGTTCGGCAGGACGTCGGCGAACGACTGGAACGGCTCGCCGAGCGTCTTGTTGATGAGCATGCCACGGAATCCGGTGCAGTCGATGAACAGGTCACCGGCCAACTCCCCGTGTTCGCGGGTCCGCACGTGCGTGAGCCAGCCGCGCTCGTCCTGCCCCACCGCCACGACGTCGTCGACGACGTGGCGGACGCCGCGATCCACCCCGTAACCGGCCAGAAAACGGGCCAGCAGGTCCGCGTCGAAGTGGTAGGCGTAAGGGAACTGGGCGCGCTGCTCGGCGAGGGTGGAGCGGCCGAGCGGGCAGTCCAGGTCGGCCGCGAACAATTCGCCGTCGAGCCGGCGCGGTGACCGCTTCGCCTCACACAGCGAGGGGGTGAGGAAGCAGCTCTGGTCGAAGGCCGACCCCGGCTCGCCCAACCGCAGCCACCAGTCCGCGAGGCTCAGTCCGTTGACGGTGCGCGGCCGTTCGAACGGGTGGTAGAAGTGGTGGCCGACGCCGCGCCAATCCTGGAACCGGATGGCCAGCTTGTAGGACGCCGCGCAGTGCGGCATCCACTGCTGCTCCGGTAGGTCCAAGTATTCGAAGAAGTGCCGGATCGTGCTGAACGTGGCCTCGCCGACGCCGATCGTCGCGATCCGCTGCGACTCCACCAGGGTGACCGGCACGCGGTCCTGGAACGCGGCCTTGAGATACGCGGCGCTCATCCACCCCGCAGTACCGCCACCGACGATCACCACGGATCTGATCACGCTTTTCCTCCAAGGATTGCGCGGGCAGCACGGTGATCCTCACCATCCGCCCCGCGGCACGAGCGAGGCAGGAGGCGGGCCTCCATCCCGTCGCCCCCCGAGGATGACGATCTTGCGCCGGGCTCGCCCATGACACCTCTTTCCCCTGCTGGAGCCGACATATCCGAGATCGACTGTGCGCACCCCCTGACGTAGGAACAAGCAACTCCGCCACGGTCCACGCGGACGTGTGGCATGCGGCTCCGACGCAACTGCGGGCGGAGCCTAGAGTCCCACGCGTTCACCCAATGGGCAGGGGATTTCCGGGGCGCGATCGCAGCAGGGCTTGGACGGCCGGACCGGTCATTGCGGTGGTGACCATCGCGACGAGCAAGTCGCTCTTACGGTCCCCGAACACACCAGCCACCCAAGCCTGCCGAGCACTCGGTGCGCTCCCAGGCCGAGAAGCGACGCAGCCCGTAGCGCAGCGGCATACCGACGGTGCACTCGACTTCCTCTAGCTCGCCGATGGCCAGTTCGTGGTCCTCGACGACGGCCGTACTTCGCACTCGGCAGCCGGCGCGCGCGAAGGCGTCCGCTACGAGTATGAAGCTCCGGTGCTGCTGAGTCGTGACGTTCCACTGTGGCCGATCGTGCTCCGGCGCATCATCACGTTCGTTGCCGGGCAACGGAATTAACATGTACTACCTCTCTGCGCTTAGAAGTCCGCCGGAGGTGTCCGGTGGTAGGAAGCCAGTTCCACCCGCGATCGGATGTGCAACTTGCGGAAGATCTGCCGGAGGTGGAAGCCCACCGTGTGCGGCGACAGGAACATCCGGCCGCGACCTGCCGGTTGGTCGGCCCGGTGGCGACCAGCTGCGCCACGGAACGCTCCGTTTCGGTGCGGCTGCTCCAGCCGCTGGCCGGGCGTTTGGCGTAGGTCCAATGCCGCCGGCGCACGACACGGCCATGAACGACACCGCCCGGCCGAATGAATTGCCGGATCGCAGCGCCGAAGAACAAAGTCGTGCATTAAACGTTCTCGCACCGGCCGCGCCGGAAACGCGCACTAGACCCGCAAAAGGACTTTTTTCTCGACCGCGTTCACCCGCAAAACTCGCCCGCAGCTGAACAGGATCGCAACTGACACGACGAACAAGGTGTAGGAATGCCAGATCTCACCCCTGTTTCGCAGACCCCAGTACGACCATCGGTGTCGCGCAGCCGAGTATGCCGCAGTTCACAACCGAACACCCACTTCGCCTAACGTGACCCAGGTCACATTATTGCCGTTTTTCACGTTGCCACAACGAGCCTTGGCCCCGTTATCCAACTACCCGGAACAATGCCAACCCGCAGCCGCTACCGGGCACTTGGCGTGCCCCTCGCGAGTGGACTCCTGATTATCCCGGAGCTAGCCCGGCAAATTCGTGGCCGTATCCCCCGGTCATCAGGCGTGCATGACTGAATGCGACAGGTGGCGGTAGCAGCTCGATAACCTGGAGCGGCACGACGCGGGGTTCATTGCCGATGAACAACGCTCACCCAGCGCGACTTCAGGTTTGCGGTGGAGACGGTGGAGACCAAATCGACGTAGCGCAAGAACCCACTTCTAGCCCGCAGCCTCGCCTTGCCGCCACGAATTAACTTCGGCCCCCAAGGCCATATTTTACGCCATTCAGGTGATCCATTTCGGAAGGTCCTTGACCCCGGACAGCAAGATCGTAACCTTCCACGCCATGACCACGGAGCCTCGTCGGGCTCGACGGTCGGAATGCAAAGCGAGACAGGGCCGGGGGCATGGCGAAGACCAACTGGCGGCAGCAACGCGAACGCCAGCAGCGGGAAGCGCTTCGGACGCAACGGGAATACGAGCGGCTTGTTGCCCAGCAACAACGGGAGGCCGAACGCGCCGCAGCACAAGCCGACCGGGAACGGAAGGCGCAGTACGCAGCAGAGCGGGAGGCAGAAGCCGAGGAACGCACGGCAGCAGTCGAGCGGCGTGCCGAGGAGCTCACAACACTGTTGCTGACAGGTATTAAGCGGCGCAAGGTACTCGACCTCGTGGCGCTGAAGAAGCCGTATCTCGCCAGCCAGTTCAATCCCGGACACCTGGGCACGCCTGAGCCTGAGCCATCGTGGGAACGGTTCGCGCCCCCCGAACCCGGTTTCCTCACGCGAATGTTCGGCGGTGAAAGCCGTCGCATGCGGGCCGTTGACCAGGCGCGGATTCGGTTCGAACAAGAGCTCCTGACCCATCGCGAACGCGAGCAACATCGCCGCGCTGAACTGGACAAAGCGCAGCGAGACCATCAGCGATCGGAAGCCGAAGGCAAGCGTCAGGCGGACGAGCGAAATGCCGAGATCGACGCGCTGGAGCGGTCTTTTCGCGCTGGTGAACCAGCTGCGGTCGAGCGTTGCGTGCGCATGGCGGTGGAAACGGCGCAGCTGCCCGAAGGCCTCCCGACCGAAATAGAAGTCGGCTACCGCAGGGACACCGGTCAGGTCTTGGTGCTTCGCGAACTGCCGGACACCGACGTCATCCCGACCGAGACAGCATTCCGGTATGTCAAGAAGCGCGACGAGATCGAGTCGGCGCAGCGCAAACCGACCGAAGTCAAGCAACGATATGCCGATCTGATCGCGCAGTTGGCCCTGTTGACACTGCGTGATGTGTTCGCGGCCACGCCCGCGAAGCTGGTCGACGAAGTCGCGGTGAACTGCCACTTGTCCACAACGGACCCTTCCACCGGCAAGCGAATCCGCCCCTGCCTGCTCACCGTCTCGGCTACGCGCGCCGACTTCGACGACCTGGTGCTGGACCGACTCCAGCCCCGGGAGTGCCTGCGCCACCTCAACGCCCTGATGTCGCCACACCCGTACGATGTCGAGCCCGTCACGCCAATCTTCGCACCCGACCTGTCCCGATTCCGGTTGACCGACGCCGAAGAAGTGGCGGCCGGCCTGGATTCCCGCACGGTGCTCGTCGAGCTCACGCCGACCGAGTTCGAACACCTAGTCCGCGAACTCTTCGAGGCGATGGGAATGCAGTCGTGGGTCACGCAAGCCTCCCGCGACGACGGTGTGGACGGGGTAGCGCACAACCCCGATCCGATCATGGGCGGGCTGACGGTCATCCAGGCGAAGCGTTACGTCAAGGTGGTGCCGGCCGATGCGGTACGGGCCCTGTGGGGCGTGATGGAGGACAAGAAAGCAGGTACGGGGGTGCTGGTCACCACCTCGTACTTCGGCAAGTCCAGCCACGACTTCGCCAAGCGCAACGAGCGTGTACGGCTGATCGAAGGGCCAGAGCTGAAACACTTGATTCAGCAGCATCTCGGCAAAGACGTCATCCTCGGGGCCAAACAACCCGCGAACAGGCGGAAGTGAGACGCCGGAAATCCAAGGGCGCCAGAAAGGGGAATCGTGGATCCGGCTTTCGCAGCCGTGCACGAGGTGGTGCTGGACCGCGTTGCGGAAGACAGCACACTACCGGAGCCGGCCAAGGAGCTCGTACTGGCCGCGTTGGAGGGCAGCGAGGAGCTCGACGCTTGGTTGTCGGGTACACACGCGGTCTCGTCGCGCCGGGACAGCCAGCCGAGAACCGGCGCGCGCGGCGTCTTCCTTCGATCCATTTCCGTGACGGGGTTTCGCGGCGTGTCCTCCCGCGCCACGTTGCACGTGGAACCCGGACCGGGCCTCACTCTTGTCGCCGGGCGCAACGGGTCCGGCAAGTCGAGCTTCGCCGAAGCCGCCGAACTTGCCCTCACCGGCGGCAACGCGCGCTGGAACGATAAACCGGCGGTGTGGCAGAAGGGGTGGCGCAACCTGCATCACACAGGCCAGTCGTCGGTTGAACTCGAACTGGTCGCCGAGGGTGCCAAACCGACGCACATCACCTGGTCCTGGGCCGACGACAACCTCTCGACAGGCGAGTGGTCCCAGCATGCCCACGGCGAGAAACGACGACCCCATCCCGCTGCCCAGTGGCAGGAAGAACTAGTCGCCTACCGCCCGTTCCTGCCCTACAGCGAGCTGGGCAAGCTGATCAACGGCCGGCCCAGCGACCTCTACGACTCGCTGCACCGGCTGCTTGGTCTCGATTCGGTGCGAGACGCGATCAAACGCCTCAGCGAACGCGAAAGAACGCATCGAGACCACGCGAAGGATGTGCGGTGCGAACGCGAGCAACTTCGTGACGACTGTTTGGCGCTCAACGATGAGCGAGCACAGGAATGTGCGGTCCTGCTGGGCGAACCGGACCCGGACCTGACGGCGGTGGCGAATCTCGTCCTCGGTGACGACTCCGCGGTCGCTCAACTCGCCGCGCTTCGGCGCATTACCGGTCTCAAGCTTCCCAGCACGCAGCAAGTCGCGAACGCGGTGGAAAAACTAACGGTGGCAATCGACAAGCACAGCGCGCTAAGCACGGCACAAGCCGAAGCCGCACGTAATCTCGCTGTGCTGATCCGGCACAGCATCACCCACCACAAGACCACCGGAGACGGCCCTTGTCCGGTCTGTGGCCACGGAACGCTGAACGCAACCTGGCGCAGGCAGGCCGAACACGCCGCCGACGAGCACGAAAGGCATGCGAAGCAACTTCACGACGCCCAGCAAGACGTCACCAACGCCCTCGCAGCCGCCCGGGAACTGATCCAGCCAGTGCCCGAGGAGCTCCAGGTCGAGGTCGCCGGTGTTCCCACTGCGGAGGCCCTGCACGCTTGGCGTGAATGGCACGCGCTCCGAACACTCCCCTCGGGGGAACTTTCGGCAAGACTCATCGAGCACCACCGCGCATTATCCGACCACATCGGCAAAGCTCAGCACGCGGCGATCTCGACGCTCGAACAGCGCAACGAGATCTGGCAACCTCTCGCCCGGCGGCTCAGCACCTGGCACGACCGCGCCGCCCGACTGCGGGAACAGGCCACTCGGCGCGAGCAGCTCACCACGGCTTTGAAGTGGCTCACGAAAACCAACGCCGACCTGCGCAGGGAACGGTGGGAGCCGTTCGCCGAGGAGAGCCAGCGCGTGTGGCGTTCGCTGCGGCAGCAGAGCAACGTCGACTTGGGTGACATCAAGTTGGCCGGCGGCACGGTGCAACGCAGAGTCGACCTCGACGTCAGCATCGACGGCACACGGTCCGAAGCGCTCAGCGTGATGAGCCAAGGAGAACTCCACGCGCTGGGGCTCGCGCTGTTCCTCCCGAGAGCGACGGTCGACCGAAGCCCGTTCCGGTTCATCGTGATCGACGACCCGGTGCAGGCTATGGATCCGGCCAAGGTGGATGGGCTCGCACACGTGCTCGCGGCCACCGCACGCACTCGCCAGGTGGTCGTGTTCACCCACGACGCACGGCTCACCGAGGCGGTTCGTCGGTTGCAACTACCCGCGACGGTCTGGGAGGTGTGCCGACGCGAAAGGTCGCAAGTGGAGATCCGCAAGATCGACGATCCCGCGGACCGGTACCTCGCTGACGCACGCGCGTTGTCGGAGACGAAGGGCATGCCTTCCGGCCTGTGCTCGGAACTCGTCGCGAACTTCTGTCGTGCCGCGCTGGAGGCCACCAGCGAAAAGGTCTTCCGCGCCCGCCGGCTCGGTAATGGAGACGAACATTCTGCCGTGGAGAGTCTCCTGGCCAACGCGGTGAAGACGCACCACAAACTCACCCTGGCCGTGCTGGACGATCCGTCCAAGGACGGCGAACTGTATGCCAGGCTTCGCCTTGCCGGACCGCGAGCAGTGGACACCGTCAGGGCCTGCAAGCAGGGGGCGCATCGAGGACACCACGGTGATCTCCGCACCCTCATCAACGACACGGAACGCCTGGTGCGATGGCTGGAAAAGCGTTGAGCGCAGGCCAAACGCGTCTGGACTTCGTCGAGCAGTTGCTCACCGGACCCGGTGTGACCGTTGGGATTTGGCCCCGCTGCTGCGCATGGCTAATCCGGCTCGCCTTGGAAAACAGCATTCGCGTCCTCCTGGCGGCACACCATTCCGCTTTGCCCGAGTGCAAGATGCGAGCCCAACTGCTGGCCGTGTCGCGATTCGTCGATCTGGAGACAGCTCGTCGCGTCAGCGCGCTGTGGTATGCGCTCAGCCGAGTCGCCCACCACGATGATTACGCACTGGCGCCGACCGCGACCGAACTCCGCGATTGGCACCGAGAAGCGACGCACCTCTGCGCAGCGCTCATGCCATCGACGGAGACCCCCTAGTCCAGGTTGCGCTGGGGAAACGCCACGCTCCCTCGATTACTCGGCCAACGTTCCTGGACACCGCAGCGGAGAGAAGCCCACCGCAGTGCGGGAAGATCCATGCGGCCTGTCGTGGGCACCATAGGAGTGCGCTTCCTGTTCGTGGCGGCTGCACTTGCAGAGCTGACCATTGGTCAGCGGACCGGTGCAGGTAACGCAGGTGGCGCTTGCGATGCGGAGAGTGTTCCGGAGGAATGCCGCTCCCAGCATCCCATCGAGTTGTGCTCTCTTCTCCGTGACTCCGCTGGGATCGCCGCTCATTGCCCCAGTAGTTGCCTCAGCATGTGATCGACCGGTACGTCCTCGCTAACGAGCCGTTCCGCCAATTCATGATCGCATGTGTGCTCGATGCCACATAGACGCTAGGCTGGTTCACCAGCCTGCGCGCCCACTCGTTCGACTCGACCATGGGAGAGAACGAGGCCGGTACGGGCGATCTCGTCTTGGAGGGCTCGGTTCTCGGCGGGATAGTACACCAGAGTCAACGATTCGGCGTCGATGAGGTCCTCGGTCATGCGGGTCGCCGCGGTCGGCGCGAGCGAGTAGACGCGGATGCCCTTCTTCGCGCCCTCGGCCGCGAGCACGTTCATCAGGCCGACCACTCCCGACTTTGCCGCGCCGTAGTTCGACTGACCGAAATTGCCGTAGATTCCCGATGCCGACGTCGTCATCAGGATTCGGCCGTAGCCCTGCCGAATCATGTGCGGCCAGACCGCCTTCGTGCAGTGCACCGATCCCATCAGGTGCACGTCGACCACCTTCCGGAAGTCGTCGAGTTCGATCTTGGCGAACGACTTGTCCCGGAGGATGCCGCGTTGTTGATCAAAATGTCGACGCGGCCCCACCGCTCGATCGCCTGCGCGACCATGTCCTCTACACCGTCCACATCGGTGACGTCGCAGCGATTCGACAGCCCTTCACCGCCGAGCCGTTCGACCTCGGCGACGACGCGCGCCGCCGGACCGTCGTCGCCGCCACCGCCCGAAACGGAGCCGCCCATGTCGTTCACGACGACTTTCGCACCACGCGCGGCCAGCGCCAGCGCATGCGCTCGACCGAGGCCGCCACCGGCTCCGGTCACGACCGCGACCTTGCCGGCGAAGTCGATAGTCACGGTTGGAGAGACCTTTCAATCAGGGATACCTTGCGCGGTGTTGCCACCTCGCGAGTGCGTGTCGATCACGTTGCGCTCACTTCGGAAGCCACCGATTCAGCGGCGCTCGGCGCTGTCTGCCGGTGAGACCGCGGCACGAGCGAAACGAGCACGGCCCCGGCGAGCGCGGGTAAGGCGAAGCCGTAGAACAGCCACGCCGTTGGGAGCCCCGAGGACAGGAGCATCCCGCCGTAGAGCGGGCCGAGGATGCCACCGAGCCGGCCCACCGACAGGGCGGTCCCGATCGCGGTGGCTCGTACTTGGACGGGATACCGGCTCGCTATGAACACGTTAATGAGGGTCTGAGTGCCCACGGTGCCGACACCGGCGAGAACGACCGCGACATAGAGCAGCACGATCGGCAGCGGGTAGCTGAGCACGGCGATACCGACGACTGCGAGCAGGAAAGCCCCGACAAGTACCGGTTTGGCCCCGACGCGGTCCGCGGACCGGGCCAGCAGCAGCGCTCCCACCGCGGTGCCGAGGTTGAGCACGAGCAAAAAGGTCAAGGCCGACCCGGTCTCGTAGCCGGCCGAGCGCATGAGCTGCGGCAACCAGGTGTAGATCCCGAACAGCACCAGGAGGGACGCAAAGGTGGTCAGGCAGAACAGAATCGTGGTCACGGCGTAGCGGCGCGAGAACAGCGCAGTGAGTCGACCACGGCGGCCATCGTTCCCGGGTTCGGGCGTCGGCAGGGTCGCGAGCGTTGCATCGAACCCCAACCGCTCGGCCCAACGCTGCGCCTGGGCATGCCGACCCGCGGCGCGAAGGTAGACCAGGGACTCCGGAAGGTACCGAACCGCGAACGGAAGGACGACCAGCGCGGCGAGGCCACCGACCAGATATTCGGCACGGAACCCGGCCGTGGGGACGATGACCGCCGCCACGACGGCGGCCAGCGCGCCGCCGAGGCCCACACCGGCGAAGGAGAGGGCTACGTTGACGTTGCGCCGTTGCGGCGCGGAGAGTTCGAAGACCAAGGCCGCGATGGAAGGCAGCACACCGCCCACGCCAAGACCCACGAAGATCCGTCCGGCCGCGAACAGCGGCACTCCGGACGCGAGGCCGGACACCAGCATCGCCAAGGAGAACAGGGTGACGCTGGCGAGAATCAGCCTGCGACGCCCGACGAGGTCGGTCAGCACACCGACACTGATCGCCCCGACGAGCATCCCGATCGGCGTCAAACTACCGAGCAGACTCGCCTGTGCGACAGTCAGATGCCACGAGGAATCGGCGAGCATGAACGGCAGCGCCGCTCCGTAGGCGATGACGTCGTAGCCCTCAAGCGTCATGCACGCGAGGCAGAGCAGGAGAACACTGACCGGGGTTCGAGTAGCTGTTGCCGGGGAGGGGGACAGTGACGAGGACATGGCGCCGTTGCCTTTCGAATATGCCCAGTAGTTCGAATATGCCCAGTAGTCAGCCGGATTCGCACCGCCCATCCGGTCGGGGACGATCAGACGTGTGTCGTGCGGGTGCGGCAGATCAGGATGCGAGTTCGTGTCGTTTGGCGAGCCAGTCGATGATTTCAGCGGCGGCGAGTTCGTTTCCGGTCGGCTCGCCTTCGGCGATGGGGCCACCGAAATGCAAACCGCGGACGGTTGCGGTGGTGAGATCCTGGGCGCCGAGCGCGTCGATCATCCGGCGGGAGTCGGCGGGAAACGCCGCCTGGTCGCCGGTGAGTTCAATGAAGAGAGCGGGCGCGGTGACTCCGGGCGCGCAGCGGACGAAGTCGGCATTGGAGCTCAGTCCGGACCAGGTGGACAGCCATGCCTCGGGGGTTGTCAGGCGGCCGAAGCCGACCAAGCCATAGTTGATCAAATCGGGCCGTTTGCCGAACAGCGAGCCGTAGGGGCGCTCGCTGGGGTCGAGGGACAGGTCGACGGCGCGGGGGTCGGCATCGGTACGGAAGATGGTGATGATCCGAGGCGCCAGCGAACGACGTCGATCGGCGGGATCCTCGGTCTTGTTGAAGCGGCCCTTGGCTTCCTGAGCGCGGGCGATGTGCTCGCGGGCGATGGCATCGATGCGGGCCACGCGGTCCCGCTGCGCGGCCCGGTACCGGGTGAGGAACTCCGAGCTGTAGGTGGAACTGGTAGGCGGTTCGGCGAATCCGTTGGCCGGGTTGAACGGGTCGAGTTCCGGTACCACCGACAGCGGATCGTTCTCGTCGGCAACGGACGGGTCGATGCAGCCAAGTAGCAGACGGCCCTGGCCGGGGTGCGGGGCGAGGAAAATCGCACCATCGGCCACCGGCATCTGTGCGTCGGCGAGCTTCGTCGGTCGGCCGCCCGGCGTCGCGGCGAGTCGTTTCTCCGCAGGCAGCGCGGCCTGTTCGAGGTAGTAGGCGTACAGCGTGCCGCCGCCGGAGTGGCCGAGGGGGACGATCGAGTCGAAGCCCTGCTCGCGAAGGAAGACCATTCCCGCGGCGACATCGAGCAGCGCCTGCTCGTGCACGAGGGTGAGGTCGTTGTTCACCGAGCGAGTGTGCTGTGTCCATACGGCGACCCCGGCCCGCAGAAGCAGCGGGACGAGCGGGTGGTGGGTGACGTCCTGGCGCGGGTGCATCAGGCAGACCACGGTGGTGGCGCCGGGAACGTTGGCCAGCACACCTCGGACGGTTGCCCCGTCCGCGGTGGTCAACTCGTGCACGGAGGTCACCGTGGCCTCCGGCCGTTCACCGGCGGCCAGGTAGCGACCGGCCCCGAGCCGGTGGGCGGATGTGCTGGTCATGCGGGCTCCACGCGCAGTGCGTCCTTGTCGTGCTGGGTGATTCGGCCGTCGGCAACGCCGGCCACCGAGCTGTACCAGACGGCGTGGCGGCAGCCGGTCGCGCGCCGGTCGATGACGATCGCTGCGTCGGCGCTGATCTCGAAATAGGGGCCGATCTTGCCCACCGTGACCGCGTGGTCCTCGGATGCCACCTTGGCAAGGGGCGTGTTCTCCGGAACGTCGAGCACATACAGCGTGGTCATGCGTTGCTCTCCTGCGCCTGGGCGGCTTCCCACTGCGCGGCGCGGGCCACGATCAGCTCCGCCTTGCGCGCCAGCAGCTTGGCGAAAGTCGGCTCGGGAGCGTCGACGACATCGAGCAGCGCGTCGATGGTGAGGTTGGCGTCGAGGTCTTCCTGCGGGGTGACCGGACGCATCGCACGAGTCAGCTCGACCATGTAGCCGTTCGGATCGTGGGTGTAGATCGACTCGATGGTCTCGTGCTGGATCTGCATCTCCACCGGCCACTGGCTGTTGTCCAGCCGGCGGCGGTACTCAAGCAAGTCTTCCTGGCTGTCGACGTGGATCGCCAAGTGCCGGGAGCGGATGAAGTACTCGGGGACATCGGGGCCGAAGGCGGCGTAGGAATCACCGCGCCCGCTCTGGTTGAACGGCTCGATGCCGAAGTAGTAGAAGAACGCGATGCGGTCATCGTTGCCGATGTCGAAGAAGAAGTGGATGAAGTCCGGGTGGTCTTCCGGCCCCCAGCCGGCCGCGCAGATCGAGTGCACGACGGGGAAACCGAGGACGTCGCGGTAGAAGCGCACGGTGCCGGCGGGGTCGAAGGTCGGAAACGCGGCGTGGTCGACACCGCGGACCCGGTGATCAAGCTCAGTCATGAGGTGCCTCCGCACAGGTCGAGCTCGGCTTGGCACTTGCCACGCTAGGCTTGTGTTGACATTAAAGTCAATAGTTCGACATGCGAGAAAGTTGAACCTGCATATTTACTGGTCACGGCGATACAAGCAGGCCCCCGATCGGCGATCGGGGGCCTGTTGCGGGGGCCAGTTCCGCGTCTGGGAACGCTCGGACCACCGGTGGGCGCGTAACCCACTCACCATCCGGGCCAGCCCAAGCGTGCCGCGGCACTAGCTGCCGATGACGCGCTCAAGGAAGTCCAGGTCCTGGCGGATCAGGGCGATCGCCGCCGCCGGGCCGGCTTCTTCCGGGACTCGATGACCTTGCTGCGCCACGGCGGCCACTGCCATCGCGGCGAGTTGGTCGGCGACCGAATCGATGGTTTCGCGACCATCGGCGCGGAACCACCAAGCGACCCAGTTGAACATCCCGATGACCCCGAGGGCCGCGGTCCTCGGATCCACCGGCCGGAACTGCCCGGAGCGGATGCCTTCGTCGACGACCTTGGTGACTTCGCGCAGCACGGCTCGCTTACCGCTTTCATGAGCGCGGGACAGTTCCTCGGGCAGCTCCGCCTCGGAACGGATGATCACCCGGAATCGGGCCGGGTGGCTGGCCTGCCGGGTCACCAGGGCCTGGGCGATCATGCGGAGCTTGCCCGTGGCATCGAGATCCGTGCGCGCGTTGATCTCTCGTAGCTGGGCGGCTGGAGCTTCGGTGATCTCGGTGACCAGTTTGGCCAGCAGTTCGTCCTTGCTCTTGACGTAGTAGTACAGCGCGGGCCGGGTCAGGCCGACCGCATCGGCGATGTCCTGCAGGTTGGTGCCGGCGAAGCCTCGCTCGCCGAACAGGCGCGCGGCGTGCTCGTAGATCTCGTTCTCCACCAACTCCCGGCGGGCGGACGCACGACCGTTGGCTTCGGTCGTTTGCACATCGGTGCGCCGCCGGCGGGAGCGTGGCGGCGTCTCACCGGTGGCACCCTTGCGGGATGACGCGGGACTCATAGCGCCCAATCGTAATGACGCAACCGCCGGGAAGCGGTGCGTGAGGGGTCAGAGGTGCTATCGCGGTGGTTGATCCAATCCCACCTTATTGCGCGGATACGGCCGGGCTGCGGCACAGGCCGGCCTCCGAGTTTCGACCCGCGCGCAGCAGGCTTCCGGCATCGGGGATGTCGATCGGCAGTCGCAGGCGCCGCAGCAGGGTATAGGCCCCGGCGGTGGCCGCGGACAGCACCGGAATGCCGAACTCATCTTCGGCGGCCTGGACGATGGGCAGTGACGGCATCTGCACGCAGGCGGAGATCACCAGCGCATCGGCTCCGGCGAGGTCCAAGCCGCGGGCCGCGGCCATCACGTCCCCACCCGGAATGCAGCCGACCTGGGCGTTGTCGGCGACTTCGAGGGCCGACCAGGCGGTCACCTCGAAGTCCTCGGACTCCAGGTAGGCGACGACCTGCTCGGCCAACGGCCGAACGTAGGGGGTGACCAACGCGATCCGGCGAGCCGGGACGGCCCGCAAAGCTTCCACGAGTGCCCCGGCACTGGAGATCACCTCTGCCGCGACAGCCCGGTCGGCGAGCTGCGCCGTCACCGCCTTCTCGACCTGACGATGCTCGCCGGGTCCCTGCGCCATCACAGCCACCAGGCACGCGTACAACACCGCGTCGACGCCCGCATCGGCGAGCTCGTCGATGCAGCGCTCACGCTGGGAATTCATCGCGCGCAACTCTTCCGGCGAGACATTGTGCATGCGCATCCGGCTGGCGTGGAACGAGAATTCGGCCGAGGGATGCCGCGCGAGCAGTGCGGGCATTTCCGTTTCGACGGTGACGTTCGAACTGGGCACAACCAAGCCGATACGGTGGTGAGTCATACGTGCTCCTGCTGGTACTCGGCGCGGATCTTCGCGGCGACGTCCGCGCGCAGAGACTTCTTGTTGATTTTCCCGACGAGGGTCGTGGGGAGCTCGTCGAGCCATTCCAGGCGCTCCGGCCACTTGAACTTGGCCACGCCGAGCCGGGTGAAATGCTCCTGGATGTCCGCGAGCGGCACGGGGCCGCGGGTGGGCACCAGGTAGGCGCAGGTGCGCTCTCCTAACCGGGCATCCGGCATGGCCACCACCGCCGCGGCAGCCACGGCGGGATGCCGCAGCAGGAGCAGCTCGATCTCCTCGGCGTTGATCTTCTCGCCGCCCCGGTTGATGACGTCCTTGATGCGTCCCTCGATCGACAGGTAGCGCTGGCCGTCAATGACCACGAGCGCGGCCAGGTCGCCGGTGCGGTAGAGCCCGTCCGAGGTGAATGCCACGGCATTGTGATCGGGCGCGTCGTAGTAGCCCCGCAGCGTGTAGGGGCCGGTGCAACACAATTCGCCGACCTGCCCGTCGGGCACTTCGCGTTCCGAACCGGGTTCGAGGATGCGTATTTCATCCAACGGCGACAGCGGCGTTCCCACGGTGGTGGCTCGTGCCGCGCGGGGCGAGTCCGGCCGGGTGACGGCGAATAGTCCTTCGCCCATGCCGAACAGCTGCCCTGCCCACAGGCCCAGGTGCTCAAGCATGCCGAACAACTGTGGTGGAACCTTCGCGCCCGAGAGCAAAACGGTGCGCAGCGATGCCGCCAGTGCCGGGAACGCGGGATCGTCGACGGCGCGGTAGTGGCCGTGGCCGAGCAGGATGTCGGTGGCCTTCTCCTGAACCAGCAACGGAAGGGCTTCGGCCAGGTTCGCGCTCGTCATCACGAGGCATGCGCCGACGCTGTGCGGCCCGTGGACGCCGCAGACGATGCCGGCGTTGTGCATGATCGGGATCAAGTGCGCGTTGCGGGTCGTGTCGTCCCAGCCCCAGGCGCGTGCGTACTCCCGCGCGTTGTACCAATATTCGGCGTGCAGCCGGGGAATGATCTTCGGTATCCCCGTGGTGCCGCCGGAAAGCTGGAACACCGCGACGTCATCGGGGTCGATGTCCCGCTGGATCCGCTCGACGATGCCGCGTGCGGTGGCGGGCGCAATGGTACGGCCGAGATCCTCGACCCGTGGGTCCGAGGCGTCGGCACCGAGCACCAGCACCTGGCGCAGCGTGGGGTGGTCACGGGCTTGCTCGTGCGCGAAGCCCACGAGGTCGAACGTCGTTCCGGCGTCGACCAGGTGCGCCACCGCCCCGGCTCGACGACTGATCTCGCCGATTTCGTGGGCCCGGTGGGAGGCCAGCGTGCACACCGGTACCAGGCCGGCTTTGAGCACGCCGTACCAGGCCAGCACGCTTTCGAGGCGGTTGGTGACCTGGAACAGCACCGGATCACCGGGAACCAGGCCGAGTTCGGCCAGGCCTGCGGCGAGTTGGTCGCTGCGCGCATCGAGCTCGGCGAAAGTCATCCGCCCCTCGGCAGTGACAACGGCATCGTGGTGCGGGTGGGCCGCAGCGACCTCGTGGAATTCCTCGGCGATGGTGCGGGTGCCCCACAGTCCGGCCGCCCGGTAGCGGGCAACGTCTTCCGGGGCGTAAGGCACTAGCCGCTGGGAGGCGTCGGTCGGGGTCATGCCGCGTGCTCCTCGTCGAAGGCGATGAGATCCATGCGACCGCTGGCCAATCCGGCCGCAAGGTCCGGCACGAGTCCCTGGGGGGCCTGCACGACCACCAGGCCGCCGGTCTCCAGGCGCAGCCGTTCGGCCAGTTCCATTCTGGTCAGCACGGCCTCTCGATCGCGCGGCCCGCTGAGCCAGAACCCGGCAATGCCGTTGCTTCGCAGCTCGACCGCGCGTTGCACCACGATGTCGGCGAAGCGGCTCCACGGGTTGAGGAGTTGGTCGGCCACCTCCGCCAGGCAGAGATCGCCCTGGAGAAGCTCGACGTCGGCCTTCTGGAACTCGACCACATTCAGCTTTCGGGCGCTGTCGTCATCGAGCACTCGCCGGGTAAACGAGACGCCGTTGCGGTGCAACGGCTGTTCGAGCACCCAGCTGGACACATCGGCCTCGGGCACTGATCGAGACTCGGTGCCGCCGTAGTAGGCGAGACCGGCCCGCGCGACGTCCGGGGAGCTGTGCACGAACCGGTCCAGCGAGACTTTCCCGGCCCGGGTCATGTAAGCCACCATCAGCTGCTCCACCGGCATGGTCATTCTCGCGGGGAACGATTCCCACCACAGCTGGCTTCGCCGGGCCACCTCCTGCAGGCGGCCAACCTCGGGTTGGCGCACGCGCTCGTAGCGTTCCAGCGCCGCTGCGAGGTCGGGTTCCTCGACGATGGCCTGGCAGAGCGCGATGGCGTCTTCCATGGCGAGCTTCGTTCCCGAACCGATGGAGTAGTGCGCGGTGTGCGCGGCGTCGCCGAGCAGAACGGTGTTGCCGTGGTGCCACTTCCCGCACCGGACGGTGCGGAATCGTTGCCAGCGGGTACGGTTTCCGATCAACCGGTGTCCCTGCAATTGCTCGGCGAATATCCGTTCCAGGTAGGCCAGCGAGGCGGTGTCCGACTGGTCGGGCGGGGTGCTTGCCGTCGTCTGGTCAAGCCCGGCACGTTGCCAGGTGTGCTCGTCGGTTTCGATCAGGAAGGTGCTGAGGTCGTCCGCGTAGGGATAGGCATGGGTGACGAAGGTGCCGTGCTCGGTTTCCACGGGCGAGAACAGTGCGTTGTCCAGGGCGAAATCCGCACCGCACCACAGGTAGAGCCCGCTTCCCTGCTCGATGCTCGCGGCAAGCTCGTCGGACAGTGCTTGCCTGGCCGCCGAGCTCACGCCGTCGGCGGCGATCACGAGGTCGGCATCGACGTCCGCGGGCGTCACTCGCTCCCCGAACCGCAGCACGACCCCGGCCTTGTCGGCATGACGCTGTAGCACGGCCAGCAGTTCGGTGCGGGCGATCGCGATCAGATTGTCGTTGTGAATCCAGGCGCTCGCGCCGCCGACCCGCAGCTCCATGTGGTGGCCGTGGGCGGCGGCGACGATGTCGCGCAGCGTGTCCGGATCGGCGGCGTCGAGGTTGCGCTGCGTCCGGCCGGCCAGCCCGACACCGAACCCGAAAGTCTTGTCCGGTACGCCTTGCTCGTAGACGGTGACCTCTAGGCGCGGTGCGGCGAGTTTGAGCAGCCGGGCGGCGTAGAGGCCGCCCGGTCCGCCTCCCAGCACGGCGACGCGATCGATGCTCATCGCGGGTTAACTCCTGCCACGTTCAAGCGGCCCAAATCGGCGATGTGGTCCGGGTGATCGGTCGGCACGATCGCCGAGTACAGCGCGGCGTGACATCCTGGGCAGCAGTACTGACGGAACACCACAGCGGCATCCACATAGGACTCCGGTGCGGACACGACTTGGGGGCCGGCATCGCCTGATGGGCCTTCGTAGCGCGTCAGAGCCAGCGCTGCCTCGCTATCGGGATCGCCGAGCACCTGTCCACAGTGCACGCATGCGATGGCCCGCTCGCCGCGACCGGTGACCTCGATGAGGTTGTCGTCGAGACGGCGTCCGGCAGAGGTGTCGACTCGCGCGGCCGGAACGTCGGCGATCACGGTCGAACGCTGGCGACGCCGGTCCCGCAACTCCTGTCGTCGCTCGAAAGTGGCTGCCTCGTCTACACTTCCGTCCTGCTTGATGACCACGCCATAGATGTCCGCTGCCGCGCCCGGCGTCACCTTGTGCTCCTGCAGATCGACGGCAACTGCCTGCGGGTCACGCGCCAGCGGGTCGCCGTACCCGCCGCCGCCTTGCCAGAACATGTAGAAGACCTCGCCAGGTGCGATGTAGCTGTGTGCATAGCAGTTGCCGAGTTCCTTCTCCCCCGCGATCTCCGCCAGCTCACCGGGCATCCGGCCGTCGGCGAATTGCTCGTGCAGGTCGCTGCCGCGCAGCAGCACCTCCAGCCCGGTGTTTCCCGGATAGCCACCGGCCAGGCCCGCGTTCTGCGAAACGGCTTTGCCCGCCGAGGCGAGCACGAGACCGATCGGGATGCTGGTTCCGTGCGGGGTGATCGCGATGGAGGCGCTCACCCCACCCCGGTGCCGCCCGGGTCCGCCCGAATCGGGCTCTTCGCGCCGCCACAGCGACAGCACCGGGTAAAGGAACTCGGTCATCTCCACATCGGGAACCCGTCCCATGGGGATGCAGAACAGTCCCCCGGTGTCGATGCCGTCGGCCTGCGGCCGCGCGCCATAACCACCGGCCATCGGATCCATCATGATGCTCAGGAACGGCGCGGGCTGCTCACCGCGCTCGTCCAGACCGGCGATCACCGCGGTGTCCCACGTGCCGCAGCACGCAGCCTGCACGTTCTTGCCGAATTCCGGCGAGGTGTCGAGCAGCTGCGCCAGGCATTCGGCGACCAGGCTGCCGGTCTGCCAGGCCGGACCGATCGGAGCGCGACTGACCGCGGCCGGGAAGCTCGCGTTGTTGATCGTGCCTTCCTCGGTGATCAGGTCGAAGCAGCGCATCAGCCCGCCCGCCGACCAGGGAATGTCACCGGCGAGGATGGGCAGCAGGGCGAGCATGACCCCGCCGCGCATCCCGGCGTAGGTGCAGTTGATGACCCCCGCCTGCTTGTCGGTACCGGTGAAGTCGAAGGTCAGGTGATCGCCGCTCTTGGTCATCGCCACGGTGATCTTGTGCAGGTCGCGGTCGCCCTCGTGGGCCTGGTCCTGGTATCCCGTCGCCTTCCACGTGCCGTCGGGCAGACTGGTGAGCTTGTTGCGCAACCGCTGCTCGGCATCGGCCATCATGCGCTTCATGACGGCTTTGACGGTGTCCGCGCCATACTGCTCGATCACCGATAGCAGCCGCTTGCGGCCGACCGTGTTCGCCCCGATCTTGGCGCGCAGGTCGAGCGCGACGAGCATCGGCACGCGAGACCGACGTGTCCACAGATCGGCAACATCGCGCTGCAGTTCATAGTCCCGGACCACCTTGACCGGCGGGGTGGGCACGGATTCGGAGAACACGTCCTCGGCGGCCGGGGAGAACGATCCGAGCCCGACACCGCCGAGGTCCGGCTCGTGGCAGATCGCGCTGGTCCACCCGAACAGCTTGCCCTCGTGGAAAATCGGCTGGTAGACGATCACGTCGTTCTGGTGCAATCCCCCGCCCACCCACGGGTCGTTGCACAGGAACATGTCACCTTCGGCGATGCCGGGGTTGGCGGCCCGGTGGCGCAGGGTCCAGTAAATCGCCAGGTCCACCGCGCCGACCAGCATCGTGTTGTAGAGCCCGACCTGGACTTCCTGACCCAGCTCATCGCTGATCGCGAAGTCGAAGTCGTTGGCGTCGGTGACGATCGGCGAGCCCGACATCCGCTTGAGCGCCTCGCCCATTTCATCGGTGACCGACCACAGCCGGTGTCGCACGACCTCGTAGGTCATGGGGTCGAGCGCGTCGATCTGTTCCTGGCCGACCGTGTGGACCGGCAGGGAACTCGGCAGCGACCGGGCGAGCTCGTCCGGGTCCACGGGGCGGCTGGAGAAGATTTCGCTTCCGGGGATGGGTGCGGTCATGACGCGCGCTCCTGCGGGTGACGAATGATCATGTTTCCCAGGGAATCAACGGTTCCGGTCCGACCGGCGGGAACCACCACGGTCGTCGTCGGAACCTCGACGATGGCCGGTCCCGGGAGGACGTGCCCGGCCCGCAGCTTGCTGTAGTCGTAGACGGCGGTGTCGACGAATCCCAGCGCGCCGTCCAGGCACACCGGTCGGCTTCCGATTCGCGCCTCGGAGGGGTCACTCGAGTCGGCGTCCGCGACGCCCGGCAGCGCCGGGGAGAACGGCAGCAGGCCCACGCCCCGCACGCGGAAGGTGATCGCTTGAATTCCGGACTCGCGAAAGCCCGAGCCCTCCCCGTACAGGGCCGCATAACGTCGCTCGAAGGCTTCGACCGTGGCCTCGATCGTGGCCGCGTCGAGCGGACCCGACGGAACCGGCGTGGACACCTCGGCCAGTTGCATCGAATACCGCATATCGACCGAGCGGTGAATCTCGATATCGGTGAATGTCAGCCCCTGCCGGGCCAGGCCGTCGCGGACTTGCTGCTCCAACTGCAGGAAGTTTTTCTCCGCACGGGCAGGATCGAACGGCGCCTGCAGGGGGTCGGACAGCTCCGCTGCCAGCACGATGTCCGACGACGCCAGGCCGTAGGCCGAAAACGCCGACGCCACCTGGCCCAGCGGAACCACGACCTGGTCGACCCCGACTTCGGTGGCGTAGGCCGCGCAGTTCGCTGGGCCGGCACCGCCGAACGCGTACAGCACGAATTCCCGGGGATCGTGCCCGGCTTCCACGACCGTCTTGCGCAGCAGGTCGCCGGTTTGCGCGTTCTGCACGGCATATATCGCCGCAGCGGCGTCCTCAACGGACAGCCCGAGAGGTTTGGCGATCTTGGTCTGAATCGCCTTGCGCGCCAGCTCTTTCGACAGCGCCTTGCGCCCGCCCAGCAACCCGCGTTCCGGGAGGATACCCAAGACGAGGTTCGCGTCGGTGTTGGTCGGTTCCTCGCCGCCCTGGCCATAGCACGCCGGTCCGGGCACCGCTTGGGCACTGCGCGGGCCGACATGCAGGTTCCCGCCGCCATCGAGCCAGGCGATCGCCCCGCCACCGGAACCGATCGCGTGCACCTCAAGGGTCGGCACGTTGATCGGGTGGTGATTGATCACGGTCGTCGAGGTCCGCACCGGTTCGCCATCGACGACCAGACCCACGAGGAACGTGGTGCCACCGACGTCGGTGGAGATGATGTTGCGGTGCCCCAACTGCTCGCCGAGCGCAACCGACCCCATCACGCCGCCGGTCAGCACCGAGCCGATCGTGCTGATCGCGTTCGCCGGCGCCTCTTTGGCCGCTACCGCCCCACCATTGCTTTGCATGACCAGGAGCGGCCCGGCGAGCTGCCGCTTCCGCAGGGCGGTTTCCAGGTTGTCCAGATAGTCCCGCAGGCCGGGGCCGATCTGGGTGCTCATGATCGTCGTGGCGTTGCGGGCGAACTCGCGAATACGCGGGCTGATCTCGGATGACAGCGACACGAAAACGTCGGGATCGATCTCGTGCACCAGTTCACGGATGCGCTGCTCATGCACGGGATTCTTGAACGACCACAGCAAAGACACGGCGATCGCTCGCACGCCGTCGTCCAGCAACTGGCGAATCGCGGTGCGCGCCTCTTCCTCGTCCAGGCCCAGCACGACGCTGCCGGAGCGGTCAATGCGCTCGGTGACTTCCAGGGCGTGCTTCTTCGGCAGCAGCGTGTGCGACTTCCGCTGTCCCAGAACGTTCTGCAGCTCGGCGGGCGAGCGGCCGAGGTAACGGCCCTCGACGTTCATGATGAAGATCGAGTCGCGGTGTCCCTTCGTGGTCAAAAAGCCCACCGGCGGGACGTTCTGCATCACCAGCGCGTTCAACGAGGACGTGGTGCCGTGCGCGATGTGGTGCGTCTCGGCCAACATCTCCTCCAGCGGACGCCCCAGCTGCTCGGCGAGCGCGCCGAGCACGTCGAGCACCCCCTGGGAATAGTCCGGCGGGGTCGACGGCGACTTGGCGGCGATGATGGTTCCCGCGTCATCGTCGAGCACCGCGTCGGTGAACGTGCCGCCCACGTCCACGCCGATGACATAGACCATGGCTCACTCTCCTCGTTGAGAACATCCGCACCGCCAGCAACCTGCGGTAACACCGCTGGGTGTTTACGACTGCGTCGATTCTTCGACACCAACGACGATCGGGTCAAGGGCTGTGTCCACCCGCGTCTGTTTGACCGATTCAGATGGAGTGCGTTCGAATCCCGCTTGGCATAGCGCTCGGCCGACGTGCCCTGACCTCGGGCTCGAGTCGCATCGGCGCTAACTGCATGGCGATGGCCAGTTCCGTAAGGGGCCGGTGCGCACCCGTGTGACAGCCGCATCAGGTCCCGAACCTGCCCACGTGGCGAAACCACTTCGGCGAGCCGGGCGGACGGCCGCCATAAGCCTCAGCGTGGGCCCGGCTCAGTCCACCGCTCTGCCACCCATGCCGCGATCTGACTGCGCGACGTGAACCCGAGCTTGACGAGGATATGTTCCACATGGGCTTCTGCCGTGCGCTGGGAGATCACCAGGTGCTCGGCGATCTGCTTATTGCTCATTCCCTGCGCGACGAGCTCAGCGGTCTCTCGTTCGCGCCGACTCAGCTGCGTTGGAAATTCTTCCTTCGGTCGCTCTGCCGCACCGCCGGGCTCGCCCAGCGCGTAGGCGAGCACTCGGTCAAGACTCACTTCCGCGCCTTGCGCAAACAACTTGGCATACTCGCTCTCCCCTAGACTGTGACGCGCCTGCTTTTCGCACTGTTCTTGATACCCGTTGAAAAAGGTGAACAGTTTTCCGCCTGCCTCGCGGCGAATCCGGTGAGCGAGCCCGAACAGCCGGGCGGCTTGCGCGCTGTTATGTTCGGTCGCGGCGACCCAGGCCAGGACCTCAACGCTGAGGACCGTGCAGTGATAATCCCGGAACTCCCGCTGTAGGGAAAGGCTCTCCCGCGCCAGTTCCGAGGAACGCCCCATATCGCCCTGGCGCCATGCCTCCAGAGCAAGCGCCCAAAGCGCGTACGACTGCCGCCACTTCTCACCATGCGAGCGACACAGTTCGAGAAGTTCCTCGCTGTATCTGGTCGCTCGTTCCGGGTCAGCCAGAAGTGAGCAGTTCAGCGCCAGAATCGTCAGGGCCGTCGACAGCGAGCGCAGATCACCCGACTCGCGAAGCTCGGGCATGACCTGTTCGCCCTTGGCGACCGCTTGCCGGAAATCCGCCTGAAGCGCCGCGGCAAACGCTTCCGGCGCGCGCATACGCATAGTCGCGGTCTCGTCACCGAGGTCGCGTGCAAGGCGGTGCCCCGCCTCAAGCAGCGCGTTCGCCACTGGCAAGTCATTCTGCAAAAGCGCGAGATGAATGGCGCTGATCACGAGATCCAGTCGGCTCGTGCCCCGCTCGCCGTCTCGTTCCAGAAGGCGCTCACACCAACGTCGTCCTTCGCTGATCAGCCCGCCGACCCGCCAGTAGTCGCGCAAGACATCGGCCATGCGCATCCCGACGACGACTTCGTCGACCTCGTGGAGGCAGAACTCGAGCGCTGTTCGGATATTGGCGTGTTCACCGCGTATCCGGGAGAACCAGGCGGCCTGGTCCGGACCGAACCAGCAGTGCTCCATCTGCTCGACCAGCTGGAGACACCAGTCGCGATGCCGGCGTCGCACCTCATATTCTTCGCCGGAATCGCCCAGCACCTCCCGGCCGTACTGCCGGATCGTCTCCAGCAATCGGTAACGAACTCGGCCCTCTCGCTCCTCCCGAATGAGGATCGATTTGTCCACCAGACCCGAGACCGCGGTCAACACGTCGTACCTGTCCAGACAGTCCCCGGAGCAGACGACCTCGGCGTCCTCAAGATCGAAATCTCCGGCGAAAACCGATGCCCGAGCCCAGAGCTTCCGCTCCTTTTCCGAACACAGCTCGAAACTCCAGTCGATCACCGCGCGTAGCGTCTGATGCCTCGGCAACGCGGCACGACTGCCCGAGGTAAGCAGGCCGAATCGGTCATCCAGTCGCTGCAATATCTGATCGAGCGACAGGACGCGCAGGCTGTAAGCGGCCAGCTCGATGGCCAACGGAATCCCGTCCAACCGCCGGCACAGATCGGCCACCAATGGGCCGGTGCGCTCATCCAGGGCGAAATCCGGGACCACGGTTTTCGCTCGGTCGACAAACAGAGCCAACGCCTCGTAGGCCGTCAAGCCGTGGCCCTCCGTAGCCGCGTGCGGCTCCGGCCACCGCAACGTCGGCACCGAGAAGAGGTGCTCCCCAGCGATGCCCAGGGCCTGCCGACTCGTGGCCAGAATGCGAATCTGCGGGCAGTTTTTCAGCAGCGTCGCAGCCGTGACCGCGCACGTGTCCAGCACGTGTTCACAGTTGTCCAAAATCAACAACAACTGTTGGTCTCCCACCCGCTCGGCCACGGTCTCCGCGGTCCACCGGGTGGACGGATCATGGAATCCGAGAGCGGTCACGATGGCCTGTGGTACCAGACCTTCGTCCTCCAGCCCTGTCAGCTCGACCAGCCACACCCCGTCGGAGAAAACTCGCCGCAGTTCCCGGCCGGCACGAGAAGCCAGCCGCGTCTTGCCGACCCCGCCGACACCGGTGAGAGTCACCAGTCGCGAGGACGACAGCGCACGCCGGACCTCGATCAGTTCCCTACGACGGCCGACGAAGCTCGTGACGTCCGCCGGCCAACGGCCTTCGGACCTCCGCAAAGAAGGCGCATGCATAACAGTGTCAAGGCTAGCGCTCCGTGGCCAAGCAGACGACAAATCGGTCATGCGCTCCAGTGCGCGCGCTCGAACAGGTACCGCGTCGGCGGTGGCCAGGGCGTTGGAGAACCCGGCGCGCAGGTCGATGGGCTCGTCGGTCCAGTCCCAAGTCTCCACGACCGGCACCCCTGCCGAGCCCGGCAGTGCGCGGGTGCGGGCCGTGTGCTGCGCGCCGACCAGGAGGAACCAGTCGGGCCTTCGGCCGAGGAAGCTCCGCACGATCTGCTCCTCGCGGGCCACGTCGTCGTCGGTCGAGCCCACGAAGATCTGGTACCCGGCCCGGCTCAGCTCCTCGGAGAAGGCGTGCACGGTGTGCGTTGATAGAGAGCGCTCCCTTCGCGCTGGTCGACCACCTCGGCGGCGCCGTCAGACCAGCCGTCGCCCGGCGAGGTTCCGCATCAGCGCGGCGGCCCCGAACGTCCACGGCTCGCACCGGTCGGTGTCCCGGACCCGGTTGACCAGCGCACCCAGCAGCGGGGTGGCGATGGTGACGAGATCGTCCTCGTGGTGGGTGAAACCGCCGCCGGGGCTGTCGCGGTCCTCGACCGGGGCGAACATGGTGCCCAGGTAGAGCGCCGCCCCGTCGGGGTAGCCGTGGTGCGGCCCGATCAGCTGCGCGATCAGCTCCTCGGGGTCGCGGCTGATCTTGGTCATCGACGAGGCGGCGTCGAGGTGGAACCCGTCGGCACCGTCGACGGTGAGTCCGACGGTCATCCCGCGCACCTCGTCGAGCCCGAACCCGTCCTCGAACAGCCGCACGAACGGGCCGAGCGACGCGCTAGCGTTGTTGTCCTTGGCCTTCGGCAGCAGCAGCGCCGAACGCCCTTCGATGTCGCGGAGGTTGACGTCGTTGCCCAGGGCGGCCCCGACCGTCCTGCCGGTGGAGTCCACCACGAGCACGACCTCCGGCTCGGGGTTGTTCCACTGCGAACCGGGGTGCACCCCGACGTCGGCGGCCGTGCCGACCGCGGCGAGCGGCTGGGCCTTGGTGAAGATCTCCGCGTCCGGGCCGATCCCCACCTCCAGGTACTGGCTCCACGCACCGCGCTTGACGAGCAGTTCCTTCAGCGTCAAGGCTTCCGGTGATCCCGGGCGCAGCTTCGACAGGTCACCGCCGACCAGTTCGTGGATCTGCGCCCGGACGGCGGCCGCCGACGCGGCCTCGCCGCGGACCCGCTCCTCGATGACCCGCTCAAGCATGGACACCACGAACGTCACCCCGGCGGCCTTGACCGCCTGCAAGTCGATCGGCGCGAGCAGCCACGGTTTGCCGCGGTCGCGGCTCTCGACCGGGGTGTTGACGAGCAGCTCGTCGAGATCACCGAGCCGCTCCCCGGCCGCGGCCCGCAATTCTCTTGCTGGGTCAGGGGTTTCGCAGAGATCGCGCACGGTGGCGAAGGCAGCGGCGACGTCGAAAACGCCTTCGGGCCGCACCGCGACGACGGACGGACCTGCCAGTTCGGGCCGCCACACCCGGCCGACCAGTGCGCCGTCGGCGGGCAGGGTGGACGCGGCGTCTAGGGGGAACTCGGACACATCGGTTCCTTTCGGCCGAGCGGCGGCGCTTGCTGGCTGGGGTTTGGGCTCGGCCGGGGTTTGACTGGACCGGTAGAGCTCCGTACAGCCGATCATGCGCCGCAACGCGGCCCGCCGCTCCGCCCGCAAGCTCCTCGCGGATGACAGCCGAGGCCTCGGCCTGGAACGGGATGTCTTTTGCCCAGTTCCGGAACGGAGTAGTTCACGTACCGGTGCTCACAGGCGGACCAGCATCTTGCCCGTGTTGGCGCCCTCGAGCAGATCAAGGAACGCCTGCGGCGCGTTGCGCAGACCGTCCACAATGGTTTCTCGGTAGCGCAGCTTCCCCTGCTTGACCAGGGGCGCGATCTCGGCGAGGAACTGGGGCCGCAGCGCGGTGTGGTCGCCTACCAGGAAGCCGCGGATGGTAAGCCGCTGGTGCAGGACCTTGATCATGTTTCGGGGCCCTGGCACCGGTTCTGTGGCGTTGTACTGGGAGATCACCCCGCAGTACGCGATCCGGCCGTTGCGGTTCAGCGCGTCGATGGCCGCCTCCAGGTGCTCGCCGCCGACGTTTTCGAAGTACACGTCGATACCGTCGGGCGCCGCGGCCGCCAGCTGCTCGGCGACCGGGCCGTCCTTGTAGTTGAACGCGGCGTCGAAACCGAGCTCGTCGACGAGATGGGCGACCTTGTCCGCGGAACCGGCGCTGCCGATGACCCGCTTGGCGCCCCTGAGCTTGGCGAGCTGACCGACCACGGAGCCGACCGCGCCCGCCGCGCCGGACACGAAGACCGTGTCGCCCTCCTCGAACTGCGCCTCGATGAGCCCGGCGTAGGCGGTCAGCCCGGTCAGGCCCAGGACGCCGAGGTAGGCGGTCAGCGGCGCAGCGTCGGTGTCGATTTTCACCGCTTGCTCGGCGGGCACCGCGGCATGCGACCGCCAGCCGGCGGAGTGCAGCACGACCTCGCCCTTGGCGAAGGCCGCCGACCGCGACTCGATCACCTCACCGATCGCGCCACCGGGCATGACCTTGCCGACCTCAAACGGCGGGGCGTAGGCCTTCGCTTCGCTCATCCGCATGCGCATGTACGGATCAACGCTCAGCACCAGATTGCGAACGAGGACCCCGCCCTCGCCCGGCTCGGGCCTCTCGACGTCCACAATGGAGAAATCGTCCAGGGTGGGGGCGCCGACCGGGCGCGAGGCCAGCCGGATCTCGGTCGCCGTGCTCATCGTGGAACTCCTTCAACTCGGTTTACTTTCCCCACCCGCAACGCGCCCAAGGGGGCGCGGATTCTGAATGTGTCGCCACGACGTTCACAGCAGACCCACATGTTTCAGGTCGGCGACGTATTTCCGAATCAGCTCGAACGACAGGTGCGGGATGTCGCGGTCATCGCCGATCTTCGCCTCCCGTACCGCCGCGCGGAACCGGTCGGCCGGGATCATCGACCCGGCGACCGGTTGCCCGGGGTGCTGGATGGCGTGCAGCAGCGGCAGCATCGAGTACTGGCGTTGTCGCTCGGGGAGTCCGCGGATCGCGGTGCTGAACCGCGTGAGCCACTCGTCGTAGTCGTCGATGCGGTGGATGTCGTGGCCGGTGTCGATCAGCCAGTCGATGAAGGTGTCGAGGGAGATCCCGTCGTCGTGCGGATTCATCACGTTGAATGTCTGGTACCCGTCGATGTTGCCGGCGCCGAGCGTGTTGATCGCCTCGGCAGTGAACTCGACCGGCAACCCGTCGTAGTGCGCACGCGACCGCCCCCGCACCCCGTGATCCCCGCGGTAGAAGGATGCCGGCGCCACCCCGGTGGCGACGAGACTCAGCAGCAGACGGGTGAACATGTCGGGCACGTTGAGCTGCCCGGCGTAGCGGCTGTGGGCCATGATCAGGTCGGAGCGGAACGTCGACACGGGCAGCCCGCAGGCGTCGTGAGCCTCCCGGAGCACGACCTCGCCGGCCCACTTGCTGGTGCTGTACCCGCTGGCGTAGCCGTCGCCGAGGGTGCGCACCGGGTTCAACTCGCGGACGTCGCCGGTCTCGTCCAGCACCGTGGAGTCGAGTTGCCCGGCGATGCCCACAGTGGACAAATAGGTGAACGGTTTGATCCGGCCGGTGATCGCCAGCCGGATCAGCTCGGCGGTGCCGACCACGTTCGGCCCGAACAGCTGGTCATAAGGCAGCACGTGGTTCACCAGCGCCGCCGGATGCATGATCAGGTCGACCTCGTCCGCGAGACGGTTCCATGTCGCCCGGTCCAGCCCGAGACGATCCTGGCTCACGTCTCCGGCGAGCACTTCCAGGTGTGCCGCAGCCAGGTGTCGGTAGTGGCGAGTCAGGTCGGGGTCGCCGGTGTCGAATGCCGCGTCCAATCGGCGCCGGGCCGCGGTGGCGTCGGCGCCGCGCACGATGCAGATCAGTGAGCCGTCGTGCTCGGCGAGCCGTTCCAGCCAGTCCAGACACATGAACCGGCCGAGAAAGCCGTTGGCCCCGGTCAGCAACACCGTCGCCGGTGCGTGGCCGTCCGGGCGGGGCAGATTCGCGGCTGCGGCGATGGTCTCGGCGTCGAGGAACCGGTCCAGGGTCAGCTGGCCGGCGCGCACCTCGCGGCTGTTCGGGTCGTGCACGCTGGCGAACGTCGGCCGCGTCGCGGCGCCGTCGCGCTGGGATTCCACCTGGTTTGCGATCGTCCGCAGGGTGGTGGCCGGGCTGGTGATCACACCGACCGACACCTCGATGTCGAAAATCTCCCGAAGCAGAGTCGAGAACGACAGCGCGGACAGTGAATCACCGCCGAGATCGCTGAAGCGCGCGTCCGGCTCGAGGTCGACGCTCGCACAGCCAAGCAATGCCTGCGCTGCCGTGCAGACCGTCTCGTACACCGGCCGCTGTGCGCCGTGCTGGCGCAGCGCGTGTAGCTGGTCTGCCTGGTCCTGTGCGAGTTCGACGTACAGCCGCTCCAGTTGCGCCGCATAGCGCTCTTTCAGCCTGGGCCGCAACAACTTGCGAACGTCCGAGAGTAACCCGTTCTGCACGGTGAAAGGCTCGGTCTCGATCAGGAAGTCGCGCGGAACCTCGTAGGACTGGAGCCCGGCATCCTTGGCGATGCGCTGCAACGACTGGCTGAGCAGGGGTTTGAGAGCCGCGACATTGCCCGCCTGGCGCAGGGCGCCGTCGGTGGGCACGATCACCGCAAGGAGGTAGGCACGTTCGCTGCTGCCGTAGACGAAGATCTGTCGGATCAGCGGGCTCGTGGCGAAGGTGGCTTCCAGGCCGGCGACCGCGACGAACTCGCCCTGGGACAGTTTGAGCACGTTGTTTCGGCGGTCGAGGTAGGCCAGCTGGTCGGGGCCGATCTCGGCCATGATGTCGCCGGTCTGGTAGAAGCCGTCCTCGTCGAACACCGAGGCCGTCACGTCGAGCCGCTTGTAGTACCCGGCCATGATGGCTTCGGTCTTTACCAGCAGCTCGCCACGCGGGTACGGGCGGTCGGTGCGGAAGTACCCGAGTTCGGGTACGTCGACGAGTTTGTAGTCGATCACCGGGGGCCGCTGGATCCTGCCGTCGGTCAGTACCAGCCCCGTCTCTGTCGAGGCATAGATGTCGTGGAGGTTTATCTGGAGGCAGGACTCCACGAACGACTTCATCTCGGCCGACAGTAGTGCGCTGACCAAGTTCGCCTGCCGAACCCGGCCACCGAAGAACCGCTCACGCAGGTCCGTTTTCACCGCGGCGTCAAGCTCGTGCGAATCGGCGAACTCGCCCGCGCGCCGGTCGCATTCGCTCTGATACTCCTGGAACAGCATGTCGCAGATCCGCGGCACCAGCCTGATCTGGGTCGGCCGCGCCAGGCCGATGTCCTCGAACAAGGTCGACAGGTCGCTTTTCGCGGTGAAGTAGATGAGCCCACCTTGACTCAACGTGTGGCTGATCAGGTTGCGCCCAGCCATGTGGGTCAGGGGCATGTAGCTGACGCAGACCGGCGGGGCCGGGTCGGTCTTCGGCGCGAGGCGGGCCCAGTACCGGCGCACCATGCGCTCGGTGTATATCGCCCCCTTGGGCGTGCCGGTGCTGCCGGAGGTATAGATCACCAAGCCGATCGGGTCCTCATCGGCGGGCGGCGTGTGCAGGGCAGCGGCCGGCAGCGTGGCGCCGCGATCGACCACTGCGGCAAGCGAGTCGATCACGACTCCGTCGATGGCCGCGAGTCGGTTTCGGGCCGTCTCGAATGCCTCCCGCTGGTCGTCGATCTCGGGGCGATAGTCGAACACGATCAGCCGCGGCGGCGTGGTGGCGACCAGCACCAACTCGACCGCCTTGTCGAGATACTCGATCCCGACCGCGAGCACCCGCGGAGCGGTTTCGTCCAGGATGGTCCGCAGGTGGGCGAGCGACGCGCTGGGCTGCAGCGGCACGGGCACCGCACCGAGCGACAGGCACGCCAGATCCACGGTGACGTAATCACTGCTGGCGAACCCGAACAGCGCCACGATGTCGCCCGCCCCGACGGGTTGGCGCGAGTCGCAGTGCCATTCCGCGGCCACCGCGCGCGCCCGCGACCACAGTTGTGCGTAGCTGGTCGTGTCGAATTCCGCGCGCAGGCGCAACGAGCCACGGCCGGTCACCGGATCGGTCACGACCTCGGTCGCTCGGTCACCGAGAGCGGGCCGGTCGGCATACCGGGCCATGATCGATTCCACCAGGTGCGCGAGCGGCTGCTCGGCACCGTCGCCGATCTTGGGGTCTGACGTCGCCACCGTCACGCGTTGGTCTCCGGACCCTGGCGCACGGCCACGAACATCAGCAGACCGCCGAAAACGATCAGCACGACCGGGGTGAACGCATAAGGCATGAAGGAGCTCAGGGCGAGCAGCCACACCGTGTACAGACCGGGCAGGATCAGACCGAACATGTAGCCGATGCCGTACCCACTGGCTCGTACGGAAGCCGGGAAGCGCTCGTTGAGGTAGACCAGGATGACCCCGAGCGGCGCCGTGGGCAGCACCTTCGCCACCACCGCGATAAGCCCGATCAGCCAGACCGGCGCATCCGCGCGGGCGGCCACGACCATCAGCACGAACGCGCCGCCGACGACGAACGTCAGCACCAGGGCCCAGCGCATCAGCAGCGTCCGCCGGCCGATCCGCTGCGACACCGCGGCCAGCACCATGATCAGGAAGATCCCGCACGTGGAGCTGATGATCTCCACCGTGCTGGACAGCTGCGGGCTCTGGTTCAACACCTGGACCAGCAGCGTGGGCAGGAACGACACCGACATCTGGGTGGCGAACCAGTAGCCGCAGGTGAACAGAAAGACGCTGAAGATCAGCGCACGGTGCGTGGTGAACAGTTCGAGCACCGGCTGCCGCCGGGTGCGGCGCTCGGCGAAGAACGACTCGTCCTCGACCACTCGGCGGTAGTGCCACAGGTAGACCAGTCCCAGCACGAACCCGAGGAAGAACGGGATTCGCCAGCCCCAGCCCAGAAAACCGCTGCGCGGTACCACGTCGAGCAGCCCGAGCAAAAGCAGGTTGATCACCAGGAACGAGCCGGGCGCGCCAACCGCGATGAGCCCAACGACCCGGCCACGCCGGGAGGGGCGCGCCTGCTCGAACGCCAGCGAGATCGGTGCGGCGTACCCGCCGGCGAGGAAGATCCCGCCGATCAGCCGCAGCACGGCGAACACGACGATCGCTCCGTAGCCCCAGGACCCGTACCCGGGCAGCAGGCCGATCAGCAGCGTGATGATGGTGAAGCCCCAGCCGCTGATCATGGTGACCGGTTTGCGGCCGATGCGGTCGGACAGGTTACCGAAGATGACGCTGCCGATGGGGCGCCCGATGAGGCCCACGGTGAACAGCAGCGTGGTGAAGGTCGCGCGGATCTCCGGTGGCAGGTCCGCGGGCATGAAGTACGCCATGGCGGCGGGAAGCACCAGCGCGGGCAGGTAGACGTCGAAGCTGTCCACGAACATCGCGAACGCGCCTCCGCGAGCGGATCGCCGTTCGTCGGCTTCGGTGATCACGGTGGGGGTGTCGGACATCGCCAATTGCCAAACTCCTGGTCAATTCGTCTCAGGGCCGGTCCGGGACGGCGCTGTGGATCACCCTATGGCGCGATGCGCGACGAAAAGACTCAAAAGGGTAAATTAATGTGGTCGATCGGCCAACAAACCGGTTCGACCAATCACCGCGCCACGCCGCGAGACAGCCACCGTCCACCGCACCAGAGGCATTCGCCGCCGCGCAGCAAATACACCCATGACTCGCCGACGCGTACCAACTCAGCTCTGAAGAAAGGCCCCAGTGGGAAGCGGCGCGCACCGATCAAGTCCGCCTGGTGCGATTCCGTGATTTCCACACCGAGTCCTACGGTGCGCCTTCACAGGCACTGACCTGCAAAGACCCTTCCACTGGTGGACCTCGTGAGAGCTCACTCGAACCCAGAACCACACTGGTCCAGCCCAACCTACGCTCTCCGTGAGCACCCGCCACCCATTACGTGGAGGTTGGGGGAGCTTATTACAACACAAAAGACCAGGTCACAGCGCTAGAAGCACTGCGGAAGAAGCTGCCGGACCCGAATACTCCCGCCCAACCGACACCTGAGCGAGCTAAGCCTGGCCGCCCGGCAGCTCGACGGCGACCAGGTGCAGCAACTGATCGAGGGCTACAAGTCCGGCGCCACCGTCTACGAACTGGGTGATCAGTTCGGCATCGAGCGCCGCACCGTCAGCGCGATCCTCCACCGCCATGGTGTCCCGATGCGCCGACGCGGCCTGTCCGAGGAGCAGATCGACGACGCGGTCCGGCTCTACAACCAGGGGTGGTCGCTGGCCCGGATCGCCGCACGCATGGATGTCGCCGCCGGCACCGTGCGCCAGCGCTTGCACGAGCGTGACGTCCCGATCCGCGACACCCAGGGGCAGCCTCGGGCAGGTGACACCCGATGACCAGCACGCCATCCACATCCAGCGCTCGTCCCGATCGATCGCTGCACCTGCAGTGCGCCTGCACTCTCCTCGTGGCAGTGGGCGCGGCCTATGTCTCCTACCGACACGGCCGCGAGTTCGCCCTCCGCTTCGGCGCCGACGAAACCACCGCCACCCTCTGGCCACTCATCGTCGACGGCCTCTTGACGATGGCCACCATCGAACTCTGGAAGGCCAGCCACCGTCATTTCGCCACCGGGCGGTGGAAGGCGTGGCTGTCGTTTGCCCTCGGCATCGGGTTGTCGCTGTGCGCCAACATCGCCTCCGCGCCCGAGCTGAACGCCTTCTCCATCGCCGTGGCCGCCTGCCCACCGCTCGCGCTGCTGCTGTCGGTCGAACTCCTCAACCAGGCGCTCAAGCGGCGCCGCGCGGAGACCACGAATGAGATCATTCCCGAGGCCAAGGAGACCGGACTATCGCAGCCTGATTCGGCGGCCCCGGGCAGGGACAGCCAGACGCTGGAGACTTCCGCAGAGACTGCAGATATGCCAGCGTTGCGCACGGTTGTGAACAACATGCCGGGTCACAGCGTCGACTCCACCAAAACAGACTCAGGGATAACGCACGGCGAGGGCTATGATCCCCTACGCGAAGAGGCATACCGGCTCGACGCCGAACACTGGAACCTCTACCAACGTCCGATCTCCGCCGACACACTTCGCCGGAAGCTCAGCATCGGCTCAACACGAGCCCGTGCCCTCACCCACTACATCCGCCAGCAACGCCACCCCGGACCGGTGATGGCGACAGTGGAATGAGCACCGGACCAGTGGCGGGATGCCATGCGCCCGGCAGCCCACCGCACCGGCCGAATGGCCGCTACTGAATCCGGGGTGATGTTCGAGGGCCATCTGTCAGCGTCGTCACCCGTACTGTCGGTCCCGAGCGCTACCGTCAGAGCATGGGTGACGCTGGCAGCCAGGGTGACGCGCCCTTGCCCGAGACCGTCCGCAACTTGCCCGTGGACGAGAAGAACACAGCACCGGAGACTGTCGCTCGCTATGACTACCAGTACGAGTGTGTTGCTCTGACCGTATTGCAACGAATGTCCAGTGACGATCTTCTTGGAGTCGTGCTCGAACGCACAACGGATGCAGTGTTCATTCTGATGCTTGACAACGACCGGTGCCCGGCAGACTCGTGATCTGCCGGGCACCGTGATCCGCTCACAGCCGGTGAGTGGGTGGCTTTCGGTTCCGGTGCGGCGGAACCATGACGGGCTGCCGAGGACCCTCACCCTCGGCGGCAGCCTTGCCAGCCCTGACCGGATGCGCCCGTGGTGCGGACCTCCGTCGCAGCAGGGTGCTGCGGCGATCGGGTGCCCGGGGCCGTGAAGGCCCTGGGCCGAGTGAGGGCTACCGGCTGCTGGTGACCATGTGTTCGGGCGGCCAGCCTGTCAGGACGCGCTGGACGTTCTCTCGGACGACGTCGAGGAGGCGGTCATTGGCCGTGACCGTGTCGCCCGCGATGTGAGGTGAGAGCAGGACGCGGTCGCAGGCGAGCAGGGGACTGTCCTGCTTCAGGGGTTCATCGGCGAACACATCGAGAGCCGCTCCTGCCAGGTGGCCTGCGGTGACCGCGTCGGCCAGAGCCTGCTCGTCGACGACGCCGCCCCGTCCGGCGTTGATGAGCAGGGCGCCCTCGGGGAGGCGGTTCAGCTCGTCGGCTCCGATGAGACCCCGGGTGGCGGGAGTGAGGGGCAACTGGACCGAGAGCACGTCCGAGCGTTCCAGTACCTCCTGCTGGGACACATAAGCGGCTGCCGTCTCGGCTTTTCTCAGGTCGTGGTAGAGCACGGTGTCCACGATCGGAGTGAGCCGTTGTGCGATGGCATGGCCGACGTTGCCGAATCCGAGCAGGCCGACGGTGAGAGTCGACAGTTCACGAGCCGGAGAATGGTCCGGCCACTGCCCCTTCCTGATCTGGGCGTCGCGCCAGTGCAGGCCGCGCACCAGGCTGTAGAGGGCGGCGACGACCCAGTCGGCGACAGCGTCGCTGTTGTAGCCGGCGGCGTTGGCCACGGTGACGCCTGTCTGCGAGGCAGTCGGCACGTCGATGGTGTCGTATCCCACGCTCGGCTGTTGCACGAAGGCGCCGGGTGCGAGAACCGCCAGGAAGTGCCGGTCGAGGACGGCACGGTGCAGGAGATCTCCGATCACGACCGTGGCCCCTGTACAGGCCGCCTGGAGGTCCCGCGGGCCGATGGTGGGATCGACCATGCGCAGCGTGACGTCCGGCGGGAACCAGCCGCGAACCTCGGTCTCGTCGAACGGGGACAGGCAGCACACGAGCCTGTTGTCGGAGGTGATCTGTGCGTTGTCGGCGTTCACGGTATGTAGCTCATGACGTGTTTGATGCGGGTGTATTCCTCGATGGCGTAGGCGGAGATGTCGTTGCCGTTGCCGGAGTGCTTGTAGCCGTTGTTGGGCATCTCCGGAGCGATGACGAGGTGGCAGTTGATCCACACCTTGCCGAAGTCCAGGGCATCGGTGACACGCAGGACGCGTTCGTGCTGGTGGGTCCAGATACTCGCGGCCAGACCGAAACGGACACCGTTGGCCAGTTCGACGGCCTCGGCCTCGCTGCTGAAACGCTGGACGGTGACGACCGGGCCGAAGACCTCCTCCTGGATGATCTCGTCGTCCTGGCGGACACCGGTCACCACGGTCGGCTGGAAGTAGTAGCCGCCGTCAGCACGGTCGGCCTTGCCTCCGCAGTGGACGACGGCGTGTTCGGGCAGACGCTCGAAGAAGCCCTCGACCTTGGCGAGATGAGCCGCACTGTTCAGCGGACCATAGACAGCACGGGTGTCGTGCGGCGGCCCGTAGTGCGTGGCCTGTGCATGCGCCACTAGCGCCTCCACGAACGCGTCATAGACAGCATCGGCCACCAGCACACGGCAGGCCGCCTCGCAGTCCTGCCCGGCGTTGAAGAACGCGGCCGACGCGATCTGCTCGGCGGTCGTGTCCACGTGCGCGTCCTCGAACACCAGCACCGGCGCCTTCCCGCCGAGCTCGAGATGGATCCGCTTGAGATCACTCGCGCCGGCCCGGGAGACCTCGATCCCCGCCCGCTCACTGCCGGTCACCGAGATCAGAGCCGGCACGGGATGGTCGACCAGCGCCCGGCCGGTGTCCCGGTCCCCGACAACGACGTTGAACACCCCCGGCGGGAACAGCGGACCGATCAAGGACGCCGCCAGCACCGTGGAGACCGGCGTCGTGTCCGACGGCTTGAGGACCACCGTGTTGCCCGCCGCCAGCGCCGGACCGAACTTCCACAGCCCCATGTTCAACGGATAGTTCCACGGCGCGACCTGCCCGCACACACCCAAAGGCTCACGCCGCACCAACGACTCGTACCCCGTCGCGAACGAGCCCGCGGCCAGCCCCCGCAGATCACGCGCCGCAGCCGCATAGAACCGCAGGTGATCGATGATCGCGGGAAACTCCTCCTCCGCCATCACATGCCGCGGCTTGCCCGTGTTCAGACTCTCCGCATCGACCAACTGCTCCTTGTGCGCCTCCAGGATGTCGGCCGCCCGGAACAGCAGCAGACTCCGCTCCCCCGGCGTCGTCCTGCGCCACTGGGCGAACGCCTCCCGCGCACTGCGGCACGCGAAGTCGATGTCTGCCGCATCCGACAACGGCGCCTCCAGATACGCCTCACCCGTACTCGGATCGATCACCGGCGCATACCGGCCCGACCGCGGAGCAACCAACTCACCGTTGACGAAATTCTGCAAACGCTCCATGACAACTCCAGACCTGCGGCCACCCACCGGCAACCACAACAGAGAAACAGGCTCGGGTCAGGCCGCTGCCAGTCCGGCCTCGGCGACCAGTCGGCTCAGCTGCTCCTGCTTCTCCGGGGGCAGCGGGCTGTACGGGCGCCGGGGGCGCCCGAGGTCGATGCCAGCAGCGGCTGCTGCGCCCTTGACGCAGACGCTGTAGCCCTCGCGGTCCAGGAAGTGCATGACGTTCCACAGACGGCGGAAGATCTCGTCCGCCTTGTCGTACTGTCCGGCGGCGGCCAGTTCGTAGATCTGGACGCACTCGCGCGGTGCGAAGTTGGGGGTGCCCCAGATGGTGCCCGTGCCGCCGGCGGCCAGGCCGGGCAGAACGATGGTATCCCAGCCGACGAAGGTCGTAACCCGGCCCTTCATGTTGATCATCAGGTCGAGTGCCTGCTCCAGGTTGCCGGTGGTGTCCTTGACGTACTGGACCGCGTCGGTGCGTTCGAGGAGTTCCTCGTAGAAGCCCCGGTCGAGGTTCATGCCGGTGACGGAGGGGAGGTTGTAGACGACCACGGGAACGCCGGCGGCGGTGCCGATCTGTGTGAAGTACTCCATGACTTCGTCGCGCGTCGGTGCCTCGTAGAAGGGCTGGACGGCCAGCACGGCTGCGGCACCGTGCTCGGCGGCGTGGCGGGAGAGCTCGATCGCCTCGGCCGTGCTGGTGGAACCGGTGCCGGGAACGACGGGAACTCGGCCGGCGGCCTGGTCGAGGGTGATCTCGGTGACCCGCTTGCGTTCGTCGAGGGTGAGCGCGGCGAATTCGCCGGTGCTGCCGCACGGGACGAGGCCGTGGATCCCGGCGTCGATCATCCGGTCGACGTGCTCACGCAGCCCGGCCTCATCGAGGCCGCCGTCGTCGGTGAAGGGGGTCGAGAGAGCTGCGAGTACACCGTGCAGGGGGGTGGTCACGGAAAGTGCTCCGATCAGGTGAGGTGGGACTGCCAGGGGATCTGACGAGGAGGGCCGGTCAGGCCTCGGTGGAGAGAGTGGTCAGCTCGGCGAAGCGGCTCGGACGGCGCCGCCGCAGGTACTCGGCTCCGAGGAGGCCGGCCACGAAAGCGAGGGCGATGATGCCGCCGATGACGATGGCGTTGGCGGTGCCGCCGACCAGGAGGGGGAAGTTCGCGATCACGAGCGCGAGGACCGCAGCGAGTCCCAGGAACGAGAGGGCGGGGGCCACCACCGCGCGCCAGGTACCCGGCCGTGCGGGGTTGTTCCGGAAGAACCGGACCACGGCGAGGCTGGTCAGTGTCATCAGGGCGATCAGGCCGAGGGTGGAGGCTCCCGACAGCCAGGTGTAGGTCTCGGCGATGGGGTCGAGGCCGAGTGTGAGCACGGTCGCGATCACCGAGACGGCGGACACCACGAGTGACGATCTTGAGGGAGCCCGGTGGGTGGGGTGAACCTCTGCGAGCTTGGCGGGCAGCAGGCCGCGCTCGGCCAGGGTGAACTGGTAGCGCGTGACGACGTTGTGGAAGGCCAGGACCACGGCGAACAGGCTGGTGGCCAGGAGCAGCTGCATGATGTCGCGGGCTGCCGTGGCGACGTAGACCTGGCCGAGGTCGAGGGTGAAGTTCTCGGGGGATGTGCCGGCCAGCGCGACGGCCTTGTCGGTCCCGACGCCGACGATCATGAACCAGGAGGCGATGCCGTAGAAGAGGCCGATGAACAGCACCGAGATGTAGGTGGCACGGGGGATGGTTCTGTCAGGGTCGCGGGCTTCGTGGCGGAAGACGGCGGTGGCCTCGAATCCGATGAAGCTGAAGATGGCGAACATCAGCCCGAGGCTGGGCTTTCCGGTGGTGAGCTGGCTTGTGGAGAAGGGTTCGCTGCTCATGCCGTGGGCTCCGCCGCGGATGCCGATGGCCACGGCGACCACCACGATGATCAGTGACTCGCACACGAGGAGCAGTCCGAGGACCTTGGAGCTGAGTTCGATGTCGCGGTATCCCAGGGCGCCTGTGACTCCGAGGCTGGCGAAGGCCAGGAGCCACCAGGGCAGATGCACGCTGGTGTAGGTGGCGATGACGTTGGAGACGGCGACACCCGCGTAGGCGTTGACCCCGATGAGCAGGACGAGGTAGGAGCCGACCGCCAAGGCGGCTGCGGCGGTGCCGAGGTGACGGCCCAGTCCTGCCTGGATGTAGGAGTAGAACGCTCCCGCGTTCGGGACGTGCCTGCTCATCGCTGTGAATCCGACCGCGAACAGGATGAGGAGGACGGCCGCGATGAGGAAGAACAGCGGGGCGCCGACGTTCTGGCTGGCGGAGGTCATGACCGGCAGCAGGCCGGCCACGGTGCCCAGCGGTGCAGCGGCGGCCACGACCATCAGGACGACGGAGAAGACTCCAAGCCCGCGGTTGAGGAGCTCGTGCTGATCTGATGTTGCAGTTGTTGTGCTGGAGGGCTCGAGGCTTCTGGACATGGCGGACCTCACCTAGGCACTAAACGTAGTCTTCAGGATCGATATGCGCTCCTGCGATGCCGCCCCTGTCTCCGTATGACAGGGGCGAGCCCGAGGATGTAGTGGGGGTGTCGTCGGTTGCGTGCGGCCGGTTACGGGGCGGCCGGGGCGATGCGGATCATCTTCTTGTTGACGAACTCGTCGATGCCCAGGGTGCCGAGCTCGCGGCCGAACCCGGAGCGCTTGACGCCGCCGAAGGGCAGTTCGGGGGCGTCACCGCCGACGATGTTGATCCACACCATGCCGGCTTCGATGCGGTCGGCCACGCGCAGTGCCTGCTCCTCGTCGGTGGTGAAGACGTAGGAGCCGAGCCCGTAGGGGGAGGCGTTGGCGACGCTGACGGCTTCCGCCTCCGAGGAGACCCGGTAGACGACCGCGACCGGCCCGAACAGTTCCTCGGCGGAGAGGTCATCGCCGGGCTTGACCGCGGTCAGGACGCCCGGCGAGACGTAGTTGCCGCGGCGCTCGCCGCCGGCGAGCTTCGCGCCCTGGGCGACGGCACGCTGCAGCTGGTTCTCCACCCGGTCGGCGGCGGCAGTGGAGGAGAGCGGACCGACCTCGGTGCCCTCTGCCGTCGGATCACCCGCGGTGATCGCGGTCAGCCGGGCCGTGAGCCGGTCGGTGAAGGCCTCGAAGAGGTCGTCCATCACGATGAACCGCTTGGCGGCGTTGCACGCCTGTCCGCCGTTCTCCAGCCGGGCGGCGACCGCGGCCTCGACCGTAGCGTCGAGGTCGTTCGTGCTGAGCAGCAGGAAGGGGTCGGATCCGCCCAGCTCCAGGACCACCTTCTTGAGGTGCCGGCCGGCGGCCTCGGCGACCGCGGCGCCGGCGCGCTCCGAACCGGTCACCGAGATCCCCTGGATGCGAGGGTCGGCGATGAGGTCCTGCACCTGGTCGTTGTCGGCCATGACGACGGTGTAGGCGCCGTCGGGGAAGCCCGCGTCCCGGTAGATCTCACCGAGGGCCAGCGCCGACTGCGGGCACTGCGGTGCGGGCTTGAGCAGGACGGTGTTGCCGGCCGCCAGGTTCGGGCCCGCGAATCGGCTGACCTGGTAGTAGGGGAAGTTCCACGGCATCACGCCGAGCAGTACCCCGACGGGAGAGCGCCGCAGGAGTGCGGAGCCGGCACCGTCGGCGAGGTCGATCGGCTGATCGGCCAGCATCGCCGGGGCGTGGGAGGCGTAGTAGGCGTAGATGTCCGCGCAGAAGTCGATCTCGCCGAGGGCCTGGTCGCGGGGTTTGCCCATCTCCGTGACGAGGAGGTCGGCGAGCTGCTCGCGGCGCTCGGTGTGGAGCTCGCCGACGCGGCGCAGCAGAGCGGCCCGGTCGGCGACCGAGGGCGCGCCGGCCCAGTCGCGGTACGTATCGTCGGCCTGCTGGACAGCGGCGGACAGCTGCTCGGCGGTGATCGTCGGATAGCTCTTGCCCGGCTCGTCGGTTGCCGGGTTCACAACGGCGTACATGTTCAGGGTTCTCGCTTTCCGTGACCGGAAGAAGGGGGGGACGGGTCGCTTCAGGGCTGGGCGTTGACGAGGACCGTGCGCAGGGCACGCCCCGCCTTGAGGTCCTCCAGCGCCTCGACCGCTTCGCTGAGCGGGCGCCGGGCGGAGATCAGCGTCTCCAGATCGAGTTCGCCCTCCGTGTAGAGGTCGACGAGAGCGGGGATGTCGCGGCGCGGGTCGATCGATCCGTAGTGGGAGCCGATGATGCGGCGGCTCGACTCGGACAGGGCCAGGGGGTCGAAGCGGGCGGTCGTCCCCTCCGGGGGCAGGCCCACGACGACGGCCGTTCCGCCGATGGCCAGGGCGGCCACGGAGGCCTCGGTCGTCGAGGTCCGGCCGATGGCGTCGAAGACGTAGTCGAGACCGCCGGGCACGACGTCGCGCAGGAGTTCGGCCACGTCGGCGCCTTCGGCGCCGGCATCGACGGTGTCCGTGGCCCCCAGCCTCTTCGCCACCTCAAGCTTGTCCGGGTTGACGTCGACGGCGACGATCCGGCCCGCCCCCGCCAGACGCGCGCCCTGCACGCAGGAGAGGCCCACACCGCCGCAGCCGATGACCGCGACGGACGCACCGGCCGGCACAGCGGCCGTGTTGCGTACGGCGCCGACGCCGGTCGCCACGCCGCAGCCGATCAGCACGACGGCGTCGAGAGGGGCGTCGCGGCGGATGCGGATGGCGCCGGACTCGGGCACCACGACCTTCTCGGCGAAGCTGGAGACGCCCGCGAAGTGGTGGACGGCCGATCCGTTCCGCGACCAGCGCGTCGTTCCGTCGTAGAGCACGCCCTTGGTCTCGATGACCTCGACGACCTGCTCGCACTGCCAGGGACGGGAGTTGTTGCACTGGCGGCAGGAGCCGCACTGGGGCATCCAGGTCAGGATGACGTGATCGCCCTCCTCCAGCGACGTCACGTTCTCCCCGACGCGGGTCACCACTCCGGCGCCCTCGTGGCCGAGCACGACAGGCCGGGGGACGTTCCATTCACCGAGGGCCACATGCAGGTCGGAGCCGCACACGCCGGCGGCGGCGATGGTGACCTCGACCTCGTTCGGCCCGGGGGCCGCGAGGTGCAGCTCGGTGAACGACGGCCCGGAAGCCACCTCGTCCAGGACGACCCCACGGACAGCGGTTCCAGTGGCGGACTGCGACATCACGAGATTCCTTTCGACGAGCTCAGCGACATTGCTGCGGTCACCGCGCAAACAGCCGGGCAGGACCGGGACACGATGTCCTGGGCTGCCGCTAAGGTGAAAGGAACGTAACGATGGGGCGCATGAAGGGCAACGAATGTGACTGCACATCGCGACAATCGGAAAGAAAATTCGAGCATGAGCCTGGCGCGAGAGCCCGCGCCGAAGGATGTTTCCCTGGACGAGCTGGATGAACAGATCCTTTGGGAACTCTCACGAGACGCGCGCATTCCCAACAACACGCTGGCTGAGCGGCTGCACGTGGCGCCGTCGACCACACTGAAGCGACTGCGGCGACTGCAGCAGAAACGCGTGTACCAGAGCGCTCACGCGCAGGTGCACTACCCGTCGCTCGGGCTGCCGATCCAGGCCATCGTGTTCGTCCGGATGCGGGTCCAGGCCAGGCACAGCATCCGTTCGTACGCCCAGCGGGCGATCATGGAACCGCAGGTGCTGAACATCTTCTTCCTTGGCGGAGCCGACGACTTCCTCGTCCACGTCGCCGCGACCTCGACCGAGCAACTGCGCGACTTCGTGGCGGTCCACCTCAGCGCGGACCCCGCCGTCGTCTCCACGCAGACCCACATCGTCTTCGAGCACCTCATCGGAAACCAGCACATGGGCCACGTCGCCGGCTACGAAGAGATGCGACGGGACATCGACGGAGACGCCTTCGACAGATGATCAGAAGACTTCCGGTTCGATGCGCGTCACAGAGGGGCGGGATGGCGGCTGAGCGCTACGACGGCAAGGGCGAGCCCGATCGGCAATACCGGCCGGCCGAGCTCGCGGGTCCCTGGCACCCAGGGTCTTTGCGTGAAGTGATCTTGTCCGGTTTTATCCGGTGAAGCCGAGGAGGGCCAGGGGCCGGCGGTAGTCGCGGGCCGCGTGGCGGAGGGCGGCTGCGATGTTCTTCTGGCCATCTTGCCGGTGGGGGCCGATGGCCAAGTTGCGGAGATTGGCCATGGTGCGGGGCAGTTGAGCGGTACGGATCTTGGAGTCGTCCTCGCGGAAGGTCTGGTCGCGGACGTGGTGAAGGAGGTTGTCGGGTAGGACCGGCGGGTTGCCCCGCCGATCCCCCCTAGTAAGTACCGGTAGTGGTTGATCCGGAGTTCATTGCGCAGAGTCTCCTTCTCGTGAGTGTTCGGGTTCTGGACCAGTTGCTATCGAGGAGGATGCTGTGCCTCATGTCAGGGCGCTTACGCGCGGTGATCGTCGTCGGAACGAGCGGCTGACCCGGTTGCGATCGATCGTGCGCCGCGAGTTCGCGGTGGTCGCGGTCGATCTGGCCTCGGCCAAGCAGGCGGCGGTGGTCGCCGATCACGATTCGCAGGTGCTGGGCCGACGCATGTTCAGCGGGGATGCATGGGTGATCGATGACATCCTGGACTGGGCCGGGCCGGTCGCCGCCAAGGCGGGGTTCGCCGGTGTGGTGCTGGGCTGCGAGCCGACGGGGCATCGCTTCAAGCCGCTGCTGGACCGGGCCCGCGCTCGCGGAGTTGAGCTGGTATGTGTGAACCCGATGCTGGTGCACCGTGGCCGGGAGGAAGAGGACTTCACCCGCGACCGGTCGGACTTCAAAGACGCCACGATCATCGCCAAACGCGTCGCGGAACTGCGCTGCTACGTGCCCTATGTGCTGGAGGGGCACTGGTGCCGGTTGCGGCATCTGGGGGCTCGCCGTGCCGATCAGCTTGTTGCCGCGGGGTCGGCCCGGCAGCGTTTGCGTGATCTGCTGGAGTGCGCCTGGCCCGCGGTGCTTGCCGTGGCCACCGATCCGCTGGACGCGCTGACCTGGCGGGCGGCCATGTCGGTATCCACCGACCCGGACCGCATCGTCGCGATGGGCTTGGACGCCTTCGCCCGGGCGGTGCGTGAGGAACTGCCCCGCTGGGGCGGCATCCGCCGCAAGTGGCGCATCCTGCGCGCGATCTTCGACGCCGCGCACGCACCGGGCGGGGTTGTCACCGAGCGGGCCGCGGCCTGCGAACGCGCCGCCTACGCACTGGATGACTGGCACCATGACCCTCCACCCAAGCTCGTATGAGGGCTGTTGGGACAAACCCGGTTGTTCGCTAGGTCGAGCACGGAGGGTGAGCGTCGGTCCCCGCCAACGCGGCCAGTCGCACCAACCACCAGATCACAACCCATCATGATCAACCCCGCGCACCCGCGGGGACGCTGCCACACGCCCACAACCGGAAACATCACCACTTGACTTCGCCCTCATAGGCTGCTGGTAAGGGCCGCAGGTGACCCGGCTGGGGTGTGTCCGCTGCGTCGACGGTTGCCCAACCGGCCGACCAGCGCCCGCGACCTCCCGCTCGGCAGCGGGCTCGCGGGCTCGAAAGGTGCGCTCATGTGCCCCGACGAACCCCACGCCCAGCACGCCTCGACCGATGGAGGCGAACACGAACCCGGCAACGTCGCCAAGTTGCCCCACCTCGACGACAGCGCCGGCGTTACGGTTCCGACCGAACCCCAGCCGCGGGGCAACGCCAGCGCCTCAGCCAGGAAGACGCGAAGGCGAGGCAACGCCCGCCGGACCGGCCAGAACCTGGTCGTTCGCGGTGTCCGCCGCGATCCACCAGATATCCACAAGCTCGCGCAAGTGGTCGCCAGTCTCGCGGCAGAGATGTTGGAGGACGAGACCGACAATGAGCAACCGGCACCGGCCGACACCCACGCATCGGACAGCGCAACGACGGATGATCAGAGAAAACACCGTCGAGCGGCGTAGTTTCGGGCATTGCCCTTCAGTCGACACTGACACCACACCGAGCACACCGTTACGCAGCACCCGTAAGGAGCTCTGACGATGCCGCACACGCTGCCGCCACGACATGCCCGCCACCGGGCAACAACGAGTCCGAGCGGTCCGGAATCGGTCCGGATCGGGATCTACACCCGGTGGCCTTCGGCGAGAGAGGACGACTTTTTGCAGTCCTATGTAGAGTCTCAGCCCGGCTGGCACACAGTCATGCGGTGTTTCGACGATGCGTCCGGCGGCACGTTGGCTCGGCCCGGACCGCAACGGGTTCTGGACGCCGCACGCGCCGGATTGCTCGACGTCCTACTGGTGGACAACGTCCACAGCCTGTCCCGCAAGGTGCGTCACCTGCACTTCCTGCTCGGAAAGCTGGACTCGTACGGCGTGGCCTTCCACCCGGCCCTCGACCGCTCCTTCGACACCTCAACGCCCGAGGGGCGGTTCCAGGTTCAGATGCTGGGCTCTTTTGCACAGTTCGAGAAAGCAGGAGTATTTGAAGATCGCCGTGCCGCACGAGGCTCCAGCACCAGGTCAAGCAACGGGTGTTCGCCTGTGCAGGGCCTCGGCCGCTCGGCCACTGTCCGGCCGATCAGCCACAGCGCCGCTACCAACCAGTGAGCCGTTGGACGAGATCCCTTTACTCAGAAGGAATCACGAAGGGCTGCCATGACCAGCGCATACGCTGACTCCTACGACGAGTTGCAGCAGGACATCGCTGTTCCTGTCGAGCACCCCGCAGACGACGTGGAACCCGGCACGCGAGCGGTGATCTACCTACGCGTGTCCTCGGCCGGGCAGGTCAAACGGGACTATGACCCCGAGGGCATCTCCATCCCGGCCCAGCGGGAAGCGTGCCTGCGCAAGGCGAAAGACCTCGGTGTCACCGTCATCGACGAGTACGTCGAACCGGGCCCTACTGCCACGGAGATGACCAAGCGTGAGGCATTCCAGCGGATGCCGGCACGCGTGCGCGGCCAGGGCGACGTCGATTACATCATCATCTATCAACTCTCCCGAATGGCCCGGAACCGCTACGACGACGCCATCGTCATGGCCGACCTCCGCAAGCGCGGCGTCACGCTCGTCTCCGCCACCGAGTCCATCGATGACTCGCCCGTCGGGCAGCTCATGCATGGCATCCTGGCGACCTTCAACGAGTATCAGTCACTCCAGTCCGGTGTGGACATTGCCTACAAGATGGGGCAGAAAGCCCGCAACGGCGGCACGATCGGCCGCGCACGGCTGGGCTACCTCAACCACATCGACCACTCCGAAGGCCGCGTGATCCGCACCATCGTCGTCGACGACGAACGGGCCCCGCTGGTACAGCTCGCCTTCGAGCTCTACGACACCGGGGACTACACCCTCGCCGATCTGGCCGACGAACTCCACGACCGCGGCCTACGCACCCGCCCCACCGCCAAGCACCCGGCGAAGAAAGTCTCGATCAACAAGCTCTCGCAGATGCTGCGCGACCGCTACTACCTCGGCTACGTGACCTACCAGGGCGAGGAAATCCGCGGCCGGCACGACCCATTGATCGACGAAGACCTCTTCGACCGAGTCCAGGACCGGCTCAACTCCCGGACCGCGGCAAAAGAACGCCGCCGGGTGCACCATCACTACCTCAAGGGCTCGGTGTTCTGCGGTCGCTGCCGCCGCGCCGGGATCACCCAGCGGATGATCATCCAACGCACCGTGAACCGGCACGGCACCGAATACCTGTACTTCTTCTGCCGCAACAAGCGTGACGGCACCTGCCAAGCGCCCCACGTCCATGTGGACCTGGTCGAAGACGCCGTGGAACGGCATTAGACCAGTATCCGGTTCACCCGGCGTTCATCGACGACGTCCGCTCCCAGATCGACACCGTCATCCGCGAACAGGAGAAATCCGCACGACTGTTGCATAAGCAACTATCCGGTCAGCTCGCCGAACTCGATGCCCAGGAGAAAAACTTGATCGACTTGGCCGCCGACGGCACCTTGCCGCAAACCAAGGTCAAAGCCAAGCTGCGCGACATCGAACGCCAGCGCAAACACCTCACCGGCCGCCTGGACACCGCCAGCGCCGACCTCACCGACAGCGCCCGGCTCATCGAGGCCAGCCTCCAACTCCTCGAAAACCCCCACGAGCTGTACCGGCGCTGCACCGAGCAGCAACGCCGCCTGCTCAACCAGGCGATCTTCCACGGCCTCTACATCGAAGACGAGGAGATCACCCACGGCGACCTCCGTGAGCCCTTCGGGCAGCTCCACGCCCTCCAGAACACGCGAGCCGTCGGGCAATACAGCGACGAGGACACACCGGCCATCCCACAGCCCCGGAACAGCAAAAAGGCCACCCGCAAAGCGGGTGGCCCATCCTCCCTATTCGGGGTTGAGATCCTGCTCCAAGACCTCAACGTGTGCATGGGTTCTAATAACAACCCTAACGTGGAGCTGAGGGGAATCGAACCCCTGACCTTCTCGATGCGAACGAGACGCGCTACCAACTGCGCTACAGCCCCTTGTTGAGTGCTGACGAAACCTTAGCAAGCCTCGAAATCAGCACTCGCGGCACCCCCCTGTTCGGGCGCTGCGGGCTATTCGCCGGAGGCTCGACGGTAGGGCTCCCAGGTACGTTCGTCCAGCTCATCGAACATGGGGTCCTCGTCGTCGATCTCCACGCGGACGGCCTGCGGGGCCGGCCGGCGGTCGCCGGGTCGCCGGGTTTCGCCGACGTGGTCGAGGTCTTCGTCGTACTCGTCCACCGGCTGGTCGCCCGCGCCGACTTCGTCGTACTCGTCGTACTGTTCGTACTCGTCGCGCTCGCCGGACATCCGGGCCAGCCGTCGGCTGCGGATGTCATCTTCGATGTGGACCTGCCGACGCAGGTACGCGAGGTAACCCACGATCACCAGGTCTGTGATGCCGTGCGCCCACCACAGGACCGGCCACATCAGACCGGCCAGCAGCGCCGTGGTCACCGCCACGAGCAGCATGACGAGCACGATGCGCTGCCGCCGGGCGTATTTGGCACGCGCTGCCAACGCGGCGGCTTCCGGGTCGAAGCCGCCGCGGCCCGGCCGGTAGCGGCGCCCGGCGCGGGCGTCGTCGCTGTGCACTCTTCGCCACGAACCGTCGGCCTCTTGTTCTTCGACCACGTCGTCCCGGTCGGTGTCAGGCATCCCGAACGCCTCCTCCACCCTGTCGGTTGTCTCGGCTCCGGGCGTCGCCGGTCGCCGACCGCTGCCGCGCCGAACCACTCGCGCGGCGAGCGCGGAATCGGTGGTCTTGGACACTTCTTGGCGGCGGCGTGCGAACATCGGAACCAGTACCACCAGCCACGCCGCTGCCAGTGCAGCGAAGATCAATGAGCTGGGCATGCCTCGCCACCTCCCCCTGGCCACCGGCAGCACACAAGTCTGCGATCGCCACGCTAACCACATCAGTCACTTCTGTCTCGGAGCCACGCCGAGCCGCATTGGTTCCCCAATGTCAAGGAAATCGCACGTTCAGAGCAGTCCGAGGCAACATCGGCGCCGGAATGTCCGTCTCCGCACCGCCGAACGCCGCGCGTGATTCAGCCAAACAGCCCAACTTCGCAGCGGTCGGCCTAAGGCCGATGAGGGCCGTTCATGATCAAGATCTCGGGGTCATGGCCGGCTGGCGCCGCCGGCCCGGATCAGTCTGGTCACCGCGCCGTCCGGGATGTCCTCGACGGTCAGCGCGTAGGCGTAGTGGTCCCGCCAGGCACCGGCCACGTCCAGGTATCGGTGGAACAGCCCCTCGCGGCGGAACCCGGACTTCTCCAGCACCCGCACGCTCGGCTGGTTCTCCGGTCGCACGGTCGCCTCCAGCCGGTGCAGCCCCACCGGGCCGAAGCACTGGTCGACCGCCAGCGCCACGGCGGCCGTGGCGACCCCGCCGCCGGCGAACCGCGAAGCCACCCAGTAGCCGATCCAGCCGGAGCGCAGCGCGCCGCGCACGATGTTGCCGATGGTCAACTGTCCGGCGAACTCGCGGTCGACGGTGATCGTGAACGGCAGCGCCTGGCCGCGACGGGCCATGCCGCGCAGCGCACTCCATTGCGCGGGCCAGGCCATCAGCGCGTTGCGCTCTTGCCAGCCGCCGACCGCCGTGGGTTCCCATTCCTGTAGGTAAACCCGGTCTTGCAGCCGAGTCCGGCTCCAGGCCGAGCCGTCGCGCAGCCGGGGCGGGCGCAACGCCACGGCGCCGCGCGCGGTGATCAGCGGCCCGAGGCGCACCGGCCAGCCGGGGTGGCGGCCGATCGGGAACCCATCAGCGTCGGTGGGCTGCATCGGCGGCTCAGGCGCGCTGCGAGAGGAACCGGACCTGCACTTGCTCTCCCGCGCCAACCTCGGTGGTGTCCTCGTCGAGGACGACCAGGCAGTTCGCCTCGGCCAGCGACGCGAGCAGGTGCGATCCCGAGGTGCCCAGCGGTTGCACCAGGTACGAGCCGTTCTTCGGGTCGCGCAGTAACTGGCCACGGTGGAAACCGCGGCGTCCTTGGGTGGAGGTGATCGGCGAGAGCAGTTCGGCCGACACGCTGCGCCGGTGCGGGTTGAGCTTGCCCAGCGCGGCGCGGACCAGCGGCCGGACCAGCACCTCGAAGACCACCAGCGCGCTCACCGGGTTGCCGGGCAGCACGAAGGTGGGGATCTCGTCCGGGCCGAGCCGCCCGAATCCCTGCACCGAGCCGGGCTGCATGGCCACCCGGGTCACGTCGAGCTCACCCAGGTCGGCCAGGGACGCGCGGACCTCGTTGCCCGCCGCACCGCCGGCGCCACCCGCGATCACCACGATCTCGGATAGCAGCAGCCGCCCTTCGACGATCTCGTGCAGCCGTCGCGGGTCGCTGTTGGCGATGCCAACGCGGGCGACCTCGGCCCCGGCGTCCCGCGCGGCGGCGGCCAGCGCGTAGGAGTTGACGTCGTAGACCTGGCCCTGCCCGGGCGTGCGGTCGACGTCCACCAGTTCGTCGCCCACCGAGATCACCGACACCCGCGGCCGCGGGTGCACGAGCACCTTGTTGCGGCCCACCGCCGCCAGCAATCCGACCTGAGCCGCGCCGATCGGTGACCCGCGACGCACCGCGACGTCGCCGGTCTGCACGTCCTCGCCGGTGCGACGGACGAACGCCGCCGACGGCACCGGTCGCCGCACGGTGACCTTGGCGGGATGCTCGTCGGTGTATTCAAGCGGCACCACCGCATCGGCGAGCGTCGGCAGCGGCGCACCGGTGGCGACCCGCACCGCCTGACCCGGCTGCAACCGGCGCGGCTGCCGCGAACCGACGGGGATCTCTCCGACTACCGGCAGCACGGTCGACTCGTCGGCAGCCGTCTGCACGTCGACGCTGCGCACCGCGTAACCGTCCACTGCGGCCTGATCGAATCCGGGCAGCGCCTGCTCGGCGACCACCTCTTCGGCACACAACAGGCCCTGCGCCTCGGAGATCGCCACCCGGACCGGCGCGGGCCGGACGGCGGCCGCCAGTACGCGCGCGAGCTGCTCGTCCACTGACCTCATGGCTGTCGACCTCTTCCCGCGTGCCCTAGCCGTGGCCTGGCATGACGCGGCCCTAGCTTCTGCTCATCCGCTCGACGAGCCAGTCCCGCAGGTCCGGCCCGTACTCGGGATCCTCCAGCGCGAAGTCCACCGCAGCTTTGAGGAAACCGCCAGGATTTCCCAAGTCGTGTCGCCCACCGTGATGGACCACGACGTGCACCGGGTGTTCTTCGGAGATCAGCAACGCTACGGCATCGGTGAGCTGAAGTTCACCTCCGGCACCGGGCTCGATGCGCCTGAGCGCGTCGAAGACCGCCCGATCCAGCAGATAGCGGCCGACCGCGGCCAGGGTGGACGGGGCCTGGTCGGGTGCGGGCTTCTCGACCATGCCACGGACCCGCTTGACATCGTCGGCGTCGGTGTCGGTGACGTCGAAGCTGCCGTAGGCGGAAATCTGCTCGCGCGGCACGTCGAACGCGCACAGCACGCTGCCGCCGTAGCGGGCGCGCACCTCGCCCATCCGCTTGAGCACGCCGCGCGGCAGCACCAGGTCGTCGGGCAGCAGCACCGCGACCGCGTCGTCGGCATCGGTCAGATTCGGTTCCGCACAACTCACGGCGTGGCCCAGCCCGAGGGCCTGTTCCTGCAGGGCGGCCTCCGCGGCGATCAGCGCGGGTCCGCGGCGGACCTTATCGAGCAATTCGTCCTTGCCGCGGGCCTTGAGAGTCTGTTCGAGCTCGGGTTGCGGCCGGAAGTACTCGGTCACCGCCTGCTTGTCCGGCGAGGTCACGATGACCAGGCGCTGCGCACCCGCTTCGGCCGCTTCGGCGGCCACCAGTTCGATCCCGGGGGTGTCGACGACCGGTAGCAACTCCTTGGGCACCGCCTTCGTGGTCGGCAGGAACCGGGTTCCCAGGCCGGCGGCGGGGACGATGGCGGTCCGGAACGCTGTGGGCGTGCTCGTCGGGCTGCTCATGGCCAGGGAGCCTATCGGGAATCCCTAAAGTGGAGCTGTGAGCTCACTGGACGAATCGAGTACGACCAAATCCGAGTGGCGTCGCATGTTGCTGGAGCAGCGCCGGGCGGTTGACGAGGACACCCGGGCAACCGAGGACGAGGCGCTGCAGCAGGCGCTGTTGCGCTGGCTCGACGGCCGCCCGGTGCGGACGGTGGCGGCGTACGTCCCGGTGGGCGGCGAGCCGGGCTCGCCGGGCTTACTCGACGCGCTGCGCGACGCGGGGCTGCGGGTGCTGCTGCCGATCGTGGTCCGGGGCAGGCCGCTGGAGTGGGCGGACTACACCGGACCGGGCTCGCTGCGCTCCGCCGGGTTCGGTCTGCTGGAACCCGCCGGTGATCGGCTGGGACCGACCACCATCGGCGCGGCCGACGCGGTGCTGGTGCCCGCGCTGGCCGTGGACCACCAGGGGGTTCGCCTGGGGCGCGGGGCCGGGTATTACGACAGATCGCTGCCGATGGCCGCGCCGAGCGCGCCGCGGATCGGCATCGTCCGTGACGGCGAGTTCGTCGTCGAGCTGCCCGGGGAGGCGCACGACGTGCGGATGACCGGTGTGCTGACACCACGGCGCGGGGTCGTGGCGCTACCGGTGTGACATAAGAGTGTTTGCACTGGGCACCCGGTGTGACGCATTATCGGATTTAGCACTCCTGCTGTTAGAGTGCCAAGACTAGATGTCGGAGGTTCACGGCCGTGCCCACATACCAGTACGCCTGCACCGAATGTGATCACCGGTTCGAGGCGGTGCAGTCGTTCAGTGAGGACTCGCTCACCGATTGCCCGCAGTGCACCGGCCGGCTCCGCAAGTTGTTCAACGCCGTGGGCATCGTGTTCAAGGGCAGCGGCTTCTACCGCACCGACAACCGGTCGTCGAACTCGTCCTCCAGCTCGACCAGCGGCAACACGTCCTCTTCATCGAGCAGCAACGGCAACGGCAGTTCGTCGTCCGAGTCGAGCTCGTCGTCTTCGAGCAGCAGTTCCTCGACCGCCACGGCCGCCGCTTCCTGATCTGGCGAACCGGACAACGCCCCGGCCGCGACTGCCGCGGTCGGCGGTTTAGTGTGCGCGGCGAGTAATCTCCTCCGGCCATGGCAGACCATCCGAGTGAGCCGAGTTGTCCACAGTTGACCGGTCTATCCACAGATTTCCGCCGCCCCCTCCCCTTCCCGCCGGAAGCTCCCTAGTTTCGGAGGTCGTCGACTGCTGCGACCGGGGAGTGGATCATGGCACCGAAAGATCGTCTCGACTCGACGGCGCGCGACCGCATCAGCGCGCTTTTCCTTGCCAAGCGGGGTTTTCGCCTGCACGTGCTGCGAAGGCTGACCGCCGCCGCGCTGCTGCTGCTCGCCGCTGGACTCGCTTTGCAGCCACGCCACGGGCCACCGGATAAGCGCGTCGCCGTCTTGGTCGCCGCCCGCGACCTCCCGCCCGGCCGGGTCCTGTCGAAGGCGGACCTGGCGCGCCGTGAGCTGCCCGCGGACCTCGTGCCGGACGGCGCGTTGCGCGACATCGCAGCGGCCGAGGGCCGGGTGCTCGGCGCTGCCTCGCGCAGTGGCGAACCGTTGACCGACGTCCGGTTCAACGGCCCGGTGGTGGCCTCGGGCCGCGCCGGCACGGCATCCGCACCGGTCCGGCTCGCCGACCCCGAGGTGGCCGATTTCCTGGTCCCCGGCAGACGCGTGGACATCGTCACAACGATCACTCGATCGGGTCATGCTTCGGTGCTCGCCGAGGACGTCCCGGTGGTCGCGGTCCAGCCCGCGCACGGCAGTCGCGACCAGGGCAGACTCATTTTCGTCGGGCTCCCCGAAGGGCCCGCGGCGGCGGTGGCCGCGGCATCCGTGGCCCAGCCGGTGACCATTACGCTCCGCTGAGTACGCGTCGCGCCGGTCCCCATCGATTCGGTGCATCACCGTCCGGGTTTCGTCCGGATCACCATGTTTGGAGAGGAGCTTCCAGCGTGCTCAAGGGCTTCAAGGACTTCCTGATGCGCGGCAACGTGATCGACCTGGCCGTCGCGGTGGTCGTCGGTAGCGCGTTCACCGCGTTGGTCACGGCGTTCACCACGAGCATCATCAAGCCGATCATCGCCGCCACCGGAGGTGGCAACGTCACCGGCCTGAGCATCCAGCTACGCGCAGGCAACATTGCCTCGATCATCGACTTCGCCGCGGTGATCAACTCCGTGATCACGTTCTTCATCACGGCGGCGGTCGTCTACTTCCTGTTCGTGGTGCCGATGAAGAAGATCTCGGAGCGTCGTAAGAAGGGCGACGAGGAAGGCCAGTCCGAGCCGACCGATGTCGAACTGCTGCTGGAGATCCGCGACCTGCTGCGCCGCGAGCAGGGCCTCCCGGCAGTCAAGGGACTGGCTGCCGAGGACGAGAAGGCGAGCGTCTCGGGCAACGGCCAGCAGAAGTAACCGCGCCGCAGCGACGCACCCGTGTTGAGCGGGTGCGCCCCCGCAAGGGGCCGAACCTCAGCGCGCGTCGTGATGCGGTGGCCGGTTCTCCCGGTACCAGCGTTCGTCGTCGCCGCCGGTGGTTCGGTCCGCACGGTCGTCGGAAGTGGCTTCCGGCAGGACGTCGCCGAAGATTTCGGCGAGCTTGCGTCGCCGCTCCCGCTCGGCGCGTTCGGAGGTCTTACCGGGGTCGTTCTCGGTCACACCGCCATGGTCCCCCCGCCGCGAGCGGACCAAAGCACCGCCGACCATCCGTGTGATGTCAGATACAGTGAAGGCTGTTGCAGGGAAATGCCGCGGGGGCGGCGCCGAGCGTGGCTCACCGGGCGTCGATGCCACGGGAGGCAAGAGATGAGTTTCCTGGATAGGGCCAAGGAACTGGCAAATCAGGCCAAGGGCAAGGCCGAAGAACTCGCCGAGAAGGCGGGCCCGAGCGCGGCGAAGGGACTCGACGCCGCAAAGTCGAGCCTGGACAAGGCCACCGGCGGCAAGTACCACGACAAGATCGAGACGGTCAGCCACAAGGTCGAGGGCATGATCAAGCGCGACCACCACGACGGCCAGCCACCGAAGGGCCCGGAGGACAAGGGCCCCGAGGACAAGGGCGGTCCCACCGAACCCGGCACCGGCCCGAAAACCCCCTGACACCAACCCAAAGCACGGGAAACAACGCGGTGGCGGCTCCCCGCGGGAGCCGCCACCGTTCAGGTGGGGTCAGGCCGGTTCCAGCCCGGACAGTTGTTCGATCACGTGGGCCACCAGCGGCGTCAGGGTGGCCATGCCGTCCCGGACCGAGGCTCGGGAACCCGCCAGATTCACCACCAGCGTGCTGCCGGAGACCCCGACCAGACCGCGCGACACACCCGCCTCGACGGCGCCCGCCGCCAGGCCCGAGGCCCGAAGCGCTTCCGCGATGCCCGGGACCGGGCGGTCCAGCACTCCTGCCGTCGCATCCGGCGTGACGTCCCGCGGCGACACCCCGGTGCCGCCGACGGTGATCACCACGTCCACCCCGCCGATCACTGCGGTGTTCAGCGCGTTGCGGATGTCCACTGTTTCCCCGGCCACCGCGACGGTCCCGTCGACGATGAAACCGGCCTCCTCCAACAACTCGGTCACCAGCGGACCGATGTTGTCTTCCTGCTCGCCCTGGGCGACCCGGTCGTCCACCACGACCACGAGGGCCCGCCCCAACCGCTGCGCGCTGCGTTCCATGCCGGTAACCGTAGTGCCAAGGAGCGTCCGGGTCAGGTCCGGTGAGCCGGTGAGATCGACCAGCCGACGAGCCCGATGTGGCACCACAGTGCCTCGTTTGTCGGACATGTTCCTCCCAGTGATGGTGGTGTGCGGTCTCATCGCGCACTGGTCTATCAGCGGAAATCTCAGCTGCCACATCGGTGTTGCCACATCGGTACGGACACACGGCCCCCGGCTCTCGCGCATGCCGGGGGCCGACGACCGCGCCGGGCAGCGCGGAGGGGGCAGGGCGGCCCGGCACGGTCGACGCGGTACGCGGCCGGACGGCCCGGCCGCGCGTTCACCTCACCCCTTCTGACCGGTCAGGGTGGCATCAGCGGTGCGATCCCCGCCGGACCCGGTGATGGTGATCCGCACCCGATCCCCGGGGGCGTGCGAGCGGACCGCAGCTACCAGGGCATCGGCGTCCATGATCGATCGATCGTCCATTTTGGTGATCACATCGCCGGAGCGGATCCCGGCCTGTTCGGCGGGTCCACCGGGCACCACATCGCGGACCTGCGCCCCCGCCTGCTGCGCGTTGCCGATCGTGACGCCCAGGGTCGTCTGGGTGGCCGAACCGGTGTCTTTCAACTCGGTGGCGATGCGCCGGGCCTGGTCGACCGGGATCGCGAAGCCGAGCCCGACCGAGCCGGCTTGCTCCTGACCCGAGCCGGGGCTGTAGATCGCGGAGTTGATGCCCACCACGTTGCCGTCCATGTCCACCAGCGGCCCGCCGGAGTTCCCGGGGTTGATCGCGGCGTCGGTCTGCAACGCGTCGAGCACGGATTCCTGGCTGCCTGACTCGCCGCCGGCCCGCACCGGCCGGTCCTTGGCGCTGATGATGCCGCTGGTCACGGTGCCGGAGAGGCCGAACGGCGAACCGATTGCCACCACCGCGGCGCCGACCGGCAGGTCGTCGCTGCGGCCTAGGTCGGCCGGGGTGAGCCCGGTGACATCGGCCTTGACCACCGCGAGGTCGGACTTCGGGTCGGTGCCGACGATCCGCACCGGCGCCGAGCGGTTGTCCTGGAACTGCGCGGTGACCTGACCACGACCTTGGCCGCCACCGTCGACAACGTGGTTGTTGGTGAGGATGTAGCCGTCGCTGCTGAGGATGATTCCGGAACCCTCACCGGCGCCGCGCCCGGTCACCACCTGCAGTTGCACGACGCTGGGCAGCACCTTCTCGGCAACCTGCTGCACCGAGCCCTGCGGCGCGGTGCTCGCGCTGCGCGCGGGGCGCGGTTGTTCCAGGGAAGTCACGGCACCCTTGTCGCCGCCGAGCTGGTATCCGACGTACCCGCCGACGCCGCCGCCGAGGAGTCCCGCCGCCAGAGCGAGCACCGCCGCCCCGGCGATCAGCCCGGTGTGCCGGTTCCGATGCTGCTGCATCGGGGCCATCGCCGTGTAGCCGCCGCCCGAGGGCCAGGATTGCGACTGAAACTGCTGGGTCGAATGCGGTGGTTGTGACTGGAAGGCCTGCTGGTGGGCCGACTGCTGATAGGTCGGCTGCTGATAAGCCGACTGCTCGTAATGCTGCTGCTGGTCCGGCTGTTGCTGCGGCACCCCGGCTGGTGGCATGTCGCCGGCGCCCGCGGCAGGCCCGTCCGCCTGCGGCTTCGGTTCGTCCGGCCGTTCGCCGTAGGAGCCCGGGGTGTGATCGGTCATGACTCCACTCTGCGCCAGTCGGCTGAGAAGTGCCTGAGACCAGACTGTGGAGCAGCCTGATAACGCCGCCAAGTGGCGAGGATCACCGCAACCTCGCGGCGATCTGCTCCGGCGTGACGTCGTTGATCCACACCGCCATGCCGGACTCCGAGCCGGCAAGGTACTTCAGCTTGTCCGCCGAGCGCAGCACCGAGAAGACCTCCAGGTGCAGCCAGGAAAGCTCCCGGTCGGCGCGCACCGGAGCCTGGTGCCAGGCCGCGATGTAGGGCAGCGGGCGGTCGTAGAGGCCGTCGAGGCGGCGCAGAACGTCCAGGTACGTCACCGCGAAGTCATCGCGTTCGGCGTCGGTGAGCGCCACGATGTCCGGCACCTGGCGGTGCGGCACCAGGTGCACCTCGACCGGCCAGCGCGCGGCGGCGGGCACGAAGGCGGTCCAGTGATCGGACTCCACGATCACCCGGTCCCCGGCGGCGCGCTCGGCATTGAGCACGTCGCCCTGCACGTGCCGACCGTGCTGCGCCAGGTACTTCTCGGCTACCTGCAACATCTTCTCGGTCTTCGGCGTGATGAACGGGTAGCCGTAGATCTGGCCGTGCGGGTGGTGCAGCGTGACGCCGATCTCCTCACCGCGGTTCTCGAAGCAGAAAACCTGCTCCACACCGGGTGTTTCAGCGAGCGCGGCGGTCCGGTCGGCCCAGACGTCCACCACGGTGCGCACCTGGGCGGGGCTGAGCTTGCCGAACGAGGAGTCGTGGTCGGAGGTGAAGCACACCACCTCGCAGCGGCCCCGCGCGGGCGCGGACGGCACCATCGGCATGCCCTCCACAGTGGACTCGCCGCCGGGGATTCCTTGTGCGAACGACGGGAACTGGTTCTCGAACACGACGACGTCGTAGTCCGATTCCGGGATCTCGGTGGGCCGCCCGGGGCTGCTCGGGCACAGCGGGCAGAGTTCGGCCGGCGGCTTGTAGGTCCGCGACTGCCGGTGCGCGGCGATCGCCACCCATTCCCCGGTCAGCGGGTCCCGCCGCATTTCCGACGCCGGGGCCTGCGGGGGCAGGTCCCGGGTGTCCGCGGCCTCCCGGACCCGCGCCGGATCGGCGTCGAAGTAGATGATCTCGCGGCCATCGGCCAGGCGTCGCGCCGTCCGCTTCACTGCTCCTCCTCTTCCGCATGCTGCTGATCGGCCAGCAGCAGCTCGACGTGCTCGGCCAGCACTTGGCGCGCGTCGGTCGGCAGGCCCTCGTCGCTGATCAGCAGATCGACCTCGGCGAAGTCGACGATCGTGGAGATCCCGACCGTCGACCACTTGGAGCTGTCGGCGACCACGACCAACCGGCCGGCCGCTTCGGCCAGCGCCCGGTTGGTCTCGCTCTCGCTGAGATTCGGGGTGGTGAAGCCCGCTCGCGGCGCCATCCCGTGCACCCCGAGGAACACCAGATCCAGGTGCAGCGAGCGCAGCGACTGCACGGCGACGGGCCCGACCAACGCATCCGAGGGCGTGCGCACCCCGCCGGTGAGCACCACGGTGCGGTCGGTTCGGCCGCGCTGTTGCAGGGCGTCGGCTACCCGCACCGAGTTGGTCACCACCGTCAGATCGTTGACGTCGTCGAGGTGCCGCGCGAGGGTCCAGGTGGTGGTTCCGGCGGACAGGCCGATCGCGGTGCCCGGCCGGACCTGCTCGGCGGCCAGCCGCGCGATCGCTTCCTTCTCGGCGAGCTGGCGTACCGATTTGGCCTCGAAGCCCGGCTCGTCGGTGCTGCGGCCGATCATCGAAGTGGCCCCGCCGTAGACCTTTTCCACCAGGCCGCGCCGGGCCAGCGCGTCGAGGTCGCGGCGGATCGTCATGTCGGACACGCCAAGCCGCAGCACCAGGTCGCCGACCTGGACCGCGCCGGTGCGCCGCACTTCGTCGAGGATCACTTCCTGGCGTTGCTTCGCGAGCACTGCACCCCGTCCCCTCAAACCGCGCGGCGTGTTCGGCTCGTGAGCGAGATTCCCGCTCCTCCGCAAACGATCATGCACGGCCACCAAGCAAACAAGAACCAACACTACCCGAACAAATGACCACGGCGTGCGCGGCTCTCTACCGTGACGTTGGGACTTGCTGTTCATTGCTGTTCGATGTCCTGCGCTCGGCCGGGCAGCGACATGCGCAGCAACGCACCGCCCTCGGGCGCCTCACCGGCCCAGACCGTTCCGCCGTGCCGCTCGGCGACCTGCTTGACGATCGACAGGCCGAGCCCGGAGCCCGGCAGGGTCCGCGCGTCGGAGGAGCGGTAGAAGCGCTCGAAGACGTACGGCCGGTCCGCGGCGGCGATGCCGGGCCCGCCGTCGGCGACCTCCAGCACGGTGTGGTCGGCGTCCTCCGGATGCAGCTCGACCCGCACCCGACCGCCGTCCGGACTCCACTTGGCGGCGTTGTCCAGCAGGTTGAGCACCGCCCGTTCCAGGGCGGTGGCGTCGCCCATCATCACCCACGGCTCAAGGCGGACGTCGAACTCGATGCGCGGCGCCCGGCGCCTTGCCCGGCTCAGCGCCCGCTCCACGACGTCGATGAGGTCCACCGGTTCGTGCACCGCTTGCGGGGTGTCCTCCCTGGCCAGCTCGACGAGGTCGCCGACCAGCGCGGACAGCTCGGTCACCTGGGCCTGGACGTCGGCGAACATCTCCGCGCGGTCCTGCTCGGAGAGTTCCGGTGCGTTCGGCCGGGCCGAGGCCATCAGCAGTTCCAGGTTGGTGCGCAACGAGGTGAGCGGGGTGCGCAGCTCGTGTCCGGCGTCGGCGACCAGCCGCCGCTGCCGTTCCTGCGATTCGGCCAGGGCGCTGAGCATTCCGTTGAAGCTCGCGGTCAGGCGCGCGAGTTCGTCGTCGCCGCCCACCGGGATCGGCCGCAGGTCGCCGGTGAGCGCGACGCGCTCGGTCGCCGCGGTCAGCCGCTGCACCGGCCGCAACCCGGCGCGCGCGACCGCTGTCCCCGCCGCTGCGGCGAGCAGGATCCCGGCGCCGCCCATCACCACCAGCACAACGCTCAGCTGCGCGAGCGTGCGCTGCGTCTGTTGCAGCGACGTGGACATCACCAGCGCGGCGTTCTGCCCGGTCGGCACCGCGACCACACGGCTGTTGGTGCGCTGATCGGTGCGCAGCGAGTCGCGGGTCTCGCCCTTGGCGACCGCCAGTTCCGCGAGACTCATCGGCGGCCGATCGGCCGGACCGACCACGAGGCCGTCCGCGGACAGCACGCTGATCTTGAAGTTCGCCGCGACGAAAAACGCCACCGGCACCTGCTGCAGGTCCGAGGTGCGCACCAGCGGGCCCTCGGCCGCTTCCACCGCGCGCTCGGTCAGGTTGTCGTCAATTTGCTGGTAGAGGCTGTCGCGCACGGTGACGAACGCCGCGACAGACACCAACGCGACCGCGCCCGCCACGCAGATCGCGGCCAGCCAGGTGACCCGGTTGCGCAGCGACACGCGCTGCAACCGACCCTTGGGGCTCGTCTGCTTGTCAAGGTCCGGCGGGGGTGGTGCGGGGATCGTCACGGCGGCGTCTCACGAAGCACGTAGCCGACGCCGCGGACGGTGTGGATCAACCGGGGCTCACCCTCGGCTTCGGTCTTGCGGCGCAGGTATCCGATGTAAACCTCCAGGGCGTTGCCCGAGGTCGGGAAGTCATAACCCCACACGTCCTCCAGCAGTCGGCTGCGGGTCAACACCTGCTTCGGGTGCGCCATCAGCAGCTCCAGCAGGGCGAACTCGGTGCGGGTCAGGCTGATCGGGCGCTCGCCGCGGCGGACCTCGCGGGTGCCGGGGTCCAGTTCCAGGTCGGCGAAGCGCAGCGCGGCCGGCTGCGCGTCCTGGCCGAGATCCGGCGGGCTGGCGCGGCGCAGCAGCGCGCGCAGCCGGGCGAGCAGCTCTTCGAGCGCGAACGGCTTGGGCAGGTAATCGTCGGCGCCCGCGTCGAGCCCGGCGACCCGGTCGGACACCGCGTCGCGCGCGGTGAGCACCAGGATCGGCAGGTCGTCGCCGGTGCTGCGGAGGCGGCGTGCGACCTCCAGGCCGTCCAGGCGGGGCATCATCACGTCGAGCACCATGGCGTCCGGACGGTTGCCGGCCAGGAAGTCCAATGCCTGTTGACCGTCCGCGGCGAGCTCGACCTGGTACCCGTTGAACTGCAACGACCTTCGCAGGGATTCCCGCACGGCACGATCGTCGTCGACGACGAGGATGCGCATGGGCACAGTTTTACTCCTGGCCCTGAGAAGCAGCTGAGAACCTGCCGTGCGTCGCGGGACCGCGTGACGTGGGTCTCCGCTTAGGCATGATCCCGGCGCGCGCCATCACCCTGAGTGACCACGCGCGCCGGAGCTGTCACCGCTGCTGGAAGTGCCGGATGAGCGCGCGCGGCACCAGCTTGCGCTCGCCGTCGACGACGATCGGCACCAGATCCGGTGCCGTCGCCTTCCACTGCGATCGGCGGTGCCGAGTGTTGCTGCGGGACATCTTCCGCTTCGGAACGGCCATGTCGGTCCTTTCGTGGTTGCGTCGAGGTAGTGCGTGGCCTTGGCCGCCCTGCCGCCCTTGCCACCGGCGCTAGAAATCGTGAGTGCTTCGGGATCTAGAAATCGTGAGTGCTTCGGGATTCAGCAGCGCCCCGAAGCACTCACGGCCTGCTGCTCAGCGGGTGCGGTTGCCGTAGCGGCGGCGGAACTTCTCGACCCGCCCCTGGGTGTCGAGCACCCGCTGGTTGCCGGTCCAGAACGGGTGCGAGTACGCGGTCACATCGATCACGATCAGCGGGTATGAGTTGCCGTCCGACCACTCCGTCCGCGCGTCGGAGGTCGCGGTGGAGCGGGTCAGAAAGCGGTCTCCGGTGGTTCGGTCCTGGAACACGACCGGCCGGTACTCGGGATGGATTCCGGGCTTCAAGGGATCTCCTTCGATGTGGGGGGCCGAAAGCGCGAACGCCGACTGGCGGCGGCGTTCGCCCTCACGACCGGTTGCCGCTTTCTCCGGTGGCGTCGGCGGTGCGCTCCGCCGGGTCGTCACCGCACGGGTCGGCGTGCCATTCGCCGAACGGGTCCTCGTAGCTCGCCCACGCGCGTTCGCCCGCAGCGAGCTCGTCGTCGGTGAGCAGGGCTTGACGCAGGGCGCGGACGATGTCCTGCGGATCTGCCTCGTGGGCGATCACGACGAGCTCCTGCATCCGGTCGCCGTAGTAGTCGTCCCAGATCAGCGAGGCCCTGACCTGTCGTTCCGGCGAGACCTCGGCCCACAGGTCCCGCTCCATCGCGGTCAGCCACGGCCCGGCGTGCCCGACGCCGAGTCCGCCGCCGGCGGACTCCAGCCACAGCGCGACGTCCGGCTGGCTGGCGACCCAGACCCGCCCGCGAGTGCGCACCACGCCGTCCAGCAGCACGTCGACCGCCTCGTGCAGCCGTTGCGGGTGGAACGGGCGGCGCTCCTCGAACAGCACCATCGACACCCCGGCATCGGTGTCCAGCGACGGCTGTCCGCGCAGCAGCTGACCCTGCGGCCCGTCGACCGCGCCGCGTCGCGCGCCCGCCGGCACCCTGGCCAGCATCCCGGCAAAGTCCAGTTCGTCGAGGTGCACGCTGGGCGCGGTGGGCGTCAGCCGGGCGATCACGGCCTCGGTGCGCACCCGGTTCCAGCGATCGTCGGCGTGACCAGCGAGCACGATCGCATCGGCGAACTCGACCTGCCCCACCACGACCTGCGCGACGGTGCGCTCATCGTCCGCGCTGCCGCCGAGCCCTCGTTCGACGAGTTCCTCATCGCCGGTCGCATCGGCCAACCAGGTCGCCAGATCGACCGTGGTGACCACGGCCCGAACCTCGATGTCGTCGACCAGCGGACGGCCGTCCACCAGGACGTGCTGTAACGCCCAGCAGATGGTCTCCGGTTCCAGCGCCGGGTCGAGCTGCACGACGATCCGCCGCACATCGGGTGCGGCGGACAACCGGCGCAGCAACGGCAGCATGTCCCCGCGCAGCGTGCAGGAGACGCAACCATGTGCGAGCTCAAGGACCTCGGTGCTTTCGGCCTCGCCGTGGCGGACTAGCCGCCGGACGACGCCCTGGGTGACCTCGCGCAAGTCGTGGTGCACCAGCGCGGTGCCCACCGGGTCTTCCCGCCGCGCCGTTTCGGCGGCCGCCGCGACCTGCTCCGCGCGGATCCCGGCCACCATGATCAGCGGAATCCGCCGGTTCGCGGACGACTCGGTTCCCATCCCCACCTCAATCGACAACGGTTTTCATCTGACGCGACGACACGCTACTCTCGACGGCATCAAAATGAAAATGGATATCATTATCGAGAGGTAGGTCATGTCCATCCGCTGCCAGGTGACCGGGAAGAAACCCGGCTACGGCAACCAGGTCTCCCACTCGAACCACCGCACCCGCCGCCGCTGGTTGCCCAACGTGCAACGGCGTCGCTACTGGCTGCCATCCGAAGGCCGCTGGATCCGGCTGCGCGTGTCGACGAAGGGGATGAAGACGATCGAGAAGCGGGGCATCGACGCCGTGGTGGCCGAGATGCGAGCGCGAGGGGAGCGCATCTGATGGCCAAGAGCACCGACGTCCGCCCGGTGATCAAGCTGCGGTCCACGGCCGGCACCGGCTTCACCTACGTGACCACCAAGAACCGCCGCAATAACCCGGACCGCCTGGTCCTGCGCAAGTACGACCCGGTGGCCCGCAAGCACGTCGAGTTCCGCGAAGAACGGTGATCTGGGGTTTTCCAGACACCTGTTGCTTAGCGGTGCCGTGGATAGCCGCTTGGACTGCGGGATCCCCGACCTGCGTATGACCTCGTTCGTGAGTGGGCGTTCTGGAGCGACCGCGCACGAGCCCTGAGCATGGAAAGGAACGGCCGAGTGGCCAAGAAGTCCAAGATCGCGCGCAACGAACAGCGCCGCGAGATCGTCGCCCGCTACGCGCAGCGACGAGCCGAGTTGAAGGAAATCATCGTCACGCCCGGCAGCAGCCCCGAGCAACGCGTTGCCGCGCAGCGCGAGCTGCAGCGCCAGCCGCGCGACGCAAGCCGAGTCCGGGTGCGCAACCGCGACGCGGTCGACGGGCGTCCGCGCGGCTACTTCCGCAAGTTCGGCGTCTCCCGGGTGCGCCTGCGCGAGCTGGCGCATTCCGGGGAACTGCCCGGTGTGACGAAATCGAGTTGGTAAGCCATGGCCAACACCGATCGGCGCAGCTACCGCCGCAAACCCAACCTGCTGCAACGCGAAGGCGTCGTGGAGGTGGACTGGAAGGACACGGCGCTGCTGCGCAAGTTCCTGTCCGACCGGGGCAAGATCCGGTCGCGCCGCGTCACCGGCCTGACCACGCAGGAGCAGCGCGAGGTCGCAAAGGCGATCAAGAACGCCCGCGAAATGGCCCTCCTCCCCTACCCCTGCAACGGCCGCAAGTGACCGGCTTACCAACGTGAACGGTTGGTGAGGGCGCTGGCAGCCACCAACGCCCTCACCGGCGCCGACCAGGCAAAACCGCACCCGCACCGGGTTGGTCCCAGGAGCCGTCCACAACCGGGTCGAGGTGCCCCGCGCCTCGCAGCCCGCCCCGGCACGGCAGGATGGGCGCGATGACGATCGCCGGACGAGCACCCAAGTTGACCGACTCCGCCCCCGCCGCCGACCTCTACGAGGTGATCAACCGCCGCCGCGACGTGCGCCGGGAGTTCACCGGCGGCGAACTACCCGAATCGGTGCTGCGCCGCGTGCTGACCGCCGCGCACAGCGCGCCCAGCGTCGGCCTGTCCCAGCCGTGGGACTTCGTCCTGGTACGCGACGACGCCACCCGCCGCGCCTTCCGCGAACACGTGCTGGCCGAACGCAGCGTGTTCGCCGCCCAGCTCGACGGGGAACGCGCCGAGACCTTCGCCAAGATCAAGGTCGAGGGCATCGTGGAGTCCTCGCTGTGCATCGCTGTGACCTACGACCCGAACCGCGGCGCGCCCCAGGTGCTCGGCCGCCACGCGATCGCCGACGCGGGCCTGTATTCGGTGTGCTTGGCCATCCAGAACCTGTGGCTGGCCGCGACCGCCGAGGGCCTCGGTGTCGGCTGGGTCAGCTTCTACCGGGAAGAGTTCCTGCGCCGCCTGCTGGGCATTCCGTCCGGGGTTCGCCCGGTGGCATGGTTGTGCGTGGGCCCGGTGCGAACCCTGGCAGACACTCCCGACCTGGAACGACATGGCTGGCGGGAGCGACTGCCATTGGAGAACGTCGTCCATTACGACAAGTACGGTCACGGTCGCACCCGGTAACCTTTAGGCCACGAAACCGCCCCGGCACGCGGTTCAACTACTAGGTGTGCTCCTGCGAGGACGCGGTGCAGCAGGATGATCCGCTGATGGCCGGCCAGCTGCCGACCGAAGACCGCCAGGTGCGGTTGCTGCTGGACTCCGGCCGCTTCGCCGAGGCCGGGGTGGCGTTCGACGAGCTGATCTCGGCCGGGGCGAACGACGTCGACAATCAGTGGAACCGCTCCACGGTGCTGGTGCACCGGGCACTGCTGGCGTGGCGTCTCGGACGCATCCCGCTCGCCTTGGAACTGGTCGCCGAGGGCTGGACCGATCTGGACGTGGACCGCCCCGAAGGCGCGGCGTCCGCGCACACCATCAGCATGCTGGGCTACCTGCTGGAGACGATCGGGCACCGCAGCCCGGCGCTGAACCTGATGGCGCTTTCGGTGCAAATCGCCCGCGACTCCGGCGATCCGGGAACGTTGGCGCACTGCTTGGTGCGGGAAGCCAACGCCCGGGTGTTCCGCGCCGTGACCCACCCGGGCAGGTCCAGCGCGGAGCAGTTCGCGCTGGCCCGCGACCTGTTCGACGAATCGCAGGCGCTGGCCAAACCCGGCCAGGTGAAACGCGCGGCGCTGGCCGGTTTCGCGCGAGCCCTGGCCGGCGTCGGCGACACCGAGGCCGCGGAACGGGTCGGCCAGGAGGCACTGGCGCTGGCCCGAACGGCCGACGACTGGTACACCACATCGATGGCGAACTGGGTGCTGGCGGTGGTGTACCGCGACCGGCACCGGCTGGAGGAGGCGCGAACGTTCGCCAGCCGCGCCCTGGACGGCGCCGAAACGATCCGCGACACCATGCTGATGATGCAGTTCTCCCTCAACCTGGCGGCGATCTGCGAAGCCCTCTCCGATCCGGTCGGTGAAGCCGCTGCACTGCGGCGAACGGTCGCCGCGAGCAGCACGGCGGTGGAGGTGCTGCAGGAGGGCCTGGGCCAGGCATTGGAGCAGCGCCGGGTGGCGGTGCAGGCGCAGCGCATGGCATTGGCCGCCCGAGAAGCCGCGCTGCGGGATCCGCTGACCGGGCTCACCAACCGCCTGGGCCTGGAACGGCGCGCACCCATGCTGCTGGAACGCATCGCCGCGCAAGGCCGGGTGCCGTGGCTGTTGCTGCTGGACGTGGACTGGTTCAAGGACGTCAACGACCTGGCCGGTCACACCGCGGGCGACGTGGTACTCCAGGAGATCGCACACCTGTTGCGCCGCGAATGCCGCGCCGACGACCTGATTTGCCGGTGGGCCGGTGACGAGTTCGTGGTACTGGTGCTCGACGCCCCCGACGAATCCCGCAACCTCGGCCCGATCGTCGCCGAACGGATCCGCGTCGCGGTACACCAGCACGACTGGCGGCTGGTGCTGGGGCGAATCACCAAGGAACCGACGGTGAGCGTCGGTGTGGCGGCGGGCCCGGCGAACCTGGAGCACCTGTTCGTCGCCGCCGATATCGCGCTGTACCGGGCGAAGCGGGCCGGGCGCAACCGCGTGGAGATCGATGGGAACCGGTCGATCGCGGATCGGTCGACCACTGGTTGAGGCGGCAGTTCGGTCGGCAGGTTCGGCCGCAGCTCCTATGGCGCCGTTGAGCGAGCGGGCGAGGCGTATGCCCCCGCTCGATGCGGCGATTCCGGCGCCTGATCACGCCAACTCACCACCGCCGGACGTGCCCTCGCTCGTGCCTAGTTTGCCGAGTACCCGCTCCGCAGACGGGCTTTGCACCTGCTCGTAGATCGCCAGCGCCTCCTCAAGGCAGTCCCGTGCCCCGGGCCGCCCGGTCGCGGCAAGCGAGTCGGCGAGCAGTTCCAACTCCTCGGCGAGCTCAACGAGAGCCTGCCGCGCCCGGGTCGCCGAAATCGCCTCCCGAAGCGCTGGAATCGCCTGCTCATGCTGTCCGAGCGCCTGGTGCACCCGCGCCGCCGCGACCGCGATCCACGCCGAAGCCCGCTGGTCGCCCGGGATTTCCGCGATCCGGCCCAGGGCCGTCCGGAACGCTTCCAGTGCCTCGTCGTGCCGACCAAGGCAAGACAACGACTTCCCCATCAAGTATTCCCGCATCGCATGCGGCAAACCCGGCTCCTCGCCAAGCCGCCGGGCCCGCTCGAAATTCCCGACGGCCTCGGCGAATTCACCGCGCGCGTGCAGCACCTTGCCCTGTACTTCGAGTGCGGAAGCCAGCACCCGCCGATGCTCGGCCCGCTCGGCGACAGCGACCGCCTGCGCGCATTCCTCGTGCGCTTCGACGAGCTCACCGCACTCCATCAGCAGCTGGCCGCGCAGGCTCCGCATCCGGGCCTCGGCAACGGGATCCGCGATCTCCGCCGCCGACTCGATCGCCGCCTGCAAAGCGACCAACGTGTCGGAGTAGTGCTCGTTCTGCTCCTGCGACGCCCACAGAGGACCATCGCAAAGCGCGATCACGTCGACGTGCCACCCGCTTTCGGAGGCCAACCGCACCATGCCGAGAAGGTTGACCCGCTCGCGTTCCAGCCACTCCAGCGCCTCCTCCCGCGAAAACGGGTTCGCCCCTTCAGGGACGTCATCGACGACGCGAAACCGACTCGGCTCCATCACCGCCCGATCGGCGAAAGCCCCCTGCCGCCGATACCAATCGACAAGGCGCCGCAGCGCGTAATCGCGCCGATCGGCCGCCAGCGCCCGGGCGGCCTCGCTGGAGTGCAGGCCCAAGAGGTCTTCAGGTAGGTACTGCTCCTGATCGTTCTCTTCCACCAGATCAGTCCCGTACAACTCGGCGAAACAAGACTCGGCGTCAACCTCACCCGGCTAAGCAGACCGTGAGCTCCCGCTCCAACACCCCGCCGACGAGGTGGACCGGCTTAGGAAACAGCTGCCCACGCGACCTGGGCGCGTCCGGCTGCGCGTTGGGCTCCTGCCGCCGGCCCCTGCCCGCACAAGGTCACACACCGGCCCGCTGTTCTCGTTGCCCATACCCCACCCCGAATGCGCCGAACGGTAACGATCATCTGACGATACGTGACGGACGGCTGGGGCCCATGTGACGCGAGGGACACCAACCGGGTGTCAGCGCCGAACAGCCGTGCAGGTACCCTCCGACTAGGTCGAAGACCAAGCCCTCGTAGCTCAGGGGATAGAGCACCGCTCTCCTAAAGCGGGTGTCGCAGGTTCGAATCCTGCCGGGGGCGCGTACAGCATCTACACGAGCGGCGGCTGCCTGCTGAACAGGCACGTCTCGTGTAGATGGCATTGTTTCGATGATCCTTTCTGCCGCGTGGGCGATCTCAGGTAGTTCGTCGGCCGGAAGTTTGATGGTGATGGTGGCTTCGTCAGTGTCATCGCGGAGGCTGACAGTGAGCTGGGTGATCTCGAACAGCCGTCGGAGCAGCGCCTCGGGGGCGTGGGCGAGGTTCAGCGCCAGATACGGCAGCGCGTCGAGCAGAGCGACATCGGTCTCGCTGGGTCTGCGTGGCTCGGCCTCGTCGGCTTTGTCGAGTTCGGCCACGCTCGCCAGCACGGCCTTCTTCTGGGCTTCCAGCTCGTTGTAGCTGCCGCGCAGGCCCTTGGTGAACGGGTCGTCGGGGTCTCCGTCCTGGGCTTGCCGCAGGATCGAGTCCTGACGGCGGGCGATATCCGCCAAGACTCGTTGCAGGCGTTCCCGTTCGGCTTGCCGCTGGCGGCTGGCACGGTCATCGATGCCATCCAGGTCGGCGGCCAGGATTTCGCGGCGGTGTGGGCCGAAGACCCGGTCGGCGAAGAACCGCGATACCGCGTCGAGTACGGCGTCTTCGCGGATGTAGACCGCCTTGGGGTGGCCCTCGTACTTGTCCGGGCGGCCTCGGTTGTTGGCGCGGGGCCAGCACATGTAGTAGGTGCTGTTGTGCCGGTGGTTGCCGAACATGCGCCGCCCGCAGGGGCAGAACACCATCCCCCGCAGCACGTAGGTGCGCCGGGTTTCCGGGTGGACGTTCTTGGCATTGCCCGCACGGGAGCCGCGCTTGGCCTGTGTGCGGGCGGTCATCTCGTCGAACATCCACTTCGGGATCAACGGCTCGTGCGTGGGTTTCGGTGACCACACCCATTTGACGGGATCGTTGACCTTGCCCCGCTTGGATCGCGACGCCCGCCGGTTGAACACCTGATAGCCCGTGTACTTCGGGTTGCGCAGGATCTCGTACACGCTGGTCTTGCCCCACGCACCCCGCGCCCGTGCCTTGCCGCCCGGCGGCTCGGGTGGCGGGTACTTCTCGGGATCGGCGTTGAGGCGTTGGGCGATGGTGTCGTACCCGAGCTGCTCGTGGTAGCGCCACTGCGCGATCTGCGCCACGGTCTCGGCGCGCACACCGTCGGGTTCCAGCCGAGTCTTTGTCTGGCCTCGATCAGCCTTGGTCGGGTTGGGGTGCCGGTAGGTCTTGGCCTTGTATCCATAGGCCGGCTTGCCGATGTTCCAGCCCTCGCGCACGTGGGTGCACAGCCCGCCCCAGGACTGTTCGAGGGTGTTGATCACCTCGTACTCGGCGATGGACTGGTTGATCCGCCGCTGCAAGACCCGCTGGGCGCGACTGCCGGAGAGCGTGATCGGCTCGTTCGATGCGAACAGCGGCACATCCGCCTTCTCCAACTCGCGCTCGACCGAGAGTCCTTCATAGGCGCGCCGGGCGACCCGGGAGATGCTTTCGCAGATCACTACATCGAATCGACGTCCAGGGTGGGCCGCCTCGTCGAGCAGGTCGGCGATCCCACCGTCTCGGGCGATGGGGATGTCGAACCGCTCGTAGTTCTCTCCGTGGCCGCGCTGGTCGAGTTCCATTCGCCCGGACTCGACATCGTAGAAATGCGCGACGATGACCCACGATTCCGGGATCGGAGTCTTGCAGTTGCCCAACTGTCGCAGCAGCGACTGGCGCGGGTCCTGTTGATCCTCAGTGGACGTGCGGCCGAGGAAGGCCACCCGCACCTCGTCGCGCAGCAGCGCCGCCGTGGACATTCCCTGCGGCGACACCGCGTAGTCCGACAAGCCCGACGGTCCTGAGGCCCGCACGGGCATGGTGGCGGAGACCTCGGCGGTGCGCCGCACGACAGCCGGAGGCGGAGGGTTCACCGCAGGTTCGTCATCGGTGGTCACGACGCCTCACCTCCTCATGATCAGATGTTCCGAACTGTGCGTTCTGCGCCCATTCCAGGAGGCCTCGAATCACCGCGGACAACTCCCCGCGGAGTCGTTTGGAATCGGCATCTCTCACCCAGATGACACTGCCGGAGAAATCCCGTCCGCCGCGTCGTTTCTGCGGGCTAGGATACCTCCAATCGCCGTTGCCGGTCGACGTTTTATCGATCCCTGCGTCGCTGTTTTCGGGCGATTTTCTGGGCTGTGGGATCTCGCCCGGGTCAGGTGATCCGGCGGGTCTCCTCGACGTGGGCTCTGAGGTCTCGTTCCGGCTGGTGGCGGCATGTTCGGGCTGGTGGGCCGGCTGTCCCTTCACTCTCTTCTAAAGCGCGGGTTGTGGCGCTCAGTACGGAACGAGGCTTACACAGAGGCTCGATTGTTATATTCCCCCTTTCCTTTGTAGCGGGCCGCGGTGCATAAAACCTGGTTATTGGGACCAGTCTGACTCCTGTCGGTTTTGTCGATCACGGGTATGTGCTGCGGCAATGGTTGGCGTAAGGGGGCCGTTGGTACCCCGTGCTGGAGGACGGGGTACCAACAGCGTGGTGAACGGCGGGGCGGACGGCCCCCTGGACGGGGCGCGCGCTGTGGATCACGCTGCCGTGCCTTCCTCGGGATCATCCACGTCGCTGCTTTCGGGCTGCTGCTGGCTTTGGGCCCAGCGGAGAAGATCACCGATCACGTCGGCAAACTCGCCGCGCAGCCGCTCACCTTCCGCACCACGAACGTGCGTAATGTGACCAGTGAAGCCGCGATGATCACCGTGCGTGCGTTTCTGATCATACCGCCAAATCGGCTGGTCAGGGTCGATGTCCGGCGCGCCCTTGATGTTGTCGTCGGGGGCTGAGCGGGGTGCCGGGATGATGGATCCGGTGTGATCATCTCCGCTGGGTGTGTGGTCGTCGGGTTCGTTCGGGGTGTGGCTGTGGGGGTACATCGCGCACCTCCTGGCCGCGACCGCCCACACTCAGGTGGGACCGGGGTCGCGGGTGCTGGTCGTGGTCATCGGGCAACCGTCGACGCAGCGGATGTCGCCTGCCGTGTCACCAGGTTCCGTACCCGCGAGCGGGCTTGATAGGGACGGCTGGCCGCGCGATCACGCGCGTGTCAGGGCGGGCGTCATCAGGCTGACAACCGGTGGGCCTCGACTCCCCGACTGCACTCAGGCACCCGTCGGGGCCGACGATCACCGGTCGACTGGACCTCTTACCGTCACAGCGAGACTCGCTGCGAGACCGCCGAGACACGGCCCGAGGCTGGCCGTCTCGGTCGGTCTCGCTGCTTTCGTCCGGGGTCTCGCCTGGCGAGACCTCATTGGACGGTCGACGTGAAGTCCAGTTTAATCAAGGGATTCATGCGATCCGATGCTCGTACTCGTCATCGGGGTCTTCGTCGTCGTAAAGCATCACGTCGTCATCCACGTCACCTCCTCGCACATCGGCTGCGGGCTGATGCGTGGGCACGGTGGCGGGTGGCCGGTCTTCAGCCAGGCGCACGAGTTGCTGGTCCTGCGGGTCAAAGGCGGCCTCGCTGTAGGGCTGGCCCAGCCACGGCGCGTGCGGCTCGATGCGCGGGCCTCGCTGGGGCAACTCGGCCAACCGATAGCGCCGTGCCACTGCATTCCCGTGGCCTTGGCTCCACACAGCCCACACCGGGCCGGCTGGCCCGTCGGGGTGCTCCTGATCTCGTGTGGTGGTCGCGATCACCAGCGGCGGGCGCCCGGTGCCAGCCGCGCGGCGAAGCGCCTGCCGTAGCGCGATTTCCCGCTTCGCCGAGTGCACCGAGAACAGCAGGACGCCGAAGGAATGGGTCGGGAACGCGCTGTAGTCGCTGATCTTGCGCGTGACCTTCGACAGCGCCTCGGTACCCGTGTCGTATTCGAGGAAGAACCGCACCCAGCGACCACGCTCCGCCCAGCAGCCGTAGCCATCCGGACGCAGTTTCACCGCGCTGTTCCAGAAGAACTCGGTACAACGCTGCTCCGACCACCACTGCCCCAACCCACACCCAGCACTGTCATCACCGGTGCCGCCGACGTCGGTCTGGCTGCGGCGGGCGTGCGCGGCCAGGTGACAGAAGAATCCGTTGACGCCGAGCTGGTGGCCGAGCTTGGGCCACCACGCCAGCCGCTCCAGCGCACGCTGATGCGCGGGCCGCGTCGGCGGCTTCTCAGCGCGCTGCGCGGCCATCGCCCGCGCGCCGAGATAGCCCAGCGCGAACCGCGTCTGACTCGTGCCGCCATCGCGGTAGGACTCGCGGAAGCCGAACACCACGCCCAGCGCGCGCAGTTGCGCCAGCCGATCCTGCGCGCGGCGCACAGACTGGAACTCCGCCGCTGCGATCTGCTCGGTGGTCAACACTTTGTGCTCACCCAGCAAACCCAGAATGCGACGATCTCGATCCGTTAGCCGAAACCACACCGAGGCATCCGGCTCACCACCGTGAGCGCCTCGTCCGCGCTGCCCGCGCGTCCCCGCATGGGAATGCTTCGAATGAGTATTCAGTCGGCCAACTTTCCGACTACCGTCAGATCGCCGCTGACCAGCGGTCTTGTCTACTACGGCCCCGACGTCTGGGCCAGCGCTTCCGGACACGCGGGCATTCGCCGGACCAAACGCCGAACAATCCGCTGCCCCATCCGCGTCAGCCGCAGCCTCGTTTCCGTCGCGATCCAGGGGGCCTTCCATGGTCACACCAGCCTTTCGACCGTGACAGGTTCTTCGTCGTTCGTCCCGAGCCGGAAACTGCTTGCACCCCTGAAGTCCGCAAAAAACGCTGCAATGGGCCACCAAGCATGAAAAATGTGAGGCAAATCATTTTGAGTGGCTCGGCTGAGGGCTGGGAAAACGCGACGCATGTTGATCTATCTCGCGAACGATCGTCAACCACGCATGGTGCTCGCGGTGATCGCGCAGGACACGCGGGCCCGGCGTTTCTTCGTGCTCACGGGCAGACTGCCGACCTGCGCCTGCTCAATGTGTGCTTGTGTCGGCCAGCGCTGAGCGTGACCGCCGTCGAGTCACTCGCTCGCACCCTCGGGCTCGCGCCACGTCACCGACACAGGCCGGTCGGCGGTGCGCAGGAACTCGTCGAGAACCTCAGTGAACTGCACCAGAGGCAGGCCCGAGCCGGGCGGAAAGTCGTCGTCGTCGAACTCGCAGCCCACCGAGGCCGGGTCACCTACGGGATACGCCTTGTCCCGGGTGGCGTCCTGGTAAGAGAGGTAGCCGAACCCGTCGCGAACGATGGCGTAGACGTCGTGGTCAAGAAACCCGCTCTCGGTGTCCCACAGCGGCCGGTCGCGGTGGATCAACCGCGCAAGGTCGGCGAGCGGGTCGGTGAGCAGCTCAATGAGCTCACGTACCTGGTCGCGGTCTTTGATGAGCAGGTTCGCCCCGCGTTCCGCACCGTCCTCGGTGAACACGGCCCAACGGGCGTCGATGGTCATCTTTGTCCTTCCTTGCCTCGATAGAGCCTCCCGTCCGGGCTGCTCCCGTCTCTGACCCTCAGTGTGGTTCCCGGCGGCAGGAACTTCTCCAGCTGCTTGTCACAGGTATCCGGCAGGTCATCATCCCTGCCCGGCGTTGTTCCACAGACGCGGCGGTTGATCTCGATTTCGGCGTCGGTGATGCCCTGGTCACGCATCCGCATCGCGAACTGCACCTCGACGTGCCGAGCGACCGCAGCCTCGGCATTCGGCCGACCGTAGGTCAACCCGAGTTCGACGGCACGCCTCCGTGCCGCCTGGTAATACTCGCCGCCCTTGCCGCTTTCCAACATCACCGCCTCGCCGTCGCTGTTGAACCACCGGCCGTGCGTCTTACCCACCTCCGGCGGCCGTGGCAGCTCGGAACGCGCGGCGGCCGACGACGCCGAGCCGGATGACGCCGAGCGGGAGGAGCTCGGGGCTGCCGGAGACGACGAGGCCGATGCAGCGGTCGAGGAAACACCGAGACGCTGCCGATACTCAGCGAGCTGTGTCGCGACGATCCGCAGCTTCCCCTGTGCAGTCGCCAGTTCGGTGGGGGTGCCCTGCTGGGCTTGCGCCGCGGCGAGCACCTCGTCGTCGGTAGCGCCCTGCAGCGCTGCAGCCAAATAGTCGTTGCCTTCTTCGCAGTGATTGATCGCTTGCGAAATCCCGCCAGCCACCGCCTCGATCTTGCCCAGCGCGGTCGCGATGGCCTGGTCGAGCTTCTCCACAGCAGATGCCAACAGCGCCCCCTCAGCCGGGCGGACAGTGACAGGCGCAGATCATCACAGCTAGCCCTGACACCTCACCGGAACGCACGACCGGCGGCTACTTCGCTCGCGCTGTCCTGCCTCGTCGGCTCTCGGACCACTCACGGGTAACCGCCGCCATGCGCTGCTTCCACGGGGACGGGTCGTCGGCGGCAATCTGTTCCCAGACTCGGGCGTTGGCGCGAGCGAAGACGTCGACCGCTTCGGCCGACGCAGAAGCCCACGCGGGCGTGCCGGCGACCCATTTCTCGGCGCCGGTGATCGAGTGGCCTTCCGATATCAGCCGGTACACCAGCACGCATGGGTCGATGAACGCCGCGCCGCGCGTTGGCCATGCCCAATCGATCAGGTGTGCTCGCCCGGCGCGGTCGATGATGACGTTCAGCGGGTTGTAGTCGGTGTGCAGCAGAGTCGAGCCAGTGAGCAACTCAAGTTCGGCGGGGTCGTCGACGTAGGCGCCCCACCGATGCGCCGGGCGCTTGAGCTCCGGCAGGTCAGGGCATTCGACGGCGCCAAGCCGCTGAATCACGTCGACGACCGCCGGGAGGTCTGGCGAGTCCGGTCGGTAGTCGGCGTGCCGACCCTCGACATACTCGATGCCGATCAAGTCCCACCCGTCGACCTCGGTCCGCCACAACAGGCGCGGTGACACCGCCGTCACGTACTTCGTGATGACCGCCTCGCGCGCTTGCGTCACGACGCCGGGGTGATCCGCGTGCAGTCCCTTCACGAACACCCGCCCGTCGGCCGTGTCGAGCAGCAGCGCGACTGGGGAGTTCTTCCCGGCCGACACGGTTCGCGCCGACCGCACCGGGCCGGTGTTCGTTTCGACGACGTCGCGGACGTGTGGGGGCAGGTCCTGCCAGTCCACGCGGGCTAGCGCCATTGATCGTTCCTCGTTCCGTGGCTTGTGGGTCGGCGGGAAGGCTAGCGAGCCGACGGAACGGGCCTGCACACGACGCGGTGTGCAGACCCGTTCGAGCAGCGCGTTGTCGATCAGTAGGGGTTGTCATCACTTGAGGCGCAAGAGCACCTGTTCGACTCGGACAACAGTCACGCACCCGCGTTGCGGTTCCCGGTCCCCGCCGAGCGGCACGCCATCTCATCCAGATTGGCTCGATCAACTGCGATAACCGCTCCCCTCTCGAGCGGGCAGGACGCGGCTGCCGAAGGTTCCTTCGACTTCGGGGCGTTCGTTGCTGCGGCGGACGATGAGGATGGGTCGTTTGAGGATGGTGGTCTCCTCTTGGATTCCGCCGGAGTCGGAGATCACCATCGCGGCGCGACGGATCAGGGCTGCAGTGCGGGGTAGTTCAGCGGCCCGGTCAGGCGCAGGCGGTCGGCGAGTTTTTCCAGGCCATGGAGGACGATCTGATGCTGGGTTCGCGGGTGGAGCGGGAGAACGACCGGCACGGGAAGTTGCGCGAGTTCGCAAAGCACGGCGTGCCTCAAACAAGCCGGTGAACCAGTGTGGGGCAGCTGCAGCACGCGGGCTCAAACGAGATGGGGTTTCTGGCCCTGGCATGCGCTGTTAGCGGTGACGTTCGGGGCGGAGGTCGATTCGGGTCCAGGTGTGGTCGATGTCCTCGCCGAGGTAGGCCAGTAGGTCGTCCTGGCGTGGCTGTCCCAGGACCAATCGGTAGGCCCCCAGGGTGCGCAGCAGTCGTTGCTTTTTGGTGACCTCCCGGCTGAGCGGGATAATCGGCACGAACCTTTCGATACCGGCTTCCCCCGGACAGATCCAGTACGGCACCAGATCGTTGTGGCCGTCGGCCCGTTCCCTGACCGCGATCTCGAAGAGCTCTTCCCACGGGTCAGCGTTCTTGAATGTCAACTGGTGGCCGTAAGCCGCGGCGACGTTCTTACGCACCGCGTGCCCTTTGAAACGGTGTACTCGCCCTTCACGCTGCTCGAGGTCGACCGGGTTACTGGGCAGGTTCCAGTGCACTACGGCGTGGCAGTAGGTGTGAAAGTCGAGCCCTTCCTGCCCCACGGAGGTCGAGGCCAGTACGTAGGGCCAGAAAGGCGAATTGAACGCGTCGCGCAGTTCTTTGTCGCGTCTGCCGGCGTTGTCCTCGTCGCGGCGACCGAAGGTCTGCGCGAGGTGGCTGCGCATTCGGTGTGAGGTGTGCGTGACAGTATCAGCACGCACCTCGAAGTCGTCGATTGTGTTCAACGCCGTAAGGTAGGAACGGCCGGTCCGTGCGCCGGATGACGGGCTCGCCCCGGCGTCGGCATGCGAGCCCAGCACTGCGTAGACCGCCCACGCAAGTTCGTAGGCCTTCGTGTAAGCATCGGCATCGCGGTATGTGTCCGCGAGCATGTGCACGTATTCGTCGAGTGCAGCGCCGATGCAGCCGTCAAGGCACGTGTTGAGCACGCTGCGCCAGTACGCTTCAGTGGCCTGCTCTCGTCGCAGCATCGCGATGATCTCCGGCCTGTTGAAGAAGGATCGGAATCCGGCGCTGATCCACCACGCGAAGCGTCGCAGGTCGAGGCCGATTGGTTCGAGCTCGGCGGAAAGTCTCAGCAGTGCCCGCAACGCCACCGTGCCGGGCCCTGCCAGCGCAATAGCGGCCAGAACCTCGGCGAGATCGTCCGGCATGGGGCCAAGTGAGGTGGGGTCGAGGTCGCGTGCCCGTTCGATGTGCTCGGCCATACTTCGTGACCAGTCATGTTCCTCGTCCTCGCCGCCGGTGGCCAGTTGGGTAAGGAACGCTTGTTGGTCGTTCACGTCGGCGTCCAGAACCAACGGCGCGGCCCAGTACCATCGCTGGTCTGCCACCGCCGCGTCGCTGCGGGGAAGCTCATCGAGGAGGCGTTGTATCTCGGTGGTCACGGCCTCCATCAGCCATGCCCGGTCAAGCGGCAGTGTCGTGTCATGTTCACGTGCCCACCGCAGGGGGTCACCGAGTCGAGCCAGCGTCGGGCTCGGATACATCAGCGCGAACACCGGCATCCCTGCTAGTCGTCTATCCGCACCGAAGCTGAAGGTCAACAGCTGCGACTGGCGCCGGTCGTCGTAGTTGCGGCGGGAGGACCCGACGAGCCGGCGCTCGGCTTCGTAACTCAGCATGACGCTGATGGACTTGGGCACCACGGCCCAGGCGCTGAACACCAGCCGCTTGGTGAAACCGGCCAGCTCGGGATCGGCGTAGGGGCCCTCAAGCGTCCAGTACGGCAAGCTGGGCGCGATCCACGGCAACCGGAAGGCTTCCCGGTCGAGGACATCGTGGAACAGCGCGCGCATCTTGGCGTTGCTCGCCTCCAGCGCGCCATAACCGTGGACATCGCGATGGCGCAGCAGCCCACGGGCGTTCCGTACGGCCTTCGCGAGTTCCCGGTCCCGCGAACCGCAGCGGCTGACGAGAGCGTGCTTCGCCTTGTACTGATGATCCATCAGGTTCAGCAGGTACGGCGCGGACCGCCAGTACTCGAGTTGATCAGGCGCGTCGAGTACCTTGGCGACCTCGGCTACTCCAAGCCAGGCACGCAGATCATCGGCGTCGGTCTGTATTGTTCCCAGCGGCCGTTCGGTGACCATGCTGTCGCCGTCGGCGTTCCCGGTGGTGCGTTCGGTGCGGCACATGACCTCGCGAAGCCGGTTCTCGATCTCCACGCAGGCGTTCTTGCCGTCGAGTTGGTCGCGCGCACCCAGCAGCGCCTCGCGCTGTACGCGCAGGTGCGCCCGCAACTCGTCTGCCTTGTCGTCACCGGCCAGGAACTTGTATGTGGCGACGAAGTCCTCGTGGTGGTCCTCGCCGCCAGGTTCGTCCGGCAAGGTGTACATCTTGTACGGGGTCGCGCTAAGCAGCAGCACACGCGTGCCGGGATTGCTCATCAGCGCGCCGGCGAGTTCGGACCCCGCGCCCTCCCCGGTGAGCAGGTCTTTGAAGCGGTGAAACTCGTCCAGAATCACCAGGTCGGGATGAAGGGCTCTGACCGCCGTGCGCGCGACGAGGGCACGGAGTGCACCGATGAGGCCGTATCGCTGTCTGGACAGAGACTGTTCCGGTCGGCCGCGCAAATTGTGGAATCGCGTGGCGCAGTCCTGGACTGCCCTCACCAGCGGTCGTCCGTCGTCCGTGCGTGCTTCTTTCAGTGCCGCTGTGAAGTCGTCGACGAATGTCTCCGGGACTGTGATGGATTCGCCGCGTTTCCTGAGGAGCGCCTTGAACCTTTCGGTACTGGCGTAACCCTCGAAGAAACGTGTCCAGTAGCCCTTCCTCAGGTTGATCTCGTGGCTGCCGAGGAACCTCTCCAGCAGCCAGTAAAGCAAAACCCGCTCTTGTTGTTTGCCCCCGTGATCGGTGATGTCGAAGGACGTTCCCGGGGTGAACGAGATGAAGTTGACCCGCTGGGTGTCGATGTCGCGCAACGCTTTGGGCAGCATGGTGAGTCGGTCGGCGTGCTCGACCTGCTGTCCGCCGATGACGTTGAGCCGACGCAGGTTCTGCGCGGCGATCTGGCCGTTCGAGCAGATGTAGACGATGTCGATGCGCTCGTCGCCGGCCTCGGTCAGGTGCTCGACGGCGCGGGCGACGACGCCCCGGGCAACGTGCGTCTTGCCGAGTCCGACCTCGTCCGCGACGAGGAACCTGCCGGTTCCGTCGTCATCCCAAAGCCGTTCGTGCACGTAGTCGACGGTGGCGCGCTGAAAGTCCTTGAGGCCGCGCAGCACCTCGCCGGTCTTCGGCAGTTCGCTCATCGTGCCTGCTCCTGCCAGACCTGCCGTACGGGCTGCCAGAGTTCGTCGAATCCCTCGGGCAGCAGATCGACGAGGTACGGATCGGATTCCATCTCGTTGCGAAGGTTGTGCACGCGCTCCAATGCGGCGTGGTCATTGGCCAGCGCCCGCACGAACCGCTCGAACAGCGGCGTATCCGCGGTGGCCGCCCGTTTCCACCGCTTTCCTGCCTCGCCGCCGGCGAGTTCGGCGGCGAAGAGTTCCGCTGCGGCCTCGTCACCGAGCAGCAAGAGCAGCAGCCGCAGGACGTCGTCCTTGCTGCGCAGGAACTGCGACAACAGCCGAGCTCCCCGATCGGCCACGTCGCCGTGTAGCCGGGCTACCAGTAATCGCCGCCCCGTTGCGGTCACCCTGTCGCGTTGCACCTGGACCTCGACCGCGATGTAGGGCGACAGGTCGCGCAGCGTCAGCCGCTGCCAGGTCAGCTCCCGCTCCCAGTCTCGGGAGTGGGTGACGAAGCGCAACGGTGCCGGGGCGACCCGGGTGGTGCCGAGTGCGGGGACATCCGGAAGCCGCAGCAGGACGTTGAACGGCTCGACATCGCCCTCGATGAACAAGTCGAGAGGCTCGGTTGCCACGGTGCGCAGCCATTCGTCGATCTCGTATTCCAATGCCTCTACCACCGGCTCGCTCGCCGCCTCGGCGGTGGTCTCGTAGGGCATGAGGACGCTGCGGAAGCTCATCTTGCCGCTCCCGGCGTCGGCCAGAAGGCTTTCGACTCCACACGTGTCGCTGGGACCGGTCAGCGCGACACCGAATTCGACGTTGCCGTTCCACCCGGCCCACGTCGCGTTCGCCGAGCCGCTGATCACCGTGGCCGAACCGCGTTCTTCCAGTACCAGCACCTTGGCGTGCAGGCCCGACAAGCGCGACGGCACACCGGCATCGTGCGGTTGCTGGTCGGGTTCGCCGGAACCGTCGTCGGATTCGGCCTGTGGCTGCAGGACGAACACCGAATCGTCGGCGAAGGCATCGCCTCCCATGCGGTCGAAGGTTTCCGAGCGCGACACCCACGTGCGCTCCGCCACGTTGTCACAGACCAGAGCGGTGAATGCCGCGTCCAAAAACGGCGAGATGACCACTGCCCGGCTCACCGGACCGGCGAACGGATCGTTGCCCGTGCCCAGCCCCAGCGGCAGCAGCTCACCGGACCGGAAGGGGGCGGGCACCTCGAAGACGACGCCCTCCAGCCCCGCGACGAGATCGTTGATTTGCCGGCGGCGTTGTGCCGACACCGTGGTCACCGACCGGCCGGGTAAAGCGCTGAGGAAATCTCGCAGCGGCTCGGCGGTGATCGTCTTCCGGGCGCCGGCATCGGTTTCGTCGAGGCGCACGACCGTGTCCCAGCTGCGATCGAAGGTCAGATTCCGGCTCAGGCACACCACCCGGTGTTGGAGTTCGCCGTCAGGTGAGCGCAAACGCACTGCCCACAGCTTCGGGTGGAACAGTCGCCCCTCGGCAGGGGCGGTGACTTCATGGACCACATCTTCGAGGTGTGCGAACAACGGCTGGTAGGACCGAGGAACCGCCAGCTCACCGGCTTGGCAGAACACAGTGGTGTGATCGGCATGCCTGCGCAGGCCGTGCAGCACCGCCACCGGGTCGTTCAACTGGCCCCGCATATCGGTGGCGTCGTGCAGTGCGAAGGTCATCGGCACCAGCAGCAGCGCGGCGAGATCGAGACTGTAGGTCGTGCCGACGGCGACGTCGACGACGTAGCCCGGCGGCGGCCGCAGCACGTCACTGAACAGGTGCCGGGAATCCGGTGCCAGCATCAGCTCTCCCCCGCCGTGTGCAGGTCGTTGAGCCATCGGTCGGCCACCTGCCACCGGAAGGTCAGCCGCCCCAGTCCACTTTCCCCGGACCAGACATTGAGCGCCGCCTGGTTGTCGAACCGCGAACGACTCCCTTTCAGCGCACGCTCCCGGTTGCGCACCAGGTGGCGGGCCTGCTGACTGTCAGACACCGGCTCGCCTGTTTCGACAATCCGGCGCCACATGCCAAAGAACTCCCGCAGCCCTGGTCTGGCCCGACGGCCGGCACGCTCGGTCATCTCCCACAGGCTGCTGTGGTTCCAGCCGATGAGGGCACCCGAGTCATCCAATTCCTGCTCCCATTCGGACAGCAAGCCACGGTATGTCTCGACCAGCTCCGTTCCGTCGGTCTGCCCGTCACTGATCTGCTCGGCGAGCATCAAGTTGTACAGCAGAACCGCGCCGTGGAAGACCACGTTGAGCCGCCGCGCGTGCTCCACGATGTCCTGCAGGTCGACGGGGAAACCGTCCAGGGCAGGGTGCTCCCAGATGTAGGCGACGCCTTGCTCATTGTGCTCGGGATGGGCCGCGAGCCAGCCCAGCAACGAGTCACCGACGCTGCCAAGTATGCAGTCCCGGAGAAACTCGGCCTCCGCACTGACAAGCTCGGTTGTGCACTCCTCGAGCCAGCCCCGCGGTGGTCCAGGCAGATTCGGGTGCAGGCCGGTCACCGCCACCGCACGACTCACCAGTGGTGCGTCGTCGACCGAACGCTGTGCGCGCATCCCTTGCCGAAACCAGCCTTGCGCACTGGTGTCAACGGTGACGATGCCGTACCGGCACAACGCGCTCCAGTACATCTCACTGGGGGTTCTGCGCAGCTTCGCTCGCGCTTCTCGCCCGATGATGCCCTCGTAATCGGTGGAACCCTTCAGCAAGGCCTCGATCGTACGCAACTCGATTCGCCGCATCCGTTGGGCCGCGGAGTCACCGCGATGGCGTGATCCGACCGCCTCCGCCATCGCCCAGGGCACCAGGAGCAGGTAGCGCACCTTGGTGTGCAGGGTCGACGTGCCGGGGAACAACAGGTCAGCGATCGCATCGCGCACCGGGCCGATGCCGAGTTCGTCGAGAGTGCCCTTCTCTTTGAACAGCTCGACGACCTGCATCATTCGCCGTCGTTGCTCGTCATCTACATCGAGCCACCCGAACGTCGAGCCCATCCAGCCTCCGGCCCCCACCTGGTGAACGAGGAATTCACACAATACTAATCACGCTCATGGGGCGAAACCACGATTCATCCACGCGCAATGAGGGGCTATGTAGGTACGCGGACCATTTCAACACCGATCGTCCACATTAGAGCCTCGACGGACACCCGCCGGAGCACGATCTCACAGCGGTAATTGATCAACGAATACCCCGAGCCGCCCAAAGCTGATCGTAAAACCCGAGTTCAGACCCAAGTTCTGAGCTTTGGCGCAGCACAAGGAGCACGCCACGCCCGGCTCCTACGACGTGGCCCGCACTGCCGCGGCAGGCGCCTGCCGTACGACGCTAGGCCAATCCAGTGAATGACGTCTCGCCACCGCGACACCAGGTAACGCCGGATGCCCTTATCGAGATCCATGGATGAGGGCGGAACACGACGATGCCCATCACGCAAGCCTGAGTGGGCCAGGTGAGAGGACCACGTCGCTTTGTTCGGCAAGAATCAGTGCGCGGAGATTGCTGCACCTCAACACCGCCTGACCGCGGCGCATGCCGCGATCGCCGAGCTACGCGCGTGGGTGGTTCCAGGAACGAGGACTCGGCCCTCAACTCGTCCCTGCGAAGCTCGCAATCAAGCAATGATCAAGTGGCGACGCTCCATACCAGGGCTATCTGGAGGATCCTTGTCAGATCCAACCCGCACCGATTGTGTAGTCGACGCTCGTGGCGAAAAGATCATCATCTGGCACGTCAACACCGGCCCAGCGGTCGGCTTGTCACGCCTAACAGGCGCATGGACCTTCGGCCTCGACGAAGTGGACAAGGTCAAACTGCTCGTAGCCGAACGTCGCGTGCTCATGACATCAGCCGGGCAGGAGGCTCTCGACCAACTCAGCATCGCCGTCCCGGCGCGCATCGCCCCAGACGTCACTCTTGACAGTCTGCGGACGCAGCGGGACGAACTACAGGCCGCATACGACGCCCAAGAACGCGATGATCTCGTCGCTCCGACCTGGCCGTCCCTGCCCGAGCCCATTGACATGCGAAACCCGCCGAGCGCGATATCACCGGAGCCGACCCAAGTAGCGCTCGCTCTAGCTCGCTGGTTGGCGCAGGTCGCAGCCACTTGGGAAAAGATCGAGGCTCAACGTGTCGTGCGCGGGTACATGCCTGGTGGCCACAAACGTCGGCCCACTCCCATTGCAATCTCGAAGGCCGACAAGTAAACGTACTTGACCATGCGGCCTTTCGATGACACGGCGGCCACCCAAGGTCGGCCCCTCTGCGCCATCGCCCTCACTGCCGTCGAAGACGGCCAGGTCACACGATTCCACTCATGGTCTGCCCAAACCCTGCCCTGCTCAGGTCCGTTCAATCCGGGGTGATCTCCGGATCCATTAGAAGGCAGCAGTCGGTGCGGGAGGGATCCCGCCTAACGGCGGTCAGCGCGTGATTACTTGTGCGCTGCCCGAGCGGCAGCGTCTGGCTGAACTAACAGAAAACTGGAGCACACGAATGACCGGACCCGGATACGCCGTCATCGACCTCGAAACGACCGGTATCCACCCCGGGCGCCACGAGCGGATCGTGGAGATCGGTGTCGTGCACCTCTCCCCGCAGGGGCACGTCACCGGATGCTGGGAAACCCTGGTGAACCCGCAGCGCGACCTCGGCCCACAACGAATCCACGGCATCGCCGCAGCCGAAGTTCTGCGAGCACCGAGGTTCGAGCAGATCAGCGGCGAACTCGCCGAACTGCTAATGGGTCGGGTCATCGTCGCGCATAACCTGCGCTTCGACGCAGGCTTTCTCGCTGCAGAATTCGCGCGCTGCGAAGTCACCCCGCCTATCAGCCACGAACTCGGCCTGTGCACGATGACGCTGGCTCGCCGTTACCTTCCCGGCGCCGGACGGAGTCTGGCCGACTGCTGCGCTGCCTTCGGCATCTCGATTGACAACGCGCACCGCGCGATCGATGACGCCGCTGCTGCGGCGCATCTCCTCGCCGGCTATCTAGACCTCGATCCGCAGAGCCTCACGTGGAGCCAGGCACTCGCAGACGCCTCCTCTCTACCCTGGCCACGTGTTCAACACCCGCGCGCCACTTGGTGTCCGCGTGGGCACGCCCGCCGTGAGGAGGAACATTTCCTCACCCGCCTCGTCGAGCGCATGCCCGACCCCTGCACACCCGAGCTGCACTCGGCCTACCTCGCGATCCTCGACCAGGCACTGTTAGACCGGCACATCTCCGTCACCGAGGCGGACGCCCTGGTCGCGGTCGCCCAGGAACTCAACATCGGGCGTACCGCGGCACGCGAACTGCACACCCTCTACGTACGCGAACTAGCGAAGGCCGCATGGGCAGACGGAGTGATCACCGACGACGAGCGCCACGACCTGCTGATGGTCGCTGACATGCTGGGCTTGGCCAACCACGAGGTAGACACCATCCTCGAAACCGAACGAACCTCGCCCTCGAAACCAACTCTGTACCACGGTTCGTTCCACCTGGAGCCCGGCGATCTGGTGGTGTTCACGGGCGACATGAGCCGACCCCGGAGCGAGTGGGAAAGCGCCGCTGCCGCAGCAGGTCTGCAACCCCACGGCGCGGTCACCAAGAAGGTCAAGCTTCTGGTCGCCGCAGACCCCGACAGCCAGTCAGGCAAGGCCCGCAAGGCGCGTGACTATTCCATCCCCGTCATCACAGAAACCGCCTTCGGCCGAATGCTCGACTCGATTACCCAGCTACCAGCGTGAAAGCAACGTTGAGGTTCCGCGTTAGCTCGGAGACCGCTGAACTTGGCCTTCGGCTGCGGCTGGACGTATTGGGATGGACATCGCTTTCTTGTTTCCTTAATGGATGATCGCGCGGCTTGGCCGGAATCGTGAGCGCTTTGGGGTGCCATGACGCCCCAAAGTGCTCACGGTGGGCTCGCGCCGGGGTGGAAGTTCGTGATCAGTGGCCGCGGATCCTGCGGCCGTACTCGCTGTCCGGCTCCAGCAGGGCATTGGCGACGCGGCCACCGGAATCCTTGGCGCCACCGCCGAAGTTGAGGACGCCGTTGGCGTTCATGCTGGCCGCGACTCCGTGCCAGTAACGGGCTTCCCGCTCCCAACGCACCGATGCCAACAGGCTGAACAGCTCGTCTTCGCTGAGCATCCGTCCCTCGACGGCCCAGCCGGTGGCCTGGTGAGCGGCAATCCCGATGCCTGCCATGACGGCCGGGGCGGAGACGGCCGAGCGCGTCGCGAACGGCACCGCGAGCCGGGAGATCAGGGCGGACAGCAGGACGGTGAGCCGGCGGGTGGCGTGTTCCACCGAAACGCCCGCAGGCATGGCGTTCGCCTGGGCCGGCGAAAGTCCCAGCCCCCTGCGTCCGTGCAGCGTGGTGACCGCCATCTCGCGCAGCGCGGACAGCGTGACGAGCTCCGAGCCGGTCTTCTTGAGCTGACGGCTGCGGGTTTCGAGGAACTTCGTGAGTGCGACGAGTTCCCCGTTGTGCTCCAGCTTGACCGCGTCAGCGACCTGGCGGGCAATCTGGGTGCACAGGTCGCGCTGGTCCATCGACATCGCCAGGTTCTTGGCAACCGAGACGCCCTCGACATTGCGGTCGTAGAAGATCTGCCGCGCGTCATCGACACCGAGCCCCCAGTACAGCTCGAACGGCACCCGAACAGCCGTGAGCGCCTCATGGGTCAAGCCGAAGCTCGTAGGGTCGTCGTAGAGCTCGTGCCACGCGCTGACCTGCGTTTCGACGTCAACCGCGATCACGGCAGAGCCTGGCGTCACCGCGATGTTGCGGATGGCGGTGCCGGGGACCAGCTCGTCGCTGATCCAGCCGAGCTCGTCGGCGAGCCAGAGCGTGACGGGCGGGGTCGACCACCCCGCGCCGTGTCGGCTGGTCAGCCCCTTCGCGATGTACTCGGCATACGGGGTGATGTTCTTGCCCTTGCTGGACTTCTGGATAGTCCGCTGCACCAGCCCACGGACCTCGGCATGTCTGCGCTGTGGACCGGAGGCGTACTGCAGAGCCCGCTTGTTCTCCTGATTCCTCGGCGACGGCACGAGCTGAATCAGCGTGGGCAGTCCCATGGTCCCGATGACGGCATCCGTCCGAAACGGCATGACGGTCAACCGGATGCCGTCAACCTGCGGAGCAGGCATGGAAATGGACACGACAAAACCTCCTGAAGGTCGGTGAGGAGCTGGGCGAAGCGAGCGCTGGTCTGAGTGGTTACCCATCCGGCGATCACTGAAAGCTCCATCATGAGATCATGCGTTGAAAGCATTGTCAAATCTGTTTACAGCTGTCGACGATGCTGTAAGCTGATCTCGTCGCAAACGACTACGGACGGGACGCTGTCATGTCGAAGTCATCTGCGCAGGTCACAGCTGCGGAGATCTCCCGCTTGGCCGGGGTGACGCGTGCCACTGTTAGCAACTGGCGTCGTCGCCATCCCGACTTCCCTACTCCGGCGGGGGGAACGGAAACGAGCCCCGCGTACGACCTCGCGGAGGTGCGTTCGTGGCTGGCTGCGCGAGGGCAGCTGCCGGAGGGCTCGCCCGCCGATGAACTGCGCAACTTTCTCCGCGAAGGAACGGTGCCTGCGCTCCGGCTTTTGCCGTTGGTGTCGTCGCTGGCGAAGCTCGATGCGCAGCAGCTTGAGCGCCTGGCGGCTGCTCCGGATCTGCCGCGAGCGTTTTCGGGTGCAGTTGGGGAGTACTTGCCGTCCGTCCCTGGGGAGGATCCGCAGGATGTAGCGTCGTTCCCGACTCGCGCGTTGCAATCAGTCCTTGAATGCGTCGCGGAGGAGAGTCCCGCCGTCGCAGTCGACGTGCTTGCAGAGCATCTCGGGGAAGACCTTGCTGCGGGGGCTTACTCGACGCCGCAACCGCTCGCTGACCTGATGGTGGCGTTGGTGCTTCGGACGCCATCGCGGGTGTTGGATCCGGCCTGTGGTGCGGGTGGGCTGCTTTCGGCCGCTGCGCGGGTGGGGGCGAGAAACCTGTACGGGCAGGAAGTGCTCGTGTCGCAGGCGGCGTTGGCTTCGGTCCGGGCGAAGATGGCATCGGTGGAAGCTGATGCCTCTGTCGAAGTCGGGGACAGCCTCCGAGCTGACGCATTCGCGGGGCTCAAGGTCGATGCAGTCTTGTGCAATCCGCCGTACGGCGTGCGGGAGTGGGGGCACGACGAGCTCGCGTACGACCCGCGCTGGGAGTACGGGTTGCCGCCCAAGTCGGAGTCTGAACTCGCGTGGGTCCAGCACTGTCTTGCGCATCTGGAGCCCGGCGGGCTCGCCGTTGTGCTGATGCCGCCGGGAACGGCGGAACGGGCCAGCGGTCGTCGGATCCGCACCGAGCTGGTTCGCAGGGGTGCGCTTCGTGGCGTCATTGCCCTGCCGCCCGGGGCGGCGCCGCCGTTGCACATCGGTTTGCACCTGTGGTTGCTGGCCAGTCCGGACCCGGCGAAGCCGGAGCCGCAGCCGGTCTTGTTCGTCGACGCTTCGGACAGCGGGCGGAGCGGTCGCTCCACGGGTTCGAGAGCGCTTGATTGGCCGACCTTGTCTGAACAGGTCGTTGACCTGTGGCGGCAGTTCAGCAGTGGCCCGGAAAGCTTCGAGCCGCAGCCGGGGCTTGCGCGGAGTCAGTCCGTTGTCGACCTGCTCGACCAGTCCGTCGACCTCACTCCGGCTCGTCATGTGCGCGCTGCCGTGGCAACAGCGGACCCTGATCGTCAGGACGCGGTGGTTCGAGAGTTGCGATCCGGGCTGGGGCAGGCCAGTAGCGCTTTGGTCGAGCTCAGTGGGGGTGCGCCTTGGCCACCGGCCGGTGCTGGCGCGTTGACTTGGCGGACTGCGACGGTTGCGGACCTGTTGCGTGGCGGTGCCGTGAGCATGCGCCGTGCCTCGGCTGCCCGCGGTGTCTCCGACGAGTCGGAGGAGGAAGGCAACCACGAGGTCCTGTCCCTACGCGATGTGCGGGCCGGTGAGCGGGCTTCGAGTTCATTGCGGGAGAACCCGCTGACTGAGCACGTTCAGCTCCAAAGTGGGGACGTCGTCATACCGGAGACGCTGAACGGGGAGAAGGCGCCTACGGCTCGCGTGGTTGACGACGGGGACGCGGGAGTTCTGCTGGGGCGGCGCCTTTACCTGCTGCGTCCCGACCCGGAGCGGCTGGATCCGTGGTTTCTCGCCGGATTCCTCTCGGCCGAGGAGAACATCTACGGTGCGACCACGGGGACGTCGATTGTGCGTCTCGACGTCAAGCGGCTTCGGGTGCCGCTGCTCCCGTTGGAGCAGCAGCGGAACTACGGCAAGGCATTCAAGCACCTGCACGAGATGCGGGCGGCGGCCCGAGCTGCCGCACAGCTCGCGGACAAGACGGTGCGGGAGCTGGCGATGGGCCTGACCAGCGGGGCATTGTTGCCACCAGAAGCAGGACCAGCCTCATCCTGATCGAACAACGAGCACTTCTACAGTTCAATTAGTACTTTGTCCTGTTCCGGACGATGATCGAGGGGATCCGTTGAACACCAACAAGCACACGGAGCTGGTGAATCACGCCTGGTCCGTTGCCGATCTGCTGCGCGGTGACTACAAGCAATCCGACTACGGCAAGGTGATCCTGCCGTTCACGGTGCTGCGGCGCCTCGAATGCGTGCTGGAGCCGACGCGGGACAAGGTCCTGGAGACGGTGGAACGCTTCCAGGGCCAGGACATCGACACGGATCACTTCCTGCGGAAGGCGTCCGGGCACCGGTTCTACAACACCAGCAAGTACACCCTGGCGGCGATCGCCAACGACCCGGCCCATGCGGCGACCTACCTCAACCAGTACATCGCGGGTTTTTCCCCGAACGCGCAAGAAGTGCTGGAGGCGTACGACTTTCGCCAGCAGATCAAGCGGCTCGATGGGGCCAACCTGCTGTACCAGGTGGTCGGGCGGTTCGCTGATCTTCCGGTGCAGCCGGACGTGGTGGACAACCATCAGATGGGTTATGTCTTCGAGGACTTGATCCGGAAGTTCGCCGAGCAGTCCAACGAGACCGCGGGTGAGCACTTCACTCCGCGCGAGGTCATCGAGCTGATGGTGAACCTGCTTATCGCGCCAGACGACGATGCGCTGAGCTTGCCGGCCGTCGCTCGCCGGGTCCTCGACCCGGCGTGTGGAACCGGGGGGATGCTGAGCGCGGCATACGAGCACATCACCAAGCTGAACCCGGACGCGTCGGTCGAGATGCATGGGCAGGAACTCAACCCGGAGTCGTGGGCGATCTGCCGGTCCGACCTGATGATCAAGGATCAGGACCCGGACAACATCAAGTTCGGCAACTCCTTCAGCAACGACGGCCACCTGCGCGAGAAGTTCGACTACCTCCTGGCGAACCCGCCCTTCGGCGTGGAGTGGAAGAAGGTCAAGGACGAGGTCGAGAACGACCTGAAGACGCTGGGGGAGAACAGCCGGTTCTGGCCGGCCCTGCCGCGGATCAACGACGGATCTCTGCTGTTCCTGCAGCACATGCTGTCGAAGATGAAGCCGGTCAGCGAGGACGGTAGCGGCGGTAGCCGGGTTGCGATCGTCTTCAACGGCTCACCGCTGTTCACCGGCGCTGCCGAGTCTGGTGAGTCGAAGATCCGACAGTGGATCATCGAGAACGACTGGCTGGAAGGTATCGTCGCCCTGCCCGACCAGCTCTTCTACAACACTGGGATCTCCACCTACTTCTGGATCCTGACTAACCGCAAGAGCAAGGACTACCAGGGCAAAGTGGTCCTGCTCGATGCTCGCGAGTACTGGCATAAGATGCGGAAGTCGTTGGGAGACAAGCGGAAGATCATTGGGGCCGACCAGATCGCCGAGATCACGCGGCTGTATGCGGATGCACTGGAGGTCGCGCAGAACGAGGAACACCCGCTGCACAGCAAGGTCAAGGTCTTCCGCAACGAGGACTTCGGCTACCGCCGGATCACGGTGGAACGCCCGCTGAAGCTCCGCTTCGAGCTGACCGAGGAAACCCTCGCCGCCCTGGCGGCGGCGAAGCCGATCCAGAAGCTCGACAACACCGAGGAATTCATCGCCGCGCTGCGCCCGCTGATCGGCAAGGTGTGGAAAAAGAAGTCCGAGGCATGGCTGGAGATGAAAGACGCAGTCGCCGCAGCTGGCTCGCTGTGGCCCACGGGGGCACCGTTCAATAAGGCGCTCCGCGACGCCGCCGGCGTCCGCGCTCCCGACGGTGAGGTCCAGAAGGTCAAGGGTGCGCCCGAGCCGGACACCGAACTCCGCGACTACGAGAACGTCCCGCTCGACGACGACATCGATGCGTACCTAGAACGCGAGGTACTGCCCCACGTTCCCGACGCCTGGATCGACCACGACAAAACCAAGATCGGCTACGAAATTCCCGTCACGCGCCACTTCTACGTCTATGAGCCTCCGCGCCCGCTAGCGGAGATCGACGCCGAGCTGAAAGCACTGGAAGCTGAGATCCAGGCCCTGCTTGGTGAGGTGACGGAATGAAAGAAATGCGCTTGCGCCACTTGGCCCAGGTGAATCCTTCGGCTCCTGCGTTTGACCGATTGAGTGCAGATGAAGACGTCACGTTTCTTCCCATGGAGTCAGTGTGGCCGGGAAGTGGCCTTGATATTTCGCAGCATAGGAAAAAATCGTCGGTGGCGTCGGGTTATACGAGATTTCAGGATGGCGATGTTCTCGTTCCCAAAATTACGCCAACTTTTGAGGCGGGGCGTGCTGTACTGGTCGATGGACTGTGCAATGGAACTGGAGCCGGAACCACCGAGCTCCATGTTCTTCGGGCTGGAGCTGGCCTTGACTCGCGATTTCTCTTGTATTGCATGAGCTCGTATCATTTTCTCAAAAAAGGCGAAGCTGAAATGTACGGCGTCGCCGGACAGAAGCGGGTACCTGATGAATTTATTCGGGACTTCCCGGTTGTCCTGTTTTCGCTGGAGGAGCAGCGCCGCATCGCCGACTTCCTCGACGCCGAAACCGCCCGGATTGGTAGAATGGTGGAAGTTGCTCGTCGGCTCAGGGATGTTTTGCATGAGCGACTTGAGGCGCAGAATGCATGGTTTCTCCGAGGTGCCCATATCTCCGGAGAGCGAAGTGTTCATCCGGTTCTTGGGGAGTTGCCAGACGCGTGGAGAGCGCTGTCTCTGCGTAGAGTGATTCCAAGAATTGGCGTCGGAGTGGTGGTTGACCCCTCATCCTATTTTGCGGAGGATGGGGTTCCATTCATCAGAGGGTCGAATGTTAGGCCGGGAGGGTTCGATCTTGATGGCGTGAGATTTATTTCGGAGCTCGATAGTAAGAAGCTGTGTCGATCGCGTCTGTCGGAGGGAGATGTCGTTGTGGTCAGGGCTGGCTATCCGGGCCGTGCCGCCGTGGTTCCTTCAGAGCTTGACGGGGCGAATTGCGCCTCAATTCTTGTGCTTAAAAAGGGAAAATTTCTCCGGTCAAAATTTTTGGAATACTATTTCAATGGCCCCCTGGGTGAAACGTATGTAAGTTCTGTTAGATACGGGGCAGCACAAGAGCAGATTAACGTATCGCATGTTGTCGACTTTATGATTCCTGTGCCGTCGCTAGTTGAGCAGGATTCGATCCTGAAGGAATTGGGGGGGCATAGTGCAGCGGTTTCGGAAATGGATGGGTTGCTAAGTAGGCAGATCGCTCTCCTGGCTGAACGTCGACAAGATTTGATTACTGCCGCCGTTACCGGCCAAATCGAAGTCGCCACTGCTAGCGGACGAGGGATTGAGGGGTAACGTGCTATGAGCCCGGCACATCACGAGTCTGTGTTCGGGGATGCGATTGTCTCCTCGATGCTTGAGAACGGGTGGGAGCTGGGGAGTGCCAGCGACTACGACGCCGATCTTGGGTTGGACACCGCGCAGCTGCTCACCTTCATCGGGGCGACGCAGATCGACGAGTGGAACGAGCTGCTCGGCTACTACGGCAACGACGCGAACGCCGCGCAACGGGGGTTTGCGAAGCGGCTCGACCAGGCCATCAGCAACGATGGGTTGCTGGAGGTGCTGCGGAAAGGCGTGAAGGACCACGGCGTGCGGATCCGGCTCGCCTACTTCAAGCCGTCGCTCGTGACCTCCGATGACGTGTTGGACAACTACCGGGCCAACCGGCTCACCGTCGTTCGGGAGCTGAAGTACGCGACCAAGCAAGCCGACTGGGACAACCGGCTCGACCTCACCTTGTTCCTCAACGGGATTCCGGTCGCGACCGCGGAGTTGAAGAACCCGCTCACCGGTCAGGGTGTGGAGCACGCCAAGGAGCAGTACCGCGCCGAGCGTGACCCCACCGAACTGATCTTCTCGCGTCGCGTGGTGGCCAACTTCGCGGTCGACCCGGAGCTGGTGTTCGTCGCTACACAGCTGCGAGGTGCGAAGACCCGGTTTTTGCCGTTCAACACCGGATCCAACGGCCCGGGCGAGCCGGGTGGCGCCGGCAACCCGCCGGCGAAGGAGTTTGGCAAGTACGCCACGTCCTACCTGTGGGAACGCGTGTGGCAGCCGGACAACTGGCTCGACCTGCTCGAACGCTTCGTCCACGTCCACAAGGAAAAGGGTGCGGACGGGCGGTCCAAGAAGACCTTCATCTTCCCGCGCTACCACCAGTGGGACGTCGTCAAGAAGATCACCGCACACGCCGCGACGCACGGCTCCGGGCACAACTACCTCGCGATGGCCTCCGCCGGGTCCGGCAAGTCCAACACCATCGGCTGGCTGGCGCACCGGATCTCATCGCTGCACACGCCCACCAATCCCGCCGAACTCGACCCGGATGCGCTGGCCAACGGGCTCAAACCGGGCACGCCGGTGTTCGACAAGGTCATCATCATCACCGACCGGCGGAACCTGGACTCCCAGCTGCGCGAAACCGTCGGAAGTTTCGAGCAGACCGCCGGGCTCGTCGTGAAGATCGACGAGAAGTACGGCGCGAAGTCCGAGCAGCTTGCCAAGGCGTTGTCCCAGGAAACCGGCAAGATCGTCACAGTCACCTTGCACACCTTCCCGGCACTCCTGGACTACCTGCGACGCAACCCCACCGAGATCAAGGGCAGCCGGTTCGCGATCGTCGTGGACGAGGCGCACTCGTCGCAGTCCGGCGATGCGGCGACCGATGTGCGCAAGGTTCTCCGGGGCCTCGGACTCGACGCCGATGACGACTCCGGCGAGCCGGGGGCCGTCACAGCTGAAGCTGAAGGCAACACCGACGCGAAGCTGAAGAAGCGGGCAGAAGACCGGGGGCAGAGCCCCAACCTGTCGTACTTCGCATTCACCGCGACCCCGAAGGCGAAGACGCTGGAGAACTTCGGCGTCCTGACCGAACGCGACGGCAAGGCCACCCACGTTCCGTTCCACACCTACTCGATGCGCCAGGCCATCGAGGAAGGCTTCATCCTCGATCCGCTCCGCAACTACGTCACCTACAACACGTACTGGAAGCTGGTCAACGAAAACCCGGACGACAAGGAAGTCGATCCCCGGAAGGCCAACCCACTGCTGGCCAGGGCGGCCCTCACCCACGACTCCACGGTTGCCCGGCATGCGCAGGTGATCGTGGAGCACTTCCGCACACACACCGCGGGCCGCCTCGGCGGTCGGGCCAAGGCGATGGTTGTCACGGCCTCCCGCTTGAGTGCGGTGCAGATGGCTCGGGCGATCAAGAGCTACATCGCCGACCTGGAGTACCGGAACATCGGCGTCCTGGTGGCGTTCTCCGGAACGCTCAAGTGCGACGGCGAGGAGACCACCGAATCCAAGGAGAACGGTGGCCTGCCGGAAAGTGCGCTGCCGAAGGCGTTCGCGTACACCAGGGCCGATGACAAGACCACGAAGACCGGCAAGGGCCAGCCCGAATACCGCATCCTCGTGGTCGCGGAGAAGTACCAGACAGGCTTCGACCAGCCGTTGCTGACAACGATGTACGTCAACAAGAAGCTCAGCGGTATTTCCGCCGTGCAGACCCTGTCGCGGCTCAACAGGACGGCGGAACGCAAGAGCCAGGCGGACCTCGCGGTAATCGATTTCGTGAACGAAGCGGACCACATCCAGGAATCCTTCCGCCCGTTCTTCGAAGAAGCGATGACCCTGCCATCAGACCCCAACCTGCTCTACAACGCGCAGAGCAGGGTCATGGCTCCACCGATCTTGGTTGAGAGCGAGATGCGGGTGTTCGCCGAAGCTTTCCTGGCCGCGGAGGAGAAGGCGGCCGGACGCGCGGCCAAGTGGGCGAAGCTGCACGCCGAGCTGTACCGGCACACCGAGCCGGCGGTCGCGCGGTTTACCGAGCTGGCTGACCACGAAGACGAGGAGGAGACCGCAGAGAACTTCCGCAGCGACCTCAACGACTACGTCCGCAAGTACGGGTTCCTCTCCCAGATCGTGCCCTACCACGACCCGGAGCTGGAACAGCTCTACCTGTTCGGTCGGCATTTGCTCAACCGACTGCCCAAGCGGCACGACGGCAGCACCGACATCGGCGAGGTGGACCTCAGTCACTTGAGAGTGGAAAAGACCGGGGACCACGACCTCAGCCTCGTGCCCGAGGGACCGACCCTCATGAAGGGATTCGGGGATGGCGCGGCTTCTGCTCAGGAACCCGAGAAGTCGCTGCTGTCCGAGCTCATCGAGAAGTTCAACGAGAAGCACGGCACCGACCTCACCGAGAAGGACGCGCTGAAGCCGTTCGAGGAGGCCTATCGCGATCCGAAAGTGCGGCAAGCGGCGATGTCCAACGACGAAGAGAACTTCGGGATCGTCTTCGACCCCGTCTTCGAGGACAAGATGGCCGAGCACATCGACACCGTCGCCGACCTCGGACGGCAGTACTTCGCCCCGGACAAGACGTTCAAGAAGTCGTTGAACAGCACTCTCCGCAGCGCCGCGTGGCGGATGATCCGCCGGGAGGAAGGCGTCGGTGACGACCTGATCTGAACGCCGTGGAGCCGGGGACCGGGTGGGTACCGGATCCCCGGTTTCGGTGGACTAGTGATCGCACAGGGGGCACGATTGTTCGCCGAGAGTGACGTGATCGAGGGGGATGGCGGAAGGTGCAGGCGGACGCTGTCGGGGATCGCTACGAACTGATCGAGGAGATCAGTTCTGGGGGCATGGGTGCGATCTGGCGTGGCTTCGACTCCGTGCTGGACCGCGAGGTCGCGGTCAAGCTGATCCGGACCGATGCGATCGTCTCTGCCGAACAAGCGGAGGAATTCGCCCTGCGTTTCCAGCGCGAGGCGCGGGTGACTGCGCGGATCCAGCACCACGGCGTGCCACAGGTCTACGACGCTGTTCTCGACGACTCGTTCGACCGGCTCTACCTGGTGATGGAGCTGGTTCACGGGCGTTCGCTACGCGCCTTCATCGATCCTGAGCAGCCACTTCCGGTCAGTTGGGCGGCTGCTTTCGGGGCGCAGATCTGCACGGTGCTGTCGCACGCTCACGCGGTGCCGGTGGTCCACCGCGACCTCAAACCCGACAACGTGCTGGTCACCGACGAAGGCGTCGTGAAGGTGCTGGACTTCGGCATCGCCGCGATCCTGCGCACCGACGTAACCCGGATCACCGCGACCGGTACCCCGATCGGCACGAGCCAGTACATGTCGCCGGAGCAGATCCAGGGCGGGACGGTCGCCCCGCACAGCGACCTGTACGCCCTGGGCTGCGTGCTCTACGAACTGCTCTGCGGGCATCCTGTTTTCGACGGGGACAACGACTTCACGCGGATGCACCAGCACGTGTACGACGAGCCAGTGCCGTCGCAGCAGGTCCGTGCTGATGTCCCGGACGAGCTCGATTCGCTTGTGCTGGAACTGCTGGCCAAGGTTCCTGAGCAGCGCCCAGTAGATGCGTACGAGGTGTACGAGCGGTTGCTGCCGTTCCTGCCGACACCTGGTTCCCGGCCGGAGTCTGGGACCGCGATACCCACTGGCGTGCCGGACCCAACGGTGATGTTCCGTCGGCCGAATGCGCCGCGGCAGCGTTCCATTGCGGAGCCGGTTCTCCAGAAGACCGCCCCTGAACTGGCCGAATCCGTTCAGCAGGCACCGCGGACCGGACTCCGTGAGTCGATCAAGGCGGCGTACGAGCGTTCCGATGCGTTGCTGGAAGAGGCTCGTTATGCGCAGGCGGCCGAAATGCTCCAGAACGTCATCGAGCCAGCAGGCGAGGTGCTGGGTGCTGAGAGCCTGCAGGTGCTTTCGTTGCGGAGGCGGCGCGCGGCGATTCTCGTGATCGGCGGCGACTACCGACTTGCGCTTCCGGAGTTCGACGCACTAGCCGCCGCGTTCACGCGAACCGAAGGGGCCGGCAGCGAGAGTGCGGTTGAATGCCTGCAACAGGCCGCCTTGTGCCGCGCCGAGCTCGGTCAGGTCACGGCAGCGCTGCGGCAATTCCGGGACGTGCTGGTCCGGCTTCGGGCAACGGACGGTGACGCGTCCCCGATGGCCTTCGACGTTCGCCGCCTGATCGGGATGCTGCTCTTGTCGGAGAACAAGGTTCAGGAAGCGTGGGACACCCTGCAGCCGCTCTATGACGACCTGTGTCTGGTTCGAGGGAAAAGCGACGAGAGTGCGCAGGAGGTTAGGGCGATCTTGGCCCGCATTCGCCTGGCCGAGGGGCCTGATGGCCGAGCCTGATCCCACGTGCCACGCCGCCCGAGTATCGAGACAATGCCGTTGCGTGGTCTCCGTCTCCGCTGGTAACGAATTTGTCTGGTTTGCCGACCTAGCGGTTGATGCCCTGTTTGGTGTAGTGCGTTGCCTATTCCGATTGCGAGTGCAATGAGCCATTCGGTTTTTCGCACGTCCAGCCGTGAGAACGAGCGGTTGCGGGTTGAGCTCTTGCATCCGCCCGCCATGTACTACGCGTTGGTGCACAACAGGGTTCCGGTGGTGCACCACCTTCGCCTTGAGAATCTTGGCGACGCTGCGGTCGAATCCGTCGACGTCACGCTGGAGCTGGCCGGGCCGGACGGGCCACTCGCCGAACCCTGGACTCGGTCTGCGGTGACCGTGCCCGCTGACGGGGTGGTGAGCTGGGACGACTTCCGCGAGTTCGCGCCGGATGCATCGGTACTGAAGAGCGCCGACGAAGCGTTTCCAGTCACCTATCGCGTCGCCGTGCTAACCGGGGATGGGGCTGATCTCGAACTGTCGGTTCCGTCGCGGATGCTCGCCCACAACGAGTGGCTGAGCGCTCCGGCGCTCTATGAGTCGATTTCCGCTTTCGTACAGCCCAACACCGCTGCGGTGCAGCAGGTTCTGCGGGCAGCCGGAGCATTGCTCCTGCGGGAGACCGGCTCCAGCTCGCTGCAGGGCTATCAGGCGGGGCCGAAACGTGCGGTGCAGATCGGCGCGGCCCTGTACGAAGCGTTGCGCGAGCACGCGATCACCTACGTCGGCATGCCCGCGTCTTTCGAGGACACTGGTCAGAAGGTTCGCACCACCTCGGAGGTGCTGCGGGACCGTGTAGGCAACTGCATTGACCTGTCGGTCACCTACGCCGCTTGCCTGGAGGCAGCTGGGCTGCATCCGCTGATCTGGATCGTGCGTGGGCACGCGTTCGCCGGGTTCTTCCTCAACGAGGAACGGCTACCGGAGAGCGTGTCGCTGGAACCGTCGCAGATGATCAACGTGGTCGAGTCCGCCAAGGCTGTCGCCGTCGAGCTCACCGGGATCGGCCCCGGCGCGGACTCCGTCGACTTCGCCGGGGCAGTTCGGCTGGGCCGTGCCCACCTGCGGGGGCCGCGTGACCTCTACGGCATGGTCGACGTCCACCTCGCGCACCGCTCCGACATCCGGCCGATGCCCTCGGCGGATGCCGTGGTCCCAGAGGCCGTTGAGGAGGTGCCGCCATCGGTGACGCAGAGCCGTCTCGCCCTTCCGGACGAGCTGATCGCCAGCGGTGTGCTCGACGAGGAGGAAAACCTCGAACAGCAGGCCACCACCAGCGATGCGCCACCGCGGATCGGAGCTTGGCGGCGCGCCTTGCTCGATCTGAGCCTGCGCAACCCCCTGCTCAAGCTCCCCAAGCGCGGCAAAGGACTTGACCTGCACATTCCCGCCGGGTCGCTGAAAGACCTAGATGACCTGGTGCACACGGGGAAGCCGCTCAACATCGTGGCCCAGGACGTCCTCGGCGGTGTCCACGAGTTGCAGGGCGTCCGGCGCGCCCAAGAGCTTCCCGACGAGATCGTGGCGAACGAACTCGTGGCCGATCGCCGCGTCTACGCATCGGTGACCCAGGCCCGCTACGTCGACCGCATGCGGGAGCTGCAGCGTGCGGCACGAACCGTGGAGCAGGAAACCGGTAGCAACTACCTGTACCTCACCCTCGGTTCGATGGTGCACCCAACTCCGACCGGTGAGGCGCACGCACCGCTTTTCGTACTTCCGGTGCGCATCGAGGGTGGCACCGGACGTCGGCCCTACACGGTGGTCGTCGATGGTGACGAGCTCGCCGCACCCAACCACTGCCTGGTGCAGTGGCTGCGGCAGAAGCACGGTGTCGAGATTCCCGTGCTGCAGAACCCGATCCTCGACGGCGCCGGCATCGACATCGGCGCATCGCTGCGCGCGATCAGGCAGGGACTCGTCGACAACAACCTCAACTTCCGCATCGATGAGACGGCGAGCCTGCGGCTGCTGGAGTTCTCCACGTTCCAGATGTGGCGTGATCTCACGCAGCACTGGGAGAGCTTCATGCAGAACCCGCTGGTCCGGCACCTCGTGGAGAACCCCGGCCAGCCGATGGGTGGTACCGCGCCGGTCGACGTGGACATCGACGAGACCGAGCTGCTCCTGCCGATCGCCGCGGACGGCTCGCAGATGCGGGCCATCGCACTCGCCGAGCAAGGCCATTCCTTCGTCCTGGAGGGCCCGCCCGGCACCGGGAAGTCCCAGACGATCATCAATCTCATCGCCCATGCCATGACGTCCGGCAAGACCGTGCTGTTCGTCGCGGAGAAGCAGGCCGCGTTGGACGTGGTGAAGCGGCGACTCGCCGCGCTCGGACTAGACACGTTCTGCCTGGACGTGCACGGCCGCAAGCAGTCCCAGCGCAGCATCACCCAGCAACTCAAGGCCGCGATGGAGCGGCAGGTGCCGGCGGATCCCCACGAATGGAGTGCGCTGACGGCCAAGTTCCGGTCCCGGGTCACCGAACTGCTGGAGTACCCCGAGCAGTTGCACGGCACCAACGGCGCGGGCTTCTCGGTCTGGTCCGGTTATCAGGCGAAGCTGGCGTACGGCGATGGCCCGGCGGCGCCCGTTCCCCCGGGCTACTTCTCGCTCCCGGAGGAACAGCGTCGTGCTGTCGAAGCCGCCGCTCGGGACTTACCCAGCGCAACGCACTCCGCCCGGCTGCGGCCGCATCACCCGTGGGCGATCAGCGGACTTCGCAGCGTCGATGGGCTTGCGTCCCAGGCTTTCCTTGCCGCTGCGCAGGAACTTGAGGGCGTGCGGCAGGCTTTCGACCGGCTTCCGGAGATGCTGCGGCACCGGGTCAGCGCGCTACCACATCCGTTGCAGCTCGGGCAGGTCATCGAGGCAGCCCGGCTTGCCAGGTCGGGAAGGCTCCCGGACGCCAACCGAACCGCGGCGGCAACGCGACCTAGGTGGGACGACGTCGTGCAGACAGCGGTGCGAGCCATCGCCCTGTTCCAGCAACAGCACCAGGACGCACTCGCGACATTCCGGCCCGAGTTCTTCGTGCATCCTGCCTTCGACAGCCTTCAGACCCAGGCCGCAGAAGCTGGTCGCGGGCTTTTCGGCAAGAAGAAGCGCCGCGTGGCGCTGGTCAGCGCATTGCGTGAGCACCTGACTCAGGACGGGGAGCTCGACGAGACGACTGTTCTCGCGAAGCTCCAAGCGGCGTTCCAAGCGCGACAGGCTGCAGCCGAGATCGCACACAACACCCGCGCGGTGCCTGGGCTGCTGTTGCCGCCGTCCTGGTTGCCGACCCGTCCGGACGCCGCAGCAGTCGTGCAAGCTGAACACCGCGCCTTGCAGGTGTCGCGAGAAGCCCGTCATCGACTCCCCGAGGTGTGGGAGGCGCTCAGCGGGCTCGGCGCACACGCTCCGACCGAGGAGTTGGAGCGATTCGTCGGTGCTTGGCAGCGCTGGTTGCAGGTCGTGGGCACAGCTGACGAGGAATTCTCCCGCTGGGCGGCGGATTCCGGCTGGGCCGCTGCCTGGGCACGCGACGGCCAGGTTTGGGTTACGGACCTCGGTCGCGGTCTGGTCGCGATCCAGCGGTGGGGCGTCGTGCTCGCGCACACCGATGTGCTGAACAACGCTGGGCTGACCGAGTTCCGCGAGAAAATCCTCGCCGGGGAAGCCCAGTCCGCAGAGATCGAGATGGCGGTACTTCGGGGCATCGCGCGATCCGCGGTGGACGAACGCCTGCGCACGAGCGCATTGGAGTACTTCGACTCGACGACCCACAACCAGCACGTCGGCGACTACCTGGAATTCGGCGAAAAGATCCGAGACCGCGTGCCCGAGCAGATCGCTGCTGGGCTCGTCCACGCAGCACAACGCGACTCCGCGTTCCAGGACCGTGCTGGAAAGCTGGTGCGGCGCTTGGGGGCCCGCAACGATCGGCTCTCCTTCCGGGAAGCCGCGGTCCAATACCCCGACGTCATCAGCCGGTTGACCCCGTGCCTGCTGATGAGCCCGGCGTCGGTGGCGGCCTTCCTGGAACCAGGGGGCATCGACTTTGACATCGTCGTGTTCGACGAGGCTTCGCAGATCCGCGTTGCGCAGGCTATCGGTGCGATGGGACGCGGGAAATCGGTCGTAGTGGTCGGTGACTCCAAGCAGATGCCGCCCACCAGCGTCATGCAGGCCAGCAACACCGACCAGCCGGAAGATTCCACGGTGCCCGAGGACCTCGACAGCATCCTCTCCGAGTGCGTCGAGTCCGGGCTGCCCCGGGAGTTGCTGACCTGGCACTACCGCAGCACCGACGAGTCCCTCATCGCCTTCTCCAACCGGCACTATTACGACGGCAAACTTGCCAGCCTGCCCGCACCGGGCGGCGACGAGTCCGCGGGGATCGTCTGGCGCCGGGTGGACGGGCACTTCGAGTCGGGCGGCAGCCGGACCAACGTCGTCGAGGCCAGGGCAATCGTTGCGGAGATTTCCCGAATCCTCGCCGACCCGCGCACCGCTGACCGGTCGATCGGGGTCGTCACATTCAACATCCACCAACGAGACCTGGTGCTGAACCTACTGGAGAGCAGCGACGACAGGAACATCCAACAGGCGCTGATCCGCGGCGACAACGAGGAGCTGTTCGTCAAGAACCTGGAGAATGTGCAGGGTGACGAACGAGACGTGATCCTGTTCTCACTGGCGTTCTCCCCGGACCCCAAGACCGGGCGGGTCCGCCTGCAGCTCGGACCGCTGATCAATGCCGGCGGCGAGCGGCGGCTCAACGTTGCGGTGACCCGAGCTCGTGCCCAGGTGATCGTGTTCAGCTCGTTCGATCCGGAGCACATCGACCTTACGGCCACCAAGTCCGTCGGTATTCACCACCTGCGCGCGTACCTGGAATTCGCAGCTCGGGGCCTGCACAGTTCCGGCGATCTCACCGGTCCTCGTCCGAACATCGACCGGATCACCGAGGAGATCGCCGCCGCGATCCGGGCTCGCGGGCACGAGGTGGAAACGCATTACGGGCTGTCGAATTTCACCGTCGACATCGCGGTACGCGAACCTGGACACCGGAGCTGGCAGGTTGCAGTCGTGCTCGACGGCCCGGAATGGGCGGCGCGCCCGACGTTGGCCGACCGGGACGCAGCACCTCGACTACTCACCGACTTGATGAATTGGCCGGACATGGTTCGGGTCTGGCTGCCGCAGTGGATGACGGATAGGGATGGTGTTCTCGACGGGATCGACCGGGCGGTGGCTGCCGTATCAGTGCAGGATGAGCCGACACCAGTCGAGGAGTCCCCGGTGCTGGACGGGGAATGGCCAACTCAGGCGGAGAAGACAACAACGATCGAGGTGGTGCCGACCATCGAGGTCGAGGAGGACCGACCAATCCTGCGCGACGTTGTCGTGATTCCCGAAACTGCCGAAACCGATCCCGGCACGGCGGTCGAGGAGTTCGTTCCGTTCGAACCGGTCCCGGTCGGCACCCGCGAGCAGCTCGACGAATTGGCGCATGACAAATCCGTGCAGCTGTTGGTCCGGGAATGCATGGATAAGGTGATTGCCTGCGAGGGCCCGATCGAGATCGACCGGTTGATGAAGCTGGTCAGCAAGTGCTTCGGACTACAGAGGTTGTCCGCCGACCGGAACCAGTTGTTACAGCGGTATCTGCCGCGGCGGTACCACGTCACAGGCGGTTTCAACACCAAGTTCGTTTGGCCAGACCACCGCGATCCGGCGACCTGGCCGGGCTTCCGACCCAACTCCAAACAGAACGGTCGGCAATTCGATGAAATCTCGCCGGAAGAAATCGTCAACGCGATGTGTCATGCGTGCGACACCGGACGTGCCAACGACACCAAGCAGCTCTTCCGAACGACGAGAGAATTGCTGGGGTTCGGCAAAACCACCAAGTCAATGGAGCACCGCTTCGGCAGAGCGATGACCGATGGAGCGGCGGAAGGGCGCCTACCACAGCTCGCGGACTGACCGCCTCGTCGTGGATGGTCAACGGGACTTGTCGCTGATCGACTCGGTAGCCGGGGGGTCGGCCCGACCGGGATGTCAGCGGATGACGTCGTTGACGAGCTTTGGATTCTGTTGCAGAAGGTCGTCAGGACCTTTGCAGCGAGATTGGTGTGCGCGACACCGTCGACGAACGCTGCCCGGCCCTTAAATCTCTCGGCTTGCCCGCGACCGCCATAAGCCTGCCTCGCTAGCGACTCCCGCTTGTGCGGGTTCGGCAAGTGCCTCACGGGTATCTCGGTCATCACGCACGATCGCCCCGAGCGCGGGGGCGACGCACTACCTTCACTGTGCCGGAAACCAGCAGTTCACGGCGGGTGCTGCCCTGTGTAGATGCTGTACGAGCCTCGCCGGGGGCGCAAAACCCAGGTAGACCCCGTGGGGGCAGATCTCATCCGAGATCAACCCCTGCTTTATACCCACCTTCGCGTCAGCCTTCTAGCTTGCATGTTCGCCAGCGCTCTGGCTGCCGAGCCGCTGGCGGCCTTGGGGTTCATGTACACGTCCTGGGTCATGCTGACCTTCTCGTGGCCGAGGTAGTCCGCGATCTCGCGAGCGGTAAGGTCGGCCCGTCGAGCACCCTGGCAACCAGGTGCCGGAAGGCATGGGATGGAGTCCTTCCCACTGCGATTCCTTCATGGCCTCTCGCAGGTGAGCGCGGGTCGCATAGCGTTCTCGTCGACGTCGGATACACCCATTTCGACTACCTAATAGAAAACTGGTGTTGAACCTCACCCTGCGGGAGGTTCTAGGTGGCTGGTGTTTTGGGTTGCTAAGGATCGGGGTGTGTCGGTGTTCCGTCGGGGTGATCGTTTGGCAGGATGTCGGGGGTGACGTTGGGACGCGCGCCGCGGCAGGGTGATCTGCTGCGATCGACGGTGGATTACTGTGAGGGCCGGGTCGCGGCGGGTTCGATTTATGGGGTGTTGCATCGGGAGTGCTTCAGTCTGTTCCCGGATGAGATGTTCGCGGATCTGTTCACCGATGTGGGTCGCCGGTCGGTGCCGCCGATGATCGTGGCGGTGGTGATGGTGTTGCAGCGTGTCGAGGGCCTGTCGGATCGGGAGGCGGTGGAGCGGTTCGCATTTGACACGCGCTGGAAGTACGCCGCCGGTGGCCTGGATTTCGACTATCCGGGGTTCGTGCACACCGTGCTGGTGGACATGCGGGCCCGGTTGGCCCGCTCGGCTCGGCCGGACCGGATCTTCGAGACGGTGCTGGATGTCGCGCGTCAGGCGGGTCTGGTCGGGTGCAGGAGGGTGCTGGACTCGACCCCGTTGTATGACGCGGTCGCGACGATGGACACCATCACCCTGATCCGCTCGGCGATCCGTGGTCTGCTGGCCACCGCTGAGGCCGGACTGGCCGCCCGGTTGCGGGCGGTGCTCACCTCCGGAGATGACTACGCCGGAGCGGGCAAACCCCTGATCGACTGGGACGACCAGGCCGCCCGGGAGGCGTTGATCGACTCCCGGGCCCGGGACGGGTTCGCGATGCTGACCCTGATGGAAGGCCAGAAGTGGACCAAGTGCGTGGATGAGGCCGCGCGCCTGCTGGCCACGGTGCTGGGCCAGGACCTGACCGAAGACAGCGACGGGGTGTTCCGGATCGCCCGCCGGGTCGCCCCGGACCGGGTCATCTCCACCGTCGATCCCGAAACCCGCCATGGCCACAAAACGCAGGCCCGCGGTTTCGACGGCTACAAAGGACATCTCGCCATCGACCCCGACAGTGAGATCGTCACCGCCACCGAAGTCACCCCCGGCAACAGCGGCGACGCCGAGACCGCCGAGACCCTCCTGTCCGACATCCTGCCCTCCGAAGCCGAAGCCGAAGCCGAAGCCGAAGCCGAAGCCGAAGCCGAAGCCGAAGCCGAAGCCGAAGCCGAAGCCGAAGCCGAAGCCGAAGCCGAAGCCGAAGCCGAAGCCGAAGCCGGGGATGAGGGTCAGGCCGCGGTATATGGGGATGCGGCCTATGGGGCGGGGGAATTGCTGGAAAGGCTGGACGAGAATGGGATCCACAATGGGCTCAAGGTGCAACCGCCGGCTGCGGTGAAAGGCCATTTTCCCAAGGACCGTTTCGATATCGACCTTGAGCAGCAGACCGTGACCTGCCCGGCCGGGCATACCGCACCCATTCGCGCCCGTGAGCGTCACGCTGGGGCGGCCAACTTCGGCGTCGTGTGCGCCACCTGCCCGCTGGCCGCACAGTGCACCACCGCCAAGACCGGCCGCACCATCACCATCAGCCCCCACGAAGCCGCACTGGCCGCCGGTCGTGCCCGCCAGACCGACCCCGCCTGGAAGGCTGACTACCGCGCCACCAGGCCCAAAGTCGAACGCAAGATCGGCCACCTGATGCGCCACCGCCACGGCGGACGACGGGCCCGTGTCCGAGGACTGCGGAAAGTGGCCGCTGATTTCTCGCTGCTGGCCGCCGCGGTCAACCTCGCTCGACTGGGCGTGCTCGGGATAACCCGCAAGGCAGGCGGATGGGCCGTGACGACCGCCTGACCAGACCAACGCCCAGCCCATCACCAACACCACACGTCCTCCCCACCGATAACCGGCACACGCGACACACAAACCCACCGACCACACTCGAAAACGATCGGCAATCACACCCACCGCCCGCCACGCTAAGACCAGAGCAAACACCTCAAAACCCCGTTCGACACCAGCCACCTAGGGTCGTTGTCGTGACCGGAACTGGGGACGGGAAGCAGCCACGATGGAGCGTCGGGGCCTTGGCCAAGGCCACCGGCCTCACCGTGCGGACGCTGCACCACTACGACGAGCTCTGCCTACTGCGCCCCGGCGGACGGACCCCCTCGGGCCACCGCAGGTACACCGAGCAGGATCTGCGGCGGCTCTACCAGATCCGCCTGCTCCGCCAGCTTGGGATGTCCTTGGACGAGATCGGCGACGTGCTGGCCGAGGACGATCCCGGCATCCTTCGCGAGGTGCTCACGGGCCACCTGACCCAGCTCGACGACCAGGCGCGCCGGTTGGCGGCGCTGCGCCACCGGACCAGGAACCTGCTGGAACAACTGGACGGTTCGTCGCGCCCCGAACCAGGCGAATTCCTCTCCATGCTGGGGCGGATGAGCACTGTCGACCAGTACATCACCGAGGAGCAGCACGCTTTCCTAGACGAAAGGGCTGAAGAGCTCGGCGCGGACGGCAGGAGGCAGCTGGACGCGGAATGGCCCTTGGTGGCGGCGAAACTGGCGCAGCACTACCTGGACAACGACCCGGTGGACGATCCCGAAGTGCAGCGGACCACCCGGCGCCTGTTCGAGCTGGTCGAGCTTTTCACCGGCGGCGAGCCCGCGATCCGGGAATCGATGGTCCGATTCTTCCGCGAGCAAGGCCCGACAATCCCGCCAGGCGTGACGGGAGAGCAGCAGGAGATCGGCGAGGAACTGCTCGACTACGTAGACCGGGCTTACGCGGCCTTGTCCCGCGAATAACTCGACCCGATACCAGGAACTGATTTCCAGAAGAAGAACCGCAAAAAAACAACCGGCGCATGGTGCCAGTTGCTCGTCGAATTCTGGCCACGGAGGGAAAACATGTTCCGTAGAAACGGAGTTCTCGGCCCAACACTGCCGGTGGCGGGCGACGACATCGCGCGAGCACAAACAACGCCGGTCACCTTGCGGCTGCCCGCGCCGACCGGCCAGCACCAGCTCGGCGTCACCACGCTGCACCTGGTCGACGAGTCCAGGCGCGACCCGTGGAACGGCACCGTCCGAGAACTGATGACCACGGTGTTTTACCCCGCCGCCGACGTTGCGGACTACCCGGTCGCACCGCAGCTGACACACGCAGCCGCAGCCGTGTTCTCAACGCTCGACGCCGTCCACCTGCACCCGGAACTGCCGGATTCGGGGGTGAATTGGACGGCGACTCAGACCCATTCGCACACCGGCGCGCCGGCGCTGCCGGGTCGACGGCCGGTGCTGCTTTACAGCCCGGGAGGTGCTGATCCGCGCACCATCGGCACCGGAGTCGCCGAGGAATTGGCGAGCCACGGCTACGTGGTGGTCACCATCGACCACACCGGCGAGGCCAGCGAAGTCGAGTTCCCGGGCGGCAGGGTACGGGCGATCGATATCCCGGGCGATCCCCGGACCGATCCGCGGCTGTTCCGCACGATGATCGACACCCGGATCGCGGACACCCGATTCGTGCTGGACGAGCTGGCCAAGCTGGCGGCCGGCCGAAACCCCGACGCCGACGCACGCCCGCTGCCGGAGAACCTCGGGCAAGCCCTCGACCTGCGCCGGGTGGGTGCCTACGGCCACTCCGCAGGCGGGGCGACCGTGGCCGAGGCGTTGTACGAGGACCGGCGGATCGACGCGGCGATCAACATGGAGGGCTACCTCGACTACATGCCGGAAGAGCCCGACCAGGAAGGCGAACTGCTCCCGATCGCCAAGCACGGGGTGGATCAGCCGCTGTTGCTGCTGGGAACCGACGGTTTCCGGGACGCGCGGATCGAGCGTTCCTGGTCGGCGATGCTCGACCACCAGCAGGGCTGCACCCGTTGGGAACAGCTCGACAACGCCACGCACTGGGTATTCACCGACTACAGCAACATGGCACCGCAGCTCCAGGACGCCGGGCTGATGAGCGCCGAGGACCGGGCGAAGCTGGTCGGCGCGATCGACCCGGCCGATTCAGTGCCTGCGGTCCGGAACCAGGTGCTGACGTTCTTCGCCGAGCACTTGTCCCGATGACCGTCTTTCGCCGCCACCGCAACGGCTTTGGTCTCGGGTTCCTCCGCACTTCGGCCATCGGCCGTCGACCGAAACCTGATGCGGCGCCTCCGGCTCGACCGTAGCTTCCCGAGCGGCTTGAGCAGAGCGGCCGGAGTCCGGTTCTCGGACTGAGAGGGGAGACTCGAATGGAAGCCAGGAGGTGGCGCGGCGTTGATAGGGCTGCTGACCGCTACCGCCTGCTGCGAGGCGGAGGCCCCGAGCAGTGCCGATAGCGCCCTCGCCGCCGACTCCGACGCGAACGTGGTGCCTACCGAAGGCGGCGCGGTACGCGGCTCTACGGTGGACGGTGTCCGGAAATTCCAGAGGATTCCGTACGCCGCGCCACCGGTCGGCGAACTGCGCTGGCAGGACCCGCAGCCGTCGGCGCCTTGGACCGGCGAGCGGGACGCGACGAAACGCGCGCCTGCCTGCACGCAGCACCCCGGCGAGCAATCGGGCGTCGCCAACGACGAGGACTGCCTCTACCTGAACGTGACGGCACCTTCCAACGCAGGGGGAGCGCCAAGCGATGGTCGTGTTGCTGCACGGCGGTCAGTTCGTCATCTGGACGCGGCACTAGTACCGCTCGGCGTACTTGGTGGGGGACTCGCCGAACATGTCCTTGAAGTCGCGGGCGAAGTGCGCCTGGTCGGCATAGCCGAGTTCGACCGCGAGCGCCGCCCAGTTCGGCTCCGCGCCGTTCGCCAGCCGCTCGGTCACCTCGCGCAACCGGTAGCGGCGGATCACCCACTTCGGCCCGATCCCGACGTACTCCGCGAACAGTCGCTGCAACCTCCGAACGTTCATGCCGAGCTCGCGGGCGAGCACATCGACCCTGGTCAGTTCCGGTTTCGCGGCGATCTTCGCGACGATTTCCGCGGCTTCCTCCGCCTTCGGGTCGGGCCGCGGCAGGCGGGCCCGGAGGAACCGTTCAACCGCCGCCACATCCGGCTCGTCCGGCAGGCCCGGCCCGAAGATCTCGCGCGCGTCGACCGTCCGGTCCGTGATCGTCGAGGCGGACGCGCCGAGGAACGGCCGGAAGCAGCTGGGCCGGAACGCCACTCCGAACACCTCGCCGCGGCCTTCGAGCACCTTGATCTGGTGCCCGCTGGCGACGCCGTTCACGGTCGCGCTCCCGTCACGGAACGTGAGGTGCACGTTCGGGTAGGGCACGACCAGCTGCCGGTAGGGCTCGCGGTAATCCCAGGAGACGATCCAGTAGCGCTCGACGAAGCGAGCGAGGTCCGGTGACGGGGCCGGGAAGGCGTGGCGCTGGTACTTCGTCCACGCGCCCCCGAGTTCGCGGGCGTCCCTGGTCACGGCTGGATTCTATGTCGCGTTCGTGCAAGACGTCGGCTGCCGGCCGTGCTTTCCTGGAGCCATGTCCGAGGCACAGTTCCTGAACCGCGCGGCCGCGTCGCTGCGGGAAGTCGTTCGCAACATCAAGCCCGACCAGCTCGGCGCTCCGACTCCGTGCGCCGAGTACGACGTGCGCAAGCTGGTGAACCACCTGCTGTTCTGGGGGCCGTCGCTGGAGGCTGCCGCGCGCAAGGAGACGGTGCCGCCGCCGGCCGAAGCCGAGCAGGACGTGGACCTGACCGGCGGCGACTGGGCGGCGGACCTGGTGACGCACCTGGACCGCACCGCCGACTCCTGGAGCGAGCCCGGCGCGTGGGAGGGCACCACACACATGGGCGGCCCGACGGAACTACCGGCCTCGCTGGTCGGCGGCATGGTCGTGGTCGAGATGCTGGTGCACGGCTGGGATCTGGCGAAGGCGACCGACCAACGCCTGGAACTGGATGATGACCTCCTCGACTTCGTGCACGAGGAAGTCGCGAAAACCGCCGAGCAGGGCCGGGCGATGGACGTCTACGGCGCCGAGGTCACCGTGACACCTTCATCATCCACATTGGACAAGCTCCTCGGGCTCACCGGCCGCGACCCAGCTTGGACCCACTGAACACGGGGCCGTGAGTCCTTTTTGGTGCTACCCAAAGGACTCGCGGCCCCGTTGCCAACGAAACCGCCTAACCCCCATGGTAGGCGGTGGCGCTGGCGATCCGCCCGGCCCGGATCCGGTCGAGCACCGCCCCGACGGCCGGTATCGCCTCACTTCCGTGCGCGGCGAGCGCTTTGACACGTTTCCGATGCTCCCGCAGTCCCTGGACGGGACGTTGTCGCGCACCAGCCCGCCCGCTGCGGCGAGCCCGACCAGCGCGGCGTCCTCGCGTGCGACTTGGTACACCGGAGCGCCTCCGCGCAGCACAGCGACGACGTGGCTTTGCAGGTCGCGCACTCCTGCCGGATCCACTGCGGTGATCTGCGAACGGCACGTCCTCGTCGGCGGTGCCGTGGTAGAGCCGGACCGGAACCGGCGGCCTGGCTGGTGCCGGCGAAAAGCAGGAGGGCGCTCCGGGCTGTCGCAACCGATGCCGCCACCCCGCGGACCGGATTGGTGCCGTGCGGGTACACGGTGAGCGGCAGTTCTTCCTTCTGCTTAGGGCGCGGGAACGCGACCACGCCGCTGGCGATCGTCTGCTCTCCCGCGAAGTTGGTCGTGCGATAGAGGTACCGGTAGGCGTCAACGCCGTAGCGGATCCCGTCTGACTCGAAGCCCTTCTGCGCCACGTGTTCGGCAAGTCCAGCGGCATCCAGCGAAATCAGCGGCTCGTCCGCCACCAGCTCGCCGGATTAGCCGCTGAGGTCGGCGGACGCAGCCACGACCGGCGGAGTTCTTCGCGCGCGAGGAGAGCGTCGTGGTGAGCACCACCGCGGTGCACACCGTGGCAACGAGAGCACGCTTGCCGATACGAACGGGCCCGAGTCGGCTTCGCCAAGCTGAGCGACCGAGAGCCCGAGGTAGCCCTGGCGGTCGCCGGCGGCAGCACGAACGCCGAGATTGCGGCGGACCTGTTCATGAGCGTGGCCACGGTGAAAGCCCACGTCTCCCACGTCCTGACGAAACTAAGCCTCGGCAACAGAACCCAGATCGCCCTACTCGCCCACGACGCCGACCTGACCTGACGGAGCTCGCCTCGCCTGGAACGGCGATGATGTCCGGATTGTTCAAGACCCGTGCGACGCGTTCGTGATGTCCTGCTCGCATGAGTGCTGACACGGATCTGCTGGCATTGGCCAACGTCGGCCCGGCAATCGTGCGGAAACTTGCACGGGTGGGCATCACCGAGCGGAGCCAGCTGACGGGTCTCGATCCGGTGGAGTTATACGAGCGGCTGTGCGCGCTCGACGGCCACCGGCATGACCCGTGCCTGCTGGACACGTTCATGTCGGCCGTGGACCAGGCCAACGGCGCCCCCGCACGCCCGTGGTGGGAGTACACGCCCGAACGCAAGCGGCTCGCCCGGGACTGAAGTCAACCCGCGGCCCGGGTCGAGCCGTCCTTTCTCCTGGCCATCCGGCTATCGCCTAGACCTCGAACGCGAGCGCCGATTGCGCTCCGGCGGCGTTGCGCTGCTCGAAGTCCAGGAGGTTCCGCTTCCGTTCGAGCCCGCCACCGTAGCCGGTGAGGTTGCCGGTGGAGCCGATGACCCGGTGGCACGGCACGATGATGCTGATCGGGTTCTTCCCGTTGGCCAGGCCGACGGCGCGCGAGGCGGTGGGGCGCCCGATCCGCTCCGCCACTTCCCCGTAGGAAACCGTTTCACCGTAAGGTATTTCGCGCAACGCTTCCCACACGGTGCGCTGGAACGGGGTGCCGAAAAAGGCCATCTGCAGGTCGAACTCGCTGCGCTGCCCGGCGAAGTACTCCGCCAACTGCTCGATCACCGGACCGAAAGGCTTGGCGTCCGGCTCGCCAAACACCTCCTCCGACGGGCGGTGTCGCTGCCGATCCATGTACAGACCGACCAAGACGCCGTCGGCCGCGACAAGGGTAAGCGGGCCGAAGGGGCTGTCTACGACGGTGTTTACCCGGTGCACTGACAATCCTCTCTTCAGGCTGGTAGCCGGTTGATCGCGTGGTCACCGGTCGCCCACAGGCACTGCACCGCATACGCGTGCCAGGGGCTCCAAGCGGCAGCGCGACCGGTAAGCGCGGCGGGCGTCGAGGGCAAATCCAGGTTACGGGCGGCGTACCGGACCCCCAGATCGGTCGGCGCGAAGGCATCGGGATCGCCCAGGGCGCGCATGGCGATGGTCTCGACGGTCCACGGGCCGATCCCGGGGAGCTCGGCGAGCTGGGCCCGGGCCCGGTGCCAGTCGCTACCGACGCTGAGGGCGATGTCGCCGCCCGCCAGGGCATCGACGAGCGTGATGATCGTCTTGCGGCGCGCCTTCGGGAAGGCGAGTGTGTCCGGATCTAGCGCGGCCAACGCCGCCGCGTCCGGGAACAGGTGGCTGAGCCCGCCCGCCGGGTCGGCTATCTCCTCGCCGTGAGCAGCCACCAACCGGGCGGCATGCGTCGAGGCCGCAGTGGTGGCCACCTGCTGCCCCAGCACCGCGCGCACGGCGAACTCCTCGGCGTCCACGGTGCGCGGTACCCGGCGGCCGGGTTCTTTGTCGACCAGCGGCGCGAGCGCCGCATCGGTCCTCAGCAGGTCGTCGACGGCGACGGGGTCGGCATCGAGGTCGAGGAGCCACCGGCAGCGGGTGATCGCGGCGGACAAGTCCCGAAGATCGGTCAGGGTCAGCCGGCAGTCGATGTACTCGGGCGCTGGCCGAAGAGCGACCACGCCATGACCGTGCGGCAAGCGAAGCGTGCGGCGATAAGCACCGTCACGCCACTCCTCGACCCCAGGAACAGCGGTGGCAGCGAGGTGCCCGAAGAGGTTGTCCGGACACAGCGGCGCCCGGAAGGGCAGCCGCAATCCCAACGATCCGGCGGTGGCCGGATGCTGCCGGGATGCGCGCGCCCGCAACTCGGTCGGGGCTAGGCCGAAGATCTCCCGCACGGTGTCGTTGAAGGTTCGCACGCTCGCAAACCCCGCCGCGAAGGCAACATCGCTCATGGGCACGTCCGTGGTCTCGATGAGCAGCCGAGCGGTCTGCGCGCGCTGCGCCCGAGCCAACGCAAGCGGCCCGGCCCCTAGCTCGGCCAACAGCTGCCGCTGGATCTGCCGGACGCTGTACCTCAACCGCGAGGCGAGCCCGGGAACACCGTCCCGATCAACCACCCCATCTGCGATCAACCGCATCGCCCGAGCCACCAGATCGGCCCGCTCGTTCCACTGCGGAGACCCGGGACTCGCATCGGGCCGACACCGCTTGCAGGCCCGACCCAGCCTGCTGGGCAACGGCACCACTCGGGTAGAACCGCATGTTCTCAACCTCGGGAGGCACCACCGGACAACTCGGCCGACAGTAGATCCGAGTAGTGATCACGGCGGTGAAAGACCACCCATCGAACCGAGTGTCCTTCGACTGCACGGCCCTCACACACCGAGCCACATCCTCATGCATGTACCCAACATCACCGCAGCACCGATGCGGGGCAAGCGGAAACCGAAATCAACCTCCGTGCTCCACCCAGCAAGCACGAAGACGTCCATCTTCTGCCAGTCCACTCGGATGCGTTCGAGCCGTCCTTGGGTAGTCGCTACCCTCAAAGCCATGCTCGATGCGAGTTCGACCGTCCCGGCTGGGTCTTGGGCGTCTTCAGCCGGTCGTCGGCGAAACATGCAAGCGATTCGCAACCGCGACACGAAGCCAGAGCAGGTGATTCGGCGGCTCGTCCATGCTCGTGGGCTGCGCTACCGCGTCCATGCACGTCCGTTGCCCGATCTTCGCCGGACTGCTGACCTGGTTTTCCGCCCAACGAAGGTGGCCGTCTTTATTGATGGCTGCTACTGGCACGGCTGCCCCGACCACTACGCGTCACCAAAAATCAATTCTGAATACTGGTCGGATAAAGTAGCCCGCAATATCGCACGTGATCGTGACACTGACGAACGGCTCACCAGAGCAGGATGGCTCGTGCTGCGTTTCTGGGAACACGAAGAATCAACCAACTGCGTCGATAAGATCGCCGCAACGGTCATTGCTCGACGGAATGGCGCCGACTCTTCGTGAACCAGACAGTTCAAATTCAGGGAAGAGCCCCGCAATCTCCTGGTGTTCCGTTTCCTCTTCCATCACGAGACCTTGAAGGTAATCATCGCGCCGAGCCGGCTGCAGCACAGCCGCAATAGCCCTGCCAACAGCCTCAGCAACTGGCGGCGGAAAAGCGTTTCCTACTTGGCGATATCGTGCGGTCTTACGTCCCTTAAATTCCCAGCCGGGAGGAAAACCTTGAATTATTGCCGCCTGCTTGACTGTCAGCATCGGCCCGGTTTCCCGAAAAATGTCCCTCTCTGGGGCGCAGTATTTTAGCTCCGGGTCGTGATCGTTGGCGACACCCATTGCGTTTATACCCAGCGCAGCCCAGGCCCGCTTAGCCCGTGTTGGCCCGAGGTCAGCACCACCATGCTTTCGAGAGCCCCCGACGAGCGTCGGCGCCACACCACGCCCCGCATGGGCTTCCTTTTCCGCCTTCTTCAGCCACCTTTTAAAGACTTCGATCCCCTTGGCCCCGTGAGCTTCACATCGCTCCAACATCGTGGCCCGCAAGGCGTCTGCTACATTGACAGGATCGCCTTCCTTTCCGATAGGCCAGATAAACTTGTTATTCCCGAGAATATCTGCCCTAATTGCAACAAGAATAGCTCGCGGACGCAGTTGCGGCACGCCGAAATCACGAGCTTCAAGAATCCGCCAAGACTGGCTAAGATCAGCCCCCCCATCCGCGACTACATAACCAAGTCGGCCAAGTTCTTTTAAGACCATCTTACGGTACGACGAAAACGTATGCCAAGGCTCAAGCAGTCCGCGAACATTCTCTATCATGACTGCCCTGGGCTCAAGCTTGCCGACAATCTCGAGCATATCAGGGAAAAGATCACGTTCGTCATCTTTGCCAAGCTGTCTACCGGCCAGCGAAAATGGCGGACACGGGACTCCGCCAGCGAGGAGATCAATCTCTCCCTTTTTTACTTTAAATTGATCACACGGATCGTCAGCAAATTCCTTCACATCCGCAGAAGTAAGTTTATCGGCCTTTGTTTTCCATCCGGGCCACTTCCGAACGTTCGCCTTGAGTGTCTCAACAGCATCGTCGTCCCACTCGACAAGCGCCTTGTGCCTGAAGCCAGCCCTGTGCAGGCCGAGAGCTTGGCCTCCGGCACCTGCACAGATCTCAATCGAGGTCAGCTGTCGGCTCCTGCCGGCGCCCATCGGCACTCCTTCTGCTTCACGCAATCGACACCAAGTGTCGCAGACGGTGATTAGCCATCCGCCACATACATCAGGAGTCTTACAGCACCAAGGATCGCGGGGTTCGGGAGGGGAAGCCGAAGCCCGCGACCACACGCCGATGGCTAGCTACCCATGTGCCGAATCAGAGCCTGGATGTCGCTGGCATCCAAGCCGCCGGCTACCGAAGGCTCCTCTTGGAGGTCGGACAGCTGTTGTACAGAGGGATCATCGAGGATCTTCCCCATAAACTCAAGCTTCTGGTCTAGACGCGTCTTCACCACCTCGTCGATTGTGTCGCGTGCAGCCAAGACAGTGACCCTCGTCTCTACCTCGGGTGCGAGGCCAAGACGATGAATACGGTCGAGGCTCTGCAGGAACCGACCTGCCATGAAGTCGCGGTCCACATAGACAGCGTCGTGGCAGACCTGGTGGAGGCTGATGCCCTCGCCCAGGGTGGCCGGATTGGACACCAATACCATGCAGTTCTTGTCCTCCCGGAACCGTCTTAGCTGCTCGTCACGATCAAGGGTCCCGCCGTGGATCACGGCGGGTTGATACTTCTCGAGCAGCTTCTCCAGCGTTGTCAGGCTCCTCACGAAGGTCGTCCAAACCAGGGTCTTCCGGTGTTTCCGGGCATTTTCGGCAACGATGGCAACGGCCTCTTTGTACTTTGGCGATAGCTCGTAGCTGGGGAGGTTCTGCATGAGCGTGTACAGAGACCCGGTCTGAGGAATCTCAAGTGGCGGCACTTGATACGCGAGAGGTTCGTATTTGCTTGCACCTTCCAGCAAGAGCGCGGGGCTTGTCGCTGCCATCAGCAGCCTTAGGGCCGTCTTGCCAAGCGAGCGGAGGTCGTCGCGCGCGGTCTCGCCAGATAGATTCCCTACCAACGAGCTATAGATCTCCGCGTGCAGTGGCGGCATGCTCACGTAGCGCACACGCGTCTTCATGCCAGGAAGCCCAAGTTCATCCTTAGTCGTGCGAGTGAAGAGCGGCCGCAAGACCCTACTGGCATAGGCAAGGTCACCTCCACCAATCGCCGACGCAACAGTGCGATGCCCGTGGCCCGGCCACACAAAACCCAGGAGGTTCTCGAGGTCTTTCGCTCCGTTAGGAGCCGGCGTGCCGGTAAGGATCAGTCGTCGATACGCTAGTGGACCGAGCGCCATGCACGCCGCACCGTACGTTCCCCGGGTCCCGAGTTTCATGCGGTGCGCCTCGTCCAGGATGATCATCGTCGGAGCCGACTTCAACCACCCAGCCAGTGTGCCGAGCGAACGGTCCAGCCGCTCATAGTTGATGATCAGCACCTCGGCCCACGCATCCAACGAGCGGTCGTGTATATGGGTACGTAACGGGTACTGAAAGCACTCCCCCGTTTCGAACTGCCAGGACTCATAAGCGGATTTGGGGCAGACGACCACAAGACGACTAACCTTTTTCTGGGTCTTCTGTGCCGCATAAACCGCTAGAGCTACACGTGTCTTTCCGGCGCCCGGGACGCTGAAGTTCGCACCGTGCTGGAGAGCCAGCAACTTGGCGATGTCGCGCCGCTGAAACTCCCGTAAATCCGCCTTCCAGTCCGGTCCAAGCAGAGTGAGCACCTCATTGGCGGGAACCTCTCCGTTCTGTGCTGGCGTCTCAATGCGTGCCTTGACTGCCGCAGCGTCCTGGACGTTTCCGCGAACCAAATCCGCCAGCTCGGGCGCCCACTCCACACCACGGTGGTCCGGCCATGTGCCGATCGCGTTCAGCCGTACCAGTAGATCGTCAAGATCCACCGATACGGCCAGGAGCCCGAACTGTGTGCTCGAATGGAAACGTCCGGCCAGCTGAACGAGATCCTCGCGGTGGTCCGCGATAGTTCTCAGCACAACTTTTGTCCGCGTCTCGTCGAACCCGAGGTGTAACGACGCACCGTCAACCAGGTCGGCCATCACTTCCCCTCCAAGGAAGCCGCTTCAAGGAGCCACGCGACTCCGTCACCTGGGTGCGGGATCCCACGTCCGGCCTGGCGGGCAAGCTTCTGAATACTGTGCCGTAACTCGACTACTGCTTCGTCGAACGCCTCTTCATCCAGGGTTTGTGAGGCGCGGGCCCGCACAAGATCCACAACGCATTGGTCGATATCTCGGCATGCCTCTGCTAGACGAGCCGGCGCCTGTTGCTTGCGCTTCCGAACCTTGGCGTCGCCTTCTGCTGTATCGAGGGCGCTTTGGAACGCCTCTTGGGCTTTGTCAATAAGCCCTTGCGCGCTCCTTTTCTCCGCCTCCGGCACGTCAGAGGCTGCGGCTACTGCCACTGCTTTGGCACGTAAGATGTGCTTATTCAGCGCTCGCGCAGCTGTTAGTCCGGCCGATTCACCGGGGATAGAGATCCCTAGTCCGGGGACAGCCACAGCTTCCTGCTCAGCAGCGACGTCGCTCAACTCTCCCGGCAAAGTCGAGTTCAGGTAAGTCTCTGGAAAGCTTTCGTCGATATGGCGTACGGCTGTCTTCGCGAACCCTAGGACGATCGCCGCCATCCGGATTTCCTTGAGCACGTCCGCCCGGTCAGGGTCGTCGGCCTGTGCATTCTGGTGAGCTCGGTGCAGCTCCTTGAGCTTCTCTTGGTGGTCTTCGAAGTCGATCAGTCGGAGCGCCGCACGCCCGTCGGCACTCTTGCTGCGCTTGATCTGCTCGCGAATCGCCGCGAGGATCCATTTCTCCTGCTCGTACGTTGCACGTTGAATCCGGAACTCCTTAGCAATGGCCTCTGGAGTCTTTCCCAGCGCGGCTTGTTCCTCCATCGCAAGCAGACGGTTAATGTAAGAATAGGCTCGCCTGTGATCTTTACGTAGCTGCAGCGATAACTCGACCGCATTAATGTCCGCCCAAGTAAACGACTCTGGTAGCACCGCTACCCGCATCGACTGGACGCCGAGCTCGCGGAGAGCGGCAGCGCGCGTGTTGCCGTTCACTAGGACGCCCTGATGCGTGATGAGCCCTGGATCGCTTTGCCCGAAGTCCTTTAAGCTTTGCCTGAGCGCGTCAAAGTCCGTGTCCCGTCGGCGCGGGTCTTTCGGCTCGGCCTGGAGCAAAAACTTCAGGTAATCCTGGCTCTCGTCGCTGTACGGATCTTTGTTGAGCGTCTTATCACGAACCGGATCGTGGCTGCGCTGCGCCCGGACACGGTGGGTCGCGGGGTTGTAGTAGAGGCTGGCGAGCGGGAGGTCAATCACCTCGACAGACAACAGCTGGCCGTTCCAGTCAACTGTGACCGTCTCCCGGGTACCTCCGGCGTTTCGTACCTCCGCCAGCCTCTTCTTGATCAGCATACTGTTTTCAGCCGCACGTGGTGGCGGTGGAAACTCCCGCAGCATCGCTGTTTTGCTCCCTTCTACTTGGTGTCTCCGCTGCCTAGCGCCTGCTTGACAGCGTCGCGTGACACCGCCGGTAGTGCCCGGTAGATCCCCCACAAGCTATCGAGCTCGCTGAACTTGCGACGGTCCTCCTTGACCCAGCTTGCGAAGATCTCCTGCTCCAACAGGGAAAGGGACTTCACCCGACTGATCACTTCCGCGAGGTCGATCATGGTTCCACGGCCGCCCACCCGGCAGCGGTTGCACTCGGTGACGAGCTGCACGTCCAAAATTCCGTCTGGCAGCTGGACTTTGCGGCGAGCGACATCCAGTTGCGCGCTTAGCACCCCATCGTCGTAGAGATCACCTGCCGCAACGCCGCAGGACCGGCAGAGGAAGCTGTCCTCTGCCAACACCTTGGAACGCCTAGCTGCCGTCAGACTGCTATTGGGCTCACCTTTCGCCTGCCCAGGAATCCAGACTTCCGCGCCCTTCTTTACGTACCGCTGTTCCTCTTGCTTGAGAGTCGGGTCCTCGCGGTGCGTGTCGATCCGCCAGCCGTGCTTCCGAAGATCGCGCACACGCCGGTCGATCTGTGCAACATCCGGAAACGCCTCGCGCAGAGCGGTTTTCCTGAAAGCGTTACCTACCCCGACTTCGGTCTCCAGCCACAAGGCAGCCCGGATCATGCTTCCAAAGCTCGGGTTCCGCCACGATGGCAACGTCATGAGTTCAACCTTTCTCGGTTCTTTCCAGGTTAATTGAGCGCTTCAGCCGGTGGCTGACGTGCTGACTGCCGGCCCCGGACGGTGATCAGACCTAGCCCGGCGCTGAAAGCCGTAGGCATCAGCACGCGCATCAAAGCGCTAATTTTGCGAGCTTCACAGCCAGTTCTGGGGATATTCGCCCAGAATCGGCACGATCCAGGTGTCGACCCACAGCCCCGCGGGTTCCGCGTCTGAGGCTTGGCAACCCACCCGGTGCAGTCACGGCTCGAAACGATCAACCCGGAGCCCTTGATCTGGTTTTGCAGATGGCCTCGATGACCTGAGGTGACCGACCGCACTACGCTGGCCGCTTAAACACCCGCAGCTCGACATACGCCCCCCGACTTGCTGGTCGATCACTGGCGGTGACTGCGGTTATAGCTGGACGGAGCGCTCTTGCCGCCACGGACAACCCCTGTCCGGCCACCTGACCTATAGTTCGCTGCCCAGCGCGACACAGAACCCTTGGAGACGCCGTATTCATTGGCGACCGCTGCAACGGCCGCGCCGCGCAGCCTCTTCCCCGCGATCTCCACTTTAGGCTCCGACGGAACCACGCGTCGACACATTGTGCTCCCTCCAAAGGGTGTCAAGAATGAGATAAAGCCTGGCGCGCAGCAGTTCCCACGCACCCAAAATTCAGTCCCGGTTCATTCGCCGAGCATCAATCATGCGCAGCCTTCAAGCGCGACAAAGTCACGATAATCCTCAGCATCAAAGTGCTTGCATGAAGCAACAACCAGCAGAAGGCTAACGACTTCCGTCTGGTACGCCTACTGGCGCTGCGTCTCGTAAACCACCAGTTCCCTCAGCCTTAGGCAACCCTCCCTTACTCGTGCATCTCGGGTGGCACTTGCCTGGGCAGGTCAGCGCCAAGACAGCCACCTTGCGTGATCACCTTATTGGATACCATCAGCCACATGAGTGCACAAGCGACGCTGGAGTTTCAACTAAAAGTGCAACCACGCGTACGGCGCGTGGCCTAGCGGCCAGCGACGGGACCGGCAGGAGGAAACGCACGACGATGCCAGAGGACCGATCATTCGAGGACAAAGTGAACAGGAAACTAACGCAAGGCGCAGTGTCCAAAGAAGAAGGTGCGCTCGCTAAGGCCCTCATTGGGCTATATGACCTACTCAAGAAACAGCCCGGGAAAAAGCTCGATAGTACCGCGAAGCGGCTTGGCATCAGCAGCAGCGCTTTGTACCGGGGGCTGACCTGCGATTCCTTCCCGTCATGGGAAATGCTTGTCAAGCTCCTGTACGAGTCGGCCTGCGACGATGCGGGCCGACTTGCTGTCGGCACAACCGACACGCAACTGAAGGGGTTGTACAGCGCAGCTGAGGCGGCACACCGGAAGCGCAGGAAGCCGCGCTGCAGCGCATGTCCTGAATACCGACGGAACATCCGCAGCCTTCAGCAGCAGGTGCTCGACCTTCAGCAGAAGGTCTCGGAGTTACTGCAGGAAGCCCAAGCCCTGCGGGCCGACAAGGCGGTCTTAGATGCAGCACTTACGGTGCAACACAAGTCGGCACACCTGCCGGTCCCCTCTCGGAAGGGAGACCGGCAGCGCAGCACCTCCGACACCTCTGCCGCAACGCAGCTTGCCGCCGAAGTTGCCACACTCTTCGCCGACGGGCAGCGCGAGGCAGCCCTCGCGGTTCTTCGGGAGATCCCAGGGCTGCTTACACCGCGAGATAGCGCAGCTTCCGTTGCCCTGCTCCGCCGACAAGAGCTGGATAAACCCGCAGAGACACTGATCCAGATCTACAGCCGTGAGCAGCCCGAGAAAGATGTGATGCGCTTCGCTCTGGGACTGCAGGAATTCGATCTCGCCAACGACGCCGGCAACGCTCTGCGAATTGCTGTTGGATGACTTGCCGGCACACGCTGTCTCGGTCATCGGACTCAGGTGATCTTGCGGGCGGGTGCAGTGGGGGTAGCCAGGAGATTCTTGATGTAGGTGAAGAAGGCTTGGGCGTTGATTTGCTCGATGACCGTTGCGTTGGGTGTCAGGCCGTGGACTCCCCAGGACATTGCCGCGTAGTTGCGGGTCAGCTCGCCTGATGTCTCGACATCTACGTGGTAGCGGGCGCTGCGGCGGATCAGGTCGGGGTGTAGCAGGAGCGCCGTCGTCAGCGAGTCCGGGTGGGTTGTGCCGTCGATTCCGACGCTGCGGTCGAAGGCCAGCGTTGCCGCGCAGACTCGGGTGAAGAACTCCGAGAGAGAGGGGTGCCCAGCGCCGCGATCTCGTCCAGCTCGGGCTGGGCGAACACCGCTTGGTCCAGGGTGAGCGGTGCCCACGGGACCACCGTGATCTCGAAGCCCGCCGCGAACACCGTCTTCGCCGCTTCGGGGTCGACGTAGAAGTTGAACTCGGTGGCTGCGGTGATATTTCCCCGGGCGTTGTTGGAACCGCCCATCACGTAAAGGATTTTGACGTTGCGGGCGAAGTCCGGGACCTTGACCACCGCTGTCGCGATGTTGGTGAGCGGGCCGATCGCGACGATCGCGAGTTCGCCCGGGTTCTCGGCGGCTAGCCGGATCAGCGCGTCCACCGCGTGCTCGGGTTCCGGGTCGCAGCCCGTCATGTCCATCGTCAGGCCGCCCGCGCCGTCGCCGTGCACGTTCTCCGCGCTCTCCCACGGCCGGACCATCGGGCGGCGGCAGCCGAGGTGCACGGGGACGTCGCCGAGGCGTCCCGCGACGTTGCAGGTCAGGTAGGCGTTGCGGACCTGCTGGCCAAAGTCCACGTTGCCGGCGACCATCGTCACGGCGCGCAGGTCGGCTTGGGGGTCGAGCAGGCCAACGAGCAGGGCGATGCAGTCGTCCTGCGCCGTGTCGGTGTCGATCACCAGCGGGATGGGCTCAGACGTTGGGATGACGTCTCCCGTGCTTCGGAGGCCCTGGGCGCCGATTTCTATCGAAATCGGCGCATACTCGTTCAAAAGATCATTTGGCGGGGGCGATTTTGAAGGCTGCCTTGCGGGCGGCTTTCGCGATCTTCTTGTCCGGGTGCTTGGTGCCGATCAAGGTAAGCACCTCTCGCACGTCCGGATGGTCCAGGCGCCACATCTCCTCGAAGATCGTCGCTTCCTCGCCGGGCGGCACGGCTTCCGCCAGCACGTCGGGCAGTTCTTCGGATTCCACCGAGTCCAGCGCCGCACCGAGCATGTCGGTGAGCAACCGCGCCGCGTCGGTCACCGTCGGCTCTAGTTCTTGCTCGGAAGGATCGAGTTGGTACAGCGTCAACTTCGCGTACGGCCGCAGCATCGGCTCGTCCAGTGCCTCCCGCCACCGTTGCGGCGCGGTCGCGGCGCGTGGCGCGGTGATCGCGATCGCGATCATCCGGTCCTCCGCGTCGCCCGTCGCGGCGGCGGTCAGCAACTCCTGCGTGGCTGCGTCGGCTCCGCGGGCCTCGAACCACGCCTCCGTCTCGGCCGCCAGCTCGTCGTCGGTCGCGCCCTTGGCGAAGTCCAACAGGTCGAAGGCCGCCAGCTGTTCGACCGGTGGCAGCAGCGGAACTTCGACGCCGCCGTCGGTCAACGCGCCGCCGAAGGCGTACTGCGCGAGCGGGGTGAGCCGCGCGATCCCCTGATCGACCTGCGCTGCGCCCAGGTCGGCGAGGGGCGAGAGCAGCCGCTCGGCCGGATCGCCGCGCCTGTCGACCCAGGATTCCCAGGCGCCGGGCGGGGTGAATTCGTCGACCGCGGTTTCCCCGATCACCTCGCGCAGCTCCGCGACGGGCATTCCTTCGTTGCGGGCGAGGAACAACGACACCATGCCGATGGTCGCGGAGTCCGCCAGGTCGAGCAGGACATCGTCGTCCTGGAGGGCTTCGTTGACGAGCACTCCCAACGCGTCCGCCCAGACGTCGAGCACCGTTTCGTCGCTGCCGTCCGGCCACTCATCGACCGTCGGGCCGGTCTCGACAGCGTCCGGGGCAGGGCCGATGAATTCCAGCTCCGCCGCCAGCGCCCACAGGCTCGCCAGCTCCGGGATATCGCCCATCGCCGCCACTGAATCCGGCACCGGGAAACCGAGTTCCTCGGCCGCGGCGACCGCGTCGGCGGGTGCGAGCTCGCCGGCCGCGAGCGGGCGGCCGCTCGCCCACGTCGCCAGGCGCCTGGCTCGGTCCAGCAGCGGGCTGCGCCGCGCCGCGGCGGCCAGGTCTTCGTCCGACGGCAACCGGAGCGGCGGCAGCCGGTCAGGCAGCCCGAGCTGCTCGCGGAGGTCGAGATTCGCTTCGGCCTCAGGGGCGACGGTGTGCTCTTCGATCCAGCGGACGGCCACCTCCTCTTGATCGGCCGGGTCGATCCCGGCTGCGTTCAAGACTTGCCTGAGCGGGTGGTCGAGGCCCCAGTCCAAGACCGCTTCGGGGAACCACGGCTCGATCGCGTCGATCTCTTCCTGCAGCTCGTCGACCTGCTCCACCGACAGCCGTCCGGTGTCCGCCGCGAAATCCAGCAGCTCGCGAATGGTGGTTAGCACCGTGGAAACGTGATCGTTGGCTTCCATCGTGGTCCTGCGCGGGTACTGCTCCAGCAGCAGCTCGTTGAGGTGCTGCGGACGCAGCTTGCCCAGGTTGGCGATGCCGACGTGCTCGTTCAGCAGTCGGAGCAGCATCGCAGCCTCGTCGGTGTTGCCCTGCACCGGCTGTTCCTGCTTCTTCGCCCACTCAGCCAACTCGGGCAGCAGGCTCTCGACCGGGTCGCGCTCCATACCCGAAGCGTAGCGGTCCCGAGGCCGCTCGCGGGAGCTAGCCTCGACGGGTGAGGTCCGAGGCGGGCTGAGCGGTTCGGGGGTCTGCGGGGTGGGTGGACAGTCCCAATTAAAACTGCGGACCCACCGGTGACCGTCCATTGCCGACGAGCCGCTTATCGCAAGCGCTGCGGTTTGACGGGGGTGGCCGCTAGATTCCGGCGAGTCGCCTAGCGAAGGAGCAGACGCGATGATCAACCATGAACCCCAGCGGATCACGACCTTCCTGATGTTCCAGGGGGGCACGGCCGAGGAAGCGATGACCTTCTACACGTCCTTGTTCGAGGACGCCGAGATCCTCGCCATCAGCCGTTATGGCGCCGACGGCCCCGGCGCCGAGGGCAGCGTTCAGCACGCCACGTTCTCCCTCTCCGGCCAGCAGTTCATGTGCATCGACAGCCCGACGCCGCACCAGTTCGGCTTCACGCCGTCGATGTCGCTCTTCGTCACCTGCCGAACGGAAGCCGAGCTCGACCGCCTCTACGCGGCACTCGCGGAGGGCGGCGAAGCACTGATGCCGCTTGGCTCCTATGGCTTCAGCCCCAAGTTCGGCTGGATCAACGACCGCTTCGGAGTGTCCTGGCAACTGAACCTCCCCGAATGACCGTGAGGTCACGCGCGCCCAACTGCTTCCGCAGCGAACCCCTTGACTCTGCGGAATTCACCTCAGTTACGTGCTGAGGTAATCGGGACGCCAGCCGACGTTCACGTTGCGGCCACACGCAATTCGTGGGTGCTTGCGCGTTCGCGAGGTGGGCACGGTCACGGGCGGTCGTGCACAGTGGAAAACTATTGTGGGAGAAGTCGTTCTAGCGGGATTGGATGCTTATGACGACCGTCGGCGTTGAGCGCGTGAGCCGAACGCAGGAGGCTTTGGCCGTGCTCCGGCCGGATGTGCGCGAGTTCACCGCGAGCGTTGATGCCGCCGTGCTGCGCCCCGCCGACGAGTCCGTGCTCAGCCGGGCCGATCGTGCCCGGATCGCGTTGCGCGTCGCGTTGGTCAACGAGCACGCCGAATACGCCGACGAGCTGGCCGAGCAGTTGGATTCGCTGGCCGGGGAAGGCGCCGCCGACGTCATCCGGGACGTCGAGCGCTGGTCCGAGCTTTCCGAGTCGCTGCAAGCGTTGCTCGCGCACTGCGAGCAGGTCGCGCTAGATCCGGTCGATGCGGGGTTCGACGAGATCGCCGCGCTGCGGGCGCACGGGTTCAGTTCCGCCGAGGTGGTAGCCGCGTCGCAGGTCGTGGCCTACGTGAGCTACCGGGTCCGGCTGCTGCTCGGGTTGCGGCTCATCGAGCAGGCCGACGACGGTCCGGTGCCGCCCGAGCCGGCCTACTCCATCGCGGTCGGGGCCACTGCCGACGGCTGCGAGCTGCCGACCCCGGCCGAGGCGTTTCCGGTGCTGCGCTGGGTTCCGTGGGTCGATCCGGCGACCGCGCCGGAGAAATCCGCCGGGGCGGACGAGAAGCGGTCCCCGTTCTACCTGACGCTGCTGCACGATCCGCAGGTGCTGGCGGAGCGGACCGCGCTCTACAACGCGATCATGACCGGCACCGGCGCACTGGACCGCGCCGACCGCGAGCTCGCCGCGCTCGCCACGTCGCTGATCACCGGCTGCGAGTACTGCGCCGGTGTGCACGGCCGCCGCCAGGTCCAGTTGTCGAAGGACCAGGTCACCTCGGTGGCACTGGCGAAGGCCGGCCCGGCCGCTGTGGCGGATCCGCGCCAACGCGCGATCGTCGATGCCGCCGGCGCCCTCGCGCCCACCCCGGCGGCTTTGGCCGACACCGACATCCGGCGCCTACGCGCGGTCGGGCTCAGCCTTGACGACATCCGCGACCTCGTCGCGGTCTCGGCGATGTTCGCCTGGGCCAACAGGCTGATGCTGACCCTCGGCAACCCCGCCGCCTGATCCCGGCACTTGCGCTGCCCTTCAAGCGCCAGGGAAACGGAGGCGCTTCAGTTCTCTTGCGCGACGGGCGGATCGTAGATACGCAGCGGGGGTGGCGCAGCGGCGAAGCCCTGGACCTCGACTCGGGTCAGTTGGCCCGTGCAGCCCTGGGCCAGGCGGGAGGTTCCGATGTCCCGGGTCACGGCGTTCGGGTTGCCGTGGATGCACGTGGCGACGTCCGGGGCGCTGGGGTCGAACCAGGCACCGGTCGCGAGCTGGACCACCCCGGGGCGGACCGAGTCGCTGATCACGACCGCTGCGAGGGCACTCCCCGTCGCGCTGACGACCCGCACGACGTCGCCTGCGGACAATGCTCGGTAGGCCGCGTCAGTGGGGTGCATGCGCAGCGGTTCTCGGCCGTGGATCTTGGACTCGGCGCTGGTCGCGCCGTGGTCGAGTTGGCTGTGCAGGCGAGTCGCCGGGTTGTTCGCGACCAGGAACAGCGGGAAATCCCCGGCACCGGGCGGAACCTGCAGTTCTTCCGGGACCAGCCAGATCGGGTGCCCGGGGCAGTCGGCGTAACCGAAGGAGCCGATCCGCCGCGAGAACAGCTCGATGCGCCCGCTCGGCGTCGGCAGCGGGTTACCGGCCGGGTCGGCACGGAACCGGTCATAGAGCACCTGGTCGTCTGAGTCGCCGGACAGTTCGAGCCGGCCGATCTCCCAGAACCGCCGGAAATCCGGTCCTGCCGCGGACGCCTGCCGCCACTGCTCGTAGAGGTGCGCCAGCCAGGCCCACTCGTCGCGGCCCTCGGTGAATTCCGCGGCCACCCCGAGCTTTTCGGCCAGAGCGGTAAAGATCTCGAAATCCGACCGCGCTTGCCCGAGCGGCGGCGTGACCTGCCGCATGGCGATCAGCGCACGGTCTTCCTTGGCGCAGCCCAGGTCGTTGCGCTCCAACGTGGTGGTGGTCGGGAACACGATGTCGGCGTGCCGGGCCGTCGCCGTCCAGAACGGTTCGTGCACGAGGACCGTCTCCGGGCGGCGGAACGCCTCGGTCAACCGCGCCAGGTCTTGGTGGTGGTGGAACGGATTCCCGCCGGCCCAGTAGACCAGCCGGATGTCCGGGTACCGGCGACGCTCGCCGTTGTAGTCGTACTCTTGCCCCGGGTTCAGCAGCATGTCCGCGATCCGCGCGACCGGGATGTATTCGCGAACCCGGTTCTCGCCCTGCGGCAACGTCGGCAGCGGGTACGGCAGCGGGCGCATCCCGATGCCGGCCATCGCACCGTAGCCGTGGCCGAATCCGCCGCCGGGCAGGCCGATCTGGCCGAGCACGCACGCCAGCGCGATGCCGGCCCACAACGGCTGTTCACCGTAGCGGGCGCGCTGCAACGACCAGCTCAGCGTCACCATCGTGCGCCGCGTCGCCATGGATTCGGCGAGCCCGACGATGACGGCCGCGTCGATGCCGCAGACCGACTCCGCCCACTGTGGACTCTTCACGATGCCATCCGCCGCGCCGGACAGGTATTTCCAGAACTCATCGAACCCCACGCAGTGCGTGCGGAGGAACTCCTCGGCGTGCCAACCGCGTTCGATCAGCACATGGCTCAGCGCCAGCATCAGCGCGGTGTCGGTGCCCGGCACCGGTGCCAGCCACCTGGCGCCGAGCTCCGGCGCGAGGTCGTCGCGCAGCGGGCTGATCAGCGTGAACCAGGCGCCGCGCGCCCGCGCCCGACGTAGGTGCCCGGCCACCGCGTGCCTGCTGACCCCACCCGCGTTGACCTGCGAATTCTTCGCTGGGATGCCGCCGAAGCAGACGAAGTGCTCGGTGTGCTTGGCCAGCACCGGCCACGCCGTCGGGCGCACGATCGGGTCGTCGTTGCCGACGACGTGCTGCAACAGCGGCCGGGACGCGCCCAGGCTGTAGGTGTTGACCGAGCGGGTGTAGCCGCCGATGACGTTGAGGAACCGGTGGATCTGGCTCTGCGCGTGGTGGAAGCGGCCCGCGCTGCCCCAGCCGTAGGAGCCGCCGTAGATCGCCTCGTTGCCGTAGGTGCCGCGGACCCGATCCAGCTCGCTTGCCGCCAGCTCGATCGCCGCTGGCCAGCTGACCGGCACGTATTCATCGCCGCCGCGCTCGGACTGGCCGTCCAACCAACCCTTCCGCACGTGCGGCGCGAGCACGCGCACGCGTTCGTCTAGCGACGCGGGAATGTTGCGCAGCAGCGGAGCCGGGTCCGGGTCGTCCGAGTCGGCGACCACGTCCAGGCCGTCCGGCGTGCGAGCCGCGGTGAACAGGCCCCAGTGCGAGCTGTGCTGCTGGTACACGATCACCCCACAGTTCGAGATCGGGCGCGGCGGCGAGCAGCGCGCGAGTGTACTCGCTTTGCGGGTTGCCCAGCACTTCCTCGCTGTCCCCGACCTCCACCACGTACCCGCCGTTGAGCACCGCTACCCGCGAGCGCATGTGCCGGACCAGCACACCGAAATCAGATCGTTCGACCACCGACAGCCCGCAGGGCCCGGCCCCCGCGACGACCACACACGCGACCGGGCGGGCGGGCGTGCGGGCGTTCATGGACGGACTCCTGGTGGTCGGCGGCTCGAATGACTCGACAAGCTGCCCTCGGTGGGCGGGCATGTCAACCGCTGGCGGACGCCGGTCCGCCCCCGACGACATTGCGGCCAAGATACCTGCTGCAACAACTTTCTCGACGGTCATCCCACGATGCGGTCAATGTGAGCCACCAGGTGCTAACCTGTTGCAACAGGTTAAGGCTTGTGGCTCAGTGTGCGCGATGTTGCCGGGCACCGCAGGTCATCGAATGACGAACGGAACGGGAGCGCACCTATGGCTGAACCGGCCGGCTATCTGCGGGTCGCCGACGATCTCCGCGACCGGATCGTGTCGGGCGATCTGGCGCCCGGCGACCGGCTGCCGTCCCGCGCCGAGATCAGCCGCACCTACCGGGTCGGCCAGAACGTCGCGATCTCGGCGGTGCAGGTCCTGATGGCCGAAGGGCTGGTCGAAGGCCGAACCGGCAGCGGCGTCTACGTCCGCCAAACCACGGGCCACCTGCGCGTCCAGCGTTCGTCGCTGAGCGGTCACGTCCACGGATCGCCGTTCGTCGCGACCCGCACCGGCGAGCTCATCGCCGGGCAGCGCGAATCGGTGTCGAGCACGATGCCCGCCCCGGCCCGCATCGCGGCGCGGCTCAGGATCGAAGTCGGGGAGGCGACGATGCGCAGCGAGTACGAGTTCACGGCTGGCGGGGAGCGCACGATGCTGTCGACCAGCTGGGAGCCGCTCGCGATCACCGGCGGCACCCCGGTAGCGCTGCCGAATGCGGGCCCGGGGGCGGGGGAAGGTGTGGTCGAGCGGATGGCCTACATCGGCGTGATCGTGGACCGGACGGTGGAAGCGGTCTCGGCCCGAACGGCGTCGGCGGACGAAGCCCTCCGCCTGAACGTCCCGAAAGGCAGCATCGTCCAGGTCCTGGAGCGCACCTACTACGCGGCCGACCGCCCGGTGGAAACGGCGGACATCGTGGTGGCTGCGTCCCGCTACCAGATCGAGTACGAAATCCCGGTGTATCCCCGGCACCCGGCGCGTTGACAGCGTCATCCCCCATCGCGGATTTCCCGTCACAGCCGTGAAATCGCCCGACACCGGGGTGTCGCGCTTCGCGCGGCGGGGTAGTCGGAGCTTGCGGATCTGGAGGAGGCTCACATGGTTCAAGTCTCAACCGAGCCGGTGATCGTCAAGACCCCCAAGGGAGCCCTGGACGGAGATCTCGTTGTGCCACCGCCAGCCCAGGCGGTGGTGCTGTTCGCACACGGATCCGGGAGTTCCCGGCACAGCCCCCGCAACCGCGCGGTTGCCGAGTCGTTGCAGAGCGCTGGGTTCGGCACCCTGCTGCTGGACCTGCTCACCCCGGAAGAGGCGAAGTTCGACCAGCGGACCCACGAACTGCGCTTCGACATCGAACTGCTCGCCGGGCGGCTGGTGCCCGCGATCGACGAACTCAACGCGTGGTCCACCAGCACTGGCATGCCGGTCGGGCTGTTCGGCGCCAGCACCGGCGCCGCCGCGGCGCTGAAGGCCGCCGCTCGGCGACCGGAACGCGTTGGTGCCGTGGTGTCGCGCGGCGGGCGCCCCGACCTCGGCGGCGAAGCACTGGCTTCGGTGCACGCTCCGACGCTGCTGATCGTCGGCGGCCACGACCGCGAGGTGCTCAACCTCAACCGGCAGGCCGCCGAGCTGCTCACTTCGCTGCCGCTGGCCGACGTCAAAATCGAAATCGTGCCGCACGCCGGTCACCTCTTCGAAGAGTCCGGCGCGCTGGAGCGGGTCGCGGAGCTCGCCGCGGACTGGTTCCGCACCTACCTCGGGGCTGGGGTCGAGCGCTGGACCGGACCGGACGGAGGGCACTGGAAACCGCCGTCACCTCGCCGGCGACCACCGCCCACGTAGTCCTGCACAGCCGAATAACTGGGAATGCCCGTCGGCAAGTCCGCACCGGCGCGGATGCCGCATGCGGTTGTCACCGCGGCGTGCAGCGCGGCGCGGTACAGCAGCGAGCCCATGCTGATGCGTTGAACGCCTAGGGCCGCCAAGTGCTCGACGCGGTGGCCTGGCTGGAAGAGGATGTTGAGCGGCACGGTGAGCGCGTCCCGCAGCGCACGAATGTCGCTCTGGTCAGCCATGCCCGGCACGAAGATGCCGTCCGCGCCGGCCGAGACGTAGCGCTCGGCGCGGCTGATCGTGTCGGCAAGGGATGGCGCTGTGCTCAGCCAGTAGGTGTCGGTGCGCGCGTTGAGGAAGAGCTCTGGCGTCCGCTCCTTCACCGCGCCGATCAGCTCCGCATGGCGCGCGGGGTCGCCGAGCTCGTCCTCCAGGTTGATTCCCGCGATGCCCAGCTCGGCCAGTTCGGCGGCCAGCTCCGCGACTTCGCCGGGACCGCCGCCGAAACCCGCCTCCACGTCCACGGTGACCGGGCGGGGCAAATCGGCCAATCGGCGGGCGAGCTCGATCGTTGCCTCGCGCGTGCAGCCCGCGGCATCGGGCAGCCCGTGGGCCGCCGCCACGCCGAGGCTCGTCGTGCCGATGGCCTCGAACCCGGCCTCGACCAGTGCGGCGGCGGAGGCGAAGTCCCAGGCGTTCGGCAGCAGCAACGGGGAATCCGCGTGGTGCAGCGCATGAAATTCTCGCGACATGCGTGCACCTTAAGTCCGGGGCGGTTCGGTATCCACCGAAGCGTGGTCGTCGGAGAATGGCCGGCATGACGATGGCACGCGACGTCGCCCGGCTCGCTGGACTGCTCGCCGACCCGACCCGTGCCGCGTTCTGCTTGGCGATGCTCGATGGCCGGGCCTGGACCGTGACCGAGTTGGCCGCGCAAGCCGGGGTCGCCGCCCCGACGGCCAGCGAGCACCTGAACCGGCTGGTCGCGGGCGGGTTGCTGGTGGAACGCAAGCAGGGCCGACACCGGTACGTGCAGCTCGCGAACTCGCAGGCGGCGGACCTGCTGGAGGCGTTCATCGGCCACCTGGGGCCGAGCCGGGAGCCGCCGCGCGGCCTGCGCGCCGTCAGCGCGTCGGCCGCTCTGGCCCGGGGGCGCACCTGCTACGACCACCTCGCCGGGCGGCTCGGAGTCGCGATCGCCGACGGCATGACCGCCGAGGGCCTGCTCAACCAGGCCGAAGGGTTCGCGATCACCGAGGCAGGCATCGACTGGCTCACCGGCACTCTCGGCATCGCCGCCGCCGATCTCCGCGTCACCCGGCGCCCGCTGGCCCGCGCCTGCCTGGACTGGACCGAACGACGCTCGCACCTCGCCGGCACTTCCGGCGCCCACCTACTGCGCCGTTTCCTCGAAAACGGCTGGATCAAGCGCATCGGCACCGACCGCGCGGTCCGCCTCACCCCGGCCGGCACCACGGCGCTGCGCGACCTGCTCGCCATCGATGCGACCGCTCACGATCTGGTGTGATGCGGCTGCGGTGCGCCAAAGGGGGATCAGCGGGGCATGCGGCGCCAGATCGCCTGCGGCAGCAAGCGCATCATCGCGAAGACCCAGCGCAGGATCGGCGGCACCCACACCACGCGACGCCCGCGCCGCAGGGCTTTGACCGTCGCATCCGCTACCTGGTCGGGCGTGCTGGACCACGGAGCCGGACGCATCCCCCGGGTCATCCGCCCGATGACGAACCCGGGCCGCACGATCAACAACTGCGCGCCGCTGCCGACCAAGGCGTCGGAAAGACCGTTGGCGAACCCATCGAGCCCGGCCTTCGCCGACCCGTAGACGTAGTTCGTCCGCCGCACCCGCACGCCCGCGACCGACGAGAACACGACGATCTGACCGCTGCCCTGCTCCCGCAGCAGGTTCGCCAGGTGTGTCAACACGCTGATGTGCGCGACGTAATCGGTGTGCACGATGTCGATCGCGTGCGCGGCGTCCCGCTCGGCCCGTTCCTGGTCGCCGAGCACGCCAAAGGCGGTGACCGCCACGTCGACCGGGCCGTGCCGGTCGACCACCCGGGCAAGCAGTTCGGCGTGACTACCGACGTCCGAAGCGTCGAACTCCACGCGGACGACCTCGGCGGCACCGGCCTCGCGGAGCGCGGCCTCCTCGGCGTCGAGATCCGCCGAACGCCGCGCCGCCAGGACAACGGTGCGGTGCCCGCGTTCGACCAGGCGCTCCGCCACCGCCACGCCGATCTCGCTGCGGCCCCCGAGGACCAATACCGCTCCGCTCATCGCCGCAAGTCTGCCACCGGCCGTCGCACACCCCGATTCCGGCTCGCCCTACCTCGGCCTATGGGCCTGCCTCGCGCAGTTAGAGCCCGGCCAGAAGTTGTCCACAAAGGACGCAGAGACGGTGGCCGCGAAGACCACCGGTTGCTGCGTGACAGCGGTTTACCTGGCGTGCTGCCCGGAATACCCTGCTCGTGATCGTTTCTACCCCGGACCGAGCGGATCCTTCCCATGGCAAGTGCTGACAGCCCGCAGATCGACACCACCAAACCCAGCATCGCGCGGGTGTACGACGCATTCGTCGGCGGCAAGGACAACTTCGAGGTGGATCGCGAGGTCCTGCACCAGATCCTGAAGATCGCCCCGGAGGCGGTGCAGGTCGGCAGGCAGTGCCGGGGATGGCTGATCCGCGTGGTCCGCTTCCTGGCCGGGCAGGCGGGCATCTCGCAGTTCCTCGACCTGGGTTCCGGGCTGCCCACCGCGGAGAACACGCACCAGGCGGCGCAGCGGATCAACGCCGAGGCCCGGGTCGTCTACGTCGACAACGACCCGTCGGTAGCGGCGCACGGCCGCGCGCTGCTGGAGGAGAACGAGAACACCCACTTCGTGGTCGCGGACCTGCGCAATCCGGCGGAGATCCTGACGAACCCGGTGGTGACCAAGTACCTGGACCTGAGCCAGCCGGTGGCGCTGATCCAGTGCAACACCCTGCACCACGTCCCCAACGACGAGGACCCGTTGGGGATCATGTCGACCTACGTCGATGCCCTGGCCGCCGGCTCCTACCTCGCGATCTCGCACCTGCACAACCCCGACGACGGCAGCTCGCGAGCCAGGCTCGCGGTGGAGTCGCAAGCCCGGTTCAACGCGATGATGGGCAGTTGCTACTACCGCAAGCGGGACGAGATCCAGGCGTTGTTCCAGGGTCTGGAGATGGTCGAGCCCGGCCTGACGTACCTGTTCGACTGGTGGCCAGACGGTCCGCGTCTCGCCGAGCCGTCCGACGGCGAGTACAACCTCCTCGGCGGTGTGGCCCGCAAGCCGTGACCCCGTGAACCCCCGATTTCAACTGACCCAGTCTCAAATGACACGGTTCAATTGACCCGGTCTCAATCGACCCAGTCTCCATTGACCCGGTCTCCATTGATCCGGTTTCAATTGACGCTACGGTCAATCGACCACCCGCGACTCCATACCCAGTCCGGTCACGGGCACCACCGCGAGTTCTCAGCCGTCGTCTCGCGCGCGGACAACCCCGATTTGCGCACCGGGCGCAGATCGGGGATCCCGCAGCGAAACGACAGCCGAGGTCGCCCGCACCGCCACGCGCAGCGGCCCCAGCTCAGCCGTGCGGGCGAGTCGTCCAGTGCCGCATGGCGTGCTCTACCAGCGCGATCAGGGTGCGCTTCGTCGATTCCCGGTCGCGGGCGTCGCACGGCCCGATCGGCACGTTGGGGCCGATCGCCATCGCCTCGCGGACCTGATCGATCGAATGCAGCATCTGACCGTCGAAACAGTTCACCCCGACCAGATAGGGCAGCCCGCGGTCCTCGAAGAAGTCGATCGCGGAGAACGAGTCCGCCAACCGCCGGGTGTCCACCAGCACGACCGCGCCGATGGCGCCCCGCACCAGGTCGTCCCACATGAACCAGAACCGCTGCTGGCCGGGCGTGCCGAACAGGTACAGGATCAGATCGGAGGCCAGCGAGATCCGGCCGAAGTCCATCGCGACCGTGGTGGTGGTCTTGTTCGGCGTCGCACCCAGGTCGTCGACGCCTCGGCTGGCCTCCGTCATCACCGCCTCGGTGGTCAACGGCACGATCTCCGACACCGACCCGACGAACGTCGTCTTCCCGACCCCGAACCCGCCCGCGACCACGATCTTCGCCGAGGTGGACGTGGTGCCGCCCCGGTTGAGGGTCTGCGGCTGCACGGAGCCGAGCTGGGGCGCGCTATAGCCGACGGAGTCCACTCAAAACCCTTTCCATCAACACCATGTGTGGTGCGCTGCCGCTTTCGCTCACCGTCTGGTGCACGGTGATCAACCCCAGTTCGGCCATGTCGGCCAACAACACCCGGGCCACTCCGATCGGCACTGACAGCAGCGCCCCCACTTCCGCGACCGATCTGGGATGTTGGCACAGCTCGGCGATCGACTGGTGCTCCAGCCGGATCGGCGCGCCGGGCCGGTACACCTCGCCGGTGGAAACCAGGGTTTCCAGCTCCAGCTGGTAGTTCGACCTGGTGCGCCCGCCGGTCCAGGTGTAGGACCGGATGCTGGACGCCGCCGGTGCGTCCGGTTCCGCCGACTCGACGTGGTCGTCCGAATAGGACTCCTCGTACTCCTCGTACTGCTCGTCGAACCGTTCGTCGTCGTGCTCGGGGTATTCCTCCGGCGGCGGCTCGTCCAGCTCTTCGTAAAGCTCGCGCTTGCGCTTGCGCCCGCTGCCGAAGGCGAACCCGTGGACGACCTCGGCGAAGCTGTCGTCTCCGGAGTTGTCCCGTCTTCGGCCCTGACGTGGGTTATCCGAGCGTCTACTCATCGCATCCTCACACCAGTTGGCCGGTGAACGCGTTCGACGTTCCCTGCAACTGCGACCGAATCTCCGGTGTAAGCATCTGGCCGACGCGCTCCACGAGCATGGTCATCTCGTAGGCGATCAGCCCCATGTCGCACTGCGGGGCGGCGAGCACGGTCAGGCAGGAGCCATCGCTGATGCCCATCTGCAGCAGCGTGCCGCGTTCCATCTCCACGATGGTCTGGACTACGCGCCCGGCCTCGAAGCACTTCGCCGAGCCCTGGGTAAGGCTCAGCAGCCCCGAGGCGACCGCGGCCAGCTGGTCGGCCCGGTCCCTGGGCAGGGTCGCCGACGCGGTCAGCACCAAGCCATCGGCGGACACCACGATCGCGTGTGCCACACCGGCCACGCGCTCGGTGAAGTCCGTGATCAACCAGCCGAACCTGCGGGAAATCGTCTCCTGAGCAGTCATGCAACCTCCTGTTCGTCGCCGAGGTGATCACGCCTTCGCGCGGCAGCCTTCATGTCAGTCCTCGTCGGTTGCTCGATGCCGACCGCGACTGATACCGCTTTGGAAGTCTGCCAGCCGCCCGCGCAGTTGGTCCGCGTCCCGCTGGAACCGCTTGGATTCCCGTGACTCGGAGTTCGCCACGCTGCCCGGGACCAGGTGCGCTTTGGGGGTTCGGCGCGGCAAACCGGCCTGGGTGAACGTCGCCGACTGCGGGTTCGCCGCGGCCTCGGCCGCCTCGCGCGCCCTGTCCGCGGCGAAAGTCCAGGAATCCGCGTCGGAAGTCTCCGCGATCCACGACTGCGACGTTGCGGGCTCCGAGCTCCAGCCGTCCGATCCGGCCGGTTCCGATGGCCACGGGTCCTGCCCGGCGGATTCCTGCATCCACGAGCCCGCGCCGGTTGGTTCCGCCGGGGTCTCCGCCGACGCATCGACCGACCGGCCGAACTGGACGCCGTTTTGGGCGAGGCTCCGGCTGATGTCCTCCGGGCTGCGGGCGGGTGCGCCGGCCGCCGGTTCCGCCGCTTGGTTCCCGCGCGGCACCCGCTGCGGCAGCCCGGACGAGGTGAGCGCTGCCCCCTCCTGCGGGTCGCCCGGCAGGAAGTCCGAACGCTGCGGCGGTCCCGCCTCCCCGGCCGGGTCGCTTTCCGTGCCGGGCCAGCCGAATTCGCCGGTGTCGGCCCGCGAATGCAGATACGGGTTCGCGCTGGCCGGCTGGAACCACTGGGTGGAGACCTCGTTGAAGATCGGCGACGCCGCCGCCGGTCGTTCCGCAGGCGGTTCGGCACCCGGCCAGTCGACGCCGAAGTCCGCGGGCGCCGTGCGCGGCTGCTGCGGGATGCCGAGCGGCGCGTCAAACAGGTGCTCCGTCGGCGAGTCCTCCCGCTCGGCGCTACCGGGCTCGAAGAGGTTCGCCGGGGTCGGCTCCTGCCAGGGCATGCTCTCCTGCGCCGCAGCAGGCTGCTCGCCACGGTGTGGTAGCGGCCTGGAAGTCGCCAGGTCGGTGTGCACGTGCCCGTTGCGCTGGCTTGCCTGCGTCGACGACGGCCGCAACACCGTCCCGGACTCCGACTGGACTGCGTGCTCGACCGGGATCATCACCGTCGCCCGCACGCCCTCGACGTCCGGCCCGCCGTGCAGCTCGACACCTACGCCGTGGCGCACCGCTAAGCGGCCAGCGACGAACAGCCCCATGCGGCGCGAGCTGGCCAGGTCGTCCTCGTCCACCTGGGCCAGTTGTTCGTTTGCGCGGGCGAGTTCCTGGTCCCCCATGCCGATGCCCTGGTCCAGCACGTCGATCACCACGGTGCCATCGCCGGACTGGTAGCTGGACACCGTGACGGTGGTGTCCGGGGCAGAGAAATTCGCCGCGTTGTCCAACAACTCGGCGACAAGCCGCACCAGGTCGCTGGCGGTGTGCCCGCGCAATTTCACCGTCGGCGGCGGCTGCACCACGACCCGCGGGTACTGCTCGATCTCGGACACCGCGGCGCGCAGCACGTCCGCGAGGTCGGTGGGCTGGGTGAAGCGCCGCGCCAGGTCGCTGCCGGAGAGGACCATCAGGTTCTCGTTGTTGCGCCGCATCCGGGTCGCCAGGTGGTCCAGCTGGAACAACCGCGCGAGCTGGTCCGGGTCCTCCTCGTCCTGCTCCAGCTGCTCGAACAGCCGCAACTGCCGTTCCAGCAGGCTCTGGCTGCGCCGGGAAATGCTGACGAACACGTCGCTGTAGCCGCGACGCAGGTCCGCCTGCTCCACCGCCAGCCGCAACGCCTGCTGGTTCACCTCGTCGAAGGCACGGGCCAGCTGCCCCACCTCGTCCGTGGTGTCCACCGGGAACGGCTCCACGACCGCGTCGGCGGTGTTGCCCTGCCGGACGCTGGCCACGGCCGCCGGGAGTTCGTACTCGGCGGCGTCCAGCGCGCTGCTGCGCAGGTCTCGCAAGGAGCCGAGCAGCTGCCGGGCGATCGCGATGATGATCGCGGCGGCGACGATCAGCGCGGACAGCAGCAGCACCGAGTCCCAACCGGCGACGTTGCTGGCCTCGTCTTCCAGCCGCGCGGCGGTGGACCGCACGTCGGCGGCGAGGTCGTCGTGCCCTTGGTCGATCAATGCGACCGCGCGGTCGGTACCGGAGTTCCAGTCCTCGCGCCGCACCGAATACTCGCCGGTGTAACGGTTGTCGGTGCTCTCGGCCATGATCGTGTCGAGCATCTGGTTGCGGTTCCTGATCTCCGGAGCAACCATCGTCCGGTCCAGCCGCTGCTGCCAGTACGCGGCAACGGTGGACCGAGCATCACCGATCTTGCTGAGCAGGCGGGCCCGCGAGCCGTTCAGGTTTTCCATCGCGACGGAACTGAGGCTGCCGTCGCTCAGCCCGGTCAGCACCCAGGCCTGCTGCAGCCGCACCTCCTCGGTCAGCCCCAGCATGTCCTGCAGTGCGGTCGCCGTGGGGGCCAGACTGCGGTCGGCGACGCTGCTGGTCAGCGCGCGGTCCAGGGCGAGCACCGAGTTGATCACGCGGGTGTAGGCGTCGATCGCCCGCTCGGGGCTGATCCGGCGGTCGCGCACCTGCTGGCGAAGCTGCGCGAGACCGTCCAACCCCGGCCGCAGCTCGCGGTAACGATCGGAAACGACCCCGGCGTAGGCGTCGGTCGAGGCGAAGATCCCTTCGAGGTCGGCGGCCGCCCGGTCCACCGCGGTCACCTGCTCGTCGACCGCGTCGAGGCCGCGGTCGCCGGCCAGGAACTCCACCGAGCGGGCCCGCTCGTGCTGGACGCCGGCGATCAGCGGCTCGATCCGGTCGACGGCGTCGACCACCTGCGCGACCCGGTCGTACTCGGCGGCCTGCTCGACCTGCCACCGGATCTGCCCGACACCGAGGGTGATCGCGAAGATCACCGGCACCAGCACGACCGCGGCCAGCTTGGTCGGGAGCGACCAGTTGCGCCACTGCACCAGGGCGTCGCGAGCGCGCCCGAAGCCGCCCGCGCTCACGAGCGCCCTCCCGGCTGCAAGTTCGGGTCTCCTCGCTGGTCAGTCACGGTCGGCATCCTCTCGGGCGAACAATGCGTTGGAGAACGGCGCATGCGTGAGGTCCCGCAATCGTCGTCTTGGGGCTGTCGAGGATGAAATCCAGCCGTGGTCGTGTACCACCCAACGACCGGGAGCTCCTTACCGCACTGAACCGGACCGCTGGGGTTCGAACGCCACCCAACGTCACCGCAGGCGTCTCCGGTTGGCGCATTTCGGACACTGGTACCGAACCGTGACCTTTCCCGATCGCGCGACTGTCTTTCAGTGCCTCAGCACTATATGCCCCGGAAGCCCGGATAGCACCGGGGGCTTTTTGGCATTCACCTACGACAAACGGCGCCAGTCACCCCCTGTGGCCAAACAGGACCGCCGCCCGCCGCGCCGTTTTCACCCTTTCAGCCTAGCGATAGATAATCCACTTTGGTCACAAACTCAACAAAAGACCAGGTCAGCAAGATCATCACCCGCAAGCCGACCGCTGACCTGGCAATACCGGACAGTAACCAAGCGTCGATCGCCGCCCCTCCAGCCTTCTCGACGGGTGGCGGCGGGCGCCGTCCGGCACCCCGGAATCCGCACCCCGGTGGCGATCACCACACTGTTGATTCGGCGCGTGCAGTGGTTAGAATTCCCCGCCGCCGCCAGGCATCGGCCAAACGGGCCAACCGCGATGTTCCAGGAAGGATCCATGAGCAACGCACCGCAATCGGCGCTGCGCGGCAGCCCCCGCGACCAGCCCGGAAATCCAGCTGCGGCCTTCGGCGGAATCAACAAGAGCGCCGTTCGTGCGACTAACGAACGCCCCGATTTCACCGCTATCCAGCAGAGTGCGGAATTCCGCGCACTGCGCCGCCAACTGAAATGGTTCGTTTTTCCCGCCACGGCGTTTTTCCTGATCTGGTACATCGGCTACGTGGCGGTCGCCGCCTACGCCCAGGAATTCATGGCGCAGCCGCTGATCGGCGAGATCAACGTCGGGCTGGTCATGGGCGTCGGTCAGTTCGTCACCACGGTGGGCCTGACCACGCTGTACACCCGGTTCGCCCGGCGACGCATAGACCCCCAGGTCGACCGGATCCGAGAGGACGCGGGAGAGTACGACCGATGAACGAACCGCAGCTGATCCCGGCCGGCAACGCGATCATCAACACCAGCGTGTTCGCGGTGTTCGTGCTGATCACGCTGTTCATCGTGTACCGGGTGAGCAACCGGGGCACCTCCAGCGACTACTTCGTCGCGGGCAGCTCGTTCAGCGGCGTGCAGAACGGCATCGCGCTCTCCGGTGACTACCTGTCCGCCGCGTCCTTCCTGGGCATCGCCGGGGCGATCGCGATCTACGGCTATGACGGCTTCCTGTACTCCATCGGCTTCCTGGTCGCCTGGCTGGTCAACCTGCTGTTGATCGCAGAGCGCACCCGCAACACCGGCCGCTTCACCATGGGCGATGTGCTCAGCTTCCGGATGCGCCAGGGTCCGGTGCGGGCCGCGGCCGCCTCCTCGACACTGGCCATCACGATCATCTACATGGTGGCCCAGATCGCCGGTGCCGGCGGTCTGGTGGCGCTGCTGCTCAACATCCACGGCCGGTTCGGCCAGGCCCTGGTGATCGCCGCGGTCGGCGCGATCATGATGATCTACGTGCTGGTGGGCGGCATGAAGGGCACCACCTGGGTGCAGATCATCAAGGCCACCATGCTGCTGCTGTGCGTCGCGCTGATCACGATCTTCCTGTTCGGCAAGTTCGGCTACAGCTTCACGAGCCTCTTGCAGCAGGCCGCGGAGAACAACCCGCATGGCCGCGCCATCTTCGCGCCCGGCGTGCAGTACGGGAAGTCCGAACTGACCAAACTGGACTTCGTGTCGCTGTCGCTGGCGCTGGTGCTCGGCGTCGGCGGCCTGCCACACGTGCTGATGCGGTTCTACACGGTGCCCAACGCCCGCGAGGCCCGCCGCTCGGTGGTCTGGGCGACCTGGACGATGGCGACGTTCTACATCTGCACGCTGGTCATCGGCTTCGGTGCGGGCGCGCTGGTGGGCACCGACGCGATCCTGGACGCACCGGGCGCGGAGAACTCCGCGGCTCCACTGCTGGCCTACCGGATCGGCGGCACGGTGCTGCTGGGCGTCATCTCGGCGGTCGCCTTCGCCACGATCCTGGCGGTGGTGGCGGGGCTGACGCTGACCGCGTCGGCGTCGTTCGCGCACGACATCTACGCGAACGTGATCCGACGCGGCGACATCGACTCCGACTCGGTGGTGAAGGTGGCCCGGGTGACCGCACTGGTCATCGGCGTGGCCTCGATCCTCGGCGGCATCCTGGTGATCGGGCAGAACATCGCGTTCCTGGTCGGCCTGGCGTTCGCGTTCGCGGCATCGGCGAACCTGTCCACGCTGCTGTACTCGCTGTTCTGGAGGCGGTTCAACACCACCGGGACGCTGTGGGGCATCTACAGCGGGCTCGTTTCCTGCCTGCTGCTGGTGATCTTCTCCCCGGTGGTGTCCGGCTCGCCGGACTCGATCGTCTCGACCGTGGATTTCGCGTTCTTCCCGCTGAAGAACCCGGGCATCGTGTCGATCCCCATCTCGTTCATCTGCGGTTTCATCGGCACTTTCCTCGGCAAGGACGCGGTCGACGAGGAGCGGCAGGCCGAGATGGAGGTCCGTTCCCTCACCGGCCTGGGCTCCCGCGCCGGCTGAAGCACGGACTGCCAGGCGCGTTCGCCGCGTAGCGGGCCACGCGGGGCGCGGCTCCACCGCTCACCGAAACATGAAAACGCGGCGCGGCCCGTGCCGGGACGTTGGCGTCCCGGGGCCGTCTTCGTCGGCACACACCGCATCGACGCGCCACCGCCGCCGACCCGTCGGTGGAGTTAGCCGGCCCGGCCCGATCGCCGCGAGTCACCGGCAGTTGCGCCGTCGCGCACAATTGCGCTCTACCCAATCGGATACTGCCGATCGACCCCAATTCTCCATAAACTGGAAGCTGCCCGACAAAGAGACGCTTCGGCAATAGCTGGGGGCAATGCAAAGCGATCCGGCGGGCGAATCGGGGGGTATTCCATGCGAACGGTTCGTAATGCACTGCTCGCTACCGTCACCGCCGCCGTCCTGCCCGTTTCCGGGCTGGGCACCCAGGCCGCCACCATCGCGGTCGAACTCAAGAACGGCCTGGTTGAACTGGTCAACAAGGCCGCACACGACCGGGCCGGCGACTTCCGAGTGCCCGGTGTGCGGATCCGCTCGGCGCCCAATACCGGCGCGCCCGCACGCGGTGCGGGAAATCCCGGAGACAACGCCACCATCCACCGGAAGGTCAACGGGGAAACCGTACGCTGCCCGGACGGATCGGCGAATTCGGAATGGCTGGACGTCACGAATCGCCGCACGCGCATCGGCGGATTCGTCAGCGGTTGCTACATCTGATCACGCCGCATTCGGCCGCGAAATCGCCGGGGCAGAAATCCCGGTCCGATCAACCGGAAACCGACCGGCCGCAACCGCCGCAGCGGCACGTGCCCGGCAAGCCTGATCGCCGGCCGGATCATCAGCGCGCGGCTGCCCAAGTGCCCGCCGTCGCCGTGGACTCGTGGCAGAAGATCAGGATGCCGACGATGAACGAAGGTGCGATCTGGAAGTCGTTGACGACGACCTCAGGCCGCTGCCATTTCCGCAGCTCATCCCGCCCTATCCGCAGCATCCACCGGCTCGGCTCGGTCAGGTCGCTCATAAGCCGAGCCTGCGTGCCCCGATGATCCCGCAGGTTCGGCGGGCTATCCCAGCGCGGCGGCGGCCGCGCGCCCGGCCTGCCTGCCGGAAAACAGACAGCCGCCGAGGAAAGTCCCCTCCAGAGCCCGGTAGCCGTGCATCCCGCCGCCGCCGAAACCCGCGACCTCGCCTGCCGCGTAGAGCCCGGGCAGCGGCTCGCCCGAATCCCGCAGGACCCGGCCGGCCAGGTCGGTCTCCAGCCCGCCTAGCGTCTTGCGGGTCAGGATGGACAGCCGCACCGCGATCAGCGGCCCGGCGGCCGGGTCAAGCAGCCGGTGCGGCTCGGCGACCCGGATCATCCGGTCGACCAGGTAACGGCGGGCCGCGCGGATGGCGATGATCTGCTGGTCCTTGCCCAGTGCCGAGGCCACCTGAAGGTCGCGGGCGCCGATCTCCCGTGCCAGCGCGACCGCATCGATCAGCGGCTCGCCGACCAGGTCGTTCATGCCGCGTGCCAGCTCCGGCACGGTGCGCCGGACGACGAAGTCCGGACCGCGGCGGACGAACTCGGCGACCGGTCCGGGCGTGCCGCCGCCACCGCGCTGCAGCAGCTTGCGGAGGCTCCGGTCGGTCAGGTCGGGGTTCTGCTCGGAGCCGGACAGCGCGAATTCTCGGCTGATGATGCGCCGGTTGAGCACGAACCACGTGTAGTCGTGGCCGCTTCTCGCGATGTGCTCCATCGTGCCGAGAGTGTCGAAGCCCGGGAACAGCGGCGCGGGCAGCCGACGGCCCTGAGCGTCGAGCCACAGCGACGACGGGCCGGGCAGGATCCGGATGCCGTGCTTACTCCAGATCGGCGCGTAGTTGCGGACTCCCTCGGTGTAGTGCCACATCCGGTCCGGGTTGATGAGGCGCCCGCCGCTGCGGGCCACCACGTCGAGCAGCCGTCCGTCCACATAGTCGGGTACCCCGGCGATCATCTCCTTCGGCGGCGTGCCGTAGCGCGCCGGCCAATTCCGCCGCACCAGGTCGAAATTGCCGCCGATGCCACCGGATGCGACGACCACGGATTGCGCGTGCAGCTCGAAATCCCCTGCTACCTCGCGGGAACTCGGTTGTCCGCGTTCCACCGGGCTCGGCGCGAGCACCTCGCCGCGCACGCCGGCCACCGCGCCGCCGCTGATGATCAGCTCGCTGACGCGGTGCCTGAAGCGCAACGACACCAGGCCGCGCTCGGCGGCCTCCCGCACCCGGCGGATGAACGGTGCGAGCACTCCGGGGCCGGTGCCCCAGGTGATGTGGAACCGCGGCACGGAGTTGCCGTGCCCGGTGGCCAGGTAGCCACCCCGCTCGGCCCACTGCACCAGCGGGAAGAACCGCACGCCCTGCGCGGCCAGCCAGGCCCGCTTCTCCCCGGCGGCGAAGTCCACGTAGGCCGCCGCCCATTGCCGGGGCCAGTGGTCCTCGGGGCGGTCGAATCCGGCGGAGCCGAGCCAGTCCTGGAGGGCGAGCTCGCGTGAGTCCCGGACACCCAACCGGCGCTGTTCCGGGGAATCCACCAGGAACAGGCCGCCGAACGACCAGTGCGCCTGACCGCCCAGGGACGCCTCGGGTTCCTGGTCCAAAAGCGCCACCCGGCGGCCGGCGTCGGCCAGCTCGGCGGCGGCGACCAGGCCGGCCAGTCCGGCACCCACCACGATGACATCAGCGTCCAGTGCCATTGCCGACCTCCGTACTACCGAGGGGTAACCGAGGCCTGTATACCGCAGCCGAGGGCACTATGGCAGGTCGGGCGGGCGATCCGCGGCGGCGCCGCAACGGTCCCCAGGCAGCCGAAATCCACCCGGTCGGGGTGTATCCACTCAATTCGCTGGCATTCCGATCCGGGCTTCGGGAATCTTGTTTTCAGCGAGCCGATTCCGGACTCCTTCCACTGATTTTCCACTCACGAAGGGATTTTTCGCATGTTTAAGTATGCTTCTTCCACCGCATTGAACCAGGTCGTCACCCGACCGCCCGGCTGGCGGCAGGCTACGCGGGACGGGGTCTGGCGGATGCTTCTCGCCGCGGTGCTCACCTTCGCCACCATCCTGGTCGGCGCCGGTGTCGCGCATGCCGATCCGCCCGGAACTCCTTGTCCCGCAGGGTCTTTCTGTAGTTGGCCAGCGGCGAATTTCGCCGGGAAGGTACATGCGCTCGGCGTCCAGGCGACCGCGATGGAGCAGTGCGTCCGACTCCAGCAAGGGATAGACGCCCAGTCCTTCGTGAACAACACCGGCCATCCCGTGACGGTCTACCAGGACCCCAACTGCGACACCGAAGCGGAATTCGCCACGTACCCAACGGGTTCGCAAGCTCCACAAGCGACATTCGTGGCGCGGGCCATCAAGATCTGGTCGCACTGACCGGTGCGCGGACCAGGTCCCGCATCAGCTCCAGCAGTCGTTCGGCGGAGTTGGCCCAGGTGAACTTCGCCGCCTGACCGCGAGCCGCGGCGACCAGATCGGCCCGTGCTCGGGCATCCTCCACGGCGCGCACCGCGGTGGCGAAATCCTTCGACGACCCCGGATCGAAGAACCTCGCGTGTCCCCCGGTCACCTCGTGGAAGATCTCCAGATCGCTGCAGACCACCGGCGTCCCCGCGTTCATCGCCTCGATGATCGGCAGCCCGAAACCCTCGTCCCGAGAAGCGGTGACCAGTGCGCTCGCCCGGCCGAGCAGCCGCTGGTAGTCGCCTTCACTGATCCCCCGCCAGAACACGACATCGACGTTTGGAGGCAGCTGCGCACGCAATTCCGCTTCGCGCGCCGGCGCGATCCGACTGACCAGGTGCAAACGATAATCCGGAAGGAGCGCCATGCCCGCGAGCAACGTCTCCACGTTCTTGTACGGCATGAACGAACCCATGTACACCAGCTCACGCGGCCCACCCGCCGGTTCCCGGGCCGGACCGGCATCGACACCGGACTCGGCGGCCCTGCCCGCCGCGCAATCGTCCGGGGGCGGGGACGGCGCATTGTGGACCACGGTCACCGGACGCCGGGTGAGTCGGTGCTCCGCGATGAGCTTGCGGGTCGTGTCGCTGACCGTGACCACCGCATCCGCCCGGTTGAGCATCACTCGCTGCGGCCAGAACGCTCGGTGGTAGAGGCGCCAGGCGGCGCGCACCGGCAGCGGCAGGAATCCCGGCGGCTGCGGATGCCGGTAGTAGATCAGGTCGTGCAGCGTGAGGATGAGCCGGTAGTCGCGCCGGAATCCGCCGATCACCTGCAACGGGCTGAACACGACATCCGCGCCGAGCCGGTTCAGCGTGCGCGACAGCCAGAGCTCCCGCGGCGAGAACGGGCTATTGACCTTCAGATGCGCAATACCGGACGGCAGTAGCCGCAGCTGCCGCTCGTCATGGATCAACATCGTCACCGGATGGAGGTGGTGCAATGCTTCGATCAAGCTGGCGCCGTAGCGACTGATCCCGTCGTGCTGATCGGTCCGCGTCCAGCGCGCGTCGACGACGACGTTCATCGCCCCGGACTCGCTCGAACGCCGGTCGGCGGCCATGCTGCCTTCCCTCCCAGGGCCGTTCATGGCGCTCCAAGAAACCGTTGGATCGCTTCGGCCGCCGGCCCCGGTGTTTCGTAGTGAACCAGGTGACCGACGTCCGGGATCACCACGAGTTCGGCGTCGGCGAGCCGAGCCGCCAGCGCGCGCTGGCCCGCCAACGGCGCGATCTCGTCGGACTCCCCCGCGATCAGCAGGGTGGGCATCCGCAGGGCATCGGCATGGTCCGCCACGGTGTGCGTCACCGACGCCTCGAAGGTCTCGCTGAGCAGGGCCGGGCTATGGAAGCGGCTGAAATACCGCAGGTGGCTCTCGTCGATGAAACCGCGCAGCCGCTTGTCCTTTGTGCGCGTCATCGCCCGGCTCGCCGCAAGCACCACCCACCGGTTACTGAGCAGCGAGTGCCCGGCCCGCAGCGGCAGCCGCTTGCCCAGCGTGTAGTAGGCGGAGGTCAGCCCGGACAGCACCACGTGCGGTCCGCGCAGGGCGGGTGTCGCGATGGCGTTGATCAGCACCAGGCGGCGGACGAGTTCAGGGTTGGCGGAGGCGACGCGCGCGGCCACGATCGAACCGAAGGAGTGCCCGAGCAGCACGATCGGCCGGGTGCGCCCGCCGAGCCGCTCGATCAGTTCGGTGATGACGTGCGCGTAGCCGGCGACATCGTGCCGCCGCTCGGTCATCGGCCCGGAGTCCCCGAACCCGGGCAGGTCCGGGATGACGACGTGCTGGTCGGGCAGGCCCGCCGCGACGAGCTCCAGGCCATGGTGGGTGCCACGCAGGCCGTGCACCATCAGCACCGTGTCGGCCGGCGCACATCGGTCGACCTGCGCGGCCGGGTCCGCGGGCGCGGCTGCTCCCACCGGCACGATCGAACCGACCGGCAGGACATGGCGAAGCGAACCCGCCGCCGCGGCCGGGTCACCGGTCTCGGCGAGGTCTTCGCGGTAGACCCAGTAATGCACTTCGGCGCCGCTGACGCGCTCCACCCGCTCCGCTGGGTGGAGTTCCCGGGTGGTCATGGCGGGTCAGCTCGCCAGCTCGGTGCGGATCTCGTCGAGCTCGACGGTGCTTTCCGGATCCGTCACGTGGTGGTAGATCGCCTCGAACCGGCCCAGGATCTCGCCGATGTCGTGCCGGGACACCAGCCGCTCGCTGGCCGCGCCCATCCGGTCGATCGTCGCGCGATCGCCGATCACGTCGTCGATGGCGCTGGCCAGGGCGTGCACGTCTCGCGGCGGGAACAGCCAGCCGTTCTGGCCCGGCTGCACGAGGTGCGGCAGTGCCATGGCGTTGGCGAGCACCACCGGCGTACCCGCCGACATGGCTTCCATCGTCGCGAGACTCTGCAGCTCCGCGATGCTGGGCATGCAGAACAGGTCCGCGCGGGCGTAGGCCTCCAGCACCTCGTCGTCGCTGAGGTACCCGTGGAAGTGGACCCGGTCGGCGATGCCGAGTTGCGCGGCGAGGTGTTCGTAGGCGGCCCGCTTGCTGCCGTCGCCGACGATCTCCAACCGGGTCGGCGCCTCGGTGCGCAGCAGCGCCATGGCCCGCAGCAGGTCGTCGATGTGCTTCTCTTCGTCGAGCCGCCCGACGAACAGCACGGTGCGGGTGGCCGGATCGGGGTGCTGCTTGCGGTAACGCCGGGCGCGCCGCCGGTACCGCTCGACGTCGATGCCGCAGGAAACCGGCAGCGCCAGGTCGAGGAACCCGTTGTCCTGCAACAGTTGGACGGCCCGTGGGGTCGGCGCGGTGACCAGCTGCGCCTCGCGGTAGTGCTTGACCAGGTTGCGCCACAGCACTCGGCCCGCCGCGTGCTGCAGGAACCGCGGCACCTTGAAGTAGCCGAAGATGTTCTCCGGCATGAAGTGGTTGGTGGCCACCAGCCCGATATTCCGGCGGCGCGCCGCGTTGATCAGGCCGCGACAGATGAAGAAGTGCGACTGCACGTGCACGACGTCGGGCTGGATCTCGGCCACCAGGCGGTCCGCCTGCGCGGCCTGCCACGGCAGGATCCCGCGGATCGACGGGTGGAACGGCGAGCCATAGGAAGGGACGCGGTGCACCGTCACGCCGTCCTCGACCTCGATGCGCGCCTGGCGGTCCGTCGAGTGGCAGACGACGTGCACGTCGTGGCCGCGCTCGGACAGCCCGGTAGCCAAGCGGTGGCCGAAGTTCGCCGCCCCGTTCACGTCGGGCGGGTAGGTGGTCGCGCCGACCACGATCCGCAGGGGGCGCCTGCTGAACGGTTGCGAAGTCAAGTGGAACTCCCGTCAGGACGATCTGTCGAACTCGGCCCGGCAAGATCACTGCTGCCGGTAGCAGTGGTCGCGGTGATCCCAGAGGTGTCGGTGGTCGCAGAGGTCATGGTGGTTGCGGTGACGGGTACGCGACGTTCCTGGGTGTCGGGGTGGTAGCGGGCCAGCGCGAACACACCCGCGCAGGCCACCGCGGCGCACAGCACCTCGCCGACGGCCGTCCCGGTGCTGACGCGGTCGGCCTCGCCGAGCAGCCCGATACCCAACCCGACCGCCACCAGCGGGTCGATCACGGTCAGGCAGGCCACCACCAGGTCCGCCGGACCGCTGGCATAACCGTGCTGCAGCAGCCAACCACCCACCACCATCGCCACGGCGATGCCGAGCAGCGGCAGCGGGTTGATGTCCAATAGCTCGATCGTGCCCAGCTGCTGCGCCACCGCCCGCACCAGCACCGAGACATATCCGTATGCCACCGCGCACCCGGCGGCGAACAGGACGCAGCGCGCCTTCGACCGGGTCAGCACGGCCAGCACACCTAGCGCCAGGATCACGCCGGTCACCAGTTGCGTGGCGAGCAACTGGTCGTCGCCGGAGACCGGGGTGGCCGTAGCGCTGCCGGCAGCGAGGAACACGAAGGAGGCGACGCCGCCGGTGGCCGCGACCACCGACAGCGCAACGCTGGGGTTGAGGTCTCGGGCGTGGATGCCCTGCTGCCGCAGGTTGAGCAGAACGGTGATCGGCAGCGCCAGCACGCCGACGGGCTGAACCACGCTCAGCGGTGCGAGGCCCAGCGCGCAGGCGTGCAGCACCGTGCCGCTACCGAGCGCAGCCAAACCCCCGAGCCAACGGGGGTTGCGGACGAGCTGGGCCTGGTGCCGCAGGCCCAGGCCGCGACCGTCCATCGTGTCGTGCACGGCGGCGTGCTGCAGCCTCGCTCCCATTGCGTACCCGCAGGCCCCTAGCGCGGCGAGCAGTACCGCGAGCGCAGTCATCGCGGACCACGCCCTGCGGCCTTGGTCGGATGGTGATGCACGACGGGGTCAGTCCCTTTCACCAGGCTGCGGGTATGTCCGACTACCGAACACCCTAGTGCGCGATCCATGACACGTCCCGCTGTCGAGCCTCGCGGCGTCCGCCGCCTCGGCCTGCTACCAGTTTGGGGCTCCGAACCCGCTGGTTCCCGCCTCCGCTGTCCGTCCACACCGCTCAATCTCGCGTCTCGTGAGCCCGACTCACATCCGGGGCCGGACCCCCAATTTCCCTGAGACATGCCAAGTTCGCACCCCGGGGCGCCCGCTGGACCGCTGGGGCACAACGACGCGGGGACATCCCGCCGACCCTGCCGGGCCTGGTGAAACGCGGCACGGCACCGACCTGCCCGGCCATCCGGGTAACCCGCACGCCTACCCTGACCCGCCCGCCGGGCAATACAGCAAAGCATCTATTTGCGGCGGCTTGTGAAACGACAGACGAATACGCGTGAACCGATCCGGTGAACGAAAGTCGACGGTCCGGCGAATCGAGCGGAAAGGACCACGCTGGTTCCGGAATCGTTGCACCCGCGCGTGATCGAGGCGCGCCGGTCGCGCCCTCCACGTGCGCTTCTGCACTGTCCGCCGGATACACGTGCACGACTGTAGAACAAGTTCGCTGAGGACTTTGTCAGCAACACATCCCGACTCGACCGGGCCGGAACGGCAGCACCGAAGGCGACAAACACACGGATTTTCGATGCGCGGGCGAAAACACCGCGCCAGCAGGGAAGCCGGGAGAATGAAGATCACCATTCCAGGTGCGCCGACCGGTGACCAATGCGACACCGCGACGACATCACTCCCGGCAAGCGGCTTGCACACCGAAACAACTCCGTCACGAACGGTGATCAAATTCGGCATTTCTCCAGGACCGACCGGCGATGCCCGCTCGTCTCAGTGAGACGATGCGGTCGTGGCTGCCGACTTCGATGTCTCCCAGCACGGCGGGACCGCGAAAGCGGCGTATCCCACCGGCGCCGACGCGCGTACTGCGTTCGGCGCGAAGGCCGCTGTCGTGGCGGCGTTGGTGGGCGGTGCGCTGCTCACCGCGCTGGCCGCCACGGCCTACACGGCCGTCGGCACCATCCCGGGATTGCCAGACCTGCCACCGCTCGTGCGCTTCGGGCTGCCCGCCACGCGAGCCCTGCTCGATCTCGCGGCGCTGGCGACCGTCGGCCTGAGTCTGCTGCCGAAGCTGCTGGGCTTCGACCGGCCTAAGCGCACCGAGCCGGTACTGTCACCGGCCCGGCGGATCACCGTGATCACCGCGCTGGTCTGGATGCTCAGCGCCCTGCTGTCCCTGGTGCTGCACGCCGCGGAGCTGAGCCCGGGCCGCAGCCTGACCACCGGGCTGTTGGTCGACTACGTTGCGAACGTTCCGGCCGGCCCCGGCCTGCTCGCCAGCGCCGGTGCTGGGCTGCTATGCGCGGTGCTGGGCCTGCTCGCGGTCCGGTTCGGCGAGAAAGTCCCGGCGGAACTGCGCACCATCGTCGCGCTGCTCGGTCTGCTGCCGATACCGCTGACCGGACACGCGACGGACTGGCGATACCACGACTTCAGCATGATCTCGATGGAGCTGCACGTGATCGCCGCCGCGATGTGGACCGGTGGCCTGGCGGCCGTCGTACTGTTCGTCGCGCCACGCCGGGGGTTGCTCGCCGAGGCCCTGCCGCGCTTCTCGAAGCTGGCCACCATCGCCATCTTCGCGGTGGGGAGCTCCGGACTGTTCAACGGCCTGATGGAATTGATCATCACGCCGACCGTCGGGCTGCCCGGCCTGATCAACACCGGTTACGGCCAGATCATCCTGGCCAAGACCGGGTGCCTGGTGGCGCTGGGCGCGGTGGCGTCGCAGCTGCGCTTTCGCCTGCTGCCCCGCATCGCACGTCACCAGCGCACCGCGCTGATCGGCTGGGCCGCTGCCGAGGTCGGCGTGATGGGTATCGCCTACGGCTTGGGAGTCGTGCTCTCCCGCGCCCCGGTCATCGTCTGACCGCACGAAACCAGCCGCTGCCAGCTCTGGAGACCGTGCTCGGTGTCGAGGAGATACGAGAAGACCGACCACACCGCGGCGACCAGCACCACGGTGTACAGCGCCGACCAGTAGTCGACCGGCGGCGCGGCGAGGTAGGTCTGCTGCACCCACAAGCCCACGTAGGTCACGGCCGTCACGATCGCCGCCCCGGCCAGCGGCCGGATGCGCGGCGCCAACCGGAACGAGAGGTCGATCGCCACGGCCCCGCCGAGCAGGAAGAACGGCACGGTCGAGAGCGGGAAATTGGCCGCCGCCAGCAATCCCCAAGCCACGCAACGGAAAACCAGGTAGCCGGCGGCGATGGTCGTCGCGGTCCACCGGCGCCCGACCAGCCGCCGGGCCAGCAGCAGCGTGCCCAGTCCGGTGATCGTCGCCCAGGTCGGATAAACCCAGTCCGGCACCGGCAGCGTGAAGGATTTGACGGCGATCCAGTCCAACGGCCGCCCCAGGTCGTTGGCGGCGAACTGCAGCAGGCTGTCCTCGGCGTAGGGCGTCCCGCGCTCCCAAGCCGCCAGCCCGAGCACGCCGTACTCCTGGTGCTGGTTCAGGAACAGGAAGTTGTCCAGCACCGTGAACCACAGGAAACACGTGACCGGGTAGAAGTACCGGTCACCGCCGCCGTAACGCTGCCAACCCCGGATCAGGCCGACGCTCATCAACCCGGTGCCGAAGTAGAGCAGCGCGTGCGACGGGCTCCACGCGGTGATGTCCAGCCCGTTGATCCGGTGGTTGATCACGTCCAGCGGCGCGGCGATCAGGAAGACGCCGAGGCCCCACTGCATCCAGCGCAGCGTGACTCGATCCACGCCGATCCCGGTGTAGGCGTGGAAGACCACCAGGCCGATCACGATCACGGTGCCGACCGTGTTGATCAGGTGCGGCGGCGCGAAGTCGTCGCGCAGCCAACGGAAATGCCAGCAGATGTCCCACGTGGCGCCCGCGATCTTGAACGCCATCGCGGCCACCCACCAGCGGTAGAGCGCGACCACGAGCTCCCGGGGAGCCGCACGACCCGGCTCACCACGCGTCCAGTGGCTTCGGACCAGCTCCGCTGTACCCGCCATCGCGTTCACCTCCGCCTTGCGCGATGTTCACGCGAAAAACGGTAGTCGGTACTGATCGCGAACGTGGCTTAACGACATACCCGGCAGTAACGTTTTGCGCACACCACCGCTTCCGCAACACTCCCTTCGAAACGGTACCGGCGCGCACCGCACGTCAGCGCGGAATCTTCAGCACCTGGCCGACGTAGATCAGGTTGGGGTCGGCAATGCCGTTGACCCGTGCGATCTCGTGCCAGTCGACGCCGAGCCGCTGCCCGATCTCGGAGAGTATGTCGCCGGGCTGCACGACGTAGGTCTCGTCCTTCGGCGGCGGGGGCGGCGCACCGGTCCCGGTGAGCACTTCCAGCGGCACCATCGAGACGTTGAGGTCGGTGTCGCCGCCGACCCCCGGAACCTGCCCGTCGGAGGCGTGCTGGTGCATCACCACCCGGTCGGTGAGGAAGCCGGGTTCACCGGGCGGGCGGCCGTAGTGCGCGACCCACAGGAACACCCCGGGGTCGACCCAGGTCTCCGGCGCGAGCTTGCTCTGGAACCAGGACGCCGAGGCGTACACCATCACCTCGTGCCGACCGGTGTGCCCGCGAAGCGCGTCGATGAATCCCTTGATCCAGGCGCCTAGGTTCGGCGCCTCGGTCTCCATGTCCAGGCACGGCGGCAGATTCCCGGCCGCGCCGGAGTTCAGCCGCGCCAGCTGGGCGGCGAAATCGGCCGCTTCCTGCTGCGGGGAATTCGTGTCCGGGCGGGCGAAGTGGTAGAGCCCGGTGACCATTCCCGCGTTGCGGGCGCCGGCCAGCTGGGCGTCCAGCACCGGGCTGACGTATCCGATGCCTTCGGTTGCCTTGATGTAGGTGAAGACGTATCCGGCGCCGCGAACCGCTCCCCAGTCCGGCTCCCCCTGATACCGCGCGACGTCGATGCCGGGAATTCGCTCGGCCATGATCAACTCCCTGACTTTGGCCTTCTGCTCGTGCCAAAGTATCGAAATCGAGCAACCGAGCACTCCCGCCGTTCAGGTCAAGATCATAACCCGATTGGTTGATACCCGAGTGGACCGCAATCGATTAAGGAAGCGCCGAATTAGCTACATCAAGTTTACATTCGATCACAATGCGCCCTATTCGGCGCAGCTCGCACTCACTCGATCCGCTGGTCGCAGGCGCCGACCGCGAGAGGCGAAGCAGAGCAGGTCACGCGGTTGCCAACGGGGGAAAATCGACGGTGGAGGCAACCCACCCGAGAGCCGGACGTCTAGAGAACAAAAGAACAATTACCGACGACCCCGCCGTGTGGACGGGGACGGGAGGTGGTCACCGTGACCCCGCATCGACTGCGGTGGCTCGGCCTACGGACGGCCCAAGCGTCCGGGGCCCTGCTGATCGCCGGACTGATGACCGGCTGCGGCACATCGGGCGGACCGAACGGCCAAGTGATCACGGCGCCG